>NZ_JAYRUJ010000005.1:0-192551 GCF_041919135.1 Tabrizicola sp. | reverse complement strand
GATCGCTAATACGCCCTCGGGGCTCGCGTGCCAAAAACAGGCACAACCGTCGCGGGGTGGAGCAGCCCGGTAGCTCGTCAGGCTCATAACCTGAAGGCCGCAGGTTCAAATCCTGCCCCCGCAACCAAAATACGTCGCGTTATCAAACGCTTGAACGCCGCCCTCCGGGGCGGCGTTTGCGTTTGCGCAGAATGAGTGAACGCCACGTCGATGTTTTGAGAGTCGCGCGTGAATGGGAGGCGAGCGCACCCTTGCCGGTGACGCTAAAGCCATCGCGTTGCCCCATACATGATTCAGTCATACCAAAGAGGTGCGGATGACCGTCGAGATCATCCCCAGCTTCACCGACCGCCACCACCAGTTGCTTTCGGAAAAGGTAGGGCAGGGCGTCTTTGCCAATCAAAGCGGCGCGGTGGCGGCCGCGCTGGAGTAGATGATGCAGAACGACCAGGAGCGCGAGGTGGCCCTCTCGGCCTGGCACAAGAAATCCATGCTCGCATGGAAACGCTGCGCGCTGCGTTCATCGACAACGACGATGTCTTCGGCACTGCACGCGCAACCATTGGCGCGGCGCACGGGGCGTGAATTACCGTATCCGCTTCCACCCACTGGTCGCGCGTGACCTCGACGCCATCACACAGTGGATTCTCGACTCTACCGGGCCCGGCGTTGCTGCGAAACCTCGCTGAGATCAAGGAAGCCATCGCTACGCTGAAACCCACGCCGCAGTCTCCGTGATGAAATCGCCCCTAGACTGCGAGCCATCCCGGCAGGCGGAAAGCTGTGACTGCATTTGTCGTTGATAATGAAGTACAATAGGTGCTGATCTACGCTGTCACCTCTGACGGCGCAGACTGGGCGCCGCGCGCAGCAGCGCCCGCAGTCGGTAGTCGGGGCGAGGGTGGAGGATGGAATTCCGTGCCAGGCCCGCCAGAATCCGGGCGGGCTACAATAACGTCGGGCATTCCTCGCTGCGCAATCGGACCCCGGCAGAAGTGTGCCGGGCGCTTGAGCAGTCCGAAGGCTCCGCGCCAGGCGCGCTTGCCCAACCCGAAACCGACTACTATCGACCCGAAGGACTCTCATTATGAACGAGGGACGACCGGGGCGGGCAGGTCAGCTCTGAAACTGAAATGCTGGGGTCCTGCGCTCCCGCTCCGAACAGTATTGTTCGCGCTTACGTCGATGCTTGGCCAATCAACCAGCTTCGCACGGATTGGACGCCAGTCGCATTCCTGGATTTGCGCGGGGCGACAAGGTAGAAATCTGACCCAGTTCGCAATTCCGCACCCAGCACCTGTACGAGTTTTCCTGAGGCCAGATCCTGGGTCACAAAGAAACGGCTTGCCAATGCCAGCCCTTGCCCTGCAATGGCCGCTTCGATCGCCAGGGAAGTCTGGCTGAAGCGCATGTTCTTCTGGGCAGGAGGAGCCCCCTGAGGGAATGCGACCGCAAAGAACTGCGGCCACAGGTCGTGGCTGTCATGCAGAAGGGTTAGGACATTTGGTCCGGCCTCAAGGCGTTCAGCGATCTGCGGGCTGGCGACTGCGATGATGCTCTGTTCGAACAGGAGGTCCGCCGTGAGACCCGGCCCGAAGGGTGGCCTGCCATAGCGGACGGCCAGATCGACGGCGTCGGTCTGGAAGTTGGAGATACGGTCGCTGGCGACAATGCGCAGGTCGATGCCCGGGTGTGCCTCCGAGAACGACGGAAGCCGCGGGATCAGCCATCTGGTGGCGAAGGTCGGTGTCACGCTGATGGTCATATGGGCGGGCTCAGGACGCAGAACCTCGGTCGCGTCGACCATCAGCTCGAAGGCTTTGCGAATGTTGGTGGCATAGCCTCGCCCCGCCTCGGTAAGCGCCAAGGCCCGGGTCTGGCGCGAGAACAGCTGGAGGCCCAGATGTGCCTCCAATCCCCGGACCTGCTGCGCAACGGCACCTTGGGTCACACCCAGTTCCTCGGCGGCCAAGCGGAAGTTCAGGTGGCGCGCGGCCACCTCGAACGCGCGAAGGCCGTTCAATGGCGGGAGACGGGAGAGGTTGTTCTTCATCGGATAGTTTTTCTGCTGAATCATGGCAGATAACATGGTTCGTGCCGAGGCCGTCAATCCCGTATTTTGAGGGCAATGTAAGGCCAATGATGGCCTGCCTTAGTGGTATGGAGAGAGAAATGTCGGCAGAAAAAGTCGCGATCGTTACGGCCGGTGGTTCGGGCATGGGCGCCGCTGCTGCCCGTCGTCTGGCTGCGGATGGCTACAAGATCGGCATCCTTTCGTCCTCTGGCAAGGGCGAAGCCCTGGCGGCGGAACTGGGAGGCCTTG
Source organism: Tabrizicola sp. (assembly GCF_041919135.1). Taxonomy (GTDB): domain Bacteria; phylum Pseudomonadota; class Alphaproteobacteria; order Rhodobacterales; family Rhodobacteraceae; genus Tabrizicola. The sequence continues at coordinate 190,228 of NZ_JAYRUJ010000005.1, read as the reverse complement.
GTGTGACCGGATCGAACCAGTCGAACGACGACGTGGCGCGGTTGATCGACGCGGTGGGAGCGAAGTGGGGTCGGATCGACGTTCTGGTGAACTCTGCCGGTCACGGGCCGCGCAAGCAGATCATCGAACTGACCGATGCCGATTGGCATGCCGGGATGGAGGTCTACTTCCTGTCCGCCATCCGCCCGATCCGGCTGGTGACGCCCTTCATGCAGGCGCAAAAGGGCGGCTCGATCATCAACATCTCGACCGCCTGGGCGTTTGAGCCTTCGTCCATGTTCCCGACCTCGGCGGCGGCGCGCGCGGCATTGGCCTCGTTCACCAAGGTCTACGCCGACACCTACGCGGCGGAGAACATCCGCATCAACAACGTGCTGCCCGGCTGGATCGACAGCCTGCCTGCCACCGAGGACCGCCGCCTGGCTGTGCCGATGCAGCGTTACGGCAAGGCGGAAGAAATCGCCGCGACCATCGCCTTCCTCGCCTCGGAAGGGGCGGCATACATCACCGGCCAGAACATCCGCGTCGATGGCGGCGCGACGCGGGGGATGTGAGAAATGACCTCGTCGAAAGATTCCTCCTGGGTGATGAACCTGCCTGCCTTCGACACCAAGCCCAAGGCAAGCGGCTATGACGTGGTGATCATCGGCGGTGCGACGATGGCGGCGAACACCGCCTGGTTCCTGGCCTCGAACCCCGACTTCAAAGGCAGGGTGCTGATCGTCGATCCCGATCCAACCTTTGCCAAGGCCCAGACCGGGGCGTCGAACAACTGCATGCGGCAGCAATTCGCCAACCCGATCAACGTGCGGATCGGCCAGTTCGCGGCAGAGTTCGTGAAGAACTTCCGCGCCAATCTGGGCGGCGATCCGGCTGTGCCTGACCTGTCGATCCGCAGCTTCGGTTATCTCTACCTGTCTGATACCCCCGCGCTGACCGAAGTCCTGAAGCGCGATCAGGCGGTGCAAGCGGCCAATGGCGCGGGCACCCGCATGGTCTCGGCGGCGGAGATCGTCGCGCTTTATCCGTTCTACAAGCTGGACGACATCGCGGCGGGCAGCCTGAACACCCGCGACGAGGGTTACTACAACGCCCCCCTGATGGTCGAATGGCTGATCCGCAAGTCGCTGGAGCGCGGGGTGGACTATATCCGCAACCGCGTCACGGCCATCGGGCGCGAGGGCGACCGGGTGACCTCGGTGACGCTGGCCAGCGGTGAGGTGATCGCGGCAGGCCATGTGGTGAACGCGGCTGGCACCCGTGCAGGGCAGGTGGCGGCAATGGCCGGCCTCAAGCTCGATATCCAGCCGAAGCGGCGCTATACCTATGTCTTCCGCGCCAAGCGGCCCCTGGACCGCGACCTGCCCCTGACCATCGACCCGACCGGCGTCCACTTTCGCCAGTTCGGTGATGACTACCTGATCGGCTGCCCGCCGATGGGACCGGATGACACGATGGCCCCCGATGATTTCGCGGCCGAAGAGGGCATCTGGGAAAGGAAGCTGCATCCGATCGTCTCGAACCGCATCCCGCAGTTCAAGGAGGTCGAGATCGTCGACTTCTGGATGGGCCACTATGACTACAACACCTTCGATTACAACGTGGTGATCGGGCCGCATGACCAGGTGCGGAATTTCCACTTCACCAACGGCTCCTCCGGCCACGGCTCGCAGCAGGGTCCGGCCGTGGGGCGCGGGGTGGCGGAACAGATCATCTACGGCGGCTTCAAGTCGATGGACCTGACGCCCTTCCTTCATGCCCGCTTCGCCAAGGGAGAGCGCGTGGTGGAACGGGCGGTGATCTGAAAACGGTGGTTACTGGATCATGCGCAGGCACCATCAAGATACCGAGGCGTTGAGGGCCTATGGTCAGATCTGGGCCGGGGTGGCCCCGTGCCTGGGGGGCAAGATCCTTTCCGGACAGGGCAAGATCGAGACGGTGGAGGGGGCGGACCCCCGCCAACTCACCATCCGCTCGCCAGTTTCAAATCGGCCAAGGCCTACCACGACGACCCCGAGTATCAGGCTTCGCTGTCCACGGCGCCACACGACGACATGGTCCGGCGGGCGAACGCTGCCGAGGCGGCCCTCCAAGACGATACCGGCCGGCGCGGGGCCACCACGGCCGCCGCGCCTTTCCACGGCAGGACCAGCAGCAAGTCGCAGGCGCGACGACCGCGCGGATCATCGGATTGACGCCCGCTCGGCCGCGCCGCACTGTAGCCGACGCATTCGGATGGACGGCAGATCATGGACCAGACCCGCAGCGGCAATCTCGGGCTTCACTACCTGCGCGCAGTCGCACGCTTTCCCCAGGTGCTGGCCGTGACCGGCGCGGGGCTTTCCGTCACCCATGGCCAGTTGGCCGAGGCCAGCCTGGCGCTTGCCCTTGGACTGCACGAGCGGGGGATGGGGCAGGGCAGCACCGTTGCGGTGCGCACTGCCGATCCGGTGATCTCGCTCGCCTCGCTCATGGCCACGGCGTTGATCGGCGCGCGCTGGGTCTTCGGGCATGGCAATCTTCTGGGCACCGACCGGCTGGCGATCGACCTGACGCTGGACGACGCAACGATGGAACCCGCCTCCCTCCCGATCACACCCCTGGATGCAACCTGGTTCGCCCCGCGATCCGTGACCCCGGGCAGCGCCTTGCCCTTCGCCGGGTTCCGCTCGGATGACGACATCTGGATGATCAGCCAAACTTCGGGCACCACCGGCACCCCCAAGCTGGTGGGCCTTCCGCACCGGGTCGTGGTCGACCGGATCGCCGCGAATGCCCGCCGGCTCGACTGGCGCGGGTTGCGGATGGCCAGCCTGTTCCCGGTCTCGGCGCCGGTCTGGCTGACCTATGCGCTGACCGCGCTTCTGCACGCGGGCTCGGTCCGTTTCGGACGCGACGCCGAGGCCTGGTTCGGCGACGGAGTGGGCTACGCGCTTGCCTCGCCCGCCCAGGCGGCAAGCGGCCTTCAAGGGCTGTGCGCGCCGGGGAAGGTGGCGATCCTGCAACTTTCGGGCGGTCCTGCAGCCGAATCCCTGGTGCGCGACCTGCTTTCCAGCTTTGCCGAGGTCTGGGTCGGATACGGCTCGACCGAGGGGTTCAACGCGCTGACGAACATCAGGACCCTGCGCGCCGACGGCAGCATCGCCAGCCGCACCGTCCTGGCCCCCGGCTCCCGGGTCGAGGTGGTCGCCGCCGATGGCAGTCCTGTGCCCGCGGGGCAGGAGGGAGAGATCCGGGTGACCAACACCTATCTCGCACCCGGCTACCTGAACGCCCCCGAGGCGACTGCGGCCAGCTTCCGCGCCGGCTCGTTCCACCCCGGTGACCTGGGCCTTTGGGATGCCGAGGGCAATTTCCACATAACCGGCCGGGTGAACGACCAGTTCAACCTTGGCGGCCAGAAGGTGAATGCCCAGCTTCTGGACTTCACGCTTCTCGGTGTCGAAGGCGTGCGCGACGCGATCAGCTTCATTCTGCCCGATCTTCCCGGCACGGAAGGCCTGCGCGCCTTCCTTAGTGTCGAGCCTGGCGCCGACATGAGTCGCCTCCTTGCCGAGGCTCGAATCGCGCTCCTGGCACTGGGAGGCGAGTCTGTCGTGCCGAGACGTTTCCTTTTTGCCGACACCCTGCCGCGCAACCAGAATGGTAAGGCCGACCGCCGCGCCTGCGTCCGGATGGTCGAGGAGGGCAAGTTCCGCCGTCAAGAGAGGGCGGCGCAGGCAGACGAGGCGCATCTGTGACTTTGTTGCCGCGCCATCTGCCTGATTTCCCTCAGGGCAGGTTCGGGGTTTGCTTTCGCTGTTCCGGCTGAGTAACATTCCGGTAACCGAATTCTAACCGCGAGAATGAACATGGCCGCGAAAGAAGTTGCGTTGAAGGTGATCGGCAGTGGTGCCGCCATGCTTGCCGGGTCGGCGGGCCTCTCTCATGCGCAGGACGTCGGCGGCTGGTATGCCGGTGCGGGCCTTGGCGCGGCCACGGGCGACTTCAGCACCTTTGGCGATGACGGCTATTCCTTCGACGGTACGGTCGGGTCGATCTTCGCCGGCTACAACGTCGTCTCGGGCAATATGGTCTATGGCGGCGAACTGGCCTGGAATGGCGGCGTCCAGGGCGATAGCGCCTATGTCGACAGGATCGGCAGCATCCTCGACCTGAAGGGCCGTCTGGGCACGATAGTGGGCAGCACGCTGGTCTATGGCTCGCTCGGCTATTCGCTCGGGACTTTCGAATACGGCGGCGAAAGCGGCGATTTCAATGGCTTCTCGCTGGGCGCCGGGTTCGAGATGCCGTTCAATGACAACGGTTTCTTCGGTGCGGACGTGACCACGCGCAACATGTCGGGCGACGGCGAAATCGGCGGCGTTCCGGCCACCGATTATATTGACGACGCGCAACTGACCACCGTGTCGATCCGCTTGGGCTTCCGCTTCTGACCCAGATCAGACGCAACGCATGACCAAGGCCGCGCCCGTTCGGGTGCGGCCTTTCGCTTTCAGCCCCGGGTCAGCATCTCGCGGATCCGCTGCGTGTCGACCTTGCCGGTCTCGGTCAATGGCAACCGCTCTACACGCATGCAGCGCATGACTTTCAATCCAGTGAAATGCGGCGCGACGGCGGCGGTCAACTCGCCTTCGGACAGGCCGCGCGCGGCGCTGTAGACCACGCCCAGCCGTTCGATCCCCTCGGCGTCGGTCAGGGCGACCGGCACCAGGCTGACGCCCGGAAAGGCTGTCTCCAGCACCTGGCGGACCCGGGAAAGCGCGAACTTGTTGCCGCCGTAGTTCACCACTTCCTTCACCCGGCCAAGGATGAAGTAGTTCTCGCCCACCCGACGCAGGATGTCGCCGGGGAAGAACCAGCCGTTCCGAAAGCCGGTCCGGGCGTCGCTGCGGTCGGAAAGATACTGCCGGGCAAAATGGCCGCTCACCGGCCGGAATCCGACCAGCCCCTCGCTTGCCTCAGGCAGCAGGTTCAGCGTCGCGTCGAAGAAACCCAGTTCCAGGTCGGGCCTGCGCAAGGGGCCGAGATAGCCTTCGGGCTGCGGACGGGTCGGGTCGTGGATCCAGCGGAAACAGGGTCCGATCTCGGCCGAGCCATAGCCCAGATGCAGCCGCGCCGGGCAGATCCGCGCGAATTCGGCCAGCAGCTGCGGCCCCGCCTGTGCACCCCCCAGCCGGATGTCGCGCAGGCCGGTCAGATACTGCGCTGCCGCCGGCTCTTGCAGGTAAAGCTGCAACATGGCGGGCGAGGTTGCCAGCGTGTCGACATGGTATAGGTCGATCCAGGGCAGCGCATTGCTGGCACCCTCGGCCAGGGCGACGACCGATCCCCCCTCGATCAGCGTGGCCAGCACCACCGCCATCGACCAGCCGGCATGCAGGGAAAGGGTGGTCATCAGCCGGCGCGCGCCCAGATCGACCTCGCCCATGAAGGCATAGCGCTGCGCATCGGACAGCCGGTCGGCCTCGGCCGAGCGGATGAACTTCGGCAACCCCGTCGACCCGGATGAGCGGAAGACGAAGGTCCCCATCGGACGGCCGGTCGGCGCAGTGAAGTCCGGCAGGGCCAATGTGCCCATCAACGCGAACCAGTCGGCCTCGATCACGATCTGCCGTGTGCCCGGCACGTCGGCCGAGGCTTCGGTCCCGACCACCAGATCGAAGGCGATGCCCGCCTCGGCCACCTGCTCGACCGGGCCGTAGATCAGCGTCAGCCCGCGCCAGGACAGAAGCAGCGTCAGCGCCAGGCAAAGCTCGGGCCTGCGGCTGGTCATGACGACGGTCTGTCCCGCCCGCAGCCCGCGCGTCATAAGCTCGACATCCAGAACCTGCGTCAGGTGCAACAGGTCCGTCAGGCTCATCTGGCTTTTCTCGGTGATCAGCGCAATCTTCTGTGGACGGGCCTGCGCGGAGCGGGCAATGGCGGCGATCAGGGACATGCTTCGGCACTCCGTCAGGGTCTGGCGCGGATGTGCAGCTTGCCCAGCGTCGGGCGCAGGTCAAGCTGGTACCAATTGGAATGTGACGGTGCTTGTGCGCCCTGCTGCCGCCCCTTAGGATGCCGCCGGGGCAGGGATACGATGACCAAGGGCTTTTCAGCGGCATTCGAGGACAGCTGTCGGGCGCATGCGACGGCGCTTGCCATGATCGACCCGACCGACGCCCCGGTGACCTTCGCCAATCTCTTCTTCACCGTCATTGCTTTCGCCGAGGCGTTGCAGGATCATGGCGTCACGGCGGGGAACCTCGTGTCGGTCCATGTCGGCGACCCGATTGCGGGCGTCGCGCTGAAGCTGGCGCTTCTGCGGATCGGCGCCACCGCAATCGGCCCGGTGCCCAGAGAGGGGCGGGGCGGCGCGCTGGGGATCGACTGGCATCTCGTGGTCGCGGGTGGTGACATTCCTGGCCCCAGGGAAATCCCCGTCGGCCGCGACTGGATCCGCTCGCCGCGCCGGGGGGTGCCGATCCAGCCGGGGGGCGCGATGGTGCGCATGACCTCGGGGACGACCGGGACGCCCAAGCTGCGGCTGATCAGCGATGCGGGGCTTCTGGCGCGCGCCCTGCGCGGGCAAGAGCTGCGCGGCAGCCTCGATGGGCCGGTCTTCATCGGCTATGCCCCGGGCTCCAGTCCCTTCTTCAACTACATGGCGCGCGCCGTCCTTTCGGGCGTCCTGCAACTGCATCCGGGCCGCGACGATGCCGCCAACCTGCGCGCCATGGCGGCGCAGGGGGTCACGACTGCGCTACTGTCCCCCTGGAACTTCCGCCGCCTTCTCGCCGCGGTCGAAGCCGGGGCTCCGCCCCCCGCGAGCCTCCGCCGCATCCTGGTCGGCGGCGGCGAGGTCGCGCCCGCCTTTGCCGCCCGCGCCGAGGCCCTGTTCGGCGCCGAGGTCGTCCTCTGCTATGGCAGCAACGAGACCGGCTCGATCGCCCACGCCCGTCCCGCCGAGCGGCCCGACCTGCCCGGACGGGTGGGCGAACCCTATCCGGATTTCGGCTATCGCTTCACCGACGACTCCGGCGCCGCTGCCGATCCGGCCACCGGGGGCGAACTCTGGCTGCGCGTGCCGCCCGAGATCCGCGTGACCGACTATCCCTCGGGCCGTTCCCTCACCGATGCCGAGGGTTGGGTCGCCACCGGCGACATCTGCCGTCGCCTGGGGGACGGGGCGCTGCAATTCCTGGGCCGTCGGGCCGAGTTCCTGAACATCGGGGGCAACAAGCGCGCCCCGCAATGGTTCGAGGCGGCGCTCCAGGGCCAGCCAGGCGTGGCCGATGTCGCGGCCTTCCGCCTGCCCGACCCCGGCGGGGGCGACATCGCGGGCCTTGCGGTGGTTCCCGGTCCCGGCTTCGACGCCGGCCTTCTGACCGCCCAACTCGCCGAGCGGCTTGGCCCTCGCTACCTCTTTCGCCTTCTCGCCGTCGACGCGATTCCTGTCACGGCGGCGGGCAAGACCGACCGCGCGCGTCTGTCGCAAGCCTTTCACCCGAAGGACCCGCCCGATCCGCGGCCGGAACCTGCCATCCACAAGGAACCCTGATGTCCGCCCAGTCGCTTTTCCTCGCCTCTGCCCTTTCCCTCTCCCTCTCCCTTGCCGCGGGGGCCGAGACGCTGACCATCCAGGTCGGCTATGGCAGCGGCGGATCCTATGACGAGGCCGCGCGCCTGATCGCCGAGCATATCCCCCGCCACCTGCCCGGCACGACCGAGGTGGTGGTCGAGAACGTGCCCGGCGCAGGCAGCGTGAAGCTGGCCAAGATGATGATGTCCAGCACCACGACCGACGGCAGCCAGATCGGCACCGTCAGCTCGGCGCTCGCGCTTCTGCCGATCTTCAATCCCGACAGCACCGATTTCGACCCCACCAAGGTGCACTACCTGGCCAGCATGACGAACTCGGCCTCTTACTGCATCACGCCCAAGGCATCGGGTATCGACAGCCTGGATGCGTTCCTGACGCAAGAGTTCAAGGTTGGCGCCACCGGCAGGGACAGCACGACCTACACCTATCCGGCTGCGATCCGTGCCGCGCTGGGGGCCCGCTATGACATCGTCACCGGCTTCGAAAGCGCGACCGAAATCGATCTCGCGATGGAGCGGGGCGAGATCGGCGCGCGCTGCGGTATCGGCGTGACCACCCTGTCGAAAGGCGACATGCTGGACCGCTACAACGTGATCGTCGAACTGGCCCCCACGCCGAAGAACGAACTGCCGGGCGTGCCCTTCCTTCTTGATCGTGCGCCGGACGAGGCGACGCGCAAGGCGCTGGAACTGGTCGTCTCCTCCGGCTCGGTGCACCTGCCTTTCCTTGCGCCCCCCGCCACCTCGGAAGAGGCAGTCGCCCGCCTGCGCGCAGCTTTCGACGGGCTGGCCGCCGATCCCGAATTCGCCGCGGCCGCCGAACGCCAGGGGTTCGAGCTGATCATGACCAGCGGCGTCGAGGTCGAACGGCTGATCGACGGCTTCCTGGCCAGCGACCCCGCAGTGCAAGAGGCCGCGCGCGCCCTGGTGCAGTAGGCTCGAGTGGAGACGTTCCTCCTTGCGCTCTACAGCCTGATGGAATGGCACCGGCTGGCACTTCTGCTGGCCGGGGTCCTTTTCGGGCTGGTGATCGGGGTGATTCCGGGAATCGGCGGCATCTTCGGGCTGACGATCCTGATTCCCTTGACCTACTCGCTGGACCCGGTGGCCGCCTTCGCGCTGCTTCTGGGCATGGCCTCGGTCACGACGACCTCGGACACGATCCCGGCCGTGCTGATCGGCGTGCCGGGGACGGTGGGGGCGGCTGCGACCGTGGTGGACGGCCACCAGCTTGCCCGGCAAGGGCAGGCGGCCCGCGCGCTGGGCGCGGCCTATTCCGCCTCGCTGATCGGCGGCTTGTTCGGAGCCGTGCTTCTGGCGATGGCGTTGCCGGTGATGCGGCCCCTGGTCCTGTTCCTGACCTTCGCCGACCTTTTTGCCATCACCGCCTTCGGCCTTACGCTGGTTGCCATGTTAGCGGGAAAGGACCCGCTCAAGGGCCTGATCGCCGCCCTTCTGGGCGCGCTGGTCGCCTTTACCGGCCTGGACCCCTACGAGGGCGCGGAACGCTGGACCTTCGGGCAGGTCTACCTCTGGGACGGGGTGCCGACGGCCGTGGTCTTTCTTGGCCTATTCGCGGTGCCCGAACTTGCCGGGCTTGTCGCCCGGGGCCGGATTGCCGAGATGGGCACCGCCCCCGATCCCCGCGGCCTCTGGCGCGGAATGGCCGAGACGCTGCGCAACTTGCCCCTGGTCCTGCGCAGCGGGGGGCTTGGCGCGCTACTGGGCGCGGTGCCGGGGATCGGGGTCACGATCATCGAATGGGTCGCCTATGGCGATGCCGCCCGCCGCCCGGGCAAGGGTCCGGCCTTCGGCGAGGGCAACATCCGCGGCGTCATCGCCCCGGAAAGCGCCAACAATGCCAAGGAGGGCGGCTCGCTTCTTCCGACACTGGCTTTCGGCCTGCCCGGCTCGGCCCCGATGGCGCTGCTTCTGGGGGCCTTCACCATCCACGGGCTGACCCCCGGCCCGGACCTTCTGCGCGATCACGCGCCCTTCGTCGTCTCGCTGGTCCTGACCATCGCGCTGGCCAATGTGATCGGTGCGCTGATCTGTCTGGGGCTGACGCGGCAACTGGCGCGGCTGGCGCTGGTCCCGGCCACGGTGCTCGTGCCGATCGCGCTGGCCTTCGTGGTGCTCGGGGCCTACCAGACCTCGAAGGACCCGCGGGATTTCGTCGTGCTTCTCGTCTTCTCCGCCCTGGGCCTTGCGATGAAGCGTTACGGCTGGTCTCGCCCCGCCTTCACCTTGGGCCTTGTCCTTGGCCCGAACCTGGAACGCTTCTTCTTCCTGTCCTGGCAGATCTCGGGCTGGTCCTGGCTGATGCAGCCCATGGTCGCGGGAATCCTTGCCGTGTCGGGCCTGATGATCCTGCGCCAGATCCGCCGCTCCCGGCGCGACCGCGATCTGGGCGCCGCTGCGGCGTCAGGGCGGGGCGATGCGGTCCTGGGCATCGGTTTCTCGGGCCTGGCGCTGGCCTGCCTGGCCGCCTGCACCCGTCTGCCGCCGGGCGCGGCGATCTTTCCTGCGCTGGTCTCGGCCGTGCTTCTGCTGGCTTCGGTTCCGATCCTGCCCCGGCTCCTCGGACAAGGGCGGGCCGGGGCCGAGGGCGCGGGCCTTCTGGCCGATGCGCGTTTCCTTGCGGCGCTGGGCGCGCTTGCCTTGGCGATCCTGGCGCTTGGCCATCTTGTGGGACCCGCGCTCTTCCTTCTGGTGGCGGCCCGGTGGCAGCGACATCCCCCGCTCTGGTACGCGGCCCTTGGCGCCGCCGGGGTCCTGGGGGTGACCTATGCGCTCTTTGACCTGATCGCCCCGCAATCCTGGCCCGAGCCCTGGCTGCTTGCCGCCCTTCCAGCGACCGGCTGAAGGCTCGGGTATCGGCGCGTCTTCCGTCAGCGCCGAGCGACGGAGGAGAAGTGACCGGACAGGCGGTCCGCCGTCGACCCGGCCGGGCCATTGCCATGGCGGTCAGGGGCTGGTCTTCTGGACATTCCCAGACACAGGATACCGGCGACGACTCATGGCGAGCGGGATCGATCTTGGCCTCCGTCAGCGCGGCGCGCTTGCGATGACGCCGGCGCTGCGGCAGGCGATCGGCCTGATCTCGCTTTCCAATGCCGAGCTTTCGGCGCGGCTGGCCGATCTGACGGCCGGCAGCGCGGTTCTGGGGGTGGCGGTCGGCGCGGGGGCGGAGGACTGGTTGACGCTGTCGCGCCAGATCGCGCCGCCGCCGTCCGGGCATCGGCGCCCCTTGCAGGAGATGCGCCGTGGTCCCGGCGGAATGGACACCGACCGCATCCCGCTTGCCGAGCCGGGGCTGATCTCCCATGTCGAGGCGCAGCTTCCCCTGTTGGTGCGGGATGCCGAGGACCGGCGCATCGCGCGGATCTTCCTGCATGCGCTGGAGCCATCGGGTTGGCTGGGGGCGGGCCTCGAGGAGATCGCGACCGAGGCGGGGTGTCCGGCTGCGCGGGCCGAGGCCGTGCTGCGCCAACTGCAGGCGGCGGAACCGACCGGGCTTTTCGCCCGCTCCCTCGCGGAATGCCTTGCCCTTCAGGCCGAGGAGCAGGGCCTGCTGACTCAGCCATTCGCCGCGCTGCTGCGCAACCTGCCGCTTCTGGCGGCGGGGCGAACAGAGGCCCTGGCCGAGGCCTGCGGTTGCGGTGAGGAGACGGTCCGGGAGATGGCCTGCAGCCTGCGGCGGTTGAATCCGAAGCCCGGAGCGGGCTTCGCGCAGGCGGCCTCGGCGGGGCACCCGGCCGACCTGATCCTCCGGCGTGATGGCGAGGGGTGGCTTCTGGAACTGAACGCCGAGACCCTGCCCACCCTGCGCCTGACTCCCGGGGCTGCGGCGCCGCCCGAGGCCCTGCGCGAGGCGCGTGCGCTGGTTCAGGCGCTGGAGCGGCGGCACGCGACGGCTTTAAGCGTCGCAGCCGAAATCGTCACCCGGCAGGACGCCCATCTGCGCGGGGCGGGACCGCCTGCAGCGCTGACGATCAACGATCTGGCCGCAGCCACGGGTCTGCACCGCAGCACGATCAGCCGGGTGACCGCGGCGCTGGTGCTGTCGATGCCGGGGCGGACGCTCGGGCTGCGCGATCTGATATGCGCCCCGGTCCCCGCAGCGCGCCGACAGGAAGAGCCGTTGTCGCTTCAGGCGGTACTGGCGCGGATGCGCGAGATCGTGGCCGGGGAAGACCCGGTCCATCCGCTGACGGACAAGGCCATTGCGCAGCTCCTGCTGCCCGAGGGAGCGGCGCTGGCCCGGCGCACGGTCGTGAAATACCGGGGGCTGGCGGGTATTCCGCCGCGCGCCGCCCGCCGGCGACCGGCGTGAAATGCAAGCGCCGGCGCGTGAAGGCCACGCGCGCCCATGGCAACGAGGACGGAACGCGGCTCCGATGGGCGGGCGAACCCTGGCACGGTTCGTGCATTCCTGTTCGTGTCTGGACGAACATGGACCAAAGCACCCGAAAGCGGAGCATATCCACAAGGGAGAAATCTGATGAATGCAATGCCACGCCTTCTGATGGCCACCGCCTTGGCCACCTGCCCGGTCATCCTTCCCACCCCCGTCGCGGCCGAGGACCTGATCGTCGGCTTCACACTGGATGCTGACACGCTGGATCCCGCGAACCACCGCAAGCGCGAGACCGAGACGATCATCCGCAACCTCTATGACGGCCTCCTGACCCGCGATCCCGACATGCTTGTCGTGCCCGAGATCGCTGAATCGATGACGCAGGTCTCGCCTATCGAATATGATTTCAAGATCCGGTCGGGCATCAGCTTTCACGATGGCAGCGAACTGACGGCCGAGGATGTGAAATTCACCCTGGACCGGATCACCGTCGAGGGAGCGATGGGCGGCGAGACCAGCCCGCGCCAGGGCCTGATGGGGCCGGTCGCCTCGGTCGAGGTGACGGCTCCCGACACCGTGCGCATCACCCTGAAGGAACCCTGGCCGATCCTGCCCGCGATGCTGCCGAACCAGCAGATCGTCTCGCAGGCTTTCGTGGAGAAGCTGGGCAACGAGGGCCTTGCTACCACCGCGAACGGCACCGGCCCGTTCAAGCTGGTGGAATGGCGCAAGGGCGATGCCATCATCATGGAGCGTTTCGACGGCTATTACGGCGGCGCCTCCGACATTCCTCCGGTGGGCAAGGCCTGCGTGGACCGGGTGATCTTCAAGATCATCCCCGAAAGCGCCAGCCGCGTGGCCGCGCTTCTGGCGGGCGAGGTGCATATCATCAACGAACTGCCCGCCTTCTCCATCGCCCAGGTCGAGGCGAACGAGGGCACGCAGGTGATGACGGTGAACGGCACCCGCAGCTTCTTCATCGCCATGAACCTGCAGGGCGAGTATTTCGACGATGTGAAGGTGCGTCAGGCCGCCGCGCTGGCGATCGACAAGCAGCTGATCATCGACAGGATTCTCGGTGGCAACGCAGCGCCCATCGACGGTATCCTGTCGCCCGATGCCTTCGGCGCCAGCGACCTGCCGAAACTGGGTCATGACCCCGAGAAGGCCCGCGCCCTGCTGGCCGAGGCGGGCTTTCCGGACGGGATCGACGTGACGCTGGACACCGAAGGCGCCTTCAAGGACACCGCCGAGGCCATCGCCTCGATGCTGACCAATGCGGGCATCCGCACCACCGTCGTCGTCGGGGAAAGCGCGCAACTGACCGAGAAGTGGCGCACCGAGGGCAAACCCAAGTCCGGCGACATGTATTTCAGCAGCTGGGGCAATGGCTCGCTCGACCCGTTCGACATCTTCACCCCGACGCACCGCACCGATGACCGGGGCAATTCGGCGGGCTATTCCAATCCCGCCCTCGACGCGCTCCTGGACGCTGCGGCGACGGAACTGGACAGCGACAAGCGCGCGGCGCTCTACCGCGAGGCCGAGTTGCTGATCAACGCCGAACAGCCCTATGTCTATCTGTGGGTTCCCAAGGACATCTACGGCGTTTCGAAGCGAGTGACGGGCTGGAAACCCAGCGCGGACAGCCGCATCAACCTGCATGATGCCTGCCTGAACTGATCCGGGACCGGGAGGAACGGGGATGAGCATCGGAAAGCTGCTGGAGCGGATCGTCCAACTCATCCCCGTGCTGCTGGGCGTCAGCGTCATCGTCTTCGTGATGCTGGCGCTGACCCCGGGTGATCCGGTCCGGATCATGGTCGGCGAACAGCCGATCTCGCCAGAGCAGGAGGCGGAACTGCGCCGCAGCCTCGGCCTCGACCGTTCGCTGGTGGCGCGGTTCTTCATCTTCCTCGGCAATGCCGTCCGGTTCGATTTCGGAGACAGCTTCTACCACGGCCGCCCGGTGGCGACGGTGATCGCCGAGCGGCTTCCCGCCACCATCGAACTGAGCCTCGTCGCGCTGATCGTGGCGCTGGTCACCGCCATTCCGCTGGGGGTACTGGCCGCGATCCGCAAGAATTCGATCTTCGACCGGCTGGCGACGGTCGGGTCGCTGCTGGGCGTGTCGCTGCCCGGCTTCTGGTTCGGCATCCTCCTGATCATGCTGTTCGCCGTGCATCTGCAGATCCTGCCGGTGTCGGGCCGGATCGGCTATTCCAGCGAGGTGCCGACCGTCACCGGCTTCCTGCTGATCGACACGCTGGTGGCCGGCGACATCCGGGCGTTCGGCGAGGCGCTGCGCTATCTCTTGTTGCCTGCGGTCACTCTGGGCCTGCCGATGACCGCGATCCTGATGCGCGTCACCCGCACCTCGATGCTGGAAGTTCTGCGGCAGGACTATGTGACCTTTGCCGAGGCCAAGGGCCTGACCCGCCGCAGGGTACTCTATCGCCACGCGCTGAAGAACGCGCTGATCCCCACCGTCTCGGTCGCCGCGATCGAGACCGGCAGCCTTCTGGGCGGCAACATGATCGTGGAGACGGTGTTCGGCTGGCCGGGCCTGGGGCGGCTGGTGGTGGAAAGCATCTTCCTGCGCAACTACCCGCTGATCCAGGCGGCGGTGCTGCTTTATGCCGTGACCTATGTGCTGCTGAACTTCGTCGCCGACATCCTTTACACCGTACTCAACCCGCGGGTGAAGCTGTGACCGACGCCGCCCTGTCCCCCGCCGCCGCGCGCCCGGAATCCCTGTTCCGCCGCAACCTGCGCGAGTTCCGCCGCAACCGGCTGGCCATGGCCTCGGTCATCGTGGTTCTCGTGTTCATCGCGATGGCGGTGGCGGCCCCCCTGATCGCGCCGCACGACCCGAACGCGACCGACCTGTTCCGCCGCCTGCAACCGCCCGCCTGGGTGGAGGGGGGCGAGTGGTCCTTCGCGCTGGGCTGCGATGCGCTGGGGCGCGACATCCTGTCTCGCATCATCTACGGCGCGCGAATTTCCATCTTCATCGGCCTTGCGGTGATCGTACTGGCCACGGGAGTCGGCATCCTGGCTGGCCTTGCCGCCGGCTATTTCCGCGGCTGGGTCGATGTGGTGATCGGCCGGCTGGTCGATATCCTGCTGGGCTTTCCCTACCTGATCTTTGCCATCGGCCTGATGGCGATGATGGGGCCGGGGCTGATGAACATCGTGCTGGCCTTGGCCTACAAGGAATGGGTCATCCCCTGCCGCGTGGTGCGGGGCGAGACGCTGGCGGTGCGCGAGCTGGAATATGTCGAGGCCGCCCGCGCCCTTGGCGCCGGCCCCCGCCATATCATGTGGCGCGAGATCCTGCCCAATATCCTGTCGCCGGTCATCGTCGTCTCCACCATCCGCATGGCCAATGTCATCATCCTCGAGGCGTCGCTCTCGTTCCTCGGCCTTGGCGTGCAGCCGCCCACGGCCAGCTGGGGCGGCATGGTCTCGGATGGCCGCGCCTTCATATTGGAGGCGTGGTGGGTCTCCACCTTCCCCGGACTCGCCATCGTTCTGCTGGTGCTGGCCATCAACGTGGCGAGCCAGAGCCTGCGCGACGCTTTCGACCCGAGGTTCAGCGAATGACGGTGCTGCTGGAAGTCACCGACCTGCGGACCGAGTTCGCCACCCGCGCGGGGCTGGTGCGGGCGGTAGATGGGGTCAGCCTGCGGGTGTCGCGCGGGGAATGCCTGGGCGTGGTGGGGGAAAGCGGATCGGGCAAGTCGGTAACCTTCGCCTCGGTCATGGGGCTGGTCCGGGCGCCGGGGCGGGTGATGCAGGGGACCATCTTCTTCGACGGGCGCGAGCTGCGTGATCTGACGGCCGAGGAAATGCGGGCGGTGCGCGGCCGAGATATCGCCATGACGATGCAGGATGCGCTGACTGCGCTGAACCCGGCGCTGACGGTGGGCGAGCAACTGGCCGAGGTGCTGATCGCACACGACAGGGACCTGCCCCCCGGCGGCCGCGTCCGCCGCGCGGCAATCCGCGACCGCTCGGTCGAAATGCTGGGGCTGGTCGGCATCCCCTCGCCCGAGAGGCGGCTGACGCACTATCCGCACGAATTTTCCGGCGGGATGCGCCAGCGCATCATGATTGCCATCGCGCTGGCCTGCCGGCCGCAACTGCTGATCGCGGACGAACCTACCACGGCGCTGGACGTGACCATCCAGGCGCAGGTGCTGGAGCTGATCACCGACATCCGCGCCCGGTTGGGCATGGCGGTGGTGCTGATCACCCATGACCTGGGCGTGGTGGCCGAACATTGCGACCGGGTGATGGTGATGTATGCCGGTCAGGTGGTGGAGGAGGGTCCTACGGATCAGGTCATCGCCCGGCCGCGCCATCCCTATACCCGCGGCCTTCTGGCCTCGATCCCCCGCCCGGCGCTGCGGGGGCAGCCGCTGACGCCGATCCGCGGGCAGGTGGCCGATCTGGTCGGCCTGCCGCCGCAATGCCGGTTCCATTCCCGCTGTCCGCTGGCCCTGCCGGACTGCCTTGTCGAGGTCCCGATGCTGGAGGCCGGCCCCGGCCGCCGCTCCCGTTGTCTGCGGCTGGAGGAGATGTCATGAGCCTCCTGCGCGTCTCCTGCCTGTCCAAGCACTACGAAGGCCCGCGCTCGCTGGTCCGGCGTCTGAGCGGCGTGGCGCATACCGTGGTGCGCGCGGTGAACGATGTGTCGCTGAGCGTCGACCGGGGCGAGATCCTGGGCCTGATCGGCGAGTCGGGCTGCGGCAAGTCCACGTTGGGCCGGGCGATCCTGCGGCTGCACGAGCCGACCTCCGGCAAGGTGGAATTTGACGGCGCCGATGTGACCGCCCTGCCGCCGCCGGCGCTGAAGGCGATGCGGCGGCGGATGCAGATCATCTTCCAGGACCCCTATGCCAGCCTGAACCCCCGCCGCACGGTGGCCGAGATCGTCGGCCTGCCGCTGGCCCTGCACGGCATCGCCCGCGGCGACGAGGCGCGCAGGATCACCGAAAGGGTGCTTGAGAAGGTGGGCCTGCACGCCGGGCAACTGGACCGCTATCCGCACCAGTTCTCGGGCGGGCAGCGCCAGCGCATCGGCATCGCCCGGGCGCTGGTCTCGAACCCCGAGTTCATCGTCTGCGACGAGCCGGTCTCGGCGCTGGACGTGTCGATCCAGGCGCAGATCATCGCGCTGCTGCTGGACCTCAAGCGCGACCTGGGGCTGACCTATCTGTTCATCAGCCATGACATTTCGGTCATCGGATACCTCTCCGACCGGGTGGCGGTGATGTATCTGGGCGAGATCGTCGAGACCGGGCCGGTCGCCGCAGTACTGGACGCCCCGCGCCACCCCTATACGCAAAGCCTGCTTTCCGCCGTGCCCGAGATCGGGGTGAAGCGGTCCCGGGGGCGGGTGCGGCTGCAGGGCGACCTGCCCTCGCCGCTGAACCCGCCGGCGGGGTGCAAGTTCCATACCCGCTGTCCGCTGGCCGTTGCCGCCTGCCAGACCGTCGTGCCGGAAACGCGGCAGGTCGGCCCCGGCCACACTGCCGCCTGCCACCGGCTGGATGAAAACCTCAGCCTCTTGGAGGGCGCGCGATGATCGAGGTTTCCGCCACCGGCACCCCCTATGAGCGCGGCCTCGCCCAGAGGGGCGCCGCGCCTGCTGAAGCAGTGCGGCTTGCCACCGTGGCGCGGGTCGAGCGCGCCCGGGCCGAGGGGCTGATCGACGAGGACTACCTCGCCGCGCAGCGCCGCTTTCACGAAGCGCACGACCCCGAGGGGATGGCGGAACTGGCGGGGGTCGCCGCGGGCTTCGACCTGCCCGAACCCGATCTCTTCGCCCATCTCCACCTTGGCACGCTGCGCGACATGAAGGGCGGCGCCACCCTTGTCGACGGATGCAGCGCCTGGGCGGTTCCCGGCGGACCGGAGGGGCCGCTGGTGGTGAAGAACCGCGATTTCTCGGGCCTGCATCTGGGGGTGCAATGCGTGCTGCGCCATGCCGGGCCCGAAATCGTCACCGGGCAGGTGCTGAGCTTCGGCAGCCTCGGCGCCCTTGCCGCATGGTCTTCGGGGATCAACGCGGCGGGGCTGGCACTGGCCGATACGCAGGTCGCGGTCAGCCGGCATCGGGTGGGCTGGCTGCGCTATTTCCTCTTGCCGCGGCTGCTGGCTCGTGCCGGAACGGTGCCCGAGGCGCTGGCTCTGATCCGCAGCCTGCCCCATGCCGGCGGCGGGACGCTGGTGATGGCCGACCGGGCGGGGGCGACGGCGGCGGTGGAACTCTCGGCTGGGGGGGCCGCCATCGCCGAGGGCGGCATCCAGTGGCGGACCAACCATTTCACCGCAGCCGCGACGCGGGAGGAAACGCTTGCTCCCGATGGCAACGGCATCGCCGGCACCTCGCACCGCCGTTTCGATCATCTGGCCCGCATCCTGCCGGGGCGCGACTGGACCGCAGCCGGGGCCCGCGCCCTGATGGCCGACCACTCTGCGCCGATTTGCCAGCACGGGACCGGCGGAGACGGCGCCGAGACCATTTCCTCGGTGATCTATTCGTGTAGGCTGGGCGGGATGGAGATCGGCGAGGGCAGGCCCTGCCTTGGTCGCTGGCAGGCGATGGCGCCCTGCCGCTGAGGGGCGCGCTGATCGAAGGGCGGCATGGCAGATTACGGCAACCAACTGGTCGGCACCTCTTCGGCGATCGAGGGCCTGCGCCGGCTGATCGAGAAGGTCGGCCGCAGCCCCACACGGACAGTGCTGATCTACGGCGAGACCGGCACCGGCAAAGGGCTGGTCGCGCGGATGATCCATCAGGTCTCCAGCCGTGCCGCGCGGGATTTCGTCGACATCAACTGCGCGGCGCTTCCGGCAAACCTGCTGGAATCGGAGCTGTTCGGCCATGAGAAGGGCGCCTTCACCGGCGCCGTAGACCGCAAGCTGGGGCTGGTCGAGGCGGCCAATCACGGCAGCGTCTTCCTGGACGAGATCCGCGAGATGGACCTGACGCTTCAGGCCAAGCTCCTGTCGCTGCTCGACACCCAGCAGTTCCGCCGCGTCGGCGCAGTCAAGCCGGTCAAGGTGGATGTGCGCTTCATCGCCGCCACCAACAAGGTGCTGTTGTCCGAGGTCGCCTCGGGCCGCTTCCGCGAGGATCTCTACTATCGCCTGCAGGTGGTGGCGCTGAACCTGCCCGCGCTGCGCGACCGGGGCGACGACGTGCTGACGCTGGCCCGGCATTTCATCGCGCGGTTCAACCGGGCCTATGGCCGCAGCCTGCGGGGCCTTGCACCCGAGGTCGAGGACATCTTCCTGCGCTATCCCTGGCCCGGCAACGTGCGCGAACTGGAGAACCTGCTGGAACGGATCTTCATCCTTGAGGACGAGGACGAGATCCTGCCGCGCCATCTGCCCGACCGCATCCTGCGCAACGCCGGCAAACGGCCCGAGGCACCCGCTCCCGCCGGCGACTACCACACCGCGACCGAGGCGTTCCAGCGCGCCCTGATCGGCCAGGCGCTGGCGCAGGCCGGGGCCAATCCACAAGAGGCGGCGAAGGCGCTTGGGCTCTCGCGCCACGCGCTGCGGCATCAGATGGCGAAGCTCGGCCTCCTCAAGTCCTGACCAGGCGCCATGGCGGCTCCTGTGTGAACCGCACACAGCGGCGTGGAGCGCGCGCAAGGCCGCCGGACCTGTCCCGCCGCCACCGCCACCAAGGCCCGCCCCGGCAAGGCACGCTTTGTGCATATGGGATTGCGCCACGCATCACGCGAGAGGAAGACATGCCGTCCATCAGGATCGCCTGCCCGAACGGGCATCTTGGCTTTGCGCCGCTCAAGACCGAGAGCTTCCGTCTTGCGGTCGAGACCCGCCCGGATTTCATCGCCGCCGATTCCGGCAGCGACGATATCGGCCCCGTCCCGCTGGGCAACGACAGCTGCGCCAGCCCCCGTGCCTGGCAGGAGCATGATCTGGAAGAGATGCTGCTGGCCGCGCGCCGGCTGGGCGTGCCGATGCTGATCGGCTCGGCGGGAGATACCGGCACCGACAGCCGGGTCGACATCTATCTGCAGATCATCCGCGACATCGCCGCCCGCCACAACCTCGCCCCGTTCAAGTTGGGCTGGTTCTATTCCGAGGTCGACCGCGAGCTGATCCGTGCGAAGATCCGCAGCGGTTCGGCCATCCGCGGCCTGGATGCGCGCGACGACCTGACCGAGGCCGAACTCGACGCCACCGCGCGCGTGGTGGCAATGGCGGGGGTGCATCCTTTCGTCAAACTGCTGGAAGCGGGCTGCGATGTCATCATCGGCGGGCGTTCCTCGGACAGCGCCATCTTCGCGGCCTGCGCGCTCCACAAGGGCTTTCCCGAAGCGCAGAGCTACTACCTCGGCAAGGTGCTGGAATGCGCCTCCTTCTGCGCCGAACCCTATGGCGCCAAGGAAACCGTGGTGGGCAAGATCACGCCCGAGGCGGTCGAGGTCACCGCCATGGCACCCTGGCAGAGCTGCACCGTCGCCTCGGTCGCCGGCCATGCGATGTATGAACGCTCGAACCCGTTCCACGAATTCGTGGCGGGCGGGATGCTGGACATGACGCATTGCCACTACGAACAGGTCGACGAGCGGACGACCCGGGTGACGGGAATGGAATTCGTCCCGGCCACGGATTTCCGCGTGAAGCTGGAAGGTTCGGGCAAGGTGGGCGAACGCTTTGTCGGCATGGCCGGCATCCGCGATCCCTATACCATCGCCAATGTCGATGCGGTGATCGACTGGGCGCGGCAGCAGACGGTGGACCGCTTCGGCCCGGACGGGTGGGAACTGCACTACTCCGTCTTCGGCCGCAACGGCGTGATGGGCGCGATGGAGCCGCTGAAGGACAGGCCGGGGCACGAGCTTTGCGTCGTGGTGCAGGGCGTGGCGCCGACCCGCGAGATGGCGGAAGAGGTTTGCATGACCGGCACGAGGCAGATGTTCTACGCCCGCCTGCCGGAGGTGAAGGGCACCGCCGGCGGCGTGTCCTTCGTGCTGGACGAGGTGTTGCAGGCCAGCCCCGCCTATCGGTGGACGCTGAACCACACGATGTCGGTCGGCGATCCGCTGGAGCTGTTCCCCACCCATACCGAAATCGTCGGCTGAGGCCTCGCCATGAACACCCGCAAGAAACTGTCCGACCTGGCCAAGACCATCCGGTCCAAGAACGCCGGCACCGACAAGATCACCTTCGACATTATCTTCCGCGAACGCGAGACCTACGAGATGGTCAAGCGGTCGGGCGCGCTTAGCCCCGTCCGCGTCTGCGGGATCCTGAGGCTCGATCCGGCGCGGCTGACGGATTTCGTGGAATACGACCCGGCCTGTGCCATCAAGTTCACCATCCTGCGCGAACGCCCTTCCGGCAGTGCAGGTGACGGGGACATCTTCGGCGCGCAGCAATATGCGCCTTTCCTCGATGTCGAGGTGGACATTTCGGCCTGATCGAAGCGGCTGCTGTTATCGCGGAAGCCTGTCGCGGAGAGGGCATGTCGTCGGAATGTCCGCGTCATGAGACGTCCCGCCTGCAGTGCGGCCGTTTGAACCGATCCCGGCTCATGCGGTCCTGTCCTTTGCGCCATCGCTAGCGGGCCTGCACCGTCACGCCAGTCTGCCGCACAGCCTGCGCAATCGACCTGCCTTGCCATTGCAGCATTTCGACGCGCTCCAACGGCATGCTGGCCGAGGGAGACACGGGCCAGCGCGTTCCTGATCCGATGAGCGCGGCATCTCTGCCCGCAAGGGATGCCTCCGGGCGCAATTCTTCGATGATCAGGGGCAGGTCTTCCGGGCGAAAAAAATTTAGCGAAGTCAGTATGTTGCGGTGCGAGTGAGTGACCGGATCAGGGAGGACACCCTAGGCAGGCATGGCAAAGGTGAAACATGCCGATGGGGAATGACACGCGGGGCTTCGAATTGCTGGACTGGAATGCCGCGCCATGCGACCAACACTGCCCATTCTGTCTCAAGGAGAAATCGCCATGCGACCCGGTCGCACCCAGCCCATGACCCTGACGCGCCGCGCGCTCGGTACCCGGCTTGCCGGTGCGCCGCCACGATCGGCTTCGGGAACGGCGCTGCGGCCAGCACCTTGCCGAACCCGGCGCCAGTCCTCGACCCCGACCTGCGCGATGCGGCATTGCGCGGCCTGGCGCTTGCAGGCTACCGCGGCGACCCCGTCACTGCCGCCGCCGCGAATGCGGCCATCGAGCGTCTGTCCCGGACCGACCCCGAGGGGGCGCTCCTGGCTCGCCTCTACCAGATGCTCGACGTGCGCCCGGCGCAATACTGGCCCCAGGATGTGCCCAAGGCGGCCGCCGCTGACCTTGCAACGCTGCACGGAGCCATCCGGGCCTGCCAGCCGGTGTCGTTCAGCTACACAGACCTGTCAGGGAACGAGACTGCGCGGACCGTCCTGCCGCTGGTGCTGGTGCATCCGCCGCAGGGCGTGAAGCTGCTCGCCTGGTGCGAGGAGCGCGAGGACTTTCGCCAGTTCTTCGTCCGAGCCATCAGGCGTCTCACCCCAGGCGCGGGCAACTTCGGCGAGGATCGTCTGGCGCTGTTGCAAGGCCTTCTGAAGAAGGAAGCCGGGCAGGCTTGACGCTTCGCACCAAGGTCCCGACAGGGACAGCGAGGGCCTAGCCAGCCATCGACAACGGGCCGCAGGTCGCGATGGCTTCCCCGAGGATTCCTGGCTGCCTGCCGGGAATTCGCTGTGGCGCGTCAAGCCCGCCAGCTTCCGCCACAGGGACGCTCGCGCCCGAAGCATCGACCCTGTCGCAGGTTTCCATGCCCGCTGGCCGATTGCGAAAGGCCGTGCGCAGGCAGGCCGTATGTCCATCCCGGGGGCCGCGCGCGGCGGGTATTTCGCCTTGACGGCGGCAAGGGCAACAAGACTTGCCTATTTCCCGCTGCTGGAATGGAATTGACGATCGCGCCATTAAGCGATCCATTGAAAGCTGTAGGACCGACGCCCCCAGCGCATCCCGACAGTCCTCAGGAAGAGATCACAGGAGTTCTCCCATGTCCCATGAGACACTTGCCCCGGCGGCAATGCGCACCCTTTTCGGCACTGGCCTTCTGGCCCTGACGCTGAGCGTCGCCCCTTCCGCCCTTCTGGCCGAGACCGATCCCGCCGCCGTCCTGCGGATCGGGTCGCTGTACGAGCCGCAGAACCTCGACAATACCGCGGGCGCCGGTCAGGGCATCAACGAGGCCTTCAATGACAACGTCTATGAGGCCCTATTCCGCCTGACCGACGCCGGCACGGTGGAACCCGTACTCGCGGCCAGCCATGAGGTCAGCGAGGATGGACTGACCCATACCTTCAGCCTCAAGGACGGGGTGACCTTCCACTCCGGCGACCCGCTGACCGCGGCGGATGTGAAGTATTCGATCGAGCGCGTCGTGGCCGAGGCCTCGAAAAGCTCGCGCAAGCGCAGCCTTGCGAACATCGCCGGGATCGAGACGCCGGATGACAAGACGGTGGTCGTCACGCTGACCTCGAAGTCGATCTCGCTGCCCTACAACCTGTCCTATGTCTGGGTGGTGAACGACGCCGCCGGCGACATCACCGCGAAAGAGGACGGCACCGGCCCCTACAGGCTGGAGGACTGGGCGCGCGGCACCGCGCTGTCGCTGACCACATTCGACGGCTACTGGGGCGAGAAGCCCGCGAACGGCGGTGCGGTCTTCAGCTATTTCTCCGAAGCGGCCGCGCTGAACAATGCGCTTCTGACCGATGCGGTGGACATCATCACCTCGGTGCAAAGCCCGGACGCGCTGAGCATGTTTGCGGACACCTCGGCCTTCACCATCGCCGAGGGGAAATCGACCACCAAGCAGCTCCTGGCCTGGAACGACCGCGTGGCGCCCTTCGACAACGTCAAGGTGCGCAAGGCGCTGGCGCGGGCGGTCGACGACAAGAAGCTGCTCGAGGCGATCTGGGGTGAGCGGGGGACGCTGATCGGCTCCTTCGTGCCGCCGACCGATCCCTGGTATGTGGACCTGACCGGGGTCGATCCCTACGACCCCGAAAGCGCCAAGGCGCTCTTGGCCGAGGCGGGCCTTGCCGATGGCTTCACCTTCACGCTGGACACGCCGAACTACGACCCGCATCCGATCACGGCGGAATTCGTGAAGGCGGAGCTGGCCAAGATCGGCGTCACGGTGAACATCAACATCATCACGCCGAACGAGTGGTACGAGAAGATCTACCAGAAGCACGATTTCCAGGCGACGCTGCAGGAACACGTCAACCACCGCGACATCGTCTTCTACGGCAACCCCGACTTCTACTGGGGCTACAACAACCCCGAGGTGACCAGGCTGATCGAAGAGGCCGAGGCGAGCGACACCGAGGCCCAGCAGACCGAGAAGCTGACCGAGGCCAACAAGATCATCGCCGAGGATGCCGCGTCGAACTGGTTCTTCCTCTATCCGCAGATCGTGGTCTCGACCGTCAAGGTCACGGGCTACCCGGTCAACGGGCTGAACGCGCAGTTCTTCCTGCGCGGCATCCAGAAGGCCTCCTGAGCCGCGAAAGGCCGGTGATGCTGCGTTATCTCCTCCGCCGCACGCTGGTGCTGGCCCTGTCGCTGGTGGTGGCGGGGCTGGTGCTGTTCGTGCTGCTGCGGCTTCTGCCCGGCGATCCGGCGGCGGCGCTGCTGTCGGTCGGGGCGGACGAGGCGCAGATCGCCGCCGCGCGCGAGCAGGTCGGCAGCGACCTGCCGATCGGCCAGCAACTCCTCCGCTTCCTGGGCGATCTCGCGCGGTTCGACCTGGGGAAATCCTTCGTCAGCGGCTCTCCGGTCCTGCCCGAGATCGCCAAGCGGCTGGCGGTGACGGTGCCGCTGACCCTGGCGGCCTTCCTTCTGGCCCTGGCGCTGGCGGTGCCGCTGGGCATCCTGGCCGCCGTCAAGGCCAACCGCTGGACCGGAGCCGCCCTGTCCGGCCTGTCGCAACTGGGTCTCGCGGTGCCGGTGTTCTGGATCGGCATCCTTCTGGTCTGGATCGTCGCGGTCGAGTGGCGCCTGCTGCCGGCCAGCGGGTTTCCGGCGAAAGGCTGGGCCGACCCCGCGGCGGCGACGCGCGGGCTGGTGCTGCCGGTCGTGACCATCGCGCTGGTGATGGGGGCCTCGCTCCTGCGCTATGTCCGCTCGGCCACGCTGGATGTGCTGGGGGCCGACTACCTGCGCAATGCGCGCGCCATGGGTTCCAGCTTCTCCCAGGCGCTGGTCCGCCACGGGCTGCGGAACGGCGCCGCTCCGGTGATCTCGATCCTGGGGATCGAACTGGCCTCGACCCTGCTCGGGGCCGTGGTGGTCGAACGCGTCTTCGCCCTGCCAGGCCTGGGGTCGATGCTGCTTCTGGGGATCCAGCAGCGCGATTATCCCTCGGTCCAGGGCGTGCTTCTGGTCTCGACCCTGCTGGTGTTGCTGATCGGCTTTCTGGCCGACATCCTGCAACGCCTGATCGACCCGCGCCTGCGTGGCGCCGAAGAAGGCGACGCGGCATGAGGCGGCTGACCTTCCGTCTTGGTCTTGCGCTTCTGGGCCTCGCGCTCGCGGTGGCGCTGACGACGCTTGTCTGGACGCCCTGGCCGGTCGAGGACATGTCCGGCGGCCGTCTGGCGGGGCCGTCCTGGGCGCATTGGGCCGGAACCGACCGGCTGGGCCGCGACAGCCTGAGCCAGGTGATGATCGGCGCGCGCATCGCCCTGATGGTGGGCCTGGGCGCGACGCTGGTGGGCGGGCTGATCGGCACGGTCGCGGGCGTCTTGGCGGGATTTGCGCAGCGCGGGCTGGACGATGCGCTGGCCGCCGCGCTGGACATCCTGATCGCCTTTCCCACGCTGCTGCTTGCCATGCTGGTGGTGGCCGCCAGCGAGACGGCCAGCCTTGGCACCGCGATCCTGGCCATCGGCCTGGCCATGTCGGCGATCATCGCCCGGCTGGTGCGGGTCGTATCGAAGCGGGTGCTGGCGCAGGACTATGTCACCGCCGCGCGTTGCTGCGGGGCGGGCTGGCTGCGGATCGTCCTGACCCATGTCCTGCCGAACATCGCCCCGACTCTGCTTGTCGCCCTCGCGCTGCAATTCGGGCTTGCCGTGATCGCCGAGGCCTCGCTCTCCTACCTCGGCCTTGGCGCGCCGCCGCCCAATGCCTCGTGGGGGCAGTTGCTGCAACAGGCGCAGGCGACGGTCTACACCGCGCCGCTGGGTGTCCTGGTGCCGGGGGGGGCGCTGGTGCTGCTGGTGCTGGCGATCAACTTCGTCGCCGACGGGTTGCGCGACCTTCTCGACGACAGCGCGGAGGTTCGCGAATGACCCTGCTGCAGGTCCAGGGGTTGAGCATCCGGGCCAAGGGCCGTGTGCTGGTCGAGGATGTCGACCTGAACCTCGCCCCTGGCGAGCGGCTGGGTCTTGTCGGCGAAAGCGGCTCGGGCAAGTCGCTGACCGCGCTGGCGGTGCTGGGCCTGCTGCCGCCGGGGCTGACCGCCTCGGGCCGCGTGCTGCTGGACGGCAGGCCGGTGATCGGCCAGCCGGACCGCGCACTTGTCCCGCTGCGCGGCGCGGTGGCGGCGATGGTGTTCCAGGACCCGCGCATGGCGCTGGACCCGCTGATGCGGCTGGGCGACCAGCTTGCCGTGCCGCTGCGCCGCCGCGCGGCGCGCGAGGGCCGGTCGATGTCGCGGCAGGACCTGCGGATCGCACAGGTCGCCGCGCTGGAGCGGGTGGCGATCGCCGAGCCGGCGCGCATCCTGAACGCCTGGCCGCATCAGGTCTCGGGCGGCCAGCGCCAGCGCGTCGCCATTGCCATGGCGCTGGCCTGCGGGCCGCGCCTCCTCATCGCCGACGAACCGACGACCGCGCTGGACGTCTCGACCCAGGCCGAGGTGATGGCCCTGCTGGACCGGCTGGTCCGCGACGAGGGGCTGGCGCTCCTGTTCATCAGCCATGACCTGCCGGTGGTGGCGGGCATCGCCGACCGGGTGACGGTGATGGCGCGCGGGCGCGTGGTCGAGGAAGGGCCGACGGCGCAGGTGTTCCACGCCCCGGCCCAGCCCTATACGCAGGGCCTGATCGCCGCGGCGCGCCGGCTGGACGCAGCATTGGGGCCCAGGGAATGAGCCTGCTCGCGCTGGAGAATGTGGATTTCGCCTATCGCCCCGGCCAGCCGGTGCTGAGCGGCGTGTCGCTCTCGGTCGCGCCGGGCGGGCATCTGGGGATCGTCGGGGAAAGCGGATCCGGCAAGACCACGGTCCTGCGCCTCCTGCTCGGGCTTGCCGCACCGCAGGGCGGCCGGGTGCTCTCGGACGACCAGCCGCTGGACATCCGGTCCCGCGCGGCCCTGCGGGCGCATCGGCGGCTGGTCCAGCCCGTGTTCCAGGATCCCTATACCGCGCTCGACCCGCGCATGTCGGTCCGCCGCATCCTGACCGAACCCTTGCAGGCCCTGTCCCTGCCCGGCGACCCGGCGGCCGAGGTCTCCCGCGTGCTGGCTGCGGTCGGCCTTCCGCCCGACAGCGCCGAGCGGCGGCCGAAGGATTTCTCGGGCGGGCAGCGCCAGCGTATCGCCATCGCCCGGGCCTTGATCGCCCGCCCCCGCGTCCTGCTTGCCGATGAGCCGGTCAGCGCGCTCGACCTCTCGACCCGCGTCCGCATCATCGACCTTCTGGCCGGGCTGTCCCGGGAGACGACGCTGGTCCTTGTCTCGCACGACCTGGCCGTCGTGGCGGCGCTGTGTCCGCAGCTTCTGGTGCTGGAACGCGGCCGCATCGTCGAGGCCGGCGCAACCCGCCAGATCCTGGACGCCCCGTCGCATCCTTATACGCAACGACTGCTCGCCAGCCTGCCGCGCTGACCGGGTCCTCCCGGATCGCGATCCTGCCCCTACCCGGTGACGATCACGCCCCGACCAGTGCCGACCCTCCCGATCCGGCTCGCATTCTCGAAACCGTGGCGTCGGAAGACGGCCATGACCCGGTCCAGGCTGTCTTCCGCGCAGGCGACCAGCAGTCCGCCGCTGGTTTGCGGGTCGCCGAGCAGGGCGCGGTCAAGCTCGCCCAGCCCTTCCAGCCTGACGTCGTCGCCATAGCTGGCCCAGTTCCGCCCCGAAGCCCCGGTGATATGCCCCGCCGCCGCCAGATCGCGCACACCGGGCAAGAGCGGCACCGCAGGCCAGTCGATATGCACCGCACAGCCCGAGCCATGCGCCATTTCCAGCGCGTGCCCGGCAAGGCCGAAGCCGGTAACGTCGGTCATCGCGTGAACCCCCTCGATCCGGGCCAGATCGGGGCCGGGTGTGTTCAGCCGGGTGGTGCTGCCGATCATGGCCTCATGGCCGGCCGCGTCCAGCACCCCCTTCTTCAGCGCCGAGGAATAGACCCCGACCCCCAGCGGCTTGCCCAGCACCAGCACGTCGCCCGGCCGGGCATCGCGGTTCCGGCGGATATGCGCCGGATCGACCAGGCCGATCGCCACCAGGCCATAGAACGGCTCGACCGAGTCGATGGTATGGCCGCCCGCAATGACGATGCCGGCGGCCCGGCATGCCTCGGCCCCGCCATCCAGGATCCGGCCGATGGTTTGCGGTGACAGGACATTCACCGGCATCCCCACCAGGGCCAGCGCAAAGATCGGCGTCGCGCCCATGGCATAGACATCGGAAATCGCATTCGTTGCGGCAATGCGCCCGAACTCGCGCGGGTCATCCACCACCGGCATGAAGAAATCGGTCGTCGCCACCACCGCCTGATGCGCGTTGATCTGCCAGACAGCGGCATCGTCCGAGGTTTCGATGCCGACCAGAAGCTCCGGCGGCACCGGCATCGCGGTCGTGCCCCTCAGGATGTCCTGCAATACCGCCGGGGCGATCTTGCAGCCGCAACCGCCGCCATGGGCAAGCGAGGTCAGCCGGGGCTCGGGTTGGATGGTCATGCTGTCGGCTCCTGTCCGGTAGTCGGGCTGCGAACCGCCTCTGCGCTCTCCCGGCCAGGGCCGGGTGGAGGTTCGGCGGCGTGAACGGCGTCCCCGTGCATCGTGCTGCGATCGGTGACGGGCATAGCGGAGATCATGACGCCATTCCATGAGTCGTTGGCGCACGCCGCGAAGCCGCCGCCACGCTTTCAGCCCGGCAGGATTGGCCGAGCAAGCTCCCGCTCGGAACGGGAACGCCCCAAACGGCCGCAAACGGCGCTGGCGTCGATCAGGCGTCAGCTCTCGCGCGCGAACGGGACTGGCGCGGAAGCATCGCCGCGCTAACATCGGGCCGCTCATGGGAAGCCAGAGGGGGCAAGGATGCCGGCAACACGCAGGAAGACCGGCACAACCGGAAAAAGCGGTGGCAGCGACACCGGACCTCCGGTTCCGCCCGGGCGGACCTGGCCGATCTTCTTTTTGCTGCTCGGG
The DNA here is from genome assembly GCF_041919135.1 of Tabrizicola sp. Taxonomy (GTDB): domain Bacteria; phylum Pseudomonadota; class Alphaproteobacteria; order Rhodobacterales; family Rhodobacteraceae; genus Tabrizicola. The sequence continues at coordinate 160,845 of NZ_JAYRUJ010000005.1, read as the reverse complement.
ATCAACTATTTCCTGTTCACCTCGTTCTACCCCGACGAGGATGCGCCCGTCCCCGTCTCCTACACCCTTTTCCGGGCCGAGCTGGCCAAGGACAATGTCGAGGCGATCCATACACGGGGCGAGGCGATCGAGGGCAAGTTCCGCGCCGCCGTCGCCTGGACGCCGCCCGCCGTCGAGGGCCGGCCTCCGGAAGCACCGCGCGAGGTCGGGACCTTCACCACCATCCTGCCGGTCTTCGTCGATCCGGGGCTGGAGACCGAGCTGATCGCCCGCAAGGTCGATATCCGGGCAACGCCGATCCAGACCGAGGCCAACCCGATCCTGTCGCTGCTGTTTTCCTTCGGCCCGGCGCTCCTGATCATCGGGCTTTACGTCTGGCTCTTCCGCCGGGCCGCGAAGCAGGGCGGGGGGCTGTTCGGCGGTATGGCCGGCATGGGCAAGAGCCGCGCCAGGCGTTTCGACAAGGAGACGGAAACGAAGGTCACCTTCGACGATGTTGCCGGGATCGACGAGGCCGAGAACGAGCTGGTCGAGATCGTGGATTTCCTGAAGAACCCCGAGAAATACACGCGGCTGGGCGGCACGGCCCCCAAGGGTGTGCTGCTGGTCGGCGCGCCGGGCACCGGCAAGACGCTGCTGGCCCGCGCCGTGGCGGGAGAGGCCGAGGTGCCGTTCTTCTCGATGAGCGGGGCGGAATTCGTCGAGATGATCGTGGGCGTCGGCGCGGCGCGGGTGCGCGATCTCTTCACCGAGGCGCGCAAGAATGCCCCCGCGATCATCTTCATCGACGAGATCGACTCGATCGGCCGCGCCCGGGGCCAGTCGGTGCTGGGCGGCGCCAGCGAGCAGGAGCAGACGCTGAACCAGATCCTGACCGAGATGGACGGCTTCTCCAGCCGCGAGGGCATCATCGTGCTGGCCGCGACCAACCAGCCCGACGTGCTGGACAAGGCGCTGTTGCGCGCGGGCCGGTTCGACCGGCGCGTGGTGGTGAACCTGCCCGACAAGACCGGGCGCATCGCGATCTTCCGGGTCCATACCCGCAACGTGCCCCTGGCCGATGACGTCGACCTCGACGATCTGGCGCAGACCACGCCCGGCGTTTCGGGGGCGGATATCAAGAACCTGGTGAACGAGGCCGCCCTGCTGGCGGCGCGGCGGCAGCAGGACCAGGTTCACCACAAGGATTTCCTCGACGCGCTGGAAAAGATCGTGCTGGGGCCAGAGCGCCCGATCATCCTGACCCATGCCGACCGCGAGCGGGTGGCCTATCACGAGGGTGGGCATGCAATCCTGGGGCTGGTCGTGCCGGGGGCCGATCCGGTCCACCGGGTCAGCATCGTGCCGCGCGGGCAGGCCCTGGGGGTTACCTACCAGCGCCCGCCGACCGACCGCTACAACTATCCCGAGGCCTATCTGCGCGCCCGGATCATCGGCATCCTTGGCGGCCGCGCCGCCGAGGAACTGGTCTACGGCACCCGCACCACGGGCGCGGAAAGCGACATCGAACAGGCCACCGCGCTGGCCCGCCAGATGGTCACCCGCTGGGGCATGAGCGATGCGCTTGGCATGGTCGAGCTTGCGCCGCGCCAGAACGCCTGGGTCGGGAATGCGGGATTCGGAGGAGCGAAGCCCTATAGCGAGGAAACCGCCCGCCTGATCGACAGGGAAATCCTTGGCATCATCAGCGCCTGCCACGACGAGGCGCGCCGCCTGCTGCAGGACCACCGGCGCGAGCTTGACCAGCTTGTCGCCGCGCTGATGGAACGAGAGACGCTGGACGAACAGGCGATCCTGGCCGCGACCGGCCTGCCTCCCGCGGCCGCGCTGGAGGATCGCCCGACCGCCGCGATGGCAGACCCCCCGAAACCACAGGCGCATTGAGGGCAGAGTGCTGCATCTTCTGGGGCAGATGGCGCTGGTGCTGGCGGGGATCGCAGCGGTTCTGGCTGCGGCGCATCTCGTCTACCGGCCGCCGCCGCTGGCGGGTCGCAGCCTGTCCCGGGCGATCCTGGCCTCGACCGAGACGCTGCTCGGCCGCCTCGCCCTCGAGGAAGCGGCGCGGCAGGACTTTGACAGCGGCGTGATCCCGCTTCTGGACGGGCCCAGCGCCTTTGCCGCGCGGATCGCACTGATCCGGACGGCAGAGGTCTCGCTGGACGTGCAATATTACATCTGGAGCCGGGACGCGACCGGGCTGATCCTTCTGGACGAGTTGCGCCGCGCGGCCGGGCGCGGGGTCCGCATCCGGCTCTTGCTGGACGACAACGGTATCGTCGGACTGGACGGCGAACTGGCCGCCCTTGACGCGCTGCCCCAGGTCGAGGTCCGGCTGTTCAATCCCTTCATCCTTCGCAGGATCAAGGCGCTCGGCTTTGCCTTCGACTTCGTGCGGCTGAACCGCAGGATGCACAACAAGTCGCTGACCGCCGATGGCGCGGTCAGCATCCTGGGCGGGCGCAACATCGGCGACATCTACTTCGGCTTTGCCAACGGGGTGCAGTTCGTCGACGCGGACGTGCTGGTGGCCGGCCAGATCGCCGCCGAGATCGGGGCCGATTTCGACCGCTATTGGCACAGCGGCTCGTCCCATCCGATCGCAAGTCTCGTCGCCGCGCCCTCTGCCGGCGGTCTTGAGCGGCTGGCGGTCGATGCCGGGCTGGCAGCGGCCACGGCCGGAGCGCGGCTGCATGTCGAGCATCTGCAGGGATCAGACCTCATCAACCGGATCGCGGCGGGGGAGCTGGCGTTCGAATGGACGGGGATGGCGCTGGTCAGCGACGATCCGGCCAAGGGATTGGGCCGGGCGGCCCAGAAGGATCACCTGTTTCCGCAGCTGATGGCGCTCCTGGCCCGGCCTGCGCGGTCGGTCGATCTGGTCTCGGCCTATTTCATCCCCGGCCGGCGGTTCTCGAAGCGGCTGGAGCGGCTGGCGAAAGAGGGCGTCCGCGTCCGCATCCTGACCAATTCGCAGGCGGCGACCGATGTCCTTGTCGTCCACAGCGCCTATGTGCGCTACCGGCCGCGCCTCTTGCGGGCGGGGGTGGGGCTTTACGAACTGCGCCCCGATTTCGCGATCGAGGATGACCCCGCGCCGCGCCGGCTGACCGGATCGCGCGCCAGCCTGCATTCCAAGACATTGGCCATCGACGAGGAGAGGATCTTCATCGGCTCGTTCAACTTCGACCCCCGGTCCCTGCTGCTGAACACGGAGATGGGTCTCCTGATCGACAGCCCCGGCATTGCGGGGGCGCTGGCGGGTGCCTTCGTCGACCGCTTCGCACCGGCCAGCTATGCCCCGGTCTGTGACGGCCGGCGCGTCGTCGGATGGGAGGAGACCGGCGCCGACGGAACCGTGACCCGCCACCGGATCGAACCGGGCACCAACCCCGCCTCGCGGATGCTGCTGCGGATTCTGGGCCTGTTGCCGATCGAATGGCTTCTCTGAGCCCCGGCCGCGCCTGTCCGTCAGGCCACGATCTTCCAGTATGAATCCTTCCGGATCACCTTGCCGTTCCCGAAGGTATAGAAGTCGCAGCCGCGCACGCGGATCTTCTCGCCCGCCGGCGTCGTGCCTGTCAGAAGCCACCGGGACATGCCGGTATTGCCGGTGGCGAAATTCTCGACCTCGCTGTAGTGGACGTCCGGCGTCGTCTCGAACCGCGTCATCAATCCCCGCCGCACCGCATCGCGGCCGTGGTATCGTCTTCCGTGCGGATCGGGGCCGCGCGGCAGGTCCAGACTGCAATCGTCCGCGAAATAACTCATGATCCTGTCGATATCATGCGCGTTGAACCCGGCGGCCAGGCCGTCGAGCGCGGCGAGTATGCGTCCTTCGTCCTCCATCGACCTTCTCCCTGATGCATGCGCCCCTATCCAGGGCCGGTGGCGGAGGGGAGTGGGAGTCGAACCCACCCGGGACAGGCTCGCTGCCCCAACCGATTTTGAAGACCGGCCGCCCCACCGGGGACGATTCCCTTCCCTCATTCGCCGAAAAGATCGGCGCGATGAGGATTTATGCGCCGCAGGTCGCCACGGCGCAAGGTAAGGCCATGGCGGTCGAGGAAATCCAGGATCTCGATGGCGACCTTGCGGCCGTTCTGCACCCGGTCGCGGAAGGCGGGGGCGGTGAACCAGCCATCTTCCGACTGCGCCGCGACATCGCGCAGGATCGCCACCATCTCGGCAGTGACCGCGCGCGCGAAGAAATGGTCCTGCGCGATCTGGTCGACCCGGCCCAGCCGTTGCGCCAGTTTCAGCACCCGGCGCACCTCGCGTTCGTCCACGGCGAAATCTTGCGCGAAATCGCGGACCCGCGGCGGGCGGAAGCGGCCCTGGCCCAGAAGCTGCGGCAGGATCCGTGCGAACAGCGCCTCATCCTCGGGCGAGAGCTGCACCTCGTGCCCCGGCAGGCGAAGGAAGGCCCCCTCCAGCGCCACCCGGCCCGCCTGCGCCTGATCGCGCAGGAAGGCCAGGAACTCGTCCTTCGGCAGGCGGGGGCTGAGGGCAAGGCGCAGCTTCTCGCGCCCGATGCCGGGAAGGTCGGGGTTCCCGGCATGGAAGGCGGCAAGCGTATCGGTCAGCGCGCGGCGGAGGCCCTGCATCTGCGCGGCCGACAGGGCAAGGCGGCCGACGATCTCGGCCCCCGCCGCCTCCCGGATCGCCGCAGGCGCCAGGGGCAGCGCCCGGTCGCGCAGGAAGCCGGGCAGGTCCACCGGGGCGACCGCCAGCATCCCCGCCAGCGCCGAGGCCGGGTCGCGGTCGCGCGCGGCGGCCAGGACGGCCAGCCGCTCCGGCGTCGACCGCTTGCGCGCCGGGGCCCGCAGGTCGAGGAAGATACCGCCCCCGATCGAGCGGCTGGCCGAGGTGTCGCGCAGGACGAAGCGGTCGCCGACGGCGGCGGCAATCGGGCGGTCCAGCACCAGTTGCACGAGCCCGCTTTCACCCGGAGCAATCTCGCCCCGCAGCGGCACGATGCGGGCCGCGACATCGGCGGCATGGCTGTGCAGCCGCGCCGGAAACCAGGTGCCGATGGGGCGGGGCTCGCTGGGCAGGACCGAAAGCTCGGCATCGATCCGGTCGGTCGGCGCGTGCAGCATGGGCGCAAGGATCATGTCGCCGCGATGGATCGCCGCCTTGGTCACCCCGTCCCCCGCCAGGTTCAGGGCGCAGCGTTGTCCGGCAAGGCCTTCCCTCGCCCGGTGGTTCTGCGCATGGATCCCGCGCACCCGCGCATTCAGGCCGGATGGGCTGATGATGACCGCATCCTCCAGCGCCACCCGCCCGGAGATCACCGTGCCGGTGACGATGGTGCCCGCCCCCGAAAGGGTGAAGCAGCGGTCGACGGCCAGCCGGAACGGCCCTTGCGCACTGCGCCGGGCGGTCTCGGCCTCCGCAGCGGCAAGGGCCGCGCGCAGATCGGCGATCCCCTCGCCGGTCAGCGAGGAGACGGGCAGGACGCCTGCGCCCGCAAGCGGAGTGCCGGCCAGCGCCGCGCGGATCTGCGCCGTGACCTCGGCCCGCCGCTCTGGTCCGGCAAGGTCGGCCTTGGTCAGCGCGACGATGCCGCGCGTCAGGTTCAGAAGGCTCAGGATCGCCAGATGCTCGCGGGTCTGCGGCATGATCCCGTCATCGGCGGCTACCACGAGAAGGGCAAAGTCGATCCCCCCGGCTCCGGCCAGCATGGTATGGATCAGCCGCTCGTGCCCCGGCACGTCGACGAAACCCGTCACCGCGCCGCCGCCAAGATCGGCATAGGCGAAGCCCAGCTCGATGGTGATGCCCCTTGCCTTTTCCTCGGCCAGCCGGTCGGCCTCGATCCCGGTCAGCGCCTTTACAAGGGCCGTCTTGCCGTGGTCGATATGACCCGCCGTGCCGATGATCATGTCCCGGCGAGCGCCCCAAGCAACGCCTCGTCCCGCTCCAGGCAGCGCAGGTCCAGGATCAGCGCGCCATCGTGGATGCGCCCGATCACCGGCAACGGCAGCGCGCGCAGCCATGCCGCCAGACGGTCGGGCGCATCGCCGCCGGGGCCGGTCAGCCGCAGGCCCGCGCTGGGGATCGTGTCGACCGGCAGCGCGCCCGAGCCGATCTGGCTGTCGCAGGCACAGGGCGCGGCGGCAAAGCCCTGCGGCGCCAGCGCGGCAGCGACCGGCGGGGCCAGCCGGGCCGCCTGGGCGGCGATCTCGGCCAGGGGCCGTGCCAGCAGGCGCAGGGTGGGCAGCCGTTCCGCCAGCCGGTCCGGGTCGCGGTAAAGGCGCAGCGTCGCCTCCAGCGCGGCGATGCGGATCTTGTCCAGCCGGAGCGCGCGCTTCATCGGGTTGCGGTTGATCGCCGCGACCAGATCGCGCCGGCCGACGATGAACCCCGCCTGCGGCCCGCCCAAGAGCTTGTCGCCCGAGAAGGTCACCAGATCCGCCCCCTCGGCCACCGCCTCGGCCACCGTCGGCTCGCGCCGCAGGCCGTAGGCCGACAGATCTACCAGCGAGCCCGAGCCGAGATCGTTCAGGAGCGGCACTCTCGCCGTCCTGGCGATCGCGGCCAGACGCGGAGCGGGAACCTCGGCGGTAAAGCCCTCGATCCGGTAGTTCGAGCAATGGACCTTCAGGATCAGCCCGGTCCGGTCGGTGAGCGCGGTTTCATAATCGGACGGGTGGGTGCGGTTGGTGGTGCCGACCTCGACCAGCCGCGTCCCGGCGCGGGTCATGATGTCGGGCATCCGGAAGGCGCCGCCGATCTCGATCAGCTCCCCGCGCGAGACGATGGCCTCGCGTCCCTCGGCCAGGGTGTTCAGCGCGATCAGCACGGCGGCGGCGTTGTTGTTGACCACCGTCGCATCCTCGGCCCCGGTCAAGTCGCACAAGAGGCCGCGCAGATGGTCGTCGCGCTGGCCGCGCCCGCCGCCGTCCAGGTCGAACTCCAGCGCCATCGGCTGGGCCATTGCCATGGCCGCGGCGCGGATCGCCTCCTCCGCCAGCAGGGCGCGGCCAAGGTTGGTGTGCAGCACCGTGCCCGTCAGGTTCAGCACCGGCCGCAGGCCCGGCCGGGCCGCGCGCGCCAGGTCGGCCGCCACCTCTCCGGCCAGCGCCCCGGCCAGCTTGGCACCGTCGCCGCCCGCGCGGATCGCCTGCCGCGCCGTGTCAAGCCGCGCGCGCAGCGCCGCCAGCACCTGCGCACGGCCATGCAGCGCAACCAGCCCCGCGCCGCAGTCGGACAGCAGGAACTGGTCAGCCGAGGGCAGGGCGCGGAAGTCCGGCATCAGTAACCCGCGAGGAACGGGTGGAAGCCGCCGCGCCGCAGGCCCGTATCCCGCATCATCAGGTCAAGGCCAAGGCTGCCGACATCATCGGCCACCGGATCAAGGCTGTGGTTCTTCGTGCGATGGAAGATCTTCAGCCAGGACCGGCATTCGGCGCAGGTCTCGGCCTTGACCGAGGCCTCGTGCGTCTCGGCCGAGCGGTAGCCGATCCCCTTGGTCGAGCCGCAGCACAGGCACTTGACCCGCACCTCGTTCCACTGCGTCGCGCAGCCAGAGCAGGTGGCATAGCGGACATTCTCGATCCCCGGCGTCGCCATCACGGTGGAACTGACCGGAAGCCCGCCGCAGGCGGGGCAGGTGCCGGTCCCGACCGGCGCAAGCGCCCCGGGGTCAAGCCGCGCGGCCAGGCGCGCCAGGTGGACCTGCACCGCGGCGGCGGCGAAAAGATGCGCGGCGGCGCTGTCGTCGGGGATCGTGTCGGACAGGATGTTGCCCAGAAGCCAGCGCCGGTCCTCCGCCCCCGCCTGCGAGACCGCCTCCAGCGCAAGGCGGGCGGGGTCGGGCATGTCCAGCCCGGCGGCCCCGTTGCACAGCGCGGCAAGGGTATCGTGCAGGGCGGGATCGTCCAGCAGAAGCGGGCGGTCGATCACCGGCATCCCGCCGCCCCTGCCGGAGGGCAGCGGGGCCGGGGAAGGCAGGGTCACCGCGAGCCGGGCCTGAAGGGCCGACAGATCGCCCAGGAACGCCAGATAGGGCCCAAGGCGGCTGTCCTTGGCCAGAAAGCCGAAGCGCCGCGCGCGGGACTGGAAGACCGCGACGGGATCGGGAAGGAAGACGAAGGGGGCCTCGGGCACGCCGCCAATGACGGAAGGATCGGGTTCAAGCGTTTCTGCCATCTGCTCTCCGGGCCGACCGGCCACGTCAGGAATGGATTGGAACCGGCGGCCGCGACCGGCCGCGCTGCACTTGTGCCGTCATTCTGCCGGGCCGCGGCTTTGCCGTCCAGCCAACTCGCGCAGCCATTTCCGGTGGTGCCGCCAGGCCCAGCCCCCGGTCACCGTGCCCCGCGTCATGGCGCGCAGCGTCCCGCGCGTCCAGAAGGCCGCATAGACATGCAGGATGAAGACCAGGATCATCGCCACCGCCGCCAGCGCATGGACCGCCACCGCGATCCGCCGCGCCGGGATCGAGGCCAGCGACGGCGCCTGCGCGGCCCAGAGGGGAAGCTGCTCCTCCCAGATCATCACGCCGGTGACGATCAGCACCACGATCAGCCCCGCCATCGCCCAGAAGACCAGCTTCTGCCCGGCGTTGTACTTGCCAAGCTCGGGCAGGCGTTCCTCGTGGTTGCTGACCACATCGCCCAGATGCGACAGCCATACCCGATCCTCGCGCCGGGGCAGGTTCAGCCGCCACAGCTGCAGGAACAGGATCAGGAAGCTGAAGAATAGCACCACGCCGATGACCGGATGCAGCCAGCGCACCGTCGCACCGCCCCCGAACAGGGCGGAGAGCGGATAGAGCACGGGGTGGAACAGCGCCAGGCCGGACAGCGCCAGCAGGATCAGCGACAGTGCCGTCACCCAGTGGTTCAGCCGGGTGAGGCCACGGTAACGGCTGACGGTCACCGGCCGGAGGCTGGCGATATGGTCGCGGCGTTCGGAATGGACGGGTTTCATCATGCGCCCTCCCCCGGACCGGCTGTCCCGGATTTCACCAGCTTCTCGGCCGCCGCCTCGTCCGAGGGCTCGACGACATTCGCCCGCCCGAAGACCCCGTGCAGCGCCGCGCCCACCGCCGCCAGGCCGATGGCGGCAAGGCCCACGGTCTTGGCCGGGCCCTTCCAGCCCTCGACCACGGGGGCGATCTGCGGATCCTCCGGCAACCCGGCATAAAGCCCGGGCTGGTCGGCGTGGTGCAGCACATACATGACATGCGTGCCGCCCACGCCCGGCGGATCGTAGAGACCGGCGTTCTCATAGCCGCGCGACTTCAGGTCGGCGATCCGCTCCTCGGCATGGGCGGTCATCTCCTCCTTGGTGCCGAAGACGATGGCCTGGGTCGGGCAGGCCTTGGCGCAGGCCGGTCCCTGGCCCACTGCGACCCGGTCCGAGCAGAGCGTGCATTTCTTCGCCACATGCGCCGTCTTGTGGATGCGCGGCACGTTGAACGGGCAACCCGTGACGCAATAGCCGCAGCCGATGCAGTTCTCCGAGATGAAGTCCACGATGCCGTTGGAATACTGCACGATGGCGCCGGGGGCCGGGCAGGCCTTCAGGCAACCCGGATCCTCGCAATGCATGCAACCGTCCTTGCGGATCAGCCATTCGAAGTCGCCCTCGGGGTTCTCGTATTCGGTGAACCGCATCAGGGTATACATCTCGGGCGTCAGGTCATGCGGGTTCTCGTAGATCCCCACATTCTCCTCAAGCTCGGGATGGGTGTCGTTCCACTCGATGCAGGCCGACTGGCAGGCCTTGCAGCCGATGCATTTCGACACGTCGATCAGCTTGGCCACTTTGGTCAGCTGCCGGTCCGGCTGCGGCCGTCCGCGCGTGGCCGAGATCCGCACCACATCCGAGGGCAGGAGGTTCGACTCCAGCGGCTCGACCGGCGGGTTGGCGATAGCCGTGGTCGGTTCGGATGCCGTCGTCATGCCACCACCTCCCCTTCCGCGCGCTCGATGTTGACGAGATAGGCCTTGAACTCGGGCGTCTCGATGTTGGCGTCGCCGACGAAGGGCCCCAGCGTGTTCGAGCCGAAGCCCTTGCGCGCCGCCCCCTTGAAGCCCCAGTGGATCGGGATGCCGACGACATGCACCGGCTTGCCGTCGCAGATCAGCGGCCGGATCCGGCGCGTGACCAGCGCCTTGGCCCAGACCTGCCCGCGCTTGGACCAGACCCGCACCCGGTCGCCCTTCGAGATGCCGCGCTCGGCCGCCAGCTCCTCGCTGATCTCCACGAAGAACTCGGGCTGCAACACGGCGTTCACCCGGTTGTGCTTGGTCCAGTAGTGGAAATGCTCGGTCAGGCGGTAAGAGGTGGCGACGAAGGGAAACTCGCTCCGGTCGCCCAGTTGCGCGAGGTCGCCCTCGAACATCCGGGCCACCGGATTGCCGCGCATCGCCGGGTTCAGCGGGTTCTCCACCGGGCTTTCGAAGGGCTCCATATGGCTTGGGAACGGCCCGTCCCGCATCAGCCTGCGCGCGAAGAAGCGGCCGGTCCCCTCGGGCGTCATGATGAAGGGGCCGACCTCGCCCGGCTTCGCGGTGACGGCGATGTCGGGCACGTCGAACCCGGCCCATTTCTCGCCATCCCATTCGATCAGCTTGCGCGTCGGGTCCCAGGGCTTGCCTGACAGGTCGCAGGAGGCGCGGTTGTACAGCACCCTGCGGTTGGCGGGCCAGGAGAAGGCCCAGTTCTGGAACGTCCCCATGTCGCCCGGATCGCTGTTGTCGCGCCGGGCCATCATGTTGCCGTCCTCGGTCCAGCAGCCCGTGTAGATCCAGCAGCCGGCCATGGTCGAACCGTCGTCGCGCAACTGGCCGAAACCCGACAACTGCTTGCCCGGCTCGACCAGGACCTTGGTCGGGTCCGTCAGGTCATGCACCGGACCGATCGCGCGCCCGTTCAATTCGCGCGCCAGTTCCTCGGCCGTCGGTTCCTCGGGGTCGGCATAGTCCCAGGCCAGGTTCAGGATCGGCTCCGGCGCCTTGCCGCCTTCCTCGGCGTACAGTTTGCGCAGGCGCTGGAAGACGTTGGCCATGATCCAGGTGTCGGTCTTCGCCTCGCCCGGAGGGGTGGCGCCCTTCCAGTGCCACTGCAGCCAGCGCCCCGAGTTGACGGTGGCGCCGTCGTCCTCGGCAAAGCAGGTCGTCGGCAGTTCCAGCACCTCGGTCTGGATCTGCGCCGGGTCCACGTCGTTGTAGATGCCGTGGTTTTCCCAGAACGCGGCGGTTTCCGTCTCCAGCGGGTCCATCACGACCAGAAGCTTCAGCTTGCCGAAGGCCTCGGTCATCTTGGCCCGGTTGGGGAAGGCCAGAAGCGGGTTGAACCCCTGGCAGAAGTAGAGGTTCACCTGCCCGTTCGCCATCATGTCGAACATGCGCAGCGCGTCGTATTGCGCGATGTCCAGCTTCGGCAGCCAGTCGTAGCCCCAGCCGTTCCCGGCCGTGGCCTTGTCGCCCCACATCGCCTTCATGAAGCTGACCATGAACTTGCCGTAGTTCTGCAGATAGCTCATCTGGTTGGGGAACAGGGGCTTGTTCCCCCGCGTCGACATGTAGGTGGTGTAGTCCGTCTCGCTCTCGCGCGGGATGGCGAGGTAGCCGGGGATCAGGTTCGACATCAGGCCCACATCGGTCAGGCCCTGGATGTTGGAATGCCCGCGCAAGGCGTTCATCCCGCCCCCGGCCAGCCCGATGTTGCCCAGAAGCAGCTGGAGCATGGCCATTCCGCGGATGTTCTGCGATCCCTTCGAATGCTGGGTCCAGCCCAGGGCATACATCGAGGTCATCACCTTGTCGGGTGCCGAGGTTTCCCCGATCATCTCGCAGATCTTCAGGTAGCGGTCCTTCGGCGTGCCGCAGAGGTTCTCCACGAATTCCGGCGTGTAGACCTCGACATGCGCCTTCAGCAGGTTCCAGACGCAATGCGGGTCCTGCAGCGTCGGGTCGGTCCTGACGAACCCGTCCTCGCCGATCTGGTATTCCCAGCTGCTCTGGTCATAGTTCCGGGTCTCCGGGTCATAGCCCGTGAACAGCCCGTCCTCCCAGCCGAAGCCCTCGTTCACGAGATAGGTCGCATTGGTGTAGTTCTTCACATACTCCCACTGCACCTTGTCGTTTTCGATGCACCAGCGGATCACGCCCATCAGCCAGGCGATGTCGGTGCCGGGCCGGATCGGGGCATAGTAATCCGCCACGCTGGCCGAGCGGGTGAAGCGCGGATCGACCACGATCAGCTTGGCGCCGCGTTTCGCCTTGGCCTCGGTCACCCATTTGAAGCCGCAGGGATGCGCCTCGGCGGCATTGCCGCCCATGATGACCACCAGGTCGGTGTTCTTGATGTCGGTCCAGGAGTTGGTCATCGCTCCACGGCCAAAGGTCGGGCCCAAACTGGACACCGTGGGGCCGTGTCAGACGCGCGCCTGGTTGTCGAAACCGACGATTCCCATCGCCCGGACCGTCTTGTAGGTCAGCCAGGCGGTCTCGTTCGTGGTGGCCGAGGCGGCAAGATAGCCGGTCGTCGTCCAGCGGTTGACGGTGACGCCCTTGTCGTTCTTCTCGATCAGGTTGGCGTCGCGGTCGTCCTTCAGCGCGCGGGCGATCTTGTCCAGCGCCTCGTCCCAGCCGATGTCCTGGAAGCGGTCGGCGCCGGGCGCGCGATAGCGCGGGCGGGTCAGGCGGGTCTCGGCCCGGACATAGTCCTTCAGCGCCGCGCCCTTGGGGCAAAGCGTGCCGCGGTTGGTCGGATGGTCGGCATCGCCCTCGATATGCAGAAGCTCGGCCGTCTCGCCCGCGGCAAGGTCGCCCTTGGAATACATGATGATCCCGCAGGCCACCGAGCAATAGGTACAGATGTTGCGGGTCTCGGTCGTGGCGACCAGCTTGAAGGGCCGCACATGCGCCGCCTCTGCCGCCTCTGCCGCGCCGAACCCCATGGCCCCGAGTGTGGTTGTCGCTACCCCTGTTCCGGCCAGGGCCAGGAACCCGCGGCGCGAAAGGTCGATTGTCATCAGCCCCTCCTACTGCCCATCGATCGGATATGTCCGGGGATGGTCCCCCCAATCCGCTCCTGTGTCAACCTGTCGCGGGCCGGTCGCGACCTGCAAGTGGTCGTGGCTCAAGGAAATAGCCGGAGCCTGCCGCACATCGCCGTCGCGACGGGATCCGGCACGATAACGCACCGCAAAGGATCGGTCCTGCGTTTTGCGGCCTTCCGCATCGCCTGCATCGGCCGAACTGGCGTCTTGCCGGGCGCAAGTTCCGCAAGGCCCCGTTTTGCCAGGGCCCGATCTCGACCAGCCCGATCTTGTGCTGTATCACCGAACAGGTGCTTGGCCTGCCGAAATCCCATGGAGAGACGCGCACATGACGACGCTGGAGCACGTCCTCGACCTGGCCGCGCTGCCCGCCTCGTCCATCCCGGCCGCGGCCCGCCAGGCCGCCCGCTTCTCGCTTTACGACTGGATGGTCTGTGGCCTTGCCGGCACCACCGAACCCCTGGCGGTGCTCCTGCGCAAGGTGATTGGGGCCGAGGGCGGGCATCCTGTCGCCAGCGCCTTCGGCGGCCCGGCCCTGCCCGCCCGCGCCGCCGCGCTGGTGAACGGCGCGACAAGTCATGCGCTGGACTATGACGACACTCACTTCGCCCATGTCGGCCACCCCTCGGTCGGCATCTACCCCGCCGCCCTTGCCGCGGCCGAGGCAGTGGACGCCTCCGCCGCCGATCTTGCCGACGCCTTCCTTCTGGGGGCCGAGGCTTCGGTCCGCATCGGCATGCAACTCGGTGCGGTGCATTACAACCGCGGCTTCCACCAGACCGCCACCGCCGGGGCCTTCGGCGCGACCATCGCGGCCGGGCGGCTTTACGGGCTGGACCGGGGGCGGATGCGGGCCGCGATCGGGCTGTGCGCCACCCGCGCCTCGGGGCTGAAATCGCAGTTCGGCACCATGGGCAAGCCCTATAACGCCGGGATTGCCGCCGCGAACGGGGTGGAATGCGCGGCGCTGGCGCTTGCGGGCCTCACCTCGGCCGACGACGGGCTGGAAGGGCCGCAGGGCTTTGTCCCCAGCCATTCCGACGCGCCGGTGACCACGGGTATCTGGGACGCGCCGCCGCCCGGCCGCTTCCTCTTCACCGATGTGAAATACAAGCTGCACGCCTGCTGCCACGGCACCCATGCGATGATCGAGGCGCTGGCCGCGCTGAAGGCCGCGGCGGGCCTCGACCCCGCGCAGGTGGCCGCGATCCGCCTGCGCACCAGCCCGCGCTGGCTGCGCGTCTGCGACCTCAAGGCCCCGCGCACCGGGTTGGAGGTGAAGTTCTCCTATGCCTGGCTGGCCGGAATGGTGCTGGCGGGCATCCCCACCGCCGCCGACACCGCCTATACCGATGCGCTTGCCGCCGACCCCGCGCTTGCCGCCTTCGCGGGCCGGGTCCAGGTCACGGGCGACGCCGCGGTGGATGACATGCAGGCCGTGGGCGAGGTGGTGCTGGCCCTCGGCGGCATCCTGCCCTTTGCCCATGACCTTGCCGCCCCGATCCCGGCCCAGGCCTTGCAGGCCAGCCTGCGCGCCAAGGGTCGCGGGCTTCTGGGTGATCGGGCCGAGCAGCTCTGGACCGCCGTCGCCGGGCTCGACGGGCTTTCGGCCCGGGCGCTGGGCAAGATGCTGGGGACAGGCTGATGGGGCAGGGGGCGGCACCCGACCATCGGGACTGGATCGGACGCAGCTGGACCCGCTCCGATCAGGTCTCGGACCGGCTGATCGCCGAATGCCGCGCCACCCTTTCCGGCCTTCTCGGACCGGGCGCGGTGCCGCCCGGCCTGCACTGGGCGCTGGCCCCCGATCTGGCCAGGCCCGAGGCGCTGGGCCGCGACGGCCATCCCCGGCAGGGTCTCTTCGTGCCCGAACTGCCCCTGCCGCGCCGGATGTGGGCGGGGGGCGAGCTGGTGCTGCATCGCCCCCTCGACCCCGGTGACACCGTCGACCGGCAAACCACCGTCACCGACATCGCCTTCAAGCAGGGCTCGACCGGGCCGCTGGGCTTTGTCACCCTGCGCCATGTCCTGACCGTGGCCGGGGATCTGCGGCTTGAGGAACGGCAGGACCTCGTCTACCGCGGCGACCCGGAACCGGGCGCCCCCGCGCCGCAGCCACCCCGCGCCGTGCCATGGGTCGCGCCCCGAAGCTGGGCCGTGACCCCCGATCCGGTGCTTCTGTTCCGCTATTCGGCGCTGACCTTCAACGGCCACCGCATCCATTACGACCACGCCTATGCCACCGGAGTCGAAGGCTATGCCGGGCTGGTGGTGCATGGGCCGATGCAGGCGGTCTGGATGCTGAACCTCGCCACCGAGATCCTGGGCCGCCTGCCCGCGCGCTTTCGCTATCGCGGCCTCAGCCCGCTGATCTGCGGCCTCCCGGTGCGGATCGAGGCGCAGGAGCAAGCGGGAGAGATCGCCCTCAGGGTGCGGACGGAAGACGGCAGCCTTGCGACGCAGGCCAGCGCCACGCCCTGAGCCGGTCCGGACCGCCTGTCCCCGCGCTGGCCGCGCCGGACCGCGAGGAGCGATGGCAGGTCGTCCAGGGGCTCATGGCCGGGCGCGGCCGCCCCCTACTTCTTCGCCCTCCAGGTATTCAGCCAGGCCCCCATGCGGCCAAGGAAACCGCGCGCCTCCTTGCGGGCATTCCCGGCCCTGGCCTCGACCGAATCCCAGGCCTCGCCCGCATCGGCCAGCGCAGGGTCGACCATGCGCTCGCGGAACTGCAGCCACATGCGGCGGATCATCAGCACGACGAAGGCCAGGAAGGCCAGGATCACGATATTGACCCAAGGGACGAGGCGCACGTCCGGCCCGGCAACCGGAGTGATCTTCACGGCATTCGGGAAGGCCGAGAAGATCGGCAGCCGCCAGCCATAATGCGTCACCGCCACCCATTGCGGCGCCGAGGCGGTCGACCGGAGGTTTCCCGCCTCGGCCTGGAGGCTCGAACTGTCGTATTTGAAATAGGGCGGCCAGACCCAGCCGGTATCCTCGTTGCGGTAGACCATCACGCTGCCGTCCTGGAAGGCGGCGTCGATGAACAGGATGTCGCGGGTCATCTGGCTCTCTTGCCCCGATCCGGTGTCGCCGATGGCATAGAACATCCAGTTCGCGCCGATGGTGGTGATCTGGTTGCGGGTGTCGGTGATATAGACGATGTCCCGCTGCGGCAGGGTATAGTGCAGGAACAGCCCCACGATCAGGATCAGCACGATCCGGATGCCCCATTTGATCCTGGTCCACATCGGCCCGTCCCCCTACTGCCAGTTGATGACTGCGACGATGGTCACGAAAACCACCATCGGAATGATATAGATAAGCCAGAGCAGCCGTTTTTTCAGCCCGTGCTCGTAGGCGTTCATGCCTTCCTCGACAAAGGCGTCGCGGTCGCCGCCAAGCCCCTGTTCCGCCCATTGCTTTTCCAGCTTCTCGCGCCGGACGCTGCGCGAGTAGATGCCGACGATGAAATAGACGATGGTCAGCCCGACCAGGGCAAAGGCGAAAAGCCGCAGCCAGCCGATGATCATCTCCGCCCTCCGATGCTTCCCCAAGGCCCCGTTCCGCCCCATGGCCCGCGCGCGGGTTTCGGACCCTCGGCCATCTGCGGGCGGTGTGCCTCGTCCATCCCCGGCTCCGGCCCGAACAGGGCCGTTCGCGCCCCTTCCCGGTCCACCTGATACTCCCGCGCAAGGAAATCGGCCACATAGGTCTTCTTGCGGTCGGACCAGGTGGCATATTGTGCGTAGAAAAGCTCCTTGTGAACGATGAACATCTGCCGCACGTCCATCGGCGACAGTTCCGACAGAAGCATGTTCACCAGGTCGCGCTCCGGCCCCTTGCCGCGCAGGGTATAGAAATAGGCCGGATGCTCGCTGGTGATCTTCGGCCAGGGCCCGCCGGCCTCGACCCAGCGGAGCAGCGCCGCGAGGCCGAGGAACTCCTCGGGCAGGGCGCTTCCCAGCTTGTAGGCCACCTTGCGCAACTCGGTCCGCCGCGCGTCGCCGACCTCGATCCCCAGCCGGTCGGCGGCGTCGATCAGGATGAAATCCATCTTCTGCCGCAGGATCGCCGCCGCATCCGTGCCGCGCGCCTGCACGATCGGCTCCACCAGCCCGTTCCGCTCCAGCCAGTCGGCGATCTGGTTGCGGTGCGTCAGGTCCATGACCTGCGCCACCGGCACCTCACCCAGCGACCGCCAGTCCAAGACCGAGATCGCCGCCGGATAGCGCACGCCCTGGAAGATGTAGACCCCGCCGAAATGGCTGGTCCAGAAGTTCGCCTGCGCGAAGGTCATCGCCGGCAGCGCAATCGGCACCCGCGTCACGTCGCCCGTCTTTTTCGCCAGCGTGATCATCTCGGCCACCAGCAGGTCGTCGCGCCACCCGTCCGGCTCCTGCCGGAACCGCTCGATCAGCTTGGCGAGCTTGCCCGCATCCGCCACATGCCCGCCGATCGTATCCGCCTCGACCGTCACCTGCCTTATGTCGAACAGCCGCGCGGGCGTATCCACCGCATAGACCGAATTCTGCAGCTCCCCCGCCACCGCATCCCGCGCCGTCAGCGCAAAGAGCTGCGCCTCGTTGGTCGCGATGAACTGGGTCAGGATCCCTCGGGACGTGGAGAACTTGATGTTGAGGAGAGGCGCATCCTTCTGCGCCGTGGTGAGCAGGATGAACTGCCGGTTCGCCCCGTTGGGGTTGAGGTAGAGGTCGTCATTCAGCTCATCCCCGATCTCCGGCGAATAGCCGGAGAGGTCGATGTGGAAATCGTCGAGCTTGGTGGTCTTGCCGGTCAGATGCTTGAGCGCCCGGTTGTAGCGTTCGACAAGGGCGGGCGAGGAGACCTCGATCAGGTTCCCGAACATGAGACCGCGCTGGATGAGGCGTTTCATGGCTACGACAGCTTCTTTTGTTTCAACGCTTTCTCGATCATCTGCTGGACTTCGGCGAGCATCATTCCAACGCTTCTCTTTTCCTCATTGACACCAAAGAAGTCGCTCTTCCAAGAATGATGGACCGATGTTGCGCTTTCCCTTTGACTTGTTGAAATCTTCGGGTTGATTGCCGAAACGCCGCTCAGAACTGCACCACGAACGATATGCTCAATATCGGAAACCCTATTTTGGATTTCATCAAAGTCGTCGTCCCAAACGATGATTGCCTCTGCGATATATGATTCGAACATTGTGAACGCATTTTCGAGTATTTCGCAGTACGCAGCGGCTTGCTCAGCCGCTGCCGTATGCGCATCAACTCGATGCTCTTCCGAGCTATCCTTATCATACTGAAAGTATGCTACTTTCGGGAAAGCCAAAACTACACGTTTGAACTCAAAGAACGATTGCATCGTGTTGACAGCTAGTCCCCGCCCTTGCTGCCATCTGGTCTGCCGCTTCCACGCTGAAAGCCCCAACCACGCGATCAGAACGCCAACAACCGCTGCCAAGGCGGTCACAATCGATTGGATGTTCTGAAGGGTCTCCACTCCTATCACCCCATCCCCCCTTCACCATCCACCATCCGCTCCCCCAACCGCCGGTTCAGCTCCTGCGCCTTCACCAGCCAGACGGACCCCAGCACCGGGCCCCACAGCAGCGCGAACAGCGCCGACCGCCCCAGGAAGAACCCCGCCCGCTCCAGCGGAGCCTTGAGGACTACCGCCCAGACCCCCTCCTTGATCGCCGCATAAAGCCCGGCCGCCAGCCCAGCCCCCACGACCAGCGCCACCAAAGCCGTCACCCCCACCGCCCGCGAAAGCCTCGCCCGCGACAGGTTCCCCCGCCCCGCCATCCACCCGGGAAGCCAGACCACCAGCGCACACAACCCCGCCAGCGGCAGGATCGCGTTCCACAGGGTCATGGTCAGCGGCTCGTTCACTTCCCCTCCATGTACCTTCTCTTCGCCTCTTCCGTCCGCCCGAACTCCCGCACCATCGCCTCGATGGCCACCTCGTCCGACTTGTCGGCATAGCGGAACTCGGAATCGGCGTAGCGGTTGATCTCCTGGATCACCATCTCCACAGTGATCGGGGTCATGAGACCTTTGATCATCGAAAGCTTCTCGTCATAGGGCTTGAAGAGGAACAGGTCCGGCTCTGCCATCCATTCATCCGGCAGCTCAAAATCCATCGCCCGGACCTTCACCGCATCGGTGATGTTCTTGATCGCCCGCCCCGTGAACCGCTCATCCGCCTGCTGGATCGCCTTCAGGTAAGCCCCCATCTTGGCCAGCGTATCCAGCTTGCCGATTTCACCCGAGACCTTGTCCCAGACCTTCAGCAACCCCTCCTCATGCGGCTTCGAATAGCCCTCAAACGAAGCCGCCACCGCCTTCCTGATCTCCTGCGCCGCGAACAGCTGATGGTCCCCCACGGGGATGGAATGGTTCTTGCCCAACAAGAGTGAGAGAATATCAATGTAATCCTCCCGGCTTTGCGGCCCGTCGACCAGGAACCGCGCCCCGGCCCTTTGCCGCAGGGCGTCGTCCACGTTCTCCGGGTAGTTCGAGAACATCCCGAAGGTGCAGTTCCCCCGCACCACCGTGCCCGCCCCGGCGAAGGCCTGCATGAAGACCGCCGTCACCTCCTGCTGCCCGGCGGAGGACTGCCGGTCCCCCCGTTTCCCCGCCACCTGGTCGATGTCGTCGATGGTCCCGAAGCCGATCACGCTCGGATCAATCACCGCATCGATGAAGGCCTTGGCGTTCTGCCCCGACTTGCCCTGATAGCTGTCGATCTGGTCGATGGAGAAGTTCTGGTAGCGGAACGGATAGCCCGCCACCTTGCAATAGCCGTCCAGCAGCCCCGCCATCATCTGGATCAGCGTGGTCTTCCCCGTCCCGGGCTTGCCATCCCCCATGAAGGTGAAGATGAACCCGCCGAGTTCCGCGAACGGATTCAGCCGCCGCTCGAAGTCATAGGCCATCAGCATCTTCGCCAGCCGCATCGACTGGTACTTGGCGATGTGGTTCCCCACCACCTCATGCGGCTGCTTGAAGGCCATGACGATGGACCCGCCCTTCGCCGCCTTCGCCGGCTTGAACCCGGCAATCGTCAGCCCGTCCGCCTCCACCTTCCACGAGCCAGAGGTAAACACCGAGGTCCGCGCCCCGTTCTCGGCCCGGATCTGCACCTTCTTCATCAGTGCCTCGGCAAAGGCCGACACCACCGCCACCAGCTTCACATCATCCGTCGCCAGCGCCCCGATGTCCTGATCCAGCTCCCACAGCGCCCCCTGCAAGGCCAGCGGAGCATTGTCGGTCAGCACCTCCTCCACCTCGCCCAGTTCCACCGTTCCCGGCCCGACATGCGGCGCGATCAGATAGGCCAGCGCATTGGCGAAGGTGAACAGCACCACCAGCGCCTCGCCCTGCAACAGCTCGCCGAACTCCGCCCGCTTCGGCTCCGGCACCCGCCCCTCCAGATTCGCCTTCTTCAGCTCCGCCAGCCCCGACTGCGCCGAGAAGGTCTCCCCCATCGCCAGCGCAATCGCGAGGCTGCGCCGCAACGCATTCAGCACCGCCGCCTGCACCGGCGAGACGAGCCCATCCCCCAGCCCCTCGATCCGCTCCGAGAGCCGCACCCCGCCCGGCCGCGCCGTCGACCGTGTCGCCATGCCTGGCACCGTCGACCGGAACGTGGGCCGGGTGCCAATGCCCGGCGACCGCTCCGCCTGAACCGCCTGGACCAAAGGCTTCGCCAGCCGCGGCGCGTGATCGAAGCCGAAGACCATCCCCAGCGCCGCCTCATACTGCGCCCGGACCGCCTCTTCCTTCAGCTCCATCGTGTCGCGCGTGCTCATCGGCAAAGCCCTTTCATACTGGCGAAAATATCCCGGGGGTCCGGGGGCAGCGCCCCCGGCGGCCTCCCCAAATCACAACGTCGGAATCAACCGCCCCCCGGCCCCGACCACAAACTTGCGCAACCCCTGCAAGCCCCTCGGATTCTGCTCCACCAGCACCTGATAGGGCTTCTCCGGCAGGATGATCATCCGCTCCTGCCGCGTGGCCCCAAGCTCCGCCCCCGCCACCGCATCCAGCCTGTAGACCTGCCGCCCGACGGTCGAGAACCAGCCGTCCTTCACCTCTTCCTCGCGGTCGCTGACCAGATCCTCCACCGTCCAGACCAGCGCCCAATCCTCGCCCTCGGGAGCCTTCGCCCCCTCCAGCACCTTCGAAATCGGCCCCGACTGCAGCGTGAAGCTTGCCGAATACATCGGCCCCAGGATGATCCGCCGCAGGCGCTTGGGGTGCAGCCCCTCGAAATCCTTGTCGAACCCGGTGGCAATCGTCACCAACTTCAGCCCACCCACAGACTGCGCCATCAGCGCCTGCTGCACCTGCGGCCAGCGATAGGCGTCGTTCGGCAGGGGCTTCTTGCCGCTGTCTTCCACGTCCATCAGATAGACCACCGGCAGGTTGACCTGAGTGTCCCAGACCGCCCAATGCACCAGGAAGTGCCGCCGCTCGCCCAGGTCCTCGATCCACTGCGCATCCGGATCGTTCCGCGCCCAGAAGATGCCGCCGGCCAAGAGCGCCTCATAGTAGTACCGCTGGGACAATGCGAACTGGAGTGCGGTGGGGATCGTCATGTCCCCTACGATCTGCCGCACCATCCGGTCCTTCAGCTCGGCTTCCGAGGGCATGCCCGCCAGGTGCTTCTCCGCCTGCTGGGCATCGACGGCCATCGTCATCAGCTCCTGAGCCACTGGAAACCCGCTCTCATGCCGGTCGATGGTAAGCTTGGGCGCCCCCTCGCCCCGCCCGGTCATCAGGTACTTGTTCGACAGCGCCCGGAAGGTCCCCGCCACCGCCGTGAGATACCGCCCCAGCACCCGCGCCTCGGTCCGGGTCAGCTTCCCCTCCGCCTCCACCTCGGCCGCGACCCGGCCAAGATAGCTGGTGATGCCGTCGAACTTGGCAAAATAGCGCCGGGCGGTGAGCGTGTCATACAGCTCGGCATGGTCCGAGGTGAGGACGTCCTTGACGGTTGGGTCAGGCATCGCGGTCGCGACCTTCGCTATCAAGCCACAGAAAAAGCGACATCGGACTTACGGCCATTTGCCTCCGATATCCTTCATTGCCCTCCAGGACGCGATGATAAAACGCCTTTTGCACGGGTCTCATCAGCCCACCAAAAACAAGAAGAACAGTCCCGAGGAAGACCAGCACGAGGCAGATGTTTGCGCCAAACATAGCCAGGTCCTTTCTTCCGTTCCCGGCCAACAGATAGATGGCTCCAAACACGAGACCTCCGAGGAGCAACAGAATTGCTCCCCACTTCCCGCTCCACCGCGTCTGATCGCTAAAGGTCACTCCCCATACGCATTCTTGTCGTGCTTCTCGACAATCGCGGCGAACCGCCGCGCGAACCGCTCATCCGCCTTCGCCTTCTGCTCCAGGATCTGCCGGGCAAAGACCATGTGCCCCTCATGCGCCTCCAGCATGTCGGCCATCTTGTCGTTCGTGGCCGCCCCGATCGCCGCCATCGCGGTCTGCGCTTCCTGGTCGGTCTTCACCCCGATCTCGTTGATCCTATGCGCCACGTCCTGCTGCTGGGCGGTCTTCAACGAACTGGTCAGCGCGTCATAAAGCACCACCCGCTGCTTGGTGTCGGTCTGGAGCTTGTTGATCAGCACCAGCTGCGTCGCCGCCTGGTTCTGCAATGAATCAACCCAAGTCTTGCCCTTCTCGATGTATCGCTCCAGCGTCTGCGACTTCGCCAGCTTCACCTGCTCGTCCTGCACCAGCGCGTTGTACTTGGCGTTCAGCGTCGCCAGCTCCGTCTCCAGCTTGGTCCGCGCCGCCGCGTCCTGCTCGACCGAGATCTTGTTCTCCAGCTCGATGATCCTCGGGTCCATTCCCGCGATCTCGGCCCGCACCGCCTCCAGCGCGCCCACCGTGTCCTCGCGCTCCACCAGCGTCCCGGCCAGGTTCGCCTCCACCTTGGTCTTCTGCCCGTTCAAGAGGTTCAACTGCCCCTGCAACAGCTTCACGATCACGTCCGACTTGGAAATCAGATCCTGCAGCTTGTCATCGACGGAAGCCGAGCGCATCCGCTCCTGCCGCATCGATTCCGCCTTGGCGGACGAGAAGATGCCGATGAAGCTCTCCATCCCGGTCTTCGTGCGCATCTCGTTGAACTCGGCCGAAAAGCCCGCCGTCACATCGTCCAGCCCCATGATCAGTTCGGCGATGTTGGCGTTCATCAGGTCGGTATGCTTGTGGACATCCTCCAGCGTGGCGTTCTCCACATCCAGCTCGGTGCCCTGGTCCAGCTTCGACCGCGCTTCCTCGATCCGGCTGGTGATGGCCGAAATCTTCGCCTGGGCCTCGGCGACCTGCGCCTGGCTTTCCCTGATCTGCGTCTCGAAATCGGCCATCCGACCCTCCGTTGGTCCAACCCTGCATCACATAATGATGTAACAGCGAATTACATCAACCCGGCACCGGATTTTCGGCAGCCTCGAACGCAACTCTTGCAGCAACGCACCCCATCCGCCAAGTGCGGAATACCGGGGGGCGCTGCGGCTTTGGTTGGCGTCCGGGCACGCATGGGCCACCAGATGTCGGAACCGGCGATTGCCGATTCCAGCCGGGATATGGATTTGCTATGCTTTCCGGGCCCTGATCTGGCAGGGGGTGCGGAGGCCTGCCTTGCGCATATCTCGCAAGCCGATGCGGCAGGGGGCCGCTTTGATGGCCGGCCCGCTGGCGCTGCTGCTGGCGCTTGGCTGGTTCGTCGGCCTTGGCATGCCGAAGAACGGAGAGGCGGCCCCGCCGCAGCCGCCGACCGGCCAGGCGATCGGCGGATTTTCCCTGCCTCCGCTTGCCGGTAAGGACGGCGGGCTTGCCGAAACGGACCTGCTGGGCAAGGTTTCGGTGGTGAACTTCTGGGCCTCGTGGTGCCAACCCTGCCGCGAGGAGATGCCGCTTCTGCAGGAACTGGCGGCGATGCCGGGCGTCACCATCTTCGGGATCAACTCCAGCGACCGCCCGGCGGCGGCGCGGCGGTTCCTGTCGGTCGCGGGGGATCCTTTCGCGCGGATCGGCGCGGACGCGGACGGTGCCGTGGCGAAGGCCTGGGGGGTCTACGGGCTGCCGGCGACCTTCGTGGTCACGGCCGAGGGCCGCGTCGCGCATGCGCTGATCGGGCCCCTGGACCGCGACCTGCTGGAGCGGGAGATCCTGCCGCTGCTCGCCGGGCCTTCACCGGCGCGTTGAACCCCGGCGGGGATCAGTGCCCATGCGGGCCAAGCCGGTGATGCAGGCGCGAGTCGTGGGTCTTGAAATGGTCGGTGAACCAGGCCTCCAGCACCTTTGTCAGCCGGTCGGCCGTGTCGGTCCGGCCGATGCCGACGCCGTCCATGATGTCGCGCAGGCTGTCCAGAAGGCGCTCGTGGTCCGTCTTGTGCGGGGTCAGCTGATCGTAGTGCGCGCGTCGCATCTGGTTTTCCTCTTGCGCGAAATGCGCCGAGATCGCCTGGAACAGGTCGCCGAGCGAGCGGTCGACATCGGCGCCGGGCCGCCCGTCCAGGATCGCCCCGGCCGCGATGTTCACCAGATCGACCAGTTCGCGGTGTTCGTGATCGACGGCGGGGTCGCCGACGCTGAACTCGGGCTTCCAGGCGATGGGGGACATGGCGGTCGCTCCATTGGGTCAGTGCAGGAAGAACCTGCCCGCCGAGGCGTCGAAGTCGATGGCCTGACTTTGCGCCGGGACAAGGTCTATGTCGAAGGTAGCTTCCTGGGTGAAGCCGGCAACCGCAGGGTCGTCGCGCATCCGAAGATCGACCTTGTAGTGCCCGGCGGGTAGTTCGAAACGGTGGTAGATGCGCGAGGGGCCGCTGCCCGCCAGGCCGCTGGGGGCGAGGTCGGCGGCAAGGACGGGCTGGCCGTCGATGTCCATCTCGATCCGCACCGGCGCACGGCGGCGGTCGCAGATCTGGGCGTCGCGCATGTTGGGGGGAAGTTTCGCCAGCTCGGCCTCGGTGCGGTCGCGGCAGTTGCGCGCGCCGCTGTGGCTGAAGCTCAGCCGCAGCACGGCCGCTCCGGGCGCAAGGCTTTGCCATGCGGGCCAGGCCGACAGCGCCGCCGTGGCAAGCACGGTCGCCAGGGACACCGCGCCGCCCAGCAGAAGATGCCGGGCGCGGCCGCGCCAGTCGATCCCGAAACGGCCCGGCCCGGTCATTTCGCGCCCTCCTGCATCTCGTCGGGGTCCGCCTCCAGCTTCCGGGCCCCTTCAAAGGGCGGAAGCGCGGCGAGGCGGGCCGAGAAACCGGCCAGTTCGCTGTCCAGCCGGGCGGCTTCGGTGGGCCCGGTCCAGACCGTCATCAGCCTTTCGCGCGGCACCCGCGCCCGCAGGTAGGGGTCGCGGGTGCGGTCGAAGCGGGCCTCGGTCCAGGCGATGCCAAGGCGGTTGTAGCAGTCCCGCTCGGCGCATCCGGCGACGGCGACGCCATCGGCAAGGTCGCGGCTGATGATGAAGTCGATCAGCGAGGGCGGCGCCATCGCCACGCAGGGCAGGACCACCCGGCCCGGAGCGCCCTCTGCCGCCGCGCCATGCGCACAGGCCAGCGTCAGCACCCGGCCCTGGCCGCCCTCCAGCGCCGAGGCGGCCGCGATCACCTCGGCCCGGACCTGCGCCAGCGGGCGCTCGGGCAGGTCGATGCCGGTGACCAGCGGGCCGGAGCGGCGGAAGGGGGTGGACGAAGGGCAGGATCCCATGCAGATGCCGCAGGCGACGCAGCGGGCGGCATTGACCTCGACCTCATGGGTGAAGGGCAGCCCGTCGCTGCGCGGCACCAGGGTGATCGCGGCATAGGGGCAATCGGCGACACAGCGCGAACAGCCGTTGCAATGGTCAAGGAACACCTCCGCCGCCGCCCCTTCGCGCCGGCGCGGCAGCCAGGGCAGGCCCGCCAGGATCAGGGTGAAGGCCAGCACGCCGCCCCAGATCACCCCGGCCGGAACGGATTCGATCACCGGGTAAAGCGACAGCAGGAACCAGTCGATCCCCACCGCCTGCGGCATGGTGGCAAGGTCGGCGGCCTCTTGCGAGACGGCCGGCACCAGCAGCGACCCGACGGCAAGACCGGCCAGCGTGATCACGGCCAGCCCGCGCGGCGGCCGGGTGCGCGCCTCGGTGATGCGCTGGATATGGATCCACATCAGCAGCAGCAGCAGCAGCGGGATGGCGATGTGCAGGAACACCATCAGCGTGAAGAACCGGCTGGACAGGGTCTGCGGCGACAGGAAGTTGCGGGCGATCGGCTCGGCGAAGATGCCCAGCGTGTCCAGAAGCTCGGTCGTGGTCAGGGCGACATATTGCGCCAGCTTGTCCCAGACCAGCCAATAGCCGGTGATGCCCGAGAGGTAGACGAACCAGATCACGAAGACCCCGGTAAGCCAGGAAAACCAGCGTTTGCCGCGGTATCGGTCCATCGCCCATTCGCGCAGCAGGTGCAGGAACATCATCAGCACCATCAGGTCCGAGGCATAGCGGTGCAGGCTGCGCGACAGTCCCGCATGCCACCAGTGGTCGTTGGTCAGCCACTCGATCGAGGCATGGGCCTGGGTGACGCCGGTGTCGAAGAAGATGAACAGGTAGATCCCCGTCACCGCGACCGTCCAGAACAGGAACCAGCCGATCGGGCCAAGCTGGGCCAGCGGGTTCCAGTCCGGCCCGAAGGCGCGGTCAAGGATGCGTTCGGCCCGGTCGAAACCGTTGCGGACCCAAAGGCGGGGGTTGATCATGACGCGGCCTCGTTCCGTCCCCGCAGCGACCGCAGCGCGCGTCTCCGCTCCAGCCAGAGTCGCAGGATGAAGAATCCGGTCAGAAGCAGCGAGGCCGCGCCGAAGAAGATGCCGAAGAAGATGCCGTAGTCAAAGCGATAGGCGCCGGTCAGCGGATTGTAGACGGTGCAGAGGAAATTGATCCGGTTCCACAGGTCCTGCGGCGCGAGCGAGCGGGTATGGGTGCCCAGCACCAGTTCCTTCAGCGGCTGGATCAGCACCTGCGGCGGGAAGGCCTCGCCATAGATCTGGCGGTAGACGGTGCCATCGGCGTCCAGGATCGACGTCTGCGTCACATGCTCGAAACTGCCGGCAAGGGTGGCGTAGGAAAAGCCCAGTTCCGCAAGGAAGGCAGCGGTCGTCTCGGGATCGGCGCTGGCGATCCGCCAGCCGTCGATGCCGGTCAGGTCATGCGTCCCGGCAAAGGCGGCAAGCTGTGCCGGCCGGTCGCCGCTCGCGTCGAAGCCGAAGGTGAGGATGCCGAACCCGTCGCCGACCGCGCGGCGGGCCGTGACGACCTGCTCGCGCAGGTAGTCGGTGGTGATCGGGCAGACCGTGGCGCAGCTGGTGTAGACCAGTGAGACCACCAGCGGCTTGCCGCGCAGGTCGGCCAGGGCAAGCGGCCGGCCGTTGTGATCGGTCAGCACATGGTCCGAGACCCGGCCGCCGATCGCCGCCTGGCTTTGCTCATAGGCGGTCTCGGCATCGAGGCGCGGTGTATCCGCCCAGGCGGCAGGGGCAACGGCCAGCAGGCTTGCGGCAAGGCAGGCGGTCTTCAGAACGCCCATGCCAGGCCCCGATCCAGCACCACGCCCAGCGACAACAGGGCGAACTGGCCCAGCGAGGCGCGGAAGGTCGATCTGGCCGCCTGTTTCGACGGCTGGTTCGTCAGCCGCCAGCTGGTGACGAGGAACCAGAGGCCCCCGCCCGCCGCGCACAGCCAGTAGACCGGGCCAAGGCCGAAGAACACCGGGCCAAGCGACAGGACCACCAGCACCGCGACATGGAGGAAGATCACCGGCCCCCAGGTCTCGGGTCCGGTCACGACCGGCAGCATCGGGATCCCGGCGCGGCGGTAATCCTCCTGGCGCAGGGCGGCCAGCGCCCAGAAATGCGGCGGGGTCCAGAGGAAAAGGGTGGCGGCAAGCAGGATCGGCACCGGCCCCAGCGCGGGGCCGAAGGGATCGGCCGCCGCCGCCGCCCCCGCCAGCAGCGCGAAACTGCCCGCCGCGCCGCCGATCACCACGTTCCAGACCGTTCGCTTCTTCAGCCAGAGCGTATAGACCACGCCATAGGTGAAGGCGCCGAGGAAGATCAGCACGGCCGCCAGCGAGCCGCCGACCGACCAGCCCATGATGATCGAGGCCGCCAGAAGCATGGTGAAGGTCAGGGGCCAGATCGGCCCCTCCTTCAGCCGGCCGCTGGCAAAGGGCCGGTTGAAGGTGCGCGCCATCAGCCGGTCGGTGTCGCGCTCGAAATACTGGTTGAAAGCCCCCGCCGCGCCGGAAGCGCCCAGCACGGCGAGGGTGAAGACGGCCGCTTCAAGCCAGCCCAGTCGGCTGCCGCCGGTCATGATTCCGACCAGTGCGGCAAGTGCGATGAACGAGCCGATCCGCAGTTTCAGGATCGAGACGGTCATGGTCATGGCGTCACGCATGGGCTGGCTCCTGTCAGTTCGGTTCAGTTGAAAAGCCAGAGTTCCGACAGATACTTCCAGTTCACGAAGTAGTAGAGGATGAAGCAGGCGAAGAAGATGCCGACCAGGATCAGCGTCCCCGGAAGCTTCAGCGTGGCGTGGCTGCCGTATTCGCTGACCGACTCGCGGCTCTTGTCGTGCAGCGGGAAGGTCAGTTTCGCGCCCGGCTGGTCAAGCCGTGGCCCGGCAAGGATCGAGCCGACGACGATCACGATGAACATCACCCCGCCGATGGCCGCCATGACGGCGGAGATCCCGTTCAGCCCCATCATCAGATAGGCGGCTGCCGGAAACTCGTAGGCATGGGCCGCGTCGGTCAGCGACATGTCCCAGTGCCGCCGCGCCACGCCCAGCGTGCCCGCCCCCATCATGAACAGCGAGATGCCGCCCGCGCCGATGCCGAAGACGAAGGGTTGCCACTTCGCCAGACCCGGCCAGAGGATGTCGCGCTGGAAGATCAGCGGCACCACCAGGTAGGTCATCGCCATGAAGGCCAGCGTCGTGCCCGCCACGACCGTGCCGTGGAAGTGGCCCGGAACGTAGATCGTGTTGTGCATCAGCACGTTCAGCTGTTCCGTCCCCAGCACCACGCCCGAGATCCCGCCGATAAAGCCGAACATCACCAGGCTCAGGAACATGCCGGCAAAGGCCGGATTGCCCCAGGGCGCCTTGGTCAGCCATTCGAACGCGCCGCGGGTAAAGCCGTTGCGGCGCTGCGCCGCCTCGATCGCGCCGGGCACGGTCAGGCCGTGGATCATCGAGCCCATGACCGCCAGATACATCATGTAGGAGGTGTTCACGATCTTCCAACTGGAGGACATGCCCGGCTCGGCCAGGATATGGTGGGCCGAGGCGAGTTGCAGGAACAGGATATACATGAAGAAGGCCATCCGGCTGACCTTCTCGGACAGCGGTTTCGCCCCCACGACCATGGCCCCGATCGCATACCAGATCGACACATGCGCCGAGACGTTGATCTGCTGGCTGGAATGGCCCATCCCCCACCAGACCACCTTGTACATCAGCGTGTCGATGTTGGTGATCAGGCCCAGCGACCACAGCCAGGTCGGGATCAGGATGATCGCCCCCGAGGCCAGGGTGAAGACGGCGATGATGCCGGCCGTGATCGCGCCGAAGGTGACCAGCGGCACCGATCCGTCATAGGTCTTGTCGTTCTTGGCGATGACCAGCGTCCAGAAGAAGATGAAGACCGCGACCAGCGCGCCGACCGCGAAGATGATCAGCGACAGGTAGAACCACTGCGAGGCCATCATCGGCGGATACGAGGTGAACATCACCGTCGAATCGCCGCGCAGCACCGCATAGTTCGCCATCACCGCGCCCACCACCATCAACAGGAAGGCGAACCAGGCGACCCTCGGGGCTGCCAGCCGCGACCCCAGGATCACGGCCGAGGCAAAGTAAAGCACCGCGATCTCGAAGAAGATGATCCAGAACAGAAGCACGTTGGCCCCGTGTCCGGTCAGCACCAGATAGAACCATTCCGCCGGCAGAAGCTGCACCGCGGGCCAGCGGGTCAGGGCCACCATCAGGCCCATCACCCCGCCAAGCGCCAGGAACAGCACCGCTGCCACGGCATTCGCCTTGATCAGCGCCTCGGCGCTGGCCTCGATCCTCAGCCCCGAGAAGCGGCAGGTCCGCCACGAGGTTCCCGTGCGCGTTCCGTTCAGCGCACCCTGGTCGATTGTGGTCATCTCTGTTCCCCCTCAATCCACGATCCGGATGCGCCCGGTCATCGTGTGATGGCCGATCCCGCAGAATTCGTTGCAGACGATGCCGAACGCCCCGCTTTCCGTAGGAGTCAGGGTGATGATGTGCTCGTATCCCGGATGGACCGAGATGTTGATGTTCGTCGGCTGCAGCGAGAAGCCGTGCTGCCAGTCGGCCGAAGACAGGTGGATGCGGTAGCTTTCACCCTTCTTCAGTTCGAGGATGGGCCAGAACTCCCACAGCCGCGCCAGGATATAGGCGTCGCCGCCGACGGGCGGCCGGACCACCGGGACCCCGTCCTCCTCAAGCGGCGTGCCGTCGTCGCCCACGGCCTGGAACTCGGCCGCAAAGGCCTCGACCCGTTCGGCATAGACCTCGGGCTTGATCTTGTAGGTCTCGTTGGACAGGTTCTGCTGGCCGATGAAGTGCCAGGCGATCATGAAGAAGAACATGAACAGCCCCCAGAGGAAGGCGATCACGATCCAGGCCAGTTCGATGCCGTGGATCGGCTCCTTCCACCAGAGCCGGTTTGAAGGCGGGTGAATTGCCATGGTTGCCCCCGCTCAATCTGCTACGGGGATGGAGGCGATCTCCATGACCCCCCAGACGATGTAAAGCACCGTCGGGATGGTGATCCCGAGGAACAGGAGCAGGAACGGATTGTCCAGGACCTGCTGCATGAAAGGCTCGTCCCTCGGAGGGCTCCCGTCTTTCGCCGGGGCCTCGGTCTTGTCGTCCATTTCTGTCCCTCCCTGATTTTGGGCGGACACAGCGTCATCTCCGTGGAAAACAATACTTCCCGTTCCCTCGACGCCGCCGCCGGGATTGCTTGCAAACACCTCTTTTCAGGTCGTCACCGGAACTTGCCGAACACAGATGTCCGGTGCAGCACATCTCCGCGCCTTGGATGCGATGTGAGCTAGGGCAAAGTAACGCATGAAACGCGACAGGCAGACTTGATCTAAGTCAATGCAAAGGCTGGCCGGCCGGGAATTGGCATCGAAGATGCGACTTCGACTGCAGCCTGCGCGCGGTCAGACGCCATCCACGATGGTGACATGCGCGATGGCCGCCCTGTCGCGATAGCGCCGGGCTTCCCGATAGGCCGCCGAGTCGTAGCAGGCCCGCGCCTCGGCCAGCGAGGCAAAGCGGATGATCACATGCCGCTGCATCTCCGGCCCCTCGCGGACCTCGGCCTCGCCGCCCCGCGCCAGGAAGGTGGCGCCATGGTCCGCAAAGACGCGCGCGGCGTGTTCCTGGTACTGCTTGTAGACCTCGGGGTCGGTCACGGTGACATGTGCGATCCAGTAGGCGCTCATGGCGATGTCTCCAGGGTCTGGCGGGCGATCTCGGCCGCGTCGCGCAGGTGGTCGTTGACCGCGGCGGCGGCGGCTTCCGGATTGCGGGCGCAGATCGCCTCGCAGATGCGCGCCATATGGGCGGGTCCTGAAACGCGCCGGTTCGAACTCGCCAGCGTCAGCGCGCGCAGCCGCGAGATCCGCCCGTTCAGCCGCTGCACGATATCCCAGGCGATGTTGTGGCCCGCGGCGCGGAAGATGACCTCGTAGAAGGCGGTCGTCGCGGCATAAAGCCGGGTGGGGCTGCCGTCGGCGAAGCTGCGGTTCAACTCGGCCAGCGCGGCGCGCAGCCTTGTGGCGGTGGCCTCGTCGGCCGCTCTGGCGCAATCGGCGGCGGCGTCCGCCTCGAGCAGGCGGCGAATATCATAGATCTGGCGGGCGTCCCGCCAGTCAAGCCGCGCCACGACCGGGCCCGAGCGGGGCTGGGTCTCGACCAGCCCTTCCGCCTCCAGATAGCGGATCGCCTCGCGCACGATCGAGCGGGAGACGCCAAGCTGGTCGCACAGCGCCCGCTCGACCAGGCGCTCGCCCGAGGTGAAGCGGCCCGAGATGATCGCCTGGCGCAGCTTGTCCACCGCCAGGGCGCGCAGGGTCGTGACGGGATGGTCGATGCGAAGGTCCTGTTCCATGCGCGCAGCCTAGGCGGCGGGAGACGGTTCTGCAACAGGTTCTTGACATATGGTCATCTGGTATACCAACATACCGCACAGAGAGAAGGAGACCGCCGATGCCCGCAGAGATTCGCAAGACCCTGACGCTGGTCGAAACCACGCTGGTCGAGGGCGGGCGCGCCGCGCCGGTCCCGCTCAAGCTGATCGCGGCGGTGGCCGTGCTGAAGAATCCCTGGGCCGGTCGCGGCTTTGTCCAGGACCTGAAGCCCGAAATCCACGCCGTCGCCCCCGAACTCGGCGCGCTGCTGACCGGCATGATCCTCGACGCGGCGGGCGGGGCGGACCGGGTGGAGGGGTATGGCAAGGCGGCGGTGGTCGGGCTGGACGGAGAGCTGGAACATGCCAACGCCCTGATCCACACCCTGCGCTTCGGCAACCACTACCGCCAGGCACTCGGCGCCAAGACCTACCTCGCCTTCACCAACGTCCGGGGCCCGGCCAACTGTCCGGTGATGATCCCGCTGATGGACAAGCACGACGAAGGCCGCCGCTCGCATTACCAGACGGTGCATTTCTCGATCCCCGACGCGCCCGCCGCCGACGAGCTGGTCGTCGCGCTGGGGGCCTCCACCGGGGGCCGCCCGCACCACCGGATCGGCGACCGCTACCAGGACCTGAAGGACCTTGGCCATGATGTCGCGAACCCTGCGGCTGTCTGACGGGCTTGCCGTCCGCGTCCTTGCGGCGGGGACCGGCGCGCCGCTCCTGCTGATCCACGGCGTCGGCATGCGGGCCGAGGCCTGGGGGCCGCAGATCGAGGCCCTGTCGCCCGAATGCCGCGTGATCGCGGTCGACATCCCGGGCCATGGGGCAAGCGATCCCCTGCCGGGAACCCCGGGCCTTGCGGATTACGTCGCCTGGGCCGCGCGGGTGATCGAGGCGCTGGGTCTGGGTCCGGTCTCGGTTGCCGGGCATTCCATGGGATCGCTGATCGCCGCCGGGCTTGCGGTCGACCGTCCCGACCTGATCCGCCGCGCCGCGCTCCTGAACGGCGTCATCCGCCGCAGCCCCGAGGCCAGGGCCGCGGTTCTGGCCCGGGCCGACGAGATCGCCCTGGGCGGGGGCAATATCGACGGCCCGCTGGCGCGCTGGTTCGGCCCCGGCGAGGACGCGATCCGCGACCGGGTGGCGGGCTGGCTGCGCGCGGTGCCGCAGGCGGGCTATGCCGCCGCCTATCGCGCCTTCGCCGAGGGCGACGCCACCTATGCCGACCGGCTGGCCCGGATCCGCTGCCCGGTTCTGGCGATGACGGCGGATGGCGACGCCAATTCGACGCCCGGGATGAGCCGGGAGATGGCCGCGCTCGCGCCCTTCGGCCGGGCCGTCGTGATCACCGGCCACCGCCACATGCTGAACCTGACCGCGCCCGAGATCGTCACGGCGGAACTGCGCCGCTGGCTTGCCACCGAGGAGACCCTCGCATGACCGCCCTTGATCCACGCGCCCTGCGCGATGCCTTCGGCTGCTTCATGACCGGTGTCACCGTCGTCACCACGCTGGACGCCGCGGGCAAGCCCCTGGGGTTCACCGCGAATTCCTTCTCCTCCGTCTCGCTCGACCCGCCGCTCCTGCTGGTGTCGATCGCCAACAGCTCGGCCAACCTGGGCAACTTCACCGGCGGCAGGGGTTTCGCGGTCAATATCCTGTCCGAAAGCCAGAAGGACATCTCGGCCACGTTCGGGCGCCGCTCCTCCGACGACCGCTTCGCCCAGGTCTACTGGAAGCACGGGCCGGTCGGCTCGCCCCTGATCGCCGGGGTCTCGGCCTGGTTCGACTGCACGCTGGAGCAGGCGATACCGGCGGGCGACCATACCATCCTGATCGGCCGGATCGGCGGTTTCGAGGCCAGCCCGCATCCCGGCCTCGGCTATTATCGCGGCGCCTATACCACCCCGGCCGCGACGGCGGCCGAGCTTCCGGCCGGGCCGGATGTGGTGATCTCCGCCGTGCTCGAGGCGGCGGGGCAGGTGCTGCTGGTCGACGACGGGCGCGGCGGGCTGTCGGTGCCGATGGCGCGCGTCGGGCGCGAAGGGGTGCAGGCCGCGCTCGACGCCCTGATCGCCGGCGTCGGCGTTCAGGCCGAGGCGGGCTCGATCTACGCGGTCTATGAGGATTCGGGCACCCGGACCCAGCATATCGCCCTGCGCTGCCCCGCCGTCGCCGCCCGGCCCGCAAGGGGCGCCTTCGTGGAACTGTCGCGCGCGGGCGTTGCCGATGTGACCGACCCGGCGCTGCGCCATATGCTCGAGCGGCTGGCCGACGAATCCCGCATCGGCAACTACGGCATCTATTTCGGCAATCATCGGCAAGGCCGCGTGCAGCGCATCGCAGAGGACAGCAGCAAATGAAATTCTCGCTTTTCATCCATATGGAGCGCGTCTCGGCCGAGGATGACGAGAAGCGGCTTTACGACGAGATGATCGACCTGTGCCGCATCGCCGACGAGGGCGGGATGCACGCCATCTGGACCGGCGAGCATCACGGGATGAACTTCACCATCGCGCCCAATCCCCTGCTGAACCTGGTCGATCTGGCGCGGCGGACGAAGAATGTGCGTCTGGGCACCGGCACGGTGATCGCCCCCTTCTGGCATCCGATCCGCCTGGCCGGCGAGGCGGCGATGGCCGATATCATCATGGACGGACGGCTGGACCTTGGCATCGCCCGGGGGGCCTACAGCTTTGAATACGACCGGCTCCTGCCGGGGCTGGACGCCTGGAACGCGGGCGGCCGCATGCGAGAGCTGATCCCGGCGGTCAAGGCGCTGTGGGAAGGCGACTATACCCACGACGGCCAGTACTGGCAGTTCCCCCGGACGACCTCCTCGCCCAAACCCCTGCAACGACCGGGCCCGCCGATCTGGGTCGCGGCGCGCGATCCGAGCAGCCATGATTTCGCCGTCGCCAATGGCTGCAACGTGCAGGTGACGCCGCTGCACCTGGGGGACGAGGAAGTGGTCAGCCTGATGGACCGTTTCAACGCCGCCTGCGCCGCGCATCCAGAGGTGCCGCGCCCGAAGATCATGGTCCTGCGCCACGCCTATGTCGCCGACAGCGAGGCCGACGCTCAGCTTGCGGCACAGGAGATCAACCGCTTCTATTGCTACTTCGGCGCCTGGTTCAAGAACGAGCGCCCGATCACCCAGGGCCTGATCCAGCAGCTGACCGACGAGGAAATCGCCGCCCATCCGTTCTATTCGGCCGAGGCGATGCGCAAGAACCAGATCATCGGCGAACCGGCCGAGGTGATCGAACGGATCAAGGGCTATGAGGCGCTGGGCTATGACGAGTTCAGCTTCTGGATCGACACCGGCATGAGCTTTGCGCGCAAGAAGGCCTCGCTTCAGCGCCTGATCCGCGACGTGATGCCAGCCTTCGCCTGACAGGGGGACCGCGATGGACCGTTTCCAACACTATATCGACGGCCGGTTCGAGGACGGGGCGGAAAGCTTCGCCAGCGTCGATCCGGCCAGCGGCGCGCCCTGGGCGCTGATGCCGCTGGCCGATGCCGGGGATGTGGACCGGGCGGTGCAGGCGGCCCATCGCGCCTTCACCTCTCCGGCATGGGCGGGGATGACGGCCAGCGCGCGGGGCAAGCTTCTCTCTCGCCTCGCCGATCTGGTCCGGGCCGCCGCCCCCCGGCTCGCGGCGCTGGAGACCCGCGACACCGGCAAGATTATCCGCGAGACCTCGGCCCAGATCGCCTATGTGGCCGAGTATTACCAGTATTACGCCGGCCTCGCCGACAAGATCGAGGGCGCGCATCTGCCGATCGACAAGCTCGACATGGAGGTCTGGCTGCGCCGCGAGCCCGTCGGCGTGGTCGCTGCGATCGTGCCCTGGAACAGCCAGCTGTTCCTGTCGGCGGTCAAGCTTGGCCCGGCGCTGGCGGCGGGCTGCACGGTGGTGCTGAAAGCCTCCGAGGACGGGCCCGCGCCGCTGCTGGAATTCGCGCGGCTGGTGCATGAGGCGGGGTTCCCGCCCGGCGTCGTCAACATCCTGACCGGCGGGCCCGAGGCGGGCCGGGCGCTGGCCACGCATCCCAAGGTCGCCCATATCGCCTTTACCGGCGGGCCCGAGACCGCGCGGCATATCGTGCGGGCCAGCGCCGAGAACCTGGCCAGCACCTCGCTGGAACTGGGCGGCAAGTCGCCCTTCATCGTCTTCGACGACGCGGATCTGGACAGCGCCGCCAATGCCCAGGTCTCGGGCATCTTCGCCGCGACCGGGCAAAGCTGCGTCGCCGGATCGCGCCTCCTGGTGCAGCGCGGGGTCAAGGACGCACTTCTTGCCCGGCTGAAGGCCAGGGCCGAGGCCGTGGCCATTGGCGCTCCCGACCGGATGGAGACCGAGGTCGGCCCCCTCTGCACCGCCCGCCAGCGCGAGCGGATCCTGGCGCTGATCGCCCGCTCGACCGCCGCCGGGGCCAGGCTGGTCACCGGCGGGCAGGCGTCCGAAGGGCCGGGCTTCTACTTCCCGCCCACCATCCTGGACTGTTCCGACGCACCCGACGCCCCCGCCCTGGCCGAGGAGTTCTTCGGCCCGGTCCTCTCGGTTGTCACCTTCGACACCGAGGCCGAGGCGCTGGTGCTGGCCAATGACACCGAATTCGGCCTGGCCTCGGGCGTCTTCACCCGCAGCCTGACCCGGGCGCACCGGATGATCCGGGGCATCCGCGCCGGGGTGGTCTGGGTCAACACCTACCGCGCGGTCTCGCCCATCGCGCCCTTCGGCGGGCACGGGCTTTCCGGCCATGGCCGCGAGGGCGGGCTGGCGGCGGCGCTGGACTATACCACGGTCAAGACGGTCTGGCTGCGAACCTCGGACGAGCCGATCCCCGATCCCTTCGTCATGCGCTGAGCCTCCTCCCTGGCCGAAAGGAATGCGGCCGGGGGAGGTGGTTGACAAATCCGTCCGGGCGGGGCGCAACTGGGCCAGGTTCAGGAAGGAGGCCCCGATGTTCCGTGCGCTGGTTCTGGAGAAGGAAGGCGATGCGGCCGTGGCCCGTCTGCGCGAGCTGGACGAAAGCGCGCTGCCGCCGGGCGAGGTGACGGTGGCGGTCGAATATTCGACGCTGAACTACAAGGATGGCCTCGCGCTGTCGCCGAACGGCGGCGGGATCGTCAGGACCTGGCCGCATGTGGCGGGAATCGACTTCGCCGGCACGGTCGAGGCCAGCGACGATCCCCGCTACCGGCCGGGCGACAAGGTGGTCCTGACCGGCTGGCGGGTGGGAGAGGTGCATTGGGGCGGCTATGCCCAGAAGGCGCGGGTCAGGGCGGACTGGCTGGTTCCCTTGCCCGAGGGCCTGACCACGCGGCAGGCGATGGCGGTGGGGACGGCCGGGTTCACCGCGATGCTGGCGGTGATGGCGCTGGAGGAGCATGGCCTGACCCCGGACCAGGGCGAGGTGCTGGTGACCGGCGCGTCGGGGGGCGTGGGGTCGGTGGCGGTCGCGATTCTGGCCCGGCTGGGCTATCAGGTCGCGGCGGTGACGGGGCGACCGGAGACGGAAGCCTACCTGAAGGGCCTCGGGGCGGCCCGGACCGTGCCGCGGGCGGAACTGGCCGAGACGGTGAAGCGGCCCCTGGAGAGCGAGACCTGGGCGGGCTGCGTCGATGCCGTGGGCGGCGCGATGCTGGCGCGGGTGCTGGGGCAGATGAAACACGGCGGCTCGGTCGCGGCGGTGGGGCTGGCGGGAGGGGCGGCGCTGCCCGCCTCGGTGATCCCGTTCCTTCTGCGGGGGGTGAACCTGCTGGGAATCGACAGCGTGCCGGTCCCCTACGAGCGGCGGGTGCGGGCCTGGGGGCGGATCGTCACCGACCTGCCGATCGAGAAGCTGGAGGCGATGGTCCGGCCGGCGGGGCTGGCGGACCTGCCGGAGCTGGGGGCGGCGATCCTGAAGGGGGGCGTGCAGGGCCGGGTGGTGGTGGATGTGAACGGCTGAGGTCTGTCCACGCTGGACAGGCGGCGGATGCAAAGGGATTTCAAGGGGTTGGGTTTTGGCGTTAGGGGTTTGTTGAGGGTGGGCCCGACAGGCGACGCCATGCGGGCATGCGGCGCCTTCATCGACGGCCCGGTGCGCCCGCCGGCGGGAGGGCGCGGTCCGGTGCGGGGGTGGCGGGGGCTGTATGGTGCGCTGTAGCGCACCCTACGGTATTGCGCTGGCGGCTTTCCGTGGCGGCCGGGCCCCTGTTGACTCCCCCGGTTTCTTCTCTATAAGCCCGCCACGTCCCGGGTCACTCCCGGGGCTTTTCATTGGTGTTGGTGGCCCCCGCAAGGGGATGCCTGTCGCCCTTCGGGGAAAGGACAACGCCCTTCACACATCGAAGGAGATCAGCGGTGACCAAACGCACCTCTGCCAAGTACAAGATCGACCGCCGCATGGGCGAGAACATCTGGGGCCGTCCGAAGTCCCCGGTGAACAAGCGCGAATACGGCCCCGGCCAGCACGGCCAGCGCCGCAAGAACAAGCTTTCGGACTTCGGCACCCAGCTGCGCGCCAAGCAGAAGCTGAAGGGCTATTACGGCGACCTGACCGAAAAGCAGTTCCGCAAGATCTATGGCGAGGCCGAGCGCGTCAAGGGCGACACCGGCGAGATGCTGATCGGCCTGCTGGAGCGCCGCCTGGACGCGGTGGTCTACCGCGCCAAGTTCGTCCCGACCGTCTTCGCCGCCCGCCAGTTCGTGAACCACGGCCATGTGACCGTGAACGGCCAGCGCGTGAACATCGCCTCCTACCGCGTCAAGGAAGGCGACGTGATCGAGGTGCGCCAGAAGTCCAAGCAGTTGGCCATCGTTCTGGAAGCCGTGGCGCTGACCGAGCGTGACGTGCCGGACTATCTGGAAGTCGACCACAACAAGATGACCGCGAAGTTCGTGCGCACGCCCGGCCTGTCGGATGTTCCCTATCCGGTGCAGATGGAGCCGAACCTGGTCGTCGAATACTACGCGAAGAACTGATCCATCGGTGCGCCGTAGCGCACCCTACCCATCGGGGCCGCGCCGCAAGGTCGCGGCCCTTTTCTTTCCCGGAGCACGCCATGAGCGACAAACCCACCCTGGAAACCCGGTTCGAGCGCGGCCTGTTCGCCAGCCGCTGGCTGATGGCGCCGATGTATCTGGGTCTGGTGATCGCGCTGGGTATGATGGCGGTGATCTTCGTCCGCGAGCTGGTCCATTACCTGCCCAGGGTGATGGAGCTGACCCCCGAGCAGATGATCCTGGTGGCCCTGTCGCTGATCGACCTGACGCTGGCCGCCAATCTGCTGCTGATCGTGCTGTTCTCGGGCTATGAGAACTTCGTCTCGAAATTCGACTTCGACGCCGGGGCGGACCGGCCCGACTGGATGGGCAAGGTCGATTTCGGCGGGCTGAAGATGAAGCTCATCGCCTCGATCGTCGCGATCTCGGGGATCCACCTGCTGAAGAAGTTCATGGAGATCCGCGACATCGACACGGCCGTGAACTTCGGTGAATCCGAGATGCTCTGGCTGGTGGTGATCCACCTGACCTTCATCGTCTCGGGTGTCCTGATGGCCCTGATGGATTATCTTCAGGCCCGATCCTACAAGTCCTGACCCGCAGGTCCTGATCCGCATGTCCCGAGAGGAGTCCGCCATGTCGCAGCAAACCCATGCCCGGATCGAGGGCGCGCTGGTGATGATCGGCTTCGGCTCGATCGGGCGCGGCGTGCTGCCGCTGATCGAGCGGCACGTCGGGTTCGACCGCGCCCGCCTCACGGTGATCGAGCCTTCGGGCGATTTCGCTCATCTCCTGCGCGACCGCGGCCTGCGCCACCTCCGGCTTGCGCTGACGCCCGGGAATCTGGCCGAGGTCCTGCAAAGCCTGTTCCCGGAAGGGCGCGGGATGATCGTGAACCTTTCGGTCGATGTCGATTCGGTCGCGGTGATGCAACTCGCCCGCGAGATCGGGGTGCAGTATGTCGATACGGTGGTCGAGCCCTGGCCCGGCTATTATTTCGGCGACATGCCCAATGCCGAGCGGACCGGCTATCGGCTGCGCGAACGGGTGCGGGAGGCCCGCAAGGCCCATGCCGGCGGGCCGACGGCGGTGTCCTGCTGCGGGGCGAATCCGGGCATGGTGTCGTGGCTGGTGAAAGAGGCGCTCCTGCGGCTGGCGGCGGATCTGGGCGTCGCGGCCGAACCCCGCCGGCGCGAGGACTGGGCGGCGCTGATGCAGGGGCTGGGCGTCAAGGGGATCCATATCGCCGAGCGCGACACCCAGGTCTCGGCCCGGCCGAAGCCGCCGGGGGTCTTCGTCAACACCTGGTCGGTGGAGGGGTTCCTGTCGGAAGCCTTCCAGCCGGCCGAGCTTGGCTGGGGCACGCACGAGAGGAAGCTGCCGCCCGGCGGCCATGGCTTCGACTATGGGCCGGGCCATGCGATCTGGATCGACCGGCCGGGCGCGGATACCCGCGTGCGCAGCTGGTGCCCGGATGTCGGGCCGCAGTTCGGCTATGTCGTCACCCATAACGAGGCGCTGTCGATCCCGGAATACTATACGGTCCACGACGCGGGCCGTGCGGTCTATCGCCCGACCTGCCACTACGCCTATCACCCCTGCAACGACGCCATCCTGTCCCTGCACGAGGTCAAGGGCGCGGGCCGGCTTCCCGAGGCGCAGCATATCCTGGCGGTCGATGAGATCGTCTCGGGCGGGGACGACCTGGGGGTGCTGCTCTACGGCCATGCGAAGGGCGCGATGTGGTATGGCTCGCGGCTGAGCAACGACGAGGCGCGGCGGCTGGCCCCTTGGCAGAACGCCACCGGGATGCAGGTGACCGGGGCGGTGCTGGCGGCGATGGTCTGGGCGGCCGAGAACCCGGACGAGGGAATCGTCGAGGCCGACGAGATGGACCATGTCCGCTGCCTGGAGGTCCAGCGCCCCTATCTGGGCCGGATCGAGTGCCATTACACCGACTGGACGCCGCTGCGGAACCGGATCAACCATTTCGCCGAGGATCGGGACGAGGGCGACCCCTGGCAGTTCACCAACTTCCTGGTGCCGTGAGCCGTCGAATCGCGCGCTGGCCGTCCTCGCGTCGCCGGGGCTTCGTCCGCTTCCCCGGCTGATGGGGCTCTGAAGCCACGCGGAGCGGGGCAGGTCCGGTCCCGGCGTGTCATTGCTCTGGCCTTGTGCGCGCGGGGAAGCTAAACGAGGCGGGACTTCCCGGGGGCCATGATGAACGACCAGATCACGCCGCAGCCAGGCATCCTTGAGATCGCGCTTTACGAGGGCGGCAAGGCGCATGTGGCGGGCGTGGCCAATGTGGTGAAGCTGTCGTCGAACGAGAACCCGTTCGGTCCCTCGGACAAGGCGAAGGAGGCGTTCTCCCGCACCGTCCACGCGCTGCACCGCTATCCGGTCACCGACCATGCCGACCTGCGCCGCGCCATCGCCGAGGTGCATGGGCTGGACGCCCGGCGGATCATCTGCGGGGCGGGGTCGGACGAGATCATCACCTTCCTCTGCCAGGCCTATGCCGGCCCGCGCGACGAGGTGGTGTTCACCGAACACGGTTTCCTGATGTATCGCATCTCCAGCCTTGCGGTGGGGGCGACCCCGGTCGAAGTGGCCGAGCGCGAGCGGACGACGGATGTGGACGCGATCCTGGCCGCCTGCAACCGGCGCACGAAGCTGGTGTTCATCGCCAATCCGAACAACCCGACCGGCACGATGATCTCGGCCGCCGAGATCGCCCGGCTGGCCGAGAACCTGCCGCCGCAGGCGCTCCTGGTGCTGGACGGGGCCTATGCGGAATATGTCGAAGGCTATGACGGCGGCGCGGCGCTGGTCGATGCGCGCGAGAATGTGGTGATGACGCGGACCTTCTCCAAGGTCTATGGCCTGGGCGGATTGCGGATCGGCTGGGGCTATGGACCGCGCCACGTCATCGACGTGCTGAACCGGATCCGGGGGCCGTTCAACCTGTCCACCACCCAGCTGGACACCGCCGAGGCCGCCGTGCGCGACCAGGACTATGTCGCCAAGTGCCGGGCCGAGAACACGCGGATGCGCAGCTGGCTGGCCAATGCGCTGGCCGAGATCGGCGTGCCTTCGGACACCTCGATGGCGAATTTCATCCTGGCGCGCTTCCACAGCCAGGAAGAGGCCGAGGCCTGCGATGCCTTCCTGCAGAAGCAGGGGCTGATCGTGCGCCGGGTCGCGGGCTACAAGCTGCCGCATTGCCTGCGCATCACCATCGGGGACGAGGCCTCGTGCCGGCAGGTCGCCCATGCGGTGGCGCAGTTCAAGGGGGTCAAATGACCTATCCCCGCGTCGCCCTGATCGGATTGGGGCTGATCGCCTCGTCCATGGCGCATGCGATGCGGGCGGGCGGGCTGGCCGGGGAGATCGTGGGCTACGCCAAGTCGGCCGAGACGCGGGCGGTGGCGCGGGAGCTGTTCTGCGACCGGGTGACCGAAACGGCGGCCGAGGCGGTCGAGGGCGCGGACCTGGTGGTGCTGGCGGTGCCGGTGGGCGCGATGGGCGCGATCGCGGCCGAGATCGGGCCGCGGCTGAAGCCGGGGGCGACGGTGACCGATGTCGGCTCGGTCAAGCAGGCGGTGGTCGATGCCGTGGCGCCGCACCTGCCCGCGGGCGTGCATTTCATCCCCGGCCATCCGATGGCGGGGACGGAATATTCCGGGCCGCGTTCGGGCTTTGCGACGCTGTTCCAGAACCGCTGGTGGCTGCTGACCCCGCCCGAGGGCTGCGATGCCGAGGCCCTGGCCCGGCTGCGCGGGCTGATCGAGGCGATGGGGGCCAAGGTCGACACGATGGATGCGGGCCACCATGACCTTGTGGTCGCGGTGGTCAGCCATGTGCCGCATGCCATCGCCTATACGATGGTGGGGGTCGCCGACCACATGCGGCGCGTCTCGCAATCCGAGGTGATCAAGTATTCCGCCGCCGGTTTCCGCGACTTCACCCGGATCGCGGCCAGCGATCCGGTGATGTGGCGCGACGTGTTCCTGACCAACAAGGATGCGGTGCTCGACATTCTCGGTCGCTTCGCCGAAGAGCTGTTCGTGCTGCAACGCGCGATCCGCATGGGCGATGGCGAGCATCTGCACGCCTATTTCACCCGCACCCGCGCCATCCGCCGCGGGATCATCGAGGCCGGGCAGGATACCGCCGCGCCGGATTTCGGCCGCGCCGTCACTCCGGCGCAGGATGGCTGAAGGCGTGCGGCGGGCGCTGGCGATCCTGGCCCTGTGCCTTGCCGGTCCGGCCCTTGCCGAGGCCCCCGCCACCTCGTTGCGGCCGATGCCGAACCCCTTGGGCGGCGCCGTGGTGGCTGCCGCCGCGCCCGAGGCGCCGGCCGCAGCCGGAGCCGCGCCTGCCCTGGCCGCCTCCCTGCGCCCGCAGCCCCGGCCGGCGGATCTGGCGCGGCGCATCGCCGAGTTGCGGGTGGCGGCCGCGACCACCGGGCTTGACCTCGCCTCGGCCGCGAAACCCGAGCCGGACCTTGCCGCCGAGGAACCGCCCAGCCGCAAGGAACGGCGGAAGAAGAAACGCGAGATGGCCTCGATGGAGGGGTCGGTCTGCGGCGTCGCCGCGATCAAGGGCGAGCCGATCGCGCCGATCGGGTCCAAGGTGAAGGGCTGCGGCGTCGCGGATCCGGTCCGCGTGACCTCGGTCGCGGGGGTGCGGCTAAGCCAGGCGGTGACGGTCGATTGCTCGATCGCGAAAAGCCTGAACGCCTGGGTGGAGGAGGTCGCGCAGCCTTCCTTCGACGGCAAGCTCTCGGAATTGCGGATCGCGGCGCATTACATCTGCCGGGGCCGCAACAACGTGAAGGGCGCGAAGATCAGCGAGCATGGCAAGGGCCGGGCCGTGGACGTGGCGGCATTCGTGCTGACCAGCGGCAAGACGGTGACGGTCGCGGGCGATTACGGCCGCCTGCTGCGGCGGATCTACAAGGCGGCCTGCCCCTATTTCCGCACCACGCTCGGCCCCGGATCCGACGGCTATCACGAGGATCATTTCCACTTCGACACCTCGGCCCGCGATGGCGGGTCCTACTGCCGCTAGCCGGTCGGCCCCAGCATCCTTGGCGCCTCGCCCAGGGGCAGGAAGCCCAGCGAGACCCGGCCGTCGGCCAGGGTGAGCGGCAGGTTCAGCGCGTCGGGGTCGCCGGATTCCTGCGCCAGCGCGGCAAGAAGCCGGGTCAGCGTCTC
This sequence comes from Tabrizicola sp., assembly GCF_041919135.1. GTDB lineage: Bacteria > Pseudomonadota > Alphaproteobacteria > Rhodobacterales > Rhodobacteraceae > Tabrizicola. The sequence continues at coordinate 116,367 of NZ_JAYRUJ010000005.1, read as the reverse complement.
CGCCTGTTCCGGCTTGATCGCCCCGGCGGCGACCAGCGCGGGGACCAGAGGTTGCCAGTTGGTCACCGCGATCTCGACCCGCCCGGCGGCAAAGCCCTGGTCGTCGGGCGCGATCCGGCCCTTGGCGCTGGCGGAAAGCTCGCCCCAGGCCAGCAGGCTGTCGGTCAGTTCCAGCGCGGCAAGGCGGGGATGCGTGTCGCCCGCGAAACGGTCGAGCGGCGCGGTGAGGCTGGCGGTCGCCACCAGGCGCAGGGTGGCGATGCGGAGGGGCAGGCCGGAGCCGTCCTTGATCCGCGCCATCACCTCGGGGTCGGGGGCGAGGTCCGAGGCGTTCAGCGCCAGGACATAGGCGTTCGGCGCGTCGCCCGCGCCCGGCACCTCCTCGTCCGCGCTGATCGAGGCGACCGCGCCCCCCGCCGCCGCCGTCCAGCCCGCGCTGGAACTGGCGGTGAAGGGCCCGCTTTCCACGATGACCGAGGCCAGCGGCAGATCGGTCGCGGGCCGGGCGCGGAAGCTGGCGCGCATCCCCTCGGCCGCCAGTTTCACCTCCTGGCCGGGCAGGGTGACGACCTGCTCGGGCGGCAGCGCGGCGATGATGTGCCAGGGCTTCCAGGTCATCGCGAAGACCTGGACGAAAGGGGCCTGCCAGCCGATGCCGCGGGCCGGCTCGCGCAGGGCCGGGTCGGTGACGGTCAGGTCGAAGCGGTTGGGAAAGCCCGCCAGCGAAAGATCGGACTTTTCGGCCAGGAGGCCTTGCGCGGCGGCGCCGGCGAACCAGTCCTCGGCCCCCTGGCGGATCGCGCTTGACCCGAGGAACCAGTAGCCGGACCAGAGCCCGGTCAGCACCAGCACGAGGACAAGCAGTTTGCGCATCCGGCAGCCCTTTTCTTCGCCCGCTTCCCCGTGTTTACAGGGGCGAAACGACAAGGGCCAGCCATGCACGCTCCACTCTGGGTCTTCGGCTATGGATCGCTGATCTGGAACCCCGGCTTTCCGGTGGCCGAACGGCGCATCGCCCGGATCTCGGGCTGGCATCGCAGCTTCTGCATGCGCTCGATCCACCATCGCGGCACGGTGGAGGAGCCGGGCCTGGTCCTTGCCCTGGACCGGGCCCGGGCCGCCAGTTGCACCGGCGTCGCCTTCCGCATCGCGCCGGGAGAGGAGGAGCCGACCCTTGCCAGCTTGCGCGAACGCGAGCTGGTCTCCTCGGCCTATCTGGAGCGTGTCCTTCCGGTCGCCACCGAAGACGGCGCGCTGCAGGCGCTGACCTATGTCATCGACCCGGACCACGACCAGTATTGCGGCGGGCTTCCGCTGGCCGAACAGGCCCGGATCATCGCCGGGGCCAGCGGCGGCCGTGGACCGAACCGCGAATACCTCTGGTCCACCGTGGCGCATCTTGCCGAACTGGGCATCGGCGACCCCGAACTGACCTGGCTGGCCGAGGAGGTCCGCCGGCTGGCCTGACCTTTTGCTTGGCAGACGCCGCTCACCTGTTACTCTGCCCGCAACATCGAACCAGAGGGCAGGCATGTCCCAGCCATATCCACAGGCCGCCGTCACCACGACCTTCAGCCAGCCGATCCGGGCCATCACCCAGATGCTCCTGGTCTGCCTGCTGGTGGGCGCGGGGGCCTGGGCGATCCACGGCCAGATCATCGACATCCTGCGCACCAACCCGCTGTTGAACGGGCTGATCGCCTTCGTCTTCGCGATCGGCGTGCTGACCTGCTTCTGGCAGGTCTGGATCCTGGCGCAATCGGTCTACTGGATCGAGAATTTCGTTCGCGCCACGCCAGGCAGCGCAAGCGACCGGCCGCCGCTGCTGCTGGCCCCCCTCGCCTCGCTGCTGCGCACCCGCACGGCGCGGATGTCGATCTCGGCGACCTCGTCGCGCTCGATCCAGGATTCGGTCGTCCAGCGCATCGACGAGGCGCGCGACATCACCCGCTACCTGATCAACCTCCTGGTCTTCCTCGGCCTTCTGGGCACCTTCTGGGGCCTTGCCACCACCGTTCCGGCCGTGGTCGAGACCATCCGCTCGCTTGCCCCGCGCGAGGGGGAATCCGGGCTGGACGTGTTCGCCAAGCTGATGGGCGGGCTGGAAAGCCAGCTGGGCGGGATGGGGACGGCGTTTTCCTCCTCGCTTCTCGGGCTGGCGGGGTCGCTGGTGCTGGGGCTGCTGGAACTGTTCGCCGGCCACGGCCAGAACCGTTTCACCCGCGAACTGGAGGAATGGCTGTCCTCGATCACCCGGATCGGCTTTGCGGGCGAGGGCGAGGGCGGCGACCAGTCGGCGGTGGCGGCGATGATCGACCACATGGCGCTGCAGGTCGAGCAGTTGCAGGCGATGCACGAACAGGCCGAGGCCGGCCGCGGCGCCTTCGAGGCAAGGATCGCCGAGCTGACCGCCAGCCTCACGCGGCTGGGCGCGCGGCCGGAAGGGCAGGGCGAGGCGCTCTTGCAGCGGATCGCCGATGGCCAGGACCGGCTGATCGCGACGCTGGCCGGCGAGGGACCGGGAAGCGGCGACGCCGAAAGCCGGATGCGCCTGCGTTCGATCGACGTGCAACTCCTGCGGATTCTCGAGGAAATGTCGGCCGGCCGGCAGGAAAGCATCGCCGACCTCAAGGCCGACCTGCTGGCGCTGACCAATGCCGTGCGCCAGCTTGGCCGGGGGGCGGGGCGCTGATGGCCAGCTCCCGCCGCCGCGATTCCTCGCTGATCTGGCCGGGCTTCGTCGATGCGGTGACGACGCTTCTGATGGTGCTGATGTTCGTGCTGACCATCTTCACCATGATGCAGGCGGTGCTGCGCGACCAGCTGACCACGCAGGGAACCGAGCTGGACGAGCTGACGGCGCAGGTCGCCGACCTGGCCGGGGCGCTGGGGCTGGAGCGGGCGCGGGCCTCGGGCCTCGAGACCGAGATCGCCACCCTGCGCGCCGGTCTGGCTGAGGCGCTGGCCGAGGGCGAGCGGCAGGCGGGGCTGGTGGCGGGCCTGACCGCCGATCTTGCGGCGCGCGAGGGCGAGCTGGCGACGGCAACCTCGCGGATCACCGAATTCGAGGCCCAGGTCGCCGCGCTGATCCTGGAGCGCGACAGCGCCCGGGGCGAGGTGACGGGCCTGAAGGCCGAACAGGCGCGGCTGGTGGACGAGGCCGAGGCGATGACGCTGGCGCTGGCCAAGGCCCGGCAGGAGGTGGACGCCGGCGCCGAGGCCGCCCGCCTTGCCGCCGCCCGCCGCGAGGCGCTGGAGGCGCTGGTCGCCGATCTGCGCGCCAAGGACGCCGCCAATACCGAAGCGGTGAGCGAGGCCGAGGCGGCGCGGCTGGCCGATGCGGCCGCGCTGCAGGCGCTGCGCGACCGGCTGGCCGATGCCGATACCGAACTGACCGCGATGACCCTTGCGCTCGAGGCCGAGCGGAAGCGGGCCGAGGAGACGCTGACCCTGCTTGCCGCGGCGCGGAAACTGGCCGACACGGCGGGCGCGAAGGATGCCGCGCTGGCGGCGGCCGAGACCGAGCTGCTGGCCGAACAGGAAAAGGCCCTTCAGGCGGCGCGGGAGGTGGAACTGCTGAACCAGCAGATCGCGGCGCTGCGCGGCCAGCTTGGCAGCCTGCAGGCGGTGCTGGACGCGGCGAAGGCAAAGGATGCGGCCGCGCAGGTGCAGCTGGAGAGCCTGGGGACCGAGCTGAACGCGGCGCTGGCCCAGGTCGCGGCCGAACAGCGCCGCCGCGCCGAGATGGAGGCGGCCGAGGCCGCGCGGCTGGCGGCCGAGAACCTGGACCTCGCCCGCTTCCGGTCGGAATTCTTCGGCCAGCTCTCGACCCTTCTGCAGGGGCAGGAAGGGGTTCGGGTGGTGGGCGACCGTTTCGTCTTCTCCTCGGAGGTGCTGTTCAACCCCGGCTCGGCCGATCTTGCGCCCGAGGGCCGCGCCCAGATCGCCGGGGTGGTGCGGACGCTGGACGGGATCCGCGACCGGATCCCGGCGGGGATCGACTGGATCATCCGGGTGGACGGCCATACCGACAACGTGCCGCTTTCGGGCAGCGGCGCCTTTGCCGACAACTGGGAACTCAGCCAGGCCCGGGCGCTTTCGGTGGTGCGCTTCATGCAGGACGAGTTGGGCTTCCCGCCCGACCGGCTGGCCGCGACCGGGTTCGGCGAGTATCGGCCCGTGGCCCAGGGGGACGACGAAGCCGCGCGCGCCCTGAACCGGCGGATCGAGCTGAAGCTGACCGAACGCTAGTCCCGCACCATTCCGTGACTGCGCCGCGGGGCGATCCGTGCTAGGCTGCGGCGACAGATCCGTTGCTTGCATGTCGATGCCATTGGGGCAGACCGGGGCAAGACCGGCCCCGGCGCCCCTGAAACGGGAGGAAAGCTGATGCCGAAGACGATCGGAAATCCCCTGTCCTGGACCATGGGCGCGCTGGGATCGGCCGCCGGATACGGCAGGGTGGTCGCCACCCCCGCCCGCGATGCGGCGCGGCCCGAGATCCGCAGGCTGGCCCTGCACGACCTGCGGCTGGTGCTGCGGCGCGGCTGGGACGACCTTGCGGCGATGCGGTCGGACGTGATGTTCGCCTGCCTGCTCTATCCGCTGATGGGGGCGGTGCTGGTCGGGATCGCCGCGCAGGGCAGCATGACCCATCTGGTGTTCCCGATCCTGTCGGGCTTCGCCCTGGTCGGCCCGGTGGCGGCGCTGGGGCTATATGAACTCAGCCGGAGGCGGGAGACCGGGGAGGAGGTCAGCTGGGCGGCGATGTTCGACGTGCTGCACTCGCCGCGCTTCCCCCGGATCGTGATGCTGAGTCTGTTCAACGGGGTGATCTTCATGGCCTGGCTTCTGCTGGCCGATGCGATCCATGCGGCCACCCTGGGGCCGGAGCGGCCGGCGAGCCTCGGGGCGCTGCTGACCCAGGCGGTCACCACGCCGGAGGGCTGGACGATGACGCTGGTCGGAGCCGGGGTCGGGTTCCTGCTGGCGCTGGCGGTGCTGGCGGTCTCGGTCATCTCGTTCCCGCTGCTGCTGGACCGGGACGTGAGCCTGCCGGTCGCGGTGGCGACCTCGGTCCGGGTGGCGGTGGAGAATCCGGTGGTGATCGGCGCCTGGGGGCTGATCGTGGCGGTCCTGCTGGCGGTGGGGATCCTGCCGGTCCTCCTGGGGCTGATCGTGATCCTGCCGCTCCTGGGACATGCGACCTGGCATCTCTACCGGGCTGCGGTGGTCTGAACCCGGAGGGCTGCTCCTCGTTCGACTTCGTCTCCTCGTCGCGGGGAGTGACGAGCGGCGGAAGGCAGAACCCCCGCCGGGCCAGGGCGGGGGTTCGGTTTCTTATTCCGCGGTCAGCAGCGGGGGCTTCTGGCCGGTGAGGCGCGGCTTCGGCGGATCGGCGACGTCGAGGACGATGCTATCGTCCTTGACCTCGACCCGCACCAGCCCGCCCTTGACCAGCTTGCCGAACAGCAGTTCCTCGGCCAGGGGCTTCTTGATGTATTCCTGGATCACCCGGGCCAGGGGCCGGGCGCCCATCTTGTCGTCATAGCCCTTATCGCCCAGCCAGGCGGCGGCTTCCGGCGAAAGCTCGATATGGACGCCGCGGTCCAGAAGCTGGGCTTCCAGTTGCAGCACGAACTTCTCGACCACCTGCAGGATCACCTCCTTGCCCAGCGGCGCGAAGTTGATCACCGCATCCAGCCGGTTGCGGAATTCCGGCGTGAAGGTCCGTTCGATCGCGGCGGTATCCTCGCCCGTGCGGCGGTCGCGGCCAAAGCCGATCGCGGCCTTGGCGATGTCCGAGGCCCCGGCGTTCGAGGTCATGATCAGGATCACGTTGCGGAAATCGACGGTCCGGCCGTTGTGGTCGGTAAGCTTGCCGTGGTCCATCACCTGCAACAGGATGTTGTAGACATCCGGATGCGCCTTCTCCATCTCGTCCATCAGGAGGACGCAATGCGGATGCTGGTCGATGGCATCGGTCAGCATCCCGCCCTGGTCGAAGCCGACATAGCCGGGCGGCGCGCCGATCAGGCGGGAGACCGCGTGTTTCTCCATGTATTCCGACATGTCGAAACGGATCAGCTCCACCCCCAGCGAGGAGGCGAGCTGCTTGGCCACCTCGGTCTTGCCGACGCCGGTGGGACCGGCGAAGAGGTAGTTGCCGATGGGCTTTTCCGGCTCGCGCAGGCCGGCGCGGGCCAGCTTGATCGCCGAGCAGAGCGCGACCACCGCCTTGTCCTGGCCGAAGACCACGCGCTTGAGGGTCTTTTCCAGGTCGCGCAGCGTTTCGGCATCGTCCTTCGACACGGATTTCGGCGGGATGCGGGCGATCTTGGCGACGACGGCCTCGATCTCCTTGATGCCCAGCGTCTTGCGGCGCTTCGACTCGGCCACCAGATGCTGCGCCGCCCCGGCCTCGTCGATCACGTCGATGGCCGAATCCGGCAGTTTCCGGTCGTGGATGTAGCGCGCCGCCAGTTCCACCGCCGACTTGATCGCGTCGTTGGTGTAGCGCAGGTCGTGGTGTTCCTCGAAATGCGGCTTCAGGCCCATCAGGATCTTGATCGCGTCAGGCACCGAAGGCTCGTTCACGTCGATCTTCTGGAACCGGCGGGAGAGCGCCCGGTCCTTCTCGAAATGCTGGCGGAACTCCTTGTAGGTGGTCGAGCCCATGCAGCGCAGCTTGCCGCCCTGCAGCGCGGGCTTCAGGAGGTTCGAGGCATCCATCGCCCCACCCGAGGTGGCCCCCGCGCCGATCACGGTATGGATCTCGTCGATGAAGAGGATCGCGTCGGGATGGTCCTCAAGCTCTTTCATCACCTGCTTCAGCCGTTCCTCGAAGTCGCCGCGATAGCGGGTGCCGGCGAGAAGCGCGCCCATGTCCAGGCTGAAGATCGTGGCGCGCGACAGGACCTCGGGCGTCTCGCCCAGCACGATCTTGCGGGCAAGGCCCTCGGCGATGGCGGTCTTGCCCACGCCGGGGTCGCCCACCAAGAGCGGGTTGTTCTTGCGGCGGCGGCAGAGGACCTGGATCGCACGCTCCACTTCGGCCTCGCGGCCGATGAGCGGGTCGACGTCGCCCTTGCGGGCCTTCACGTTCAGGTCGACGCAATACTTCGACAGCGCGGATTCCTTGGCCTCGCCAGCCTCGGCCTTGGGGGTCTCATGCTGGTCCTCGGCCCCCTGGACGGGGCGCGCCTCGCCATAGGACGGGTCCTTGGCCACGCCATGCGCGATGAAGTTGACCGCGTCGTAGCGGGTCATGTCCTGTTCCTGCAGGAAATAGGCGGCGTTCGATTCCCGTTCGGCGAAGATCGCGACCAGGACATTCGCGCCGGTCACTTCGGTGCGGCCCGAGGATTGCACATGGATCGCCGCGCGCTGGATGACGCGCTGGAAGGCGGCGGTGGGCACCGCTTCGCTGCCTTCGACATCGGTGACGAGGGTGGAGAGGTCGTCGTCGATGAAGTCGCTCAGGGTCTTCCGCAGCTCGTCAAGGTCGACGGCGCAGGCCTTCATCACGCGGGCCGCGTCGGGTTCGTCGATCAGGGCGAGCAGCAGATGTTCAAGGGTTGCGAGTTCGTGGCGGCGCGAGTTGGCCAGGGCCAGGGCGCTGTGGATTGCCTGCTCAAGCGTGGTCGAAAACGATGGCACTTCAGTGCTCCTGTCCTGCGGGCCGGAAGGGGTGGGGGCCCGATACCGACCGTGGCCTCATAAGCTTAAAGTTCGGTTTTCTTCACCGCACTTCAAGCGCAATCTTCCAGATTTTGGGGTTTCCCCCGGTCTCTCACGCCAATTGTGATATCAGGCGCCTAGAACTTGTCTTTTCTGGCCCGGATTTCGGCGAAAACCGTGACATCGTCGGCATCTGGGAGGCCAACCGCTGTCTTGAGCGCGGGCAGGTGGACCCGCAGGTAGGGGTTCGTCGCCAGTTCCGTCGCAAGCGGGACGGGAACCGTGGGACGGCCTTGGGAACGCAGGGATGCGACCTCGGCAGCGCGAGAGATAAGCTGCGGATTGTCGGGTTCAAGGGTCAGGGCGAAACGCAGGTTCGAGGCGGTGTATTCATGGCCCGAGCAGACCAGCGTCTCGGGCGGAAGCGCGGCCAGTTTCTGCAGACTGGCGTGCATCTGGGCGGCGGTGCCCTCGAAAAGCCGGCCGCAGCCCCCGGCCATCAGGCTGTCGGCGGTGAAGAGAAGGCGGCTTTCCGGGAAATGAAAGGCGATATGGCCGATGGTATGGCCCGGAACCTCGATCACGCGGGCGAACTCGCTGCCGACAGAAAAGGAGGAATGGGCGTCGAGCGCCAGGTCGAGGCGCGGCAGGCGGTGCGCATCGGCCGAGGCGCCGAGAACCATGGCCCCGGTCCGGGCGCGCAGGGTGTCGACGCCCTGGATGTGGTCGTCGTGGTGGTGGGTGAGCAGGATGTCGGTCAGCCGCCACTGCTGGGCCGACAGCGCGGCAAGGACGGGGCCGGCCTCGGGCACGTCGATCACGGCGGTCTGGCCGGACTCGGGGTCGTGGACCAGATATGCATAGTTGTCGGCCAGGCAGGGGATGGTGACAAGCATGAGCGGCATGGTCTTTGACCTTCCTGCGGGTATGATGCGCAAGGATTGACCCAAAGGGCGGCGACCGCAATGCACCTTGATGTGCTGGACCTGAGGAACTTCTACTACCGCACGCGGTTGGGCCGGGTGGCGCAGCGGGCGATCCGCAACCAGGTGGTGAAGCACTGGCCGCCGGCCTCGGGGCAGACGGTGGCGGGCTTCGGCTTCGCGGTGCCGCTCCTGCGCCCCTATCTGCCCGAGGCGCGGCGGGTGATCGGGCTGATGCCGGGGCCGCAGGGGGTGATGCCCTGGCCGGCGGGGATGGAGAACGTCAGCGTCCTTTGCGAGGAGACCGCCTGGCCCCTGCCGACGGGTTTCGTCGACCGGCTGGTGCTGATGCACGGGCTGGAGACCTCGGAGCAGCCCTCGGCCGTGCTGGACGAGGCGCACCGGGTGCTGGCGCCGGGGGGAAGGGCGCTCTTCGTGGTGCCGAACCGGATCGGGCTGTGGTCGCGGCGGGATGTGACGCCCTTCGGCTTTGGCCGGCCCTATACGGTGGCGCAGCTGGAGGCGCAGCTGAAGCGGCATGGTTTCACCCCGGAGCGCAGCCAGTCCGTCCTGTTCGCGCCGCCCTCGCCGGCGCGGTTCTGGCTGCGGACCGCGGATTTCTGGGAGGGGTTCGGGCGGCGGATGCCCTGGCTGGCCGGCGGGGTGCTGATGGTCGAGGCTTCGAAGCAGCTTTACGCGCCGACGCGCGGCGGGCTGAAGGCGGCGGTGAAGAAGCCGCTCAGGGTGCTGGAGGGCGTGGGCAAGCCCGCTCTGAACCGCGAGTAGGCGCGCTCTGCCCGCCGCCAGGCGGGGCGACGGCATCCGGGGCGGGATGCGGCGGGAGTGTTTCGGGCAAGGGGAAGGCGCGGGCGCAAGGGGGCGATGCGCCCGCCCCTTGTCAGATGATGCGGACCTGGGTGCCGACGGGGCAAAGCGCGAACAGCTCGGCGATGTTCTCGTTGAACAGGCCGATGCAGCCGTCCGAGGACTTCCGGCCGATCTTCCGCGTGTCATGGGTGCCGTGGATGATGTAGGCGGGCCAGGACAGATACATCGCATGGGTGCCGAGCGGGTTCTCGGGGCCGGGGGGCACCGGCTTCCAGTCGGGGTAACGCTGCATCTGCGAGGCGGTGGGGGTCCAGCTGGGGCCGACCTTCTTGCGCACGATCGAGGTGTAGCCGCGCTTGGTCAGTTCGTCGGTCAGAGGGACCGAGGTCGGGTAGATCCGGTAGTCGGACCCGTCGCCGCTCCAGAAATGCAGCGCGCGCGAGGCGGTGTCGGCGACGATGGTCGCGGGGCCGAGGCTGTCGAAATGGTCGCGCCAGTCCTGCATGACGAAGCCCGAGACGTTGTTGCGCACCGTCGCGGCCTCGCCGGCCCGCGCGGCCGTGCCGAGAAGGGTCATTCCGCCGGCCATGCCGGCCGCCATGCCGAAGATCCTGCGCCGCGTGTAGACGGGGTCCATTCGACCTCTCCTTGTCCTGCTTCCGATGGCCGGGAAGGTTCCCCGCCCGGCCGGAAAGGTCAACCGCCGGCGGCCGCGCCTGACGCCGTTGTGAGCGGCGCGTGAGCCCGGCGGCGGCCCCGCCCGCGCGGCCGCTCCGTGGTGTTTGCGCAACCGGGGCCCCGCCACCGCGAGAGAGGCCCGAGAATCGCTGTTCAACCCGGTTGCGGGGTGGGAAAGCCTCTGCTAAGGACGCCCGCGACGGATGGTGCGCGCCCCAGACGACTGTTGAAGTGTGCGCCAAAGGACCGCCCGGTTCGCATGAGCCCAGGGCATCAAAAAAGCGGAAGGGTTGACGTGTCAGAACCGGCTTCGATCTCTCTGGGCATTGCCTCGCGCTACGCTTCGGCCTTGTTCGACCTGGCGAAGGACGACAAGGCGCTGAAGGCGCTGGAAACCGACACCGCCGCCTTGTCCGAGACGCTGGCCGCCAGCGCCGAACTGCGCGACGTGATCGCCTCTCCGGTCATCAGCCGCGAGGACCAGGGCCGCGCGATCGCCGCCATCGGCGCGAAGCTGGGGCTGAACCCGCTGACCGCCAACACGCTGGCCCTGATGGCCGACAAGCGCCGCCTCTTCGTGCTGCCGCAGTTCCTGACCGCGCTGGGCGACCTGATCGCCACCGAAAAGGGCGAAGTGACCGCCGAGGTCACCGCCGCCCGCGCCCTGTCGGCCGCGCAATCGAAACAGCTTGCCGAGACGCTGAAGGCCCGCGTCGGCAAGACCGTGAAACTGAAAACGACCGTCGATGAATCCCTCATCGGCGGTCTCGTCGTCAAGCTGGGCTCGACCATGATCGACACTTCGGTCAAGGCAAAGCTCGCGGCCCTGCAAAATGCAATGAAAGAGGTTGGGTGATGGGAATCCAGGCTGCTGAGATCTCTGCGATCCTGAAGGAGCAGATCAAGAACTTCGGCAAGGACGCGGAAGTGGCCGAAGTCGGTCGCGTGCTGTCGGTCGGCGACGGGATTGCCCGCGTCCACGGCCTCGACAACGTGCAGGCCGGCGAGATGGTCGAATTCCCCGGCGGCATCCGCGGGATGGCGCTGAACCTGGAAGTCGACAACGTCGGTATCGTTATCTTCGGCTCCGACCAGGACATCAAGGAAGGCGACACCGTCAAGCGCACCAAGTCCATCGTGGACGTGCCCGCGGGCAACGAGCTGCTGGGCCGGGTCGTGGACGGCCTTGGCAACCCGATCGACGGCAAGGGCCCGATCAACGCCTCCGAGCGTCGCATCGCCGACGTGAAGGCCCCCGGCATCATTCCCCGCAAGTCCGTGCATGAACCCATGGCGACCGGCCTGAAGGCCGTCGACGCGATGATCCCGGTTGGCCGCGGCCAGCGCGAGCTGATCATCGGCGACCGCCAGACCGGCAAGACCGCCGTGGCGCTGGACACGATCCTGAACCAGAAGTCCTACAACGAGGCGGCTGGCGACGACGAATCGAAGAAGCTGTACTGCATCTATGTCGCCATCGGGCAGAAACGCTCGACCGTGGCGCAGCTGGTGAAGAAGCTGGAAGAGACCGGCGCGATCGCCTATACCATCGTCGTGGCCGCGACCGCCTCGGATCCGGCGCCGATGCAGTTCCTGGCGCCCTATGCCGCGACCGCGATGGCGGAATTCTTCCGCGACAACGGCCGCCATGCCCTGATCATCTATGATGACCTCTCGAAGCAGGCCGTCGCCTACCGCCAGATGTCGCTGCTGCTGCGCCGTCCGCCGGGGCGCGAAGCCTATCCGGGCGACGTGTTCTACCTGCACTCGCGCCTGCTGGAGCGGTCCTCGAAGCTGAACGAGGATTTCGGCGCCGGCTCGCTGACCGCGCTGCCGATCATCGAGACCCAGGGCGGCGACGTGTCGGCCTTCATCCCGACCAACGTGATCTCGATCACCGACGGCCAGATCTTCCTGGAAACCGAACTGTTCTACCAGGGCATCCGCCCGGCGGTGAACACCGGCCTGTCGGTCAGCCGCGTGGGCTCCTCGGCCCAGACCAACGCGATGAAGTCGGTCGCGGGCAAGGTGAAGCTGGAACTGGCGCAATACCGCGAGATGGCGGCCTTCGCGCAGTTCGGCTCGGACCTCGACGCCTCGACCCAGCAGCTGCTGAACCGCGGCGCGCGTCTGACCGAGCTGATGAAGCAGCCGCAGTATTCGCCGCTGACCAACGCGGAAATCGTCTGCGTGATCTTCGCGGGCACCGCCGGTTACCTCGACAAGATCGCGGTCAAGGACGTGGGCCGGTTCGAGGCGGGCCTGCTGAAGCACCTGCGCACCAACGGCAAGGCTCTCCTGGAAGACATCACCAGGAACGACCGCAAGGTGGCGGGCGATCTGGAAAAAGCGATCCGTGCGGAACTTGACGCCTTCGCCAAAGACTTCGCCTGAACGCCCTGAAGGAGTAGGCAGATGCCCAGCCTAAAGGACCTGAAAAACCGGATCGGAAGCGTCAAGAACACGCGGAAGATCACCAAGGCGATGCAGATGGTCGCCGCGGCCAAGCTGCGCCGCGCGCAGGAGGCCGCCGAGGCCGCCCGGCCCTTCGCCGAGCGGATGACGGCGGTGATGTCGGCCCTCGCGGCCGGCGTCGGCACCGGCGAGGGTGCGCCGAAGCTTCTGGCCGGGAACGGCCGGGACCAGGTGCATCTTCTGGTCGTGATGACGTCCGAGCGCGGGCTTTGCGGCGGCTTCAACTCGTCGATCGTCAAGCTGGCCCGTGCGCGGGCCAACGAGCTGGCGGCGGCGGGCAAGACGGTGAAGATCCTCACCGTCGGCAAGAAGGGCCGCGAGCAGCTGAAGCGCGACTGGGGCCATGCCTTCACCGGCCATGTCGACCTGGGCGAGGTGAAGCGCGTCGGTTACGCCAACGCGCAGTCGATCGCGCGCGAGGTCATGGCGGCCTTCGAGGCCGGTGAGGCCGATGTCGTCACGATCTTCTACAACCGCTTCCAGTCGGTGATCAGCCAGATCCCGACCGAGCAGCAGGTGATCCCGGCCAAGTTCGAAGACAACGGCGCCACGGCGCTTTACGACTACGAACCCTCGGAAGAGGCGATCCTGGCCGACCTTCTGCCGCGCGGTGTCGCGACGCAGATCTTCACCGCCCTCCTGGAAAACGGCGCCAGCGAGCAGGGCGCGCGGATGTCCGCGATGGACAACGCGACCCGCAACGCCGGTGACATGATCAACCGCCTGACGATCCAGTACAACCGGAGCCGCCAGGCCGCGATCACCAAGGAACTCATCGAAATCATTTCGGGGGCAGAAGCACTTTGATGGTCTGGGCTGGCATATTTGCTATTGCCCTTTTCTTCATCGCTGCCCTCGCAATGCCAACCAAACGAGCCAAGGAGATAGAGTCAGCAAAAGGAGCGCTGCCCAGAGGGGTTACAAATCGCGACATGGCCTATGTGGTCCAGTTGGCGAAACTCTTTGGAAAGCGAGAATTTTCTCTCCGTTCTATCGAAGGGAAACATATCTCGCGTCAGATCATGGACCGATTCGACGTGAAGTCGGGTAGGTTGGATGATCGGACAGTGCTTGGAGTGCGGCTTCCAGAAATGGGCTTACTAAGTATCGTTAAACCGGGTCGTTACCGCTTAACCCAAGCAGCGATTGACCTAACAGAAGAGACGCAAGGCGAGAGCCTTAACTGAATCGGAGAGACACCATGGCAAAAGCCCCGAAAGCATCCGCTGGCGCCGGCAAGGTGACGCAGGTCATCGGCGCCGTCGTCGACGTCCAGTTCGATGGCGCGCTGCCCGCCATCCTGAACGCGCTGGAGACCACCAACAACGGCAAGCGGCTGGTTCTGGAAGTGGCGCAGCACCTGGGCGAGAACACGGTGCGCACCATCGCCATGGACGCGACCGAAGGCCTGGTGCGCGGGACCTCCGTGACCGACCTCGGCGCGCCGATCTCGGTTCCGGTGGGCGACGCGACGCTGGGCCGCATCCTGAACGTCATCGGCGAGCCGGTGGACGAAAAGGGCCCGGTCGTGGCCAAGGAAACCCGCGCCATCCACCAGCCCGCCCCCGCCTTCAGCGAGCAGGCGACGGAAAGCCAGGTTCTGGTGACCGGCATCAAGGTCATCGACCTGCTGGCCCCCTATGCCAAGGGCGGCAAGATCGGCCTCTTCGGCGGCGCCGGCGTGGGCAAGACGGTTCTGATCATGGAACTGATCAACAACATCGCCAAGGTGCACTCGGGCTATTCCGTGTTCGCCGGCGTGGGCGAGCGGACCCGTGAAGGCAACGACCTCTACCACGAGATGATCGAATCGGGCGTCATCAAGATCGACGACCTGACCGCCTCGAAAGTGGCGCTGGTCTATGGCCAGATGAACGAGCCTCCGGGGGCGCGCGCCCGCGTGGCGCTGACCGGCCTGACCCTGGCCGAGCAGTTCCGCGACCAGTCCGGGACCGATGTTCTGTTCTTCGTCGACAACATCTTCCGCTTCACCCAGGCCGGTTCGGAAGTGTCCGCACTCCTCGGCCGTATCCCTTCGGCCGTGGGCTACCAGCCGACGCTGGCCACCGACATGGGTGCCTTGCAGGAACGCATCACCTCGACCAAGGCGGGCTCGATCACCTCGGTGCAGGCGATCTACGTTCCGGCTGACGACCTGACCGACCCCGCGCCGGCCACCTCGTTTGCCCACCTCGACGCGACCACCGTTCTGTCGCGTGCGATCTCGGAACTGGGGATCTACCCGGCGGTGGACCCGCTCGACTCGACCTCGCGCCTCCTCGACCCGGCGGTCATCGGCGACGAGCACTACCAGGTCGCGCGTTCGGTGCAGGGGATCCTCCAGCGCTACAAGTCGCTGCAGGACATCATCGCCATCCTCGGCATGGACGAACTGAGCGAGGAGGACAAGCTGACCGTGGCCCGCGCCCGGAAGATCCAGCGTTTCCTCTCGCAGCCCTTCGACGTGGCGAAGGTCTTCACCGGCTCGGACGGCGTGCAGGTGCCGCTGGACAAGACCATCGCGTCCTTCAAGGCGGTGGTGAACGGCGAATACGACCACCTGCCGGAAGCCGCCTTCTACATGGTCGGCGACATCGAGGAAGTGAAAGCCAAGGCCGCCAAGCTCGCTGCGGCAGCGGCGTAAGGGGGCGAGATGGCCAGCACGGTGCAATTCGACCTGGTCAGTCCGGAGCGGCGCCTCGCGTCCTATCCGGCGACCGAGGTCCAGATCCCGGGCGCCATGGGCGACCTGACGGCGATGGAGGGGCACGCCCCCACCATCACCTCGCTGCGGCCGGGCCTGCTGAAGGTGGTCTCCTCCGAAGGGACGAAGGCCTATGTCGTGACCGGCGGCTTCGCCGAGATCAGCGCGACCGGCGTCTCGGTCCTGGCCGAGCAGGCGGTGGCGCTGGACGAGATGACCCCGGCGCAACTGGACGCCCTGGTGGCCGATGCCTGCGAGGCGGCGGCGGTCAACACCGACAAGGACGCGGCCGACAAGGCGGTGGCCGACCTCTACGCGATGCGGGCCCAGGCCGGGATCTGAGGCCAGGCGACGGACTTTGTTGAAAGGCCCCGAATTGTTCGGGGCCTTTTCCATGTGCATGTGCATGTGCTTAGGCGGAGGGATCTGCGGCGCCCGGCCCGTTCAACCGCGAGCGCGCCAGCCAGCCAGAGACCGTCCAGCATCCCATCGCAATCGCTGCGCCCACATAGCCGTCGACCGCGTAGTGCCAGGCAAGCAGGACCGATCCCAGCATAATCGAGGCGAGGAAGCCGATAGCGACATAGCCCGCGTGACGCGAAAGCCGGAAGGCGAACAGGGTCATGAGCATGGTCGAAGCCACATGCATGCTTGGGAAGGCGGAGATCCCGTTCATCCCCATCGGATGGCCGTGGATGTTCCAGAGCAACGACTGGGTATCGACGACGGAGAGCGCGCCGGTCGCAGCGTGCTGGCCAAGGCGGGCCATCAAGCCGGCGTAGGCGTCCCCAAGACCGAGCAGGGCATAATAGACCGGACCGGCGGAAGAAAACAGGATCGCGACGAGATTGCCCCCGATCGCCCAGGTCAGGACGAAGGCGATGAGGAACTGCATCCGCAGGGCGCTGTCCGGGCGTAGGAAGCAGGCGGCGACCAGCGAGAAATACATCATGAAAAGCCAGATGTTATACAGGCCGGTGAACAGCGAGATCCCGTAATCGCTGCCGAACAGCGCGTGAAGATACTCATGCGGAAGCACACCGAAATGCAGCAGGCGATCCAGCTTCATGAAGGTGACGTCCCAGCTGAAGGGATTCAGCTGCGGGAGCAGGTTCTTGATCTGGGCGAAGGCGACCAGCGTTCCGGCCATGAGCAGGACTCCGATCACGCCGCAGACCATGCGCTCGCGATCGGTCAGAAAGGCGCGCACATCGTTTTTCAGGTGGCCGATGCGGTCGTCGACGCGCAGGACGTAGGTCAGGTAGAGCAGCCGCCCGAACAGCACGAGAAAGATCATCTGCGGAATCTTGGTGGCAAAGCTCTTGACCAGGATGCCGGCCTTGTCGTCCCCGATATTCACCGGGTGGTAGCTGGACAGCCACCAGGCCACGGCGCCGTGGATGAATACCAAAATGGCCAACACGGCATGCCGACGCAAAAGCTGCCCGACGCCGGAAGTCTCGCTCATCACAAGGGTTCGCATGATCCGCCACATTTACTGAACAATTGCGTCTTTGGAACGCAATTGCGGCCTAAACTTGGCTGAACCTGACAAAATCCGCGATGATCAGCTCCGCTGATAGAGGCCCTCGTAGATCGGGACCAGGGTATCGGTCTCGAACAAGCTCGACACCGACATGCCGCCCCAGATGTTCAGGATGGCCTGGGCGAACATCGGGGCGGTCGGGACGATGCGGATGTTCTTCGCGCCGCGGACCTTCTCGCCCTGCTCGATCGAATCGGTGATGACCAGCGATTTCATCACCGAGTTCGACACCCTCTCCACCGCCGGGCCGGAGAGGACGCCATGGGTGATGTAGCTGTGGACCTCGACAGCGCCTGCCTCCATCAGCGTCTCGGCCGCCTTGCAGAGCGTGCCGGCGGTGTCGCAGATGTCGTCGACGATGATGCATTTCTTGCCGGTGACGTTGCCGATCACCGTCATCTCGGCCACTTCGCCCGCCTTCTCGCGCCGCTTGTCGACGATGGCGAGGGGGGCGTTGATCCGCTTGGCCAGTTCGCGCGCGCGGGCCACGCCGCCGACGTCGGGCGAGATGATCATCAGGTCGTCCATCTGGCCCTTGAAGTGATGCTCGATGTCCAGCGCGAAGACCGGCGAGGCATAGAGGTTGTCCACCGGAATGTCGAAGAAGCCCTGGATCTGCGCGGCGTGAAGGTCGAGGGTCAGGACACGGTCGACCCCGGCGGTCTCGATCAGGTTGGCGACCAGCTTGGCGCTGATCGGCGTGCGGGCCTTGGCGCGGCGGTCCTGGCGGGCATAGCCGAAATAGGGGATCACGGCGGTGATGCGGCTGGCCGAGGACCGGCGCAGCGCGTCGACCATGATCAGCAGTTCCATCAGGTTGTCGTTCGCCGGGTTCGAGGTCGGCTGGATGACATACATGTCCTCGCCGCGGACGTTCTCGAACACCTCGACGAAGATTTCCTGGTCGTTGAAGCGTTCGACCCGGGCGTCGACCAGATTCACGCTCATCCCCCGGTGCATCGACATGCGGCGGGCGATGGACTTCGCCAGCCCCTGGTTGGCGTTTCCGGCGATGAGTTTCGGTTCGGTGACGGCGGGCATGGCGGCTCCGGGCAGCGGATTCGGGACTGCCTGTCGCTTATCACCGGGCCGGGGGCTGCGCAAACCGGGGTTACGAAAAATCAGAAGGCAGCGAGGAAGGAATCCACATCGGCCTCGGTCGTGGACCAGCTGGCGACGAGGCGGGCGCGCTCACGCCCTTCCGGCGCGGGGAAGCGGTAGTAGGCGGCCCCGGCGGCCTGAAGCCTGTCGTGGGTGCCTGCGCCCCATTCCGGGAAAAGCATGTTGGCGGGGGAGTCGGGGACATGGGCCTGGCGGTCGCGCAGGCCGTTGGCAAGGCGCTGGCCCATCGCGTTGGCCCGGGAGGCCAGCCGCAGCCAGAGGCCGTCGGTCAGGTAGGCCTCCATCTGCGCGGAAAGGAAACGGTGCTTGGAAAAGAGGTGGCCACCGCGCTTGCGGCGCAGCTCCAGCTCCCAGGCTTTCGCGGGGTCGAACAGGACCACGCCCTCGACCCCCAGGCAGCCGTTCTTGGTGCCGCCCAGGGAAAGGACGTCGATACCCGCCTTCCAGGTCATCTCGGCGGGGCTTGCGCCGGTGGCGACCAGCGCATTGGCGAAGCGCGCGCCGTCCAGGTGGCAGGGGATGCCCCTGGCCTTCGCCAGCGCGGTGAGGGCGGCGAGTTCGGCGGGGGTGTAGACGGTTCCGGCCTCGGTGACGTTGGTCAGCGACAGCATCCCGCGCTGGACGCCGTGGACGCCGCCTTCGCCGGTGGTGGACAGGGCCTTGCCCAGGGTTTCGGCTGTCATCCTGCCCTGCGCTCCGGGGACGAGGACCAGCTTGGCGCCGGAGTAGAACTCGGGCGCGTTGCATTCGTCCTCGGCGATATGGGCATGGGTATGGCAGAAGACCGCGCCCCAGGGCGGGCAGTGGCTGGCGATGGCCAGGGCATTGGCGGCGGTGCCGGTGGCGACGAGATGGACCACGGCCTCGGGCGCCTCGAAGATCTCGCGCACCAGGGCGGTGACGCGCTCCATCGCGGCGTCGGCGCCATAGCTGCGCTCATAGCCTTCGTTCGCCTTCAGGATCGCGGCCATGACTTCGGGGGCCGCGCCGGAGGTGTTGTCGGAGGCAAAGCGCATCAGGGGGTTTCCTCGATCAGGTAGTCCTCCCAGTCATCCTCGGGGACCGCGCCCTCGGGGATGGTCATGCCGCGAATCGACTGGCCGGCCCGGTGGGTGCTTTCCGGGTCGCCGGTCAGAAGCGGATGCCAGTCGGGCAGTTTCTTCTTCTGGAACAAAAGCTTGTAGGCGCAGGTCGCGGGCATCCAGTAGGCGATCTTCGGCAGGGTCTTCGGCGTCAGGACCACGCATTCCGGGACATGCTGCTTGCGGTTCGGATAGTCGCGGCACTGGCAGGTGTCGCCGTCCAGAAGGCGGCAGGCGATGCGGGTATAGGCAACCTCGCCGGTATCCTCATACTCCAGCTTGTTCAGGCAGCATTTGCCGCAGCCGTCGCACAAAGCCTCCCATTCCTGCTGGGTAAGCTTGTTCAGGGGGACGGTTTCCCAGAAGCGGGGGCGCAGATCGGTCATGGCCGCAAAGTGGGGCGGCGGCGCGGAAAAGGGAAGGGTCAAAGCGCGGAAAGGATCGTTCGCGCCCTGGCGCAGTCGGCGTCCATCTGGGCGATGAGCGCGGGCAGGCCGTCGAACTTCAACTCGGGGCGCAGGTAGTCGACCAGCGCGATGGAAAGATGCTGGCCGTAGAGGTCGCCCTTGAAGTCGAGAAGGTGGGTTTCCAGGTTCGGGCGGTTCTCGCCGAACATGGGCCGGACGCCAAGGCTGGCCGCGCCCCGGTAGCTGCCCCGATGCGGGCCGGTGAGGATGTCGGCAAGGACGGCATAGACGCCGAGCCGCGGCAGGTGCAGCCCCTCGACCGACATGTTTGCGGTGGGAAAGCCCAGGTCGCGGCCGCGCTTCTCGCCATGCAGGACCTCGCCGTCGATGCGGTGCCAGTGGCCAAGCATGGTGGCCGCATCGCGGGGGCGGCCCTCGGTCAGGGCGCGGCGGATGTTGGTCGAGGAGATCTCGGTGCCGTTGTCGGCGACCAGCGGCGCGATGGTGCAGCGGATGCCGCGCGCGGCGCAGAGGCGGGCAAGGTCCGGCGCGGTGCCGGCGCGGTCCTTGCCAAAGCGGAAATCCGCGCCGACGACGACATGCGCGATCCCGAGTCCCTCATGCAGGACCTGATCCACGAAACCCTCGGGCGTGAGGCTGGCGAGGGTGGCGTCGAAGGGCAGCTGGAACAGATGCTCGACCCCGAGGCGGGCCAGGCGGTTGGCGCGGGCCTCGGCGTTCATCAGGCGGAAGGCCGGGGCGCCGGGGGCGAAGAACTGGCGGGGATGGGGCTCGAAGGTGACGATGCCAAGCGGGGTTGCGCCGCGCGCAAGGTCGATCACCGCCTGATGGCCGCGGTGCACGCCGTCGAAATTTCCCATCGCGACCGAGGCGCCGCGGGCGGAGGGGTCGAGGCCCTGCCAGTGAAAGTGCTCTCGCATCCTGCCCTTTGCGGGCCGGGGCCCGTCAGTCGAACTTGCGGCTGGGCGCCAGAACCAGCGCCTCGCCCTTCAGGACAACGGTTTTACCCACCGAGGCGAGGGTTTCAAGGGTGACTCGGCGTTTGGCATGGTCGATCGCGGTCACGGTGACCTCGGCCCGGACCATGTCGCCGGGGCGGACGGGGGCCATGAACTTGAGGCTTTGGCCAAGGTAGACGGTGCCGTGGCCGGGAAGCTGCTCGCCGATGACGGCCGAGATCAGGCCGGCGGTAAGCATCCCATGGGCGATGCGGCCCGCGAAGATCGTGTCCTGGGCATAGGCTTCATCCAGGTGGACGGGGTTCCGGTCGGTGGAAATCTCGGCGAAAAGCTCGATATCCCGGTCGGTTACGACCTTCATCACATGGCGGGACATGCCGATTTCGATGTCCTCGATACAGATCGTCCCGCGGGGCATGTTGTCCAGCATGGTGGGCGTGTCCCTTTCATCCATGCGGAAAGGCTAGCACATGCTGCGACGCGGCACAATCGGCCGCGCAACAATTGTTCAAGGCTGATGGCGGGCGTGAATGAAAGTTACCCTGCCGTCAGCGAAGCCGCCCGATGGCATAGCTGGGCGAAAGCTCGCGGCCGGCGAGCCAGTCCAGCAGAAGCCCGGCCTCGGGGGCCTCGACATCCGGGCCGAACCTTTCGGCCTCGAGCCCGCCGGTGATGAACAGCGTGTCCAGCCCCTCGGCGATGCCGCCCTGCACGTCGGTGGCGATTCCGTCGCCGATGCAGAGGATCTGCGGATCCGGCCTGCCTCCGGCCTCGGTCAGGCGGCGGCGGGCGAGGTCGTAGATCGGCGGATGCGGCTTGCCGAAATACAGCGTGCTGCCGCCCATCTTCTCATACATTTCGGCCAGCGCACCGGCGCAGTAAAGGCGCTTGTCGCCCATGTCCACGACGATGTCCGGGTTGGCGCAAAGCATTGGCAGGCCTAGAGTTTTCGCCAAAAGCAGCGCGGCGCGGTAATCCTCGGGCGTTTCGGTCAGGTCGTCGCGCAGGCCGGTGCAGACGATACCCTCGGCCTCTTTCAGGGGGACGCGGGTGATCGGCGGCTGGGTCGCGGCGAAGGCGGCGAGGTCGGGGGCGAAGTCGGTGAAGAAGGTCTCGTCCTTCGGCGCGCCGATGTGGTGGACGCGGCGGCCGACGGCGCCCGAGAGCAGCCCCATCTGCGCGGCATCGCCCGAGGTCGCCACCTCGTCCCAGCAGTCGCGCGGGACGCCCATGGCGTCGATCTGGGCGATCACGCTGGCTTTCGGCCGCGGCGAGTTGGTCAGCAGCACGACCTTGCCGCCCGCCGCGCGGAAGCCCCGCAGCGCGGCGACGGCGGCGGGAAAGGCGGCATGGCCGTTGTGCAGGCAGCCCCAGAGATCGCAGAACGCGGCGTCGTAGCGCCCCGCAAGGTCGGCGAGCGAGCGGATGATTTCGGTCATTCGAGGGGCCTTTCCGGGTGGGCGGGATTGCCGAAGCGCAAGCGTCTGGCATCCGTCTGGCAGGCGTCTGGCAAGCGTCGGGCATAAACGCCCGACGCTTCGCTTCGGTTGCTTCAGAGCTTGAGCGCCGGGATGATCTGCTTCTTGCGGCTCATGATGCCGGGCAGGACCACGGTGTCGCCGGTGACGGTCGCGCCGAAGGAGGCCTCGGCCAGCTGCTTGACCAGGTCGTTGGGGACCAGAAGCGTCGCCTCCTCGCGGAGGATGTCCACCACGAACAGCAGGACCTGATCCGCGCCGTCCTCCTTGGCCACGTCCGCCATCGCGCGCATCAGGCTGTCCTTGCGGTCGAGGACGACCTTGGGCGCGGTGGTCTCCAGCACCGAGACGCGCAGTTCCTTGCCGGCGACATTGTATTCCTTGGAATCCATCCGCAGCAGTTCGGCGTCGGAGAAGGCCGAGACGTCGGACTTGGCCTCGAACATCTTCGCGGCCAGTTCCGGGATCGAGACGCCAAGGTCGGCGGCCAGCTTCTCGGCCACGGCGCGGTCGTGCGGGGTGGTGGTGGGCGAGCGGAATTCCAGCGTGTCGGAGAGGATGCAGGAGAGCATCGCGCCCTTGATGCTGTCCGGGGCCTGGCCCAGCGCGTCGCCGATCAGGTCATGCATGATGGTCGCGGTGCAGGCGAGCGGACGGATGGTGATCTCGATCGGGTTCTTCGTCCTGATGCCGCCGGCGAGGAGGTGGTGGTCGATGATGGCCTGGATCTTCGCCTCGTTGATCGAGGCGGGCAGTTCGGCCGGGTTGTTGGTGTCGACGATGACGACCTTGTCCTCGGCGGTCACGTCCTGGATGATCGCGGGCTTTTCCAGGCCCCAATGCTTCAGCACGAAGGCGGCCTCGGTGTTGGGCTCGCCCAGAAGGACGGGTTTGGCGGGGGTGCCGGTCTCGGTCAGATACCAGGCCCAGATGATCGGGGAGCCGGTGGAATCGGTGTCGGGGGATTTGTGGCCGAAGACGAGGGTGGTCATGGGGTTGCCCTTGGGAGGTTGGCGGTTCGCGCGCGGTATAGGGGAGGGCGGCCGGATTGTCACGTCCGGGCGTGGCGGTGGGTCGGGACGCGCCAAAACCTTTCGAAAGGTTTTGCAAATTCCTTCGAAGGAATTTGGCCCCCCGTGCAGGTGTCGGCTCAGAGTGGCAGGGCCTCCAGCGTGAAGCCTGCCTGTTGCAGCAGGTTCAGCACGCCCTGTTCGCCCGAGAGGTGCAGCGCCCCGAAGGCGGCGAAGACCGGGCCGTCGGCGGCGGCGGCGGTCAGGACCGGGATCCAGGACTGGTTGCGCCGGTTCATCAGCAGTTCCTCCAGCCGGGCGAACTCGGCATCCACCATTTCCGGCGTATAGCCGGGCAGGCCATAGGAGACATCGCGCATGTATTCCCAGATCACCCGGCTTTCCCCGGCGAAATAGCTGTCGGCTAGGGTGGCGGAGTAATCCTCGGAGCGATCCTCGAGGGCGAGGGTGGACTGGATCATCGCGACCATTTCCTCATGCGTCATGGCGTCGAAGATGCCGAAGACGGTGTCGAAGGGCTCCAGCCCGCGGACGGGGACCGAGGCGGCCCGGGCGGCGTCGATCACCATGCTGTCCAGGCCCTCGGGCTCTTGCATCCCGGCCATGGCGCAGGGCGGGATCGAGAGCATGACCGTTACATACCAGGGCTGCATCTTCGCGGCCATGAAGGCCGGGATGCCGCGCAGTTCCATGGCGGCGCGCAGGTCGGCCCAGACCTCGGGCGGGAGTTGCTGGTTCAGGGTGGGGCCGGTGGTGATCACCATCCTGGAGGGATCGCGGGCGACCAGTTCCTTCAGCGCCTTCTCCTCCTCGGGGCCGGCCTCGACCAGGACGGTCGTCGCGGCCCGGATCACCGGGGTGATGGCCTGCAACGTGGGGGCATGGCGCGGGTCGTCGAAGTGATAGGTGCCGATCAGGGTGATGATTTCGTCGCCCCGCGTCGCGCGCCAGTAGTTGCCGCGCGGGAAGGGCACGGCATCGGCGGCGGCGGTGATCGCGGCGCGGCGTTCGGCCGGCATCTCGTCAAGGAGGTTGGTCCCGGCGCAATCGGCCTGAAGCGGCGCGGCGAGGCCGGCGAGGAGGAGGAAGGCGAGGGTCGGCAGGAGGCGCATGGGGTCCCATCGGGCAATTCGGGTCGGCCGCATCGTGGCAGCGGATCGGCAAAAGGCAAATCAAAAGACCCGGCCGAGGCTGTTGACACAGGGCGAGGCTTGGCCTACCCCAAGGCCCGTTAGCACTCGTCGCGTATGAGTGCTAATCAAGATCAAACCTGGAAACTCAAGGGAGTACCCCAGATGGCTTTCAAACCGCTGCACGACCGCGTCCTGGTCAAGCGTATCCAGTCCGACGAAAAGACCAAGGGCGGGCTGATCATCCCGGATACCGCCAAGGAAAAGCCCGCCGAGGGCGAGATCATCGCCGTGGGCGAAGGCGCGCGCAAGGATTCGGGCGAGCTGATCGCTCCGTCGGTCAAGGCCGGCGACCGCATCCTGTTCGGCAAGTGGTCGGGGACCGAAGTGACCCTGAACGGCGAAGAACTGCTGATCATGAAGGAAAGCGACATCCTCGGGATCATTTCCTGAGGGGAGTCGGTCTGAAGCCCGACCTACGCTTTCCACCAATCCATTCTAGGAGCTACGAAAAATGGCTGCAAAAGACGTCAAGTTCGACACCGAGGCCCGCGATCGCATGCTGCGCGGCGTCAACATCCTGGCCGACGCGGTCAAGGTGACGCTGGGCCCGAAAGGCCGCAACGTGGTGATCGACAAATCCTTCGGCGCGCCGCGCATCACCAAGGACGGCGTGACCGTCGCGAAGGAAATCGAGCTGGCCGACAAGTTCGAGAACATGGGCGCGCAGATGGTGAAGGAAGTCGCTTCCCGCACCAACGACGAGGCCGGTGACGGCACCACCACCGCGACCGTGCTGGCCCAGGCCATCATCCGCGAGGGCATGAAATCGGTGGCCGCCGGCCTGAACCCGATGGACCTGAAGCGCGGCATCGACCTGGCGACCGCCAATGTCGTCGCGGCGATCAAGGCGATGGCCCGTCCGGTCAAGGACTCGGCCGAAGTCGCGCAGGTCGGCACCATCTCGGCCAACGGCGAGACCGAAATCGGCCGTCAGATCGCGGAAGCGATGCAGAAGGTCGGCAACGAGGGCGTGATCACCGTCGAAGAGAACAAGGGCCTGGAGACGGAAACCACCGTCGTCGAAGGCATGCAGTTCGACCGCGGCTACCTGTCGCCCTATTTCGTCACCAACGCCGACAAGATGATTGCCGAGCTGGAAGACGCCTACATCCTGCTGCACGAGAAGAAGCTCTCGTCGCTGCAGCCGATGGTTCCGCTGCTGGAAGCCGTGATCCAGTCGCAGCGCCCGCTGATCATCGTGGCCGAAGACGTCGAAGGCGAGGCCCTGGCCACGCTGGTCGTCAACAAGCTGCGTGGCGGCCTGAAGATCGCTGCCGTCAAGGCCCCGGGCTTTGGCGACCGTCGCAAGGCCATGCTGCAGGACATCGCGATCCTGACCGGCGGCCAGGTGATCTCGGACGACCTCGGCATGAAGCTGGAGAACGTCGGGCTCGACATGCTGGGCCGCGCCAAGAAGGTCATCATCAAGAAGGATGACACCACCGTCATCGACGGCGCTGGCGACAAGGCGGAAATCGAAGCCCGCGTCGGCCAGATCCGGGCGCAGATCGAGGAAACCACCTCGGACTACGACCGCGAGAAGCTGCAGGAGCGTGTGGCCAAGCTGGCGGGCGGCGTCGCCGTCATCCGCGTCGGCGGCATGACCGAAGTCGAAGTGAAAGAGCGCAAGGACCGCGTCGACGACGCCCTGAACGCGACCCGCGCGGCCGTGCAGGAAGGCGTGATCGTCGGTGGCGGCGTGGCGCTGGTTCAGGCGGCCAAGGGCCTGGAAAGCCTGAAGGGCGCCAACAGCGACCAGGACGCCGGCATCGCCATCGTCCGCCGCGCGCTGGAAGCTCCGCTGCGCCAGATCGCCGAGAACGCCGGTGTCGACGGGGCCGTCGTCGCGGGCAAGATCCGCGAATCGAAGGACAATGCCTTCGGCTTCAACGCCCAGACCGAAGAATATGGCGACATGTTCAAGTTCGGCGTGATCGACCCGGCCAAGGTGACCCGCACCGCGCTGGAAGATGCGGCCTCGGTCGCCTCGCTTCTGATCACCACCGAGGCGATGATCGCCGACCGTCCCGAGCCCAAGGCTGCGCCGGCGATGCCGGGCGGCGGCGGCATGGGCGGGATGGACTTCTGATCCATCTGGTCTGACGGAATGGAAAGGGCGGCCTCCGGGTCGCCCTTTCTCTTTGCGCGTCGCGGCGTCATGCTGCGGGGATGCGCCTGTTCCTGCTGACAGCCCTTACCATGCTGGCCTTCGCGGCCAATTCCGTGCTGAACCGCTGGGCGGTGGGGCCGGGACATATCGGCGCGGTGGAGTTCGCGGTGGTCCGCCTGCTGGCGGGGGCGGCGATGCTGGCGGGGCTGGTGCTGTGGCAGCGGGGCGGCTGGGCCTGGTCCGGAGCGCGCGGCCGGGTGGCGGGGGTGGCGGGGCTTTCGGCCTATCTCCTGGGATTTTCGCTGGCCTATCGCGGCCTTGACGCCGGGACCGGGGCGCTGGTGCTGTTCGGGGCGGTGCAGGTGACGATGTTCGCCGGGGCGCTGATCGCGTGCGAGGCGGTGCCGCCCCGGCGCTGGGCGGGGGCGGGACTGGCGCTGGTCGGGCTGGTGCTGATCGCGGCGCCGGGGGCGGCGGGTCCCGGGCCGCTGGCGCTGATGGCGGTGGCCGGGCTGGGCTGGGGGGTCTATTCGCTGGCCGGGCGCGGCAGCGCGGATCCGCTGGCGGCGACGGCCTGGAACTTCCTGCTGTCGGTGCCGCTGGTGCTACCGCTGGCGCTGCTGGCGGGGCTGTCGGTGCCGGACGGCAGGGGCGTGGCGCTGGCGGTGGTGTCGGGGGCGGCGACCTCGGGTCTGGGCTATGCGCTGTGGTACCGGCTGCTGCCGCAGCTGGGCGCGGCGCGGGCAGCGGTGGCACAGTTGTCGGTGCCGGTGATCGCGGCGCTGGGCGGGGCGGCGCTGCTGGCGGAACTGCCCGGCCCGCGCTTCTGGGCGGCGGCGGCCCTGGTGCTGGGCGGTGTCGCGCTGGCGAGTCTGCCCTACAGGTCCTTGACCAGCCGTTCCAACCCGTGACCCGTCACGGCGTCCTGGCGGCGGATGCCGGTGGGGCGGAAGCCCTCGCGCAGCCAGAAGGCGCGGCCGCGCGGGTTGGCGTCGAGGACGGCGAGGAAGAGGCGCGGCGCGCCGTGGGCGCGGGCCAGGCCTTCGGCATGGGCGAGAAGGCGGCGGCCGTGGCCCGCGCCCTGTGCCCAGGGGCCGAGGATCATCAGGCCAAGGAATGCCTCGCCGGGTTCGGGAAAGCCGAAGGACAGTTCGGCCACGCCGGAGAGGCGGTTTGCTGACCGGATGCCGCCTCTCGCCCTGCCGCCAGGGGGAGGGGAAGCGCCCCTGTCACCGCTGAGGGAATCGGCAGGCAGGAACAGGCCGAGGCGGTGGCCGTGCGCGGGGTCGCAGCCGGGCGGGGCGTCGGTGAAGAACTCGCGCGCCTGGCGGTCCGGGTCCAACGCGCCCTCGGCGAGCAGCCAGTAGTCCGGGGCCTCGCGGTAGAATTGCGCGACGAGGCCGGTGTCTTGCGGTGAAAGCCTATGGATCGGCACGCGAAATCCCCAGCACCTCAAGCTGCATCGCCCCGGCCGGGCGGCGCCAGGTCACCACATCGCCGACCTCGGCCCCCAGCAGCGCCCGGGCGAGGGGGGAGCCGGGGGCGATGCGGCCGAGGCTGGCGTCGGCCTCGTCCTCGCCGGTGATCTCGTAGCGCGCCTCGCGGCCGTCCTCGTCCGCGACCGTCACGACCAGGCCGAAGGCGACCTCGGTCAGGTCATGGGTGGCGGGGTCGATCAGCACGGCGGCCTTGAGCCGGGCCTCGAGCCAGCGGATGTCGCGTTCGGCGGCGGCCTCGGGCAGCTTGTCCAGCCGGTCGGGACGGGCCTTGAGCGCCGCAAGCTCGGCCTGCCGCCGGGCGAGCTGCGCCTGCAGCTCGGCCAGCCCGCGCGGGGTGACCGGGTTCGGGCCGGGGGGCACGGGACGTTCGGGCAGGTCGGGACGGTCGCTGCCCGCGTCCTCGTTCACGAAGGCGCGGCTCATCGCGTCAGAAGCTCCAGCGGGTCGTAGGTCGGGCCCTCGCCCCAGGCGGCGGTCGCCAGGCTGTCGGGCTTGAAGCGGATCGCGCGCATCTCCTCGCGCGAGAAGAAGCGGCGGCGGGTCACCACACGCTCGGGGTCGGCCCAGCTGTCGGAGAGCGTGCCCGAGACGAGGCGGCAGTGGAAGAAGACCTCGACCTGGTGAAAGCGCGAGGGCGGGTGGTGGAATTCGTTGATCAGGGCGGGCGCCCCGACCTCGATGGTCAGGCCGGTCTCCTCATGCACCTCGCGGACCAGGTTCGCGGGCAGCGAACTGCCGGGCTCGACCCCGCCGCCGGGGGCGCACCAGAGATCGGCGCGCGGCCCGGCCCAGGCGTTGACCAGGAGCAGGCGGTCCTCTTGCAGGATCAGGGCGCGGACGGCGATGCGGGGGCCGGGTCTGGACATGGGCGGAGCCTGTGACGCTGCGGCGGATTTGTCCAGTGCCGCGATTTCCACCTTGCCGGCCCGGCCCGCCGGGCAGAGAGTTGCGGCATGGGATTGCGCGCAAGTCTTGTCCGTTTCCTGCCCGCCCCGGCGACCGAGACCGGCGCGGGCGGCAGCGGGACGGTCGTGCTGCTGCATGGGCTGGCGCGCAGCGATGCCTCGCTGGCCCCGATGGCGCTGGCGCTGAAGACGGCGGGCTACCGGGTTGTGAACTGGCCCTATCCGTCGACGAGGGCCGAACCTGCGGCGCTGGTGGCCGAAGTGGGCCGGGCGGTCGCGGAGGCGGGGCCGGGATCGGGGCCGGTGCATTTCGTCACCCATTCGATGGGCGGCATCCTGTTGCGCGCCTGGCTGGCCGAAGCGCGGCCCGAGCGGTTGGGCCGGGTGGTGATGCTGGCACCGCCGAACCACGGCTCGGAGCTGGTCGACCGGCTGGGCGACCTGGCGGCCTTCGCCTGGGTGACGGGGGCGGCGGGCAAGGTCCTGGGGACGGGGCCGGAGAGCTGGCCGAACCGGCTGCCGGCGGCGGATTATCCCCTGGGCATCATCGCCGGGACGCTGTCGCTGAACCCGGTCTGGAACGCGATCCTGCCGGGGCCGAACGATGGCAAGGTGACGGTGGAGAGCACCCGGCTGGCGGGGATGGCCGACCATCTGGTGCTGCCGGTCACCCATACGTTCATGATGGTCAACCCGCTGGTGATTGCCCAGGTGCTGGCTTTCCTGAAGGCGGGGCGCTTCGATCCTGCGCTGACGCTGGCTTCGGTCGTGAAAGGGACTTTTCAGGCGGTGCGGTCTGGCTGACGACCTCGGGCGTGCCGGTGTCGGGGCGGCCCTTCTCAAGCTGGCGGCGCCCCATCGCGGCCAGGGCCTCGTATTGCTTCACGAAGGCGGCAAGCTCGCGTTCCTCCAGTTCTTCCAGGTCGAGCAGCGACAGATGCGCGCCCTTGGTGGCGCGGATCAGCTCGTCCAGCTTGAGCTGCATCGCCACGGTGTCGCGGTTCTGGGTGTTCTGGATCAGGAAGACCATCAGGAAGGTGATGATCGTGGTGCCGGTGTTGATCACCAGTTGCCAGGTGTCGGAAAAGCCGAAGACCGGACCGGAGATCAGCCAGACCACGATCAGCGCCACGGCAAGGAGGAAGGTCATCGGCCGCCCGGAAAGCTGGGCGATCCAGCGGGCGGCGCGGGTGTAGATGGAGGCATGTTCGGACATGGGCGACCTGTGCAGCGGGGGCCCCGAATAACGCCGGTTCCGCCATTTGGTGCCATGCGACATGGGATCAGCGCGTGATGCGGTTCACATGCCCCATCTTGCGGCCGGGGCGGGGCGTGCCCTTGCCGTAGAGATGGACCGCCGTGTCGCGGGATTTCAGCAGATCCGGCACGCGATCGACGTCGTCGCCGATCAGGTTCTCCATCACCACGTCGGCATGGCGGTTGCCGTCGCCCAGGGGCAGGCCCGCCACGGCGCGGATGTGCTGCTCGAACTGGTCCACCGCGCAGCCCTGTTGCGTCCAGTGGCCGGAGTTGTGGACGCGGGGAGCGATCTCGTTGACCAGGAGGCCGCGGGCGGTGACGAACAGCTCCACCCCCATGACGCCGACATAGTCCAGCGCGTTCAGGATGCGGGCGGCGACCAGCACGGCATCGGCGCGCTGGGCGGGGGACAGGCGGGCGGGCACGGTGGTGGTGCGCAGGATGCCGTCGCGGTGGATGTTCTCGCCGGGGTCGAAACAGGCGACCGAGCCGTCGAGGCCGCGGGCGGCGATGACGGAGACCTCGCGCTCGAAGGCGATGAACCCTTCCAGGACGGAAGGGGCGTCGTTCATGCTGGCCCAGGCGGCGGGGATGTCGGCGTCGCTGTCCAGTTTCGCCTGGCCCTTGCCGTCATAGCCCAGCCGCGTGGTCTTGAGGATCGCGGGCAGGCCGAGGCTGTCGGCGGCGGCGCGGAGGTCGGCCTCGGAGTTCACCGCCGCCCAGGGGGCGGTCTGCAAGCCAAGCTCGTTCAGGAAGGACTTTTCCTTGATCCGGTCCTGGCTGACGGCGAGGGCCCGGCGGTTCGGGCGGATCGGCCGGAGCGATTCCAGCAGGTCGAGGGCCGAGGTGGGGACGTTCTCGAATTCGTAGGTGATGACATCCACCTCCTCGGCAAAGCGGCGCAGGGCGGCCTCGTCCTCATAGGGGGCGGTGGTCACGCTGTGGGCGACGTCGCCGGCCGGGGCGGGCCCCGGTTCGTAGACATGGCAGCGATAGCCCAGGCGGCTGGCCGCGACCGAGAGCATCCGGCCAAGCTGGCCGCCGCCGAGGATGCCGATGACCGAGCCTTGCGGAAGTTCACTCATCCTTCGGCTCCTCGGGGATGGAGGCGGAGAGCGCCTCGCGCCAGGCGTCCAGCCGCCCGGCAAGGGCGGGGTCCGAAACGGCAAGGATCGCGGCGGCCATCAGCCCCGCATTCGCCGCGCCGCCGATCGCCATGGTGGCGACGGGATAGCCCTTCGGCATCTGGACGATGGAATAGAGCGAATCGACCCCGGAGAGCGCGCGGGTCTGGACCGGCACGCCGATCACCGGCAGCCGGGTCTTCGACGCCATCATGCCCGGCAGATGCGCCGCCCCGCCCGCGCCGGCGATGATGACCCTGAGCCCGCGCGCCACGGCGGTCCTGCCATAGTCCCACAGGCGATCCGGCGTGCGGTGGGCCGAGACGATCTTCGCCTCATACGGAATGCCCAGCTCGTCCAGGATCAGGGCGGCCTCTTTCATCGTCGGCCAGTCGCTTTGCGACCCCATGATGATTCCGACTGTAACGGCCATGCGCGCCCCCGGTTGCTGATCGGCGATTACCTTGGCGCGGGGCAAGGGGCAAGCGTCAGGCGATGATGTCGGGGATCAGCTGGTCCTCGATCTTGACGATCTGGTCCTTGAGCGACAGCTTCTGCTTCTTCAGCCGCCGCAGCGTCAGCTGGTCGGGGCGGCCCGTCTCCTCGAGCGCGTGGATCGCCGCGTCCAGATCGCGATGCTCGCGCCGCAGGACCTCCAGCTTGATGCGGAGCATTTCCTCGAAACTGAGTTCGGATGGGGCATTCATCGGCGGCCGACTCGCTTCCTGTCGTTTCCTGCAGAGTATAGGAAAGCCGGGGCCCCGGGTGAAGGTTTCTTCCGGCAAGCGCCGGGAATCCACCCGAGGCGGGACTTGCGAGGGGGTCGGGATCGCCCCATATTCAAAGCCGAGCGGTTGCCGCATACGGGGCCGCTGGCCGAACTGTCGCTTCATCAAGGACCGTCCGATGACGAAACTGAGCTTTGGGGCCCACCCGTATCTTCTGGGGTTCGAACAGCTGGAGAGGCTGGTGGAACGCACCGCGAAATCGGGGGCAGAGGGCTATCCTCCGTTCAACATCGAGGCGGTGGCCGAGAATGCCTACCGGATCACGCTGGCGGTCGCGGGCTTCCGCGAGGAGGACCTGTCGATCACGGTCGAGGACCGGCAGCTTGTCGTCAGGGGCCGCCAGGCCGATGACGCGGGCGAGCGGGTGTTCCTGCATCGCGGCATCGCCTCGCGCGCCTTCCAGCGCAGCTTCGTGCTGGCCGATGGTGTCGAGGTGGCGGGAGCCACGATGGAAAACGGCCTGCTCCACGTCGATCTGCGCCGGCATGTGCCGGAGACCGTGGTGCAGACGATCAGGATCGGTCGGAACAATGCCAGCCAGAGAGAAGGGGGCAAGACATGAATACTCCATTCCCGGGGTTGCCGCAGACGGGCGACCGCATCGTCTATGTGCGCGAGGTCCATGTCGAGGATCTGCCGGCCGAAGTGCGCGAGCAGATGGACGGGCTTGAGGTGATCTGGTCGGTCCACGGGGCCGACGGGCGCCAGCTGGCGCTGGTCGCCGACCGCAAGCTGGCCTTCATGCTGGCGCGCGAGCATGATTTCACGCCCGTAAGCGTGCACTGACGGTTTCCCGCGACGGAATCCGCGTCGCGGCGCGTAGAAGGTGCAGTTGTGTGAAGGAGATCGTCGTGAAAACCGCAACCGGATATTCGGGCGCCCAGATCGCCCTGCATTGGCTGACGGCGGTGCTGATCCTTGCCGCCTGGCTGACCGGCGATGGCGCGGAAGAGGCACTGGACACCATCCGCGAGGGCGGCACGGCAGGTTTCGTGCCGCATGTGGCGATGGGGCTGGCCGTCCTGGCGCTGGTCCTGGCGCGGATCCTGATGCGCCTTGGCCGTGGCGCGCCCGCCGCACCCGGCGCGCCGGGCAGCCTGGCCGTCCTCATGGCCGACTGGGGCCACCGGCTGATCTATCTTCTGATGCTCGCCGTGCCGCTGGCCGGGGGAGCGATGTATTTCCTGGGGATCAGGCTTGGCGACCCGCATGAACTGGGGGCCAACCTTCTGATGCTTGTGGTCCTTGGCCATGCGCTAATGGCGCTTTATCACCAGTATGTGTTGAAGGACGGATTGCTGCGCCGGATGATGAAGGCGGGCTGAACGACAAGGGCCGCGCCCGAAGGCGCGGCCCTTTCCTTCGGGTCCGCCGGGATCAGGCGCGGATCAGGCCCATCTGTTCCAGCTTCAGCAGCACCTGGTGCGCGCAGTGGTCGACATCGACATTCTCGGTGTCCACCACCAGTTCGGCCTTGGTCGGGGCCTCGTAGGGGTCGGAGATGCCGGTGAATTCCTTGATCTTGCCCTCACGCGCGAGTTTATACAGGCCCTTGCGGTCGCGGCGTTCGCATTCCTCGATGCTGGTCGCGACATGGACCTCCACGAAGGCGCCGAAGGCCTCGACCATCTCGCGCACCGCGCGCCGGGTGGCGGTATAGGGCGCGATGGGCGCGCAGATCGCGATGCCGCCGTTCTTGGTGATCTCGGAGGCGACATAGCCGATGCGCTTGATGTTCAGGTCGCGGTGTTCCTTGGAGAAGCCCAGCTCGGACGACAGGTGCTTGCGCACCACGTCGCCGTCCAGCAGCGTGACCGGACGGCCGCCCATCTCCATCAGCTTGACCATCAGCGCGTTGGCGATGGTGGACTTGCCGCTGCCGCTGAGGCCGGTGAAGAACACCGTGAAGCCCTGTTTCGACCGCGCCGGGCTGGTCTTGCGCAGTTCGTTGACCACCTCGGGGAAGGAGAACCACTCCGGGATCTCCAGCCCTTCGCGCAGCCGGCGGCGCAGTTCGGTGCCGGAGATGTCGAGGACGGTGCAGCCCTCCGGCACTTCGTTGGCCGGGAAATACTGCGCCTTTTCCTGCACATAGACCATGTGCTTGAAATCGACCATCTCGACGCCGATCTCGGCCTGGTGCTTGCGGAACAGTTCCTGCGCGGCGTAGGGGTCGTAGAAATCCTTGCCCTGGCTGTTCTTGCCCGGACCGGCATGGTCGCGGCCGACGATCATGTGGGTGCAGCCGTGGTTGCGGCGGATGATGCCGTGCCACATCGCCTCGCGCGGGCCGGCCATGCGCATGGCGAGGTTCAGCAGCGACAGCGTGGTGGTCTGGGCCGGATATTTGTCCAGCACCGCCTCATAGCAGCGGACGCGGGTGAAATGGTCCACGTCGCCGGGCTTGGTCATGCCGACGACCGGATGGATCAGAAGGTTGGCCTCGGCCTCGCGCGCGGCGCGGAAGGTGAGTTCCTGGTGCGCGCGGTGCAACGGATTGCGGGTCTGGAAGGCGACGATCTTGCGCCAGCCCAGCTTGCGGAACAGCGCGCGCAGTTCGTTCGGCGTGTCGCGGCGGGCCTTGAAATCGTAATGCACCGGCTGCTGGATGCCGATCACCGGGCCGCCGAGATAGACCTTGCCGGCCGTGTTGTGCAGGTAGTTCACCGCCGGATGGGCGATGTCGTCGGCGCCAAAGACCTTTTCGGCCTCGTTCGCCTTGTTCGGGGTCCATTTGTCCGAGATCGACAGGATCGCCAGGATCACGCCTTCCTGGTCGCGCAGCGCGATGTCCTGGCCGGGTTCGACCTTCTCGGCGAAGGCCTCGGTCACGTCCAGCGTGATCGGCATCGGCCAGAGCGTGCCGTCGGCCAGGCGCATGTTCTCGACCACGCCGTCGTAATCCGCCTGGCCGAGGAAGCCCTTCAGCGGGTGGAAGCCGCCGTTCATCAGCAGTTCCAGGTCGCAGATCTGGCGCGGGGTCAGGTCCCAGGAGGGAAGCTGCCCGGCCGTGAGCTTCAGCTTCTGGGCGGAGTCGGAAGAGACGTAAAGCTCGGGGATGGGCGCGTGGTTCGGCAGGGACATCGGAAAACCTTTCAGCGGGGTCCGCGTTTGCGCGGGTCCGTAGCCCGGGAAAGGGGCCGAATTCAAGCGAATGCGCGGCGAAGGGCGGGAGAAAAGGCGGAAATCGCGGGCGATCCGGGGCAGGCGGGCAACGGTTCTGCGCTGCGGCAAGGGGCGGGACGGATTTCCCGCCGGACGGGCGGATCGGCGGGTTTGCGGAACGCTGTTCCTGCGGGAAGGCTCGTCGACGACTTCGCCGCGCCTCGTGGGGTCTGCCGACGAGGAGACGAAGTCGAACGAGGAGGGATCAGGCCAGATAGGCGCGGAAGCTGCGGATCACCTGCTCGTAGACCGCGCGCTTGAAGGGGACGATGCCCTCGACCATCTCGTCGGCGAGGATCCAGCGCCAGGTCGAGAATTCGGGCGCGGGCGTGTCGATGCGGATGTCGCTGTCCTTGCCGATGAAGCGGAACAGGAACCATTTCTGTTTCTGCCCGCGATACTTGCCGCCCCAGACCTTGCCCAGAAGCTCGGGCGGGAGGTCGTAGGTCACCCAGCCATGGGTCTTGCCGACGAATTCCACCATGTCGCGGGTGAGGCCGGTTTCTTCCCACAGCTCGCGGTAGGCGGCTTCGCGGGGCTTCTCGCCCTCGTCGATGCCGCCCTGGGGCATCTGCCAGGCGGGGGCGGGATTGTCGATGCGTTGTCCGGCGAAGATCAGGCCGCGTCCGTCGATCAGGACGATGCCGACGCAGGGGCGATAGGGCAGGCTTTCGGGCTGGGTCATGGTCGGTTGCAAGGGGGCGGGCGCCCGCCCCCCTTTCCTGGTCAGGGCTGTTGCGGGGCGATGGCGGTCAGCCCCTTGATGATGTCCACGGCATAGGCGAGCTGGTAATCCTCGTCCCGCAGCTTGGCCGATTCCTCGGCGCGGACCAGTTCCTCCTCGTAAAGCCGCTTTTCCTCGTCCGTCATCGAATCATTGCTGATCGCGCCGCGCAGGTCGGCCTCGGACCGCTCGCGGACGGCGGAGGATTTCTCCTCCTCGGCCGCCGCGACCTCGGCGGGCGGCGGGGCGGGCTGCTGCACCACGATGTCGGGCGAGATCCCCAGCGCCTGGATCGAGCGGCCCGAGGGCGTGTAGTAGCGCGCCGTGGTCAGCCGCATCGCGCCGTCGCCGCGCAGCGGGATCAGCGTCTGGACCGAGCCCTTGCCGAAGCTCTTGGTCCCCACCACGATCGCCCGGCGGTGGTCCTGCAGCGCCCCGGCGACGATCTCGGAGGCCGAGGCCGAGCCGCCGTTGATCAGGATCACGATCGGCTTGCCCGAGACGAGGTCGCCGGCCTCGGCGTTGTAGCGTTCGCCGCTTCCCGCCTCGCGGCCGCGGGTCGAGACGATCTCGCCCTTTTCCAGGAAGCTATCCGAGACCGAGATCGCCTCGTTCAGGAGGCCGCCGGGGTTGTTGCGCAGGTCGATGACCACGCCGTCCAGCTTGTCCATGCCGCCCAGTTCCTCGATCCCCTTGTCCAGGGCCTCGACCATGCCGCTGGTGGTCTGGTCGTTGAAGGTGGTGATGCGCAGGACGACGGTGCTGCCGACGGTGCGGCCCTTGACGGCGGTCAGCTTGATCGTGTCGCGGATGATAGAGACGTCGAAGGGTTCGGTCACGCCTTCGCGCACGACGGTGATGATGATCTCGCTGCCGACCGGGCCGCGCATCTTGTCCACCGCCTCGTCCAGCATCAGGCCCAGGATCGACTCGCCGTCGACATGGGTGATGAAGTCGCCGGCCTGGATCCCGGCCTTGGCGGCGGGGGTGCCGTCCATCGGCGAGATGACCTTGATGAAGCCTTCCTCCTGCGTCACCTCGATCCCGAGGCCGCCGAACTCGCCCTTGGTCTGGACCTGCATGTCCTCGAAGTCCTTGGCGGAGAGATAGGAGGAATGCGGGTCGAGCGAGGTGAGCATGCCGTTGATCGCGGCGGTCACCAGGTCCTCGGTCGAGACTTCCTCGACATACTGGGCGCGGATGCGTTCGAAGATGTCGCCGAAGAGGTCGAGCTGTTCATAGACCGAACCTTCCTGCGCGCTTTCCTGCGCCAGGAGCGGGCCTGCGACCTGGGTGGTGACAAGGCCGCCGGCGACTGTGCCGACCAGGGCGGCCATCAGGTGTTTCTTCATGCTGCGTCAGTCCTTTGTGCGGGCCTTTGTGCGGGCGGTGGCGGCGAACCAGTCCATCGGGTCCACCGGGGCCGCGCCCTGTCTCAGTTCAATATAAAGCGTTTCCGTGCCGCGCCCGCCAGACCCATCTGCGGACGGGGCCATGAATTCCCCGGAGGCGGGCGCCGGGCCGCCCATCAGCCCGACCGCCGCCCCCGCGGCCACGACTTCCCCGACCTCTCCGTAAAGCGTTCCGAGCCCGGCCAGAACCAGAAGATAGCCGTCCCCCGGCTCGAGGATCATCACATTTCCGTAGTCGAGCAGCGGGCCCCGGTAGCGGATCGTCGCGGGCCAGGGCGCGGCGACCAGCGCGCGGGCCTGGGTGGCGAGGGTCAGGCCGGGGCGGCGGACGCCGGCGGCGTCGGCCTCGTCCGGGCGGCGCAGGAGCGTGCCGAGCGCGGGGAGTGGCAGTTGCCCCTTCTGCGCGGCAAAGCTGGTGCCGGCCTGCGGGTCGGGGGAAAGCCCCGCCGCGAAGGCGTCCAGCGTGTCGGCGCCTTCCAGAAGGCCGCGCAGCGCCTCGGGATCCTCGGTGAAGCGGAGGGGCAGGTCGGTGCGGTCCGAGATCGCCTGCGACAGCCTGGTCCGGGCGATCTGGGCGGCGGCGAGCCCGGCCTCGAGCGTCTGGCCGGCCGAAAGCTGGAGGGCGCGCAGGTCCGCGAGTTCCTGAAGCTCGGCCTTCAGCGCCAGCGCCTCGGCCTGCAGGGCGGGGGTGACATCGGCCATCAGCATCCCGGAACGCGCGGTGCCGAGCGCCCCCTCGGGGTGCAGCAGGAGGAGCGGTCCGGGGTTCGCCTCCATCGTCGCGAGGACGCCGAGGAGCCGGCCGATCCCGTCGCGCTTGGCGTCGAAGGCGCGGATCAGGGTCGCCTCGCGCAGCGTAGCCTCGCGCAGGGCGGCGCGCAGGGCGGCGAGGCCCTGTTCATAGGCGCGGATCGTGCGGGAGAGCGCGGCCACCCGGTCGCGCGCCTCGGTCGCCTCTTGCAGGGCCGTGACCGCGGCCTGGAGGTCGGTCGCCGCCCGCGCCGCCTGCTCGGCCACGGTCTGCGCCCCGGCCGGGGTGGCGAGGAGCAGGAGCAGGGCGGCAGCGCGGATCATGCGATGAGGGTCTGGCCGGTCATCTCGGCCGGCTGCGGCAGGCCCATCAGTTGCAGGAGCGTCGGCGCAAGGTCGCAAAGCCGCCCCTCGCGCAGGGTCGCGCCCGCGGGGCCGCCGACCAGGATGACGGGGACCGGGTTGACCGTATGCGCGGTATGCGGCCCGCCGGTGACGGGATCGACCATCACCTCGCAGTTGCCATGGTCGGCGGTCACGATCATCGCGCCGCCCTTCGCCTCCAGCGCGGCCAGCGCGCGGGTCAGGCCACGGTCCACCGCCTCGCAGGCCTTGATCGCGGCGGGGAGGCTGCCGGTATGGCCCACCATGTCGGGGTTGGCGTAGTTCACCACGATCAGGTCATAGCCCTTGTCGATGGCCGCGACCAGGTGGTCCGAGACCTGATCCGCGCTCATCTCGGGCATGAGGTCATAGGTCGCGACCTTGGGCGAGGGCGGCATGGCGCGGTCCTCGCCGGGGTAGGGCTCTTCGCGGCCACCGTTCAGGAAGAAGGTGACATGGGGGTATTTCTCGGTCTCGGCCAGGCGGAACTGGGTCTTGCCGTGGCTGGCCACCCATTCGCCCAGGGTGTTGACCAGCACGCGCTTGGGGAAGGCGGTGGCCATCCAGGCGTTGTGGGCGTCGGAATATTCCACCATTCCCAGCAGCGCCGACCAGTCGGGCCGGGGGCCGGTGGCGAAGGCGGCGAAGGCCGGGTCGCCGATTGCCGACAGGATCTCGCGCGCGCGGTCGGCGCGGAAGTTCAGGCAGAAGACGCCGTCGCCGTCGCGGGCCCCCTGGTAGCCGTCGATCACCGTGGGGGCGAGGAATTCGTCGGTCTCGCCCTTGCCGTAGCTGTTGGTGACGGCGGTCAGGGCGTCCGGCGCGGTCTCGCCCTGGGCGCGGATGATGGCGTCATAGGCGCGGGCCACGCGCTCCCAGCGGTTGTCGCGATCCATCGCCCAGTAGCGCCCCGTCACCGTGGCGATGCTGGCGCCATAGGGCAGGCGCTTGACCAGCGCCTCGACGAAGCCCTGCGCCGAGGAGGGCGCGACGTCGCGCCCGTCGGTGATCGCATGCAGCGCGACCGGCACCCCCAGCGCGGTCAGCGCGCGGGCCGCGGCGAGGACGTGGTTGACATGGCCATGGACGCCCCCATCCGAGACGACGCCGAGGAGATGCGCCACCCCGCCCCTGGCCCTGACCTTCGCGGCAAAGTCCAGAAGCGCCGGGTTCCGCGCGAAGCTGCCATCCTCGACCGCGAGGTCGATCGCGCCCAGGTCCATCGCCACCACGCGCCCCGCGCCGATGTTGGTATGCCCGACCTCGGAATTGCCCATCTGCCCGGTCGGCAGGCCCACGTCCGGGCCGAAGGTGGTCAGTGTGGCATGCGGGCAGGTCGCCCAGAGCCGGTTGAAGGTCGGCACCTCGGCCTGCGCGGGGGCCGAGGTCGCCGGGTTCGGGCCGATGCCCCAACCGTCGAGGATGCAGAGGACGACGGGTTTCGGCGCGGACATCGGCGGGTTCCTTCCTGGCGTGCCAAGGCTTTTACGCGCGCCGAAGGGGCGGGGCAACCGCGACCGCTCTTCGTGTCGCTGCGCTCGCTCATCGCCGGGTCACGCCTGCTGGTGTGCCGCCTTTTCGCGCATGCGCTGGCGCCAGAGGGTGAAGACCCCCGCCGCCACGACGATGCCCGCGCCGATGGCGACATTGGTGCGCAGCGTCTCGCCGAAGACGGTCAGGCCGATAGCGGCGGCGAAGACCAGTTGCAGATAGGCAAAGGGCTGGATCGCCGAGGCCTCGGCCACCGCGAAGGCCCGGATCAGGAGCCAGTGCCCCAGCACCGCCGTGCAGCAGAGCGTCGCCATCCAGCCCCAGTCGGCCGGGGCCATCCATTCCCAGGTCGCAAGGCCGAAGGGCGTCATCGCCAGGGCGCCGACGACCCCGGTCCAGAAGAAGCTGACCGCCGCGCTGTCCTTGCGCGCGACATAGCGGGTCAGGAGGCCGTAGAGCGCGAACATGAGGGCCGCCAGCAGCGGCACCAGCGCCCAGGGCGAAAAGACCGAGATGCCGGGTTGCAGGATGATCAGCACGCCGGCAAAGCCGACCAGGATCGCCGTCCAGCGCCGCCAGCCGACCTTCTCGCCCAGCACGGGGCCGGACAGCGCGGCGACGAGCAGCGGATAGCAGGTGAAGACCGCATGCGCCTCGATCAGGCCGAGCTGGACGAAGGCGACGACCATGATGCAGATCTCGGCCACCAGGATCAGCCCGCGCGCCATCTGCGCCAGCGGATAGGCGGAACGGCTGGCGGCGGCGATCCCGCCAGGCGCGCGGGCGGCCAACGCCACGACGAAAAGCGCGAAGAACCAGAAGCGGATCATCACCACCATCATCACGCTGTAGTTCTCGGCCAGATGGCGCGAGATCCCGTCCTGCGCGGCAAAGACCACCGTCGTGGCGATCATCAGCCAGATGCCAAGCCGGGTGTTCTGCGGGGCGGAATGGCTGGTGCTCATGCGGCGCGGCGCTCCAGCGACAGGGAGTAGAGGCCCGCGCCGACGACGATCATGCCGCCGAGGGCGACGGGAAGCTCCAGCGCCTCGCCGTAGACGGCCATGCCGATGCCGGTGGTGAACACCAGTTGCAGGTAGGAGAAGGGCTGGACGCGGGCGGCCTCGACCCGCTGGTAGGCCTGCAGGACCAGCCAGTGCGACAGGATCGACAGGCCGCAGTAGATCGCCAGCAGGCCGAGGTCGAGGGCGGCGATGGGTTCCAGTTGCGGCAGGCCGATCCCGGTCATCAGCACCGCGCCGATCACGCCGGGCCAGAAGAAGGCGGGGAAGGTCGGCTCCTCGCGCGTGGTGAGGCGGGTCAGCACCGAATAGAGCGCGAAGAGAAACGCCGAGGCGAGCGGCAGGAGCGCGGCCCAGGAAAAGACCCCCATCCCCGGCCGCAGGATCACCAGCACCCCCGCCAGACCCGCCCCCACCGCGGCCCAGCGTTGCCAGCTGATCCGCTCGCCCAGGATCGGGCCCGAGAAGGCGACGATCAGAAGCGGGCAGACCGAGAAGACGGCAAGGCTGTTGATCAGCCCGATCAGCGTATAGCCCCAGACGATCAGGCAGATCTCGGAGACGAGGAAGACCGAGCGCAGGACATGCGCCGGCAGCCGGGAGGAGCGGATCGCGGCGCGCGGACCCTCGGGGCGGCGCAGGGCAAGCAGGATCACGAAGGCGGCAAAGACCCAGTAGCGGATCATGATGATCGACAGGGTCGAATAGGCGCCGGCGAGATGCTTGGCGAAACCATCCTGCGCCGCGAAGGTGGCGACGGCGGCGATCATCAGCCAGATGCCGAGGACGGGGTTCTTGGATGCGGTCATGGCGGGCCTCGCTAGCACGGGGCGCGGGCAGGGGGAAGGGACGCCGTCAGGCGGACAGGCGGCCGGTCGTCATGTGCCGCTTGCGGCCGAAGCCCGGCTGGCGGGTAACCTGGAACCCGGCCCCGGCCAGGGCGCGGCGCACGTCGCCGGCGGCGGTATAGGTGGCGAAGCTGCCGCCCGGCGCGGTATGGCGGGCGACCTCGGACAGAAGGTCGGGCGACCAGAGTTCGGGGTTCTTGGCCGGCGAGAAGCCGTCGAGGAACCAGGCATCGGCCCGGCCCTGCCAGCGGGGCAGCGTCTCGCGCGCGTCGCCGATCAGGATCTCGGCGGTCAGGCCGGGGAAGTGCAGGCGGCGGAGCGGGGCCTCCGGGGTCTCGGCCCATTGCGACAGGAAGGCCGGGGCGAGGGGGGCGGTCTCGGGGAAGCCCCGCAGGGCGCGGGCGATGGCCTCGGGCGGCAGGGGAAAGGCCTCGAAGCTGGTGTAGCGCAGGCGGCCCGGCCCCCGGTGGGCGAGGAGCGTGGCCAGAAGGTTGAGCCCGGTGCCGAAGCCCAGTTCGGCGATATGGAAGCCGTCGCGGAACCGGCCCGGCAGGTCGTTGCCGGCCAGGAAGACGTGCCGCGTCTCCTCCAGCCCGCCGGCAAGCGAGAAATAGGGATCGTCGAACCGGCGCGAGACCGGGGTCATCTCGTCGCGCCAGTCGAGTTCGGGGTGGTCGGCGTGGGGCATCGGCGTTAGTCCTCTGGTCCTGTTTGATGCTTGGGGGACGGCGGGATGGCAAGGGTCGATGTCACGGTCAGGGGTGCGGGGATTTTCGGGCTGTCGGTGGCCTGGGCCTGTGCCCGGCGCGGCGCGCGGGTCCGGGTGATCGAGGCGGTGCGCCCCGGCGCGGGCTGCTCGGGCGGGCTGGTCGGCGCGCTCTCGCCGCATGTGCCCGAGGCCTGGAACCCGAAGAAGGCCTTCCAGCTGGAGAGCCTGCTGATGGCCGGGGACTGGTGGGGCGCGGTCGAGGCGGAGACGGGGCTGGTCTCGGGCTATGGCCGGGTGGGCCGGTTGCAGCCCCTGGCGGACGAGGCCGCGGTCGGGCTGGCGCGGGCGCGGGCCGAGGGGGCGGCGACGCTCTGGCAGGGGCGGGCGGAGTGGCGGGTGGTCCCGGCGCGGGGGCAGGACTGGGAGCCGGCCAGCCCCTCGGGGTGGCTGGTGGAGGACACGCTCTCGGCCCGGCTTTCGCCCCGGCTGGGCCTGGCGGCGCTGGAGGCGGCGCTGGCCGCGCGCGGCGGCGAGTTGGTGCTGGGCGAGGGCGAGGAAGCGGGGGCGGTGGTCCATGCCACGGGCCTTGCCGGGCTGGAGGCGCTGTCGGCGGCGCTGGGGCGCCGGGTCGGGGCGGGCGTGAAGGGCCAGGCCATGGCGCTGCGTTTCGAGGCGGGCGGGCTGCCGCAGATGTTCCTCGAGGGGCTGCATGTCGTGCCGCATGTGGACGGGACGGTGGCGATCGGGTCCACCGCCGAGACGGCCTGGGAGGTGGAGGGGACGGACGGGCAATTGGAGGACCTTCATGCCCGGGCGGTGGCGGCGGTGCCGGCGCTGGCGGGCGCGCCGGTGGTGGGGCGCTGGGCGGGGGTGCGGCCCCGGGCGGCAAGCCGTGCGCCGCTGCTGGGCGCCTGGCCGGGGCGGGCGGGGCATTGGGTGGCGAACGGGGGGTTCAAGATCGGCTTCGGGATGGCCCCGAAGGTGGCCGAGGTGATGGCCGACCTGGTGCTGGAGGGCCGCGACGGGGTGCCGGAGGGGTTCCGGGTCGAGGCGCTGCGCTAGGGCGGTCCGGGGCAATGGTGCGCCGTAGCGCAGCCTGCGGGGAAGGCGCGCTGTGGGATGGTGCGCTGTAGCGCACCCTACGAGGAAGGCGCGCTGTGGGATGGTGGCGCATCCTGTGGGCAACATCTTGGGGATAAGGGGCGGGGATCGGCCAGATGCTGAGGGGTCGGGTTGACTTTGGCCGGGGGGGGCGGGAACATCTGGCTTTCCGACTCGTGAGTGTGCCTTGCGCCTGACCCGCCTGCGCCTGAACGGCTTCAAGAGCTTTGTCGACCCCACGGATCTGGTGATCCACGAGGGGCTGACCGGCGTGGTCGGGCCCAATGGCTGCGGCAAGTCGAACCTGCTGGAAGCCCTGCGCTGGGTGATGGGGGAGAACCGCCCCAGCGCGATGCGGGGCGGGGGCATGGAGGACGTGATCTTCAACGGCGCGGCCACCCGGGGCGCCCGGCATTTCGCCGAAGTGGCGCTGGTGATCGACAACCAGGACCGGCTGGCACCCTCGGGCTTCAACGACTCGGACCAGATCGAGATCGTGCGGCGGATCACGCGCGATGCGGGATCGGCCTATC
This sequence comes from Tabrizicola sp., assembly GCF_041919135.1. Lineage (GTDB taxonomy): Bacteria > Pseudomonadota > Alphaproteobacteria > Rhodobacterales > Rhodobacteraceae > Tabrizicola. The sequence goes on along the minus strand of NZ_JAYRUJ010000005.1, from coordinate 72,415 downwards.
GCGCCAATGCCAAAGAGGTGCGGGCGCGCGATGTGCAGATGCTGTTCGCCGATGCCTCGACCGGCAGCCATTCCCCGGCGCTGGTGCGGCAGGGGCAGATTTCCGAGCTGATCAACGCCAAGCCCAAGGCGCGCAGGAGGGTGCTGGAGGAAGCGGCGGGGATCTCGGGCCTTTATGCGCGCCGGCATGAGGCGGAGCTGAAGCTGGCCGGGGCCGAGCAGAACCTGCTGCGGGTGGATGACGTGCTGGAGCAGCTGGCGCAGCAGCTTTCGGTGCTGACCCGGCAGGCCAAGCAGGCGGCACGCTACCGCGAGATTTCCGAGGAACTGCGGAAGGCCGAGGGGATGCTGCTCTGGCGGCGCTGGCGCGAGGCGGACGAGGCACGGTCGGCGGCCGAGGGCGCGTTGCGCGAGCGGCTGATCGCGCAGGGGCAGGTCGAGGCGGCGTCGCGCGGTGCGGGCAAGGCGCGCGAGGCGGCCGAGGATGCGCTGCCGCCCCGGCGCGAGGAGGAGGCGATCGCCAGCGCCATCCTGCAGCGGCTGGTGTTGCAGCGCGATGCGCTGGGCGATCAGGAGGCCCGGGCGCTGGCGCAGATCGACGCCCTGCGCGGCCGGATCGAGCAGCTTTCCCGCGACATGGAGCGCGAGTCGGGCCTGAACCGCGACGCGGGCGAGGTGATCGGGCGGCTGGACTGGGAGATCGAGCAGCTTGCCCGCGCCCATGACGGGCATGAGGAGAAGCTGGCCGAGGCGGTGGAGGCCGCGCGCGAGGCGGGGGCGGTGCTGTCCGAGCGCGAGACGATGCTGTCCGAGCTGACCGAGGACGCGGCGCGGCTGGCGGCGCGGCATCAGTCCTCGCAGCGGATGCTGGCGGATGCGCGCTCGGTTCTGGAGCGGGCCGAGGGGCAGGCGACGGCGGCGCGCGAGGCGGTGGCGGGGGCCGCGGGCGCGCTGGAGGCGGCGGGCGAGGCCTTCGAAGCGGCCGAGGAGGCGCAGGAGGCCGCCGTCGCCGAGGGCGAGGCGACCGAGGAGGCGCTGGAGGCGGCCGAGGCGGCGCGGGCGGAGACCCAGGGGCGCGAGGCCGAGGCGCGGGCGGCGCGCTCGTCCGCCGAGGGCGAGGCCAATGCGCTGCGCGCGGAAGTGGCGGCGCTGGCGCGGCTGGTGGAGCGCGAGGCGCAGGCGGGGCATCAGCTTCTGGACCGGCTGGAGGTGGAGCCGGGCTATGAGAAGGCGCTGGGCGCCGCGCTGGCGGATGACCTGCGCGCGCCCGAGGTCGGGGCCGAGGCGCGCTCGGGCTGGGCGGTGCTGCCGGGCTATGCGGAGGTGCAGGGGTTGCCCCCCGGCGCCGAGCCGCTGGCGGCGCGGGTGAAGGCCCCGGCGGTGCTGGCGCGGCGGCTGTCGCAGATCGGGCTGGTCGGCCGCGCGCAGGGGTTTGCCTTGCAGGCCGGGCTGCGGCCGGGGCAGCGGCTGGTCAGCACCGAGGGCGACCTGTGGCGCTGGGACGGGTTCCGGGCGGGGGCGGAGGATGCCCCCTCTGCGGCGGCGCTGCGGTTGCAGCAGCTGAACCGGCTGGTGCAGTTGAAGCGCGATCTGGAGGAGGTCGCGGCCCGGGCCGATGGCGCGCGTCAGGCGCATGAGGCCCTGCAGGCGCGGCTGGCCGAGCTGGCGACGGCGGATGCGCGGGCGCGCGAGGCGCGGCGGGCGGCGGATGCGCGGCTGGCCGAGGCGAACCGGGCGCTGGCGCGGGCCGAGGCGGATCGCTCGATCGCCGGGGGCAAGCTGGAGGCGGCGCGGCTGGCGGTCGGCCGGTTCGAGGACGAGGCGATGGCGGCGCGCGCCCGGCTGAAGGAGGCCGTGGCGGCGGTGGCGGAGCTTGGCGACCTGGACGCTGCGCGGGGGGCGGTGGAGGCTGCGAAGATCACGGTCGAGGCGGCGCGGATCACGATGATGACCCGCCGCTCGGCCCAGGACGAGGTGCGGCGCGAGGGCGAGGCGCGGGTCCGGCGGCGGCAGGAGGCGATGAAGGAACTGTCGGGCTGGAAGCACCGGCTGGAGACCGCCTCGCGCCGGACCGAGGAACTGACGGAACGCCGCGCCGAGACCGAGGAGGAACTCGCCGAGGCGATGCTCGCGCCCGAGGAGATCGCGGCGAAGCGGGACGAGCTGGTCGAGGCGATCGCCGAGGCCGAGGAGCGGCGGCGGAAGGCGGCGGATGCGCTGGCCGCGGCCGAGGGCGCGCTGCGCGATGCGGCGATGGCCGAACGCGAGGCGGAACGGCTGGCCGGTGAGGCGCGCGAGGCGCGGGCCCGGGCCGAGGCGCGGCTGGATGCGGCGCGCGAAGGCGTGGCGCTGGCGGCCGAGCGGATCGCCGAGGATGGGGAGATGACGCCGGACGAGCTTCTGACCTCCTTGCGCACCGATCCCGACCGGATGCCGGATGCCGAGACCCTGGACCATGACGTGAGCCGGTTGAAGCGCCAGCGCGAGGCGCTGGGCGCGGTGAACCTGCGCGCCGAGGAGGATGCGCGCGCGGTCGAGGCGGAATATGACACGCTGGCCGGGGAAAAGACCGACCTGGAAGAGGCGATCAAGAAGCTGCGCGCCGGGATCGCCGGGCTGAACAAGGAGGGGCGCGAGCGGCTGCTGACCGCCTTCGAACAGGTGAACGCCAATTTCTCGACCCTGTTCACCCATCTCTTCGGCGGTGGCGAGGCGCGGCTGGTGCTGGTGGAATCCGACGACCCGCTGGAGGCGGGGCTGGAGATCCTCTGCCAGCCGCCGGGCAAGAAGCTGGCGACGCTTTCCCTTTTGTCGGGCGGCGAGCAGACCCTGACCGCGCTGGCGCTGATCTTCGGCGTATTCCTGGCCAACCCCGCCCCGATCTGCGTGCTGGACGAGGTCGACGCGCCCCTGGACGACGCCAACGTCACCCGCTTCTGCGACCTTCTGGACGAGATGACCCGGCGCACCGAGACCCGTTTCCTGATCATCACCCACCACGCCGTGACCATGGCCCGGATGGACCGGCTGTTCGGCGTGACGATGCAGGAGCAGGGGGTGAGCCAGCTGGTGTCGGTGGACCTGAAGAAGGCCGAGGCCCTGGTCGCGTAATGCCCGGTTAACCCTTCCCCCCTTACCCCTGGTCCCGCCGCAATCCCTTGCGGTGAACGGAGGTGAGGAAACTGGAGGAAAGAAGCTACCGGAAGTGGATGGTGGCGATTGCGGCGGCAACGCTGCTGGTTGCGATCATCCGCCTTCTGATCGGGGGCTGACCCCGGAATGAAGGAGGCCCGGCGGAGCTGCAACTCCGCCGGGCCGTTTTCAAGGTGAGGACCCTGAAAGATCGTTGCTACCGATGCCAGAATGATGCGGAGTCCTTGCCAGACTGTAAAGGGCAATCCGTGCGGGTGGTTAATCGGTTGGCAAGCAGAATCGGGCAGAACGGGGCGTGAACAAAACCCGAGGCCCGCCATGCACTCCCTGCTCACCTCGCTTACCATTCTTGTCCTTGCCGGCATCGCCCAAGCCGAAGTCGACGACCGGCTGTCCGGTTGGGACCCGTTCGCCGCGTTGACAGCCAGCGCGCCCGGGGAGTGAGTCAGAAACGGATGATCCGATGGCGAAAACGGATGCATTTTCACACCGGCCTGAGCCTAGAAGAGGGCAAACAGGAGGTCGGGCGTGCGCTATTCGGGATTTCGGGTCATTGCCGAGGCACTGACAGGCCACAAGGGGTGGAAGCCGGTCTGGCGCGACCCCGAGCCGCAGTCGGAATATGACTATATCATCGTGGGCGGCGGCGGGCATGGCCTGGCCACCGCCTATTACCTCGCCAAGGAATTCGGCCAGGCCCGCATCGCGGTGCTGGAGAAGGGCTATCTTGGCGGCGGCAACGTGGGCCGCAACACCACGATCATCCGGTCGAACTACCTGCTGGACGGGAACGAACCGTTCTACGAATTCAGCCTGAAGCTTTGGGAAGGGCTGGAGCAGGACTTCAACTACAACGCGATGGTCAGCCAGCGCGGGATCATGAACCTGATCCATACCGATGCGCAGCGCGACGCCTTCACCCGGCGCGGCAATGCGATGATCATGCACGGGGCGGGCGCGCGGCTGCTGAACCGCGACGAGGTCCGGGCGATGTATCCCTGGCTGAACTTCGACAATGCCCGCTTCCCGATCAAGGGCGCGCTGGTGCAGCCGCGCGGCGGCACGGTGCGGCACGACGCGGTGGCCTGGGGCTATGCCCGTGGCGCCGACCTGCGCGGGGTGGACCTGATCCAGAACTGCGAAGTCACCGGGATGCGGATCGAGAACGGCCGCATCAAGGGGGTCGAGACCAACCGCGGCTTCATCGGCGCGAAGAAGGTCGGCGTGGCGGTGGCGGGGTCGTCCTCCAAGGTGATGGCCCATGCCGGGATGCGGCTTCCGATCGAGAGCCATGTGTTGCAGGCCTTTGTCTCCGAAGGGCTGAAGCCGCTGATCGACGGCGTCATCACCTTTGGCGCCGGGCATTTCTACGTCAGCCAGTCGGACAAGGGCGGCCTGGTCTTCGGCGGCGACATCGACGGCTACAACTCCTACGCCCAGCGCGGCAACCTGCCGGTGATCGAGGACGTGGCCGAGGGCGGCATGGCCCTGATGCCCGCCATCGGTCGGGTGCGGCTGTTGCGGACCTGGGGCGGGATCATGGACATGTCGATGGACGGATCGCCGATCATCGACAGGACCGGGGTCGAAGGGCTCTATTTCAACGGCGGCTGGTGCTACGGCGGGTTCAAGGCGACCCCGGCGAGCGGCTGGTGCTTCGCGCATCTGATGGCGAAGGACGCGCCGCATCCGACCGCGACGGCCTATCGCTTCGACCGTTTCCTGAAGGGCCGGATGATCGACGAAAAGGGCCAGGGCGCCCAACCGAACCTGCACTGAGGACGTAAGCGAATGATCATTCACCATCCGATCCTCGGGCCGCGCGACGCGCAGGAATTCGTCTATCTGGGCGATGCAAGCCTGATGGACCGGCCCGACGGCATGACGGCGGGCATCGAGGAATTCCACGAATACCTCTACCAGCGCCGGAACCCGGCGGGGGAGCATCGCGAGCTTTGGTACCATGAGCAGGGCGACAGGTCCTGGCTGGTGGTGACGCGGAACACCGTGACGCACGAGATCACGAAAGTCGAACTCGCGCGGGATGTGGCAAGGGCCAAGGGGCGGTCGAAATGACGCAATCGCATCGGATCACCGGCGGGCAGATCGACCGCAGCAACACGGTCCGCTTCACCTTCGACGGCGTGCCCTATCAGGGGCATCCGGGGGACACGCTGGCCTCGGCGCTTCTGGCGAACGGGGTGCGGCTGATGGGCCGCAGCTTCAAGTACCACCGGCCGCGCGGGCCGATCTCCTCGGGCTCGGAGGAGCCGAACGCGCTGGTCGAACTGCGCAGCGGCGGGCGGCAGGAGCCGAACACCCGCGCGACGGTGGTGGAACTGTTCGAGGGGCTGGACGCCCGCAGCCAGAACCGCTGGCCCAGCCTGCGCTTTGACGCGATGGGGATCAACGACCGCTTCAGCACCTTCTTCGCGGCCGGGTTCTACTACAAGACCTTCATGTGGCCGAAGTCCTTCTGGGAAAAGGTCTACGAGCCGATCATCCGCCGCGCGGCGGGCCTTGGTTCGGTCACGCGGCAAGAGGACCCGGACGAATACGACAAGGGCTTCCTGCATTGTGACCTCTTGGTCATCGGGGCCGGTCCCTCGGGCCTGATGGCGGCGCTGACCGCGGGCCGCGCGGGCAAGCGGGTGATCCTGGCGGACGAGGACTTCCGCCTGGGCGGCCGGCTGAACGCCGAGACCCATGCGGTCGGCCAGGGGTCGGGCGCGGATTGGGCCTCGGCGGCGGTGGCGGAACTGGCCGCGCTGCCGAACGTGCGGCTGATGACGCGGACCACGGTCATGGGCGCCTTCGACCACGGCATCTATGGCGCGGTCGAGCGGGTGAGCGATCACCTGCCGGTGCCCGCGAAAGGCAAGCCGCGGCAGATCCTGTGGCGCATCTACGCGGGCAAGGCGATCCTTTGCGCGGGGGCGATCGAGCGCCCGATCGCCTTCGAGAACAACGACCGGCCCGGCGTGATGCTGGCGGGGGCGCTGCGGGCCTATGCCAACCGCTGGGGCGTCAAGGCCGGTGAGCGGGTCGCCGTCTTCACCAACAACGACGACGGCTTGCGCACGGCGACCGACCTTGTGGCCAAGGGCGTGGACGTGGTCGCGGTGATCGACAGCCGCGAGGGCGGCGAGCTGATCCCCGGCATCCGGCATCTGCGCGGGGCCGAGGTGATCGACAGCTCGGGCAAGCTGGGGCTTAAGACGATCACGGTGCGCCAGTCGAACGGCCGGACCGAGGATATCCGCGTCGATGCGCTGGGCGTCTCGGGCGGCTGGAACCCGAACGTGAACGTCCATTCGCATCACCGCTCGCGTCCGGTCTATGACACCGGGATCGCGGCCTTCGTGCCGGGCGAGGACGGGCCTCCGGGCCTGTCGGTGGCGGGTGCGGCGGCGGGTCTCCTGTCGACCCATGGCGCGCTGCGCACGGGCCGCGATGCGGCGATGGCGGCGCTGGGCCTGACCGGCGCGGCGCCGGACCTGCCCGAGGCCGAGGATGCGCCGGTGCGCGTCTCGCCCCTGTGGTTCGTGCATCACGGCAAGGGCCGGGCCTGGATCGACCAGCAGAACGACGTCACGGTCAAGGACGTCAAGCTGGCGCACAAGGAGAACTTCACCAGCGTCGAGCATCTGAAACGCTATACCACGCTGGGCATGGCGACCGACCAGGGCAAGACCGGCAACGTGCTGGGCCTGGCGGTGATGGCGGAACTGACCGGACGCACGATCCCCGAAACCGGGACGACGATCTACCGCCCGCCCTATACTCCGGTGGCGATGGGCACGCTGGCGGGCCGGTCGCGCGGCAATGAGTTCAAGCCCTTCCGCCTGACCCCCAGCCACCACTGGGCCAAGGAGCAGGGTGCGGTCTTCGTCGAGGTCGGCAACTGGCTGCGCACCCAGTGGGTGCCGAAGGCCGGCGAGACCGAATGGCGGCAGTCGGTGGACCGCGAGGTCCTGGCAACGCGCAAGTCGGTCGGCATCTGCGACGTGACCACGCTTGGCAAGATCGACATCCAGGGCACCGACGCCGGGGAGTTCCTGAACCGGGTCTATGCCAACACGTTCAGCACGCTCGCGGTCGGCAAATGCCGCTATGGGCTGATGCTGCGCGAGGACGGGATCGTCTTCGACGACGGCACCACGGCGCGGATGGGCGAGCATGAATATGTGATGACCACCACCACGGCCAATGCGGTCACGGTGTTCCGGCATCTGGAATTCTGCCGCCAGGTCCTCTGGCCCGAGATGGACGTGCAGCTGATCTCGACCACGGAAGCCTGGGCGCAGTTCTCGGTCGCCGGGCCGAATGCGCGGAAGCTGCTGGAGAAGGTCGTCGATCAGGACATCGGCGATGCGGCGTTCCCCTACATGGGGGCGGCGAACATCACGGTCTGCGGCGGGCTGCGGGCGCGGCTGTTCCGGATCAGCTTCTCGGGCGAACTGGCCTATGAGATCGCGGTCCCGACCCGTTACGGCGACGCGCTGCTGCGCGAGATGCTGGCGCGCGGGGCCGAGTTCGATCCCATCGTCTATGGCACCGAGGCCCTGGGCGTGATGCGGATCGAGAAGGGCCATGTCGCGGGCGGCGAGCTGAACGGCCAGTCCACGGCGCTGAACATGGGCCTGGGGAAGATGGTGTCGAAGAAGAAGGACTCCATCGGCATGGTGCTGAGCCAGCGCGAGGGGATGGTGGAGGAGAGCGGCTATCGCCTGGTGGGCGTGAAGCCGGTCGATCCGAACGGCAAGCTTACCGCCGGCAGCCATTTCCTGGAAAAGGGCGCGGCGGCGGTGGCGGCGAACGATGGCGGCTGGCTGACCTCGAAGGTCTATTCGCCGCACCTCGGCTGCGACATCGCGCTGGGCTACCTGAAGGGCGGCGACAGGAAGATCGGCCAGCGGATGCGGATCGTGAACCTGCTCGCGGGCCTCGATACCGAGGTCGAGATCATCTCGCCCCATATGTTCGACCCGGAAGGAGAACGTCTCCGTGGCTGACGCATTGAAAGCAATGACCGCCTTCGGCCTGCGCGAGCCGAAGCAGGTGAAGATCGGCGTCCTGTCGATCAGGGAACTGACCGAGGTGGCGCTGGCCTCGGTCGCGGCGCGCAAGGGCCGGATGGCGGATCTGGCGCGCGCGGCGGGGGCGGCGGGCCTGCCGCTGCCGGGGCCTTCGACGCATGCGCCGGGCGATCCCTACAGCACCTTCTGGGTGGCGCCCGAGATGTGGCTGGTCGAGGCCCCCTTCGCCAGCCACGAGCTGATCGCCGACATGCTGCGCGGGGCGCTGGGCGACGGGGCCTCGGTCACCGAGCAGACCGATGCCTGGGTCGGCTTCGACCTGACGGCCGATGACCTGACCGCGCTGATGCAGCGGCTGTGCAACGTGGACTTCGCCACGGTCCCCGATGGCCATGCCACCCGCACGGTGATGGAGCATCTGGGGGTCTACCTGATCAAGCGGAGCAAGGGCGCGGCGCGGGTCTACGGGCCGCGATCCTCGGCCGAAAGCCTGCTGCATGCGGTGGAGGCCGCCGCAGTCGCCTTGGCCTAGGTGATTTTCCCGTTGCGAAATGTGTTTCCTTGTAGTGAAATTACGGCTATCGATTTCACCGGGAGGCGCAATTGTCCGACATCGACGCCAGCAACGTCCTGCCACGCGGCAAGCCTGCCTTCGAGCAGGACCCGCACCGCATCCGCGAGATCAGCGAGCGCAACCTCGAGGCCGCCATCGGCCGCGAGGTGCGCAACTTCCGCCGCCAGCAGGGGATGACGGTGGCCGACCTGGCGACGGTCACCGGCCTGTCGATCGGGATGCTGTCGAAGATCGAGAACGGCAATACCTCGCCCAGCCTGACGACGCTGCAGGTGCTGAGCCATGCCTTTTCGGTCCCGGTGACGGCCTTCTTCCGCAGCTATGAGGAGCGCCGCGAGGCGCAGCATGTGAAGGCGGGCGAGCATCTGGAGATCGAGCGGCGCGGCACCCGGGCCGGGCACCAGTATCACCTGCTGGGGCATATCGGCTCGAACAACTCGGGCGTGGTGGTCGAGCCCTACATGATCACGCTCTCGACGGAGAGCGATACCTTCCCGACCTTCCAGCACGGCGGGCTTGAGCTGCTGTTCATGCTGGAGGGCGAGGTGGATTATCGCCACGGCGAACAGGTCTATCCGCTGCGGCCGGGCGACAGCCTGTTCTTCGACGCGGATGCGCCGCATGGGCCGGAGGTGCTGGTCAAGCTGCCGGCGCGGTATCTGTCGGTGATCTCGTATCCGCAGGGATAGGGGCTGCTCCTCGTGCGACTTCGTCTTCTCGTCGCGCGACGGGTGACGAGGTCATCGGGGATCGGGGCGAATCAGGTTCCGGTCAGGACGATATGGAACGGCACCGGCGCGCGGCGCCGCACCCGGTAGGGGGCCTGGCTCCACATGAAATCCGCAATGAACCACGGGCGCCGGGGGTCGGCGCCCATGACGATGTCGCCGCATCCCAGGCGCCTGGCCTCGCGCAGGATGCTCTTGCGGGGATCGCGGGTCACGACGATGTTGCCATCGGCCGCGATCCCCAGTTTCTCCAGCCGGAGGATCGCCAGGTGGACGTTCTCCTCCTGCTCGGCCAGCTCGCGCTTGCTGGGGCGCAGCCCCGGGTTGGGCAGGCCGAGGCCCGTCCCCCAGAGCCGCGCCACCGTGAGGACCCGCACCCGCCCGCCATCACGGCCGGCAAGCCGCGCCGCGCAGTCGATCGCCTCGGCGGTGAACTTGCGCCCCTCGGAGGCCAGAAGCACCGTCCGGGGGCCCGCCGCGGGCGCGGCGGGTTTCGATCGCGAGGGAATCAGGCGGAGCGCCATGGCCGGTCCCCTGCTCAACCGTTCGGAAGGGCCGAGGCGGGCACGCCGTCGCGGCGGTCTTCGAGCTTGCGATACCAGTAGAGCGGCAGGTACAGGAAGATCGTCGCCACCCCCAGGAAGTAGTAGATCGCCTGCCCGCCGATGACGGAATAGATCAGGCCGCCGGCGAACCAGACGAAGAAGTAGAGCGCGGCCAGCGCGAGCGAGATCCACTTGAAATACTCGGGCAGGCGGAACGGGCGCGGCACGTTCGGACGGTCCTTGCGCAGCAGGTAGTAGCCGATCAGCACCGGAACGAACGAGCCGAGGTAGCCGACGTTCGAGAAGGAGTAGATCTCGATCGCGCCGCCCATGAAGGCGATGGCCAGGCTGGCGACCACGTTGGTCATCATCGCCGGAGCCGGGACGCGGTGCTTGTTCAGCTTCTGGTAGAAGCGCGGGAACTGGCCGTCGAGCGACATCTGGTAGAGCGACCGCGAGCAGCCCATCAGCGAGTTCATCGCCGAAAGGACAAGCGCCACGATCAGCATGATCGCCATGGCCCATTCCATCACCGCACCGGCCACACCGGGGAAGATCTTGCTGGCGAAGGTCACGAACATCGTCTTGGGATCGACGAGATCGGGATTCGACAGCGCCTCGGCCCCGAGGACCACCACGAAGGAGATCGGCAGCAGCGAATAGACGAACACGCCATAGCCGCCTTCCAGCGTCATGGCGATCTTGGCGTCACGGCCGGGGTTCTTGCATTCGCCGATGTAGCAGGCCGCCGCCTCGAAGGCGATCACGGTCCACAAGAGCGGGAAGGCATAGGCGACATACATCAGCCAGGCCGGATAGGTGCCGGTGGTCGTTACCATGTCGGCAAAGAAACTGGTGCCGTCGAGATGCGGGAAGCCGATCAGCTCGTTCCAGTTGGCGGCGTCGAGGTTGAAGATGAAGCCGATCGACAGGAAGGTCAGCGGGATCATCGACAGGATGGCAAGGATCGTGGCCATCCCGGTGCCGAAGCTGATGCCCAGATAGGCCGGGATCGACAGGATCAGCAGGCCGACCACGGTGATCGCCAGCGTCCAGTAGGGAATGAAGGTGCTGATCGGGGTGATGCCGGCGCTGGTATCGAGGCCCAGGATATGGGCGATATAGGCCGAGGCCAGGATCATGTTCAGCGGCGCCACCGGCATCCAGCCCACCCAGTACATCCAGGCCGTCATGCCGTTCACATGCGGCGCCAGCCGCGGAAAGCGCCGGATATAGGCCGGATAGGCATAGGACGGCGATCCGCCGGTCCGCCCCGGCATCATCGCCGAAAGCTCGGCCAGGATCAGGCAGAGCAGGACTCCGGTGATGGTGAAGAAGATGATGAAGGGGATGTAGGAGGCACCGAACACCGTCAGGAAGGCCGGAGCCGCCCCGGTCACCAGGATCGTTCCGGCCAGGCCGATGACGAAAGCACCCCACCAGTTCGTGCCGCCGTAGAGATTGCCGTGCTCGTACTCGAGAAAATCCGAGTCGTCGTTGGTAATGCCACTCATGCTTGGATCTTTCTGCAACAGATGAACGTGATCGTGGTCATGCCGGAGACAGGCGCCTGCATCCCGCAACGCGATGCGCAGGCTGCCTTTCGGCGTTCACACGGGTTTTGTTGAGTTAAGTCAGCCGGTCACGAGGGGCCGGCATGTCCCGCAGATTCGTGGTGGTGCATCCATCCCTCCTGTCAGATGCGATACCGACGGCGCGCTTTTGTGCGTCGTCCCTGTCAGTTCATTTTTTTTTCTAGCAAGAAACGCTTTTCACGTTATCGTGTCAAGGATTCTTGGGGAGACGGACAGCCCCGAGGCGCGCCGACAGGGTTTTCCGGGGGAAAAGGACGGGCCTGATTTTTTGCCTAGCAAGAAAGAAAAATTCCTGTTAGGAGATTCGCAATGCCCCGAACAAGGGCGACGCAACAGCAAAGGAGGATGCCATGTGCGGCATTGTCGGACTGTTTCTCAAGGACCCGAAGCTGGAGCCCAAGCTTGGCGAACTGCTGACGGACATGCTGATCACCATGACCGACCGCGGCCCGGACAGCGCCGGGATCGCGATCTACGGCGGGGCGAAGGACGGGCTGGGGAAGATCACCATCCAGTCGGCCACCCCGGACCAGGATTTCAAGAACCTGGACGGAGAGTTGCATGACGCCATCGGCCAGCCGGTGACCATGCTGGTCAAGTCCACCCATGCGGTGCTGGAGCTGCCGCTGGGCCAGATCGACGCGGCGCGCTCGGCGCTGGCGCAGCTGCGCCCCGGCATCAAGGTGATGAGCGCGGGCGACTCGATCGAGATCTTCAAGGAAGTCGGCCTGCCCAAGGACGTGGCGGCCCGCTTCGAAGTCGCCAAGATGCGGGGCACCCATGGCATCGGCCATACCCGCATGGCCACCGAATCGGCCGTGACCACCATGGGCGCGCACCCGTTCTCGACCGGGCCGGACCAGTGCCTGGTGCACAACGGCAGCCTCTCGAACCACAACGGCCTGCGCCGCGAGCTGGTCCGCAAGGGCATGACGTTCGAGACCCAGAACGACACCGAGGTCGCCGCCGCCTATGTCAGCCAGAAGCTGAAGGAAGGCGAGGACCTGGGCAAGGCGCTGGAATCGGGGCTTGAGGACCTGGACGGCTTCTACACCTTCGTCGTCGGCACCAAGAACGGCTTCGGCGTCGTGCGCGACCCGATCGCCTGCAAGCCTGCCGTCATGGCCGAGACCGACGAATATGTCGCCTTCGGTTCGGAATACCGGGCGCTGGTCAACCTGCCGGGCATCGAGAACGCCCGCGTCTGGGAACCGGAACCCGCCACCGTCTACTTCTGGGAGCGTTGAGAGAATGCAAAGCTTCGATCTGGGGAAAGAAGGTCTTCGCGCCCTCAACTCCTCGCTGCACGCCCTGAAGGGCCAGACCAACATGACCGACTGGGAGGTCATCAACCCGAAGGGCGCGCATGCGATCGCCGTCGGGGTGGATGCCCCGGTGGACATCACGGTGCGCGGCTCGACCGGCTATTACTGCGCCGGGATGAACAAGCAGGCCACGATCCGCATCAAGGGATCGGCCGGTCCGGGCGTGGCCGAGAACATGATGTCGGGCACCGTCATCGTGGACGGCGACGCCAGCCAGTATGCCGGCGCGACCGGGCGGGGCGGCCTTCTGGTCATCAAGGGCAACGCGGCCAGCCGCTGCGGCATCTCGATGAAGGGCATCAACATCGTGGTGCATGGCAACATCGGCCACATGTCCTGCTTCATGGCGCAGACCGGCAACATCGTCGTCCTGGGCGACGCCGGCGACGCGCTGGGTGACAGCCTTTACGAGGCGCGGCTTTTCGTGCGCGGGTCGGTCAAGTCGCTGGGTGCCGACTGCATCGAGAAAGAGATGCGGGACGAGCATTACACGATCCTTGAGGACCTGCTCCGCCGCGGCGAGGCCGACCACAAGGCCAAGCCCGAGGAGTTCCGCCGCTACGGCTCGGCCCGGAAGCTGTACAACTTCAACATCGACAACGCTGCGGCATATTGAGGCAAACGATGAGCGATTTTCCCCATACCCCGCCGCGCTACTCGGCCACCTTCACCCCGGCCATCAACGCGGAAATCCGCCGCGCGGCCGCCTCGGGCATCTACGACATCCGCGGCGGCGGCACGAAACGGCACCTGCCGCATTTCGATGACCTGCTGTTCCTCGGCGCCTCGATCAGCCGCTATCCGCTGGAAGGCTACCGCGAGAAATGCGCGACCGATGTCTGGCTGGGCACCCGCTTCGCCAAGAAGCCGATCCACCTGGAGATCCCCGTCACCATCGCGGGCATGAGCTTCGGCGCCCTGTCGGGCCCGGCGAAGGAGGCCCTGGGCCGCGGCGCCAGCGAGGCCGGCACCTCGACCACCACCGGCGACGGCGGGATGACCGAGGAAGAGCGCGGCCATTCCAAGACGCTGGTCTATCAGGTTCTTCCCAGCCGCTACGGCATGAACCCCGATGACCTGCGCCGTGCCGACGCGATCGAAGTGGTCGTGGGCCAGGGTGCGAAGCCCGGCGGCGGCGGGATGCTTCTGGGCCAGAAGATCAGCGACCGCGTGGCGATGATGCGCAACCTGCCCAAGGGCATCGACCAGCGTTCGGCCTGCCGTCACCCCGACTGGACCGGCCCGGACGATCTTGAGATCAAGATCATGGAGATCCGCGAGATCACCGACTGGGAAAAGCCGATCTACGTCAAGATCGGCGGCGCGCGCCCCTATTACGACACCGCGCTGGCGGTGAAGGCCGGGGCCGACGTCGTGGTGCTGGACGGCATGCAGGGCGGCACCGCGGCGACGCAGGACGTGTTCATCGAGCATGTCGGCATGCCGATCCTGGCCTGCATCCCGCTGGCGGTTAAGGCGCTGCAGGATCTGGGCATGCATCGCAAGGTGCAGCTGATCGTCTCGGGCGGGATCCGCACGGGGGCCGACGTGGCCAAGGCGATGGCGCTGGGCGCGGATGCGGTGGCGATCGGCACGGCCGCGCTGGTCGCGCTGGGCGACAACGATCCGAAACTGGAAGCCGAGTACCAGAAGCTGCAGACCACGGCCGATGCCTATGACGACTGGCACGAGGGCAAGGACCCGGCCGGGATCACCACCCAGGATCCGGAGCTGTTCAAGCGCTTCGACCCGGTCCTCGGCGGGCGGCGGCTGAAGAACTACCTCAAGGTGATGACGCTGGAGGCGCAGACGATCGCACGGGCCTGCGGCAAGAACCACCTGCACAACCTGGAACCCGAGGACCTGTGCTCGCTGACCATCGAGGCGGCGGCGATGGCGGGGGTTCCCCTGGCTGGCACCAGCTGGATACCGGGACGGAACGGCGGCTTTTAAGCCGCCGTTTCCTTTTCCCAAAACGACAAAAAACGACAGGGAGTTGATCAGAAATGTCGAGAGACCTTGCCAAATGGGCCAAGGAAAAGGGCGTCAAGAATTTCATGGTATCCTTCACTGACCTTGCGGGGGCCCAGCGCGCGAAGCTGGTCCCCGCGGCAGTGATCAACAACGTGGTGGAAGGCGGCGCGGGTTTTGCCGGCTTCGCCGGGGGCTTCGTGGTGACGCCCGCCCACCCCGACACGCTGGGGATGCCGGACCCCGAGGGTGCGATCCAGTTGCCGTGGAAGCCCGAGGTGGCCTGGGTTCCCGCCAACTGCACCATGGAAGGCGAGGAACTGGCCCAGGCGCCGCGCAACGTGCTGCGCCGCCTGGTTGCCGAGGCCGCCGGGGAGGGCATCCGCGTCAAGACCGGCGTCGAGCCCGAGTTCTTCCTGCTGACCCCGGAAGGCGACAAGGTCGCCGACCCCTGGGACAGCGCGAAGAAGCCCTGCTACGACCAGCAGGCGATCATGCGCCGCTATGACATGATCGCGGAGGTCAGCGACTACATGCTCGACCTCGGCTGGGAGCCCTACCAGAGCGACCACGAGGACGCGAACGGCCAGTTCGAGATGAACTGGAAATACGACGACGCGCTTCAGACCGCCGACAAGCTGCAGTTCTTCAAGTTCATGCTGCGCTCGGTCGCCGAAAAGCACGGGCTGCGGGTGACCTTCATGCCGAAGCCCTTCCTGCAGCTGACCGGCTCGGGGATGCATGCGCATATCTCGGCCTGGAGCATGGACGGCAAGGAGAACGTCTTCTTCGATCCGAACGGCGAGCTGGGCCTGTCGCAGAAGGGCAAGCACTTCCTGGGCGGGATCATGAAGCACGCCAGCGCGCTGGCGGCGATCACCAATCCGACGGTCAACAGCTACAAGCGGATCAACGCGCCGCGCACCTCCTCGGGCTCGACCTGGGCGCCTAACACCGTCACCTGGTCGGGCGACAACCGCACCCATCTGGTGCGCGTGCCGGGCAAGGGAAGGATCGAGCTGCGGCTGCCCGACGGATCGGCCAACGCCTATCTGATGCAGGCCGTCATCATCGCGGCCGGCCTGGACGGGATCCGCAGCAAGGCGGATCCGGGCAAGCGCCTGGACATCGACATGTACCAGGAAGGCCACAAGGTGAAGAACGCGCCGAAGCTGCCGCTGAACCTGCTGGACGCGCTGCGCGCCTATGACAAGGACAGCACGCTGAAGTCGATGATGGGCGAGGATTTCTCGCGCGCCTATCTCGAGGTCAAGCAACGCGAATGGGATGCCTACAGCTCGCACCTGTCGACCTGGGAAGTCGAGAACACGCTCGATTGCTGAGCCGGCTTCCGCGGATTGGACCAGGGATCGGCGCGACCGACGCCGACCCGACGATGTTACCCCTGTCCGGCAACGGACCTTGACCCCCGACTGGCCCCGGAGAAATCCGGGGTCCCTGTTTTTAAAAGGCTTTTGCCGGAAACGAGAGGAGTGTTGATGCAGGTCAAGGCAAGCCTGCCCGTTCGATGACATCATTCATACATGGAAAAGCGGAAGGAAGGGTGCAGGCGATGACGAAGAAGATCCTTTGCCCGGTCGATGGTTCCGACCATTCGGACGTCGGTCTGGCGCGGGCTGCGGAACTGGCCAAACTGACCGGGGCGCATCTGACGATCTGTGCGGTGAACCTGGCCGTGGGCGGCGCACGCGGCCCGACCATCAACCAATGGACCGACGAAGAGGCCGAGGCGCTTCTGGTCAAGGCCGAGGAGAAGGCCAGGGCGGCCGGGGCGACCGACATCGGCTCGGCGGTGGTGATCTCGCGCGCGGCCGGGCAGGCGATCATCGCCTATGCCGAGGAACTGGGCGCGGACCAGATCGTGATGGGGACCGGCGACAAGCGCGGCGTCAAGCGGCTGGTGCTGGGCTCGGTCGCGGCGGAAGTGGCCGGCCAGGCGGGTTGCACCGTTACCGTTGCGAGATAACGAGTGCCCTGCCAGGATTTCCGGCGGAAGGTATGAGTCGGACCCCGGAAGGCGAGAGCTTTCCGGGGTCCTCTCTTTTCACCTGCGGGAAGAAGATTTGACACACACGCAACTTTGCTTTTACGCTGCCGGCAAGACGGCGACCAATTGCCGCAGTCAGTCCAACTTCCCGGAGGTATCACATGAAGAAGAGAGTCGCCGTCATCGGAGCGGGCCCGTCGGGGCTGGCGCAGCTGCGCGCGTTCCAGTCGGCAAAGGCGAAAGGCGAAGACATTCCCGAAATCGTCTGCTTCGAGAAGCAGTCGAACTGGGGCGGCTTGTGGAACTACACCTGGCGGACCGGCCTGGATGAGCATGGCGAGCCGGTGCATTGTTCCATGTACCGCTATCTCTGGTCCAACGGCCCGAAAGAGGGCCTTGAATTCGCCGACTACTCCTTCGAGGAACATTTCGGCAAGCAGATCGCCAGCTATCCGCCGCGGGCGGTGCTGTTCGACTATATCGAGGGCCGGGTGAACAAGGCCAAGGTGCGCGACTGGATCCGCTTCTGCACCACCGTCCGCATGGTCAACTACAACGAGGACAAGGGCAACTTCACCGTCACGGTGCATGACCTGAAGGCCGACCGGATGTATTCCGAGGAGTTCGACAACGTGATCGTGGCCTCGGGCCATTTCTCGGTGCCGAACGTCCCCGAATACCCCGGCTTCGACAAGTTCAACGGCCGCGTGCTGCATGCGCACGACTTCCGCGACGCGCGCGAGTTCGCGGGCAAGGACCTGCTGTTGCTCGGCTCCTCCTATTCGGCCGAGGATATCGGGTCGCAGTGCTGGAAATACGGCGCGAACTCGATCACCGTGGCCTATCGCAATGCGCCGATGGGCTTCAAATGGCCGGACAACTGGAAGGAAGTGCCGAAGCTGGAGCGGGTGGACGAGACCACCGCCTATTTCGCCGACGGCACGTCCAAGAAGGTGGATGCGATCATCCTCTGCACCGGCTACAAGCATCACTTCCCGTTCCTGCCAGATGACCTGCGGCTGAAGACGGCGAACCGGCTGGCGACGGCGGATCTCTACAAGGGCGTGGCCTGGGTCCACAATCCGAAGCTGTTCTATGTCGGCATGCAGGACCAGTGGTTCACCTTCAACATGTTCGACGCGCAGGCCTGGTGGGTGCGCGACGCGGTCATGGGCAAGATCGCGATCCCGACCGACAAGGCGGTGCTGCTGAAGGACGTGGCCGACCGGGTGGCGGGCGAGGATGCGGGCCAGGATGCCCATGACGCGATCCACTACCAGGGCGACTATGTGAAGGAGCTGATCGCCGAGACGGACTATCCGTCCTTCGACGTCGACGGCGCCTGCGAGGCCTTCTTCGAATGGAAGGACCACAAGAAGCAGGACATCATGGCCTTCCGCAACCATGCCTACCGCTCGGTCATCACCGGGACGATGGCCCCGATCCACCACACGCCCTGGAAGGACGCGCTGGAGGATTCGATGGAAAGCTATCTGCGCAACTGACGCAGAACCGGCGCGCCGCGACCCCCGCGGCGCGCCCTTGCCCCCCATGCAGGCAGGCCCCGAAGCAGCGGCCAAACGCAGGGAAACAATTTTTCGTAGAATTAAAATAACTCTCGCCTTGAAGGCTGGACCGTGCTTTCCTTGCGACATCGGGTCACAGGGAAATGGCCTGACCGCCCCCGGGACGAAGGAAAAACTGCGGATCTGCTGATCACGCACCACGTCCAGGCGGAACCGAAAACGCGAAGCGGACCATTGGGGCCATGCAGGAGGGCAGGGGCCGGATTCCTCCGCTTCTTCCAACAGGAGAGAGGGAATGACCACTGAATTAGGAACGGGCCAGAGGGCCCGGGCGGCGGAACCCGGATCGGGCCAGATGGTCCGGGCGCTGAGCTGGCAGGGGGCCTTCTGGGTTGCCGCCGGCGTGCCGCCGCTGGTGCTGTTTTCGATTGGCGGGATCGCCGGGACCGTGGGGCAATATGCCTTCGTGGTCTGGATGCTGTCCATGCTCATGGGGTTTTCGCAAAGCTTCACCTATGCCGAGATGGCGGGGATGTTCGGCAACAAGTCGGGCGGAACCTCGGTCTATGGCGCGACGGCCTGGCTGCGCTATGGCAAGCTGATCGCGCCGCTGTCGGTCTGGTGCAACTGGTTCGCCTGGTCGCCGGTGCTGTCGCTCGGCTGCGCCATCGCGGCGGGCTATATCCTGAACGCGCTGTTCCCGATCCCGCTGGCCGAGAGCCAGCCGGTGCTGGACTGGGTGGCGGCGAACATCGGCAGCTATACGGCGGAAACGCAGTCGGTCGTCGACTACATGGCCGCCAACGCGGGCGTGACGGCCGAGGCGGCGATCCAGGCGGTTGCGGCATCGGACGGCGTTTCGGCGCTGACGCCCTGGTTCCGGGTCTATGAGGCGTTCCAGATCACCATCCCGGCGCTTGGCACGCTGCACTTCAACTCGACCTTCATCATCGGCGTCGCGCTGATGCTGATCATCCTGGCGATCCAGGAGCGGGGCATCGCCTCGACGGCCTCGGCGCAGAAATGGCTGGCGCTGGTCGTGCTGATTCCGCTTCTGCTGGTGGGTCTGGTCCCGATCCTGACCGGGTCGATCGACTGGATGAACGTCACCAACCTGACCCCGCCCAACGCGGGCGAGAACGGCGAGTGGAATGTCGGCGGCTGGACCCTGTTCCTGGGCGGCATGTATATCGCGGCCTGGTCGACCTACGGCTTCGAGACCGCGGTCTGCTATACCCGCGAGCTGAAGGATCCCCGGCGCGACACCTTCCGGGCGATCTTCTACTCGGGCCTTCTCTGCATCGTGTTCTTCTTCCTGATTCCCTTCTCGTTCCAGGGCGTCATGGGCGAGACCGGGATGCAGGATCCGGGCATCGTCGAGGGCACCGGCGTCGGCGAGGCGCTTGGCAACATGATCGGCGGCGGCCCGGTGATCACGCAGATCTTCGTGATCCTGATGATCATCGCGCTGTTCCTGGCGATCATGACCGCGATGGCGGGGTCGTCGCGCACGCTCTACCAGGGGTCGCGCGATGGCTGGCTGCCGAAGTTCCTTGGCACCGTCAACGAGCATGGCGCGCCGCGCAAGGCGATGTGGACGGATGTGGCCTTCAACATCTTCCTCCTGGCGCTGGCCTCGGATGCGGGGGGCTATTTCTATGTCCTCGCGATCTCGAACGTCGGTTACATCCTGTTCAACTTCCTGAACCTGAACGCCGGCTGGATCCACCGCATCGACAGTGCGCACATGGACCGGCCGTGGAAGGCGCCGACCTGGCTGATCGGGCTGAACACCTGCCTGGCCTTCGTCAACGCCCTGTTCCTGGGCGCGGGCGCCAAGGTCTGGGGCTATGAGAACGCGCTGCTGTCGGGGGTGATCTTCGCCTCGTTCATCTTCCCGGTGTTCTGGTATCGCCACTACATCGTCGATGGCGGCAAGTTCCCGAAAGAGGCCTATGAGGATCTCGGCCTGCCCTATGGCGAGCTGGGTGAACGCAAGGCGGGGATCCGGCCCTATCTGGCGCTGGTCGCCGGGGCCTGCGTCGTTCTCTGGGCGAACTGGTTCTTCGTCCTGCCGTGACGCTGCGCAAGAAAAGCGAAGGTCGCCCGGTCCGGGCGGCCTTTTTCTTTCACATTTGTTTTCCCTTAAGAAATTTTGTTGCATTTGATTATTGATTTCTGGCGAGAATCGCCTGAAACTGGCGAAAAAACAAACATGCAAACGGGAGTATACGCATGACCAATTCCTGGCGCTTCTCGACTCTGGGCGATCGTCACCGGGCCCTCGGCTCCAACCTGGAAGACTGGAGCGGTATGGGCACGGCCTGGTCCTATGAAAAGGGTGACCCGGATGCCGAATACATGGCGATCCGCACCAAGGCCGGGCTGATGGATGTCTCGGGCCTGAAGAAGGTCCACATCACCGGCCATGCCGCCAGCCATGTGATCGAGCGCGCCACGACCCGGAACGTCGAAAAGCTGATGCCGGGCCGCGCGGTCTATGCCTGCATGCTGAACGACGCCGGCAAGTTCGTCGACGACTGCGTGATCTACCGCATGGGGCCGAACAGCTTCATGGTCGTGCACGGCTCGGGCCAGGGGCATGAGCAGCTGACGATGGCGGCCACGGGGCGCGATGTCTCGATCCGCTTCGACGACAACCTGCACGACCTGTCGCTGCAGGGGCCGATGGCGGTGGATTTCCTGGAAAAGCACGTCCCCGGCGTGCGCGACCTGGCCTATTTCAGCCATATGCCGACCAGCCTGTTCGGCAAGCCGATCACCCTGTCGCGCACCGGCTATACCGGCGAGCGCGGCTATGAGATCTTCTGCCGTGGCCAGGACGCCGTGGAAATCTGGGACCGCATCCTGGAAGAAGGCAAGTCGATGGGGATCATCCCCTGCCGCTTCACCACGCTGGACATGCTGCGGAGCGAGAGCTACCTGCTGTTCTTCCCCTACGACAATTCGGAAATGTATCCGTTCGAGAACGAAGGCCCCGGCGACACGCTGTGGGAACTGGGCCTTGATTTCACCGTCTCGCCCGGCAAGACCGGCTTCCGTGGCGCCGAGGAGCATTACCGCCTGAAGGGCAAGGAACGCTTCAAGATCTGGGGCCTGAAGCTTGAGGGCAAGAATGTCCCCGGCAACGGCGCGCCGGTCTATTCGGACGGCAAGAAGGTCGGGGTCGTGACCCAGGCGATGCATTCGCCGCTGAACGACTGGACGGTCGCGATCGCGCGCCTGCCGGTCGATCTGGCGGTGGACGGCAAGAAGGTCGTCGTGAACTGCGCCACCCATGGCGAGATCGCGGCCGAGACGCATTCGCTGCCGTTCTACGACGTCGACAAGAAGCGGCGCAGCGCGAAGGGCTGATCTTTGCATCGGGGTCCGTCCCTTGCGGCGGACCCCATCCTCCAAGGAACCGGATCCCGTGACGACAACTCTCATCCCCGTGGGCGCACCTTCGATCACCAGCCGCCCGGTCTATGCGCCGCTCGAGCCGCGGCCCGCCAGCCAGCACCTGATCATCGCCGACGGCGAAGGGGCCGAGGCGGTGGTCGAGCTGTTCGGCAAGGCGAACGACCGTTCGGCAATGCTCGCCGCTGCGCAGCTCCTCTATACCCCCGGCCCGAACGGCACCGACCAGAGCGCGACGCTCGAGGCGCTTGGCGCCGCGCAGTTCTTTCGCGCGCCGACGATCCCGGTGATCCTGACGCGGCTTGCAAGGGTTCTCTCGGCCGCCCATATGGGCACGCAATTCTACCTTGCCGGCACCGAGGGGCTGATCGGCCAGGCCGAGCGCGAGATCATGAACACCGGCTTTCCGCATGCGTCGGTCCAGAAGGAACACCGGGGATCGACCGTGCGCCGGGTGCAATGCGTGCATTGCAAGGGCATTACCGAGAACGTGGCGACCGACCCGTTCAAATGCAGCCATTGCGGGCTGAACCTGTTCGTCCGCGATCATTACTCGCGCCGGATGGCGGCCTTCCAGGGCGTCAACATCGACGCGGAAGACCCCGGCCAGGTGCCGGAAAGCGTGGTGAGGTTCAAATGAGCGGGGGCGCGAAACTCCAGGTCCGGGTGGCCGAGGTCGTCGAGGTCA
This sequence comes from Tabrizicola sp., assembly GCF_041919135.1. GTDB lineage: Bacteria > Pseudomonadota > Alphaproteobacteria > Rhodobacterales > Rhodobacteraceae > Tabrizicola. The sequence goes on along the minus strand of NZ_JAYRUJ010000005.1, from coordinate 49,844 downwards.
ACGAGCTGATCAAGCGGTTCCGCTTCGTCGCCCGCGACGGGTCCGAGCTGCCGGCCTTTTCCGGCGGGGCGCATACGGTGGTCGAGATGGACGACCAGGGCACGCGCCGGCTGAATCCCTATTCGCTGATGTCCGACCCCGAGGACCGTTCGGGCTATGAGATCAGCGTGCGCCGCGATGACGCGGGCCGCGGCGGCTCTCTGTTCATGCACCGGCATGTGGTGCCGGGGATGGAGATGGTGCTGTCGAACCCGGTGAACCTGTTCGCGCTGGACAACCGGGCGAAGAAGCACCTGATGATCGCGGGCGGGATCGGGATCACGCCCTTCCTGGCGCAGATCGCGCAGCTGACGCATTTCGGCGGCAAGTTCGAGCTGCATTATTCGGCCCGCTCCAGGCCGCTGGGCGCCTATATGGACCGGCTGACGGCGGCGCATCCCGACCGGGCGCATTGCTACTTCGACGAGCTGGGCCAGCAGATCGACCTGAAGCAGGTCCTCGCGAATCAGCCGATCGGAACGCATCTCTACGTCTGCGGGCCCAAGGGCATGATCGCCTGGGTGCTGGCCACCGCCGAGGGTCTGGGCTGGCCGAAACAGGCGCTGCATTCCGAGGAGTTCCTGGCCCCCGGCACCGGCCTTCCGTTCCAGGTCGAGCTTGCGGCCAGCGGCAAGACCATCACCGTGGGCGCGACCCAGTCCCTGCTCGAGGCGATGGAGGCCAATGGCGTCGACGCGCCCTATCTCTGCCGCGGCGGGGCCTGCGGGCAATGCGAAACGAGTGTTCACAAATGCGACGGCACGATCCTGCACCGCGACCACTGGCTGACGCCGGAAGAGCAGGCGTCGAACCAGAAGATCATGCCTTGCGTCAGCCGCTTCGAGGGCAAGACCCTCGTCATCGACCGATAGGAGACGACGATGAGCCTTGATTTCAAGACCGGAGCCTTCAACGACTTCTTCCGCGACGAGACGTTCCGCGGCGATTTCACCTATCGCAACTCGAACCCGCGCCGGTTCCCGTTCCCGTTCGACCGCGACGACTACATGTATTCGGTCAACATGGAGCCGCATGTTCCCGGCCGCCCGGGTTCGGTGTTCGAGCACATCTTCGACGTGGACGAGCATTATGTCGCCGAGATGAAGGACCGCGCCAAGGTCCTGGCGGACGACCCGCTGCGCTGCCAGTCGCTGCCGCACATGACGCTGGCCGGCTGGGACGTGCTGGAACTGATCATGGAGACGAAGGCCCGGGATTATCCGCAGTGGTTCAGCCTGACCAAGGACGGCAACCGCTGGCACTGGGTCAACCGGCCGCTGGGGATCGAACAGTCGTTCACATTCCTGGACGAATCGACCCTTCCCTATGGCCCGTTCGAATACATCATGCGCCAGACCCAGGGCGACTGGACGCTGCAGGACGAACGCGACGGGACGCTGTGGATGGATGCGGGGATCGCGACCAGCCAGGCGGACTGGTCGGTGGATTTCGACGTCGGCATGAACTTCCACGAATGGCATGCGCCGGTGCCGCTGGCGCATGAGAAGGGGGTCTTCGACCGCGCGCTGAAATTCCTGCTCAAGCTCCAGCATGGCGCTCCGGTGCGGCGGTTCAACTGGACGATGACGGTGAACCCGCTCCTGGACACCGCGCCCGAGACCTATCCGAAATGGGGGCCGATGAAGACGACCCTGACGCCGGAGAATCTGGGTCAGAAGCAGCACCTGCGGGTGGAGCTGCAGACGCTCTACCGGCTGCCCCGGTCGAACGCGATCGCCTTCGACATCCGCTGCTATCTGGCCAGCTTCGACGAGATCGTGACGGTGCCGAAATGGGCCCGCCGCCTGCACCGGGTGATCCGCGACCTGCCCGAGGAACTGGCGACCTACAAGGGGTTCCTGCGCAACCGCCCGGCCATGGTGGAATGGCTGGCGAAACGTGATGACGGGGCGCCGACCTCGCCAGGGTGGTGGCCCGATGACTGATCGCGCCTCGGCCAACGCCCCGCTGCGGCTGGGGTTCCTGCTGTTCCCCGGTTTCCCGATGGCCTGCCTGACCTCGGCCATCGAGCCCTTGCGCGCCGCGAACGAGATCCGGGGCCGCAAGGAATTCGTCTGGTCGCTGGTCGCCGAAAGCCCGGCGCCCGTCAGGTCAAGCGCCGACATCGGCTTTGACCCCGATGCGACGCTGCAGGAGATCGAGGGGCTGGATCACCTCTACATCCTATCGCCGCCCACGGCGGAATTTGCCGATCCCCGCCGCTCGCCGGCCCGGCTGCGCTGGCTGGACCGGACGGGGGTGACGCTGGGCGCCTTCTCCGGCGGGATCTTTCCGCTGGCACGGGCGGGGCTGATGGAGGGGCGGCCCTGCTCGGTCCACTGGTGTTATGAAGCGGCGTTCAAGTCCGACTTCCCCGGCATCGAGGCGCGCGAGGCGGCGATCCTGATCGAGGGGCGGCGGATCACGGCCAGCGGGGCGGGGGCGGTGTTCGACCTGATGCTGCGCCTGATCGAGGACCGTCTCGGCCGCGATTGCATGACCGAGGTGGCCTGCTGGTTCCAGCACCCCTTCGTGCGCGATGCCAATGCCAGCCAGAAGGTCCCGGTGGCCCGCGCCGGCGGCACGACCGACACGCTGCCCGCCCCGATCCGCGAGGCGATCCGGCTGTTCGAGACCCATGTCGAGGACCCGTTGCGCATCCCGGACGTGGCGGCTGCGGTGGGCCTGTCGGGCCGGCATTTCGAGCGCACCTTCAAGCGCGAGACCGGACAGAGCCCCCTGCGGTATTATCACCATCTGCGACTGATGAAGGCGCGGCAGCGGGTGCTGTATTCCAACGATTCGCTGCGCGAGATCGCGGCCTCGGTGGGCTACATGACCTCAAGCCCGATGATCCGGCACTATACCGAGCTTTTCGGCGTCTCTCCCCGGGACGAGCGGCGGCTGACCCAGTCGATGCGCCGCTCGCCGGTCCGGGTGGAAGCGGCGGAGTAGGGCGCAAGGGCGCAGGGGGGGGCGAATCACCCACCCTGCGCCAGGCTTTGCAGGCCCAGGCCGCCGATCCCGCTGAAGACGGTCAACACGCCCAGCCATTGCAGCGGCCGGACCCGTTCCCGCAGGATCCAGGCGGCCAGCACCACGGTCAGGACGCCGAACAGCGACGCGGCGACCGAGGCATATTCGGCGCGCGGCATTTGCCCGGCAGCGGTGACCAGCCCCAGCGCTAGCGCGTCGAAGGCCCCCATAAGCACCAGAAGCCGGGCCTGTCCCGGTGCCGGGGCAAGCCTGGCGCGTCGCAGCAGTGCGATGCCGAAGATCGCGGCAAGGGCGGTGACCCGCCCGATCAGCATGACCGGCAGTTCGGCCCCCTGGCGCGCCGCCTCCTGCCCCAGCGCGAAGCTCATGGCGAAGCCCGCCGCGCTGAGCCCGGCCCAGCCCAACGCCACGGCGGCGGGGGCGGCATAGCCTTCGGGCCCATCCTCGCGCGAGGCGGTGGCGACGATGGCGATGCCCAGGACGATCGCCACCACCGAAATCCAGTCCTCCGTCGTGACCGGCTGGCCCTGCGCGGCGGCGATGACCAGCGACAGCATCGGAAAGGCCCCGATCACCGGCGAGACGAGTCGCACCGGCGCAAGGCTGAAGGCCCGATACAGCGCGCCGCCCGCCAGCGCATAGGCCAGCCCATAGGCCAGCGCCACCGAGATGGCCCCATTGGTCATCGCCGTCCAGTCCCCGAGCGCCAGCGCGACCGGCGCCAGGGCAAGGCTTCCCGCGCCAAAGACCACCAGCATGATCGGCAGCAGCATCGCGCCTTGCGTCAGCTTCCGCGCCAGGAGGTCGTGGCCCGCCCAGACCAGGGCGGCGGTCAGGCCGAAACTTAGTGCCAGCATTTTGCAGCCTTCCACACATCGATTGCTTGCGTCAAATTGACACTGTCGCTATTCATGGAGATGAACAAGTTTTATCCTCATTAAAGACGGCGTGCCGCCACGGGGGAAACCATGCTCGACTATCCCGCCATCCTGCAAGGCCCGCCGCGCCCCAGCCGGATCCTGACGCCGCAAGGCTTTTCGCGCCACGCCGGGCAGGAGCGCCATGTCGTTCCGGGCGGCGGGGCGCTGCTCATCCAGCTGATGACGGGCGACCGGCTGACGCTTGTCAACGACGAGGGCGGTCAACCCGTCGAACTGGTTGCGGCGGCGAAGGATGGGCGGATCGACGCGGCGATCCTGGGGCAGGCGGCAAATTCCTTGGCCGAAGGGCTGAAGGCGATGCTTGCCTCGGGCGAGGAGAGCCTGGCCCGGCTGCGCAAGGGGCTGGCGGCGCGGAAGATCGACCTTGGCAAGGCCGGGGGCCTTCGCCTGTTCGGGGCGGAAACTCCGGCCGGGACCAGGGCCGAACTGACCGCGCTGGACGAGGGCTGGCTGGCGATCGCCGCCCCCGGCCTGCCGATGGCGCCCGAGGCGCAGGATACCGCGACGCAGGTCACGCTGCTGCTGCAAAGGGCCAAGCCCCGGCTGATCGGCCAGTATGACCTGCCCGACCCGCTGGCCGACCCGATCCTGGACCTGCGGGTCAAGTCGGCCACGGCGGAAAGCTATTTCGTCAAGGCAGGCGACTATATCCAGATCCTCGACGTCGACGGGCGGCAATGCACCGATTTCCAGTGCTTCGACGCCCGCAAGCTGGACAAGGGCATTCAGCATGCGCTGGACGTGACCACCAGCCGCACGCTGATGGGTCATGCCTATTCGATGCCCGGCCTTCACTCGAAGTACTTCGACCAGGACTGGGTGCCGCTGGTCGAGGTGGTGCAGGATACCGTGGGCCGGCACGATGCCTTTGCCATGGCCTGCGCCGCGAAATACTATGACGACATCGGCTATCCCGGCCATGTCAACTGCTCGGACAACTTCAACAAGGCGCTGGCCCAGCACGGCGTGGACCCGCGGCCGGGCTGGATGGCGGTGAACCTGTTCTTCAATACGAACATCGATTCACATGGCGTCCTGATCAGCGACGAACCCTGGTCGCGCCCCGGCGACTATGTGCTGTTCCGGGCGCTGACCGACATCGTCTGCGTCAATTCGGCCTGCCCGGACGACACCTCGCCGGCGAATGGCTGGTACCTCTCCGACATCCACGTCCGCACCTATTCCGGGGCGGAGAAGTTCTCCCGTTCGATCGCCTATCGCCCCACGCCCGCCTCGGAGCCGAAGATGACCAAGGAAACCGCCTTCCACGACCGGATCAGCCAGAAGACCCGCAACGTGGTGGAATACAAGGGCTACTGGCTGCCGCAGGTCTATTCGCAGAACGGCGCGCTGGAGGAATACTGGGCCTGCCGTCAGGCCGCCGTGGTGCTGGACCTGTCCCCCCTGCGGAAATGGGAGGTCACCGGCCCGGACGCCGAGGCGCTGATGCAATGGGTGCTGACGCGCGACATGAAGAAGCTGAGCCAGGGCCAGGTGGTCTATTCCGCGATGTGCTATGAGCATGGCGGGATGATCGACGACGGCACTGCGTTCCGGCTGGGCCGCGACCAGTTCCGCTGGATCGGCGGCGACGACTATGGCGGGCACTGGATCCGCGAACAGGCCGAGAAGCTGGGCCTGCAGGCGATGGTGCGATCCTCCACCGATCAGTTGCACAACCTTGCCGTCCAGGGCCCGAACAGCCGCGAGATCATGAAGCGCATGATCTGGACCGCGCCGCACCAGCCGACGATCGAGGAACTGGGCTGGTTCCGCTTTACCGTGGGCCGTCTGGGCGGGCCGTCGGGCGCGCCGGTGGTGGTGTCGCGGACGGGATATACGGGTGAACTGGGCTTCGAGATCTTCTGTCATCCGAAGGACGGCAGCGCGGTCTATGACGCGGTCTGGGCCAATGGCGGCGACCTGGGGCTGAAGCCGATGGGCCTTGCCGCGCTGGACATGGTGCGGATCGAGGCCGGGCTGATCTTCGCGGGCTACGATTTCAGCGACCAGACCGATCCGTTCGAGGCCGGGATCGGCTTTACCGTGCCGCTCAAGTCCAAGACCGACGATTTCATCGGACGCGAGGCGCTGATCCGGCGGAAGGAGCATCCCAGCCGCAAGTTCGTCGGGCTGGACATCGACGCGAACGTGGATGTCGGCCATGGCGATTGCCTGCATGTGGGCCGGGCGCAGGTGGGCGAGGTCACGTCCTCGATCCGCTCGCCGATCCTGGGCAAGAACATCGCGCTGGCGCGGGTGGACGTGGCCCATGCCGAGGTGGGCACGGCGCTGGAGGTCGGCAAGCTGGACGGCCAGCAGAAGCGGCTGCCGGCGGTGATCGTGCCCCTGTCGCATTACGACCCGAAGAAGACCCGTCCGCAAAGCTGAGAGGAAGCCGCGCATGGAGCCGATGATCGAACGCATTGGCGGTGAGTCCAAGGTCCACTTGCTGGTGAACCATTTCTACGACCTGATCGAGACCCTGCCGCAGGGCAAGGCGATCATGGAAATGCACCTCAAGGGCCACGGCCTCGCCCATGTCCGTCCCGAACAGTTCGAGTTTCTCTGCGGCTTCTTCGGCGGTCGGCGCTATTATCACGAGCGTCACGGCCACATGAACCTGCGCGAGATCCACGCCCATGTGGACATCCGCCTGCAGGACGCCGAGGACTGGCTGGCTCTGATGGACCGCGCCATGGTGGAGACCGGGGTTTCCGAGGCCGAACGGACGCAGATCATGGCCACCTTCCGCCGCGCCGCGCTGACGCTGGTGAACGCGGACTGAGGGTTATCCCTTCCGGCGTTCCAGCAGCGCCGCCGCCTTGGACCGAAGGCCGAGATCGGCGGTGATCAGCCGGCCATGCTCTTGCAACAGCGCGATCTTCTGCGGCGTCAGGGTCATGGTCTGGGCGTAGAAGGCGCTGATCGCCTCGTCGCTTGCCCCTGCGAGATAGGACCGCAGCCGAGTCTCGGCATCAAAGTGATAGGCTCCCCCGTCCAGCCGGAATGGCAGGATGCTGCGCCAGGCGACCGGGTCCTGGGCATGGAAATGCAGGATGCGCAGGTCGGGGTGGAAGGTTGTGCGCAGCGGCTTGCGGTCCCTGAACACCTCGTGCAAGCCGATCTTCACCCCTGGAACGCCAATCCGGCAGAAGCTCTTGCCGATGGTATGGCTGAGGTTGCCCTTGGCGACCACATCCGCCACCGGCCCGAAGACGGCAGCATGGAGATCCGGGTGCGATGGCCCCAGCGCCGCGCGGAAATGGCGGGCGGTGAAGATGTCGTCGGGCAGGTCCGGGTCGTGGATGGCCTCGAATGGTTCCATGAGCAGGTTCGGCATCCCGACCGGCACCTTAGCGAGGATCTCGGCCACGGGGCGATCGGCGTGGATGAACTCGTCGGTGTCGATATGGCCCAGCCAGTCCAGCCTGCATCTGCGCTGGGCATGGATCGCATTGGCGATCTGGCGATTGTGCAGCTTCGGCGGCCGTCCGCCCCGGAGCGCCCAGTACAAGCCGGTGCAACGGACGGCCTTCACGCGGGGCAGCCGGGACACGGTTGCAATGGCCGCGTCGGCCGGATCGTCGAAATAGATCCAAATACGCGCGGCCCCGAGCGCCAGATGGTGGGCGATGAAGGCCAGGAGCTGCTCTTGCGGGGCCTTCACCGTCGACACTATTCCCCAACGTGCCATGGCCGCGCCTCCCTGAACTTTCGGACTTCCTCGCGCAGGCCAAGCCTGGCCGTGACCACCCGGCCGATCGCCTGCAACGCGCGCGAGACCTCCATCGGCAGGATCTGGGTCCGGCGGTAGAAGGCGTCGACCTCGTCCGGCGTGGCCGCGGCAAGGAACTCTGCCAGCGCCGGGTTGAACTGATAGGCCCCGCGCAGGATGCGAAAGGGCAGCGCGGCCTCCCAGGCGGCGCGGTCCTGGGCGTGGAAATGCAGAAGCCGCGCCTCGCGGCACCAGTCGGCGGCGGGCAGGCGCTTGCGGTGCAGCAAGACGCTGTGCAGCCGGGGAGAGAGACCCTTGATCCCGGTGCGGAACAGGACCTTGCCCACCGAATGGCTGAGGATTCCGTTGCGGATCACGCGCTTGTAGGGCCCCAGGGCGGGTGTGCGGAAGCGCCAGACGTCATGCGTCAGCGCGCCGCGAAACTCGGATGCCGTGTAGATGTCATCGGGCAGCATCGGGTCATGCATCGCCTCGAAGGGCTCCAGCTTGACCACCTGCCGGTCGGCCGGGGCCTCGGCCAGGATGTCGCCCAGCGGCCGGTCGGCCTGGATGAACTCGTCGACGTCGATATGGCCCAGCCAGTCGGTCCGCGCCTGCATATAGGCATCGCGGGCATTGCGGGACTGCCGGTTCTGGTGCTGGTGGTGCCGGGTCTTGTCGGCCCAGTAGCCGGCATCGCACAGGGTCGCGGTGATGCGCGGGTGCCCCTGCAGCGCGGCATGGGCCGGGTCGGCGGGATCGTCGAAATAGACCCAGAGATGCGCGGCCCCGATCGACAGGTGATGCGCGACCCAGGCGAGGACCTTCTCTTCGCTCGCCTTGACCGTCGCGACAAGGCCCCAACTGGCCATCAGAGCGCGTCCAGGAGGTCTCGTGTCGGCCAGCCATCGGCGGGCAGGCCCAGGCGAAGCTGTTCCTTCTGCACCGCCTTGCGGGTGCCGGCACCGAGGATGCCGTCGATCTGGCCGACCTCATGGCCAAGCGCGGCAAGCTTCTCCTGCAGCGCGGTCATCTCTTCGGGCGCGAGTGCGGGGTCGGGCCTGCCCGCCGCATAGGGGATCGCCCCTTCGATCCTTGTGGCGAAATAGGCGGCGGTGGTGACGTAGACGAAGCTCTTGTTCCATTCGAACAGGGTGCGATAGTTCGGATAGGCCAGGAAGGCCGGCCCCTTTCGCCCCTGCGGCAGCAGGATCGACGCCGCGAGCCCCGGCGTCAGCGGCCCGTTCCGCGGGGTCACGCCAAGCGCCTCCCAGTCCTCGGTCGGGCGTTCCGTCTCCAGCCCGGACAGCGACCAGTCGAAGTCCTCGGGCAGCGTGACCTCGGCCAGCCAGGGTTCGCCCGCGCGCCAGCCATGGTGCTGCAGCATCCGCGCGCCCGACAGGATCGCATCGGCCTCGGAGGATTTCAGCAGGACAAGCCCATCGCCGTCCCCGTCCACCCCGCGTTCCAGGATGTCCTTCGGCAGCATCTGGACCATGCCGATCTCGCCCGCCCAGGCGCCGGTGGTGTCCAGATCGAATTCGTCCAGCGCATGCAGCTGCGCGGCGGCCAGGACCTGGGGCTGGAACAGCTCGGGCCGGCGGCAGTCGTGCGCAAGGGTCAGCAGCGCATTGCGGGTGTTGAAATTGCCCTGGACCTGGCCGAAATCGGTTTCAAAGGCCCAGAAGGCCAGCAGGATCCCGCGCGAGACGCCATATTCCGCCTCGGCCTGATCGAAGATCGTGTTCAGGCTTTCCGACCTGGATTTCGCGGTGGCAAGTCGCTGCTTCGAGATCAGCGATTGCGAGAAGTCGAGGAAGGTCTTGCGAAAGACGCCCTGGCTGCGGTCCGCCTTCAGGACCTTCTGGTCGATCCGGGCGCCCGCGAAGAACTCCTCCGCCTTGTCCTGCGGCACGCCGGCGGCGACGGCCTCGGCCTGCATCGCCGCAAGGAAGGCGCCGAACTCGCCGCCACAGGGGGCCGCCGCGGCCGGGGTGGCGAGGGTCAGGGCAAGAAGGGCGGCGCGCATGGGATCTCCGGGTTTGCGGAGAAACTAGGCCAGCGCCACCAGGACGGCAACCACCAGCAGCGCGGCCCAGACCCGCCACAGCGCATCGGCGGCGGCGTCGATGTCCTCGGGGCCGGGGTCGCGGCGGCCCTCGGGCCAGACCCAGGGATAATGCCTGCGGATGCCGTTATAGCTGCGCGGACCGGAAAGCGCGACGTTCAGCACCGGGGCCAGCGCGGATTCGGGCCAGCCGGCATTGGGGCTGCGGTGCTTGGGCGCGTCGCGCAGGATCGGCGCGGGATCGACCCAGCCATGCGTCAAGGCGATCAGCAGCGCGGTCAGCCGGGCGGGGATCAGGTTCAGGAGGTCGTCCAGCCGCGCCGAAGCCCAGCCGAACTCGCGATATTTCGGGGTCAGGTGGCCGATCATGCTGTCGGCGGTATTGACCAGCTTGTAGGCCAGGATGCCGGGCAGGCCGAGGAGGAGATACCAGAAGACCGGCGCGACCACGCCGTCCGAGAGGTTCTCGGCCGCGCTTTCGATCGCGGCGCGGGCGATGTCGGGGCCGGTCATCTCCGTGGTGTCGCGGCCGACGATCATGGCGACGGCCTGCCGCCCCTCGGCAACCGAGCGGCGCAGGGCGCTGGCCACGGCGCGGACATGCTCGACCAGGCTTTTCTGCGCGATCAGGATGGCAAGGGTCAGGAGTTCCAGCAGGCCATGGTCGGGGACCCGGTGGATCAGCCAGCCGAGGATCAGGCCGGTGAAAAGCAGGCCGGCGGCCACCATGACGCCCCTGACGCGCAATGCGGCGCCCCGGTTGAAACGCCGGTCGCACCAGCCCACCAGCCGGCCCATCAGCACGGCCGGATGCGGCAGGCGGTCCCAGACCGCCTTCGGTTCGCCGAACAGGGCGTCAAGCGCCATCGCCAGGATCAGGATCATGCGCCGGTGGTTCCCGAATCCCTGCTGATTCGCAAGCGGGGTCAGGGCGTTGCGGCCTTTTGCCCAAGGGGGGAAGGTCGCTCAACCAAGAGATGCAGGAAATTGCGGCTTTCAGGACATCTGGCGTTTACATTTCGCCACTACCCTTGGCGCAGCTTGATTTTTTCGGGCCCGGATCCAGACTGGAGGCAAGATGCAGGGGGCTGCCATGCTTGAGTTTCTGCCCAAGGAAGTGCGCGAGGGGCTGGAGGCCGCGCGCAAGAAGGACCAGCGCCGCAAGTCTCGGCTGCGGGTCCAGGTGGGCGACGCGGTCTTTCCGGTGCTGCGTTTCTGGGACCGGGGCTTTGCGCTGGACGCGGACCTGTCGCCGGGCAAGCTGCGCGGCCTGGTCGATGTCTACGATGGCTCGCGGCATGTGTTCCAGTGCCTGATCGTCGCCTCGGCGATCGAGAATGGCGAGCTGGTCTGCGACTTCAAGCGCGCGACGGCGGTGTCGGACCGCGCGCCGCTGGACTTCTGGCGCGACGAGAACGCGCCGGTGGGCTATCTGCCGAGGACGTGAACGGTTCGCGGATCCCTCCTCGTTCGACTTTCGTCTCCTCGTCGGCGCGTCTGCGAGGAGTGACGAAGTCACCGACGAGCGTCAGGGCCGGATCTCCACCTTCGTGCCGATCGGCGCGACCTGCCAGATCTCGCGCATCTCGGCATTGGTCAGGGCGACGCAGCCCGCCGTCCAGTCGCCGCCCAGCCTGAAACCCTCGGACAGGGCATTGGGCTGGCCGTGGATGAAGATGTCGCCGCCGGGATCGACCCCGGCCCTTGCCGCCTCGGCCCGGTCCTCGGCGCGGGGATAGTCCAGCCCCAGCGACAGGTGAAAGGCGCTGCGGTCGTTGCGGCGGTCGATGGTGAACTCGCCCTCGGGGGTCTTGCCATCGCCCTGCCGCTGCTTGTCGCCGTCGGGGGCGAAGCCCAGGGCGATCCGGTAGCTTCGCACCGTCTTGCCGTCCTGGATCAAGGACATGCGCCGGGCGGCCTTCTCGATCACGATGCGCTCCACCTCGCCGGTCAGGGGCGGCAGCGGCACCCGCGCGGGCGGCAGGAACAGGGGGGCGGCCAGCACCCCCAGCGCGGCCGCCAGCATCACCCATGCCAGCCGCCGCGCGAGGCGCTTCATTGCAGGTCGGCGAAGGCGCGCTGCAGCCGGGCCACGGCCTCGGCCACCTGGGCGCGCGGGCAGGCGAGATTGAAGCGCAGATAGGCCTCGCCCCCCTTGCCGAAAGCAGCGCCGTGGTTGGTCGCGATCTTCGCCTGCTGTTCCACCCGCTCGATCACCTCGGCCGGAGTCATCCCGGTGCCCGAGAAATCGACCCAGGCCAGATAGGTCGCCTGCAGCGGCGTCGAGCGCAGGCCGGGGATCCCGGCGATGCCTTCGTCGAACAGCCGGCGGTTGCCGTCGATATAGCGCATCAGGTCATCGACCCAGGCCGCGCCCTCGGGGCTGTAGGCGGCCGTCGCCATATGCATGCCGAAGGAATTGGGCGAGATGCCAAGCGCGTTGACCGTGTTGGCAAAGGTCTTGCGCAAGGCGGGATCGGCGATGATCACGTTGCCGATATGCGCGCCCGCGATGTTGAAGGTCTTGGTGCTGGCGGTCATCATCACCAGACGGTCGGCGATGCCGGGCACGGCCTTGGCCATGACCAGATGCTTCTGCCCGGGAAAGACCAGATCGTGATGGATCTCGTCCGAGACGAGGATCAGGTCGTGCTTCACGCAGAAATCGGCGATCTGGCGCAGTTCCTCGGCCGTCCAGACCCGGCCGCCGGGATTGTGCGGCGAGCAGAGGATCAGCATCTTCTCGCGGCCGGTCAGCAGGCCCTCCCAGGCGGCAAGGTCCAGCCGCGCCGTGCCGTCCTCCAGCGCCAGCGGGCATTCCAGCACCTCGCGCCCCGCGGCTTTGATCACCCGGGCGAAGGCGTGGTAGACCGGGGTCATCAGGACCACCGCGTCACCGGGCCTGGTGAAGCTGTGGACGCAAAGCGCGGTGCCGTTGACCAGGCCATGGGTGGTGAAGATCCATTCCGGCGCGACCTCCCAGCCGTGGCGGTTGGCCATCCACCAGCGGATCGCCGCCAGATAGGCGCTTTCGTCGCCGAAATAGCCGTAGATGCCATGGGCCAGCATCTTCTCCAGCGCGGTCTGCACGACCTGGGGCGGGCGGAACTCCATGTCCGCGACCCACATCGCCAGCCCCTCGCCGGGCGGCAGGCCGTAGAGGGAGGGCATCATGTCCCATTTCGCGCAATGCGAGCCGGTGCGGTCGATCGGGGTGTCGAAGCTCATCCAGTCTGATCCTTGTGCGGAATTTTCATCCGATTACAGCATTATACTTGGGAAGTGTTCCCAAAAGAGATATGATAATCGGAAACTCATTCCAATAAGTTCGATAATTGCGGAAAAATCACCCGCTCCAGATTGACCGACCTCCTCCATCCTTTTCCGTGCCTTCCCCTTGCCATGTCGCCCCGGCTTTCGTAGATCGCAGGGCATGATCCGCCCCATCCTGATCCATCCCGATCCGCGCCTCAAGAAGGTCTGCGACCCGGTGGCCGAAATCACGCCGGAACTGCGCCAGCTGGCCGGCGACATGCTGGAAACGATGTATGACGCGCCCGGCATCGGCCTTGCCGCGCCGCAGGTCGGCGTGACGAAACGGCTGATCGTGATGGATTGCATCAAGGACGGCCCGCCGGAACCCGTCGTGCTGTTCAACCCTGTGGTCCTCTGGTCCTCCGAGGACCTGTCCACCTATGAGGAAGGCTGTCTCTCGATCCCCGACCAGTATGCCGAGGTCAAGCGCCCGGCCGAGGTTCAGGTGCGCTGGACCGATCTTGACGGGAAAGAGCAGGAGCGTCAGTTCGCCGGGCTCTGGGCGACCTGCGTGCAGCATGAGATCGACCATCTGAATGGCAAGCTGTTCATCGACTATCTCGGCCCGCTGAAGCGGCAGATGATCACCCGCAAGATGGAAAAGCTGAAGCGGGAACGCGCGCGGGCGCTCTAGCCCGGAAGGAGGGTTCCGATGCTGCTGCCGATCCTGTGCTGGCCCGATCCGCGCCTGTCGCAACCTTGCGCGCCGGCAGTGCTGGACGACGAGTTGCGCGCGCTCGCCGCCGACATGCTGGAGACGATGTATGCCGCCCCCGGTCGCGGTCTTGCCGCGCCGCAGGTCGGCCGGCTGGTGCGGATGTTCGTGATGGATGTCGCCTGGAAGACCGGCGATCCCGCGCCGATGGTGTTCGTGAACCCCGAGATCGAGCTTCTGGGCGCGCCGGTCCCTGGCCCCGAGGGTTGCCTGTCGATTCCCGGCCCGGTGACGCAGGTGGCGCGCGCGCCGCAGGTCCGGGCGCGCTGGAGCGACCTGCACGGCCAGCGGCACGAGGCGCTGCTGGACGGATTCGCCGCCGTCTGCGTGCAGCATGAATACGACCATCTCGACGGCATCCTGACGCTGGACCGCCTTGCGCCCGAAGCCCGCGCCCGGGCCGAGGCGGAGGTGCTGGCATGACCGTCCGCCGTTGCCTGCCCTGGCCCGACCCGATCCTGCGCAAGCCCGCCGCCGACGTCTCCGCGATCACCGACGAGGTCCGTTCGATCTGGGCCGACATGATCGACACGATGGAGGCGATGCCGGGCTATGGCCTTGCCGCCGTGCAGATCGGACTGCCCCTGCGGCTGGCGGTCGTGGACGCCTCCGAGGCGCGGGGGCAGGCGGTGCGGATGGCCAATCCCGAGGTCCTGCACGCCAGCGTCCAGCCGCGCGAGCATGAGGAGGCGAGCCCCAACCTGGCCGGCGTCTCGGCGGTGATCCAGCGCCCCCGCGCGGTGACGGTGCGCTTTCTGAATGCGGACGGCCTGGTCGAGGAGCGGGATTTCGTCGGCCTCTGGGCGACCTCCGTGCAGCACCAGATCGACCATCTGGCGGGGAAGGTGTATTTCGACCACCTCTCGCCCCTGAAGCGCAAGATGCTGATCGCGAAGGCGCAGAAACTGGGGCGGCGCGGATGAGGGTCGTCTTCATGGGCACGCCCGAGTTCGCCGTCCCGGTGCTCGAGGCGCTGCACCGCGAGCACGAGGTCGTCGCCGTCTACTGCCAGCCCCCCCGTCCCGCCGGACGCGGCAAGGCCGACCGTCCCAGCCCGGTGCAGCAGCGGGCCGAGGCGCTTGGCCTGCCGGTGCGGCACCCGGTCTCGCTGCGCAGCGAGACCGCAGCGAAGGACTTTGCTGCACTTGCAGCGGACGTGGCGGTGGTCGTCGCCTATGGCCTGATCCTGCCGCAGCCGGTGCTGGACGCGCCGCGGCATGGCTGCCTGAACATCCACGCCTCGCTCTTGCCGCGCTGGCGCGGCGCGGCGCCGATCCATCGCGCGATCATGGCGGGCGACCGGGAAACCGGCGTCTGCATCATGCGGATGGAGGCGGGGCTGGACACCGGCCCGGTCCTTCTGCGGGAGACGCTGGAAATCGGGCCGGAGGAGACCACGGCCGAACTTCACGACCGCCTGAGCGGCCTGGGCGCGGGCCTTGTCCTGCAGGCGCTGGACCGGCTGCCGACCCTGGTTCCCGAACCGCAACCGGCCGGGGGCGTGACCTATGCCGCCAAGATCGACAAGGCCGAGGCGCGGGTCGATTTCTCCCGCCCGGCGGTCGAGGTCGACCGGCTGATCCGCGGCCTTTCGCCCTTTCCCGGCGCCTGGGTCATGGTGGGCGGCGAGAGGGTGAAGCTCCTGCGCTCGCGCCTGGCCGAAGGCGCGGGCAGTCCGGGGCAGGTGCTGCACGGCTTCACCATCGCCTGCGGCACCGGCGCGGTCGAGATCACCGAGGCGCAGCGCGAGGGCAAGCGCCCCATGCCGGCCGTCGAGGTGCTGCGCGGCCTGATCCTGCCGGAAAGACTGTAGCGCAACCGCCCCGGCATCCCCATATTGCGGCCATGAGGGGGGGATGACATGCCGTTCATCTGGCTACTGATCGTGGGCGCGGCGGCGGGCTTTCTGGCGACGCGCATCCTGAAGGTGGATCTCGACACCCCGACCACCATCGCCCTTGGCGTCTTCGGCGCCTTGATCGGCGGGCTGGTCCTGCTGGCCGGGGCCGGCGCGGGCTTCGTCGGCGCGCTTCTCGGGGCGCTGGTCTGGGCCTGGAAAGCCTGGTCTAGGTAAGCCGCTTCGCCGCGTCCTTCAGCCGGAAGCCCGGCGCGCCAAGGGCCGACCACAGGGCCTGACCCTGCCAGGCCGCGAACAGCAGCGCGGCACCCTCTCGCGCCTTCTCTCCCGCGCCCAGCCGCAGCGCCAGCGCCGATTCCACCCTCGCGCGCCAGGCGGCCGCACGCTGCGCCAGTTCGGGATCGCGGAGATCGGTGGCCAGCCCATGCGCATCCACCGGGCCGATCGCCTTCAGCAGCCCCGGTGGCCCCTTTTCGGCACTGGCCGCGATCGCCAGCGCCGTGCGCGCCTCCAGCGCGTCCCAGGCCGCCAGCCGGGCGGCGCGGACCATGCCGTCGCGGCTGCCATACCTTTGCACCAGCGTCGGCGCCGCCAGCCCGGTCGCCGCAGCGACGCTGCCGAAGGACACGGCCCTGTCCCCGCCCCGGTCCAGCTGGCGCTGGATGGCGGCATAGACCTGTTCGTCGGGAATGGTGCGGCTGCGCGGCATGGGGCGAGGATAGGCGAACGCCCGTTCACCCTGCAAGCCTAGCGTTTCGGCGCCCCCGGGCTCGGCGGGTGCGAGCGGTAGACCGGCAACCGCCAGCCCAGCGCGATGCTGCCGGCGCGCAGGGTGAAGACGATCCCGGCACAGAGAAGGAGCGAGAGCCCGTGGCCCAGCCCCGCCAGCCCGCCCAGCACCGCACCCAGCGACCCGGCCAGCGCACAGGTCGCGTAAAGCTCGCCCTGTTTCAGGACCAGCGGCACCTCGTTGCAGACCACGTCGCGCAAGAGGCCGCCCATGCAGCCGGTGATCATCCCCATCACCAGCAGGATCGGCCAGCCCTGCCCCTCGGCCATCGCCACCGCGACCCCGGCCGGGACCGCGACCGACAGCGCGAAGGCGTCGAACCACAGAAGCGCGCGATAGCGGCTTTCCAGCAGATGCGCGGTGAAGAAGACCGTGACGGCGGCGAAAGCGGCGACCGCCAGGACCAGCGGATCGGCGACCCAGAAGACCTCGCGGTTCAGGATCGCATCTCGCAGCGTGCCGCCGCCGGTGGCGGTCAGGCAGGCGATGAAGATGAAGCCCACCACATCCAGTTGCGACCGGCTGGCGGCCAGCGCCCCGGTCAGCGCGAAGACCAGCACCGAGGCATAGTCGAGCCCGTCCTGAAGCGTGAAGGCGGCGATCATGCCGGGGCCTTGAACGGCGCCATCCCGGCCCTGGCCAGCGCATCGGCGCGCTCGTTCTCGGCATGGCCGGCATGGCCCTTGATCCAGCGCCAGGTGACCCGGTGCCGCGCCTGTGCCGTATCAAGCCTTTGCCAAAGCTCGACATTCTTGACCGGAGGCCCCCCGGCCGTCCGCCAGCCCTTGCGCTTCCAGTTGTGGATCCACTCGGTCACGCCGTTCTTCACATAGGCGCTGTCGGTGACGATGGTGATCTCGGACGGCCGCGCCAGCGCCTCCAGCGCCGAGATCGCGGCCATCAGTTCCATCCGGTTGTTGGTGGTCTGCGCCTCGCCGCCCATCAGCTCGCGCTCCTTGATGACCACGCCGTCCTCGCGCGCCAGCATCAGCACGCCCCAGCCGCCGGGGCCGGGATTGCCCGAGCAGGCGCCGTCAGTATAGGCGAAAAGCTGCGGCATGGTTCAGGCCTGCAACGGAATGGCAAGGCAGGCGAGAACGACGACGGTCAGCATCACCCGCAGCCGCAGCCACCAGACCGGCGCCAGGCCCCAGGCGGAATAGGTCGCGTCCAGAAGGAGGAGGCCGACGAAGCCGGCGGCCAGGAAGATCGTGGAATTGGCGCTGGCATCGGTGACGGTGCAGAACACCCAAAGCGCGGGGATCACCGAAAGGGCATAGGCGACCCCGGCCTCGCGCCCCTCGGCCTTGGTGGCAAAGCCCCACAGGACGCCGGACATGAAGGACAGGATCACCGTGCCCCAGGTCAGTCCGACATAGGCCCCGAGGAACATCGGCGGCAGCCATTGCCCGGCCCATCCGGCCAGCGCCGGCGACAGGTGGGTGGCGGCCGACCAGAGGAAGGGGATCAGCCCGGCAAGGCCGAGAAGCAGGGCAGGGCGGGGGATGCGGCGGTCGTTGCTCATGGCCCTGATCTAGCCCGGCGCGCGGGCCAAGGCCAGCCGTCAGTCGGTCAGGAAGCGGTGCAGGCGCGCGGGGATCGCGGCCCGGATCGCGGAAAGCACGCTGGCGACGCGCCCGGCATCCTGTTCGCGGACCTGCGAAGGCAGGTCGATCCTGGTGCCTTCCAGCCAGACAGCCCCATAGACGGCCCCGCCGCCGACGGCGAGATCCTCGGGCGGGTGGGCCGGGTCCTCGCGCAGGGTGCTGGCAACGGCAGCGGCACGGATCGCCTCCAGCTCAGCCTCGCCGACCTTGGCGCGGCGCGTCTTGCAGGCCGGGCCCTCGGTCTCGTAGCCCGTGCATCGCTTGAGGAACAAGATGCCGTCCTCATGGATGATGACGCTGGCCTCCCAGGCGTATTCCGGCGGCAGGCTGCCCGAGTCGGCGCGATATTCCGCCAGGACGGGGGCATCCTCGGCCCAGACGGCGGGGGCGAGCAGCATGAGAAGGGCGGCTAGGGCGGTCAGGCGGGGCATCGCTGGTGTCCGGGCTATCGTTGCTGTCCGGCCCTCATAGCATCCCGGCCGAACAGCGGCCCAGTAGGGAATTCACGCCGGTTCGCGCAGGATGCGGGGGACCTTGAACTCGATGTCCTCGACGGCGGTCTCGACCTGCTCCACGGTCACGGCGAAGCGGGCGCGGAAGGCGTCGATCACCTCGTCGACCAGCACTTCGGGCGCGCTGGCGCCGGCGGTCAGGCCGATGGCGCGCACGCCGTCCAGGGCACGCCAGTCGATGTCGGCCGCGCGCTGGATCAGCATCGAGTAGCCGCAGCCCGCCGCGCTGCCGACCTCGACCAGGCGGCGCGAGTTCGACGAGTTCGGCGCCCCGATCACCAGCAGGGC
The DNA here is from genome assembly GCF_041919135.1 of Tabrizicola sp. Taxonomy (GTDB): domain Bacteria; phylum Pseudomonadota; class Alphaproteobacteria; order Rhodobacterales; family Rhodobacteraceae; genus Tabrizicola. Next base: position 30,996 of record NZ_JAYRUJ010000005.1, on the reverse strand, counting down.
GTCGATCTTCGGGGCGACGGCCTTGACGGCGGCCTGGCGGTTGGTGGTGGCGTAGCAGATATCGTCGTGGGCGGGGGCGTGGATCCGGGGGAAGCGGGCCTTCAGCGCGGCGGCGATTTCGGCGGTATCGTCGACCGAGAGCGTGGTCTGGGTGATGAAGGCCAGCCTCGCCGGGTCGCGGACCTGAAGCTTCGCCACATCCTCGACCGTTTCGACCAGCAGCACCTCGCCGGGGGGAAGCTGGCCCATGGTGCCCACTGTCTCGGGGTGGCCGGCGTGGCCGATGTAGATCATCTGGGTGCCGGCCTCATGGTGCCGGGCGGCCTCGTTATGGACCTTGGTGACGAGGGGGCAGGTCGCGTCCACCGCGATCATCCGGCGGTCGGCGGCCTCGGCCGGGACCGATCTGGGGACACCGTGGGCCGAGAAGACGACGGGGCGGTCGTCGGGGCATTCCGACAGTTCCTCGACGAAGACGGCCCCCTGGGCGCGAAGGGCGTCGACGACGAACCTGTTGTGGACGATCTCGTGGCGGACGTAGACCGGGGCCCCCCATTTCTGCAGGGCCATCTCGACGATCTTGATCGCGCGGTCCACCCCGGCGCAGAAGCCGCGGGGGGCGGCGAGGTAGAGGGTCAGGGGGGGCAGGTCGGGCATCGGGAAGGTCCGTGGCTGGTCGGGCCAGACTTAGGGGTTGCGGAGCGGGAGGTCCAGTGTGGGACGTGTCCACGGTGGACAGATTTTTCGAGCAAACGATTTCAATGGGTTGCTTGCGGGCGTTAAGGATCTGGAAAGAAGTTTGGCGGGTCGTTCGCTCGGGTCGGACGCGGGCGAGGGGATCGACGCAGGGTAGGTGCAACCCACCGAGGTTGCGGTTGGCAGGTCAGCGGGATGGTGGGTTGGCGCCCAGCCTACAGGGCCGAGACGGCGGCGGCGAGGGCGATGTAGCGCCCGGTCTTCGCGATGGCGACCAGCAGCAGGAACACCGGGACCGGAACCCGCAAGACGCCCGAAAGCGCCACGATCATGTCGCCGAAGGGCGCCCATGACAGGAGGAGGAGCCAAAATCCCCAGCGGCCCCACCAGATCTTTGCGCGGGTCATCTGCGCGGGTGTCAGCGGAAACCAGCGGTGGTCGTGCTGATCCGCCAGCCAGCGGCCGAGCGCATAGGTCACGCAGGAGCCGAGCGTGTTGCCGATGGAGGCCACCAGGACCAAGGCCAGCGCGGGCCAGCCTGCGGCCTGCAGGCCGAGAAAGACGATCTCGGACTGGAAGGGGAGCGGGCTGGCGGCCAGGAGGGCCGCCAGAAACAGGCCGGAAAGCCCGATCACGCCGGACGCGCCGGGATCACTTCGCCCCGACCGGAACCTCGTCGGGGGTAACGGGGCGCGGCTCGCGCGGCGGGCGGCCGATGACTTCGCGCAGCTCATCCAGCTCGATGAAGTTGTCGGCCTGACGGCGCAATTCGTCGGCGATCATCGGGGGCTGGCTGCGGATCGTCGAGACGACCGAAACACGGACGCCCTGCCGCTGCAGGCTTTCCACCAGCGGGCGGAAGTCCCCGTCGCCCGAGAACAGGACCACATGGTCGATCCGGGGCGCCAGTTCCATCGCATCGACGCAAAGCTCGATGTCCATGTTGCCCTTGACCTTCCGCCGCCCCTGGCTGTCGGTATATTCCTTCGCCGGCTTGGTGCGCATGGTGAAGCCGTTGTAGTGCAGCCAGTCCACCAGCGGCCGGATCGGGGAATATTCCTCGTTCTCGAGCAGAGCGGTATAGTAGAATGCGCGAAGCAGCTTGCCGCGACGCATGAATTCCATTCGCAGAAGCTTGTAGTCGATGTCGAAACCCAACGCCTTGGCCGCAGCGTAAAGGTTCGATCCATCAATGAACAGCGCAAGCCGTTCGTCCTTGTAAAACATCTAGTGGTCCCCTCAAACCCGCCGACTGGACGAGCTTCCGTGTCTGGAGCGCATCGTGTAGTGAATTCCAGCAGCCGACTTACGGTGAATATCAGTCTGTATCCTGTGGCGACAAGTCAACTCTGGGAACTTTAGGGCTAATCATGCGTGAATCCGATCATGCTTTGGTCGCACTCGGCGCAAATCTGCCATTCGGGGGCGAACCTCCGGAAGCGACCCTCAGCCATGCGTTGAGCGCCCTCGCCGAGGAGGGTCTTCCCGTGCTGGCGGTCAGCCGGTTCTTCGCCACGCCCTGCTTTCCGGTGGGGGCGGGGCCGGACTATGTGAACGCGGCGGCAGTGGTCGATTGCACGGCGGCCGGCGGCCCGGCCGGGGTGCTGGCGCGGCTGCATGCGGTCGAGGCCCGCTTCGGGCGCGAAAGGCTGCAACGCTGGGGGATGCGGACACTGGACCTGGACCTGCTGGCGGTGGGTGATTCGGTGCTGCCGGATCCGGCGGCGCAGGATGGCTGGCGCAATCTGCCGGTGGGGGAGCAGGCCCGCGCCGCGCCGGACCGGCTGATCCTGCCGCATCCGCGGTTGCAGGACCGGGCCTTCGTGCTGGTTCCATTGGCCGATGTGGCCCCCGACTGGGTGCATCCGCGCCTGGGCCTGACGGTCCGGCAGATGCTGGCGGCGCTGCCGCAGGCGGATCGCGATGCGGTGAAACCGCTTTGATTTGCGGCGATTCCGCGCTTGTCAAGCCATGCCATTGCGCCTAAATAGGCCACTTCCAGCGAAGCTTCGGGATTGGAGTTGCTCATGGCCCGCGTGACGGTCGAAGATTGCGTTGACAAGGTGCCGAACAGGTTCGAGCTGGTGATGCTTGCTGCCCACCGGGCGCGCGAGATCCAGTCGGGCTCGCCCCTGACGATCGACCGCGACAACGACAAGAACCCGGTCGTCGCCCTGCGCGAGATCGCCGACGAGACCCAGTCGGCCGATGTCCTGCGCGAGCGGATGATCGAAAGCCACCAGACCCAGATCGAGGTGGACGAGCCCGAGGAAGACCAGATGGCGCTTCTCATGGGTGGCGAGATGGATCGTCCGATGGTGGACGACATGTCGGAAGAAAAGCTGCTGCGCGCGCTGATGGAAGCCCAGGGCGAAGTTTAAGGGTTTTGGCCCGCGGGTGGGGCGGTGATGATCGACGTCGATGACCTCATCGCCCTGGTTCGCAACTATAACCCGCGTTGCAATGCCGATCTGATCCGCCGGGCCTATGTCTATGGGCTGAAGATGCACGAGGGGCAGGTCCGCAAGTCGGGCGAGCCCTATTTCACCCATCCGGTTGCGGTGGCCGCGATCCTGACCGAACAGCGGCTGGATGACGCGACCATCGTCACGGCGCTGTTGCACGACACGATCGAGGACACGCGGTCGACCTATGCCGAGGTGGCCGAGCTTTTCGGGGCCGAGGTCGCGGAACTGGTCGACGGGGTCACCAAGCTGACCAACCTGCAGCTCTCCAGCACCGGCAGCCAGCAGGCCGAGAATTTCCGCAAGCTGTTCATGGCGATGAGCCGCGACCTGCGGGTGATCCTGGTCAAGCTGGCCGACCGTCTGCACAACATGCGGACGATCAAGTCGATGAAGCCGGAAAAGCAGGCCCAGAAGGCGCGCGAGACGATGGAGATCTTCGCTCCGCTGGCCGGGCGGATGGGGATGCAGTGGATGCGCGAGGAGCTGGAGGACCTGTCCTTCAAGGTCCTGAACCCCGAGGCGCGCAACTCGATCATGCGGCGTTTCCTGACGCTGCAGCGCGAGACCGGCGATGTGGTCCACAAGATCACCGGCGACATCCGGCACGAGCTGGAAAAGGCGCAGATCGAGGCCGATGTCTATGGCCGGGCGAAGAAGCCGTTTTCGATCTGGCGCAAGATGCAGGAGAAGGACCTTGCCTTCTCCAGCCTGTCGGACATCTACGGCTTCCGGGTGATCTGCGGCAGCGTGGCGGACTGCTACCGCATCCTGGGCGTGATCCACCAGAGATGGCGCGCGGTGCCGGGGCGGTTCAAGGATTACATCAGCCAGCCGAAGAACAACGGCTATCGCTCGATCCACACCACGGTCTCGGGCCGCGACGGCAAGCGGGTCGAGGTGCAGATCCGCACGCGCGAGATGCACGAGGTGGCCGAGGCGGGCGTCGCGGCGCACTGGTCCTACCGCGAGGGCGTGCGCGCCCCGAACCCGTTCGCGGTCGATCCGGCGAAGTGGATCGCCACTTTGACCGAGCGGCTGGACGAGGGCGACACCGACGAGTTTCTCGAGAACGTGAAGCTCGAGATGTATTCCGACCAGGTGTTCTGCTTCACGCCGAAGGGCGACGTGATCCAGCTGCCGCGCGGCGCGACGCCGCTGGACTATGCCTATGCGATCCATACGCGGATCGGGAACTCCTGCGTTTCGGCCAAGATCGACGGGATCCGGGTGCCCCTGTGGACCCGGCTGAAGAACGGCCAGTCGGTCGAGATCATCACCGCCGAGGGTCAGCGCCCGCAGGCGAGCTGGATCGACATCGTCACCACCGGCCGGGCGAAGGCCGCGATCCGGCGGTCCTTGCGCGAGGAGGACCGGGGCCGCTTCGTCAAGCTGGGCCAGGAACTGGCGCGGGCGGCGTTCGAGCATGTCGGCAAGAAGGCCAGCGAGAAGGCGCTGCGCACGGCGGCCAAGATGCTGGGGCTGGCGGACGAGAACGATCTTCTGGCGCGCCTCGGCTCGGCCGAGATGCCGGCGCGGCGGGTGGTGGAAACCCTGTATCCCGAGCTTGCCATGGCCGTGGCCGAGGAGGTGGACGCGAAACGTCCGGTGGTGGGCCTGACCGCCGACCAGGGCTTCCGCCGCGCACAATGCTGCCAGCCGGTGCCGGGCGAACGGATCGTGGGCATCACCTATCGCGGCCAGGGCGTGGTGGTCCATGCCATCGACTGCCCCGCGCTGGAGGAATTCGAGGACCAGACCTCGCGCTGGGTCGACCTGCACTGGCATTCCGGTCGGCACGCGCCGGCCTATACGGTGTCGCTCGACATCACGATCTCGAACGACGCGGGGGTGCTGGGGCGGATCTGCACCTTGATCGGCGAGCAGAAGGCCAATATCTCCGACCTCAGGTTCACCGATCGTAAACCGGATTTTTACCGGCTTGTCATTGACGTCGACCTGCGCGACGTCGAACATCTGCACACGGTCATGACCGCGCTTGAAGCCGACACGGATGTGGCGCAGATCTCTCGGCACCGCGATCTGACGCGGCGGCCGTAACGGGAATTGACGGGCTCGTCCCGGGTGAAGAGGCAGGGAAGTGGTCTTCAAACGCAGGGAACCGTTGGGCTGGGGCGCGTGGCTGCGCGAGCAGGTCTATCCGCGCGGCGGCTTCAAGCGGGCGATCCGCTATGTCGTCCACCGGATGCGCCGCCTGCCCGACCAGCCGCACCGCGTGGCGCGCGGGGTCTTCGCCGGTTCGGTGATCGGTTTCCTGCCCCTGCCGGGGCTGCAGTTCGTCGCCGCCTGGGGCGCGGCCCGGCTGGCGCGCGGCAATGTGCTGGCCGCCCTTCTGGCCACCTTCAACACCAATCCGGTGACGACGCCGTTCTTCGCGGTCCTGGCGATGACGCTGGGGCACTGGATCCTGGGGATCGAGGCCCCGCTGAACGCGGAATACATCGGCAAGGCCTTCGCCAATGCCGGCGCCGACCTGTGGTACAACTTCCTTGCGATCTTCGGCCCGGAGCGCACGCGCTGGGACGGGCTGATCCAGTTCTGGCACGAGATCTACTGGCCCTATTTCATCGGCGCGCTTGGACCTGCCCTGGTGATCAGCGCCGTGGCCTATTACGTCACGATCCCGCTGGTCGCGGCCTATCAGAAGTCCCGCGCCGCCACCGCGCATGAGCGCAGCGAGCGGCGGCGCGCGATCCGGACCAAGCTGGCCGAGGCCGCGACCAAGCTGAAGCGGCGGGGCGAGGACGGGCAGGACCTGCCCGAGGATGACGACGGGCCGGGAACCCCCTGACCCGGACAGGAACGGAGAACGGCGATGGCAATGATGGCAGGCAGGCTTCGGCTGGGGGTCAACATCGACCATGTGGCGACGGTGCGGAATGCGCGCGGTTCGGCCTGGCCCGATCCGCTGCGCGCGGCCCTTCTGGCCGAGACGGCGGGGGCCGACGGGATCACCGCGCATCTGCGCGAGGACCGCCGCCACATCCGCGACGGCGATATCGAGGCGCTGATGGCGGCGATCTCGATTCCGCTGAACTTCGAATGCGCCGCCACCGAGGAAATGCAGGCCATCGCGTTGCGGCACAAGCCGCATGCCATCTGCCTGGTCCCCGAAAAGCGCGAGGAGCGGACGACCGAGGGGGGCCTCGACGTCGCGGGCGACATGGCGCGCCTGGCCGACTATATCGCGCCCCTGCGCGAGGCCGGGGCACGGGTCAGCATGTTCATCGGCCACGATCCCCGCCAGATCGAGGCAAGCGCACGGATCGGGGCGGCGGTGGTCGAGCTGCATACCGGGCTTTATTCCGACCTTCTGGCCGAGGGTCATGCCGAACTGGCCGAGCGCGAGTTGCAGGCCCTGCGCAAGGGGGCGGAACTCGCGGCCGAAGCGGGGCTGGAGGTCCATGCCGGCCACGGGCTGACCTATGACAATGTGGAGCCGATCGCGGCGATCCCGGAACTGGCCGAACTGAACATCGGTCACTTCCTCGTGGGCGAGGCGATCTTCTGCGGCCTCGGTCCCGCGATCGAGGAGATGCGGCGGCGGATGGACCTGGCGCGCGGGCCGGTGCTGTGACCGCCGGGGCGCCGGAATTCGTGACAAATTCCGGGACGATTTCCGGACCGGAAATCGGCGTCGCGCAGGGGGGCGGGCGGTGATCCTGGGGATCGGCACGGATCTTGCCAACATCGAGCGGATCGAGGGCGTCCTTGCGCGTCACGGCGACCGTTTCCGCGACCGGGTGTTCACCGAAGCCGAGCAGCGCAAGGCCGAAAGCCGAAAGCGCGCCATTGCCGCGACCTATGCCAAACGCTGGGCCGCGAAGGAGGCCTGTTCCAAGGCGCTGGGCACCGGGTTGCGGATGGGGATTTCCTGGAAGGACATGGCGGTGACGAACCTGCGCTCGGGCCAGCCGGTGATGCATGTCACGGGCTGGGCGGCCGACCGACTGCGGGCGATGACGCCTGCGGGCCACGAGGCGGTGATCCATGTGACGCTGACCGACGACCACCCCTGGGCACAGGCCTTCGTGGTGATCGAGGCCCGGCCGCTGTCCTTGACTCCGTCCCCCTCGCCGCGCATGTAGCGGCGGTTATCGCAAGGCAGGGCATCATGGCAAAATCCGGCAAGGCCGACGGCGGGATCCTCGAGACGATCAGGACGGTATTCTGGGCCCTGGTGATCGCGGGCGTGTTCCGCACCCTGTTCTTCCAGCCGTTCTGGATCCCGTCCGAGTCGATGAAGGACACGCTGTTGATCGGCGACTTCCTCTTCGTCAACAAGATGGCCTATGGCTATTCGAAATATTCCTGCCCCTTCGCGATGTGCCCGTTCTCGGGCCGGATCTTCGCCTCGGAACCCGAGCGGGGCGACGTGGTTGTCTTCCGCCATCCGGTCGCGGGGACCGACTACATCAAGCGGCTGATCGGCCTGCCGGGCGACAAGATCCAGATGAAGGCGGGGGTGCTCTATATCAACGGTGTCGCCGCGCCGCAGGAACCCGCGGGCACCTTCCAGGAGGTCTATGAGCCGCAGGGCCCGATGCGCAACATCCCGCAATGCGAGAACGGCGCGGTGGGGGCGGGCGGCACCTGCACGAAAAGCCGCTTCGTCGAGACCCTGCCCGAGGGCCAGAAGCACAACATCCTGAACATCCGCGACAACGGGCCGGGCGACGACACGCCGGTCTTCACCGTGCCCGAGGGGCATTACTTCTTCATGGGCGACAACCGCGACAATTCGACCGACAGCCGCTATGACCCGCGCGCGGGCGGGGTGGGGATGCTGCCGGCGGAATATCTGATCGGCCGGGCGGACCGGGTGATCTTCTCCTCGGCCGGGTCGCGGATGGTGTATTTCTGGACCTGGCGATCCGACCGTTTCTTCAAGGCGATCGAGTGAGGCTTTCGGCCGAACTCCTGGCCTTCCAGGGCCGGCTCGGGCATCAGTTCCGCAAGCCGGACCTTCTGACGCGCGCCGTCACCCATGCCTCGATCGGGACGGCGACGCGGCCGGACAACCAGCGGCTGGAATTCCTGGGCGACCGGGTGCTGGGCCTGGTGATGGCCGAGGCGCTGCTGGCCGCCGATCCGGGCGCGCGCGAGGGCCAGCTGGCGCCGCGCTTCAACGCGCTGGTGCGCAAGGAGACCTGCGCCGCCGTCGCGCGCGAGATCGGGCTGGGCGAAGTGTTGAAGCTGGGCCGCTCCGAGATGCTGACCGGAGGGCGCCGGAAAGAGGCGCTGCTGGGCGATGCGATGGAGGCGGTGATTGCCTCGGTCTACCAGGATGCGGGCTTCGAGGCGGCGCGGGCGCTGGTTCTGCGGCTTTGGGGCGACCGGATCGCCCGGGTGGAGCCGGACGCGCGCGACGCCAAGACCTCGTTGCAGGAATGGGCGCAGGCGCGGGCGATGCCGCCGCCGGCCTATGAGGAGGCGGGCCGGTCGGGCCCGGATCATGCGCCGATGTTCACGGTCCGGGTCACGCTGGCGAATGGCGCCTCGGCCGAGGCGGCGGCGGGATCGAAACGGGTGGCGGAGCAGGCCGCGGCGCGGATGCTGCTGGAGCGGATGGAAGGCGCGGGCCTTTAGGCGACGGCTCGTCGAGCACTTCGTGCACTCCTCGCAAGGATGCCGCCGACGAGGGCACGACGTGCTGGAAGAGGCCTGTCTCTCCGGACGGAATGCGAACTGGTCTTCCGTGCCGCTTTCGCCTATGGGTCGGACAAGGAAAGGTAGCCACCCCATGACCACGCGCGCGGGCTTCGTCGCCCTGATCGGAGAGCCGAATGCCGGCAAGTCCACCCTCCTGAACCGGATGGTGGGCGCGAAGGTTAGCATCGTCACGCACAAGGTGCAGACGACGCGGACGCGGATCCGGGGGGTCTGCATGGAGGGCGAGAGCCAGATCGTCTTTGTCGATACGCCGGGCATCTTCCGGCCGCGGCGGCGGCTGGACCGCAGCATGGTCAAGGCGGCCTGGGGCGGGGCCTCGGATGCCGATATCATCGTCCTCTTGATCGAGGCGCATCGCGGGCTGACCGAGGGCGCGCAGGCGATCATCGAGCGGCTGCGCGACGAGATGCCCAAGGGCAAGCCGGTGGCGCTGGCGATCAACAAGATCGACCGGGTGAAGGCCGAGACCCTGCTGGCGCTGGCCGAGGAGGCGAACAAGGCGTTTCCCTTCGCCAAGACCTTCATGATCAGCGCCGAGCGCGGCCACGGGGTCGGCGACCTGCGCGAATGGCTGGCCGCCGAGCTGCCGGAGGGGCCGTGGTTCTACCCCGAGGACCAGATCGCCGACCTGCCGATGCGGATGATCGCGGCCGAGATGACGCGCGAGAAGCTTACCCTGCGGCTGCATGAGGAATTGCCCTACCAGCTGACGGTCGAGACCGAGAAATGGGAGGACAAGCCCGACGGGACCACCCGGATCGACCAGATCGTCTATGTCGCGCGGGACGGCCACAAGGGGATCGTGCTGGGCAACCGGGGCGAGACGATCAAGGCCATCGGCCAGGCGGCGCGGGCCGAGATCAGCGAGTTCCTGGGCCGGACGGTGCATCTGTTCCTGCAGGTCAAGGTGCGGCCGAACTGGCTGGACGAGCCCGAGCGCTATTCCGAGATGGGGCTGGATTTCAAGGACGGGGATGCCTGAGGCCGCCGAATTCCTTGCGGAATTCGGGCAAATTCCTGCGAAGGAATTTGGCCCCGGTCCTGAAGCCGCGCGCGGTTGGCAGCGGGGAAGCCTCCGGCGGGAGTATTTGGAAAAAGAGCAAGCGGCATGAGCGTCCGGCTGGCCAGCGGGGTCTGGGTCTCGGCTTACCTCACACGGCTGCGGCTGGCGGAGATTCCGGCCTATGTCACCGCGAAGGGCGATGCCGAGGCGGGGGCGGTGGTGGTGAAGGTGGCGCTGCTGGACGGCACCGCGCGGGCCTGGGAGCGGCGGTCGGACCTGATGACCGGGGCACGGGCCTGGATCCTGCTGGCCGAGGGCGAGGAGCGGGAGGTGGACGCGCTGCTGGCGCGGACGAAGGCACGGGACCCGGACCTCTGGGTGATCGAGCTGGAGGACCGGCAGGGGCGGACGCTGCTGGATCAGGACGGGTTGTCGGATTGAGTTGCGCCCCCCGCGGCGGCGCGGGATAGTTCCGGCATGGACTGGCGCGACCAAGGGATCCTTCTGTCGATGCGCCCGCATGGCGAGACCTCGGCCATCATCGAGGTGCTGACGGCGGCGCATGGGCGGCATATGGGCGTGGTGCGGGGCGGGGCCTCGCGCCGGATGGCGGCGGCGTTGCAGCCGGGGACCGGCCTCATGCTGGACTGGCGGGCGCGGTTGCACGAGCAGCTGGGGGCCTTCACCGTCGAGCCGTTGCAGAGCCGGGCGCATCTGCTGGGCGACCGGCTGGCGCTGGCGGGGCTGCTGTCCGTCTGCGCGCTGCTGCATGTCGCCTTGCCGGAGCGCGAGCCGCATCCGCGTCTCTGGACCGCGACGCGGGGGGTCATGGATCTTCTGGGGCGCGAGGGCTGGACCTCGGCCTATCTGCGCTGGGAGTTGCTGCTGCTGGACGAGCTGGGCTTCGGTCTGGACCTGGGCGCCTGCGCGGTGACGGGGGCGACCGAGGGGCTGGCCTATGTCAGCCCGCGGACCGGCCGCGCCGTCACCCGCGAGGGCGCGGGGGACTGGGCGGAGCGGCTGCTTCCCCTGCCCGAGGGGTTGGCGGGCGAGGCGGCCTTGCCGCCCGGGGCGGTGGCGCAGGGGCTGCGGCTGACCGGACATTTCCTGGACCAGGGATTGCGGCCGGTGCTGGGCGACCGGCTCTTGCCCGAGGCGCGGGCGCGGCTGCTGGACCTTCTGGCGCGACCGGCGTGATGCGACACCGGATGTCGCGGCTGTGACAGACGGAACCCGGCTTCCGCCGTCGAACTCGCTGCATGGCCACCCGTTACCTGCCCCTGGCGCTGAAACATTCCCCCACCCCCCGGATCGAGCATTTCGCGCTTCTGGCCGGGCTGGACGCGACGATCCGCGGGACTCTGGTCTCGACCATGCCGCTGGTGGTCTATGACGCGCTGGGCGATGCGCAATCGACCTCGGTCGCGTTCTTCATCGCGGGAATCGTGGCGCTGGTCTGGGGGCTGATGGTGCCCTGGGCCACCCGCCGGATCCCGAGGCGCTGGGTCTATAGCGGGGGCGTGGCGCTGTATCTTGTCGGCAACGGGCTTGGCGCGATCGGGACGGTATGGTCGGTGCCGCTGGCGCTGATCTGCAATGCCATGGCGACGGTGACGATCTTCGTCTGCCTGAACGCCTATGTGCTGGATTACGTCGACCGCGCGAACCTGGGCCGGAGCCAGTCGGTGCAGATGGCCTATGCGGCGGGGGCCTGGACCATCGGGCCGATGGCGGGGGTCTGGCTGTATCACCAGTGGCACGCACTGCCCTTCCTCGTGGCCGGGGGCTTTTCGCTGGTGCAGATGACCTGTTTCTGGATCCTGCGGCTGGGCAATGGCAAGCAGATCGCCCGCGCCAAGCGGCCGACGGTCAATCCGCTGGGCTATCTGGGCCGCTTCTTCAGCCAGCCGCGCCTGATCGCGGGCTGGACCTTCGCGGTGATGCGCAGTTGCGGCTGGTGGGTCTATGTCGTCTACCTGCCGATCTTCTGCATCGAGGCGGGGCTGGGCGACAAGGTGGGCGGCATCGCGCTGTCGGTGTCCAACGCGCTGCTGTTCGCCGCGCCCGCGCTGAACCGGCTGGCGCGGAGGCTTTCGGTCCGCCGCTCGGTCCGGCTGGCCTTCGGGATCTGCGGGCTGCTGTTCCTGGCGGCCGGCCTGATCTCGGCCTTGCCCTGGGCCACGGTGGCGCTGGTCATGCTGGCCTCGGGCTTCCTGGTGATGCTGGATGCGGTGGGCGGGCTGCCCTTCCTGATGTCGGTCAAGCCTTCGGAGCGGACCGAGATGTCGGCGGTCTATTCCAGCTTCCGCGATGTCTCGGGCATCCTGACGCCGGGGGCGGCCTGGCTGGTGCTGTTCGTCGCACCGCTGCCGGGGATATTCGTCGCGGCGGCGGTGGGGTTGTTGTCCTCCTGGGCCATTGCGGGGCGGTTGCATCCCCGCCTTGGCGTGGCGCGCCCGTCGCGCGGCGGGGGGCAGCCCCCCGGCCCGGGGGCCATCACTCCAGCAGGCGCCGGGCGATGACCTGGGCCTGAATCTCGGCCGCGCCCTCGAAGATGTTCAGGATGCGCGCGTCGCAGAGGATGCGGCTGATCCGGTATTCCAGCGCGAAACCGTTGCCGCCGTGGATCTGCAGCGCATTGTCGGCGGCGGCCCAGGCCACGCGGGCGCCGAGGAGCTTGGCCATGCCCGCCTCCAGGTCGCAGCGCTTGTCGTGGTCCTTCTGCCAGGCGGAGAAATAGGTGAGCTGGCGCGCGACCATGATCTCGACCGCCATCATCGCCAGCTTCCCGGCGACGCGCGGGAATTCGATCAGCGACTTGCCGAACTGCTTGCGGTCCTCGGCATATTGCATGCCGGTTTCCAGCGCCGATTGCGCCACGCCGATCGCGCGGGCGGCGGTCTGGATGCGGGCGCTCTCGAAGGTCTGCATCAGCTGCTTGAAGCCCTGGCCCTCGACGCCGCCCAGGATATTCTCGCCCTTGACGCGGAAATCGTCGAAATTGACGGTGTATTCCTTCATGCCCCGGTAGCCCAGCACCTCGATCTCGCCGCCGGAGAGGCCGGGATCGACGAAGGGCGTCTCATCGGTGCCGGGGGTCTTTTCCGCCAGGAACATCGAGAGGCCGCGATAGTCGCTGGTGCCCTCGACGCTGCGGGCCAGCACGGTCATCACATGGGTCCGGGCGGCATGGGTGATCCAGGTCTTGTTGCCGGTGATCACCCAGTCCTCGCCGTCCTTGCGCGCCCGGGTGCGCAGGCTGCCGAGGTCGGAGCCGGTGTTCGGCTCGGTGAAGACGGCGGTCGGCAGGATCGCGCCCGAGGCGAGGCCGGGAAGCCATTTCGCCTTCTGCTCGTCGGTGCCGCCGCAGAGGATCAGCTCGGCCGCGATCTCGCTGCGGGTGCCGAGGGAGCCGACGCCGATGTAGCCGCGGCTGAGTTCCTCGGAGACGACGACCATGCTGGCCTTGGACAGGCCGAAGCCGCCGTAGGATTCGGGGATGGTCAGGCCGAAGACGCCCATCTCGGCCAGTTCGGTGATCACCTCCATCGGGATCAGCTCGTCCTTCAGGTGCCAGTCATGCGCGCGGGGGATGACCTTCTCGTCGGCATAGCGGCGGAACTGGTCGCGGATCATCTCCAGCTCCTCGTCCAGCCCGGTGCCGCCGAAGGTCGCGCGGCCGTGGTTGTCGCGCATGAGCGCCACCAGCGCGGCGCGCGCCTCGGGCGTGTTGCCCGCGGCCATCAGCTGCGCTGCGGCATCGCCGGGGGTCCAGCCGAGGCCGAGGTCGGAGAGGCGGGCAAGCTCGCCCTGGCTCATCGGGATGCCGCCGGCGATCTGGCTGAGATATTCGCCGAAGCCGATCTGCAGGATCAGCGCCTCCATCGCGCCGAACTGGCCTGCCTCGTCCAGCCGGCCGGCCCAGGCCGACAGCTGCCGCAGCGATTCGACGTAAGTGGCCAGCCAGGCAAGCGCATGGGCCTGGAACTGCCGTTCCTCCAGCGCCGTGGCCGAGACCTTGCCGCTGATCGTGACCCCGGCCTTCAGCCCGTCGCGGCCTTGGGTGAACAGGGCCTCGACCTCGGGCAGGGCGGCGCTTGCCAGGGCGCGGAGATCGGCAAGGATCGGGGTCTGGGTCATGGCCTGTCCATCATGCGGCATCGGAAAGCTCCACGGATTCTGCACTTGCGAAGAGGTAGGGCCTTTGCGACGGCAGCGCAACAAGATTTCGCCGCAACCCGGTGCGGCGAATGAATGTGTCGCGATGGAATCGGGGGCGCTCGTCGATGCACTTCGTGCACTCCTAGCCGGCGTCAGGCCGACGAGGAGACGCAGTCGAACGAGGAGGGGTCAGCCGATGGCGGCGGCTTTCACATCGGCGTCGATGAAGGGCACATACTGGGCGAAGTTCTTCTGGAACATGCCGACCAGCTTGGCCGCCTGCGCGTCATAGGCGGCCGGATCGGCCCAGGTCGAGCGCGGGTCGAGCAGCGCGGAATCGACGCCCGGCACCGCGACCGGGACCTCGAAGCCGAAGTTCTTGTCCTTGCGGAAGGTGACCGTGTTCAGCGAACCGTCCAGCGCCGCCGACAGGAGCGCCCGCGTCGCCTTGATCGGCATCCGCTTGCCGGTGCCATAGGCCCCGCCGGTCCAGCCGGTGTTGACCAGCCAGCAGGTCGCGCCGTGCTGCAGGATCTTCTCCTGCAGGAGCTTGCCATAGACCTCGGGGCGGCGCGGCATGAAGGGGGCGCCGAAGCAGGTCGAGAAGGTGGGCTGCGGCTCGGTGATCCCGCGCTCGGTCCCGGCGGCCTTGGAGGTGAAGCCGGAGAGGAAGTGATACATCGCCTGCGCCGGCGACAGCCGGGCGATCGGAGGCAGCACGCCGAAGGCATCGCAGGTCAGCATCACGACATGGCGCGGATGGCCGCCAAGCCCGGTGGCCGAGGCGTTGGAGATCGCCTCCAGCGGATAGGCGCAGCGGGTGTTCTCGGTCAGGCTGCGGTCGGAGAAGTCGAGGACCAGAGTCTCGGGGTCGTAGACCATGTTCTCGACCACGGTGCCGAAGCGGTGCGTGGTGGCATAGATCTCGGGCTCGGCCTCGGCCGACAGGTCGATGGTCTTGGCGTAGCAGCCGCCCTCGAAGTTGAAGACGCCCTCGTCGGACCAGCCGTGTTCGTCATCGCCGATCAGCGTGCGGTCGGGCGAGGCAGAGAGCGTGGTCTTGCCGGTGCCGGACAGCCCGAAGAACACCGCCGAATCCTC
The DNA here is from genome assembly GCF_041919135.1 of Tabrizicola sp. Taxonomy (GTDB): domain Bacteria; phylum Pseudomonadota; class Alphaproteobacteria; order Rhodobacterales; family Rhodobacteraceae; genus Tabrizicola. The sequence goes on along the minus strand of NZ_JAYRUJ010000005.1, from coordinate 15,876 downwards.
GGGCTGGCCGATGGCGTGGTTGGCGCTGCAATGCATGGCCATCACGTTCTTGCCGGGCAGGATGTAGTTCAGGATGGTGAAGACCGATTTCTTGTTCTCGCCGGCATAGGCGGTGTTGCCGATCAGAATGGTCTTTTCGTCGAAGTTCAGCGCGATCACCGTATCGGTGCGGCAGCCGTGCCGGGCCGGGTCGGCCTTGAACGAGGGGAGGTTGATGATCGTCCATTCCGGGGTGAACCCGTCCAGTTCCCCGCGCGAGGGGCGGCGCAGCAGGTGGCGGATGAAGAGGCCGTGCCAGGCCAGTTCCGTCACCACGCGCACGTCCAGCCGGTGCGCCGGATTGGCCCCGGCATAGAGGTCCTGCACGAAAAGCTCGCGTCCCTTCACATGCTCCAGCATGTCGGCCTTCAGGGTGGCGAAGGCCTCGGGCGTCATCGGGGCGTTGTTTTCCCACCAGATCGTGTTTTCGGTGCCGGGGGTGCGGACCACGAACTTGTCCTTGGGCGAGCGCCCGGTGAACTGCCCCGTCGAGCAGAGGAAGGCGCCGCCCAGGCCCAGGCGACCTTCGCCCCGTGCGACCGCCGCCTCGACCAGCGCCGCCTCGACATAGTTGTAGTGGGCGACCGCCACACCCTTGATGCCTTGGTGCGAGAGAGTCTGGTCGGGATTCACGCGTCCGACGGTGGTTTCCTGGGTCATCCTGCTAGCTCCGAGGGGCCGCGGCGTAATTGCGGCGGCGGTTCGTTCAACGGCATCCGGGCCTGGGGGATGCCTCGGACAAGCGATGGTGGGGCCTGTCCGTAACGGCGCTATACCATGATGGTTCCTTTGTAGAACAGCACGTTTTCAACGCGTTAGCGCAATCATTCCGGGGTTAGCGCCACCAACCCGGAAAGCGTTCCGGCGGCGCGGGGGATGGCGGCGAATTTGTCACCCTCGCGCGGTCTTGTGCGCGGCTGATTCGCTTTCCTGTTGATTATCCGACACGCCGCCCCAACAATCCGACGAAAATGCATAAGGCAGCAGCAGTTACCGGGAGGCTCGAAGATGTCGCGCATCGCCCTCGTGGACGACGACAGGAACATTCTCACGTCGGTCGCCATGACCCTTGAGGCCGAGGGCTTCGAGGTCGAGACCTATAACGACGGCCAGTCGGCGCTGGAGGCATTCAACCGCCGTATGCCGGACATGGCGGTCCTGGACATCAAGATGCCCCGGATGGACGGCATGGACCTGTTGCAGCGGATGCGGCAGAAGACCTCGATCCCGGTGATCTTCCTGACCTCGAAGGACGACGAGATCGACGAGGTGCTGGGCCTGCGCATGGGCGCGGACGATTACGTCAAGAAGCCTTTCAGCCAGCGCCTGCTGGTGGAGCGCATCCGCGCGCTCTTGCGCCGGCAGGAGGCGATCAGCACCGGCGAGGCGGCGGCGACCGAGGAAACCCGGATGATGGAGCGCGGGGCGCTGCGGATGGATCCCTTGCGCCATTCGGTGACCTGGAAGGGGCGCGAGGTGTCGCTGACCGTGACCGAGTTCCTGCTGTTGCAGGCGCTGGCGCAGCGGCCGGGATTCGTGAAAAGCCGCGACCAGCTGATGGACGTGGCCTATGACGACCAGGTCTATGTCGACGACCGCACCATCGACAGCCACATCAAGCGGTTGCGCAAGAAGATGCGGTCGGTGGACGACACCTTCACCGCGATCGAGACGCTTTACGGCATCGGCTACCGCTACAACGAAGAGTGACGCGGACAGCGCCCATGACCTCGGCCCAAAGGATCGCCAGTACGGAGGTTTACCGACCGAAACGCTCGGGCGACGTGCTTTTGGGCGAGGACTGGGTCTCGCCCGATGCCACGGTCGAGCGGCTGAAGGAAGGGCGCAGCGGGCGCAGCATCGTCGCGCTGAACCGCTCGCCGCTGGCGCGCAAGATCGTCGTCTTCAACCTGATGGCGCTGGTCATGCTGGTGATCGGCGTCCTGTTCATGAACCCGTTCCGCGACAGCCTGGCCTTGCAGCGCCAGCAGGGCATGACCCGCCAGGCCGAGCTGATCGCCAAGGTCTACGAGAGCCAGCTGCGCCCCGGCAGCGCCGGCTTCGACTTCCGCATGGCGCTGGAGGAAATCAAGGTCGACCCGGTGATCGAGATCTTCGTCTTCGATCCGACCGGGCGGCTGCTGGCCTCCAAGGTGGGGCAAGGAACCGAGACGCTGGTCGTCGATCCGGCAAAGCCCACGATCCTGGCCGATTTCCTGGAGGGCGTCTGGAATTCCGTCACCCTGGTCCTGCGTCAGGGCAGCAGCATCCGCACCGAGACCATCGATGCGGCGCACAAGGCCGAAGGCGCGGTCAGGGGTGCGCTGAAAGGCGAAAGCGTCAGCCACATCACCCGCGACAGCGAGGGCAGCCTGTTCTTCTCGGTTGCCTCGCCGATCCGGGTCGGCGGCGATGTGGTGGGGGCGGTGGCGCTGACCTCGAACTCGGTCGAGATCGACCGGCTGGTGCGCTATGAGCGCGAGCAGATCCTGCAGGTCTTCCTGATCGCGCTCGTCGTCTCGATCGGGCTGAGCCTGATGCTGGCCTCGACCATCTCGAACCCGCTTTCCGACCTTGCCGCCGCGGCCGAACTGGGGCGTGACCGCGACACCCGCCGGGTGGCGCCGTCCCGGGTGCGGATCCCCGACCTTGCCGCGCGGCCGGACGAGATCGGGCGGCTTTCGGTCGCCATGCGGGGCATGGTCTCGGCGCTGTATGACCGGATCGACGCCAACGAGCAGTTCGCCGCCGATGTGGCGCACGAGATCAAGAACCCGCTGGCCAGCCTGCGCTCGGCCGTAGGCTCGCTGCGCTTTGTCAGGAAAGAGGAGCAGCGGGAAAAGCTTCTGGACGTGATCGAGCATGACGTCCGCCGCCTGGACCGGCTGGTCAGCGACATCTCCAACGCCTCGCGGCTGGACAGCGAACTGGTGAAGGAGGAGGAGGAGGAGTTCAACCTGCTGAAAACCCTCTCGAACCTTTGCCAGTATCTCAGCCAGCAGGCGGGCGAGAAGGGGGTGGATTTCATCATCGACCTGCCGGCCGACCCGATTGCGATCCACGGGCTCGAGGCGCGGCTGGCGCAGGTCTTCGTGAATCTCGTGACCAACGCGATTTCCTTCTGCGATGACGGCGACGCCGTCCGCGTGTGGGCCCGCCGGCGCGAGAACCGTGTGCTGGTCGTGGTCGAGGATACCGGCCCCGGCATCCCGGAACAGGCCCTGACCAAGGTGTTCAAGCGGTTCTATTCGGAACGCCCGCAGGCCGAGTTCGGCAAGCATTCCGGCCTTGGCCTTGCGATCTCGAAACAGATCGTCGAGGCGCATGGCGGGGTGATCTGGGCCGAGAACATCCGCCCCACCGCCGCCGATCCGGCCTCGGAGCCGCTGGGCGCGCGCTTTGTCGTCGGCCTGCCGGTGTGAGCGAGATCCTTCATGCCAGCTGTGTCGCGCTGGACGGGCGCGGGCTGCTGATCCTGGGGCCCTCCGGCGCAGGCAAGTCGGCGCTGGCGCTGCGGCTGATGGCGCATGGCGCGAGGCTGGTGGCCGATGACCGGACCGAGGTCGCGGTGGAGGCGGGCCGCCTGGTCGCCCGCTGCCCGGCCCCGCTCAGGGGCCTGATCGAGGCGCGGGGGGTGGGCCTGCTGCGCGCGCCGCCGCTGGACGAGGCCGGGATCGTGCTGGTCGCGGACCTGGGCCAGGTCGAGGAACACCGCCTGCCGCCCCGGCGCAGCATCACAATCCTGGGATGCGAGGCCGAGCTTGTGCTGCAGGTGCCGAATGACCATTTCACCGCTGCCCTGATGCTTTATCTTCAGCATGGACGGCAGGCTTGACCCTGCCACGGACCGAAGGATGATGCCCGAACCCGACCACCGCCTGATCCTTGTCACCGGACCCTCTGGCGCCGGGCGGACGACGGCCATCCGCGTGCTTGAGGATCTCGGCTATGAAGGGATCGACAATATCCCGCTGTCGCTGGTCCCGCGCCTGATCGAAGGCTCGCCGCTGGGACGGCCGATCTCGCTGGGCCTTGACGTGCGCAACCGCGACTTCAATGCCACCGCCCTGATCGAGCTGATCGACCGCCTGACCCGCAATCCCCGCGTCATGCTGGAGATCCTGTATCTGGACTGCGCGCCGGGGGTGCTGATCCAACGCTTCTCGGAAACCCGCCGCCGCCATCCGCTGGCCCCGTCCGATACCCCGGCGCAGGGGGTGGAGCGCGAGCTTGACCTGCTTGCCCCGATCCGCGCCCGTGCCGATCACCTGATCGACACGACCGACCTGACCCAGCACGACCTGAAGGCCGATCTCGCCGCGCTGTTCGACATCATGCCCTCGGGGCGGCTGTCGGTCTCGGTCCAGTCCTTCAGCTACAAGCGCGGCATCCCGCGCGGCGTGGACATGATCTTCGACTGCCGCTTCCTGACGAATCCGCATTGGGTGACCGAACTGAGCCCGCTGGACGGGCGCGACCCGCAGGTGGCCGCCTATGTCCGCAGCGACCCGCGCTTTGCCGAGTTCTTCCAGAGGTTGCGGGACTTGTTGCTGTTTCTGCTTCCGGCGCATCTCGATGAGGGCAAGGCGCATCTGACCATCGGCTTTGGCTGTACCGGAGGGCAACACCGCTCTGTCGCCGTCACCGAAATGATGGCCAATGCGCTTGCAGAAAAGGGCTGGGCGGTGTCAAAACGTCACCGGGAACTGGAACGCAGGGGCGCAGTCGCGCAGTCCGAGGCAATGAGGGTGGCAGGCGCGTGATCGGCATCGTGATCGTGGCACATGGCGGTCTGGCGCGGGAATATCTCTCGGCGGTCGAGCATGTGGTCGGCAAGCAGGACGGCGTCCGTGCGATCGCGATCGAGGATGACCACGACCGCGTGGCCAAACAGGCCGAGATCTGCGCCGCCGCCGATGCCGTCGACACCGGGCAGGGCGTGGTGCTGGTCACCGACATGTTCGGGGGCTCGCCCTCGAACCTGTCGCTGCCGGCCTGCGCCACCACGGGCCGCCGCATCCTTTACGGCGCGAACCTGCCGATGCTGATCAAGCTGGCCAAGTCGCGCGACATGCCCGTTCCCGACGCGGTGGCCGCCGCTCTGGATGCGGGCCGCAAATACATCAACGCACTCGATCTTGGTGGCGGGGCCTGACGCATGACGCGCACTTTCCGTATCGTGAACGAAAAGGGCCTGCATGCCCGGGCCAGCGCGAAATTCGTCGAGGTGGTCGAATCCCACGACGCCCAGGCCTCGGTCGCCCGCGACGGGATGGAGGTCTCGGGCGATTCGATCATGGGCCTCTTGATGCTGGGCGCCTCGCGCGGGACGACCATCGACGTCACGACCTCGGGCGCCGAGGCGGTGAAACTCGCCGATGCGCTGGAGGCCCTTGTTGCGGCCCGGTTCGGAGAGGACTATTGAGCGATGATGCCGCGACTCTGTCGCGGCGCCTCCGGGGATAGCCGTTTCGTGACCGACCATAGCCAGATTGCCACCGACTCGCCGCGATCTGCGGTGGATCGGGCCGACCGCCCGTATGACATGCGGCGGCTCAGCTATGCCGGCACGTTCAAGAATCCCTTCAAGGCCGGGACGATCCGCGCGATCGAATGGGCGACGGCCAAGGTCCAGCTTCTGCGGCTGATCCGCAGCTTCGAGAAATCCGGCGCCCCGTTCGGCGCGCCGTTCTGGCCCAAGGCGATCCGCCACATGGGCATCCGCATCGAGACCCCGCCCGAGGAGATCGCGCGCATCCCGGCGACCGGGCCGCTGGTCGTGGTCTCGAACCACCCCTCGGGCCTGGTGGACGGCATGGTGCTGGCCGAGATGGTCACCCGCGTCCGGTCGGATTTCAAGATCCTGACCCGCTCGCTGCTGACCGGGATCCCCGAGGTCGAGGAGTTCATGATCCCCGTCCCCTTCCCGCACGAGGACAATGCCCGCGAACTGGGCTTGCAGATGCGGGAAGAAACGCTGGCGCACCTGAAGGCCGGGGGGGTGATCATCCTGTTCCCGGCGGGCAAGGTCGCGATGTCCGAAGGCTGGTGGGGCCCGGCGGTGGAAGGCGAGTGGAACGTCTTCACCCACAAGATCGTCCGGTCCACCGGGGCGACGATCCTGCCGGTCTATTTCCCCGGCCAGAACTCCCGCGCCTTCCAGATCGCAAACCAGTTGTCGGATACGGTGCGGCAGGGGTTGCTGCTCTATGAAATCAAGCGGTGCCTGTTCAAGCCGACCCGCCCGGTGATCGGCGCACCGATCCCGGCATCGGAACTGAAGAACTGGGAAGGCAACCCGCGGGGGTTCCTGGCGTGGCTGCGCGAGCATACGCTGGCGTTGAAAAATCAGGCGTAGTGTGGGCGCCAACCCACCATCCGACCCCGGAACGGGAAGTACAGATCGTGGGTTGGCACCCACCCCAGTTGCCGCAGGGAGGCAAGACCCCTTGATCGTTCGCGAAGAGTCGGCAGGAGACATTGCCGAAATCCGAAACGTGACCGAAGCGGCCTTCCAGGGCGCGGACCACAGTTCGGGAACGGAAGCGGCGATCATCGATGCGCTGCGCAGTGCCGGAAGACTCACGCTTTCACTGGTTGCAGAAGCGGATGGCCGGATCGTCGGCCATGTCGCGTTCTCTCCCGTCACGATCGCCGGAGAGGACATCGGTTGGTCCGGGCTCGGCCCTGTTTCGGTCCTTCCGCAGATACAGGGCAAGGGCATCGGCGGCGCGCTGATCCGGAATGGCCTTTCCCGCATCAGGTCGGAGGGCTGGAAGGGCTGCGTCGTGGTGGGCGATCCGGCCTATTATCAACGCTTCGGCTTCGCGCCGGAACCGGGCCTCGTCTTCGAGGGCGTTCCGCCAGAATATTTCATGGCATTGACTTTCGCTGGCCCGACGCCATCGGGCAACGTGATCTACGAACCGGCTTTCTATCCTTGAACCGGCGCCGCCAGGGTCACCGTGTCGGCACCGGCACTTCGCCCCGGTAGTCATAAAACCCCCGCTGCGTCTTGCGGCCCAACCACCCCGCCTCGACATACTTCGTCAGCAAAGGACAGGGCCGGTACTTGGTGTCCGCCAGCCCCTCGTGCAGCACGTTCATGATCGCAAGGCAGGTATCCAGCCCGATGAAATCCGCCAGTTCCAGCGGGCCCATCGGGTGGTTGGCCCCGAGCTTCAACGACTCGTCGATGCTCTTCACCGACCCCACGCCTTCGTACAGCGTATAGACCGCCTCGTTGATCATCGGCATCAGGATGCGGTTGACGATGAAGGCCGGGAAATCCTCGGCTGACGCGGCGGTCTTGCCCAGCCGCTTCACCACCTCGTGCAGCGCGTTCCAGGTCGCCTCGTCGGTGGCGATGCCCCGGATCAGCTCCACCAGCTGCATCACCGGCACCGGGTTCATGAAGTGGAAGCCCATGAACTTTTCCGGCCGGTCGGTGCGGGACGCCAGCCGGGTGATGGAAATCGACGAGGTGTTCGAGGTCAGGATCGTCGAGGGCTTCAGATGCGGCAGAAGGTCCTCGAAGATCGCCTGCTTGACCGTCTCGCGTTCCGTGGCGGCCTCGATGATCAGGTCGCACTGGCCCAGGTCGGAGAGTTTCAGCGTGGTCCTGATCCGCTCCAGCGCGGCGCGCTTGTCGGCGGGCAGCACCTTGCCGCGTGCGACCTGGCGCTCGATGTTCCTGTCGATCGTGGCGAGGGCCTTCACCAGGCCCTCCTCCGAGATATCGTTCAGCAGCACCTCGTAGCCGGCCAGCGCAAAGACATGGGCGATGCCGTTGCCCATTTGCCCGGCACCCACGATGCCCACCAGCTTGATCTCCATCGCCCTCACCTCCGCTGCTGCCCCGGTTATGCCCGGCCGATGCCGCCCGCGCAAGGACGGGGAAATCGCTAGACCTTTAGCCAATCGCCCGAATTTAGCCATTCGGCAACCACCCTCTGCCAGCCTTTGCCACGAGAGGGCTGCAATCGGGTGACGGGATGGTTCCAGCGACGGAAATCGGGGCCGAGGATCGGTCCTCCTGCCGCTATGGCGCGTCCCGGACCCTGTTCCGCGGTCCGGCGCGGGATCTTTCGGGTCCCTATCTCGCCATGCTCGGCGGCTCGGCGACCTTCGGCAAAGGCCTGGCCCGGCCCTTCGCCGAGCTGGTGGAGGAGGCCCTGCGCCTGCCGGTCGCGAATCTGGGCGTGGTGAACGGCGGGCCGGATGTCTGGCTGTCCGATCCTGCCGCGCTGGCGGTGGCGCAGGGCGCGCGGCTGGCGGTGGTGCAGGTCACCGGGGCCGAGGGATTGGGCAATCCGCTCTATTCCGTGCACAGCCGCCGCAACGACCGCTTCATTGCCGCCACTCCGGCGCTGCGGGCGCTTTACCCGGGGGTGGAGTTCACCGACATCCATTTCACCCGCCACCTGCTGCAGGTCCTGCGCGACGCCGATCCCCGCCGGTTCCAGACGGTGGTGGGCATCCTGCAGGAGAGCTGGCTGGCCCGGATGCGCGCCTTGCTGGGCCGGCTGCCGCGGCCGCTGCTGCTCTGGCTGGTGGCCGAGGAGCCGCTGTTCATCACCGCGCCGATGATCGAGGCGCTGCGTCCGCTTGCGCCGGCGATCCCCTGCCATGCTGCCGGGGCGGGCTGCCCGCATCCCGGGATCGCGGCAAGGCTGGTCCCGGCGATTCGCGCCGGGCTGGAAACGGCAACGGGGGCCGCCTGACGCGACCCCCGTATCCTTGTTCCGGGTGTAGGGTGGGTGAATCACCCCCCTTGCGGGTCAGAGCTTCTCGATCAGTTCCGGCACGGCGGTGAAGAGGTCGGCGACCAGGCCGTAGTCGGCGACCTGGAAGATCGGGGCCTCTTCGTCCTTGTTGATCGCGACGATGACCTTGGAGTCCTTCATCCCGGCGAGATGCTGGATCGCGCCCGAGATGCCGACGGCGACGTAAAGCTCGGGCGCCACGACCTTGCCGGTCTGGCCGACCTGCCAGTCGTTCGGCGCATAGCCCGAGTCCACCGCCGCGCGGGACGCGCCCACGGCCGCGTTCAGCTTGTCGGCCAGCTTCTCGATCAGCGCGAAGTCGGCCTGTGAGCCAACGCCACGGCCGCCCGAGACCACGATCCCGGCCGAGGTCAGCTCGGGCCGGTCGCTCGACGCCACCTTGTCCTCGACCCAGGAGGACAGGCTGCCGTCGACCGAAGCCGAAACCTTCTCGACCGGGGCCGAGCCGCCCTTGCCGGCGGCGTCGAAGGTCGCGGTGCGGATCGTCAGCACCTTCTTCGCGTCCGAGGTCTTCACCGTCTGGATCGCGTTGCCGGCATAGATCGGCCGGTCGAAGGTCGCCGCGTCATGCACCGCGAGGACTTCCGAGATCACCATCACGTCGAGAAGCGCCGCCACGCGGGGCAGCACCGATTTCGACAGCGCACCCGAGGCGGCCACGATATGCTCGTAATCGCCGGCCAGCGAAACCACCAGCGCGGCGGTGGGTTCCGACAGGCCATGCGCGTAAGTCCCATCCTCGGCCAGCAGCACCTTGGCCACGCCCGCGAGCGTCGCGGCTTCGGCGGCGGCCGCAGCGGCATCCGGACCCGCGACCAGCACCGTCACCGGGCCGAGCGTTTTCACCGCAGTCAGCGCCTTGGCGACCTGATCGGTGGCAAGCGCGCCACCCACGACATCGGCAAGAAGAAGAACGGCCATCAGAGCACCCCCGCTTCGTCTTTCAGTTTCGTGATGAGTTCGTCCACCGAGCCCACCTTCACCCCCGCCTTGCGGCCCGCCGGCTCCACCGTCTTGACGACCGAGAGCCGGGGCGCGACGTCGACGCCGTAGTCGGCCGGAGTCTTGGTCGCCAGCGGCTTGGCCTTGGCCTTCATGATGTTCGGAAGGCTCGCATAGCGCGGCTCGTTCAGGCGCAGGTCGACGGTGATGATCGTCGGCATGCTGACGGTGATCGTCTGCAACCCGCCGTCCACTTCGCGGGTGACTTTCGCGTGGTCGCCCTCGATGACGACTTCCGAGGCGAAGGTGCCCTGCGACCAGCCCAGGAGCGCCGCCAGCATCTGCCCGGTCGCGTTCATGTCGTTGTCGATCGCCTGCTTGCCGCAGAGGACGAGACCCGGCTGTTCCTCCTTGACCACGGCGGCCAGGAGCTTGGCCACCGCCAGGGGCTCGATGTCGGTGTGCACGTCCGAGGCGGCCTCGATCAGGATCGCCCGGTCCGCGCCCATGGCGAGTGCATTGCGCAGCGTCTCCTGCGCCTGCTTGACGCCGATCGAGACGACGACGACCTCGGTCGCCACGCCCTTCTCCTTCAGCCGGATCGCCTCTTCCACCGCGATCTCGTCGAAGGGGTTCATCGACATCTTGACGTTCGCCAGGTCAACGCCAGACCCGTCCGCCTTCACCCGAACCTTCACGTTGTAGTCGATCACCCGCTTGACCGGGACCAGCACCTTCATCGGCCGCACTCCTCATCCGACGCGCCCGGGGGCGCACAAGCTCTCGCCCCGCCAGATAGCGGAAGGCGGCCTGCCGGAACAGAGCAAATGCGACACCTTCAGGCGACAGGACGCCGCGTTTCTGATCGGGGCGGCCGATCAGGGCAGAATGTCGGGAATACTCCTCGAGCACTTCGTGCACTCGTCGTGAGCGATGCGCGAGGAGTGCACGAAGTGCTCGACGAGCAGCGCCTTGCGGCCGTTCAGCGCGTCAGGCCGGGCACCCAGAGGACATCGGCCTTGCCGTCGTCATTGGCGATCCGGCCGGCGACGAAGAACCAGTCGGACAGGCGGTTGAGGTAGTGCACCGCATCCGGGTTCACGTCCTCCTCCGTCGCAAGTTCCACCACCAGCCGCTCGGCCCGGCGGCAGACCGTCCGGCAGAGGTGCAACTGGGCGGCCAGGACCGAGCCGCCGGGCAGGATGAAGCTGCGCAAGGGGGTAAGCCGGTCGTTCATCGCGTCGATCTCGCGCTCCAGCCGGGCGACCTGGGCCTCGATCATGCGCAGGGGGGTGTAGGAGAGCGTCGGGTCCAGATGCCGGTCGGGGGTGCAGAGATCGGCGCCAAGGTCGAAAAGGTCGTTGGAAATGCGCTGCAGCGCCTCGCCGGCCTCGCCTTTCGCATGCAGGCGGGCAAGGCCCACGGTGGCGTTGGTCTCGTCCACGGTGCCATAGGCGCTGACCCGCAGGCTGTGCTTGGCCACCCGCGTGCCGTTGCCAAGCGCGGTTTGCCCGGCATCCCCGGTGCGGGTATAGATTTTCGACAGGACGACCATTCTTTCCTCCGGGTCACGAGCCGCTGCGCAGCCAGGCGAAGGCGACGATCAGCACCACCGCCACGAACTGCACGCCAAGCCGCCAGCGCATGATGCGGTTGGCGTTGCGCTTGTTGAAGTCGCCGCCCCTGGCGAAGGTTCCGATCCCGAACAGCAGGATCGCCAGCACGACCAGGCAGGCCACGGTCGCGAACAGGAACAGCGGGTCGGAAAACATGGGCGCACTCCCTTTGCCCATGATCTAAGCGCGCGGCGGCGGAAAGCGAAGTCAAATTTCTCGAGGAAGAAATCCGGCAAGAATTTTACTTGAAAGTCTTGAGGCTAGCCCTTGGCGATCAACCAGTCCAGCGCACGGGTCGGCAGCACCCGCCGGGCAAGACCCATCAGATGGGTCGGCGTGGTGACGTAATACCGCGCCTTCGGCCGCTTCGCCTCCAGCGCCCGGATCAGGCTTTGCGTCACCGCCGAGGGCGGCAGCTCGAACCTGTCCTTCTTCACCTTCCTGTCGTAAAGCCGCCCGCGCAGCCGCACATATTCCTCGCGCCGGGCCGAGTTTTCCCAGTCGATCCATTGCTCGAAATGCGGGATCGCATTCTCGCGGATCTTCGTGGCGATCGGGCCGGGTTCGATCAGCACGATGTCGATTCCCGTGCCGCGCATCTCGATCCGCAGCACGTCGGTCAGTCCCTCCATCGCGAACTTGGTCGCGACATAGGCGCCGCGCCAGGTCAGCGCGACCAGGCCGAGGACCGAGGAGCAGTTGATGATCCGCCCATGTCCCTGCGCCCGCATCAGCGGAATCACCCGCCGCGTCAGGTCGTGATAGCCGAAGAGGTTGGTCTCGAAGATTTCGCGCAGCGCCCCGCGCGGCAGGTCCTCGACCGCGCCGGGGCAGGCGAAGGCGCCGTTGTTGTAAAGCGCGTCCAGCGTGCCGCCCGTCCGCGCCACCACCTCTGCCACCGCCTCGGCGATGCTGGCCTCATCGGCATAGTCGAGGCGGAAGCTTTCCAGCCCCTCGGCCCGCAGGCGCGCGCAATCGGCCTCTTGCCGACAGGTCGCAAAGACGCGCCAGCCGCGCGCCCGCAGGGTCCGGGCGGCGTTAAGGCCGATGCCCGACGACGAGCCGGTGATCAGGATGGACCGCATGGAAGGTCAGGGCGCCTCGGGGCTGAGGTAGCGCAGCGCGACATAGCCTTCCAGCCCATCGCCCTGAATGATGATTCGGGCCCATTCGCCATCGACATCCTGGACCATCAGCGCAGCCTCGCCATTGGCGAGCTTGCCCAGGATCTCGGCATCGGTCGAGGGAGTGGCCCGCACGTTGACCGAACTTGCGGTGACATAGCGGATCGAATCGTCCCCGGACAGGGCCATGGTTTCGGGGGCCGCGGCTTCGGGGGCGGCAGCTTCGGGCAGCGGGACCCCGGCTTCGCCCGGGACGGGTTCGTTGCCGAAGGAGGCAAGCGAGAAGATCGGCTCCTCCACCGCCGCCACGACCTCCCGGCCCGGCTCGACCTCGACCGCGGGCTTGATCGCGGGGGCAGGGGGGGCGACGGGGGTGGGGGCGGCGGGTTCCGGCGCCAGTGCCGCCAGGGCCGGCGCGGGCTTCGCCACCGGGACGGGGGCTGGCCGGGCCTTCGCCTCGGCTGCGGCCCAGACCTCGTCCAGCCGTCCCTCGGATTGCGCCAGCGCCAGGCCCGGACGCAACTGGCCCCGGTCCTGACCCAGGGTCATCAGGGCGACGAACATGCCCAGGCACAGCAATAAGGTCAGGCGCAACATGGGATTTTCCGGTCTGGCAATTGTCTGGTTCTTAGCACCGTTCGGCCCGCAGGTAGAGTCCAAAACGCATCGCTTGCCAACAGGTTCCGGCCGGGCCGAGAAACCCATCTGGACCGGGCGCGCGGTTTTCCCGTAAAGGACGGGCATGACCACAGATGATGACGAACCCAGGATCGAGGGGCCGGATGGCCTGACCGTCTCGGAACCGCTGTCCCGCGCGATCGGCGAACGCTACCTGACCTATGCGCTGTCGACGATCATGCACCGGGCCCTGCCGGATGCGCGCGACGGGCTGAAGCCGGTCCACCGGCGGATCCTCTGGGCGATGCGGCGGCTGCGGCTGACGCCGACGGGCGGATTCCTGAAGTCGGCCAAGATCAGCGGCGACACGATGGGGGATTTCCACCCGCACGGCGACCAGGCGATCTACGACGCGATGGCGCGTTTGGCGCAGGATTTCAACATGCGCTACCCGCTGGTCGACGGGCAGGGCAACTTCGGCAATATCGACGGCGACAACCCGGCCGCCTCCCGCTATACCGAGGCGCGGGTGACCGCCGCCGCCGAGGCGCTGATGGAAGGGATCGACGAGACCGCCGTCGATTTCCGTCCGAACTATGACGGCCGCCTGGAAGAGCCGGTGGTGCTGCCGGCGGCCTTTCCGAACCTTCTCGCCAACGGCTCCAGCGGCATCGCGGTCGGCATGGCCACCAACATCCCGCCGCACAATCTGGACGAGCTGATCGACGGTTGCCAGGCGCTGCTCGCCGATCCCCAGCTTTCCGACGAGGCGCTGGTCGCGCTGATCCCCGGCCCGGATTTCCCCACCGGCGGCGTGATCGTGGAGCCGCGCGACAGCATCCTGGACGCCTATCGCACCGGCCGCGGCGCCTTCCGCACCCGCGCCAAATGGGAGGTCGAGGACCTGGGCCGCGGCACCTGGCAGATCGTCGTCACCGAGATCCCGTTCCAGGTGCAGAAGTCCAAGCTGATCGAAAAGCTGGCCGAGCTGATCCAGGTGAAGAAGGTCCCCCTCCTTGCCGACGTCCGGGATGAATCGGCCGAGGACATCCGCCTGGTCCTGGAACCCCGCGCCCGCACCGTGGACGCCGAGGTGCTGATGGGCAGCCTGTTCCGGAACTCGGACCTGGAGGTGCGGTTCTCCTTGAACATGAACGTACTGATCGACGGCAAGGTGCCCAAGGTCTGTTCGCTGAAAGAGGTGCTGCGCGCCTTCCTCGACCACCGGCGCGACGTGCTGCAGCGCCGCAGCCAGCACCGGATCCTGAAGATCGACGCGCGGCTGGAAGTGCTGGAGGGCCTGCTGATCGCCTTCCTGAACCTTGACCGCGTGATTGACATTATCCGATACGACAGCGACCCGAAGGCCGCGCTGATGGCCGAGGACTGGTCGAAATCGCACATCCGGGCGATTTCGGAAAAGGATTACCGCCCGCCGGTGCCGGGCCGGGGCCTGCTGACCGAGAACCAGGCCGAAGCGATCCTCAACATGCGCCTGCGGTCCTTGCGGCGGCTCGAGGAGATGGAACTGAACGCCGAACGCGACGCGCTGAAGGCGGAGCGGGCCGATCTGGCCGATCTTCTGGCCAGCGAGAGCCGCCAGTGGCAGCGGATCGGGCAGGAACTGGACGAGGTGCGCAAGCTTTACGGCAAGCAGACCGTGCTCGGCGCACGCCGTTCCCAGTTCGCCGATGCCGCCGAGATCGAGGAAATCCCCTACGAGGCGATGATCGACCGCGAGCCGATCACCGTCATCTGCTCGAAGATGGGCTGGATCCGGGCGATGAAGGGCCATGTCGACCTTGCGGCGGAGCAGAAGTTCAAGGACGGCGACGGCCCCCGCTTCGCCTTCCATGCCGAGACCACCGACAAGATCCTGCTGGTGGCCGAGAACGGCCGGTTCTACACGCTGCTGGGCGCGAACCTTCCCGGCGGCCGCGGCATGGGCGAGCCGGTGCGCCTGATGGTGGACCTGCCGAACGACACCGGGATCACCGACCTCCTGATCTACCGGCCGGGGCAGAAATACCTCATCGCCTCGACCGCCGGCGACGGGTTCGTGGTACCCTCCGAGGAACTGCTGGCGCAGACCAGGGCCGGCAAGGCGGTGCTGACCGTGCGCGACGGGGTGAAGACGGCGGTCTGCGTGGCGATCGCGGGCGACTCGGTCGCCGTGGTGGGCGACAACCGCAAGATGCTGGTTTTTGCACTGTCCGAACTGCCGGAAATGGCCCGGGGCAAGGGTGTGAGGTTGCAGAAGTACAAGGATGGCGGGCTTTCGGACGCCACCACCTTCCCCCGCGCCGAGGGGCTGTCGTGGAAGGATCCGGCCGGGCGGACCCGGACCGAAACCGACCTGGCCGAATGGACCGGGGCAAGGGCGGGTGCCGGCAAGATGGCCCCGCGCGGCTTTCCCCGCGACAACCGCTTCACCTGACGCGGCGGCGCGTCGATGACTTCGTCACTCCTCGCGGATGGTCCGACGAGGCGACGAAGTCGAACGAGGAGGTCTGCCCGTCTGCCCAGCCCGATCAGGCTTGAATTTCCCGCCTCACCGGGCTAAGCCGCCGCGCGTGTAATCAAGGGCCCCACCCGGCCCCTTCTGGACAAGGGCGGAAAGCGCGATGGCGAAGGCAAAGTTTGAACGGACGAAACCGCACGTTAACATCGGGACGATTGGTCACGTTGACCATGGCAAGACGACGCTGACGGCGGCGATCACCAAGTATTTCGGCGACTTCAAGGGCTATG
>NZ_JAYRUJ010000004.1:0-223362 GCF_041919135.1 Tabrizicola sp. | reverse complement strand
GCGCCGCCGCCGGTGCCGTCATTCGCGGCGACCACGCCGACGATCTCGGCCCCGAAGCGGGTGATCTGGCCCGCCGCCCATTGCTGGGCTTCCGGCGGGGCCCAGTCCGGCGTGTCGAACTCGGCCAGGGTCTTGTAGGGCGAGGCGTCGAGCGCCGCGTCGATCCCGTCGCGGATCAGCCCGGCGGCGGCATCGGTGGGCGAGCCGTTGATCTGCAACACGCCCGCGCCATCCGGCACGCCGCTGGCCTTCAGGTGGTCGACCAGCGATTGCGCGATGGCCTGGCCGATGCCCTTGTTGTCGAACGAGACGTAGTAGTCGGCCGGGGCATCCGGGATCGGGCGGTCATAGGCGATGACCTTCACGCCCTGCGACTGCGCCAGCGTCACCAGCGCGGCGGCGGCGGCCGAGTCGACGGGATCCAGCACGATCACCTTCGCGCCCTGCGCCAGGACCGAGTTGAACTGCTGCTGTTGCAGCGCCACATCGGCATTGGCGTTCTGGTAGATCACCGTGCAGTCGGGGCAAAGCTTCGCCATCTCGGCCTGGAAGCCGGGATAGTCATGCTCCTCATAGCGGGTCGAGGCCTGGTCGGGCATCAGGAAGGCCACGGTCGCGGCCTCTTGCGCGAAGGCGTTGCCCGCAAGCAGGGCCAGGGCGGTGCCGGCCATGAGGGTCAGGTGGGTGCGTTTCATTCTCTCTCTCCCTAAGGTGACGTCTTCTGTCCTGCCGTCCGGGACGGCGCGGTCTTTCCCGGCTGCGCTGTTCGGTTGCCCGGCGTCAGGCAACACCCGGCCGCGCTGCGCACCGGAGGGTCGGGCGCGGCCAGTCATCTCGGTCCGTGGTCTCGGGTCAGGCGGCCAGCGTGCTGTTGTCCTCGTGCAGCGCGCGGAACCGGCTGGGCGGCATTCCCTTTCGTCGCAGGAACTGGCGGTTGAAGTTCGACAGGTTGTTGAAGCCCACCGCATAGCAGATGTCCGTCACCGTCTTGCCGGCGTCGTTCATCAACATCTGGCAGGCGAGATTGATCCGCAGGCGGTTGACATATTCCACCACCCCCATGCCCGTATGCCGGCGGAAGCTGCGCGAGAAGGCGGACGGCGTCATCCCGGCGGTGGCGGCAAGGTCGGTTTCGCCGAAATCCTCGGTCAGGTTGTCGTTGATATAGGCCAGCGCCTTGTTGACCCCGGCCGTCATGAAGCCGGAGGGGTCGGGCAGATAGGTGTCCGAGGCCAGCGCCCGCGTCCCGCCATCGCCCGCAAGGGTTGCCAGCAGGTCCAGGAACAGGCTGGCCCGACGCGGTCCGCGGGCCTGCGTCAGCTCGGCCAGGATCGGCGCGCAACGCTCCGAGCAGCCGTCCGAGAACAGGACGCCCCGCCGGCTGAGCTGGAACAGGCCCGCGAAGCCGCCGGTATCGGGAAACAGCTCGGCGATGCGCAGAAGCAGCTCTTCCGGGAACTGCAGCACCCGGCTGCGCAGGGGGACGGTTTCGCCCTCGGCAATATGCGAGACCCAGTTGTGCGGCAGGTTCGGCCCGGTCAGCACGAGATTGCCGGGGGCAAACTCGCCGATGAAGTCGCCGATGTAGTAGCGCCCCGAGGTCGCGACGACCTGGTGCACCTCAAGCTCGGGGTGGAAATGCCAGCGGACGGTGTGGAACGGATAGCCGTGTTCCCAGGCCTTGAAGGACTGGCCCTGGCCGATCTGGACGACTTCTAGATCCGGCTTCATGCGATCCCCCTTCCGCCGCGTCCCCCCACGGCGCAGCAAAGCCTGACGCCTGCCCCGCAGCTTCATCTTGCCGCAAGGAATCGGGCCCTGCTACCACAGGGGGAATGACGAACTGATATTTTTTTGACTTTCTGCGGTGCAGTATTGTCAAATTTAACGCCCTTGGCCGACCGCACTTCGAACGGATCCGCAGATGCTCAGGACCAACCGCTTGAAAAGCTGTCGCGCGGGGCCGCCTTGCATTCTTTCCTGGGCAAGGGGCGGCCGGCCCGCATAGGGTCTACCCATGTCGCCCGTCAAATGGTCAACTCTGTTCCGATCCCACCCTCGCGACCAAGGCGGGATCCTGCTGTTGCAGGATCGTTCAGGAGAATTGACGCATGACCACGATCCTTGGCCTCTCGGGCAGCCTGCGGAAGGCCTCGTTCAACGCCGGGCTGCTGCGGGCCGCCGCCGAAGTCGCGCCCGAGGGGGTGACGATCCGGATCGGCTCGATCCGCGAGGTGCCGCTTTATGACGCCGATCTCGAGGCGGCCCAGGGCCTGCCCCCCGCCGTCGCCACCCTGCAGCACCAGCTGGCCGGGGCGCAGGGTCTTCTGCTGGTGACGCCGGAATACAACAACGGCATTCCCGGCGTGTTCAAGAACGCGATCGACTGGATGTCGCGCGGCCCCGGCCTGTCGATGTTCGTCGGCAAGCCGGTGGCGGTGCTGGGCGCCTCGCCGGGGGGCTTTGGCACCATCATGGCGCAGGCGCATTGGCTGCCGGTCCTGCGGACCCTCAAGGCGGATCTCTGGGCCGACGGGCGGATGCTGGTCGCGCGCGCGCAGGGCAGCTTCGACGCCGAGGGCAACCTGACCAGCGAGGAAACCCGCGCCAGGCTGGCAGAATTCGTCCACGGCTTCGCCCGCCGGCTTGGCGCGGGCTGAGCGCGCCGGCCTTCCCCATCCGGTCATTTGTCGCAACCAGCCCTTCCGGTGCGCCCGGCTTCCGTGCAAGATCGGCAAAGTCACTGCGCGAGAGGGGGGAAACATGGCCGGCGATCTGCATCAGGCCCTGGCGGCGATCGACGAGGCGAACTCGGTCGATCCCAAGGGCGAGGCGCTGGTCTACGGCCAGCGCATGTCCGAGGAACTGGCCCAGCTCTTTCCCGGCGCCTCGGAAGTCCTGCAGATCGCCGCCCGCGGCCAGCATGTCGAACGCTGGCTCCTGCCGCGCTCGGACTACCCCGAGGGGAAAGCGGGCTACCTCGCCTGGCGGCGCGAACAGGCCCGGCGCCATGCCGAACGCCTGGCCGGCATCATGGAGCGCGCAGGCTATGACCCGGAGACCTGCGCCCGCGTCGGCACGCTTCTGCGGAAAGAGGGGCTGAAGCGGGACGCCGAGGTGCAGGCGCTCGAGGATGTGGCCTGTTTCGTCTTCCTGCGCTACCATTTCCCCGGCTTCGCCGCCGCCCGCGACCCGGCCGAGGTCGAGGACATCGTCCGCAAGACCGCCCGCAAGATGTCGCCCGAGGCCCGCGCCCGGGTGCTGGTGGAATTCGCCCTGCCCGAACCGCTCGCCGCCGCCTTCCGCAACGGAGATTCCGCATGACCCGCCTCCGCCGCCTCTGGGACCAGGACCGGCCGGCGCTGAACGCCTGGTGCTCGATCGGCAATCCCTTCGTGGCCGAGATCATGGCCGCGCAGGGCTTCGACAGCGTGACCGTCGACATGCAGCACGGCGCGCTGGACTATGCCGACCTCCTGCCGATGCTGCAGGCGATGCGGGCCAGCGGCGCGACGCTTCTGGCGCGGGTGCCCTGGCTCGACCCCGCCCATGTGATGAAGGCGCTGGACGCCGGGGCCGAGGGGATCATCTGCCCGATGGTCAACACCGCCGAGGAGGCCGCCCGCTTCGTCAGCTACATGCGCTATCCGCCGCAGGGCCTGCGCAGCTTCGGCCCGACCCGCGCCATCTTCGCCCACGGGCCGGATTATGCCGAAAGCGCCAACGCCCGCCTTCTGGCCTTTGCCATGGTCGAGACCGCCGAGGCGCTGTCGAACCTCGACGCGATCGTGTCCACCCCCGGACTTGACGGAATCTACGTCGGCCCGGCCGACCTCACCCAATCGGTCAGCCAGGGCCGGCTTCCCTTCGGCATGGACCGGCAGGAACCCGAGATGATCGCCGAAATCCGCCGCATCGCCGAGGCCTGCCGAAAGCGCGGGATCATCGCCGCGCTGCATTGCGGGACGCCGGACTATGCCCACCGCGCCATCGGCTGGGGCTTCCGCATGACCACCGTCGGCGGCGATTCCCGCTTCCTCGCGGCGGCAGCGGCGCAGGCGGTGGCCGGGTTCCGGCGCCTGACCCAGGCCGACAGGCCCGGCGACGCCTGACCCACCCCGCGCGACCGCGATTTCCG
Source organism: Tabrizicola sp. (assembly GCF_041919135.1). GTDB lineage: Bacteria > Pseudomonadota > Alphaproteobacteria > Rhodobacterales > Rhodobacteraceae > Tabrizicola. The sequence continues at coordinate 219,224 of NZ_JAYRUJ010000004.1, read as the reverse complement.
AATGGAAATCGTGCCGGAAATCGTTCGATTTCCGCTCACCCGATCTGCCCGCGCCGGCCTCCGGTCTGGCCGCGGTCCAGCAGCAGATGGTCCAGCAGCACGCAGGCCATCATCGCCTCGCCCACCGGCACGGCGCGGATGCCGACACAGGGGTCGTGGCGGCCCTTGGTGATCAGGTCCACCTCGGCCCCGGCTTGCGTCACCGTCCGCCGGGGCGTGAGGATGCTGGACGTCGGCTTCACCGCAAAGCGGCAGACCACCGGCTGCCCGGTGGAGATCCCGCCCAGGATGCCGCCGGCATGGTTCGACAGGAACTCCGGCCCCCCCGGCCCCATCCGGATCTCGTCCGCATTCTCCACCCCGGTCAGCGCCGCCGCCGCCATCCCCTCGCCGATCTCCACCGCCTTGACCGCGTTGATCGACATCATCGCCGCGGCAAGATCGCTGTCGAGCTTGCCGTAAAGCGGCGCCCCCAGCCCGGCCGGCACGCCCGTCGCCACCACCTCGATCACCGCCCCGACCGAATTGTGCGCCAGCCGCAGCTCGTCCAGATAGGCCGCCCAGTCCCCCGCCGCCACCGGATCGGGGCACCAGAACGGGTTCGCCTCGATTTCGGCCGCATCGAACCGCGCCCGGTCGATGCCCTTCACCCCCATCTGCACCATATAGCCGGTGATCCGCAGCCCCGGCACCAGCGCCGCCAGCGCCGCCCGCGCCACCCCGCCCGCCGCCACCCGGCTGGCGGTCTCGCGCGCCGAGGACCGGCCGCCGCCGCGATGGTCGCGGATGCCGTATTTCTGGTGATAGGCGATGTCCGCATGTCCCGGCCGGAACGACTGCGCGATCTCGCCATAGTCCTTCGACCGCTGGTCGGTATTCTCGATCATCAGCTGGATCGGGGTGCCCGTGGTCTTGCCCTCGAACACGCCCGAGAGGATCCGCACCTCGTCCGGCTCTTTCCTCTGGGTGGTGAACTTGGACGTCCCCGGCTTCCGCCGGTCCAGCCAGGGCTGCAGGTCGGCCTCGGACAGCGCCACGCCGGGCGGGCAGCCGTCCACCGTGCAGCCGATCGCGGGCCCGTGGCTTTCGCCCCAGGTGGTGACGCGGAAAAGATGTCCGAAGGTGTTCAGGCTCATGGCGGGATCCTCGCTTGGGCACGGGCATACAGGCCGCGCGCCCCCTGCCACAAGCCCCGCGCAGCCGGAATTCGGCCGCCGGATCACGACGCCGTGACGTTTCTGCCGGATCGGGGGTTGAAATGCCGCCCGCCGGCCCCACCTTTCCCCCGCGGGCCGGGCCCCTCTGACGACGCCAGTCGTGATGTCGGACCGCATCGAGAAATCGTGCTCGATGTCAGCCCGGCGCAACTGCCTCTGAACAAGGCTGGCCTCTCGACGCACCCATGAAAGGGTACAACGGGGATGGAATTCCTCCTCCTGCCGGTTCTGGGCACATCGCTGTGGATGTTGCTGGTCTTCATCGGCATCGTGATCGCACTTCTGGTCCTGGACCTGGGCGTCTTCCACAAGACCGACCACGAGATCGGCGTCGGCGAAAGCCTGCGCCTCTCGGCCTTCTACATCACGCTGGGCGTGCTGTTTTCAGGCTTCGTCTGGTGGCAGATGGAGGCCGAGGCGGCAAAGCTCTACCTCACCGCCTTCGTGGTGGAAAAGACGCTGGCGATGGACAACGTCTTCGTCATCGCGCTGATCTTCGGCTATTTCGCCATTCCCCGGCAATATCAGCACCGCGTGCTGTTCTGGGGCATCCTGGGCGTGATCGTGCTGCGCGGGATCATGATCGGCCTCGGCGCGACGCTGGTCGCGCAATACGGCTGGATCCTCTACATCTTCGCGGCTTTCCTGATCTTCACCGGCATCAAGATGCTGGTGACCGACGACCAGCATCTCGACATCAGCCGGAACCCTGTCCTGCGCTGGATGAAGCGGCGGATGAAGGTGACCGAGGATCTGCACGGCAACGCCTTCTTCCTGCGCCGGCCCGACCCCGCGACCGGCAGGCTGGTGACCTTCGCCACGCCCCTGTTCCTCGCCCTCGTGCTGATCGAGATCGCCGACCTGGTCTTCGCCGTCGATTCGGTGCCCGCCGTCTTTGCGATCACCACCGACCCGTTCATCGTCTATACCTCGAACATCTTCGCGATCCTTGGCCTGCGGGCGCTGTATTTCGCGCTGGCGGCGATCATCCACCGCTTCCATTACCTGAAATACGCGCTGGCGATCCTGCTGATCTTCATCGGCTCCAAGATCTTCCTGGCCGACCTGATGGGCTGGGAGAAATTCCCCGCGAACTGGTCGCTGGCCATCACCTTCGCGCTTCTGACGGCGGGCGTGCTGTTCTCGTTGTGGAAGACAAGGCCAGGCCGCTGATGCCTGCGGTCGCCAGTCACGCTGGCGACCCTCCACCCCGGCGTGCTAGCCTTGGCCCATGCCCAGCCTCTGCCGCGATTGCCTGACCCGGACCGATGGCGCGCCGCCCTTGGCGCGCTGCCCGTCCTGCCGCTCGCCCCGGATGGTCGCGCATGACGAGCTTTTCGCCCTGTCCATCGCCCATATGGACTGCGACGCCTTCTACGCCTCGGTGGAAAAGCGCGACAACCCGGCCCTGCGCGACCAGGCCGTCATCGTCGGCGGCGGGCAGCGCGGCGTGGTCTCGACCTGCTGCTATATCGCCCGGATCAAGGGCGTCCGCTCGGCCATGCCGATGTTCCAGGCCCTGAAGCTCTGCCCCGAGGCCGTCGTCGTCAAACCCCGATTCTCCGCCTATATCGAGGCCTCCCGCGCCATCCGCGCGATGATGGAGGAGCTGACCCCCGCGATCGAGCCGCTCTCGCTGGACGAGGCCTTCCTGGACCTGACCGGCACCAGCCGCCTGCACGGCGCCCCGCCCGCCGTCCTGCTGGCCCGCCTCACGAAACGGATGGAGGAGGAGCTTGGCCTCACCGGCTCCATCGGCCTGTCGCACAACAAGTTCCTCGCCAAGATCGCCTCCGACCTCGACAAGCCGCGCGGGTTCTCCGTCATCGGCAGGGCAGAGACCGAGGCCTTCCTGAAGCCCAGACCCGTCCGCATCATCTGGGGCGTGGGCCAGGCGACCCAGACCGCGCTGGAAACCGCGGGGATCCGCACCATCGCCGACCTCCTGCGCTGGGACCGGGCCGACCTCGGCGCGCGATTCGGCAGCATGGGCGACCGGCTCTGGCACCTTGCGCGCGGGATGGACATGCGCCGGGTCAACCGGGACGACCGGCCGAAATCGATCTCGAAGGAGACCACCTTCTTCGAGGATACCTCCGACCCCGATCTCCTCGACGGCCATCTCTGGCGGCTGGCAGAGCAGGTGGCCGACCGCGCCAAGGCCAAGCGGCTGGCGGGGCGCACGGTGACGCTGAAGCTGAAGCGGGGCGATTTCCAGCTGGTGACCCGCCGCCATGCGCTGAGCGATCCCACCCAGCTTGCCGACCGCATCTACCGCGCCGCGCGCGAGCTTTACGACCACGCGGGCACGAAAGGCCCCTTCCGGCTGATCGGCGTCGGCATCTCCGACCTCGCGCCCGAGGACCGGGCCGACCTGTCGCAGGACCTCCTCGACCCCGATGCCCGCCGCCGCGCCGCCGCCGAACGCGCCACCGATGCGATTCGCGCCAGATTCGGCGCCGAGGCGATCATCAAGGGCCGCAGCCTGCGGTAAGGGCGGTGCGCTGTAGCGCACCCTACGGGACGGCGTAGGGTGCGCTACAGCGCACCGATCCTATTCCGCCGCCAGCGCCGCCCCCTCCGGCCGCACCAGCTCCGCCACCACCTGCGCGATCTGGGCGCGGAAATCCTGGAAACCGGCCAGGGGCTCGATTCGCGCCTCGTCCATGTAAAGCGCCCGGTCGATCTCGACCTGCACCACATGCACCCCGCGCGAGGGCCGCCCATAGGCCTGCGCCACATAGGCCCCGGCGAAGGGCGCATTCCGCCCCACCCGCAGCCCGACCCCGGCGAAGGCCGATTCGATCCGGTCCATCACCTCGCAGCCGGCCGCCACGCCATAGCGGTCGCCCAGCACCACCTCGGGCCGGGCATGGCCGGGGCGGGTATGCGCCTCGATCGCCTCATGCGGCATGGAATGGCAGTCGATCAGCACCGCCTGGCCGAAGGCGGCGCGGGTCTCCTCGACCAGCGCGGCCAGCGCCCGGTGATAGGGTTGCCAGAACCGCCGCAGCCGCGCCTCGGCCTCGGCCAGGGGCAGCTTGCCGCGATAGATCGCCCGCCCGCCCGCGACCACGCGGGGAATCACCCCAAGCCCCGAGGAAACCCGCGGATTATGCGGCGGACGGCTGATTCCCTCGATCACCGCCGGGTCCAGCTCGTCCGCGGCGCGGTTCAGGTCCAGATAGGCCCGCGGCACCCGCGCCGCCAGCAGCGGAGAGCCGAGGCCCGGCGCGCAGTCGAACAGCTGGTCGACGAAGGCATCCTCCGACGACCGGATCGCCGAAGGATCGAGCAGCGCCTGCGACAGGAAGCTCGGCAGATAGTCCCGCCCCGAATGCGGCGAGGCAAAGATCATCGGCCCCGCCACCCTCAGGGGGCGGTGCAGCACGAAGGCTTCGGTCGTTTCGTCAAGGATCCCGGGCAATGGCGCTCCTTCCCCTCTCCCGGATATAGCCGCAGAATCCGGGATTCCAAAACCCCTTGCAGGCCCCCGCGCGGTTCAGTATAGACCCAGCCGACCGACGCGGTTCCTTCCGCGTCCTTTTCGTTTCACCGGAAAGGGCAGGATGGGTCGCCAGGCCAAGTGGGCGGTTAGCTCAGCGGTAGAGCACTACGTTGACATCGTAGTGGCCACTGGTTCGATCCCAGTACCGCCCACCATTCACCTCCCCGCAGGGGGAACGTTGTTTTCAATCGGCGCAGACGCGCCGCGCAGAAGGAGGGACGACCATGAAAGTCGCCAACTCGCTCCGCTCGCTGAAGACGCGTCATCGCGATTGCCAGGTCGTGCGCCGCAAGGGCCGCGTCTATGTGATCAACAAGACGCAGAAGCGCTACAAGGCCCGCCAGGGCTGATCGCTTCCGGCAGACGGAATTCAGGGCCGCCAGGGGGAAACCCCGGCGGCCTTTTCCTTTTTTACCTCCCCCTCGTCGATCACTTCGCCACTCCCCCGCGGAACAGCGACGAGAAGACGAAGTCGCACGAGGAGCAGCCTTCCAGGATTGCCATGACCCCGCCGCCCGCGCCCGCCGCGCCGGGGACCTTCCTGGCCCAGAACCCTGTTGCGCAAGGCCGCCTCACCGGCACCATCCTTGTCCGGCCGCCCCCCGGCCCCCGCGCGGTCGACCCGACACCCGTTTACACCCTGCCCCCTCCGCCCCTACACTCCCGCATCATCCCGGAGGTCGCCATGCCCCTGCCCCTCGCCCCCCTGATCCCCCTCGCCGTCCGCCTGGGCCTGGTCGCGACGACCACTTTCGCCGTGACCCGGCTGGTCCGCTCCGCCACCCACCCCGGCCGCACCGACCAGCGGGCCGAGGATGCGCTGGACGACCTGGGCGAGGGTCTGTCCCTGCATCGCCCCGCCGACCGGGCCGAGGACAGGCAAACCAACGCCACCGCGCGGGTCCGCCGGGTGATCCGCTTCCGGGGCAGGACATGGGAACTGGACGCCGGCCTGCTGGCGCGGGTCCGGCTGAACGAGAGAAAAGAATGAAGCTCTACCACGCCCCCGCCTCACCCTTCGTCCGCAAGGTCATGGTCCTTCTGCACGAGGCCGGGGCCACCGACCGGGTGACGCTGGTCCCCGTCTCGGGCACGCCGCTCGATCCCGGCACCATGCCGGTGGACCGCAACCCCCTGGGCAAGATCCCCGCGCTGGAGCGGCCGGACGGCCCCACGCTCTACGACAGCCGGGTCATCACCCGCTATCTGGACGACCTGCTGCAGACCGGCCTCTACCCGCCCGCGCCGCATCTCTGGGAGACGCTGACCCTGGAGGCCACCGGCGACGGCATCGCCGAGGCCGCGCTCCTGATGCGCTACGAGATGCATGTCCGGCCCGAAGCCAGCCGCTCGCCCGAATGGGCCGAGGGCCAGTGGCGCAAGGTCGACCGCGCCCTTTCCGCCGTCGAGGACCGCTGGACCAGCCACCTGGCCGGGCCGCTGGACATCGGCCAGATCGCGCTTGGCTGCGCTTTGGGCTATCTGGACCTGCGCCACGCCGGGCGGAACTGGCAGGCCGCGCATCCGGCGCTGGCCGCCTGGTGGACCGGCTTTGCCGCCCGCCCCGCCATGGCCGCCACCGCCTGATCCGCCCGACCGGGCCGCGTCCCTGGCGCAACAGAGGGCTTGCCTGCGACAGAATACAGCGGCTGCGCGGCTTTGTCCGCTGGACGAGTGCGCCAGCCTTGGCTAGATACGCCAACGTCGGGGCATCGGTTCGCCAATGCCCCTCAGGTCATATGGGTCGGCTTCAGCGGCCTGAAAGGGGAGAAGATCTCGTGTCCCACGCAGACGATCACGCAGGCACCGGCCAAGGCAATCGGCGGGATTTCCTGTATTACGCGACGGCGGGCGCCGGCGCGGTCGCCACGGGTGCCGCCGTCTGGCCGCTCGTCAACCAGATGAACCCCTCGGCCGATACCCGCGCCCTGGCGTCGATCATGGTCGATGTCTCGGCGGTCGAGGTCGGCACGCAGCTGACGGTGAAATGGCTGGGCAAGCCGGTCTTCATCCGCCGCCGCAGCGCCGAGGAGATCGAGGCCGCCCGCGCGACCGCGGTTGCCGACCTGCCCGATGCGGGCTCGGAGAACGCCAACAAGCCCGGGACCGACGCTTCGGACGCGAACCGCACCCTGGACGAGGCCGGCGAATGGCTGGTGATGATGGGCGTCTGCACCCACCTCGGCTGCGTGCCGCTGGGCGACGGCGCGGGTGAGTTCGGTGGCTGGTTCTGCCCCTGCCACGGCTCGCATTACGACACCGCCGGCCGCATCCGCAAAGGGCCCGCGCCCCGGAACCTGGCGGTGCCGGTCGCTGCCTTCACTGACGAAACCACGATCAAGCTCGGGTAAGGACCAGAAACATGGCCGGTATTCCGCACGACCATTACGAACCCAGGACCGGGATCGAACGCTGGCTGCACAAGCGCCTGCCGATCGTGGGTCTGCTCTACGACACCATCATGATCCCCACGCCCAAGAACCTGAACTGGATGTGGATCTGGGGCATCGTCCTGACCTTCTGCCTTGCGCTGCAGATCGTCACCGGCATCGTCCTGGCGATGCACTACACCCCGCATGTCAGCCTGGCCTTCGCCTCGGTCGAACACATCATGCGCGACGTGAACGGCGGCTATTTCCTGCGCTACCTGCACGCCAACGGCGCCTCGCTGTTCTTCTTCGCCGTCTACCTGCACATCTTCCGCGGCCTCTACTACGGCAGCTACAAGGCCCCGCGCGAGATCACCTGGATCGTCGGGATGATCATCTACCTCTGCATGATGGGCACCGCCTTCATGGGCTACGTGCTGCCCTGGGGCCAGATGTCCTTCTGGGGCGCCACGGTGATCACCGGCCTCTTCGGCGCGATCCCCGGCATCGGCGAGCCGATCCAGACCTGGCTGCTGGGCGGACCGGCGGTGGACAACGCCACGCTGAACCGCTTCTTCTCGCTGCACTACCTGCTCCCGTTCGTGATCGCGGCGCTGGTCGCCGTCCACATCTGGGCCTTCCACACCACCGGCAACAACAACCCCACCGGGGTCGAGGTGCGCCGTGGCTCGAAGGAGGAAGCCGAGCGTGACACCGTCCCGTTCTGGCCCTACTTCGTGATGAAGGACCTCTTCGCCCTTGCGGTGATCCTGGCGGTGTTCTTCGCCGTGGTCGGCTTCATGCCGAACTACCTCGGCCACCCCGACAACTATACCGAGGCGAACCCGCTGGTGACCCCCGCCCATATCGTGCCGGAATGGTACTTCCTGCCGTTCTACGCGATCCTGCGCGCCTTCACCGGCGAAGTCTGGGTCGTCATCGCGGCGGAATGGCTGTCCTTCGGCATCATCGACGCCAAGTTCTTCGGCGTGCTGGCGATGTTCGGCGCCATCGCGGTCATGGCGCTGGCCCCCTGGCTGGACACTTCCTCGGTGCGCTCGGGCCGCTATCGCCCGATGTTCAAGTGGTGGTTCGCCCTGCTTGCCATCGACTTCGTCGTCCTGATGTGGTGCGGCTCGATGCCGGCGGAAGAACCCTATGCCACGATCTCGCTGATCGCCTCGGCCTACTGGTTCGCCTATTTCCTGGTGATCCTGCCGCTCCTCGGCGTGATCGAGAAGCCGCTGGCCCAGCCCGCGACCATCGAGGAAGACTTCAACGCGCATTACTCGCCGACCACCGGCGGGACCAAGACCATCGCGGCCGAGTGAGAGGAAAACGATCATGCTCCGCAAAATCGCACTCACTGCCGCATCGGCGCTGATCCTGTCGGCGGGCGCAAGCCTCGCCGCCGGAGAGCAGCATGTCGAGGATCTCGCCTTCGCCCATGAAGGCCCGTTCGGCCGGTTCGACCAGTTCCAGCTCCAGCGCGGCCTCCAGGTCTATACCGAGGTCTGCGCCGGCTGCCACGGGCTGAAGTACGTGCCGCTGCGCACCCTGTCGGACGAAGGCGGCCCCGGCCTGCCGGAAGACCAGGTCCGCGCCTATGCGGCCGACAACTTCACGGTGACGGACAAGGAAACCGGCGAGGACCGCGCCGCCCTGCCGACCGACAACTTCCCGGCGAACACCGCCGCGGGCGCGCCGGATCTCAGCCTGATGGCCAAGGCCCGCGCGGGCTTCCACGGCCCCTATGGCACCGGCATCAACCAGCTGTTCCGCGGCATGGGCGGGCCGGAATACATCTACTCGATCCTCACCGGCTACACCGGCGAGGAGAAGGAAGAGTTCGGCTCGACCTTCTACGAGAACCACGCCTTCGCGGGCGGCTGGATCGCCATGGCCCCGCCGCTGTCGGACGACCAGGTGACCTATGCCGACGGCCACCCGGCCACCGTGGCCGACATGGCCGAGGACGTCGCCTCGTTCCTGATGTGGGCGGCCGAGCCGAAGCTGATGGCGCGCAAGGATGCGGGCTTCGTCAGCGTGATCTTCCTGGTGATCCTCTCGACCCTGCTGTTCCTGACCAACAAGCGGATCTGGTCGGGCATCAAGGGCAGGAAGCACGCCTGATCCGAAGGCTCCCGAAACGCGAAAGCCCCGCCAGACCGGCGGGGCTTTTCATTTCCGGCCCAGATATTCCCGCAAGGCCGGGGGGGGATCGGCCATCAGCGCGGCCGTCGGGACGGGGGCCTGCACCACGCCCTCGGCGATGAAGGCCGTCTTGCCCCCCAGCGCCAGCGCATCGCCGGGGTCATGCGTGACCAGCAGCACCAGCGCGCCGGTCTCGCGCGCCACCTGATCGACCAGCTCCAGCATCTCCTGCCGCAGCGCCGGGCCAAGCGCGGCAAAGGGCTCGTCCAGCAGCAGGATGGGCCGCGCCCGCAGCAGCGCCCGCGCCAGCGCCGCCCGGCTGGCCTGCCCGCCCGACAGCTGCGCCGGACGCCGCGCGCCCAGTCCCGCGAGGCCGACCCGCGCCAGCGCCTGCTCCAGCCGGGCCCGGTCGTCGGGCGACAGCCGCAGGTCCGGCCGCAGCCCCAGGCCAAGATTTTGCGCAATGGTCAGATGCGGGAACAGGTTCTGTTCCTGGAACAGGATCGTCACCGGCCGCTCTCCCGGCGGAAGGCCCGCCAGATCCCGGCCCTCCCAGCGGACCGTCCCCGACCTGGGCGGCAGGAAGCCCGCGATGGTGGACAAGAGCGTCGATTTCCCGGACCCCGAGGGCCCCATCACCGCGATCCGCTCCCCCGCCCTGGCGGACCAATGCGCGCTCAGGCGGAACGGGCCCTGCCCCAGTTCCAGATGGTCAAGCTCCAGCACGGCGGCCCCCCGCATCACAGGCCCAGAACAGGACAAAGGACAGCACCACCAGCACCAGCGAGGCCGAAGCCGCCGCCTCGATCCGGTAGGCCCCGGTAAGCTGTTGCACCACAAGCGGCAAGGTCGCCTGCCGCTCGCCGGCAAAAAGCGCGATCACGCCAAGGTCGCCCATCGACAGCGCCGCCGCGATCCCCGCGCCAAAGCCAAGCGGCCGCGCGAGACGAGGCAGGACCAGCCAGCGCAACCGCGCCCGGCCGCGCAGCGCCAGACTGTCGGCCAGACGTCCGTAATCCGCCTGCAGCGCCCGCGCCTCGGGCAAGAGGACGCGGTAGAGATAGGGCAGGGAAAGCGCCATGTTGACCAGCACCGTCACCGACAAGGCCAGCGACATCGGGCTTACGAAGGGGCGCAACAGCAGGAACAGCCCGGTTCCCAGCACCAGACCCGAGGTCGCAAGCGGCAGGGTCGCCGCCGCTTCAATCGTGGGCGATGGACGGCGGGCCGCCGCCAGGGCCAGAACAAGCGCCGCCGCCGTGGCCAGACTGGCCGAGATCAGCGCCACCAGCACCGACCGCCCCGCCGCGGGCAGGACCAGGGCCGGAAGCTCCGCCAACCCCGGCAGCCCGCGCAGCACCACCGCCAGCAGCGGCAGGGCCAGGAACGCCGCCGCCAGCAGCAGCGCCAGCCCGTCCAGTCCACGCCGCCAGCCAGCCGGAGCCGTCAGCGCCAGCTTCCGGTCCAGCCCCGCGCCAAAGCCCGCCGGTCGCGCCACCGTCCAGGCCGCCAGCGCCGCCGCCGCGCCCAGCGCGACCTGCACCCCGGCCAGCCCCGCCGCGCGGGAAAGGTCGAACTCGAACCGCACCGCCTGATAGATCGCCAGTTCGATCGTCGTCGCCGAGGGACCGCCGCCCAGCGTAAGGACCACCGCGAAACTGGTCAGGCAGATCACCAGGATCACCAGCGCAACCCCCGGCACCACCTCGCGCAGCATCGGCCATTCCAGATGCCGGAAGGTCTCGCGCGGGGTGAAGCCCAGCGACTGCGCCAGCCGGATCCGTTCGGCCGGGAGGGCAAGCCAGCCTTGCAGGATCATTCTCGTGGCAAGGGGAAGGTTCAGGAAGACATGCGCGATGACGACGCCGTGCAGGCCGAAGATCGACACCGGCGGCAGGCCGAGGGCGGCGAGCGCGCTGTTGATCAGGCCGGAACGGCCGAATACGGCGAGAAGGCCAAGCACCGCGACGACGGCGGGCAACAGGAACGGCGCGCCCATCAGGGTGATCAGCAGCCCGCGTCCGGGAAAGCTGCGCCGGGCCAAGGCTCGGGCGACGGGGATGGCGAGAAGGGTGGAAAAGATAGCGGACAGAAGGGCTTGCGTGGCCGAGAACCTGATCGCCGCCCAATCCGCCGGACCCAGCGACAGGCCCGCCCCCCGCCAGGCCACGGCGGCCAGCGGGGCGGCGACCAGCGCCAGCAGCAATGCCGCCAGCGCCGGTGCGGCAAGGCCTAGCGGGAAAGCGCGGCTTGCCATTCGACCAGTGCCGCGTCACGGGCGGCCTGCGCCTCTTCGGGCGGCAGAAGCAGCGACTTGGCCGGGCGGAAGGCGTCGAACCCTTCGGGCAGTCCGGCGGCGGGAGTGACGGCGGGATACATCCAGTTCGTCTGCGGGATCGCCGCCTGGAACCGCTCGGTCAGCATGAAGTCGAGGAACCTGTCCGCCAGGTCCGGCTGGTCGGTGGCGGCCAGTTTCCCGGCAACCTCGATCTGCATGTAGTGGCCTTCATCGAACAGCGCGGCAGCCTTTGTGTCGTCGCTCTCGGCGATCAGGTGGTAGGCGGGCGAAGTCGTATAGCTGAGCACCATGTCCGCCTCGCCTTCCAGGAACAGGCCATAGGCCTCGGACCAGCCGGGGGTGACGGTGACGATGTTGTCGGCAAGGCCCTTCCAGATCTCGGCCGCGCGGTCGCCGTGGGCGGCCTTGACCCAGAGCAGGAGGCCGAGGCCGGGGGTGGAGGAGCGGGGGTCCTGGATGACGATCTTCAGGTCCGAGGCGGCGAGGGAGTCGAAGCTTTTCGGAGGGTCGGGCAGCCGGGTCTTGTCGTAAACGAAGGCGAACCAGCCCCAGTCGAAGGGCAGGAACAGGGGATCCGCGAAGGCGGTCGGCAGATTGGTCGTCGGATTTTTCCCATGTGGCGCAAAGAGTTGCGTGGCAGCAGCGGCGGCGGTGAGGCTGGTGTCGAGGCCAAGGACCACATCGGCGTCGGAGGCGACGCCCTCAAGCTGGATCCGGGCCAGAAGCGCGGCGCCATCGCCGGCGGCGACGAATTGCAGGTCGCAGGCGCAGGTCGCCTCGAAGGCCTTCTCGACCGCCGGGCCGGGGCCCCATTCCGAGGTGAAACTGTCGTAGGTCAGCACGGTAAGGACGGGGGTCTTTGCCATCGCAGGAAGCGCGATGGTCAGAAGTCCCGCAGCAAGGAGTTGTTTTTGCATGATTTTCTCCAAGTTGCGACGGATTGGTCGGGGATGGAGAACCCATTCACCTTCCCTCCGCCGGTATGATCCGGTTCAGGTTCGACGGGTTCGCGAAACTCGCATCTCAGCCGGTGAGGGCACCCCGAGGTGCGGCGGAACATAAGGGAATGCGGGACGGGTGCAAGGGCCGTGGCGGCGCGGCGGAGGGCGTGAGGCGGCCGCGGGCAGGGAACGCCGTGTTAACCCGTTGATTCAACGGCGCTATCCTGGTCTGCCCTCTGTCTGCAAGGCGTCTGGCAGGCGTATGGCAGTTGTCTGGCGGCGGCGGGCATTAACCACGCGGCGGGGAGACAGCGAATCGCCCCCCCTCCCGGCGTCGCCCCCCGGGCAATCGCGACCTTGTTTCCCCGATAGGCCGGGCGTAGCCTTCCCGCCATGATCACGCAGAAGATGAAATACGCACTGAAGGCGCTTCTGGTGCTGGGCGACGAGGCGGCGAAGGGCCAGCCCGAGCCCCTGACCATCGAGGAGATCGCGCGCCGTTCGGGCACGCCGAAGCGGTTTCTGGAGCATATCCTGCTTGAGGTGCGCAATGCCGGGGTGATCGCCTCGATCCGGGGGCGCGCGGGCGGCTACAGCCTGATCAAGAAACCCTCGGATGTCTCGATCCCGGAACTGCTGCGGATGATCGACGGGCCGATCGCGCCGCTGCCCTGCCTCTCGCGCCGGGCCTATCAACGCTGCGAGGATTGCGCCGACGAGGCGAGCTGCCGCATCCGCAAGGTCTTTGCCGAAATGTTCTGGTCCTATCTGGTGATCATCGAGTCGCTGACGCTGGAGGACATGCTGCGCTCGGACGCGGCGGCGCATCAGGTGCTGGGGGCCTGAACCATGATCCCGAGATTCGCACGGCGCATGGCGGAAGTCCGCCCCTCGGCCATCGGCGAGCTGCTGGCGCTGGGGGCCGATACCTCGATCATCTCGTTCGGCGGCGGCTATCCGGATGCGACCCTGTTCCCGGCCAAGGAACTGGAGGCCTGTTTCCGCGAGGTGATCCGCGCGCCGGGCGGGCAGGCGATGCAATACGCGCCCTCGAACGGCTTGCCGCAGTTGCGCCAGCAGATCGCCGGGCTGATGCAGGCGGATGGCGTGGCCTGCGCGGCCGAGGATGTGCTGGTGCTGCAAGGCTCGCAGCAGGGGCTGGATTTCGCGGCACGGATGCTGGTCGATCCGGGCGACGTGATCGTGACCGAGGATCCTACCTTTCTTGGCGCGCTGATCGCCTTTCAGCCCAGCCAGCCGCGCTATGCCGTGGTCCCGGTGGATGCCGAGGGGATGCGGACCGATCTGCTGGCCGGGGTGCTGGCGGCACATCCGCAGGCGCGGATGCTGTATACCGTGCCGGATTTCCAGAATCCGACCGGGGTCACGCTGTCGCTGGCGCGGCGGCATGAGCTGATCCGGCTGGCCAATGCGCATGACCTGGTGGTGATCGAGGACACGCCCTATCGCCAGATCCGCTTTGCCGGGGAAAGCCTGCCGACGCTGAAGTCGCTGGATACCGAGGGACGGGTGATCCATCTGGGCAGCTTCTCCAAGGTGCTGGTGCCGGGGTTGCGGCTGGGCTGGGCCGTCGCCGCGCCCGCGCTGCTGGCGCGGATGGGCCTGCTGAAGGTGGCGGCGGATACCCAGACCTCGACCCTGAACATGGCGGCGGCAAGCCTGTATCTGGACCGCCACGATCTGGGCGCGCATGTCGCGGGGCTGCGTCGGGCCTATGCGGCGAAGAAAGAGGTGATGCTGGACGCGATCCGCCGGCATCTTCCGCAGGAGATCACCGCGACCGATCCCGAGGGCGGGCTGTTCACCTGGCTGCGCTTTCCCGAGGGCTTCGACGCCACCGCCTTCATGCGCGAGGTCGCGCTGCCCAGGGCCCATGTCGCCTATGTGCCGGGCGCGACCTTCTTTCCGCTGACCCCGCGCCCGAACCATGCGCGGCTGAACTTCTCGGCCCAGCCCGAGGCGAAGATCCGCGAGGGGATCAGGGCCCTGGGCGAGGCGTTGCAATCCCAGCCGAGGTAGCCTGCCATGCCCGTCACCCTGCACCCGGCCTCGTCCGACCTGACGCCCGCGGAGATCGACCGCTGGGGCGGCATCCCGGTGGCGGTGGCGGTCGATCTGGGCCGGGACATCGGGCAGATCGACCCGGCGCTGCGGCCGCTGCGGCCGGCGGGGCAGCAGCCTAGGCTGTTCGGCCAGGCGGTGACGGTGCGCTGCGAGCCGCCGGACTTTGGCGCGGTGCTGCAGGCGCTGGACGTGATCCGCGCGGGCGAGGTGCTGGTGATCGACGCGGGCGGGCATCGCGATACGGCGATGATCGGCGACATCCTCTCGGGCCATCTGCGGCGGAAGGGGGTGGCGGGGCTGGTCTGCGACGGGGCGGTGCGGGATACGGGCACGCTGGGGGGCTGGGAGGATTTCCCGGTCTTCGCGCGCTGGATCACGCCGCGCGGGCCAAGCGGGGCCGAACGCGGGGCGGTCAATGCGCCGGTGGTGATCGGGGGGGCGCCGGTGCGGCCGGGCGATCTGGTGATCGGCGACGACGACGGGCTGGTCGCCCTGTCGCCGCAGGTGGTCCGCAGCCGGGCCGGCGATGCCGAGGCCAGGCTGGCGCGGGAGGCGGGCTGGATCCGGGGCCTGGCCGAGGGGCGGTCGGCGGCCGAGGTCTTCGGCCTGGCGCCCATGCTACGGGGCTGAGCCGAGCGCGCCGGCGAGGTGATCGACCAGCGCCCGGGTCCGGCGGGCAAGGCGGCGCTGGCCGAGGTGGACGGCGTGGATGTCGAGGGTCGGGCCGCTGGCCTGCGGCAGGACATGGACAAGGCGGCCCCGGGCCAGGTCGTCCAGCACGACATAGTCGGGGCAGATGGCGATCCCCTCGCCCTGGACGGCCAGGTCGCGCGCCAGGCGGGCGCTGTTGACCAGGAAATTCCCGCTGACCGCGATGCGGTGCAGTTGCCCGGCTTCGGCAAGGGGCCAGGCGCCGTCGCCGCGCATGTTGGTGTCGCGCAGGCAGAGGTGGCGGGTCAGGTCGGCGGCATCGGCGGGCTCGCCGTGCCGCGCCAGATAGGCGGGCGCCGCCACCACAAGCAGGCGGATCACCCCCAGCTTGCGCGCCACCAGCGCGGAATCGTCCAGGCGGCCGATGCGGATGGCGAGGTCGATCCCCTCGGCCGCGAGGTCGACGAAGCGGTCCGAGAGCCGGAGGTCGATCACCAGATCCGGGTGCGGGGCGCGGAAGTCGCGCAACAGGGGGCCGATCCGCATCTCGCCATAGGTGACCGGGGCCGAGACGCGCAGGGTGCCGGAAAGACCGCGCCGCGCCTCGCGCAGGGCGCCGGTCATCTCGTCCAGCTGGTCCAGCCAGTCGGGAAGCCGGGTCATCAGCTGCTCGCCGGCCGCGGTCAGGCCCAGCTTGCGGGTGGTGCGGTGGAGCAGCCTTGCGCCGAGCCGGGCCTCAAGCTCGGCCAGGTATTTCGAGGCGAGCTTGGGCGAGATCCCCAGCCGCCCCGCCGCGCCGGAGAAGGAGCCGGTCTCGACCGAGGCGACCAGCACGCGCAGACCGTCGACCAGATCCATCGCTTCCCCCGTTCGGAACGTGACGGGGAAAGTCATACCATGCCTTCGCCATTTTCGCCAGGCATCAGGCGTTGATGTGGGCCGCGGTGCAGGCGGCGCGGGGTGCAGCGCCCGGCCCAGCCGGATTATCTACTGTGAAACAAAGGCTTCACAGCGATCATGAGTGCGGGCGATGATCACGAGCGCCCGCCGGGGCCGCCGTCGACAGCACTTCCGCAAGCACCGAAATGGCGAGTGTGCGTGCGTCACGCGCCGAACGCACCAGACCAATCGGCCCGTGCAGCCGCCGCAGGGCCGCAAGGTCAAAGCCCAGGGCCTCGAGTTCCTGATTGCGCGCGTTGCGCGCCATCTCGCTGCCCTGGGCGCCGATGTAGAAAGCCGGGCTGCTCAGCGCATAGGCGAGGATCGGCGGCTCCCAGTCATGATCATGGAAGAACAGAACGATGGCAGTCCACGGATCGACGGCAAGTTCAGCGGGAATCGCCTTCATGGTCAGGCGCCGTATCGCGCATCCCGCCGCCGCACCGTGCTCCAGCGTCTCGTCATCAGGTGACAGAAGAATATTCGGATAACCGGCCGATTGCACCAGGGCGGCGAAGATCCCGGCCTCCGGGCCCTTGCCGAAGACAAGAAAGCGAATCTCGGGAGTAAAGCGCACATGGAATTCAAGTCCATCCGAACCAGTGGCATCCACGTCCGCAACTGACACCGTGCCTTCCTCCCGCGTGACACGCAGTGAGCAGGGAATGCGTTGTCGGCGCCGCTCGGCGAGTTCATGGAGTGCCCTGCGGTCGGGCCGCGGCACCAGCAGGATTTCAAGCCCGCCTCCGCAGGGGAGCCTGATATCCATGAAGGGTGAACCTCTGCCGTATCTTACGGTTGCAGGTCGCCCCTTTTCGAGTGCTTTTAGGGCGTGCAGCGTAATGTCGTTCTCGATGCAACCCGAGGACAGGGTGCCGACCCGATGCCGATCGGCAAAAACGGCCATCGTCGCACCTATGGGGCGATAGGACGGCCCCTCGACGCCGACAACGATCGCCAGGACGGCATCGTCATCACGCGCCAGTATGGCGTCGATCGGGTCTACGTTGAGGCCGAAGACGGGCTTGGTCAAATTCATTGGCGCGAGCCTTGATTATCGGTTCATATTCCCGAGGCGAAAGCAGCCGCATCAGGCGCTTGCCCGTCAAGCAGCGACCGAGGCAAGCGGCTGTTGCAGAAGCCGGGATAACCGCCAATCCCGGCGCAGGTCCGAGTTCAGAGACAGTTCACAAGGAAATCCCGATCCGCAGGCACACCGGATCGGGATCAATCAATCCTGACCCTTGTCGGTCAGGTGGCGACCCGGTCGCCCAAGACGTCAAGCGCGGCGTCGACGATTTCGCGGTAGCCGGTGCAGCGGCAGATGTTGCCGCTCAGGGCCTCGCGGATCTCGGGTTCGGTGTAGCGCCGGCCGCTGTCCTGCAACGAGGACAGCGTCATCAGGATGCCCGGCGTGCAGAACCCGCATTGGAGCGCGAACCGCTTGTGGAACGCCTCTTGCAGCTTGTTGAAAGAATCGTCGCTGGCCGAGAGTCCCTCGATCGTGCGGACATCCTTGCCGTCTGCCTGCGCGGCCAGCATCAGACAGGACCGGACCGCCTTGCCGTCGACCACGACCGTACAGGCGCCGCAGACGCCGTGTTCGCAGGCGACATGGGTGCCCGAGGCGCCGATCTCGTGCCGCAGGAAATCGCTCAGAAGCGTCCGCGGCTCGGCATATCCGTCGACCTCGGTCCCGTTGAGGGTGAAGTTCACCTGCGTCCTGGTGCCTTCCTTGAGAATCTTCACGCCATTGCCTCCATGATCATGTCCAAGCCCAGGCGCCGGATCATCTCGCGCCGATAGCGCGCCGTCGCATGAATGTCGTCGTAGCCGCGCAGCCGCCAAGCCAGCGCATTCAGTTCCGCCGGAAGGGTTTCCGACGTCACATTGGTCAGATCAACCGCGACCGGCGCATCCGCGACGCCGCCGACAGCAAGGCGGACATCGCGGCCCCTTGCAATACAGGCCAGCGAGACGATGGCGAAATCGCCGTGCCGCCGCGCCATTTCGCGGAAGGCGGTCTTCGACCCGGCCGGGGCGCGCGGGAAATGCGCCGAAACGATCATCTCGTCGGGCCGCCGGCTGGTGGTCAGGGTGCCGATCAGGAAGTCCTCGGCAGCCACGGTGCGCCGGCCCTGCGACGATGCCAGCGTGACGCTTCCCCCCAGCAGCACCAGCAGGAGCGGAAGCTCTGCGCTGGGATCGGCATGGGCCAGCGAGCCGCAGACCGTGCCGCGATTGCGGGTCTGGATATGACCCACATGGGTCAGCGCCTCGGTCAGCAGCGGCAGGGCCTGACGCACGCCGTCATGCGCGGCAAGGCTCGCCTGCCGGACGGTGGCGCCCACGGTCACGCCGGTTTCGTCCACCGAGATCCGGTCGAGGCCGGGGATCCGCGAAATGTCGATCAGAACCTCGGGCTCGGTCAGGCGCATGTTGAGCATCGCCATCAGCGACTGGCCACCGGCGATGATGCGTGCGGCCTCGCCATGACTTGAAAGCGCGGAGGTCACGTCCTCGACGGAGTCGGCGATGCAGAGATCGAAGGGTGCCGGTTTCATTTCTTGCCTCCCAGACGGGCGCGGAGTCGACCCATGAGCCCCCCAGATTCGGATTTCACATTCGGCGCGGCGCGGCGGACGAGAGAGCGGAAGAACTGGTTGACCAGCGCCTTGGCCGCACCCGACAGCAACCGCCCCCCGACCGAGGCGACCGTGCCGCTGAGATGGATCGCATATTCATAGGAAACCGTGACGCCCCCCTCGCCCTCGACCAGCGTGACACGGCCCCGGCCGCGCGAGGTGCCAAGCGCCCCGATCAGCGAACCCGTGATGTCGGCGCTTGTGGGTTTCTTCAGGTTCTCCAGCCGGATGTCGGCCTCGAACGTGCCCTTGACCGGCCCCACGCCCATCGAGACAACGCCGGTGAAATGGTCGTCGGACAGTTTGTCCAGCGATTTGCAGCCGGGGATGATCGCGGCCATTTCGGCCGGGTCCATCAGGGTCTTCCAGACCTGTTCGGCCGAGGCGGGAACGAAGGTCGATCCCTGGCCGCGCAATGCGTCACCCGAATAGTCGATGCGGTCCTCGGACAGCGCCTCGTCGTCCGCGGCAAGCTGCGGGGCGGGCTCCTCCTCGCCGTTCACCCATTCGAAGACCTTGGCCGGGGTAAGCGGCACGGTGATGTCGTCGCGGCCGATCGCGTCGGCGACGGCATTCGCAAGGCAGACCGGAGTGGTATACTGGTTGCCTTCCGCGATCCCCTTGGCACCCAGCCGGGTGAAGGGGGAGGGAGTCGCGACCGTCTCCACCATCACCGGGTCGATGGCCTCATGCGCGGTGGCGATCAGGTAATCGGCGAAGGTCCCGGACAGGAAGGTGCCGTCGCTCTTGTAGACGAATTCCTCGTACAGACTTGCCCCCAGCGCCGAGGCGAAGGAGCCGCGGATCTGGCCCTCGGCAAGGCCGGGATTGAGGATGGTGCCGCAGTCATGCGCGGTGACATAGCTGTCGATGCGCAGCTCTCCGGTGTTGCGGTCGATCTCGACGCCGCAGAAGTCGAAGGCGAAGCCATAGGCGAGCGAGGTGTTGATCTCGTCCTTGGCGGTGGTCGGCGTCAGTTCCGGCGCGTTCCAGTAGGCGACTTCGCGGATGCCGGGATCCATGCCTTCGGGCAGGCTGGAGGGCGACCAGTGCGCCAGCCCGCCGACGCGGCGGAACTCCATCCGGTTTTCCGGGTTGGACTGGGCCGAGATCCAGCCGTCCTTGAACAGCAGCTCCTCGGGCGAGACATTCATGAAGCGGCTGGCGATCAGCGCCATCTTGCTGCGCACACGCTCGGCTGCGGTCTTGGCCGCGCTGGTCGAGGCCGGCGAGAACCGGCAGGAATAGTTCCCGGCGGCGATCGACCAGTTGTCCTTCTGGGTATCGGTTTCCAGGTTCACGGTGACCATGTCGAAGGGCACGCCCAGCTCGTCGGCGACGATCTGGGCAAGCGCGGTCTGGTGTCCCTGGCCTTGTGGCGTCGAATCCCCCACCACGCTGACCGAGCCGAGCGGGTCGACGCTGATCGTGCAAGACGCGACCGCACCGTCCTTCGGACCTGCCTTTTCGCGCTCTTCCTTGGTTTTCAGGGTCGAGATATAGCCCATGTTCGACTGCGACGGTTCTACCGCCATGGCATAGCCGATGCCGTAGAGCCGGCCTTCGGCACGGGCGGCATCGCGCCGCTGCTTCAGTTCGGCCAGCTTGCCCTGGGCCTTGGTATCGGCCACCACCTGCTGGTAATTGCCGGAGTCGATCAGCGCGCCGGCCGGGGCGCGATAGGGGAACTGGTCGGCCTGGATCAGGTTCTGCTCCATCAGGTCCAGCGGATCGCGGCCCAGATCCTTGGCCACCTGCGCAATCATCCGTTCGATGGCGAAATACAGCTGCGGGCCACCGAAGCCGCGCACCGCGCCGGTGGGGCATTTGTTGGTCATGCAGATGTTGTTGATGACCTCGACGTTGGGAATCCGGTAGCAGTTCGTCGATAGCCCGTGCATCCGATAGATCGGCGCAGGCATCGGCGCGCGCAGATAGGCGCCGTGGTCGTCGTAATGCTCCATCCGCAGCGCGTTGATGGTGCCGTCCTGGTCATAGGCCGCACGGATCCGCGTCACGCGATTGGGCGCCACCGACGAAGCGGAGAGATGCTCCAGCCGGTCCTCGATCCACTTGACCGGGCGCCCGGCAAGGCGGGCACAGATCGACAGCACCACGATATAGGGGAACATGGTCAGCTTCGCACCGAAGCTGCCTCCGGAATTGGGCGGGCTGCGATGGCGCAGCTTTGCCCCCGGCACCTTCAGCGCGATCGCCATCACGGCATGGACGGAGAACGGCCCCTGGAAGTTCGAGACCACATCGTAGCCGCCGGTGTCCGGCTGGTATTCGGCAACGATGCCATAGGTCTCCATCGGGGTGATCGAGTTGCGCGGATAGCGGATGGTGATTTCCGTCTGCCGGTCGGAGGCCGCAAAGGCTGCGTCCGGTTCGCCATGCGTGAATACCCGGCGCGAGACCCGGTTCGAGCCGACTTCGTCGTGCAGCACCGGTGCGTCATCGGCGCAGGCCGCCACCGGATCGACGACCGCTGGCAGCGGCTCATATTCGACCTTGATGTATTTCAGCGCATCCTCGGCCCGGTAGCGGTCCGTGGCGCAGACCACCGCGACGGGCTCGCCGACGTAGCGGACCTTGCCCAGCGCGATGCCGCGATAGTCCATCGGATTCTCGAAGCCGACGATCAGCGGCCGGGTCAGGGGGCGAATGTCTTCGCCGGTGACGACGGTCTTGACGCCCTTCTGTTTCAGCGCCTCACTGACGTCGATGCGGACAATCCTGGCGTGCGGATGCGGCGAGCGCAGGAAAGCCGCATGCAGCGTCCCCTTGGCAACCGGCAGATCGTCCATGAACTTGCCTCGACCGCGCAAAAGCGTTTGGTCCTCGACTCGCAGCATACGCCTGCCAACATATCTGCTGTCGTCTGCCTGTGCGGCTCCCGCCATGGGCGAATCTCCCTTCTTGTCATTTAAATACATCCTGTATAAAAATGCTTTCCAATGTCAATCCCCGGATTTGCGAGGCTGTGTCTTCGGCCGCCTCGGAACCTGGAACCAACGAAGCGAGGCGAACCGATGCATGACGACGACAGCGCCGAGGTGCCGGTCACGATGGACGACGGCGCGACGATCCTGCTGCGCCGCCTTGGTCCGCCCGCAAGAGAGCGGGTGGTCATCTCGCATGGGAACGGCCTGGCGATCGACGGATTCGCGGGTTTTGCCAGGGCACTGGTCGCACGCGGGCTGGAGGTGGTGGCATTCGACATGCGCAATCATGGCCGCAATCCCCGCCACCAGGGCACGGGACCGAACTGGCGCAGGTTCATCGCCGATTTTCCGGCGATCCTGCATGGAATCGACCAAAGCTTCGGGCAGAAGCCCACCCATGGCGCCTTTCATTCCCTGAGTTCGGCCGTCTGCCTGCTGGCACAGGCGGAAACCCCATATCCCTGGAGGTCCCTGACGCTCTTCGAGCCGCCGGTCCCGCCGGGAACGGATGACCCCGGCCTGCCGGCCTTTCTGGACTACCATGTGCAGCTGAGCGAGCGCGCCATGCGGCGCCGGGCGCGGTTTGATGCGCCGGAAGCCCTGATTACCTCGATGCGCCGGTCATCCCTGTTCCGGCTGGTCGCCGGCGAGGACATCGAGCGGCTGGCGCGCGCGACGCTGCGGCCCGCGCCGGAGGGCGGCTGGATGCTGTCCTGCCCGCCTGAATTCGAGGCCGCCACCTTCCGCATCGAGGACATCGTCGCGCTCCGCCCCGGCCTGGCACGGATCACCTGCCCGGTAAACCTGGTTCTGGGCGACGAGACCATCCATTACGCCGGGATCCTTGTCGAAACCGGACGTGCGCTTGCCCGCGACTTCGGCTTTCGGACCACGGATCTGCCGCAGGCCACGCATTTCATGCAGCTGGAACACCCCGAGCTGTGCGCCGGCCTGGTCGCCGATTTTGTCCGGGAAGCGACGGCCGCCGCGCCGCGCTGACTGTTTGGCGGGCGGAGACCATGCCGCCCGGCGCCCGCATCGCTCCGAAGGTCATTGCGCCTTTGGCTGGAAATCCGTCACGAAGGAATCGATCTCGCTCCATTCCGAAATGAACCGCAACGTCCGGTTCGAGAACAGCCGGGAGTGCTGTCGACTGAGGTCCAGCAACTTGACGCCCTCGCCCTTGCTGATCAGGTCGATCATCTCGGCGTGTTCGTTGTAGACCTGGGTGTAATAGCCTTCGAAATCCTCGCGGTTGCTGGCCGCGCTCTGGAACATGAGATAGCTGAGGCGGATGCTGAAGTTCAGCATGGTCTCGTAGAATTCCGCCAGAAAGGAGTTCCCGGCGGCGTCGGCGATGGCAAGGTGGAAGTCGTGGTTCAGTTCCGCCATGCCCTTGTGGTCATCGCTTTCGCCGGCAATGCGATAGGCTTCGTTGATCTTCCTCAGCTTCGCCAGGTCAGCGGCACTGTGGCGCGCGGCCGAAAGTTGCAGGACGGCGCCCTGCTGCAGATCCAGAGCCTCGAGGATGCGCGGCACATCGTTGAAACTGACGGTCTCGACATAGTGGCCGCGGTTTGGCGAGAATTTCACCAGACGGTCGGATTGCAGCCGGATCAGCGCCTCGCGGATCGGAGTGCGAGAGACGCCGAAGCGTTTCTCCAGCGCGGTTTCTTCCAGATACTGGCCAGGCTTCAGTTCCAGGGTCAGGATCTCGCCACGAAGGGCGCTGTACACGCTTTGCGTTGCCTGCCCTTTCGGGCGGCCACGTTTCCCACGTTCCTCCTGAGAGCTTCCTGCATCGTCCATCGTGTTCACATCCTGCTGGTGTTTCGAGGTCGTACTTCGGACTTTCTCCGCAATCCAGTGGCGGCACCAGACCTGTCTTCCACTGGCACGACGAGCCGGAGGCCGCCGATCGGCGGCCTCCGGCGAAGCAACGCGGACCGGATTATTGCATCGGGCATTCCGCGGCGTAGGAATCCGCCATCTTGTCCACGATGGTGGCCTCCTTGCGGACCGCCAGGCCGCCGGTGGCCTCGTCCTTGCCGACACGGGCAATATGCATCGAATGGATCGGATGCTGGTTGGTGTTGAAGGCGAAGTCGCCGCGCACGGACTGGAAGCTGGCCGCCTTCATCGCCCTGCGGACCGCGTCCATGTCGTCCACGCCGCCGGCGGCGGTGATGGAGCCGTCGATCAGCCGCACCGCGTCAAAGGCCATGGCGGCAAAGTTCGACGGCAGGCTGCCGTACTTCTTGCTGTAGGCCGCGACGAATTCCTTGTTGGCGGGATTGTCCAGGTCGTAGGTCCATTGATCGACCGAGAACACCCCGTCCGCCGCCGGACCGATGGCGTCAAGCGAAACGCCGTTGAACACGGTGAAGACGGTATAGAGGTCGGCTTGCGATTTCAGTCCGGCCTGGTCGTACTGCTTGACGAACTGCACGCCCAGTCCGCCCGGCATGAAGGCCAGCACGGCCTCGGGTGCGCTGGCCTTGATCTGGGTCATCTCGGCCGAGAAGTCGGTCTGCTCCAGCGGGGTGTAGAGTTCCGAAACGATCTCGCCCTTGAAGGTGCGCTTGAAGCCGTCCACGACATCCTTGCCGGCCTGATAGTTCGGCACCACGACGAATACCTTCGTGATGCCCTTGTCGTTCATATACAGTCCAAGAGCCTCGGACGGCTGGTCGTTCTGGAAGGGGACCGAGAAATAATTCTCGTTGCAGCCCGCCCCGGCCAGTTCGCCCGGCGCGGGGTTGGGCGAGATGAGGATCGTCCCGGTCCGCACGATGGGTGCCTGCACGGCCATCATCACGTTCGAATAGCTAGGGCCGATGATGAAATCGACCTCCTCCGACCGCGTGAGCTTCTCGGCGGCCGTCTTGCCCACGTCGGGCTTGCGCTGGTCATCCTCGTAGATGAAGCGCGCCTCCTGTCCTCCCAGCTTGCCGCCCGTCATCTCCAGGGCCAGATCGGCGCCTTTCTGCATCTCGGTGCCCAGCACCGCACCCGCCCCCGAAAGCGAGAGGATCAGACCGACATCCACCGTCTCGGCCTGTGCGGCGCCTGACACCAGGCTGGTGGTCAGCGCCGTGGCCAGCGCGAGTTTCGCAAGTGATTTACGCATGGTTCGTTTCCCTGTTGTTGGTTCGTCGTTGGATCGCAGCCGGGTCTGCGTGCGCCTGGGGCGCGGCCGGAGCCTGGCCCGGCACCGCGCCGGGCCGGAAGGTTTTCAGATCAGACGCCGAGCAGGCGCATCGCTTCGCCGTCGGGTTGCGCCAGCTCGTCCGACAGACCGCTCCAGACCAGTTCGCCCTTGCGGATGATGTTGTGGCGGTCGCCCAGCTTGCAGAGCGGCTTGAGGCTCTTGTCGATCACCAGGATCGTGTAGTGTTCCTCCTTCAGGCGGCGCAGGGCGGCCCAGATTTCACGGCGGATGCTGGGGGCGAGGCCCTCGGTCGCCTCGTCGAGGATCAGAAAGCGCGGACGGGTCATCAGCGCCCGGCCGATGGCCAGCATCTGCTGCTCGCCCCCGGAAAGCAGGTTGGCGTAGGAGCGTTTGCGCTCCTCCAGCCGGGGGAACATCTCGAAGATGCCCTGCACCGCCGCCGCGCGGGCGCGCGAAGTCTCGTCGCGGGAGGTGGCGATCAGGTTCTCGGTGACGGTCAGCGTGGGAAAGACCTGCCGGCCCTCGGGCACCACCGCGACCCCCATCCGGGCGATCTGGTGCGGGGCCAGCCCGTTGATCCGCCGACCGTTCAGCACGATGTCGCCGGTGATGCGATTGGTCAGGCCGAAGATGGTGCGCACCGTCGTCGACTTGCCCATGCCGTTCTTGCCCAGCAGCGTCGAGACCGCGCCCGACGGCAGGTCGAGGTCGAGCGAGAACAGAACCGGGCTTTGCCCATAGGCGGCCGAGACCTTGTCGAAGATCAGCATCAGAAGTCGTCCTCCTCGGAAAGGTAGGCCGCCTGAACCTCGGCCGACGCGCGGATCGCCTCGGGGCTGCCGCTTGCCAGCACCGTCCCGTTCACCATCACCGTGATCTCGTCGGACAGCTGGAAGACCGCGTCCATGTCATGTTCGATCAGCAGGATCGGGATCTGTCCCTTGATCCCGTCGGCGATCGAACGCACCAGGGCTTCGGCATCGGCGGTCGAAAGGCCGGCCAGGGGTTCGTCCAGCAGCAGGACTTTCGGTCCCGAGGCCATTGCCATGGCGATCTCCAGCCGGCGGCGGTCGCCATGCGACAGGGCTGCCGGCTTCGCCTCGGCCTTGGCGCGCAGCGCGAACCGATCGAGAAACGCCTCCACCTCGTCGGCGTGGCGGGCGCGGTCGCGCCGACGGAAGATGTCGGCCACCGAAAGCGCGGGTCCGTCGCGTGCGACCAGGCTCAGCAGCAGGTTCTCGCGCAGGGTCATCCCCTGGAAGAGCGCAGTCAGCTGATAGGTCCGGGTCAGCCCGAGCCGGGCGCGGCGAAGCGCGCTGAGGCCGCTGATGTCGGCGCCATCCATGCTGACGGTTCCGGCATTGGGACGGCGCTCGCCGGACAGGACGCTGACCAGGGTCGTCTTTCCTGCGCCATTCGGCCCGATCAGGGCATGCACGCTGCCCGCAGCCAGGGTCAGGTTGACCTTGTTGAGAGCGACGATCCCGCCGAAGCGCACGGTGATGTCGCGCATCTCCAGCGCGGGGGCGGCGGCGGGACGGGTCATTTCGCACCTCCCGCAGGGGTTGCAAGCAGTCTTCCGCCCAGGCCTGCGACCACACCCGAAAGACCGGAGTTGAAGAACAGGACCACCAGGATCAGCAGCGGCCCGAACAGGATCGGCCAGTGCGTGGTGATCGAGACGAGGTAATGTTCGACCACGATGAAGACCAGCGCGCCAAGGATCGGGCCTGACCGGGTCCCGACCCCGCCGAGGATGACGATGGCCAGCAGCTCGCCCGAGCGTTGCCAGTTGGAATATCCGGGCGTGGCGAACTCGCTCTGGTTGGCAAGCAGCATCCCCGCCAGCCCGCAGATCGCCCCGGCGATCACGAATGCCACCAGCCGGGTGCCGGTCACGTCGAACCCCAGCGCATTGGCCCGCTGGCCATTCTCGCGCGCCGCCACCAGCCTGCGGCCGAAGTCCGACCGGACGACGACATCCACCAGCCAGAGCAGCGCCAGCGAGGTCACCGCGACGAAGGCGTAGAATTGCCACGGGTCGAAGGCATCATACCCCGGCCAAAGCGTGGTGCGGGCGTGAATGACCATCCCGTCGTCGCCGCCGAAGGCCGAGGACGATTGCGCGAGATAGTACAGGATCTGCGCCAGCGCGAGCGTGATCATGATGAAATGGACGCCGCTGGTGCGCAGCGCGATCTTCCCGATCAGGAAGGCCGCGATGGCCGAGGCCACCACGACCACCGGCGCCTGGATCCACAGCGACTCGTGCCCGGCATTGGCCAGCAGCCCGGTCGCATAGGCCCCGAGCCCGAGATAGACCGCGTGACCGAAGCTGACCATGCCGCCATACCCGAGGATCAGGTTGAGGCTGCTTGCCGCGACGGCAAAGATCAGGAAACGCTCGAAGATCGACAGCAGGTAGGGATCGTCGGCGACCAGCGCCGCCACCGGCCCGACCCCGACTGCCAGGACCGCAAGAAGAAGCGCGGGAAGTTGGGATCGCCGCATGGGTCAGCTCCGTTTCTGCATGGGCAGAAGCCCCTCGGGACGGAAGAACAGGATCAGCGCCATCAGGATGTAGACGAGCATCGAGGCCAGCGCCGGTCCGGCTTCGCTTGCGACGCGGGCCGAAAGGAAGGCGGACAGGAAATCGCGCAGGAAGGCCCTGCCCATCGTGTCGATGAGCCCGACGATGATCGCGGCCAGCAGGGCGCCCTTGATGGAACCAAGTCCCCCGATCACCACGACCACGAAGGAAAGGATGAGCACGGTCTCGCCCATTCCCGGCTGCACCGACAGGAGCGGACCGGCCAGTGCCCCGGCCAGCCCGGCCAGGAAGGCGCCGAAGGAGAAGACCAGCGTGAACAGCAGGCTGATGTTCACCCCCATCACCGAGACGATGGTCCGGCTCGAGGCGCCGGCGCGGACGCGCATTCCGACCCGCGTGTACTTGACCAGATAGAACAGCAGGGCCGCGACCGCGATGCCGACCGTGATCACCAGAAGCCGGTAGACCGGATAGGAGATGCCGAAAGGCAGGGTGACCAGGCTTGAAAGCTCGTCTGGCAGGCCGGAGAAGATCGGTGTCGCGCCCCACAGGAGGGCAACGGATTCGTTGGCGACGAGGATCAGCGCATAGGTGACAAGCACATGGTCGAGATGGCTGCGGTGATAGAGCCGCCGCACAAGGAGCAGCTCGAAGACCAGGCCCACGACGCAGGCGCATAGGCCCGCCAGCGACACGGCCAGGAAGAACGAGCCGGTAAGCTCTTGGAAAAGCACCGCGAAATAGGCGCCCAGCATGAAGAGAGAGCCGTGGCTGAGGTTGATGAAGTCCATGACGCCGAAGATCAGCGTCAGGCCCGCGGCGATGAGAAACAGCAGGACGCCAAGCTGAAGCCCGTTCAGCAGCTGCTCAATGATCAGGGCGGTCATGGAGTGTCCCCCGGTCTGGCGTGGAAAGGGCGGGGCCGGTCGCGGCACGCATGGCGATCCGGGTGAACTGGCCGCTGGCAAAGGCAATCTGGCGGCCTTCCTGCCAGGCGGATCCGACCAGGAAGACGGTGCTGCGCCCCGCCTGCAGCACCCGGACCTCGACATGCAGCGGCAGCTCCGGCCGGCCGGGGCGCAGGAATTTCAGCTCCAGTGCCGAAGTTACGGCGGGCGGCTCGGTCCCCGTGCGGGTGGCCTCGTAGAAGGCGACGTCGAACAGGGTGGCGAAGGTTCCGCCGTGGATGACGCCGCCCGGATTTCGTGCCCGCGGCCCGCAGTCGAGCCGCAGCACAAGCCCTTCGTCAGAGCGCGCCATCCGCACCTCGCCCAGCGCGGCCAGAAGCGGATCATCGCCTCGGAAGGGCTGGAACGCGAGCGCGGCGAAGTTCGGTGACGGGGTCACGCGCGCGCACCGACATCGACGACAAGCTTGCCAGTCACCTTGCGGTCAAGGATATCCTGCAAGCCTTGCATCAGCCGGTCAAACGGCAGGGTGGCGGTTACATTGGCCTGCGCCTTGCCCTCGGCCAGCAAGCCCAGCCACCATGCGGTCCCGGCGCGAATCTCGTCCAGCGCCTCGTCAAAGTGGATGTCAAGTGGCGCGCCCATCACGCAGAGGTTGTTGTAAAGCAGGTAATTGGCCTTGGCCGCGGGGATCTCGCCCGAGGCGAAGCCGACGATCACCAGCTTGCCGGCAAAACCCAGCGCGCGCAGGCTGGCCTGAAACATCGCCCCGCCAACGGTGTCGATCACCACGTTCGCGCCCCGGTCGTCGCCCCATGCCCGGCGCACCCGCTGCTTGAACTCCGCCTTCAGCGGCTCTTCGTCGCGTTCGGTGACGATCAGCGCCTGCTCGGCCCCCGACTGGCGGACCAGGTCAGCCTTCTCCTCCGAAGAGACGACCCCCACGACATGCGCCCCGAGATTGGCCGCAAGCTGCACCGCCGCAGCCCCCACGCCGCCGGCCGCCCCCGTGACCACGACGCGGTCACCGGCCTTGACGTTCGCGCGGATGACCACCGCGACATAGGCCGTGTTGAAGACCGTCATCGCGCCCGCGGCATCGAGGGCCGACACCGCGGCGGGGCGGGCGAACACCCGGTTCAGCGGCGCCAGGACCTGACCGGCGAACGCACCCTTGAAGACCTGCGCGACCACGGGGTCGCCGGGCCGGAAGCCTTCCACCCCGTCGCCGACCGCGATCACGGTACCGGCGCAGTCGCGTCCGGGGATGAAGGGTGGCTCGGGCCGTTTCTGATATTTGCCCTGCACCATCAGGGCGTCGGGATAGTTCAGACCGATCGCTTCGTTACGGATCAGGACATGGCCGGGGGCAGGCACCAGATCGGGCAGTTCGCCCAGCCGGTGCGAGGTTGGCGGACCATAGGCGGTCAGAAGGTATCCGTGCATGGGTCGTCTCTTTCGGGATAGGTCGAGGTCAATTGGCGGTCAGTCGTGGCCGAGCTTCTTGCGGATATCGGCAACCAGGACGGGCTTGATGATCTTGCGGGTCGGCGTCATCGGCATGGCGTCGATGATTTCCAGCCGCTCGGGCCAGCGCATCTTTGCGACGTGGCGGGCCTCCAGATAGGCGCAGAGGCCGTCCAGCGTCAGTTCCGTGCCCGGTCGCAAGACGGTGTAGGCGCAGAGCCGTTCCCCCAGGATCTCGTCCGGCATGGGAACGACGGCCGACTGGATGATGGCTTCATGCGCGTCCAGCAGGCTTTCGATATCGGAGGGGTTGATCTTGATGCCGCCCCGATTGATCACATCCTTGACCCGGCCGGTAATCATGATGTTCCCCTCGGCATCGATCGAGGCGATGTCACCCGTCCGGAACCAGCCGTCTTCGGTGAAGGCCGTCTGGTTTGCCTCGTGGGTGCCGACATAGCGGTCCAGCACGGAATAGCCGGAAAGCTGCATCTCGCCTTCTTCGCCGACCGGAAGCGTCCGGCCATCGTCGCGATCCACGATCCGCACCGACAGGCCCGGCGCCAGCTTGCCCACCGTTCCATGCCGCACCTCTGCCGAAGAGAGCGGATCGGTCTGCGTGCTGAGCGTCGTCTCCGTCATTCCGAACAGGCAGCCGACCCGACCGTTGGGCAGCTTCTCCTCGAATCGGGCGGCGACCTCGGGCGGGCAAATCGCGCCGCCGACGATCACATCGCGGACGGTATCGGCCGACCGGCGGTCCATTTCCCCGCTTTTCAGCGTGGCGGCCAGGTGCGCCGGCGCGGAATAAATGACCGTGGGCCGCATCTCGAACAGGTATTCGGCGTAGATCTCCGGCGTGAAGACCGGGATCGGCACCACCGTCGCCCCCGAATGCAGCGCATTGCCCGCGCAGGACAGGCCAAAGACATGCGTCAACGGCGGGGCGATCATCACCCGGTCTTCCCGGGTCAGGTTCAGCAGTCCCGAAAACACCGAGGCATTGCGGGCAAATGACCGCTGCGAACGCACGACCCCCTTGGGCGCTGCCGAGGTGCCGGAGGTGAAACACAACGCCGCATCGCAATCCGCGGAAGGCTGCGGCGGCAGATCGCCCTGCCGGTGCGCCTCTACCAGGGCCGCGAAGGAAAGCTGGCCGGGGCCGGTCGTGTCTTCCACGACGATCACATGTTCCAGAGGCTCGATGTCGCGTGCCAGGTCGGACATGGTGGCGGGGGCGTCATAGGCGCCCACCCTTGCGGTGACCACGGCGCGCGGCCCGGCGAAGCGGAGCAGGGGGCGCAGCTCCTCTTTCCGGTAGGGCACGTGCAACGTCGTCAGCACGCAGCCCGTGATCGTGCAGGCGATGTAGGTGGTAAGGAACTCCGGCATCGAGGGCAGCTGGATCGCCACCCGGTCGCCCGCCTTCAGCCCCAGCGCCACAAAGGCGCGCGCAAGGGATTCGGCGTCGGCCTTCAGCGCGGCATAGCTCAGCCGGCCGTGGTCGCTGGTATCGGCTGCGAGAGCCTCTGGCGTAGCTTCAGCCCAAAACCGCACTGCGTCGAGCAGGCTGACGAATTCACGACGCGCAGAGGCCGATGGCACTTCCGCAAGTTGGGTCATCTATGGCTTCCCTGTTGTTCTTCCCGGCGCCTGCGCCAAAGGACGCGGCGGCCTTGTTCCTGGATTCAGCGGCTATCCACGGGGCAGACGTGGCACCATGTGGCCGCATGAAACCGTCAACAGCTGCAGACATCCCGCGCGCTTCCGAGTCGGCCCGTAGCGGGCAATCCTGCGGCTGTCGCGCGATCTGCAACACTTCCAGCGCCTTTCCTGCGGGCCGTCGTGACGGGCTGTCGTGGTATCTGGAGTTAATTTTATACACGGTGTATTCTGGCAAGCAAGCCTCTTTTCACCGCCGCCCCGCAGAGCATCGGAATTCCACATTCTGCAACAGCCGGATCATGGAACCTGTCGCTGCGACGCCATTTTGCGCGCCGGCCCGGACGGTTTCGTTCAGGGCCGCAAGTGCGTGTCAGCTGATTGTGACGCCCGAATCGCACCGTTCCGGTCGGCACGCCGGCGGCTCACCGCCTCACCACGGGCCGGCATGATTCGGACGCGGACCTGATCCTCTTGGAACGACGAAGCGCGGGGTGCTTGAGGCCCGCCTGGAACGATATCCGGGTCGCGTCGGGCACCCTGCATCGCGGGCGCCACCTCTCCTCGCGCTGCTGCAGATTGGGGCTTGCTTTTTATACACGATGTATTTTATGCCTTCGAAGATCGGATAACTCACTCTGGACCGTTGGGGACGAGATATGGAGAACTGGATTGTCGGCTGCGATGTGGGCGGGACATTCACCGACTTCTGCGCGCGGGAGATGTCCACGGGCAGAACCGTCATTCACAAGCGTGCATCCACGCCGGACGATCCCTCACG
Source organism: Tabrizicola sp. (assembly GCF_041919135.1). Classification (GTDB taxonomy): domain Bacteria; phylum Pseudomonadota; class Alphaproteobacteria; order Rhodobacterales; family Rhodobacteraceae; genus Tabrizicola. Next base: position 186,927 of record NZ_JAYRUJ010000004.1, on the reverse strand, counting down.
CGCGGTGCTCAACGGCCTGAGGGAAATGGCCGAGCTGCACCGCATCGATCCTGCGGCAATCGGTCGTTTCGCCCATGGCACGACCGTCGCCACCAATGCGCTGCTTCAACGCAAGGGCGCGAAAGTTGCGCTGGTCACGACACGCGGCTTCCGGGACTTGCTGGAAATAGGCCGGCAGGCCCGTCCGCTGATCTATGACCTGCAGGCCGATGCTCCCGTCCCGCTGGCGGCCCGTCACCTCCGCTTCGAGATCGACGAACGCATCGGCCCGAAGGGAGAGGTCCTGCAGCCGCTAAAGGACGAGGACATCGCCCAACTCATCGATGCGATCCGCGCCCAGGGCGACATCCAGGCAGTCGCGGTCTGCCTGATCTTCTCGTTCATCAATCCCGAACACGAGCAACGCATCGCCGCAGCGATCAGCGCCGCGTTGCCGCAGGTGTTCGTGTCGATCTCCTCCGAGGTCCAGCCCGAGTTCCGCGAATTCGAGCGGTTTTCGACCACGTTGATCAACGCCTTCCTGCAGCCCGAAGTCGGCAGCTACATGGCCAGGCTGGAGGCCGAGGTGAAGACCGTGGCGCCGGAAGCCGAGTTCGGCATCTTTCAGTCCAGCGGCGGGCTGATGTCCGTGCATCGGGCCGGGCAGTTCCCGGTGCGAACGGCGCTTTCGGGCCCGGCTGCGGGGGCCGTCGGTGCGGCTGGCGCGGGCGCGAGTTCGGGCATCGGCGACGTGATCACCCTGGATATCGGCGGAACCAGCACCGACGTCTGCCTGATCCGCGAGGGCAAGACCGCCCTTGCCAGCACGCGCGATATTTCCGGCTTCCGCATCCGGCTTCCCATGGTGGATATCCATACCGTCGGCGCGGGCGGAGGCTCGATCGCCCAGATCGGCAACGACGGGCTGATGAAGGTCGGTCCCGAAAGCGCGGGTGCAGTGCCGGGCCCGGCCTGTTACCGCCAGGGCGGCACCCTGCCCACGGTTTCCGATGCGAACGTCATCCTGGGACGCCTGCCCACCAAGCTTGCCGGCGGAGGGTTGACCATCGACCGCGACCTCGCCGTCAAGGCGGTGGCGCCGGTCGCGCGCCAGCTGGGTGTCTCGCTGGAGGAAGCGGCGCTGGGAATCGTCGGCATCGCCAACGCCAACATGTCCCGCGCCATCCGGGTGGTGTCGATCGAAAAGGGCTATGACCCGCGGCGCTTCACCCTGATGCCCTTCGGCGGCGCCGGTGGGCTTCATGCCGCAGATGTGGCGAAATCACTGGGCATGAAGCGCATCCTCATCCCTCATGCGCCCGGCATCCTGTGTGCCGAGGGCCTGATCATGGCCGATCTTCAGGAGGATTTCGTCGCCAACTGCCGGACCATCCTGTCGGATGACACCATTCCGCAACTTCAGGCCGAATGCGCCAGCCTGGTGGAAAAGGCCCAGTCCTGGCTGGCGCAGGAGGCGGAAGGCAATGCAGAACACCACCTGCTCCTGAGCTTCGACATGCGCTACTTCGGCCAGAACTACGAACTGGCGGTTCCGGTGGCCAGCGGGACCGACGACCTGCCCTTCCCGGATGCAGCCGCGCTGAAACAGGCGTTCCTCGCCGAATACCAGCGCAGCTATGGCCATTGCGACCCGGAGGGCATGGTGGAAACCGTCAACCTGCGCCTGCGCGCCACCGCGCGGCTGACCCAGGGCGAGGCGAAGGGCGCCGTGGACATGGCCCAGCCCGAGGCAGAGGAGCGCGTGCCGGTCTGGTTCGACGGCTCGGGCCCGGTGGCGACGCCGATCTATTCGCGGTCCGTCCTGCCGGCCGGGACCAGCCTGCCCGGCCCGGCCATCATCACGCAACTCGACAGCACGACGGTGGTCCCGCCCGACGCGAAGCTGCGCGTGGACGATGCCCTCAACATGATCATGGAGCTTTCCAATGTCTAAGTTCGAGATCGACCCGATCAGCCTGGAAATCGCCTGGAACGGACTGAAATCCATCGCTGACGAATGCTTCATCACCATCATGCGAAGCGCCTTTTCCAGCAACGTGAAGGAACGCCACGACCACTCCACCGCCATTGCCGATGCCAGGGGCCGGCTTGTGGTCCAGGCGGAAATGTCCCTGCCGGTGCACCTCGCCTCGATGGGCGGCATGATGAAGGAACTGCTTGCGATCTACGGCGAGGATATCGGCCCCGGCGACATCTTCATCGCCAATGATCCCCATGTTGCCGGCGGCACGCACCTTCCCGACATCAACATGGCGTCTCCGGTGTTCGACGGCGACAGGCTCGTGGGCTTCATCGCCAACATCATCCACCACGCCGATGTGGGCGGGGCGGCTGTCGGGTCCATGTCGGGTGGGCTGGACGAGATCTACAAGGAAGGCCTGCGCATTCCGATCATGCGTCTTTACCGGCGTGGCAAGTGCGACGAAGACCTGCTGCGGCTGCTGCTGCTGAACATGCGCCTGCCTCAGGAGCGGCGGGGCGACCTGAATGCGCAGATTGCCGCCTGCCGACTGGGCGAGAGCCGCTTGCGGGACCTGCTCAAGGTGCATGGTGCGGAGCGGACCTCGGCGATCTTCGACGCGGTCATCGAACGGACGCAGTTGCGGATGCGCAAGGCGATCGCCTCGCTTCCGGACGGCACCTACCGTTTCGAGGACATGATGGACGACGACGGCGCCGGAACCACCGACATCCGCATCGTGCTTGCCATCACCAAGTCGGGCGAGGAAATCACCTTCGACTTCACCGGCACCGACCCGCAGGTGAAAGGCAACTTCAACCTGACCTGGAACGCCACACAATCGGCGATCTGCTATTCGCTCAAGGCTCTCCTTGACGCAGAGATCCCCACCAATCAGGGGATTTTCGACGCGATCCACATCGTTGCCCCGCCCGGCAGCTTCGTCAACTGTGTCGCTCCCGCAGCGGTGGCCATGCGTGCGAACTCCTGCCAAAGGGTCGTCGATTGCGTGCTGGGCGCGCTTGCGCCCGTCGTGCCGAAGCAGGTCGTTGCGGCGGCCAACGGAGCCAATACCTCGGCCGTGTTCACCGGCACGGATCCGAGCACCGGGAAGATGTATGTCTATCTCGAAACCCTCGGGGGCGGCATGGGCGCCCGCTTTGCCCGCGACGGCAAGGACGGCGTGCAAGTCCATATCACCAACACCTCGAACTTGCCGGTCGAGGCGATCGAACTTGAATATCCGCTGCGGGTCGAGGAGTACTCTCTGATCCCCGACACGGGCGGCGCCGGCCGCCAGCGGGGCGGCATGGGGATCCGCCGGGTGATCCGCCCCGTGAATCATGTCTGCGAGTTCAACGGCGTCGGCGAGAGGTTCCATCACCAACCCTGGGGTCTGTTTGGCGGCACGCCGGGCGCGAGCGGCCGCTTCTATCTGCTGGCATCGGACGGACAACGCACACCGCTATCGTCGAAAGCCACCCGGATCGAGATCACGGAGGCGACATGTGCCGTGATCGAGACGCCGGGCGCCGGGGGATACGGAAAGCCCGAGGAACGCAGCCTGGAGGCCATCGAGGCCGATCTTCAGGAGGGAAAGATCACGCTCCAGCAGGCGCGAGCGAATTATACCCAGTGGATGGAATTCCCCATTCCGTCAGTTTGAACCTGTGCAGGCGTCGCCGGATCGGACCCGATTGAAAAAGGCAGGACGCCGCCGCGTCAGCGCACTCAAGGGGCGCCAGACGCGGCGGTGACGCAAAGGTGTTGATCGGCACGCGCAATCGGCCCGGAAACTTTGCGGGCCGATTGACAGCTTCACTTCCATCGCGACCGCCCGCATGGCCGGGCGCGCGCCAACACCCCTGCCCCGTGCCTGGCCCGATCGACAAACCTGACTGTCGTCATCTCGGGCAGCGGGCGGAAGCGGCGCGATGCCATGCGGGCCGGCCACGGGATTTCCTGCCTGCCCGAGTTCCTGATCATCAAGGATCTGGCCGCGGAACGGCTGGTGCCGATCTGACCGGCTTCAGCCGCGCGGACCTGCCGATCAGCGTCGCATCGCCAATCCGGAACGCCTGGGCGAAAGTCATACCACGCCTTCGCCATTTTCGCCAGGGCATCCGGGGCGCATATTGGCGGCATCAGACGTTGACCCCGATCCCCCAGGAGACCCGAGATGATCGACCACAAGACCGCCCCCTATGCCATCCTCGCCCTGCGCCTGACGACCGGCGCGCTGTTCCTGTTCCATGGCCTGGTGAAGGTGTTCGTCTTCACCCCCGCCGGCACCGTCGGCTATTTCGAGAGCATCGGCCTGCCCGGCGCGCTGGCCTATCTGACCGTCCTCGCCGAGGTCGGCGGCGGCCTGGCGCTGATCCTGGGCATCAAGGCGCGGCTGGTGTCGCTGGCGCTGGTGCCGGTCCTGCTTGGCGCGGCGGTGTTCGGCCATGGCGGCGCGGGCTTCAACTGGTCCAACCCGAATGGCGGCTACGAATACCCGCTGATGTGGGCCGCGGTGCAGGCGGCGCTGGCGGCGCTGGGTGACGGCGCGCTGGCGCTTGTGCCGAGCAGCCGCGAGCCGCGCCTTGCCGCTGCCCGGGCCTGAGTCCGGATCCGACCAACCCGCGCCGGGCCCGCGAGGCCCGGCGTCTCTCACACGAAGGAACAGACCATGCTTGTGAACGGCAAATGGACCTCGGACTGGCAGCCCGTGCAGGCCAAGGACGACAAGGGCCGCTTCCTGCGCCAGGTCTCGTCCTTCCGCAACTGGGTCACCGCCGACGGCAGCCCCGGACCGACCGGCACCGGCGGGTTCAAGGCCGAGGCCGGGCGCTATCGCCTGTTCGTGGCGCTGATCTGCCCCTGGGCCTCGCGCACGCTGATCGCGCGCAAGCTGAAGGGGCTGGAGGAGCTGATCCCGGTCACCGTGGTCAATCCCGTGCTGACCGAGCAGGGCTGGGCCTTCGGCGGCTTTCCCGGATCGGATGCCGATCCGCTGCACGGCTTTGCCCATATGCACCAGCTTTACAGCCATGCCGACGCCGGTTTCACCGGCCGCGCCACGGTTCCCGTGCTGTGGGACAGCCAGACCGACAGGATGGTCAGCAACGAAAGCGCGGATATCCTGCGGATGTTCGACAAGGCTTTCGCCGACCTCGCGCCCGGCAAGGCCGAGCTTTACCCCGCGGAGCTGGCGGCCGAGATCGACGCGATCAACCCGCGGATCTATGACGGGCTGAACAATGGCGTCTACAAGGCCGGGTTCGCCTCGACCCAAGCGGCCTATGACGAGGCGGTGGGCCAGGTCTTCGCCACGCTGGACTGGCTGGAGGAGCGGCTGAGCGGGGATTACCTGTTCGACCGGCTGACCGAGGCCGACATCCGCCTCTTCGTCACGCTGATCCGCTTTGACGCGGCCTATCACGGGCTGTTCAAGACCAACCTGCGCCGGATCGCGGATTATCCGCGCCTGCAGGCCCATATGGAGCGCATCCTGCGCCTGCCGGGTGTCGCCGAAACCGTCAACCTCGACCATATCAAGGCCGGTTACTACTCGATCAAGGCGTTGAACCCGTCGGGCATCGTGCCCGCCGGTCCGGCCCATGTGACCGCGCTTCTGGAGTCCGTGCAATGACCCTGCCCAGCCTGTTCATCGCCCATGGCGCGCCCGACCTGCCCTATTCGGACACCCCGGCCCGCGCCTTTACCGAAAGCCTTGGCGCGTCCTTCCCCGGCCTGCGCGCGATCCTGGTCGTCTCGGCCCATTGGGAGGCCGCGCGCCCGACCATCGGCACCGCCGCCGCGCCGGAGACGATCCACGACTTCGGCGGCTTCGACGACCGGCTGTTCAGCCTGACCTACCCCGCCCGCACCGACGAGGTGGTGATCGCCGAAGTCTCGGCCGCGCTGGCGGCGGCGGGAATCGCGCATGACGCCGATCCCCGACGCGGCTATGACCACGGGGTCTGGATCCCGCTGCTGCTGGCCTTTCCCAAGGCGGATGTGCCGGTGATCCAGCTGTCGCTGCGCCGGGGCGGTTCGGCGGCCGAGCATCTGGCGCTTGGCCGCGCGCTGGCGCCCCTGCGGGACAGGGGCGTGCTGATCGTCGGCTCGGGTGCCACGGTCCACAACCTGCGCGCCATCGCGCGCGAGGGGACGCCGGCCCCCGGCTGGGCGCGCGATTTCGACGACCGGGTGGTCGCGGCGGTCGAGGCCGGGGATACGGCGGCGCTGCTGCAATTCCCGATGGCGATGGAGGGCGCGCGAACCGCGCATCCGACGCCCGAGCATTTCATGCCGCTGTTCGTCGCCATGGGCGCGGGCGGCGGCAAGGGCCGGGCGCTGCACCGCAGCTTCTCCTGGGGGTCGATCGGCATGACCAGCCTGGCCTTCGGCGAGGCGGCATGATCGCCTCCGCGCCGCGATCCGGGGGCGCTGGCCTGACCAGCGCCCCCGGCCGGGTCATTTCAGCTTGATGCAGAAGTGCTTCTTCACCGGCGCCTCGATCTTCCAGGTGCCCTTGAAGCCCGGCTCGACCACGAAGCCGTCGCCCGGCCGCAGGGTGACGGGTTCGCCGCCCTCGGGGGTGATGGTGATCTGGCCCTCGATCAGGTGGACGAATTCGTAGAACTTGTAGACCGTATGCCAGGTGCCCAGCGTCGCCGCCCAGGTGCCGGAGATCACGCTGCCGTCGAGCGAGGTGTGCTGCACCCAGGTCCGCATCGTCGGGTTGCCCTCGATCTTGGTCCAGCCCTCGAGATCGGTGACCATCGGCTCTGGCCCCGGCGCGGGGAAGCGGTAGACCATGTCGCTCATCTTTGTCCCTCCAAAAAGCATCCGGCCTTGGTCCTATGGCCGCGCCGACAAGTCAAGCGCCGCGCCCTTGCGCATCCGGCCGGTTTCGCCGATCACTCGGGCCGGAGCGAAAGGGGGGAACCATGCTGATCCGTGACGCCAGGGCCGAGGATGCCGCGCATCTGGTCCGCTTCATCAACATGGCGGCGGACGACCTGCCGCTGCATTTCTGGAAGCGTTCGGTCGGCCCCGAGGGCGACCCCTGGGCCTATGGACGCGAACGTGCGGCGCGGGAGAGCGGCAATTTCTCGTACCGCAACGCCTGGCTGGCCGAGGTGGAGGGCGAGGTGGCGGCCTGCCTGCTGGGCTATGCCGCCGAGGAGGAGCCCGGCCCGATCGACCCCGACACCCCGCCGATCTTCGTCCCGCTGCTGGAGCTGGAGGCGATGGCCCCCGGCGCGTGGTATCTGAACGTGCTGGCGACCTATGACCCGTTCCGCGGCAAGGGCTGCGGCAGCGCGCTCTTGGCGAAGGCCGAGGAGATCGCCCGCGAGAGGGGCCACAAGACCATCAGCCTGATCGCCGAGGACACCCATCACGACGCGCTGCGCCTGTATCGCGCCAGGGGCTACCGCGAGGTCGCGCGGCGGCCGGTGGTCAAGGGCGACTGGCAGGTCGATGCCGGCGAATGGATCCTGTTCGTCAAGCCGCTGGCCTAGGACCGGCGCGATAGCTGGACGGCCAGGATCCCGGCCATGGCGACGGCCACCCCCAGCAGGTCCAGCGCGCCGATCCGCTCTCCCAGCAGGTCGGCGGCGATGGCCACGCCGAAGAACGGGTTCAGGAAGTGGAAGGTCGCCGCCCGGGTCGCCCCGATCCGGCGGACGAGCGAGAACCAGATCAGCGTCGCGGTCAGGCCGGGGACGGCGATCTGGTAGGCGAAGGCGGCCAGGAAGGGCCCGGACCAGCGGACCGCCGGCACCTCGGTCGCGGCCGAGAGCGCGCCCAGCACGACGGCGCCGACCAGCATCTGCAGGCCCACGACCATCAGCAGGTTCCCCCCGGCCGCGGCGCCGCGCAGGGTCAGCGTCGCCACCGCCAGCGCCAGCGCCCCCGCGACGCACAAGGCCACGCCCAGCGGGTCGGCCCCCGCGGTCAGCCGGGTGCCCATGATCAGCCCCACGCCCAGAAGCCCCGCCACCAGCCCCGCGATCCCCAGCGCCGGGATCCGCTCGCCCCGCCAGACCCAGCCGAGCGCCGCGACCATCAGCGGCATCGAGGCGGCGATGATCGCCGCCAGCGAGGCCTCGACCCATTGCATCGCGACGAAGTTCAGCCCGAGATAGGCCGCGTTCTGGCACAGGCCGAACAGGATCACCGCCCGCGCCTGCGCCCCGGTCAGCCGCCAGGACTGGCCCAGCGCCCGCGCGACCAGCACCGCCAGAAGGCCCGAGATCAGGAACCGCGCCGAGAGCGCGGCCAGCGGCGGGGCATGGGCGACGATCACCCGCGCGGTGGCGAAGGCCGAGGACCACATCGCCGCGAAGGCGGTGCCAAGAAGAAGCGCGCGGAAATCCATCTTCGGCGTGGTGCCCGGCCCCGCGCGCAAGGTCAAGCGGGCGGCTGCCAAAGCTCGATCGGGGTGCCCTCGGGATCGTGCAGGCGGGCGAAGGCGCCATAGCTGCCGTCGCCGTCCCAGTCGGCCCGGGTCTCGACCGCGATTCCGGCCGCGCGCAGATCGGCGATCATGCCCTGCAGGTCATCGACGCGCAGGTTCAGCATCCACTGCTTCTCCGCCGGAAAATAGTCGGTCCCGGCCGCGAAGGGCGACAGGATCGTCGGCCCCGCCGCCTGCATCCAGACCACCTCGTCCGGCTGGGAGATGCCGAGGTGACGGCGATACCAGGCCATCAGCGCCTGCGGATCCCGCGCCCGGAAGAAGATGCCGCCGATGCCGGTGACCTTGGCCATATGCGCCTCTCAATGCAAAAGGGCCGCCCCATGGGCGACCCTTCCACGAAATCCCGGCCGGGGAAAGCCTCAGCCGTTCACCACGTCCTTGAGCGCCTTGGCGATGGCGAACTTGACCTGCTTGTCGGCGGCCTTGGTCATCGTCTCGCCCGTGGCGGGGTTGCGGACCTGACGTTCGGGGCGGGCCTTGCAGGCCACCTTGCCCAGACCCGGCAGGGTCACGGCGCCACCGGCCGCGACTTCGCGCGCGACGACCGAGGCGATGGCATCCAGAGCGGACCCGGCGGTCTTCTTGTCGGCGCCCATGGCCTCGGCCAGGGCAGCGACCAGTTGCGTCTTGGTCATCGGTTTGGACATCTGATCATCCTTCGTTGTTATATGCACTGTAATCGGCATGACTGCGGCCAGCTTTGCGGCCGGCGCCATCCCCGGAACGAGGCCACGGCCCAGACACACAGTTTCCCGCCCAAAATCAACCCCCGAACGGCGGATTCGGCCGATTCGGGGGATTTTCACCACGTCAGAGGAAGGCGGTCTCCTCGAAGCTGCGCAATTTCCGGCTGTGGAGCCGCGCGATCGGCGTCTCGCGCAGCAGCTCCATCGCGCGGATCCCGATCTGGAGATGGCGGCTGACCTGGGTCTTGTAAAAGTCGCTGGCCATGCCCGGCAGCTTCAGCTCGCCATGCAGCGGCTTGTCGGAGACGCAGAGCAGCGTGCCATAGGGCACCCGGAACCGGAAGCCGTTGGCCGCGATCGTGGCGCTTTCCATGTCCAGCGCCACCGCACGGGACTGCGACAACCGGCGCACCGGGCCGGACTGGTCGCGCAATTCCCAGTTGCGGTTGTCGATGGTGGCGACGGTGCCGGTCCGCATGATCCGCTTCAGCTCATAGCCTTCCAGCTGGGTGACCTCCTCGACCGCATCCTCCAGCGCGATCTGGATCTCGGCCAGGGCCGGGATCGGCACCCAGACCGGCAGGTCGTCGTCCAGGACGTGATCCTCGCGCAGATAGGCATGGGCCAGGACGTAATCGCCCAGGCTCTGGCTGTTGCGCAGCCCGGCGCAATGGCCGACCATCAGCCAGGCATGCGGCCGCAGCACGGCGATATGGTCGGTCGCGGTCTTGGCGTTCGACGGGCCGACGCCGATGTTGACCAGGGTGATGCCCTGCCCGTCCGCCCGCTTGAGGTGATAGGTCGGCATCTGCGGCAGCTTGGCGACGGGCTGGATCTCTCCGTCCGGAGTGGTGATCTCCTGGTTGCCGGTCGCGACGAAGGCGGTATAGCCCAGCGCCGGGTCGGAAAGGGCCGCGCGGGCGAAGGTCTCGAATTCCTCGACGTAGAACTGGTAGTTGGTGAACAGCACATGGTTCTGGAAATGCGTCGGATCGGTCGCCGTGTAATGCGCCAGCCGCGCCAGGCTGTAATCCACCCGTTGCGCCGTGAAGGGGGCCAGCGGGGCCGAGCCGTCGGGATAGCGCAGCAGCGTGCCGTTGACGATGTCGTCATTGGTGGTCGCGAGGTCCGGCACGTCGAACACGTCGCGCAGCGCGAACTCCATCACCCCGTCCTGCGGCACCGCCATGCCGACCGTCGCCGCCACCGCGAAATGGATCGGGATCGGCGTATGCGACAGGCCGATCTCGACCGGGACGCCGTGGTTCTGAAGCAGAAGCTCGATCTGCTGGATCAGGTAGTTGCGGAACAGGTCCGGCCGCGTGACCGTGGTGGCATAGGTGCCGGGACCGGCGACATGGCCGAAGGACAGGCGCGAGTCGACCTTGCCGAAGCTGCTGACGGTGATCCGGATCTCGGGGTAGAAGGCGCGGATGCGGTGGCCGGGATGGCCCGCGCCGAGGGTGTTGCGGAAGCCCTCGGCCAGGAAATGCGTCGCCTCGTCGTAAAGGTGCTGCAACAGGTCCACCGCGGCGGCGGCGTCGGTGAAGCCGACATGATCCCGGGGCATGGGGCATGACATGGCGGTGGTCGGATCGTCCTGCATCTTCGGTCCTGAAACTGATCCGCCATATAAGCCGGATGCCCTGCCCTTGCGCAAGTGAAGCGATTGTGACGCCCCTTGCGCCCGCCCGCCGCCCCCCCGATAGTCGCGCCATGACGACGCTTCTCTCGCTTGGCCACGGCTATTCCGCCCGCGCCCTTGCCCGCCGCCTGCTGCCGCAGGGCTGGCGCATCATCGGCACCACCCGCAACCCGGCCAAGGCCGAGGCCTTCCGCGCCGAGGGGGTGGAACCCCTGCTCTGGCCCGGCGACCTTGGCCCCGCCCTGGCCGAGGCGACGCATATCCTTTGCTCGGCCGCGCCCGATGCCGGGGGCGATCCCTTCCTGCAGGCCGTGCCGGAGATCGCCCGGTCCGGGGCGGAATGGGTCGGCTATCTCTCCACCACCGGGGTCTACGGCGACCACCGGGGCGGCTGGGTCGACGAGGCGACGCCGCTCACCCCGCAATCCGACCGCGGCCGCCAGCGCGTCCTGGCCGAGGCCCAGTGGCGCGCCACCGGCCTGCCGGTCCACATCTTCCGCCTGGCGGGGATCTATGGCCCCGGCCGCGGCCCGTTCGAGAAGGTGCGCGACGGCACCGCCCGGCGGATCGTCAAGCCGGACCAGGTCTTCAGCCGCATCCATGTCGCCGACATCGCCCAGGTGCTGGAGGCCTCGATCCGCCACCCGAACCCCGGCGCGGCCTATAATGTCTGCGACGACAACCCCTGCCCGCCCGAGGAGGTGCTCAGTCACGCCGCCCGCCTCCTCGGCCTGCCCGACCCGCCCGAGGTGCCCTTCGACCAGGCCAGCATGACCCCGATGCAGCGCGCCTTCTATGGCGAGTCGAAGCGGGTCAGGAACGACCGGATCAAGCGGGACCTCGGCGTCAGCCTGCTTTACCCCGACTATCCGCAGGGCCTCGCCGCCCTGCTCGCGGACGAGACGCGCAGCATCTGACTCAAATTGCGCTTGCTCTTTTCGCAAATACTCCACGGGGGTCCGGGGGTGTGAAACCCCCGGCGCCCGGCCCGGGGGCTACTGCGCCGCGATCTCGCGCGCTTGCGGCGCCAGAAGCCCCTCGCTCACCGCCGACAGGGCCAGGGCCGCCGCGCCATGCGCCCAGAGCAGGTCGCCCCAGGCGTGGATCTCGATCGGCGGGCGGGGACGGCCGGTGTTGATCGTCAGGTTGTCCATCTCGTCCAGCGTCTCGGCGGCGTAGAGGTAGTCATAGCGCATCCGCTCGCCCGAGAGGATGATCAGCGCCGGGTCGAACAGGTTCACCACATTCGCCAGCCCGACCGCGAGATAGCGCCCGGCCCGGCGGAAGATCGACTTCGCGGTCGCATTGCCGGCCTTGGCGTGGTCATAAAGGCTTTCCAGCAGCACGTTGATCGGCTGGCTTTCCTTGTGGCCCCAGTTCAGCGCGGTCGAGGCCTCGCGCGCCAGCGCATAGTCGGCGACATAGGCCTCGAGGCAGCCGCGCTGCCCGCAGCGGCAGAGCGCGCCGTCGAGCTGCACCTTGGTATGGCCCAGTTCCAGCCCCAGCCGCTGCGCGCCGCGATAGATGCGGTGGTTCATCACGAACCCCATGCCGACCCCGTGTTCGATGGTCACCACGGCGAAATCCGACAGGCCGCGCCCGGCGCCGAACCAAAGCTCGGCCAGCGCGACCAGGTTCGCGTCGTTGTCGATGGTCACCGGCAGGCCCAGCCGCGCCCCGGCGGCGGCGGCCAGCGGCACCGGCCGGTCGGCCAGCACCGAGGACCAGAGCACCGTGCCCTCGGCGCTGTCGACGAAGCCTGGCACGCCGATGCCGACCGCCGACAGCGCCTCACGCGGGAGGCCGGCCTTGGCGCAGACCCGGTCCAGCAGCGCCTCGATCGCGTCCAGGATCTCGGTCAGGGACATCGGACCGGGGCGGCGCGGGATCACGTCGTCGGCGATCAGGTTGCCGGCGAAATCCACCAGCACGGCGGTATGCTCGCGGTCGGACAGCTTCATCCCCGCCACGCGATAGGCCCCGGCGCGCACGCCCAGCGCCACCGCCGGGCGGCCGCGCCCGGCCTCGCCCTCGCGCGGGGCGGCGACCTCCTCGATCAGGCCGGCCTCGATCAGTTCCGAGGTGATCGTGGTGACCGAGGCCGGGCTGACGCCGAGGTCCTTGGCCACCTGCACCCGCGGGATCAGCCCGGCGGCGCGGACCAGTTCGAAGACCTGCTGCCGCAGCGGGCGCTGCGTCTCGGCCAAGGGCGGGATCAGCGGGCCGACCCCCTTGCGTCCATCGGCCGGTTCCGACCGGATCTTCTTCCGCAGCATTTCTTCGGCCTTCAAAATAAAGTCGCGCCCTTCAGCGTGCCTGCCAGAGCAAGAGTGCCGCAATCCCGGGGAACAATCCACCTCCGGCACGAAAAATTTTGGCCATTTCGCAGGTGCAGCGACTCGGCCGCCCCTTGCATACAGCCTGTCGCCATCGCGGAGGAGGCGAAACCGGGCGGGGCCTGCATTTTTTATTTTGACAACTGAAATTATTAGCGCCACCCTTTTGCCGTCCAGGCGAATCCGCCGGGCCGGCCACGCGGGCCGATATCCATAGGGAGGATGAAGATGCGTACCGCAATTCTCGCCGCCGTCCTGGCGGTGACTGGCTTCTCGTCGGCGGCGCTGGCGGAAGGCAAGAAGATCGGCGTTTCCTGGGCGCAGTTCCAGGAGGAACGCTGGAAGATCGACGAAGCGGCGATGAAGGCGGCCATCGAGGCGGCCGGGAACGAATATGTCTCGGCGGATGCGCAATCCTCGGCCGAAAAGCAGCTTTCCGACATCGACGCGCTGATCGCGCAGGGCGTGGACGCGCTGGTGATCAACGCCTGGGACAAGGACGCCATCGGCCCCGCCATCGAGAAGGCCGCAGCGGAAGGGATCCCGGTCGTCGGCTATGACCGCCTGATCGAGGACGACCGCACCTTCTATCTGACCTTCGACAATGTCGGCGTCGGCCGCATCATCGCCGAGGAAGTGTTCAAGCTGGTGCCCAAGGGCAATTACGCCATCATCAAGGGCGATCCGGGCGACCCGAACGTCGGCTTCCTGCGCCAGGGGATGGAGGAAGTGATCGGCGCGGCCGTGGCCTCGGGCGACATCGTGATCGTGGGCGAGGCGAATTCGGACGGCTGGAAGCCCGAGAATGCGCAGAAGAACATGGAGCAGATCCTGACCGCCAACAACAATGCGGTGGATGCGGTCCTGAGCCAGAACGACGGCATGGCCGGTGGGGCGGCGGCCGCGCTTGCGGCGCAGGGGCTGAACGTGCCGCTGGGCGGCCAGGACGGCGACCTTGCCGCGATCAACCGGGTGGCGCGCGGCACGCAGACAGTCTCGGTCTGGAAGGATGCGCGCCAGCTGGGCAAGGCCGCGGGCGAGATCGCCTCGGCGCTGGCCGACGGCGCGGCGCTGGACGGGGTTCAGGGCGCGACCAAGTTCTCGGGCGGCGAGAAGGGCGTGGAGATGAACGCCATCCTGCTGACGCCGACCCCGATCACCCGCGAGACGCTGAACCTTGCGATCGAGGCCGGCCACATCACCAAGGAGCAGGCCTGCGAGGGCGCCCTGCCCGAAGTCGCCGCCTGCCAGTGACCCAGGCGCCCGGCGCCGTCCCAGCGGGCGGCGCCGGAGCTTCCCCCGGGCCGCGCGCGGCCCCATTCCTCCCATTCCGGACGAGGACATGACCGACACATCCCATTCCCCGACCGCCCAGACCCCCGAGGAGGGCGGCTTCACCCGCTTCCTCCGCGCGACCGAGATCGACCCGCGCCTGTTGGGCATGGTCGGCGCGCTCTTGCTGATCTGGCTGGCGTTCGAGGCCTATTCGGTCCTCGCGCTCGGCCGGCCCTCGCTGCTTCTGGGGGCGGCCCAAGCCGAGGCGAACGGCTTTCTCACCCCGCGCAACCTGTGGAACCTCTCGGTCCAGACCGCCTATATCGGCATCATGGCGACGGGGATGGTGCTGGTGATCATCACCCGCAACATCGACCTCTCCGTCGGCTCGATCATGGGCATGGTGGGCATGTACATGGGGCTGTTGCAGGTCGAATACCTGACGCCCGCGCTGGGCCTGGGGCATCCGGCGATCTGGATCGTCACGGTCCTGTTCGGCATCGCGATGGGCGCGCTGATCGGGGCCTTCCAGGGGGTGCTGATCGCCTTCGCGGGCATCCCCTCCTTCATCGTCACCCTGGGCGGCCTGCTGGTCTGGCGCGGCGCGGCCTTCCTGGTGGCGGGCGGCAAGACCATCGCGCCGCTGGACGACCGTTTCGC
The DNA here is from genome assembly GCF_041919135.1 of Tabrizicola sp. Taxonomy (GTDB): domain Bacteria; phylum Pseudomonadota; class Alphaproteobacteria; order Rhodobacterales; family Rhodobacteraceae; genus Tabrizicola. Next base: position 171,887 of record NZ_JAYRUJ010000004.1, on the reverse strand, counting down.
GCTGATCGGCGGCGGGTCCTTCGGGGCGCTGGGGCGGACCGGCAGCTGGATCTTCGGCCTGATCGCCTGCGCCTTCGTGATCTGGGCCTTCCTGAGCGGCCGCAAGGCGCGCAAGCGGCACGGCTTCGCCCAGCGCCCGGTCTGGGCCGAGACCTTCGTGATCGGCCTGGTCTGCGCGGTGATCCTGGGGGCGACGGCCATCGTCAACTCATATGTCTGGCCGATCGGCAACATTCAGAAATACTATGCCGCGCTTGGGCAGGAGGTTCCCGCCTGCGCCCAGAAGGGCGGCGACATCTACACCGACGTCTGCGCCAGCTTCGGCCACGGCTTCGCCTATCCGGTGCTGATCATGATCGCGGTGGCGATCTTCATGACGATCCTGATGACCCGCACCCGCTTTGGCCGCTATGTCCTTGCCATCGGCGGCAACCCCGAGGCGGCGGCCCTGTCCGGCATCAACACCCGGGCGATGACGGTGAAGATCTTCGCCCTGATGGGCGCGCTGGCCGGGATCGCCGCCGTGATCGGCGCGGCGCGGCAGAACAGCGCCACCAATGCGATGGGCAACCTGGACGAGCTTTACGTCATCGCCGCGGCCGTGGTCGGCGGCACCTCGCTGGCGGGGGGCGTGGGCACGATCCATGGCGCGATCATCGGGGCGCTGATCCTGACCAGCCTGCAGACCGGGATGGTTCTGATCGGCTTCGGCGACGGGTCCTACCAGCGGATCGTGATCGGCGTGGCCCTGGTCCTCGCCGTGTTCCTGGACATCCTGTACCGCAAGCGCATCAAGTAGGGGGCGGAGAAATGGCAGACAGAACCGGAACCCCGCTGGTCGAGATGCGCGACATCTCGATCGCCTTCGGCGGGATCAAGGCGGTAGACCATGTGACCGTCGATCTCTACCCCGGCGAGGTGGTGGGTCTCCTGGGCCACAACGGCGCGGGCAAGTCGACGCTGATCAAATGCCTCTCGGGCGCCTACCAGCCCGACAGCGGCGAGATCTTCATCAACGGCGAGAAGGTCGAGATCCGCAATCCGCGCGACGCCCGGGCGCAGAACATCGAGACGATCTACCAGACGCTTGCGCTGGCCGACAACCTGGACGCCGCCTCGAACCTGTTCCTGGGGCGCGAGCTGGTGAACGGCCTGGGCTTCGTGGACGAATCCCGGATGGAGGCGGAGACGCGCAAGATCATGGGGCGGCTGAACCCGAACTTCCGCAAGTTCAACGTCCCCGTCTCGGCCCTGTCGGGCGGCCAGCGCCAGTCGGTCGCCATCGCCCGGGCGGTCTATTTCAACGCCCGCATCCTGATCATGGACGAACCCACCGCCGCCCTGGGGCCGCACGAGACGCAGATGGTGGCGGAACTGATCCAGGAGCTGAAGGCGCAGGGCCTGGGCATCTTCCTGATCGAGCATGACATCCACAACGTGATGAAGCTGTGCGACCGGGCCAGCGTGATGAAGAACGGCCAGCTGGTCGGCACGGTCAATGTCGATGAGGTCACCGACGAGGACATCCTGGGGATGATCATCCTGGGCAAGCAACCGGCGGTGGCGGCGTGATGTATGTCGGCCTCGATCTTGGCACCTCGGGCCTGAAGGGCGTCCTGATCGGCGCAGACCAGAAGGTGCGGGCCGAGGCGACCGCGCCGCTGACCGTCCAGCGGCCGCACGAGGGATGGAGCGAGCAATCCCCCTCGGACTGGATCAGCGCGGCCGAGGCGGTGCTGGACCAGCTGGCGGCGCAGGGGCTGGGGCAGGTCCGGGGCATCGGGCTGTCGGGCCACATGCATGGCGCCACCCTTTTGGACAAGGCGGACGAGGTGCTGCGCCCCTGCATCCTGTGGAACGACACCCGCGCCCATGCCGAGGCCGCCGCGCTGGACGCCGATCCCCGCTTTCGCAAGCTGACCGGGAACATCGTCTTTCCGGGCTTCACCGCGCCCAAGCTGGTCTGGGTCGCGCGGCATGAGCCTGCGATCCGCGACCGGGTGGCGAAGGTGCTGCTGCCCAAGGATTACCTGCGCCTCTGGCTGACCGGAGATCATGTCGGCGAGATGTCCGATGCCGCCGGAACCTCGTGGCTGGACACCGGCAAGCGCGACTGGTCCGACGAATTGCTTGCCGCGACCGGCCTCGGCCGCGCGCAGATGCCCCGGCTGGTCGAGGGCTCGCAGGTCTCGGGCATATTGCGCGACGGGCTGGCCAGCCGCTGGGGCCTGCCGAAGGGCGTGGTCGTGGCCGGCGGCGGCGGCGACAATGCAGCCTCGGGCGTGGGGGTCGGTGTGGTGCGCGCGGGCGAGGCCTTCGTCAGCCTCGGCACCTCGGGCGTGCTGTTCGCGGCGAATGACGGCTACCAGCCCGATCCGGCGACGGCGGTGCATACCTTCTGCCATGCGCTGCCCGACACCTGGCACCAGATGGGGGTGATCCTGGCCGCGACGGACGCCTTGAACTGGTATGCCCGGCTGGTCGGAACGGATGCCGCGCGCCTGACCGGCGAACTGGGCACCTTGCAGGCCCCCGGCAAGACCCTGTTCCTGCCCTATCTCGGCGGCGAGCGCACGCCGCTGAACTCGGCCACCGTGCGCGGGGCCTTCACCGGGCTGGAACATGCGACCGACCGCCAGGCCGCCACCCGCGCCGTGCTGGAGGGCGTGACCTATGCCATCCGCGACAGCCGCGACGCACTGGCGGCGACGGGCACCCGGCTGGAGAACCTGCTGGCCGTCGGCGGCGGCTCGCGGTCGGACTACTGGCTGCGGCTCATCGCCACCGCGCTGGACTGCCCGGTGCAACTGCCGGTGGCGGGGGATTTCGGCGGGGCCTTCGGGGCCGCCCGGCTGGGCCTGATGGCCGCGACCGGCGCGGGGGCGGAGATCGCCACCCTGCCGCCCATCGCACGGGTGATCGAGCCGGACCCCGGCCTGAAAGATGCCTTCGACGCGGGCCACGCAAGGTTTCGCGCCGCCCAAGCTGCCATCAGGAGCCTTCCATGACCGACTTCTTCAAGGGCATCCCGCAAATCCGCTACGAAGGCCCGGAGTCGACGAACGACTTCGCCTTCCGGCACTACAACCCCGACGAAATCCTCATGGGCAAGCGGATGGAGGACCATCTGCGCTTTGCCGTCGCCTATTGGCACAGCTTCGCCTGGCCCGGCGGCGACCCGTTCGGCGGCCAGACCTTCGAGCGGCCCTGGTTCGGCGAGGGGATGGCGCAGGCGAAGCTGAAGGCGGACGTGGCCTTCGAGATGTTCGATATCCTGGGCGTGCCGTTCTACTGCTTCCACGACGCCGACATGCGGCCCGAAGGCGCCACCTTCGCCGAAAGCCTGAAGAACCTGAACGAGGTCGCGGACTACATCGGCGAGAAGCAGCAGGGCCACAAGGCCAGGCTCCTCTGGGGAACGGCGAACATGTTCAGCCACCGCCGCTGGATGGCGGGCGCGGCGACGAACCCCGACCCGGATGTCTATGCCTATGCCGCCGCGACGGTGAAGGCGAACATGGACGTGACGCATCGCCTCGGCGGGCAGAACTATGTCCTCTGGGGCGGGCGCGAGGGCTATGAGACGCTCCTCAACACCGACCTCAAGGCCGAGCGCGCCCATGCCGGGCGCTTCCTGCAACAGGTGGTCGACTACAAGCTCAGGATCGGCTTCAAGGGCACGATCCTGATCGAGCCGAAACCGCAGGAGCCGTCGAAGCACCAGTACGACTATGACGTCGCCACGGTCTACGGCTTCCTCAAGGATTTCGGGCTGGAGGGCGAGGTCCGGGTCAACATCGAACAGGGCCATGCCATCCTGGCGGGGCACAGCTTCGAGCACGAGATCGCGCTGGCGGCGTCTCTGGGCATCTTCGGCTCGATCGACATGAACCGGAACGACTACCAGTCCGGCTGGGACACCGACCAGTTCCCGAACAACCATGCCGAAAAGGCGCTGGCCTTCTACGAGATCCTGCGCGCGGGCGGCTATACCACCGGCGGCACCAATTTCGACGCCAAGCTGCGCCGCCAGAGCCTTGACCCCGAGGACCTGATCCTTGCCCATGTCGGCGGCATGGACACCTGCGCCCGCGCGCTGAAATCCGCCGCCGCCCTGCTGGACTCGGGCGAGCTGGAGGCCGCCCGCAAGGCCCGTTACGCCGGCTGGGACAGCCCGAAGGCGCAGGCGATGCTGAAGGGCAGCCTGGAGGACGCCGCCGCCCGCGTCACCGCCGAAAAGCTGGAACCGAAGCCCCGGTCCGGGCGGCAGGAGCGGCTGGAGAACCTCTGGAACCGCTTCGTCTGATCCGCGGCGCGAGGTCTACTCGCGCCGTTCCACCCAGCGCAGCCGCCCGTCCGTCCCGATCACCGGCCGCCGTCCCCGCATCCGGGCGTCCAGCTCGGCGTTGATCGCCCCGCCCAGAAGGATCGACCAGACGCTGAGATACAGCCACATCATCAGGATGATCACCGCCCCGATCGAGCCGTAGATCGCATTGTAGCTGTTGAAATTCGCCAGATAGATCGAGAACCCCAGCGAGACCCCCGCCCAGGCCAGCGTCGCCACCAGCACCCCGATGCTGATCCAGGGCGAACGGAACCCGCCCTCGACATTGGGGCCGAAGCGGTAAAGGATCGACAGGCAGGTCAGCACCAAAAGGAACATCGCCCCCCAGGGCAGGACGCCGGTCAGCCAGGCCTCGAACGTGCCCAGCTTCACATAGCTGAGCAGGATCGGCACCACGACGATCGTCACCAAAGCCACGAACAGCGCCCCGATCAGCGCCGCCGTCAGCAGGAAATCCACCGCCCAGCCCCAGAGCCAGCCGCGCGGCTTGGCCCGGTGCACCACATGCAGCCCCGCGGTCAGCGCCGAGACCCCGGCCCGCGCCGAATAGAGCGCGATCACCAGCGACAGCAGCGTCGTCCATTGCAGCGCGCTGCGCGGGGCGTTGATCAGCCCCATCACCTGGTCATGGATCAAGAGCCGCGCCTCCGGCGGCAGGAAGCGTTCGCCCACGGTCAGATAGCCCTGGATCACGCCGGGATCGGCCACCAGCCCCCAGAGCGCCACCGCAGCGCCCAGGCCGGGAAAGACCGCGAACATGGCGTAGAAGGCCACTCCGGCGGCGATCAGGCCGAAATGCCCCTCGCCGACGCGGCTCCAGACCGCCGTGATGAAGTCCCAGACCCGCAGCACATGCCTCATGCCGCCCAGCATCCCCCGCTTTGCGCGCCACCGCAACTTGAAGCCTTGGCCCGGCCGTGAAATCCTGACGACGACAGGAGGATCGCCATGAGCCGCTACACCCCCCGCGCCGACCGATACGAGCGCATGGTCTACAACCGCTGCGGCAGGTCCGGCCTTAGGCTTCCGGCGGTCAGCCTCGGCCTCTGGCACAACTTCGGCCATGACACGCCGCATGCGACCAAGCAAGCGATCTGCCGCACCGCCTTCGATCACGGGATCACGCATTTCGACCTGGCCAACAACTATGGCCCGCCCCCCGGCAGCGCCGAGGAGGCGTTTGGCGAACTCCTCCGCACCGATTTCCGTTCCCACCGGGACGAGCTGATCATCTCCTCCAAGGCGGGTTACCTGATGTGGGACGGCCCCTATGGCGAATGGGGCAGCCGGAAGTATGTCATCGCCTCCTGCGACCAGTCGCTGAAGCGGATGGGCCTCGACTACGTCGACATCTTCTACTCGCACCGCTTCGACCCCGAGACGCCGCTGGAGGAAACCATGGGCGCGCTGGACCATATCGTCCGCTCGGGCCGGGCGCAGTATATCGGCGTCTCGAGCTACAGCAGCCAGCGCACCCGCGAGGCGGTGGCGATCCTGAAGGACCTCGGCACGCCGCTTCTGATCCACCAGCCCAGCTACAACATCCTGAACCGCTGGGTGGAAACCGACGGTCTGAAGGACACGCTGAAGGAGCTTGGCGTCGGCTCGATCGCCTTCGTCCCGCTGGCGCAGGGCATCCTGACCGGAAAGTACCTCGACGGCATCCCGCAGGGCAGCCGCGCCACGCAGGGCAAGTCGCTGGACCCGGCGCTGGTCGGGAAGGCGCTGGCCTCGGTCCGCGACCTGGACGGGATGGCCCGGGCGCGCGGCCAGACGCTGGCGCAGATGGCGCTGGCCTGGGTGCTGCGCGGCGGCGGGATCACCAGCGCGCTGATCGGCGCCTCGCGGCCCGAGCAGGTGGAAGATTGCGCCGGCGCGGTGCGCAACCTGGACTTCACGCCGGGGGAACTGGCCCGCATCGACGCCATTGCCGAGGAGAAGGCGATCAACCTGTGGGCGCGTTCCTCTGACGCCTGAAGATCGGCCCGAACCCCTCCGGCAGCCCGCCGCGCCGCGGGGGGTAGGCGGGTGAAATCCGGCTCGGCCACCGGCCGCGCCGCGCGCGATGCGCGGTCCATTCCGTCCCGAACCGGAAGCTGCAAGCTATGTGGCCCTTGCCGGGAAAGGTTCATGCGGAAGTGTTGCAGAAGCTGCCGGTTGCCGCGCGGCCCCGGAAATCAAAGGATTTCCGCACCGGAATTCTTCTTCAGAATTCCGGCGGCTTCACCGAGGCGGTGACATAGTTGCAGCTCAGGTCGCGCTCCGACAGGCCCCAGCGCCAGGTGACCGGGTTGAACACCATTCCCTTGCGGTCCACCGGCCGCAGCCCGGCCTTGCCGATCAGCGCATACAATTCATCCGGCGTGATGAACTTCGCCCAGTCATGCGTCCCCTTCGGCAGCCAGCGCATCACCCATTCCGCGCCCAGGATCGCCATGGCAAAGCTCTTCGCCGTCCGGTTCAGCGTCGAGCAGACCATCAGCCCGCCGGGCTTCAGCAACTCCCGGCAGGCCACAAGATAGGCCTGCGGATCGGCGACATGCTCGACCACCTCCATGTTCAGCACCACGTCGAACCGCTCGCCCGCCGCGGCCAGATCCTCGGCCGTGGTGTGGCGATAGTCGATCGCCAGCCCCGACTGCCGGGCATGGGCCTGGGCCACCGGGATGTTGCGCGCCGCCGCATCCGCGCCGGTCACCTCTGCCCCCAGCCGCGCCATCGGTTCCGAGAGAAGCCCGCCGCCGCAGCCGATGTCCAGGATCCGCAGCCCCCCGAACGGCGCCGGACCCGCGAGGTCGCGCCCGAACTCGGCGGCAATCTGGGCGCAGATATAATCCAGCCGGCAGGGGTTCAGCATGTGCAGGGGCTTGAACTTGCCGTTCGGGTCCCACCATTCGGCCGCCATCGCCTCGAACTTGGCCACTTCCGCCGGATCGACCGTATCCACCGCCATCGCCGCCTCCTCTTTGCCCTTCGACTCCGGGTCTGCCCGGCGCTATATAGGTCATCGATGGATCAGAGATCAGGTCAAAAGCGCGCAGTCGAATACCTTTACCCGCCGATCGAGCCTTTCGATCAGCGGATGATCGACATGGGCGACGGCCACCGCATCTATGTCGAGCAATGCGGCCATCCCCAGGGCCGCCCGGTCATCGTCTTCCACGGCGGGCCCGGCGGCGGCTGCTCGCCCGCCATGCGGCGCTATTTCGATCCCGGCTTCTACCGCATCGTGCTGTTCGACCAGCGCGGCTGCGGCCGCTCGCGGCCGCATGCCAGCGTCATCGCCAATACCACCTGGCACCTGGTCGAGGATGTCGAGACCATCCGCAAGACGCTGGGGATCGACCGCTTCATCGGCTTCGGCGGCAGCTGGGGCGCGACGCTCGCGCTCGTCTACGCCCTCACCCACCCCGAGCGGGTGACCAGCCTGGTCCTGCGCGGCGTCTTCCTGATGACAAGGGCCGAGCTGCAATGGTTCTACGGCGGCGGGGCCGGGGCCTTCTTTCCCGACCTCTGGGCCCGCTTCGTCGAGGCCATCCCCGAGGCCGAGCGGGGCGACCTGATCGCCGCCTACCACCGCCGGCTGTTCTCGGGCAACCTGCTGGAAGAAACCCGCTTCGGCCGGATCTGGGCCAACTGGGAGAACGCGCTCGCCTCGATCCAGAACGACGGCCTGATGGGCGAAAGCCCCTCGGACTATGCCCGCGCCTTCGCCCGGCTGGAGAACCACTATTTCCAGAACGCGGGCTTCCTGGACGGCGACGGCTGGATCCTGCGCGAACGCAAGCGGATCGAGCATATCCCCGCCAGCATCATCCAGGGCCGATACGACATGATCTGCCCGCCGCTGGCCGCCTGGCGGCTTGCCGATGGCTGGGACCGCTGCCGGCTGGACATGGTGCCCCTCGCCGGTCACGCCCTGTCCGAACCGGGGATCAGCGAGGCGCTGGTCCGGGTGATGGACGGGCTCCGAGGCCGTCACGCCTGACGTTCGACGAACTCGCGAAACCTGTCGCTGGTCTGGATGAATCCTTCGTCCAGCAACACCTCGGTGCCACGAAACGACAGCTGGCTTGCGGTCCGGATTGCAAAAGCGCCGGGCTGATCATAGCGCGCCAGACGCAGCACGTCCTCGCCGTGCTGCCAGGTTCCCGCTGCAACGTGATTTCGTTCGCGCGTGATATAATCGCCCGAGAATTTGTAGTGCCTGTAACAGGCCGAGACATCGGACACGCACACATTCGAGACCGCGTGAACATGCCCGGGAGGCGCGACACCGTCGGCATTGCGGAAGATGCCGTGCTTGGTAAGCAGCGGCGTCTCCCCGAATACCTCGTAGCGCATGCCTCCGCGCCAGAAATTCTGCGGCGCCGCAGTAGGATTGTCCTTTACGAAATACGCAAGAATGAAGTCAGGATCATGATAGTCTATCCGCTCGAGCGCGTTCAGCGAATAGAGCGACATCCGATCCAGTGCCTCGACATAGCTCCAGCGGCAGGTAATCTCAGCCGACTGGTCGCTGAACATGTCCAGCATGTGGACCAGCATCGCCGTCTGTCCCTCGGCCAGCATATAGCGCAGCAAAGGTCGGATCTGGCCGTTGCAGCCCGGTGGCGGTTCGAACATCTCGTCCGAATCGACGACAAGAAACCAGCCCCCCTGCACGACCAGGGGCGGTAACAGCCTGCGCATCAGGACTTCGTAGTCCGACACGGGCACGCAGGCCTGAATCACGGTCACATCCGGCTCGCTCTCCAGCAACTCGGGCGTACCATCGGTCGAGCCGTTGTCGATCACCAGGAAATGCTGCACGCCGATGGCGCGGTGATGGCGCAGCAGTTCCGGAAGATACCAGCGGGCATTCTTCTCGAGGACGACAGCACAGCATTGGTCGTCGGCAAGCGTTACCACTGCCTGTCCGGACAGGACCCTCTTCGCGCGTTGAAGCGCCAGCCGCTGCTGCATGTTTCGGAATCTTCGGGCGACACCGCCCGACACGCGCTGAGAGAACCGACCGAGACCTTCCAATCGTCATTCTCCTTCCGGATCATGGCGTGCGGAGCCTAGTGTTCAAGGCAGAAGTTCTGATATTCTGATATTTATACTCAGATAAGCCCAAAAATTCCCATGTGTCAATCACGACGCCGGATGTCCGGCCGAGGCTTTGCCTGGATCGGCTCTTGCCCGGTCACTGGTTCTTGCACAGCGGAGCAAGCCGGGGCGCCTTCAGCCGGCTTCAATCCCACAGCCCAATTACTTCACGCCCGCTTGCCCACCACCGCGACGCCCAGCGCCTCCAGCACGCGTTCCTCGATATGGGAGGCATCCAGCCCGGCGATACGATACATCGCCTCGGGCGAGGCCTGGTCGATGAAGATGTCGGGCAGGACCAGCGAGCGGAACTTCAGCCCGCGGTCGAACACGCCCTCCTCGGCCAAGAGCTGCGCCACATGCGACCCGAAGCCGCCGACCGCACCTTCTTCCACCGTCACCAGCGCCTCGTGCCCGCGCGCCAGCCGCAGGATCAGCGCGCGGTCCAGTGGCTTGGCGAAGCGCGCATCCGCGACCGTCACCGAGACGCCGCGCGCCGCCAGCGCCTCGGCCGCCTTCAGGCTTTCCGCCAGCCGGGTGCCAAAGGACAGGATCGCGACCCGCGACCCCTCGTGCACGATCCGGCCGCGCCCGATCTCCAGCGGGACCCCTTGCACCGGCATCTCCACCCCGACGCCCTCGCCGCGCGGATAGCGAAAGGCGATCGGCCCTTCGTCATGCGCCGCCGCCGTCGCCACCATATGCACCAGTTCCGCCTCGTCCGCCGCGGCCATCACCACCATCCCCGGCAGGTTCGCGAGGAAGGCGATGTCGAAGGCCCCGGCATGGGTCGCCCCATCGGCCCCGACCAACCCGGCCCGGTCGATGGGAAAGCGCACCGGCAGGCGCTGGATCGCCACATCGTGCACGATCTGATCGTATCCGCGCTGCAGGAAGGTCGAATAGATCGCGCAGAAGGGCCTGAGCCCCCCCGCTGCCAGCCCGGCCGCGAAGGTCACCGCATGCTGCTCGGCGATGCCAACGTCGAAGCAGCGTTTCGGGAAACGCCCGGCAAAGAGGTCGAGCCCCGTTCCGTCCGGCATCGCCGCCGTCACCGCGACGATCTTCTCGTCCCGCTCCGCCTCGGCGATCAGGCTTTGCGCGAAGACCTTGGTATAGGAGGGCGCATTCGAGGCCGCCTTGACCTGCTCTCCGGTCAGCACGTCGAACTTGGCCGTGGCATGGCCCTTGTCGCGCGCCGCCTCGGCCGGGGCATAGCCCTTGCCCTTCTTGGTCAGCACATGGATCAGCACCGGCCCCGTCGCCCGCGCCTTCACCGTCCGCAGCACCGGCAGAAGCTGGTCCAGGTCATGCCCGTCGATCGGCCCGACATATTCGAACCCAAGCGATTCAAACAGCGTCCCGCCCACGGCCATGCCCTTCAGCATGTCCTTGGCCCGCTTCGCCCCGTCCTGCAAGGGCTGCGGCAGAAGGCCGACGATCCCCTTCGCCACCTGCTTCAGGTCCTGGATCGGCGCCTCGGCATAAAGCCGCGAGAGATAGGAGGACAGCGCGCCGACGGGCGGGGCAATCGACATCTCGTTGTCGTTCAGCACCACGAACAGCCGCTTCTTCAGATGGCCGGCGTTGTTCATCGCCTCGAAGGCCATGCCGGCGCTCATCGCCCCGTCGCCGATCACCGCGATGGCATCGCCGGGATCGCCGCCCAGTTCGGCCGCCATCGCAAAGCCCAGCGCCGCCGAGATCGAGGTCGAGCTATGCGCCGCGCCGAACGGGTCATAGGGGGATTCGGACCGCTTGGTGAAACCCGACAGCCCGCCCTCCATCCGCAAGCTGCGGATCCGGTCGCGGCGCCCGGTCAGGATCTTGTGCGGATAGCACTGGTGGCCGACGTCCCAGATCAGCTTGTCGCGCGGCGTGTCGAAGACGGCATGCAGCGCCACGGTCAGTTCCACCACGCCAAGGCCGGCCCCGAGATGCCCGCCCGTCACCGAGACCGCCGAGATCGTCTCGGCCCGCAACTCTCCGGCAAGCTGGTGCAATTCGCGGTCGGAGAGCGCCTTCAGGTCCGAAGGCAGCTTCACCCGGTCGAGCAGCGGGGTCTGGGGTCGGTCGGTCATGCCTTGCCCTCCCGGGCCGTTCAGTTGTCGCGCGCAATAACGAAGCGCGCCGCGGCGATCAAGTTCCCTGCCCGCGCCGCATAACCCGCCAGCGCCGCCTCGGCCTCGCCGATCAGCGCGGCGGCCCGCGCCCGCGCGCCCTCCAGCCCCAGCAGCGAGACGAAGGTCGCCTTCCCCGCCCCAGCATCCTTGCCGACACGCTTGCCGGTCCGGGCCTCGTCCCCGGTCACGTCCAGGATGTCGTCGGCGATCTGGAAGGCCAGCCCCAGCGCCGCCGCATAGCGCCGCAGCGGCGCAGGGTCGGAACCGGCGATCACCGCGCCCGCCTCAGCCGCAAAGCCGATCAGCGCGCCGGTCTTGCCCGCCTGCAACGCGGTGATCTCCTCCAGCGTCAGGCCGCGCCCCGCCGTCTCGGCCGCGATATCCAGGGCCTGCCCCAGCACCATCCCGTCGATCCCCGAGGCCCGCGCCAGCCCGGAGACCAGCCCGATCCGCACCTCAGCCGAGCCCAGCGCCGGATCGCACAGCAACTCGAACGCCAGCGTCTGCAAGGCATCCCCCGCCAGCACCGCCGTCGCCTCGTCCCATTTGCGATGCACCGTCGGCTGGCCGCGGCGCAGGTCGTCGTCGTCCATGCAGGGCAGATCATCGTGCACGAGGGAATAGGCGTGCAAGGCCTCGACCGCCGCCGCCGCGCTGACCGCCTGCGCCTCGGGAACCCCCAGCATCCGCGCACCTTCCAGCACCAGAAAGCCGCGCAGCCGCTTGCCGCCGCGGGCGGCATAACGCATCGCCTGCGTCACCGGCTGTTCTGCCCGCCCCTCCAGCGCCGCCAGAAGCCGCGCCTCGCACAGGGCCGCATCCGCCGCCAGCCGTTCGGGAAAGCTCACATCCCCTCCGCCGGAGTCGTCCCGACCGCACGGCCTTCCTGGGCCCGGATCAACTCCACCTTCTCCTCGGCCTCGGCCAGCTTCCTGGCGCAATGCGCCTTCAGCGCGGCCCCGCGTTCATACAGCGCAATCGACTGTTCCAGCGGCACCTCGCCGCGCTCCAGTGCGCCCACCACCTGCTCAAGCGCGGCCATTGCTTCCTCGAAGCTCATCGCGTCGATCGGTTTGTCAGTCATCGGCCCCGCTCCTCCAAGACGCCCACATGCGCGGCGACCGAGGCCGCCAGCGCCTCCAGATCATAGCCGCCCTCCAGTGTCGAGACCACCCGCCCCCCGGCGAAATCGCACAAGCGTTCGGTCAGCCAGCGGTAATCCTCCGCCTGCCACTCCAGCCCGGCCAGGGGATCGTCGGCATGGGCGTCGAACCCGGCCGAGATCAGCAGCAGGTCCGGCTTCCACTCCGCCAGCGCCGGGAACACCAGCCGCTCATAGGCCTCGCGCATCTCGCGCCCGCCCGAGCCCGCGCGCAAGGGCACGTTCACCACCTGCCCATGCGCCCCCCGCTCCTCGGGCCGCCCGGTGCCGGGATACAGCGGCATCTGGTGGCTGGAGACGAACAGGCAGCGCCCCTCGTCCCACAGCAGATCCTGCGTCCCGTTGCCGTGATGCACGTCGAAATCCACGATGGCGACGCGGCTCAGCCGATGATGATCCAGCGCCCGCTTCGCCCCGATGGCCACCGTCCCGAACAGGCAGAACCCCATTGCCGTCTCGCGTTCCGCATGATGCCCCGGCGGCCGCCCGGCCACGAAGGCCGTCCTGGCCTCCCCCGACACCACCGCATCCACCGCCGCGCAGATGCCACCCACCGCCCGCATCGCCGCCTTGTGCGACCCCGGCGACAGGAACGTATCCCCGTCCAGCTGCGCCCAGCCGTCACGCGGGACCGCCGCCTTGACCCGCGCCAGATAGGCCGAGGGATGGCAGCGCAGCACCTCCGCCTCCTCCCCCGGCGGGCACTCCCGCCGCTCCACCGCAAGGCCCAGAAGCCCCCGCTCCACCGCCGCCAGCCGTTCCACCCGCTCGGGATGGCCCGGAGGCGTCACATGGCGCGCGCAGTCCGGATGCGTGAAAACCAACATGGTCTTGCTCTTTTCCGAAATACTCCGGGGGTCCGGGGGCCGGCCCCCGGTCCGAAGCTGTCCAACCCTCAGTCCGGCTGCAGCATATAGCCCTCGCCCCGCACCGTCTGCAGGTAGCGCGGGCTTTTCGGGTCGTCCTCGATCTTCCGGCGCAGGCGGGTGATCTGCACATCCACCGCCCGCTCCTGCGCCGCATCCGCGCCGCCCGCCTCGCCCGCCAGCCGGTCGCGGCTGATCGGCACCCCCGGCTGCGCCGCGAAGACCCGCATCAGCTGCGCCTCGGTCGCGGTCAGCCGGACGGGGGCCTCGCCGCGCCACATCTCGCCCCGGTCCAGGTCATAGCGCACCGGCCCGAGATGGATCACCTGCCGCACCGGCTCGGCCGGGCGGGCCGCGGGCACCCGGCGCAGGATGGCGTTGATCCGGAGCAGCAGTTCCTTCGGCTCGAAGGGCTTGACCAGATAGTCATCCGCCCCCGCCTCCAGCCCCTCGATCCGGTTCGCCGTCTCGCCCCGCGCGGTCAGAAGCAGGATCGGGGTCGCCAGCCGCTTGCGCAGATCGCGGGTCAGGCTGACCCCATCCTCGCCCGGCATCATCACGTCCATGACGATCAGGTCGAACTCCAGCCCGGCCAGCACCCGCCGGGCCTGCGCCGCATCCTTCGCGACGGACACGAGGAAACCGTTGCGGATCAGGAACTTCTGCAGAAGCCCCCGGATGCGCTCGTCATCGTCGACGATCAGAAGATGCGTGTCGGGGCCCATCAGCCGCCCTCCCTCAGGCGGTTGTACTGCCGCCGCATCTCCGGGTCCATCATCGCCTCCAGCACCTGCCGGAACCCGGCCACCGCCGCCGGCCCCGCCGCCCGGTAGGCCGCCCGCATCCGCGCCCGCTGCGCATCCGACAGCTCGCGCTCCAGCACCAGGCCCTTCTCGGTCAGGTGCAGGTGCCGCTCGCGCGCGTCGGCCTTGCCCTTCTCGCTGCGCACCAGCCCGTCCTCGATCAGGGTCCGCAGCACCCGGTTCAGCGACTGCTTGGTGACGCCGAGGATCGACAACAGGTTCGAGACCGTCGTCCCCGGCGCGCGATGGATGAAATGCAGCGCCCGGTGATGCGCGCGGCCATAATCCATCCCCTCCAGGATCCGGTCGGGATCGGCCGTGAAGCCGCGATAGGCGAAGAACATCGCCTCGATCCCCTTGCGCAACTGCTCGTCCGTCAGGAAAAGCAGGCTTTCGCCACCCGGTCTTTCCACCATGCGCGCCTCCATCTCGCGCCGAATTTACGTCAGCCTTGTTGACTTTCCAAGTCCGAACCCGTAATTCCGGGGCGATTTCGCGCAAGAATCTGTCCGATGCGGACCTTTCAGGCGCAACATTCGCAAAAGCTGGAGGCGAGGATGGCAGGCTACGACGATCGCGACGGGTTCATCTGGATGGATGGCAAGCTGGTGGAATGGCGGCAGGCGAACGTCCACATCCTCACCCACGCGCTGCACTACGCCTCCTCCGTTTTCGAGGGCGAGCGGTGCTACAACGGCAAGATCTTCAAGGGCCACGAACATTCGCTGCGCCTGCTGGAATCCGGCCGCCTGCTGGACATGCCGATCCCCTATACCGCCGAACAGATCGACGCGGCCAAGGAAGAGGTGCTGAAGGCCAACGGGTTGACCGACGCCTATGTCCGCGCCGTCGCCTTCCGTGGCGCGGGCGACGAGATGGGGGTCGCCTCTCTGGGCAACCCGGTCCGCCTGGCCATCGCCTGCTGGTCCTGGGGCGCCTATTACGGCGACGCCAAGATGAAGGGCGCCAAGCTCGACATCGCCAGGTGGAAGCGGCCCTCGCCGGAAACCATCCCCACCGCCGCCAAAGCCGCGGGCCTTTACATGATCTGCACCATGTCCAAGCACGCCGCGATGGAGAAGGGCTGCTCGGACGCGCTGTTCTACGACTATCGCGGCTATGTCGCCGAGGCGACCGGGGCCAACATCTTCTTCGTCAAGGATGGCGAGGTCCACACCCCGAACCCGGATTGCATCCTGAACGGCATCACCCGGCAGACCGTGATCGGGATGCTGAAGGACATGCAGATCACGGTCCACGAACGCCATATCAAGCCCGAGGAACTGGCGACGTTCGAGCAATGCTGGCTGACCGGCACCGCCGCCGAAGTGACTCCCGTGGGCCAGATCGGCGACTGGACCTTCGAGGTCGGCGAGCTGACCCGCCGCGTCGCCACCGCCTACGAGCAGCTGGTCCGCTCCTGATCAGGCGGGGGTGACGCCCGCCAGCGGTGCCGACCAGATCCTCTGGGCCATTGCCCAGGATGGTCGGCCCGCGCCGTGCCCGTTGCATCGGGATGGCACCGCAGCCCCTGCGCGGCAGCAAGGGCAGCGTCAAGCCTGGCCCGCAGCGGCACCCCCGCAGACCGGCTGGAACCGCGCGAAGGGGCGTGAGGCGCCGGCTTCGCCGGGCAGCACCCGATACGACCGGCAGCATCAGCGCCCCCAGGGCCAGACGCCGCAATTCATGTCCTGCCTTTTTGTCTGGACTTGAAATAATTATGTCTGATACAATCAACCATAGAACGGCCTCGTCCACGCGGAACGATCAGCCGGGACGGCCGATGGTCCAGTTAATTCTGACGGGCCCGGCCAGTCGGGCAGGATGTTATCGTGACGGCGACCTATCGTGACATCAAGTCGGACATCCTGGGCAAGATCACCCGGGGCGAATGGACGCCGGGCAGCCTGATCCCCGGCGAGCTGGAGCTGGCCGAGACCTATGGCTCGGCCCGCGCCACGGTGAACCGGGCGATGCGCGAACTGGCCGAGGAAGGCATCATCGAACGCAAGCGCAAGTCCGGCTCGCGCGTCCGGCTGGCGCCCCTGCGGCAGGCGCGGTTCGACATTCCCGTGATCCGGCGCGAGATCGAGGAACAGGGCCGCGCCTACCGCTATGCGCTGGTCCGCTCCGAGGTGGTCGAGGCCCCCGAATGGCTGCGCGCCCGGCTGGCGCTTCAGCCCGGCGACCGGGTGCGCCATCTGGTCTGCCTGCATCTCGCCGACGGCACCCCCTGGCAGCACGAGGACCGCTGGATCAACCTCGGCCTTCTGCCCCAGGCGCTCGACGCCGATTTCTCGGCCAGCGGCCCGACCGAATGGCTGATGGCGCAGATCCCCTTCTCGGCGGTCGAGATCAGCATCTCCGCCACGGCGGCCGATGCGGCGCTGGCCGCCCATCTGGATTGCGCCCCGGGCGAGCCGCTCTTGATGACGGAACGGTCGACGCGCTGGAACGACCAGATGGTGACCTATGTCCGCCTGGTCCACCGGCCCGGCCACCGGATGACCACGCGCTACTGACCGTCAGGCCCGGATGCGGCTGCCTTCCGGATCATGAAGCGGCTTCAGGACCAGGCTTGCGGGCAGGGTCTCGCCGGCGACGACAAGGGCGTAGCTGCCCGAGGCGAGCCAGTCCTCCGTCACGCCCGCCGGGTTGCGCAGATAGCCGTAGCCGATGCTCGCCCCGACGGTATAGCCATATCCGCCCGAGGTGAGATAGCCCACGGGTTCGCCATTCCGCAGGATCGTCTCGCGCCCGACGAGGACGGCCCCGGGATCGCTGGTGAAACCGGCGAGGCGTTTGGCCAGCGGCCTGCCCTGCACGGCTTCCAGCGCGGCGCGGCCCAGGAACCGGGTGTCGGACTTCAGCTTGACGGCCCAGCCCAGCCCGGCCTCGAACGGCGTGTCGTTCGGCGTGATGTCCGAGGACCAGGCGCGATAGCCCTTTTCCAGCCGCAGCGATTCCAGCGCGCGATAGCCGACCGGGCGGATGTCGGTCCCGCCCGCCGCCATGAGGGCGTCGAAGACGGCGGCGGTATGGGAAAGCGGGGTGTGCAGTTCCCAGCCCAGCTCGCCGACATAGGTCACCCGCAGGGCGCGGACATCGGCCCCGGCGATGGTGATTTCGCGCATGTGGCCGAAGGGGAAGGCCGCGTTCGAGACGTCGGCGGCGGTCACCTTTTCCAGCACGCGCCGCGCCATCGGACCCATGAGCGAGAGCGTCCCCCAATCCTCGGTCACATCGGTCAGGGTGCAGCCGGTCGCGGGCAGGTGGTCGGCGATCCAGGCCAGGTCATGGGTGCGGAAGCCGGTGCCGGTGACGATGTAGAAACGGTCCTGCGACAGGCGCGCCACGGTCAGGTCGGCCTCGATCCCGCCGCGGGAATTGAGGAGCTGGCTATAGGTCAGCCGCCCCGGCGCGCGCGCGACGCGGTTGGCGCAGATCCATTCCAGCGCCTCGGCCGCGCCGGGGCCGGAAAGCTCGTATTTGGCAAAGGAGGACTGGTCGAAGATCCCCACCTTGTCGCGGACATGGGCATGCTCCTGCCCCACGGGGCCGAACCAGTTCTGCCGGCCCATTGAATAGAGGTCGCGCGGCTCCATCCCCTCGGGGGCGAACCAGTTCGGACGCTCCCAGCCGAGTTTCGAGCCGAAGACCGCCCGGTGGTCCTTCAGGCGCCGATACAGCGGCGAGGTGATGCGGGGGCGGCCGCTTTCGTATTCCTCATGCGGAAAACCGATGGTGTAATGCTTGCCATAGGCCTCCATCGTGCGGTCAAAGACCCATTGCCGGTCGCGGTGCAGGCCCGAGAAGCGGCGGATGTCGACGACCCAGAGGTCGAGCGGCGCCTCGTCGCGCATGACCCATTCGGCCAGCACCCAGCCGGCGCCGCCGCCGCTTGCGATGCCGAAGGCGTTGAAGCCCGCGCCGACATACATGTTGGCGCATTCCGGCGCGGGGCCAAGGATGAAGTTGCCGTCGGGGGTAAAGCTTTCGGCGCCGTTGATCATCTGCTTGACGCCGGTCTTCTCCAGCGCCGGGACGCGGGCGATGGCCTGTTCCAGATGCTGGGCGAAATGGTCGTAATCGTCGTCGAACAGCCGGAACTCCCAGTCCTTGGGAATCTCGCCCTGCACCCAGCCCTGCGGGTTCGGCTCATAGCCGCCCATGACCAGGCCGCCGACCTCCTCCTTGAAATAGGTGCGCCGGTCGGGGTCGCGCAGGGTGGGGGCGTCGGGGGAAAGGCCCTCGATCCTTTCGGTGACGATATACTGGTGCTTCACGGGTTGCAGCGGCACGTTGATCCCGGCCATGGCCCCGATCTCGCGCGCCCACATGCCGCCGCAGTTGACGACCTTCTCGCAGCGGATCGTGCCCCGGTCGGTGTGGACGGCGGTGATGCGGCGGCCCTGCATGGCAAAGCCGGTGACGGTGACGCCCTCGTGCAGCTGCGCGCCGTGCATCCGCGCCCCCTTGGCAAGGGAATGGGTGATGTCCGAGGGGCTGGCCTGTCCGTCCGTCGGCAGCCAGCTGGCGCCGACCAGGTCGGAGGTGTCCATCAAGGGCCACATCCGCTTCACCTCCTCGGGCGAGACGAGGTGCATCTCCATCCCGAAGCTGCGGGCGGTGGTGGCAAGGCGGCGGTATTCGGTCCAGCGGTCGGCATTGGTGGCAAGCCGCAGGCAGCCGGTCATCTTCCAGCCGGTATCAAGCCCGGTTTCGGCGGCAAGGCCCTTGTAGAGGTCCACGGAATACTTGAGCACCCGCGTGATCGAGGCCGAGGCGCGCAGCTGGCCGACCAGCCCCGCCGCATGCCAGGTCGAGCCGGAGGTGATCTTGCCCTGCTCCAGCAGCACCACCTCCGCCTTGTGGTCGCGGGCCAGGTGATAGGCGGTCGAGCAGCCGATGATGCCGCCGCCGATGACGACGATCCGGGCATGGGTGGGAAGGGTCATGTCTGCATTCCGTGCTGGCTGCGGTAATGGGAAAGCGCCGCCTGAAGGCGGGTCAGGTTCTCGCGGGCATAGGCGTCGTAATCGGCCCCCGGCGCCGAGAGGTGCAGGGCCGAGGTCATGGCCCACATCGCCTCGCGCAGCAGGCTGGCGCATTGCATGGCGTCGAAGGCGCGGCGCAGGGGGCGGTCGGGGGCCGCGCCGAAATAGCTGGCGAGCAGGCGGTCGGTCTCCTCCGGCGTCATCCCCGCGTTCGAGGCGGCCCCGGCAAGGTCGAACAGGGCGGTGCCGAAGCCCGCGTATTCATAGTCAATAAGCCAGAGCCGGCTGCCATCGTCCAGGAAGTTCGCCGGCAGAAGGTCGTGATGGCCGAAGATGATCGGCAGCGGGATCTGGGCCTGTTCCAGCTCGGCCGCCAGCGCAAGCAGGGCGGGCAGGTCGGGGGTAAAGCGGCTGTCGCCCGCGCGCAGGGTGCGGGCATAGTCGCGGATGACGTGGAAGGGCCAGAACAGGAAGGCCGCGCCCTTGACATGGGCGGGCATCTCGGCATGGAAGCGGCGCAGTAGGTCGGCCACGCGCTCGGGATTGGCGCGCAGGTCCTCGGGCCCCCAGGTGCGGGCGTCCAGGAAGGCAACGACGCTGACCCCCGGCTCGGCATGTTCGACGGCGGGGCCGAACCCCGCGGCATGGGCGGCGCGGGCGGTCATCACCTCGCGCGCGCGGTCGACATGGTGGAAGGGGAAGTCGCGGCCGAAGCGGACGACATGGCTGCCGCGCGCATCGGTCACCTTCCAGCTTTCGTTCGACAACCCGCCAAGCAGGGGTTCGGCGCTGATCTCGCCCACGAACGGCAGGCGGCGGAGGCGTTCGGGAAGGGTCATGCGCCGCCCTCCAGCCCAAGCTTCTCGCGCTGCGCCTCGGCCGCGGCGTGGATGAGGCGGTCGGCGATGATGGCGATGAAGGCGATGGCAGGCCCGCGACCAGCCCGTTGCCGGGATTGGCCTTGGTCAGCGCGATATAGACCTCCTGCCCAAGGTCGCGGGTGCCGACCAGCGCGGTGATCACCAGCATCGACAGGGCGAACATGATGGTCTGGTTCACCCCCAGCAGGATCTCCGGCAGGGCCAGGCGCAGGCGGATCCGGGTCAGGATCTGCCAGTCGGTGCAGCCCATGGCGCGGCCGGCCTCGATCAGCCTCGGATCGACGCCCTGCAGGCCGAGGACGGTATAGCGGATCGCGGCGGCGACGGCATAGGCCACGACGGCGATCATCGCGGTGAAGTCCCCGACGCGGAACAGCATGACCACGGGCATCAGGTAGACGAAGGAGGGCAGGGTCTGCAGCGTGTCGATCAGCGCCCGCGTGACCGTCCAGGCCCGGTCGCGGTTGGCGACGGCGATGGCGACGGGAATCCCGATCAGAAGGGCGAAAAGCGTGGACAGCCCGCAGAGATAGACGGTGATCATGGCCTTCTCCCATTGCCCCGTCGCCGCGATGAGGAAGGAGAGCCCCGCGGTCAGCGCAGCCAGCCGCCACCCGCCCAGCCGCCAGCCGGCAAGGCCGAGCAGCGCCACGACGCCCAGCCAGGGCAGCGAGAGGAGGAAGCGTTTCGCCGGGACGAGCAGGGTGGTCAGGATCGCGTTCTTCAGCGCCTCCAGCATGTCGAAGAAGGTCACGTTGATCCATTCCACGGCGGCGGCCCAGAACGGGCTGGTGCTCAGGCGGGCGGCCTCGGGATAGGTCTGCACCGCCGGCAGGATCAGGCCCAGCACCCATGCCGCCGCGACCAGGGCCAGGGCGGCGGTCAGATAGGGGTGCCGCGCCCCCTGCCGGGGCGGGGCAGAGGCGCGGCGGGCCAGCGCCTGCGACAGCCGGTCCAGCGCGATGGCCAGCGCGACGATGGCCAGCCCCGCCTCCAGCCCCGCGCCAAAGTCCAGGCGGCGCAGCGCGTTCAGCACGTCGAAGCCAAGACCCCCCGCCCCGATCATCGAGGCGATGATCACCATGTTGAGCGAGAGCATGATCACCTGGTTGACCCCCACCATCAGCGGCTCGCGCGCAGAGGGCACCAGCACGCGCCAGGTCATCTGGCGCGGCGTGCAGCCCACCATGCGGCCAAGGTCGTGGATCTCGGACGGCACGCGCCGCAGGGCGAGCGTGGTCAGGCGGGTCATCGGCGGCATGGCGTAGATCAGCGTCGCCACGATGGCGGCGGTGGGGCCGAAGCCGAACAGGATCAGGATCGGGACCAGATAGGCGAAGACCGGCATGGTCTGCATGAGGTCGAGAAGCGGCTTCAACGCGCGGTCCAGCCAGGGCAACCGCCAGGCCGCGATCCCGACCAGAAGTCCCCCCGCCACCCCGATCGGCACCGCGACCACGATCGACGACAGCGTGACCATCGCGCTTTGCCACTGGCCGAAGACGGCGACGAAAGCCATGCAGGCGGTCACGGTCAGGGCCAGCGGCAGGCCCCCCGCATAAAGGCCGAGCAGCGCGAACAGGCCGATGACCGCGACCCAGGACAAGGGCGGCCAAAGCTGCACCGCGCTGGAGCCTTCGCCCGACAGAAGCCCGCTGGACAGCAGCGACAGCACCACGCGATAGGGCGCGTCGATCAGGGCCGCGATGAACCGGGTGACGTCCGAGAAGGCCACCGGGCCGATGGCCGCCTCTTTCATCAGCCAGTTGATCGCATTGCCGATCCAGCGGGCGGCGGGGATCTGCCAGGCCTTCGGATAGTCGAAGGCGAAGGGGGCCAGCCCCTGCCCCCAAAGCCAGAGGATCGCCGTCAGCGCCACCGCCACCAGCCACAACGCGCGGGCATGGGACAAGCGGGGGGCGGGCAGCGCGGTCATGCGGTGCCTGCCAGCAGAAGACGGATCACGTCCTCGCGGTAGAGCGTGCCGACGGGGCGACCCCCCGCATCGGTGACGGCGAGGGCCGGGCTGCCGGAGGCAAGCGCGCTGCCCGCCTCGGCCACGGTGGCGCGGGCCGGGATCGCGGGGGCGCCTTCGGGCGGCGGCGAGGCGGACATCAGCGAGGCGACCCGGACCGCCTTGGCCTTGGGCACCGCGCGGGTGAATTCGCGGACATAATCGGTCGCGGGGTGCAGGACCAGTTCCTCGGGCGTGCCGATCTGCTCGATGCGGCCGTCCTTCATGATCGCGATGCGGTCGGCAAGCCGGATCGCCTCGTCGAAATCATGGGTGATGAAGACGATGGTCTTTTGCAGGCGGGATTGCAGGCGGATGAACTCGTCCTGCAACTCGCGCCGGATCAACGGGTCGAGGGCCGAGAAGGGTTCGTCCAGGAACCACAGCTCCGGCTCGACCGCGAGGCTGCGGGCGATGCCCACCCGCTGCTGCTGGCCGCCGGAGAGCTGGCGCGGGAAACTGGCCTCGCGCCCGGCAAGGCCGACCAGCGCCACCATCTCGCGCGCCCGGGCGTCGCGGGCGGCGCGGGGGATGCCCTGCACTTCCAGCGGGAAGGCCACGTTCTCCAGCACGGTCAGGTGCGGCAGCAGCGCGAAATGCTGGAACACCATGCCCATCTTGTGGCGGCGGATCGCGATCATCTCCGCCTCGCTCGCCGCCAGCAGGTTCCGGCCGTTGAACAGGATCTCGCCCGAACTGGGCTCGACCAGACGCGAGAGGCAGCGGACCAGCGTCGACTTGCCCGAGCCGGACAGGCCCATGATCACGAAGATCTCGCCCGCGCGGACCGACAGGTTCACGTCGCGGACCGCCGGGATCAGCCCCGCGGCGAGGAGCTTGCCGGCGTCGGGCCCGATACGGGCAAGGCTGTCCTCGGCGCGCGCGCCGAAGACCTTCCAGACGTTGCGGCAGACAAGTTTGGGGGCTGCGTCGGTCATGCGGCGTCCGGTCGGGGCGCTGGAGGATCGGGGGGCGACGGCGCCGCCCCCCAGGACGGATCAGATGGCGGGCTACCCGGCGATCCAGGCGCTCCACCGCGCCTCGTTCGCGGCCATCCAGTCGGCGACGACGGACTCGACGGTCTTGCCGTTCAGGTCCACCTCGGTGATCATCCGGCCCATCTCGGCATTGTCGATGGTGAAGGCCTGGATCGCCTTGTGCGCCCCCGGCCACTTGTCCTTGAGCCCGGCCCAGCCGACCTTCCAGATGTCGCCGAAGGGCTTGCCACAGTCATAGGCCATGTCGGGATTCACGCCCGCCGCCGGATCGGTGTAGCATTCCGGCGAATAGGTCGGAAACTCTACCCATTCGCCCTCGTATTTCGCGGGGGCCCAGTGCGGCGCGTAGATCCACAGCAGCACCGGCGCCTTGCGCTGATAGGCGCTTTCCAGCTCGGCGAAGAGGGCGGCGTCGGTCCCGGCATGGATCACCTCGAAGGGAAGGTCCAGCGCCTCGACCCGCTCCTCGTCGAAGCCGCCCCAGGTCACCGGACCGCCAAGGTAACGGCCCTTGGGCGCGGTTTCGGCGGTCGAGAAGGCTTCGGCGCAGGCGGGGTCCTTCAGGGCCTCCCAGTTCGGCAGGCCGGGGCACAGCTCCTTCATATAGGCGGGATACCACCATTCCTCCTTGGCCTGCAGCCCGTTCGGGCCCAGGTTCTCGACATTGCCGGTGGCGAGCGAGGCATCCATCGCGTCGCGCCCGGTGGTTTCCCAGATCTCCATCGCAAGGTGGAGATCGCCCGACTCGAGGCCGGTGAACTGCGCAAGATAGTCGGCCTGCACATATTCGACGCTGTAGCCCGCCTTCTTCAGCACCTCTCCCATGAGCTGGGTGGTGATGAGCTGGCCGGTCCAGTCATGCAGGGTCAGCCGGATCGGATCCGACGATTCCTGCGCGGCGGCGCCAAGGGTGGTGGAGCAGGCGACGAGGGCGGAAAGGGCAAGCGGACGAAGACCGGAAAGAAACAGGCGGCGTGGCATGGGAAACCTCCGGGTCTGGGATGGCTGATCGGGAAAGGGTGGAAGCCGGGAGGAGGACCTGTCAAATGGAATCTGGGTGGTTGTGGAATTTTCCTGACCGTATATCTGGATATCGACGTTGAAACGGGCAATACCCGGTAAGAATACGGTCAAAGGGGGCGCGGATGGCATCGCGGCGGCAGGCAGAGATCCTGGCATTGCTGGACGGGCGCGGGGTGCTTCCCGTGGCCGAGCTGGCGGCGCATCTGGCCGTGTCGCCCGAGACGGCGCGGCGCGAGATCCGGGCGCTGGTCGATGCCGGCGCGGTGGTGCGCAGCCATGGTGCGGTGGGACTGGCCGGGCAGACCGGCGAGGCCCCGTTCGAGCGGCGGATGCGCGAGAATGCGGCGGCCAAGCGGCTGATCGCCCGGGCGGTGGCGGCAGGGATCGCCGACGGCGCCTCGGTGATGCTGGATACCGGCACGACGACCAGCTTTCTTGCGCGCGAGCTGCTGAAGCATCGCCGGCTGACGGTGGTGACCAATTCCTCGGACATCGCGCGGACCCTGGCCACGGTGAACGGCAACCGGGTGTTCATGGCGGGGGGCGAATTGCGCGGCGATTCCGGGGCGGCGCTGGGGGCCTCGGCGCTGGAATTCGTGGCGCGCTTCTCGGTCGAACATGCGGTGATCTCGGCCGGGGCGGTGGATGCCGAGGGGATCATGGACTTCGACCTGCAAGAGGCCGAGTTCGCCCGCGTGGTGCTGGGCTGCGGCGCGCGGCGGGTCGTGGTGACCGATGCGACGAAATTCGGCCGCCGGGGCGTGATCCGGGTCGCCCCGCTGTCGCGGGTCGATCTCCTTGTCACGGATGCGCCGCCGCCGCCGGCCCTGGCGCGGGCGCTGGCGGCGGCGGGGGTGCGGGTGGAGGTGGTCCGGTAGCCCGGGCCGGCCCCTGGCAACGGACCCCTGCGTCGGGCGCCGGAACTGCCGGGATGTTCGGCCGGGCCGAAGCCGGGGCCTGACTTTCGCTTAAGGCGCGATTCCGGTGATTGACTTGGCCGGATTTCGCAATATCATTCGTATACAAATGACAAGCGCCGCATGGGAGGGGCTCTTGGCGTATCTCGTTCCCGACTCGCTTCCAAAGGCCCTGACCCTGCTGCGCGACCGGCGGCCAGAGGTGGTCGCGGGCTGCACCGATGTGCTTCCCGCGCGGCGGCAGGGCCAGCGCACCGGCGACATCCTGGACGTGACCCGCCTGCCCGACCTGCGCGGGATCGCGCGCGGCGCCGATGGCTGGCGCATCGGGGCCGCGACCACCTGGGCCGAGATCGCCGCGCCCCCCCTGCCCCCGGCCTTTGCCGCGCTGCAAGAGGCCGCGGTCGAGGTGGGCGCGGTCCAGATCCAGAACGCGGGCACCGTCGCCGGCAATATCTGCAACGCCTCGCCCGCCGCCGACGGGGTGCCGCCGCTCCTGGCGCTGCGGGCCGAGGTCGAGCTGGCCTCGCATGCCGGCACACGGCGTCTCCCGCTGGAGGAGTTCATCACCGGCGTCCGGCGCACCGCCCGCGCCCCGGAGGAACTGGTCGTGGCCCTGCATCTGCCGCATCCGCCGGCAGGATCGGGCGGGGCCTTCGTCAAGCTCGGGACGCGCAGCTCGCTGGTGATCTCGATTGCCATGGTGGCGGCAATGGTCCGCATCGACCGGGACCGCCTCGCCGAGGCGCGCCTGGCCGTAGGGGCCTGTTCGCCGGTCGCACGGCGCCTGCCCGCCTGGGAGGCCGATCTCCAGGGGCGAAAGCTGGAGGAACTGGCCGGGCTGCGGCCCGAGGCGCGGCATCTCTCCGTCCTTTCCCCGATCGACGACATCCGGGCGACGGCGGCCTACCGGATCGAGGCGGTGCGTGAATTGTGCCACCGCGCGCTGGTGCGGGCGGTGGCTTCGGCAGCAGGAGGCGCGGATGGACGGTGAGCATGGCCTGGGGGCGACCCGCTTCATCCTGAACGGCACGGCGGTCGCGGTCACCGCCCCCGCCGGCGAGCGCCTGTCGGACACACTGCGCGAACGGCTGGGCGCGCGCGACGTCAAGATCGGCTGCAACGCGGGCGATTGCGGGGCCTGCTCGGTCCTCATCGACGGGCAGGTGGTCTGTTCCTGCCTGACGCCCACCCAGAAGGCCGAAGGTCGCCGGATCGAGACGGTCGGCGGTCTGGTGGCCTCGGACCCGGTGGCGATGGCGCTGGCCGGGCGGTTCCAGGACCACGGCGCGGCGCAATGCGGGTTCTGCACTCCCGGCATGGTCACCGCCTCGGTCGCGCTGCTGCGCGAAGAACCCCGGCCGGACGAGGCGGCGATCACCCGCGCGCTGGGCGGCGTCCTCTGCCGCTGCACCGGCTATCGCAAGATCATCGACGCGGTGGCCTCGGTTCCCGCCGCACTGGCCAAAGCGGATGCGCCGGGCCATGCGGGCGCGGCGATCCGGCGGCTGGACGGCGCGCCGAAACTGGCCGGGACCGAGGCTTTCGGCGACGACCTGGCCCCGCCCGACACGCTGGAGATCCTGGTCATCCGCTCACCCTTCCCGCGCGCCGGCTTCGTCTTCGGCGATCTGGACGGCTGGCGCGCCGGCCAGCCGGGCATCATGGCGGTGCTGACGGCCGCCGATGTGCCGGGGCGCAACGTCTTTGGCGTGATCCCCGCCTTTGCCGACCAGCCCGCCTTTGCCGAAAGCGTCGCGCGCTTCCGTGGCGAGGCGGTGGCGGCCGTCGTCGGCACCCCGGCCACGATCCGCACCTTCGATCCGGCCACATTCCCGGTGACCTGGACGGAACTGCCCGCGGTCGAGGTCCCCGCAACGGCCGAGGCGGCGGGCGCCCCCCTGCTGCATGAGGGTCGCGCCGGCAACCTGATGTGCAAGGGCTTCGTCGCCTGCGGCGATGCCGAAGCGGCGCTGGCGGCGGCCGAGGTGACGGTCGAGGGGCGTTTCGCCAGCGGTTTCGTCGAGCACGCCTATATCGAGCCCGAGGCAGGTTTCGCGCAGGTCATCGACGGCAGGGTGGAAATCCACGCCTGCACCCAGGCCCCGGTGATGGACCTCGAAGCGATGGAAATCCTGCTGGGCATGGACCGGAGCCGCATCCGCATCGTGCCGACGGCGGTGGGCGGCGGCTTCGGATCGAAACTCGACATCTCGCTCCAGCCCTATCTGGCGCTCGGGGCGCTCAAGACCGGGCGGCCGGTGCGGATGGCCTACAGCCGCACCGAATCGATGCAATCGACGACCAAGCGCCATCCCTCCGACATCCGGCTGCGGCTGGGGGCGACGCGGGACGGCATCCTCATGGGCTGCGACTTCCGGGGCACCTTCAACACCGGCGCCTATGCCTCCTGGGGCCCCACCGTCGCGAACCGGGTGCCGGTCCATGCCTCGGGCCCCTACCGGATCGCCGATTACCGGGCCGAGGCGCGGGCGATCCACACCAATTGCCCGCCCTCCGGGGCCTTCCGCGGCTTTGGCGTGCCGCAGGCCGCCATCGCGCTGGAATCGCTGCTGGACGAGCTGGCCGCGAAACTGGGGATCGACCCGCTGGAACTGCGGCTGCGGAACGCGCTGACCAACGGCGCGCCCACCGTCTGCGGCCAGGTCTTTACCCAGGGCGTCGGCATCCGCGCCTGCCTCGAGGCGCTACGCCCGGCCTGGGAGGCCGAGCGCGCGGCAGCCGAGGCGTTCAACCGCGCCACGGCCGGGCCCCTGCGCCGGGGCGTCGGCATCGCCTCGGGCTGGTATGGCTGCGGCAATACCTCGCTGCCGAACCCCTCGACGATCAAGGCCGGGATCCGGCCCGACGGGACCATCGTCCTGCACCAGGGCGCGATGGACATCGGCCAGGGCGCGAATACCGTCATCACCCAGCTTTTCGCCACGGCGCTGGGGGTTCCGGTGGCCTCGGTCACGCTGGTCGGCCCCGATACCGACCTGACGCCGGATGCCGGCAAGACCTCCGCCTCGCGCCAGACCTTCGTCTCGGGCAATGCCGCGCGGCTGTGCGGGCAGGCGCTGCGGGCCGAGGTGCTGCGCGCGGTCAATGCCTCCGAGGGCGCGGCGCTTTCCGTCGCGGCGGGCGCGATCACCGTGGACGACGGCGCCAGCCGCCACCGCATCGCGCTGGACCAGCTTGCCGCCGATGGCGACGGCTTCGTCCTTGCCGCCAGCGGCCATTACGACCCGCCGACAAAGCCGCTCGACGCCAATGGCCAGGGCGAGCCCTATGCCCAGTTCGGCTATGCCGCGCAGCTGGTGGCGGCCGAGGTGGACATCTCCCTCGGCACCGTGCGCCTTGCCCGCATCGTCGCCGCGCATGACGTGGGCCTTGCCGTCAACCCGCTGCTGGTCGAGGGCCAGATCCAGGGCGGCGTCGCCCAGGGCATCGGCATGGCCCTGATGGAGGAATACATCCCCGGCCGCACCGAGAACCTGCACGACTACCTGATCCCGACCATCGGGGACATTCCACCCATCGAGCCGATCATCATCGAGGAAGCCGACGCCCACGGCCCCTACGGCGCCAAGGGCCTGGGCGAGCACGTCCTGATCCCGACCGCGCCCGCGATCCTGAACGCCATCTCCCACGCTGCCGGGGTGCGCATGACCAGCGTCCCCGTCACCCCCGCGAAACTCGCCGCCGCATTGGCAGGAGACTGACATGACCGACAAAGCCGAACGCCCCGTCGACCGGACCGCCGACAAGATCCGCTGCGACGCCTGCCCGGTGCTGTGCTACATCGCCGAGGGCCGCGCCGGGGCCTGCGACCGCTACGCCAACCACGGCGGCACGCTGGTGCGGCTGGATCCGCTGACCATCATCGAGGGCGCGGCCAGCCACGGGGTCAAGGCGGTGCCCTTCCTCAAGGGCAGCCAGGGCACCGACTGGGACGGCGACTTGGTGCAGGGCGGACGGCCCTTCATCACCGCGGTCGGCGCGGGCACCACCTACCCCGACTACAAGCCCGCCCCCTTCATCGTCAGCCAGAATGTCGAGGGCGTGGACATGGTCACCGTCGTGACCGAGGGCATCTTCAGCTATTGCGGCGTCAAGGTGAAGATCGACACCGACCGTTTCATCGGCCACGAACGCGCCGTCGTGCGGGTCGAGGGCGAGCCGGTCGGCCATGTGATGACCTCGGAATACGGCTCGAAGATGCTGTCGCTGGGCGGGGTCGAACACCTGACCGGCGGCGGCAAGAAGGAGGGCCGCGTCACCTGCGACGCGCTGCTGCGGCTGTGCAACCGCGAAGCCGTCGAGATGACCGTGGACGAAGGCGCCACCGTCATCGTGCAGGCCGGCCGCGCGCCGGTTATCAACGGGGTCGAGGAAAAGCTGATGCGGGTCGGCTGCGGCTCGGCCACCATCGGGATGTTCGCCAAGCAATGGGCGCAGCATGTCGACGAGGTGGTTGTGGTGGACGACCACATCACCGGCGTCCTGTCCGAACACCAGGCCGGCAAGCTGCTGAACGTGCCGCCCAGCGGCATCCGCGTGAAGGGCCGCCGGTCCACGCCGGGACGCTATTTCCAGGTCGCCGAACCCGGCACCGGCTGGGGCGGCACCGATATCGAGGATCCGCTGACCATCCTGAAGGAGCCCGACCCCGAGACCGCCTGGGAGGGGCTGCGCCTTCTCATGGTCTCGACCACCGGCGAACAATCCGCCTATTACGAGCTGGATTCCGGGCTGAACCCGGTCCCGAAGCCCCTCCCGCCCGACCTTCGCACCTCGGTCGACCTGATCGCCGAGAATTGCGAGCCCTCGCTCTGTTCGGTGCTGTTCATGGCCGGCGCGGGCGGGTCGCTGCGGGCGGGCGTGACGCAGAACCCGGTGCGGCTGACCCGCTCGGTCAAGGACTCGCTCACCTATGTCTCCTGCGGCGGGGCCGGGGCCTATGTCTGGCCGGGCGGCGGGATCACGGTGATGGTGGACGTGACCGGGATGCCCAGCAATTCCTTCGGCTATGTGCCGACGCCCGCGCTGGTGGCGCCGATCGAATTCACCATGCGGCTCAGCGACTATATCGCGCTTGGCGGCCATGCCGATCAGGTGCGCCCGATTGCCGAGGTCGTCAGCGACAAGGTGCGCCGGGTCGGGCCGGGCGGGGCGCAGGACGATCCGATGGCGCGGCACCATTTCCGCTGGCCGGCGGACAGCTAGGCATGACGGGACCGGCGGCCGCGCTGCTTTCCGGCGACCGGCTGCACCTGCAGCACGGGCCCATCGACCTGATCATCGGGGCCGATGGCCCGGCGCGGGCGCAGGCCTTCGCCGCCGCCGCCGCGCGCTTCGACGGCCTGCTCGAGGAGCTGGTGGCCGAACTGCCGCTCTTGCGCGCCCCTGTGACCGCCGGCCTGCCCGCCCCGCAAGGCCCAGTCGCGCGCCGGATGCACCGCGCCGTCCGCCCCCATGCCGATGCCTTCATCACCTGCATGGCGGCGGTCGCCGGGGCCGTGGCCGACGAGATCCTCGCCGCGATGACCGCCGCCGCGCCGCTTTCCCGCGCCTATGTGAACAACGGCGGCGACATTGCCCTCCATCTCGCCGCAGGCGCCGGCTTCACCAGCGCCATGGCCGGGCTGGACGGACGCGACCTTGGCCGCATCGGGATTTCCGCCGAGGCCGGGATCGGCGGCATCGCCACCAGCGGCGCGGGCGGGCGCAGCTTCTCGCTGGGGATCGCCGACAGCGTCACTGTCCTGGCGCGCACGGCGGCCGAGGCCGACGCGGCGGCGACGATGATCGCCAATGCCGTCGACCTGCCCCGCCATCCCGGCATCCGCCGCACCCGCGCCTGCGACCTGCAACCCGACAGCGACCTTGGCCCGCGCCCGGTGGTGACGGGGGTGCCGCCCCTTACGCCCGGCGATGTCGCAAGGGCGCTGGACGCGGGTGCCGCGCGCGCGCAAGACTTGCTCAGGCGCGGCCTGATCGCGGGGGCGGCGCTGTTCCTGCAGGGCCAGACCCGGCTGGCCGGAACGGGTTTCACGGGATTGATCCAGAAGGACGAGGTGGCACATGCCCAAGGTCGAGGTGCGCAAGCGGCTGCTTGTGCTTGAGGACATCTTTCACGAGGGCGGCCCCCCCCGGACCGAGCCACACCGGCGCGGCGCCGTGCTTGCCGTGATCCGCAACCCTTTCGCCGGACGCTACGAGCCCGAGATCCAGGGCTTCATGGACGACCTTCGTCCCCTCGGGCTGGAGATGGCGCAGCAGCTCGCGGCGGCGCTTGGCGGGGCCGAAAAGATCGAGGGCTACGGCAAGGCTTCGCTCGTCGGCGCGGCGGGAGAGCTGGAACATGGCGCGCTCTGGCACGCCCCCGGCGGCTATGCGATGCGCGAGGTGCTGAACGGGGCCAAGGCCATCGTGCCCTCGGCCAAGAAGGTCGGCGGCGCCGGCGCGCGCATCGACGTGCCGATCACCCATGTCAATGCCTCCTACGTCCGCAGCCATTTCGATTCGATCGAGGTCGGACTGAACGACGCCCCGCGCGCCGACGAGATGGTGGTGATCCTGGCGATGACCACCGGCCCCCGCATCCATTCCCGCTCGGGCGGGCTGGAGGTCTCGCAGATCAAGGGAGAGGACGGGCTGAGATGAAGGCAAGGATTCGCAAGCTGGGCATCTGGGTCGAGGAAACGCACGAGGAAGCCGGCCGCCCCATCACCCCGCCCACCCGCAAGGCCGTGGCGGCGGCGGTGATCGATAACCCCTTCGCCGGGCGCTATGTCGAGGATCTGACCGAGCTGATGGACATCGGCGAGGAACTGGGCGCGCTTCTGGGCGGCAAATGCGTGGCGGCGCTGGGGATCCGGCCCGACCAGGCGGAAAGCTACGGCAAGGCGGCGCTGGTCGGCGAGAACGGCGAGCTGGAACATGCCGCCGCCATCCTGCACCCGAAACTGGGCGCCCCCCTGCGCCAGGCGGTGGAAAAGGGCGCGGCCCTGGTCCCCTCGTCGAAAAAGCGCGGTGGCATGGGGCAGGACCTGGACATCCCGCTCGGCCACAAGGACGCGGCCTTCGTGCGCTCGCATTTCGACGGGGTCGAGATCCGCTTCAACGACGCCCCCCGCGCGAACGAGATCGTCGTCGCCGTCGCCGTCACCGACAGCGGCCGCCCGCTGCCAAGGGTGGGCGGGCTGAAGGTCGGGGAGATCACCGGCAAGGACGGTCTGCGCTAAGGCGATGGCTTTCGGCCAAATGCACCCTCGCCCGATCGGGCGGGGTGCTTCCTGTTGCGCCGTGATCGCGCATCAGACTGAATTCGCAATGCTATTTCTTTGATGTTGACAAGGCCCTCCGCACCCGATTATCGTTCGTATACAAACGAATGAGGGCGCCATGACCTATGTCGTCACCGAAGGCTGCATCGCCTGCAAATACACCGACTGCGTCGAGGTCTGCCCGGTGGATTGCTTCTATGCGGGCGAGAACATGCTGGTGATCCACCCCGACGAATGCATCGACTGCGGCGTGTGCGAGCCGGAATGTCCGGTGGACGCCATCCTTCCCGATACCGCGCCGGGGATCGCGGCCTGGCTGACGCTCAACGCCGAACTGGCGGAGGTCTGGCCCAACATCCGCGAAAGGATCGCGCCGCTGCCGGACCACGAAGCCTGGGCCGGGCAGCAGGGCAAGCTCGCCTCGCTGTCGCGCAACCCCGCCGCCCCGCAATAGACCGGAGACCATGATGCAGGATCAGGCCACCCTTCCCCAGGCAGACGCCGGGACGCATATCCCCGCCGGCGTCCATGCCGAAACCGTGACCGAGGTGCAGCACTACACCGACCGGCTGTTCCGCTTCCGCATCACCCGGCCCCCCGCCTTCCGTTTCCGCTCGGGCGAGTTCGTGATGATCGGCCTGCCGAACGCCGAACGCCCGGTCTACCGCGCCTATTCCATCGCCAGCCCCTCCTGGGACGAGGAGATCGAGTTCTACTCGATCAAGGTCCCCGACGGCCCGCTGACCGAACACCTGCAAAGGATCCGGCCCGGCGACACCCTGCTGATGCGCAAGAAGTCCACCGGCACGCTGGTGCTGGACGCGCTTCTGCCGGGAAAACGGGTCTACATGTTCTCGACCGGCACCGGCATCGCCCCCTTCGCCTCGCTGATCCGCGACCCCGAGACCTATGAGAAATTCGACGAGGTGATCCTGACCCATACCTGCCGCGAGGTCGCCGAACTGGCCTATGGGCAGGAACTGGTGAAGAACCTCATGGAGGATCCGCTGGTGGGCGAGTTGGCGCGCGGCCGGTTGCGCCATTATCCCACGGTCACGCGCGAACCCTTCCCGGTCATGGGCCGGATCACCGACCTCATGGCATCGGGCCGATTGTTCGCCGACCTGGGCGTGCCGCCGATCGGACCCGGCGAGGACCGCGGCATGATCTGCGGCTCGATGGCGATGCTGCGCGACACCAGGGACATGCTGGAAGGCTACGGCCTCATCGAAGGGTCGAACGCGCAGCCCGGCAGTTTCGTGGTGGAACGCGCCTTCGTCGACTGATGGGCTGCGTCATGGCACCCTTTGACCAGCCGGACCGCGCGGACCGGCCTGCCACCGGGAAGCGGCACCCCCGCGCCACGGCCCAGATCGTCTTCCTGCTGGTCGACAATTTCTCGCATCTGGCCTTCTCCTGCGCCATCGAGCCCTTGCGGATCGCCAACCGGGTCTCGGGGCAGCCGCTGTTCCGCTGGTCGCTGGCCAGCGCCGACGGGGTTTCGGCGGCCTGCTCCAACCGTTCGGTCACGCTGGTGGACCGGGGGCTGGAGCCGCTGCGCCATGTCGACCGCCTGCTGGTGGTCTCGGGCGACGGGGTGCAGGACCGCGCCACGCCCGAGATCCTGGCCTATCTGCGCCGGGAACGGGCTGCCGGCACGCCGATCGGGGCGATCTGCTCCGGCGCCTATCTTCTGGCCAGCGCCGGCTTCCTCAAGGATCAGGCGGCGGCGATCCACTGGGAATACCACGATGTCGTCGCCGAACTCTTTCCCGACGTCCGGCTGGTGCGCGGGGTCTTCGTCGCCGACCAGAAGGTCATCACCGCCGCCGGAGGGACGGCGGCGGCGGATCTGATGCTGCACCTGATCGCCGCCGAGCACGGCCCGGCGCTTGCCACCGCCGTCGCCGACCGGATGGTCTACAACGCCGTCCGCGAAGCCACGGCCGAGCAGCGGGTCTCCCTGCAGGCGCGCCACGGCATGCGCAACGAATCCCTGATGCGCGCGGTGGAACTGGCGCAGGAGAACCTCGAGGATCCGGTCTCCCCGCGCGAGATCGCGCGGGCCCTCGGCCTCTCGACCCGCCAGATCGAGCGGCTGTTCCAGCGGCACCTCGGAACCTCGCCGAAACGCTTCATCATGCAGACGCGGCTGACCCGGGCCAGGAACCTGCTGGTGCAGACCGACCTGTCGATCACCGAGGTCGCGGTCGCCTGCGGTTTCAAGACCCCCTCGACCTTCTCCAAGGTCTATCGCGCGCATTTCGACGTCTCGCCCGGCGCGCAACGCACGACCCTGCGCTAGCGCCGGGGGATCACAGGAACAGGTGGCTTTCGCCCGGCGTCCAGCCCAGATGCGCGCTTGCACCGGGGGAAAGCCCGGCGATTTCGCCGGCCCCGGCCCGCATCCAGATCTCCTGCCCCCACTCGGTGCGGAACTGCACCGTCGAGGTATCGCCCAGGAAGGTCACGTCCAGCACCCGGACCGGAAGTCCCGCCGCCGCCAGCCGCAGCGTCTGCGGCCGCACCATGACCTGCGCCGCCGTGGCACCGCCGCCGGGGGCCGAGCGATGCACCGGCAGGTCGGCCATCGCCGTGCCGTCGGGAAACACGACCCGGCCGCGATCGCCGGAAACCGCCACCTCGGCGGTGTCGAGGAAATTGGAATCGCCGATGAACCCGGCGACGAAGCGGGTGGCCGGGTTGTGATACAGGTCGCGCCCGCTGCCCACCTGCTCGATCCGGCCGCGATTGAACACCGCGATGCGGTCCGACAGGCGCAGCGCCTCCTCCTGGTCATGGGTCACATACAGGATGGTCACCCCGGTCTCGCGGTGGATGCGGCGGATCTCGATCTGGATCTCCTCGCGCAGCTTCTTGTCCAGCGCCGACAGGGGCTCGTCCATCAGCAGCACCGGCGGATCATAGGCCAGCGCCCGGGCCAGCGCGACGCGCTGTTGCTGGCCGCCGGACAGGTTGCCCGGCATCCGGTCCGCGAAATCCGCAAGCTGCACCAGCGCCAGCATCCGCTCGACCCGGGCGGCGATGTCGCGCTCGGCCTGGCCGCGCACCCGCAGCGGGAAGGCCACGTTCTCGCGGACGTTCAGATGCGGGAACAGCGTGTATCTCTGGAACACCATGCCGATGTTGCGCTTGTGCGAGGGCGTCGTCAGGATCGAGGCGCCCTTCAGCAGGATATCGCCCGAGGTCGGCTCGTTGAACCCCGCCAGCGCGTAAAGCGTGGTCGACTTGCCCGATCCCGACGGGCCGAGGAAGGTCAGGAACTCCCCCTCCGGGATCTCCAGCGATACATCGTCGACCGCGACGAAGCTGCCATAGGTCTGCCGCAGGCCGCGGATGGAAAGGAAGGCCGGGGTCATCTGGAAATCCGTCTCCTCAGAAGGGCTGCCGCCGCCATCACCAGCAGGGTGAAGCCGACAAGGATGGTCGAGGCCGCCGCGATCACCGGCGACAGGTCCTGCCTGAGCGCGCCCCAGATGCGCACCGGCAGGGTCTGCAAATCGGGGCTGGCCATGAAGATCGCCACCACCACCTCGTCCCAGGAAATCAGGAAGGCGAAGACGGCGGCCGAGAACAGGCCGATGCGGATCGCCGGCAGGGTGATCTTCAGCTTGGCCTGCAGGGGCGAGGCCCCGCACAGGACCGCCGCATCCTCGATCGACTTGTCGAAACCCTCCAGCGAGTTGACGATCGGGATCACCGCGAAGGGAAAGGCCAGGACGGTATGCGCCAGCACGAAGCCGACAAGGGTGCCGTTCAGGCCCAGGCGCAGGAACAGCGCATAGATCGCCACCGCGAAGACGATCACCGGCAGGACCATCGGCGTCAGGAACAGCGCCTTCAGCAGGCCCCGCCCCCGGAACCGGCCGCGCACCAGCGCGAAACTTGCCATCAGCCCCAGAAGCACCGCCAGCGCCGCCGAGAGGAGGCCGACCCTGGCACTGGTCAGCGCCGCCTCCAGCCAGCGCGGATCGGCCGCCAGTTCCCGATACCAGCGCAGCGTCCATGAGGGCGGCGGGAACACCAGCCATTGCGACGACCCGAAGGACAGCGCCGCGATGAAGACGATGGGCACCAGAAGGAACAGGCAGACCAGGATCGTGACCGCCCAAAGCGCCACGCCAAGCCCGCCCAGGTGACGGTAGGTCAGCAGCATCTCAGCGCATCCCCCCGAAAAAGCGGATCTGCACCGCGTAAAGCGCCAGCGTCACCGTCAACAGCACGAAGGCCGCCGCCGATCCCAGCCCCCAGTTCAGCAGCGACTGCACCAGCTGCGCGATCATCTCGGCCAGCATCATCTGCGAGGCGCTGCCCAGAAGCGCGGGCGTGACGAAATAGCCCAGCGACATGACAAAGACCATCAGCCCCCCCGCCGCCGCCCCCGGCGCCGACAGCGGCAGAAGCACCCGCCGGAACGCCTGCCAGCGCCCCGCGCCGCACAGGGCCGCCGCCTGCAAGGTGGTCGGGTCGATGGCGCGGATGCTGGCGTATAGCGGCAGGATGATGAAGGGCAGCATGATATAGGTCATCCCGATGGTGACCCCGGTCAGGTTCTTGACCAGTTCCAGCGGCTCGGAGATCAGGCCAAGCTTCATCAGCGTGGTGTTGATCACCCCGGTGCGCTGCAAAAGCACCATCCAGGCATAGGTCCGCGCCAGCAGGTTGGTCCACATCGACACCAGGATGATGGCCAGCACCAGATTCGCCCACCGCTGCGGCATGACCGCCAGCAGCCAGGCCACCGGATAGCCCAGGAGCAGCGAGACCGCCGTGACCACGAAGGCCACGAGGAACGTGTTGTAAAGCACCCGCGCATAGGTCGAGGTCGCGAACAGCTCGGCATAGTTCTGCAGGCCGACCTCCGGCTCCAGGACCGAACGCAGCAGCAGGCTGACCACCGGGATCACGAAGAACAGCGCCAGAAGCACGAGGGCAGGGACAGCCGGGCCAATGCCCCGCCACTGCCGCCTTGGAAGCGAAGCGTTTGCGGCCATGCAACTCACCGTCAGGGGGTGAAGGTGCCGGCGCGCCCCTGCGGCCCGCCGGCAGGATGCAGTTACTGGGACTGCCAGTCGTACCAGCGTTTCGCGATCTCGTCGCGATGCTCGGCCCAATAGGCCATGTCCAGGTTGATCTGGCTGTCGACATGGGCGTCCGGCAGCTCGGCCACCACGGCCGGGTCCATCTCGGCCTTCGCGTTCACGTTGATCGGCGCATAGCCGGTGGCGGTCGCCAGGCTGGCCTGACCCGGGGCAGAGGTCGCCTCGGCCAGGAACTTCATCGCCGCCTCCTTGTTCTTCGCGCCCTTCGGCACCACCAGCACATCGGCGGCGGTCAGGTTCTGCGCCCAGGACACGCCGACATTGCCGCCTTCCTGCTGGATCGCAAAGACGCGGCCATTCCAGAAACTGCCGATCGGCGCCTCGCCCGAGGCGAGAAGTTGCTGCGATTCCGCGCCGCCGCCCCACCAGATGATCTCGGACTTGATCGTATCAAGCTTGGCGAAGGCCCGGTCAAGGTCCAGCGGATACAGCGCATCCGCCGCCACGCCATCGGCCAGCAGCGCCGCCTCCAGCACGCCGGGCGCGGACCATTTGTAGAAGCTGCGCTTGCCGGGGAACTTCGCGGTGTCGAACACATCGGCCCAGCTTGCCGGCTCGCCCTGAAGCGCGTCCTTGTTGTAGCCGATCACGAAGGAATAATAGAAGCTGCCCACCGCATGATCGGTGACGAAACGCGGGTCGATCGCGGCGCGGTCCACCACGCCAAAGTCGATCGGCTCCAGCAGGCCCATCTTCGCGGCCGCGATGGCAAAGTCGTATTCGACGTCCACCACGTCCCAGTCGACATTGCCGCTGTCGACCATCGCCTTCAGCTTGCCATAGTCGGTCGGCCCGTCCTGCCGCACGGTGATGCCGGTCTTTTCGGTAAAGGGCGCCGCCCAGGACGCGGCCTGCGCGTCCTGCGTGGTGCCGCCCCAGCTGGTGAACACCATATCCTGCGCCGAGGCCGTCAGGGCCATGCCGCCGACAAGGGCTGTTGCTGTCGCAAGCGTCTTGAACATCGTTTTCCTCCCCTATTGTTCCGGTCCTGGACCGTTCATCACATCTGCCGCCGGGGGCCCGTCCCTACCCCCGTCCTGTCCTCCACAGCGCCAAATTCGTTTGTCTACGAATGATATTCATTTCCACCCGCCTGTCAACGCGCCCGTTGCCTCAGCGCCGCGCGACAAGCTCGGGCAAGCGCATCGCGGGCGGGGTGTTGCGGCTGCGCTCGCTGCGCACCACCCCGTCGATGATGGTCATGCCGACACCCGGCAGGTTGCCCAGTTGCACCGATTCAA
Organism: Tabrizicola sp.; assembly: GCF_041919135.1. GTDB lineage: Bacteria > Pseudomonadota > Alphaproteobacteria > Rhodobacterales > Rhodobacteraceae > Tabrizicola. The sequence goes on along the minus strand of NZ_JAYRUJ010000004.1, from coordinate 133,008 downwards.
GGATGTTCCGGCCCGGCGCGTGCTGGGCCTGGTCCATCAGCACGAAATCGGCGGCGAAGCCGGGCTCCAGCAGGCCCGCGTCCAGTTCGCGCTGCCGCGCCGTGTTGCCGGTGGCAAAGCAGAAGGCCACCTCGGCCGGCACATTGCCCAGGCTGGACAGCATCGCCACCATGCGCAGGATGCCCAGGGGCTGCACGCCCGATCCCGCCGGCCCGTCGGTCCCCAGGATCACCTGGTCCAGCTTGCCCAGCTCGCGCGCGGTGTTGATCGTCAGGAGCGCGGCGCGCTCGTTGCCGTTGTGGACGATCTCCAGCCCCTTGGTGCAGCTCTCGCACAGGCAGACGATCTGGTCGTCCGGCAGCGCCGAATGGCCGCCGTTGATATGGCCCACCACATCCGCGCCGGTCTCCAGCACCATGTCGGCGTCGATCAGGCCCGAGCCGGGGATCGACGGCCCGCCGGTGTGGATCGTGCTTTGAATCCCGTATTTCCGCGCCCAGTCCACCATCTGCCGCGCGGTCTTGCCATCCTTGACCGAGCCGAGCCCGACCTCGCCCAGAAGCCGCACCCCCGCCGCGGCAAGCTCGCGGAAATCGTCCTCGACCATGCCATGCTCGATCACCGGCGCGCCGCCATGGACCTTGACGCCCGAGGGGCGGAAATTCTCGTACCAGCGTTGCGCCGCGATCGCCATCGCCTTGAGGCCGACGATATCCTTCGGCCGCCCCGGCATATGCACCTCGCCGGCCGAGATCATCGTGGTGACGCCGCCGTGCAACGAGCTGTCGATCCAGTTCATCTGCTGCTGGCGCGGCGTGTAATCGCCGACGACCGGGTGGACATGGCTGTCGATCAGGCCGGGAACCAGCGTCGCGCCCTTCGCATCGACCACGGTCGTCGCGCCCTCGGTGTCCAGGTCCTTCTCGCGCCCCCAGGCGGCGATCTTGCCGCCGACGGCCACCACGCAATCGCCCTCGGCAATCGGCGATTCGATCTTGCCGGTCAGCAGAAGACCGATATTTCGGATGACGAGCTTGTCGGGAATGGGGGATACAGACATCTGCATGGGTCCTTTCTTGCGGCTCTTTTCATTTGTATGCTAATGGAAGTTCCTGCAAAAGCAAGTTCCGGCTTGATCGGGGCCTGCAAGAAAAACGGGATAGGGTGCCGGGCCGGGCTGGCGCCGGAAGAACAGTTGCGAAAGGCCGGATGGAATGACGAAAGCCGATGATCAGGTTGCGGCCGTGGATGACGCCCCCGCGGATCCCTATATCCTCGATGCGCAGATCGGTTACCTCCTGCGCCTTGCCAACCAGCGCCACGCGCTGATCTTCCAGGAACATGCCATCCTCGACCTGACGCCCACGCAGTTCTCGGCGATGGTCCGGCTGCTGGACGAAGGCGAATGCTCGCAGAACGAGTTAGGGCGGCGGACGGCGATGGACGTGGCCACGATCAAGGGCGTCGTGGACCGGCTGCGCGCCAAGGGCCTGGTCAACCTGAAGCCCGACCCGAAGGACAAGCGCCGGACGACCATCTCGCCGGCCGGCCCCGAGGCCGAGCTGCGCGACAGGCTGCACGGCATGGGCCGCACCATCACCGAACAGACCCTCGCCCCCCTGACCCGGGCCGAGCGCGCGACCCTGCTGCGCCTTCTGTCCCGCCTGGCCTGACCGGCGCCCGGTCAGGCCAGCCATGTGCGGTCAGATGACCGAGACGGCCCCGGTATAGGCGGCGACGATATGCTCGTCCGCCCGGGCGGTCAGCGCGGCGATCTCGCGTTCCTGCTCCGCGCTCAACAGCCCCTGTTCCGGCGCGGCGGCGATGGCGGCCAGCGCGGCATCGCGCGCCTCGTCAAAGGCGGTGCGGCGGCCTGACTTTTCGTAATCGTCGCGACCCTGGCGGCGGAACACCCTGGGCGCAAGCTGGTCGCGGCAGGTGGCGATGGTATGCGCGCTGTCCAGGAAATGCCCGCCGGTGCGGATCTGCATCAGCTCGTCCCAGTTCAGCGAGTCCTTGTCCAGGCTCGGCTTGCGGACAAAGCGGCGCATCATCGCGCCCACCTCGTTGTCCAGCACCGCCTGCACCGGGCTGAAGACGGTGGCGCATTCCAGCTGCCCCACGCCGCCCAGGATATCGGCCCCCGCCAGCGCCACGGTCTGCATCAGCATCGCGCGCTCGGCCATCGACTGATGGTCCGCGTCCGGCGTGTCCGAGCCCGAACCATAGGTATGCGCGACCTGCCCCCAGCCGCGCTTCATCAGCTGGACCGACATGTTCGCCGCCTGCAGCGATTCGACGCAGGACTGCAGCGCGCTGCCGGTGCGCATGTCCAGCGTGAACATCAGCGGCGTCGCGATCACCGGGATACCGGGCGACAGGATATGCGCCATCACCGTCATGCCGACGATCTCGGCCGCCGACATGATCGCCATCGACGGCACCGACAGGGGCGCCGTCCCGCCCGACGAGGGCAGGCTGCAGGCATGCAGCGGGATGCCGTATTCCCCCGCCTTGATGATGACATGCGTGTCCATGTACTTGAATTCCAGCGGCGTGAACGAGCAGGTGATGCAGCTGGTGATCGGATTGGCGCGCAGCCGGTCCTCGCCCCCGGCCGCGATGGCGGCGATCCGCATCAGGTAATCGACGTTCTCCCACTGGTAGGGCTGCATCCAGACATGCTTGGGCGTGCGCCCGATCAGCCGGCCATAGCTGTGGATGTCGGACGTCACCTCGGGCACGCCATGCACGAAGGGATGCGCGATGAAACCCACCTCGTCCAGAGTGTTGGCGACCGCCGCGATCTCGGAGACCGCCGTCAGGTCCATCTTGCGATAGCTCGCGTCGCGCGGATTGACATAGCCATGCGCGCCGGTGCCGGTGCGCATGACGAACCCGCGATCGGCGCGCGGCAGGTCCATGTCGAACCGCGCCTCCTTGCCCCCCAGCCGCACCGCCTTGGGCGTGGCGGCCATCGCCTCGCGGATCAGCTCGCGCGGCATCCGGATGCGGTTCGCGTCGCTGCCCGGCTTCGCGCCCGCCGCAAGAAAGCGTTTGTAGGCCTCGGGGTGCAGGATCGCCACGCCGTAATCGGCCAGCACATCCTCGACCCGCTCTCTCATCCAGGTGATCTCGTCATCGCCGAGAAAACCGAAGGTGGCGCGCTGGAAGCCCGGGGGTTCCTGCCGGAAGGCGTTGGCCGGATGGCTGGCCCGGACCGTCCGGGCACGTTTGGGGGTGTTCCTGCTGGCTTCCATGACTGCCTCCCTGCAAAAAGGATTGCCCATGGCACACACCGATTAGGCTGACTGCCTGCCGACTTCAGCTCGCAATAACGCTAGCATACGAATGAATTTCGTCAACAGGGTCTTTTGCCCCACCCGCCCGGCCCCACCCGCGTCACCGATCCGCCGTCAAACGGTCTTCTGCCGCGCGGCGTCCGAGATCGCCTGGCCCAACTCCCGCTCAAGGGCCTCCCAGGTATAGGGCTTCGCCACGGTCCGGGCGCCGAACCGCTGGCTTCTTTCCGTCACCCCATAGCCGGTGGTGAACACGAAAGGGATGCCGCGCTGCCCCAAGGCTTCGGCCACCGGGTCGCTCCACTGGCCGTTCAGGTTCATGTCCAGGATCGCCGCATCCATCTCGGCCCCCTTCGCCAGCTGCAAGGCCTCATCCAGCGTCGTCGCCGGGCCCACGACGGTTGCCGAGGCATCGGCGATCATGTCGCACAGCATGGCCAGGATCAGGAATTCGTCTTCCACAAGCAGGACGCGCCGATTGGCAAGGATGCTCATCACAGAACCCTTTCGCAGCTGGCCCGGATCTTGCAGACCAGCCCCTCGGGCAGGAAATCGATCCGGGCGGACCCGTTCAGGTCGGCCGCCAGCGCCTGCTCGATCATCAGCGTTCCAAAGCCCCGCCGCTTCGGCGGCTTCACCCGCGGCCCGCCGGTCTCTTGCCAGACGATGTCCAGCCCATGGTCCGGAGAGCTGTTCCACTGCAGCGAAACCGATCCCCTCTCGACGGAAAGCGCCCCGTATTTCAGGGCATTGGCCTGCAACTCGTGCAGCGCCAGCGCGATCGCCAGCGCCTGTTTCGGCGCCAGAAGCAGCGCCGGCCCCTCCATCTGCACGTTTCGCCGGTTGGCAGGATCGCGGGTCAGCACTTCCCGCGCCAGTTCCGGCATCGGCGTGCTTTCCCAGTTGTCCCTGGACAGGATGTCATGCGCCGCCGCCAGAACCCCCAGACGGCCGATGAAGGTCGCGACCGACGGGATGGTCTTCTCGGACCTGAAGGTCTGATGCGCAATCGCCTGCACCACCGCCAGCGTGTTCTTCACCCGGTGGTTCAGCTCGGCCAGCATCAGCTCGCGCTGGCGGGCGATGCCGTCCTGCTCGGTGATGTCGACATTGACGCCGATCATGCCCAGGAAACGCCCGTCGCAGGCATGCCTCGGCCGCGCCTCGGTCTGCAACACCCGCCACTCGCCCGAGGTGCTTGCATACCGCCCGCGCAGCTGCACGGTCTCGTCCGACGCCATCGCCTGCCGCATCCGGGCCAGCACATGCCCGACATCCTCGGGATGGATCGTCGCGCTCCAGTCGAAGGCGTCGATCCGGTCCTCCTCCACCCCCCAGAAGTCGCGCGCCGCCTTGTTGAGATGTTCGCAATGCCCCTGCGCATTGCTCATCCAGATCATGATCGGGGCCTGGTCCGTCATGTGCCGGAAATGCGCCTCCGACATCCGCAATTCGGCGAGGGCGGCCTCCCGCGCGGCTTCGGCCCGCGCGCGCCCGATGCTGAAGCCCAGGTGCCGGGCGATGGTGACGGCCAGCGCCTGGGCATGTTCGTCGAACCGGCGCCGGCTGCCATGATAGGTCATGAACTTCCCGATGACCCGGCCTTCCAGCGTCAGCGGCGCAAAGCCCAGGCTGACGATGCCTTCGGCCCGGATCGCCTGCTTGATCCAGTCGGGCTCCCCGGTCTCGCAGATATCCTCGACGAAGATCGGCGGGGGATCCACATCTCCCGGCCGCCAGGGCGAATGGCCTGCAAGCTTCAGGCGATATTGTTCCGACAATCCCCGCCATGCGACGAACTGCATCGTGCCGGCGGCGTCGAACAGCAGGATCGACGCCCGCTCGCAGCCAAGCGTCTTGGTGATGACGTCCAGCGCCGAGGCATAGACGTCTTCCATCGAATGGGCGTGGTAGATCGCGTCGGTGAATTCATAGAGGGCGCGAAACTCCTCGCCGCTTTGAATCGACCATGGCCTGGCTGAGTCATCTGGTGTGGCCATCGCATCCCCCCGGGCCCGGCAAGACTTCGGCTTGCCGGCAATCGCGAACAACGCCCCGACGCGCGCATGGGTTCCCACCTGGCCGGGGTCGGCCGCGCGGTCCGATCCGCCCCCCGATCCCGTAAGGACGCTTGCGCTTCCATCGCCCGCGATGTATGGAAAGGGGATGACCCTCGCACCCTCGGACATGCTCTGCTTTGCGCTGCATTCCGCCGCCCATGCGGTCCATGCCGCCTATGCGCCGCTCCTGCAACCGCTGGGGCTGACCTATCCGCAATATCTGGTGCTTTCCGCCCTGTCGGCGCGCGACGGGCAAAGCGTGTCCGGGATCGGCGCCGACCTGCGGCTGGAATCGAACACCCTGACCCCGCTGCTCAAGCGGATGGAAAGCGCCGGCTGGGTGACCCGGCGGCGCGACAGCAGGGATGAACGCCAGGTCCGCGTCTCGCTGACCGAGGCTGGCCGCGCCCTTGCCGACCGGACCGCCGGCATCCCGCGTGCCTTCGCCGAACGGACCGGGCTCACGCTGGACCAGGTGGTCGACCTGCGCGATGTCCTGGCCGTGCTGCGCGACCGGCTGAAGCCGGCGAAACCTTAAGTACGGGTAAACCGCAAGGGCCAAGCCCTTGATATTGCCCGGCACGGGACTCTGTCCACCTTGGGCGGCTCAGGCCGTCTTCCCCCGTTCGATCCGCAGGAACTGCACCAGCCGCCCCCCGGCCGAGCCCGGACGCGCCACCTTCCAGGTTTCCCTCGGGGCCCTTGCCAGCCGCAGGAAATGCTTCAACCTGCCGCCCTCACTGGATTTCCGATGATCCGCCAGATGCCGTGCCATGGTCCGCTCTCCTCCAGATTGCCGCCAGCCTAGCACGATTCGTCCGGCGTCCCCACCCCGCTGTCCTGCACCCGCGAAAGCCTGCCCAGCGCCCATTCCGCCGCCTCGGCCACCACCGGATCCTCGTCGGAAAGCCGCGCCCGCGCCACCGGGATCAGCGCCGCCAGGCCCGAGTTTCCCACCGCATACATCACGTTGCGCACGAACCGCCCCCGCCCGATCCGCTTGACCGGAGAGCCGGCGAACCGCTCGCGGAACCCCGCATCGTCCAGCGCGGCCAGCTCCGCCAGTTCCGGCAGGCCGACCCGCGGCTGATAGCCGATCTCCTTCGCCGCCACCGCGAACTTGTTCCAGGGGCAGACCGCCAGACAATCGTCGCAACCGTAGATCCGGTTGCCCATCAGCCCCCGCAGCTCAAGGTCCACCGGCCCCTTGTGCTCGATCGTGAGGTAGGAGATGCAGCGCCGCGCATCCAGCTGCCAGGGTGCGGGAAAGGCCCGCGTCGGGCAGGCGTCCAGACAGGCGGTGCAGCGCCCGCAATGGCTGGCCTCGGGCGCGTCCGGGGCAAAGTCCAGCGTGGTGAAGATCGCGCCCAGAAAGACCCAGCTGCCCAGGTCGCGGCCCAGAAGGTTCGTATGCTTGCCCTGCCACCCCAGCCCCGCCGCCTGCGCCAGCGGCTTTTCCATCACCGGGGCGGTGTCGGTGAAGACCTTGATCTCGCCCCCGGCCCGCTCGATCATCCAGCGCCCCAGCCGCTTCAGCCGCCGCTTCAAGAGGTCGTGGTAATCCTTCCCCTGGGCATAGACGCTGACCACCCCCCGGTCCTTCTGCGCCAGCCCCGCCATCGGATCGACCTCCGGCGTATAGGCCTCGGCCAGCATGATCACCGTTCGCGCCTCGGGCCACAGCGCCGCCGCCGAGCCGCGCCAGCCCTCGCGCTCCTTCATCCAGCCCATCTGCCCGTGCCGCCCCGCCGCGAGATAGGCCCGCAGCCGCCCCGCCGCCTCGGGCACCGCATCCGGCCGGCAGAATCCCGCCTTCACGAACCCCTCCTCCAGGGCCCGCGCCACCAGTTCCTCTTTCGACAACCCTGTCATGCCGCGACAAATGCCCCGGCGGGCCGGGGATCAGAAATCCAGGTCGGCATAATGCGGCGCCGGCGGAAAGCCCGAGATCTGGTCGGCCAGAAGCGGCCGGAAGCTCGGGCGCGACTTGATCTTCGCATACCAGTCCTTCAGCACCGCATGCCGGTTCCAGTCCACGTCGCTGATATAGTCCAGGCAGCTCAGATGCGCGGCGGCGGTGAAATCGGCCAGCGTCATCACGTCGCCGGCCAGCCAGCGCCGCTGGTCCAAGAGCCAGGTCATGTAGTCGAGGTGATACTTGATCCGGGTCGAGCCCAGCTTGACGTTCTTCGAATCCGGATAGCCCTGGCCGGTGACCTTCTTGTTCACCCGCTCGTACAGCAGCTTCGACGTCACCTCGTTGTGGAACTTGTCGTCGAACCAGGCGCACAGGCGCCGCACCTCATAGCGGCCCTCGGCGCCCTTCGGCATCAGCGGCGGCTCGGGCGTCTGCTCCTCGATATATTCGCAGATCGCCTGGCTTTCGCTCATCACCCGGTTGCCCATCTTCAGGATCGGCACCTTCCCCGCCGGGTTGCGGCGCAGGAAATCGGGCGAGGGCTCCCAGTAGCGTTCCTCGACCAGCTCGACCTCGATCTTCTTCTCGGCCAGCGTCAGCCGCACCTTGCGGCAGAAGGGCGAAAGCGGAACGTGGTACAGGCGGTTGGTGGGGCGGTTCATCGGGGCCTCCGGTCTTGCAACTCATTGCCGCGCGGGGGCCGGGAATTCAATAGCCGGCGGGCCTCAACCCTCGAAACAGGCGGAACGGCCGTCCGCCGCGATCGTCTCGGCGCCCGAGATGATGGCGCGGGTGCGGCTGCGGACGAAACTGGTCGGCTCGCTGGCGCTGCGGCCCTTGGGATCGGGCAGGACGGCGGCCAGCCGCGCCGCCTGCAGCGCGCTCAGGTCCTTCGCATCGACGCCGAAGTAATGCTGCGCCGCCGCCTGGACGCCGAACACGCCCTCGTCGAATTCGACGACGTTCAGATAGACCTCCAGGATCCGCTGCTTGGACCAGACCAGCTCCACCGCCGGGGTCAGCACCGCCTCCATCGCCTTGCGCAGCCAGCTCCGGCCGTGCCAGAGGAACACGTTCTTCGCCACCTGCTGCGTGATCGTGCTGGCCCCCCGGGTGCTGCCATCCTCGATCGCCTGGCGGATCGCCGTCATGTCGAAACCCCAGTGGCCGCAGAAGTTCGCATCTTCCGCCGCCACGGCCGAACGGCCCATGACGGGCGCGATTTCCTCGTAGGCGACCCAATCCTTGTCGATCCCGCCCAGCCGCCAGATCTCGCCCAGCTGGTAGAGGTTGACCGGCGGCGGGACGAAGCTGAACAAAAGGATCAGCAGCGCATAGAACGCCGCCACCCCGCCAAAGCCGCGCAGCAGCCATTTCCCCGCCACCCGCCAGAGGCGCGGCTTCGGCACCGGCGGGGCCGGTTCGGCCTTCGGCTTGCGCCGGCGCGGCGCGGCGGCCGGTTTCTCTGCGCCCTTTTCGGTCATGCCGCCGGTTAGACGCAAGGAAACCCCCAGCGTCAAGAGCGGTCGCCGCCGCTATTCCGCCGGAACCTTCGCCACCTCGTCCGACAGGGGATGCGGCAGCCGCTCCACCATCTCCTTCGGGCAGACCTGCACGAAGTTGCGCCGCTCCGCCTCCCAGTTCGACAGGATGCGCCCGGCGACGCGGCTGCCGGTCTCGTCCAGGTGGCGCTGGATCAGGCCCTTCAGCTGCATCTCCCAATGCGGGTGGCCGACGGCGCAGGTCAGGATCGATTCGAGGTTCATGAAATCCTCCGCCACCCCTTCGGGGTCGTAGACATAGGCCATCCCGCCCGTCATCCCCGCCCCGAAGTTCGCCCCGATCCGGCCCAGGATCACCGCCACCCCGCCCGTCATGTATTCGCAGCCGTTCGAGCCGCAGCCCTCGACCACCACCGAGGCGCCCGAGTTCCGCACCCCGAACCGTTCCCCGGCCCTGCCGCTGGCGAACAGGAAGCCGTCCGTCGCGCCGTAAAGCACGGTATTGCCGATGATCGTGTTCGCCTCGGCCTTCAGCGGCGATTCCATCAGCGGCCGCACGGTGATCATGCCGCCCGACAGGCCCTTGCCGACATAGTCGTTGGCGTCGCCCTGCACCTCCAGCTTCAGCCCGCGCACCGCGAAGGCCCCCAGCGACTGCCCGCAGGACCCCGCCAGCTTGACCGTCAGATGGTCGGGCTGCAGGGCGTTCCGCATCCCGAACTTCTTGACGATATGGCTCGACGCCCGCGTGCCGATGGTCCGCAGCGTGTTCCGCACGGCGTAGGAGAGCTGCATCTTCTCGCCATCCTCGAAGAAGCGATGCCCGTCCTTGATGATCTCGGCGTCCAGCGTGTCCGGCACCGCATTGCGCGGCTTCGAACGGTCATAGGTGATCGAGCGCGAGCCATCGACCGCGATCAGCAGCGGGTTGAGGTCAAGGTCGTCCAGGTTCGCCGCGCCACGGCTGACCTGGGTCAGCAGGTCCGCCCGCCCGATGATCTCGTCAATCGACCGCGCGCCGATCTGCGCCAGGATCTCGCGCACTTCCTGCGCGTAGAAGGTGATCAGGTTCACCACCTTGTCGGCGCTGCCGCTGAACTTGGCCCGCAGCTTCTCGTCCTGGGTGCAGACGCCCACCGGGCAGGTGTTCGACTGGCACTGCCGCACCATGATGCAGCCCATCGCGATCAACGCGGCGGTCCCGATGCCGTATTCCTCGGCCCCCATCATCGCCGCCATCACGATGTCGCGCCCGGTCCGCAGGCCGCCGTCGGTGCGCAAGGTCACCCGCTCGCGCAGGTTGTTCATCGCCAGCACCTGATGCGCCTCGGTCAGGCCCATTTCCCAGGGCAGGCCGGCATATTTGATGCTGGTCGCCGGAGAGGCCCCCGTCCCGCCGTTGTGGCCGGAAATCAGGATCACGTCGGCCTTGGCCTTGGCCACCCCCGCCGCAATCGTGCCCACGCCGCTGGAGGACACCAGCTTCACCGTCACCTTGGCGCGCGGGTTGATCTGCTTCAGGTCGTAGATCAGCTGCGCCAGATCCTCGATCGAATAGATGTCGTGATGCGGCGGCGGACTGATGAGAGTCACCCCCGGCGTCGAATGCCGAAGCCGAGCGATCAGCGCCGTGACCTTCATCCCCGGCAACTGCCCGCCCTCACCGGGCTTGGCGCCCTGGGCGACCTTGATCTCCAGTTCCTCGCAGGCGTTCAGGTATTCCGCCGTCACGCCAAAGCGCCCCGAGGCGACCTGCTTGATCTTGGCCGAAGGGTTGTCCCCGTTCGGCTCCGGCGTGAAATGTGCCGGGTCCTCGCCGCCCTCGCCCGAGTCGGACTTCGCCCCGATCCGGTTCATCGCCACGTTCAGCGTCTTGTGCGCTTCCGGCGACAGCGCCCCCAGCGACATGCCCGGCGTCACGAACCGCTTGCGGATCGAGGTGATGCTTTCCACTTCCTCGATCGGCACCGGCTTGCCCAGCGTCTTGATGTCCAGCAGGTCGCGCAGATGGATCGGCGGATTGGCCCGCATCGCCGCGCTGAACTGCTTCCAGATGTCATAGGACGCCCGCTCGCAGGCGGTTTGCAGCATGTGCATCGTCTGCGCTTCCCAGGCGTGCTTCTCGCCCGAGCGCCGCGCCTTGTAGAAGCCGCCGATGGGCAGCACGTCCGCGCCGCCAAGCCAGCCCTTGCGGTGGACCTCCTCCAGCTTCTGCTCCACGCCCGTCAGGCCGATGCCCGAGATGCGGCTCTGCATGCCGGGGAAGTATTCCGCCACCATCGCGCGGCTCAGCCCCACCGCCTCGAAGTTCAACCCGCCGCGATAGCTGGAGATCACCGAGATCCCCATCTTCGACATGATCTTCAACAATCCCGCGTCGATGGCATCGCGATAGCGCCGCATCGCATCGGTCAGCGTGCCCTCGATCAGCCCCTTTTCGATCCGGTCCGCGATGGAATCCTGCGCCAGATAGGGGTTCACCGTCGTCGCGCCGCAGCCGATCAGCACCGCGAAGTAATGCGGGTCGATACATTCCGCCGAGCGCACGTTGATCGAGCAGAAGGTCCGCAGCCCCTTGCGCGTCAGCCAGCTATGCACCGCGCTGGTGGCCAGGATCATCGGCATCCCCACCTTTTCCGGCCCCTGATGCTCATCCGTCAGCACCAGCTGCCCCGCGCCGGACCGCACCGCATCCTCGGCCTCGGCCCGGATCCGCTCCAGCCCAAGGCGCAGGTCGTCCAGCCCCTCGCCCACCGGGAAGGTGCAGTCGATGAAGGCCACCTGGTCGCCGAACCGCTCCACCATCACTTCGAACTCGGAGGTGGCGATGAACGGGCTTTCCAGCACCAGGATTTCCGTCTGGGAGTTGTTCTCGTCCAGCACGTTGCGCAGGTTGCCGAACCGCGTCTTCAGGCTCATCACCCGCCCCTCGCGAAGCGAGTCGATGGGCGGGTTCGTCACCTGGCTGAAGTTCTGCCGGAAGTAATGGCTGAGCGGCCGGTAGACCGAGGACAGCACCGCCGGCGGCGTGTCGTCGCCCATGCTGGCGACCATTTCCTTGCCGTCCTCGGCCATCGGCGCCAGCACCTGTTCCAGCTCCTCGACGGTGAATCCCGCCGCGATCTGGCGCTTGCGCAGGTCGGCGCCGGTATGGCTCTGCGTCTCGGGAATGTCGCGCAGCAGGCTGTTCAGGTCGACGATCTTGCCCACCCACTCGCCATAGGGCTGGGACGCGGCCAGCCGGTCCTTCATCTCGGTGTCGTGGAAGAGCTTGCCCTCCACCATGTCGACCGCGATCATCTGCCCCGGCCCCAGCGCGCCCTTCTCGCGGATCGTGGATTCATCCACCGGCACCATCCCGGCCTCGGACCCCGCGATCAGCATCCCGTCGCCCGTCACCACATAGCGCATCGGCCGCAACCCGTTCCGGTCCAGCCCGCCGCAGACCCAGCGGCCATCCGTCATCGCCAGCGCAGCGGGGCCGTCCCAGGGCTCGATCACCGAGTTGCAGTAGGAATACATGTCCGCCCAGGCCTTGGGCATGTTCACCGTCTGCTTCGACCAGGCCTCCGGCACCAGCATCGTCTTGGCCATCGGGGCCGAACGGCCCGACCGCACCAGCACCTCGAACACCGCATCCAGCGCGCCCGAGTCGCTGGTCCCGCCCGGAATGATCGGCTTGATATCCTCGGCCGCCGCGCCGAAAGCCTCGGACGACATGCGGATTTCGTGGGACTTCATCCAGTTGACGTTGCCCTTCAGCGTGTTGATCTCGCCGTTGTGCGCCAGCATCCGGAACGGCTGCGCCAGCCACCACTGCGGGAAGGTGTTCGTCGAATACCGCTGGTGATAGATCGCGAAGGCGCTCTCGAACCGCTCGTCCGTCAGGTCGGGGTAGAAGGTCGCCACCTGCTCGGCCAGCATCATCCCCTTGTAGATGATCGACCGGCAGCTGAGGCTGCACAGATACATCCCCTGGATGCCCGCCGCCGTCGCCGCCTTCTCGATCCGGCGGCGGATGATGTATAGCTCGCGCTCGAATTGCTCGTGGTCGATGGATTTTTCGCAGCGGATCAGGATCTGCTCGATCTCGGGCCGGGTCGCGTTCGCCTTCTCGCCAAGGACCGAGGTATCCACCGGCACATGCCGCCAGCCATAGATGTAATGCCCCATCCGCAGGACCTCGGTTTCCACGATGGTCCGGCAGCGTTCCTGCGCGCCGAAATCCGTGCGCGGCAGGAAGACCTGGCCCACGGCGATCAGCTTCTGCGCATCCGGCTCATGCCCGGTCCGCCGCACCTGGTCGTAGAAGAACTTGACCGGGATCTGCACATGGATCCCCGCCCCGTCGCCGGTCTTGCCATCCGCGTCCACCGCGCCCCGGTGCCAGACCGCCTTCAGCGCGTTGATCCCGTTCTCCACCACCTTGCGGCTGGGCTTGCCGCTGATCGACACCACCAGCCCCACCCCGCAGGAGGAATGTTCGTCCTCGGCCTTGTACAGCCCGTTGGCATCCAGCCAGGCGCGCTTTTCTTCCTCGGCCCTCACCCAGGCGGCATCATACTTGGTCATGGCTCACTCCTTCAGGCTGGCGGGAAGAATGTCGGCAAGGGGGCGCGCGGCCTCGGCCGTCAGCGCGTCGCAGTCATAGATCGGCTGGGTGGCAAGAAAGCCCTTGTCGCCGGGAAAGACGAAATCGACCGGGCTGCCGTCGATCGGCAGCCACTGGCCATCGCCCAGATCGGTCTCGCCCGGCCCGGCGAAGAACAGCCGCCAGTCCGGATGCAGGTATTCGTTCCCGCGCGAGCGGCGCAGGACCCCGCCCGCGCCGTCGTATTCGGTGAACTCCACCTCGGTCTGGCTTAGGGTCACGCCGTCGATCACCACGCTTTGCCCGGTCAGCCGGTCATAACCCGTCGCCCGGCTGCCCTGCCCGTCGTCGCGGCTCAGGGTGAAGTCCCAGGTGTCGATCCCCTCGGCCAGAAGCTCCGAGAAACTGGCCGCATCCGCCGCGCCGGGGTCCAGCACCTGGCGCACCGGATCGAAGCTTTCGACCCACTGCCCCTCGCGGTCGATGCGCGAGAAGAAGAACGCCCCCTCCTGGTCCATGTCCACCCGCCACTGGTCGCCGGGGGCATCCGCGCTGCACCTGTAGTAATGCGAGACGCGGCAGGATTTCGACTGCACGGTCATGAAGGCATCGCAGCCCGAAGGCGCGGTCCAGGTTCCCGCCAGCACGGGGGCGGCAGGGGCGGTCAGGCAGGCTAGGATCAGAAACTTCCGCATCTTCGGTTCACCCTGAATCAGGTCATGGGTCCTGACGTTTCACTCTTTCGGGCCAGCCTTTCGCGCCAGACGCTTGCCAGACCGATGCCAGACAGCTGCCAGACGCTTTACCAACCGTTCACTATTCCGCCGCGACGGCCTCGGTCTGGGCCAGGTAGGACAGGATCGCCTCGGCCGCCTCGCGCCCGTCGCGGATCGCCCAGACCACCAGCGAGGCCCCCCGCACGATGTCGCCCGCCGCATAGACGCCCGGCAGGCTGGTCGCATGGCTGCGGAAATCGGCCTTGATCGTGCCCCAGCGGGTCACGGCCAGTTCCGGCACGCCCCAGAGGGTCGGCAGGTCCTCGGGTTCGAAGCCAAGCGCCTGGATCACCAGTTCGGCGGGTTCGACATAATCGGCGCCCTCGATCACCTCGGGCGCCTGGCGGCCGGTCGCATCCGGCGCGCCAAGGCGCATCTTCTGCACCATCACGCCCTCGACCTCGATCCCGCCCGTGAACGCCTTCGGCGCGGAAAGCCACAGGAATTCAACGCCTTCCTCTTCCGCATTCGCGACTTCGCGCTGCGAGCCCGGCATGTTCGCCCGGTCGCGGCGATACAGGCATTTCACCGAAAGCGCGCCCTGCCGGATCGCCGTGCGCACGCAGTCCATCGCCGTATCGCCGCCGCCGATCACCACCACGCGCTTGCCCAGCGCGTTCAGCTCGCCGCTGTCGAACTCCGGCACGTCGTCGCCAAAGCCCCGGCGATTCGAGACCGTCAGGTAGTCCAGCGCCTTCACCACGCCGCGCGCGCCGATGCTGGGGGCTTCCATGTTCCGCGCCTTGTAGACGCCGGTGGCGATCAGCACCGCGTCATGCTGGCCGCGGATTGCATCAAAGGCGATATCCTCGCCCACGTTGCAGTTCAGCACGAATTCGACGCCAGCCTCCTCCAGCTGGGCGTTGCGGCGTTCGACCACTTCCTTCTCCAGCTTGAAGCCGGGGATGCCATAGGTCATCAACCCGCCGGCGCGGTCGTGGCGGTCATAGACCGTGACCTGCACCCCCTGCCGGCGCAGCATGTCCGCCGCCGCAAGGCCCCCCGGCCCCGCGCCGATGATGCCGACGCTTTCCGGCCGCTCGGCATGGGGACGGATCGGCTTGACCCAGCCTTCCTCCCAGGCGGTGTCGGTCAGGTATTTCTCGACGCTGCCGATGGTGACGGTGCCGTGGCCGGATTGCTCGATCACGCAATTGCCTTCGCAGAGGCGGTCCTGCGGGCAGATCCGGCCGCAGATCTCGGGGAAGGTGTTGGTGGCCTGGCTGAGTTCATAGGCCTCCTGCAACCGGCCCTCGGCGGTCAGTTTCAGCCAGTCGGGGATGTTGTTGTGCAAGGGGCAATGCGACTGGCAATAGGGCACGCCGCATTGCGAGCAGCGGCTGGCCTGTTCGGCGGCCTTGCGGTCGGCGAACTCGCGGTAAATCTCGTGGAAATCCTGAGAACGTAGGGATGCCTCGCGCTTCTCGGGCATCTCGCGCCCGAGGGTGACGAATTTCAGCATCTTCTGCGTGGCCACGGCTGCGCCTCCCAACGATCCTCACGGGTTTCGATGGGTACAGCGGATCATTTCGCAATAAAAGTCAGTATGGTTTACCTAATTGCAGGTTTTTTCGAAGTTGGGGCAGAAAAGTTGACCATTATCCGCATAATTAGGTCAGTATAGTTTCCTTATCTCTCTAGAACCCCAGCCACAGGGCCAGCAAGACGCCCGTTCCGACGATGATTCGCCACCAGCCGAACAGGGCATAGCCCCTGCGGCTGATGAAATTCAGCACCCAGCGGACCACGAGGATCGCGGTCACGAAGGCCACCGCAAAGCCCGTGGCGATCTCCCAGACCGCGCCGAAATCCAGCAGCTCGCGGTTCTTGAACAGGTCATAGGCCACCGCCGCGCCCATGGTCGGCAGCGAGAGAAGAAAGGAAAACTCCGCCGCGGCGCGCTTCTCCACGCCCATCAGCAGCGCCCCGACGATGGTCGCACCCGAGCGCGAGACGCCCGGCACCATGGCAAGGCACTGGCAGACGCCGATCGCCAGCGACTTGCCGAACGGCAGCGCCAGCGCGTCGCGATGAACCGGCGCGGGCGCGATCCGGTCGATCACCAGCAGCACCACCCCGCCCAGGATCAGCATGACCGCGATCAGGACCGGGGTTTCGAACAGGACCTCCTTGATGAAGTCATGCGCCAGCACGCCCACCACCACGGCCGGCAGGAAGGCCAAAAGGACCGAGACGATCGAGCGCCGCGCCGCATCCTCGTGCCGGGCGCGCAGGAACAGGCGCAGCACCAGCGTCGCATAGACCGAGGTCAGGGCCAGGATCGCGCCCAGCTGGATCACCACCTCGAAGGTCTTGCCCTTCGATTCGAAGCCCAGGAAATGCCCCGCCAGCAAGAGGTGCCCGGTCGAGGACACCGGCAGGAATTCGGTCAGCCCTTCGAGAAGGCCCAGAAAGGCGGCGATAAGCGTCTGGTTTTCCATGTCCTGCCCCACCGGCTCTCAGGCCGGGATCTGCCGCCGATGACAAGGATCACGCGGCAGTCGGCGGGCAGCGCGTCAGGGGTCCCGCGCGCCGGCAGGACCGGATGCATCAGGCTTTCTTCAGGTTCTTGGCCGAAGCCTTGATCGCCGCATATTGCCCCGAACGCCGGAAGCGCCAGAGATATTCCGGCAGCACGGCCTCCATCGTGACCGGGGCGATCCCCAGATCGGCAAAGCCCTTCGCGCCGGGCGAGACCACGTTGTCGCGCCGCAGGTTCCGCACCTGGTCGCGGGTCAGCATCTTGTTCTCGACCAGGCCCAAGGTCAACGCCTGCACCGCATCGAAGGCAAAGCCCATGATCCCGGCCAGGAAGAAGGGGATGTTGACCACCGCCCGGCGGCGCTGGATCACCTCCAGCATCCGGTCCATCAGGCCACGGAAGCTGTCGACCTCGGGTCCGCCAAGCTCGTAGACGCCGGGAGCGGCCTCGCCCAGCACGCCCTTGACGGCCGCGCGGGCGACATCATCGACATGGACCGGCTGGAATCGCGTATCGGCGCCGACGACCGGCAGGATCGGACCCATCCGGGTCATGCCGGCGAAACGGTTGAAGAACTGGTCCTCGGTCCCGAAGATCACCGAGGGGCGAAGGATCACCGCATCCGGGAAAGCCGCCAGCACCGCCGCCTCGCCCTCGCCCTTGGTGCGGGCGTAATCGCTGTCCGAACCCGCATCCGCCCCGATGGCCGAGACATGGACCAGATGTCCCACCCCTTCCGCCGCGGCGATCCGGGCGATCCGGCCCGCGCCTTCGGTCTGGACCGCGGCAAAGGTGTTCTTGCCCGAGCGGACCATGACGCCGACGCAGTTCACCACCGCATCCGCCCCGCGCAGCGCCGCGCGGACGCTGGCATCGTCGCGGATGTTGCAGGCGATCGGCTCGACCTGGCCGACGACGCCGTAGGGGCGGACGAACAGGGCCTCGTTCGGGCGGCGCACCGCCACCCGCACCCGCCAGCCCTCTTTCGCCATGCGGCGTGCGATGTAGCGGCCGACAAAGCCCGAACCGCCGAAGATGGTGACAAGCTTGCTCATGTGCGCACCCCTGCGAAAGCGCCGAAAAGACACCGGAACCTTCCGGATCAATACCCCCGGCACCCGGGGCGGGCAAGGCGAAAGCGGCATTGCATTTTTTCCGTTCGGGGGCCGTTGACTCTCCCGGAAGGGGCCGCTACATCGCCCTCACGACATCGCCCAGATGGCGGAATTGGTAGACGCGCTGGTTTCAGGTACCAGTGCCGCAAGGCGTGGAGGTTCGAGTCCTCTTCTGGGCACCACTACCCCAAGGCCGCGTTCCCGCAAGGGGCGCGGCCTTCGGTTTTCCGGGCCTATACAGCACCGCCGCTTTCGGATAGGTGCCCCGGACGGTCGAGATTCCACGACTGTGGGCGAGGAGGCCCACACCAGGGGGACAGGGGCCGTTTGGCTTATTCGGGCGCATGAGCCGCCCCCCTTTGGAAAGACATCCATGACGATCGAGAACGTGGCCTCGCCGCTGGCGCAGGCTTTGGCCGACAAGGGCTATGAGACGCTGACCTCGGTGCAGGAGGCGGTGCTGGCGGAAGGCGTCGCCGGTCGCGATGCGCTGGTCTCGGCGCAGACCGGATCGGGCAAGACGGTGGCCTTCGGGCTGGCCGTCGCGCCGGAAATCCTGAACGGGCAGGATGTTCTGCTGTTCGCCGACAAGCCCATCGCCCTGGCCATCGCGCCGACGCGCGAGCTGGCCTTGCAGGTCGCGCGGGAACTGGAATGGCTTTACGCGGGCGCGCAGGCCAAGCTGGCAACCTGCGTCGGCGGCATGGACTATCGCACCGAACGGCGGGCGCTGGAGCGCGGGGCGCATATCGTCGTCGGCACGCCGGGCCGGTTGCGCGACCATATCGAGCGCGGCAGCCTTGACCTGTCCGGACTCCGCGCGGTGGTGCTGGACGAGGCGGACGAGATGCTGGACCTGGGTTTCGCCGAGGACCTGGAGTTCATCCTGGCCGCCGCCCCGCCGGAACGCCGGACGCTGATGTTCTCGGCCACCGTGCCGAAGGAGATCGAGAAGCTGGCGGCCGAGTTCCAGAAGGACGCGCTGCGCATCGTGGCGCAGGGCGAGGCGAAGCAGCATGTCGACATCGAATACCGCGCCTTCTCGGTCGCGGTGCGGGACCGGGAACATGCGATCTTCAACGTGCTGCGCTTTCATGAGGCGCGGACGGCCATCGTCTTCTGCAAGACGCGGGCGAACGTGAACCACCTGCTGGCGCGGATGGGCAACCGGGGGTTCCAGGTCGTGGCACTCTCGGGCGAATTGTCGCAGCAGGAGCGGACCCATGCGCTTCAGGCCCTGCGCGACGGTCGTGCCCGGGTCTGCATCGCCACCGACGTGGCGGCGCGGGGCATCGACCTGCCGGGGCTGGAGCTGGTGATCCATGCCGACCTGCCGTCGAACTCGGAAACGCTGCTGCACCGTTCGGGCCGCACCGGCCGCGCGGGCAAGAAGGGCGTCTCGGCGCTGATCGTGACCCCGGCCGAGTTCAAGAAGGCCCAGCGCCTGCTGTCGGGCGCGAAGGTCGTTGCGGAATGGGGCGCGGCCCCCGGCGCGGACGACGTGCAGGCCAAGGATGACCTGCGGATTCTGGAGCATCCCGCCCTGACCGCGCCGATCGGCGACGAGGCCGGGATCGCGGGGGATCTTCTGGAGCAGTTCGGCGCCGAGGCCCTTGCCGCCGCCTTCGTGCGGCTGTGGCGCGAGGGCCGCTCGGCCCCCGAGGTCCTGTCCACCGACCTGCCGGTCCCGCCGCCCTCGGCCCCGCGCGAACGGGGCGAGTTCGGGCCTTCGGTCTGGTTCCGCATCTCGGTCGGCCGCTCGGGCCGGGCCGAGGCGCGCTGGCTGTTGCCCAAGATCTGCGACGCGGGCAGCATCGCCAAGGACGGCATCGGCGCGATCCGGGTGCGCGAGGACGAGACCTTCGTGCAGATCGCCGAGGCGCTGGCCTCGCGTTTTGGCGGCGAGGTCGAGCTGGACAAGGGCCTTGTGATGCAGCGGGTCGAGGGCGAGCCCGAATTCGACAAGCCCCGCTTCCCGCGCGCCGAGAAGCCCCGGTTCGAGCGCCCGGAACGGCGCGAGCGGGCCGAGAAACCGGCCTATACCCCGAAACCGCCACGCCTGGTCGAGGAGGGGGACGAGGCCCCGTCCGAATACCGGCCGAAGCCGAAGGCGAAATACGACGACCGCCCCCGCCCGGCCGAGGCGCGGCCCGAGTGGAAGGACCGCCCGGCCCGCGACGAGGACCGCCCGGCGCGCAAGCCCTATGCCCCGCGCCCCGAGGGCGAGGCTGACGAGCGCCCGCGCAAGCCGCGCTGGTCGCCGAACCAGAAATCCGCCCCGCGCGCGGCCGGCTACAAGAGCCATGGCGGCGCGTCCGACAGGCCCGCCCGCGCCGGCGGCTACAAGAGCCATGCCGCCGAAGGCACCGGCTTCAAGCGCCGCGACGAAGGCTACAAGCCGCGCGAGGAGGGCGACCGGCCGGCCCGCAAGCCCTATGCGCCGAAGCCCGAGGGCTATCGCCCGCGCGAGGAGGGCGACCGTCCGGCGCGCAAGCCCTATGCCCCCAAGGGCGAAGGCTTCCGCCCGCGTGAGGATGGCGACCGGCCGAAAAAGACCTATGCCCCGAAGGGCGACGAGGCGCGGCCCTTCGTGAAGCGTGAGGGGGCGGGCAAGCCCGGCGGGTTCAAGAGCCATGCGGCCGGGGGCAAGAAGCCCTTCGACAAGCCGCGGGCCGAGAAGCCCCGGACCGATGCGCGCGACACCTCCAAGCGGTTCGTGCCGCCGAAGGGGCCGAAACGCTGATGCAGAGGGGCCGGGACTTCCCGGCCCGTTTCACATGATCAGCCCCGCAACCGGCGCACCGCCTCGGCATGGGCGGCGGGCGGCAGGGCCAGCACCCCCTCGGCCATCGCGCCCGGCGTGTTGAAGTGCAGCGTCTCTCCCCTGCGATCCGAGACCACCGCCCCCGCCTTGGCCGCGATCAGGCTGCCCGCCGCAATGTCCCATTCCCAGGCATCGCGCAGGGTCAGCATCCCGTCGAATCGCCCCTCGGCCGCAAGGCACAGCCGCCAGGCCAGCGAGGCGCGGAAATGCCGCTTCAGGTCGGGCACGCCGCCGGGCCATTTCTCGGGCAGCAGGTTGGCCTTGGTGGTCAGCACATCCGCACCCTCCAGCCGGTCGGCGCGACTGGCCGAGATCGGCAAGCCGTCGCGCAGGGCGGGCGAGCTTTCCGAGGCGACATAGATCCGGTCCATCGCGGGCAGGAAGACCACACCGGCCGTCACCCGCCCCTGATGCGCCACGGCAAGCGAATGCGAGAAGCTCTCCTCTCCGGCGATGAAGGCGCGGGTGCCGTCGATCGGGTCGATGATGAAGACCGTGTCGCGCGACAGGCGGGCGGGATCGTCCGGCGTCTCCTCGCTGAGCCAGCCGTAATCGGGCCGGGCCGCCAGCAGCCGGGCCTTCAGCATCTCGTTCACGGCCAGGTCGGCCTCGCTGACCGGGCCGTGTTCGCCGCCCTTGTCCCAGTGTTTCACGTCGCGCCGCCAGTGGCGCATGGCGATCCGCCCCGCCTCGCGCGCGGCCTCGGTCAGAAGCGCGAGGTCACGCGCCGGCAAGGGTCATTCCGTCGATCAGGATCGAGGGCACCCGCGTCGACAGATGCGCCCGCGCGTCATTGGCCGGGACCAGCCGCAGCAGCATGTCACGCAGGTTTCCGGCGATGGTGCATTCGTGGACCGGATAGGCCAGTTCGCCATTCTCGACCCAGAACCCGGCCGCCCCGCGCGAATAGTCGCCGGTCGTCGGGTTGATGGTCGAGCCGATCATCGAGGTGACCAGCAGCCCCGTTCCCATGTCGCGGATCAGGTCGGCCCGGCTGCGCGCGCCCTGGGTCAGGTCGATGTTGGTGGTCGAGGGCGAGGGCGGCGCGCTGGTCCCCCGGAAGGCATTGGCGGTCGAGGGCATGCCCAGCTTGCGCCCGGTCGCAAGGTCCAGCACCCAGCCGGTCAGCACGCCGTCGGCCACGATCTCGCGCCGGCGGGTCGCCAGCCCCTCGCCGTCGAAGGGGCGCGAGCTGCCGATCCGGGGCCGGTGCGGATCCTCGATCAGCACGATCCCGGCAGGCAGCACCGGCTTGCCCAGCAGGTCGCGCGCCCAGCTGGAGCCGCGGGCGATCGAGGTTCCGTTGACCGCCGACAGCAGATGCCCGACCAGCGAGGCCGCCACCCGTTCGTCATAGACCACCGGAAAGGTCCCGGTCCGGGGCTTGACCGAGCCGACGCGCTGCAAGGCCCGTTCGGCCGCCAGTCGCCCGATCTCCTCGGCCCCCGGCATGTCCGAGGCATAGACCCTGCCCTCGCCCGCGTAGTCGCGCTGCATTTCGCTGCCCTGGCCGGTGAAGGCCACCGCCGAGAGCGAGGTGGAGCTGCGGCCGTAGCCCCCGGAAAAGCCGTTCGTCGCGGCCATGTGCAGCGACCGGCGACCATAGGCGGCGGCGGCCTCGACCTGGGTGATGCCCTGCGTCGCAAGCGCCGCGGCCTCGACCGCGCGGGCCTGCGCCTCGAGCGTGGCGGCATCCGGTTCCTCGGCCGGGTCGGCAAGGTCCAGCGCGGCAAGATCCCAGCCCTGCGCCAGCTGATCCGGCTCGGCAAGGCCGGAGGTCGGATCCTCGGGCGCCTCGCGCGCCATCGCCACCGCACGTTCCGCCAGCGCCCGGATCGTCGCCGCCGAAGTGTCCGAGGCCGAGACGCAGGCCTGACGCCGCCCGACCAGCACGCGCAGCCCGATCTCGACCCCTTCCGAGCGTTCGGCCTGTTCCAGCGCGCCCTTGCGGATCTCGATCGAGAGCGCGGCACCCGCGACGGCCAGCGCATCGGCGCTTTCGGCGCCCGCCTTGCGCGCGGCGTCCAGAAGCGAATGGCTGAGGTCGGCAAGGCTGGGGGTCATGGTCGGCTCCCGTTGGGTCTCCCGCCATGAGGTAGCCCTGCCCGCCCCCCGCTGCAAGGCCGGGCTGCCCGCGCGGGGGTCAGAGAAGCTGCATCCCGTTGGCGAAGACGCCGCCATCGCGGAATTCGATCTCGGAAACCAGCTCGTCCGGCCCGGCGGGGCGGGCGAACATCGCCAGCCCCAGCCGGAAGCCCGTCGCCTCGTCCTCGTCCAGCAACCCCAGCGCGATCAGGTTGTCGACCAGCTTGTGAACGCCCCTGATCTTCACGTTGAACTTGCCGTCCGGGCGCGGCATGCCGTCGAAGGTCACCAGGTCGGCGTTGTCGAAGGTGACCGCGCCGGTGGCCGACACCTCGGCCCCCGCGCCCCTGGTCAGAAGCTCGGTCAGCTCCAGGGAATGCACTTCGCCCGGCGGGGTCGGCGCGTCCAGATCGACCGCGGGGTCCATGATGTCCCTGGTCCAGAGGCCGGTGCCCTTTGTGTCCAGCACGAAACTGGCCGGCTCGCGCGAGAGACGGGCGCCGGGATCGAACAGGTCCCAGAGTTCCTCCGAGATGGTGAAATCGACCAGGCGGGTGAGGAAGGCAAAGTCCTGCGGACTGTCGGACTTGCTGACCGGCATCACGAGATTGAACCCGCTTTCCGCAAAGGCAATCTCGACCTGCGGGAAGGGAAGGTCGTGCGACGACAGCGTGAACCTGGCCCCGGAAAGCGAGGTGCCATAGTTCATCCGGATCTTGTCCATCGCCAGCACGAAACTGCCGCCGGTGGCGCTGGCGACCAGCCTGGTGGGGCCGGCCGCCTCGGTCAGGTCGAAATCCAGGCTGGCCGCGCCGAAGGACAGGCTGGTGTCGACGCTGAAGCCGCCGTTCAGCGCCGCGGCAAGGTTCGCCATCAGATCGGCGTTCAGCAGATTGCCCTTCGTCGCGCCGCCGATATCGGCCAGCGTGACCACGACCCTGCCGTCCGAGCCGGTTTCGGGATCCTTGCCCGCGATGTTCAGCCCCAGCCCCTTGGCGGCAAAGCTGGCGTCCAGCGCGGTCCGGTCGCCGTCCCGCGTCACCAGATAATGCCCCGTCGCCGTGGTCAGGACCATCTCGGCCGTCGTGTCCAGCACCTTGCCGGTCTCGTCCGTCACCTCGTCCAGCGTCACCGTGACCCTGGGCGCGGTGAAGTCATAGCTGGTCTCGTGCGCGCTGCCGCCCGCGATGATCGCCATGCCCGGCTGGCTGATCGTCAGCTTGAGCGAGCCCGGCCCGTCCACCTGCTCGGGGAAGGCCATGGCCAGCGGATAGCTGTCCGGCAGGGTCACCGTCACCGTGCCGTCGCCGTTGCCCGCGAACACCAGCCTGTCGAAGGTGGCCGAGGCGGTTCCGGCCAGCGGGTCCTTGTGGGTCAGGACAAGGTCGGTCACCTCCAGCCGGTCGCCGTCCTGCGCCGTGCCGCCGACCGTCAGCTCTTGCCCTGCCGCGGTCGCCATCGCCTGCCAGCTTTCCCAGACCTCGGCCGGCGTCACGTCGGCCAGTGCGGCGGCGGGGGACAGCACGAATGCCAGGGCCGTGGAACGGACAGCGCGGGACATGGGACCGGCCTTTCGGGTTGAAATCGCGTCGTTCAACCTTTCAATCTGATCCCGGAGGCGTCAAGGGATTCCGGGCGCGGGTCGGGAAAGCCGGAGGGGTGGATGATCAGGGTGGAACAGGCGGGCGGGTGCTGCACGATCAGGCTGTGCCGCCCGGAGAAGGCCAATGCCCTGACCGGGGCGATGCTGCGCGACATCGCCCATGCCGCGACCGGGGCAGCGGAGACGGCGCGGGTCCTGATCCTGACCGGCGAGGGCAAGGTCTTTTCCGCCGGAGCGGACCTGGAGGAGATGCAGGCCGGCCTTGGCCTCTCGCCGGCATGGGAGGCGGCGTCGGGGGCCATCGCCCGCTTCCCCGGCCTGAGCATCGCCGCGCTGAACGGCACGCTGGCGGGCGGCGCGACGGGGGTGGCGCTGGCCTGCGACCTGCGGATCGCGGTCCCCTCGGCCCAGTTCTTCTACCCGGTCATGCGGCTTGGCTACCGGCCGCAGCCCTCGGACCCGATCCGGCTGGCGGCGCTGGTCGGCCCGGCCCGCGCCAAGATGATCCTGCTGGCCGGGCAAAGGATCGCGGCCGAGGAGGCGCTGGCCTGGGGATTGATCGACCGCATCGCCCCGCCCGAGTCCCTGACCGACGTGGCAATGTCGCTGGCGGATCATGCACTTGCCGCCGATCCGGGGCATGTTGCCGCCCTGAAACGCATGAGCAACGGGGAACCAGCATGAGCAACGGATACGAAAACGGCCGCCTGAATCTGCCCTTCGTGGGGATCTCGACCTTCGGCAAGAATCCCTACCAGCCCGACTGGTCGAAGATCGACGCCGACTTCGCCATCCTCGGCGCGCCCTTCGATTTCGGCACCCAGTTCCGCGCCGGCGCGCGCTTCGGGCCGCGCTCGATCCGCGAGGCTTCGACCCTGTTCTCCTTCGGCCATGGCGGCGCCTATGACCACGAGGACGACGTGACCTACCTGGAGGGTGTCCGCATCCTTGACATCGGCGATGCCGACATCGTCCACACGGATACCGAAACCAGCCACGCCAACATCGAGACCGGCGTCCGCGCCATCCTGGCGGCCGGGGCCGTGCCGGTGGTGCTGGGCGGTGACCATTCGATCAACATCCCCTGCATCCGCGCCTTCACCGGCCGCCCGCTGCACATCGTCCAGATCGACGCGCATCTGGATTTCGTCGACGTGCGCCACGGCGTCCGCCACGGCCACGGCAACCCGATGCGGCGCGCGGCGGAACAGGACCATGTCAAGGGCATCACCGCGCTTGGCATCCGCAACGTCTCCTCCACCGCCAAGGACGGCTATGACGCGGCGCGGAAGATGGGCGACGACATCCTCTCGGTCCGCCAGATGCGCAAGCTGGGGGTCGAGGCGACCCTCGCCCGCATCCCCAAGGGCGTGGACTATTACCTGACGCTGGACATCGACGGCTTCGACCCTTCGATCGCCCCCGGCACAGGGACGCCCTCGCATGGCGGCTTTCTGTATTACGAGGTGCTGGAGCTGATCGACGGGTTGACCAAACAGGGCAACATCATCGGCATCGACCTGGTGGAAGTGGCGCCCGACTACGACCAATCCGGCATGACCGCGATCCTTGCGGCGCAGATCCTGCTGAACACCATCGGGCGCATCGCCCACAACCGGAAATAGGCCGCGCCGGTGGCCCGGGCCCTGGTCATCGGCGCCGGTCCCGCCGGGTTGATGGCGGCCGAGGAACTGGCCCGCGCCGGGATCGGGGTCCTGGTCTGCGAGGCCAGGCCCTCGATCGGGCGCAAGTTCCTGATGGCCGGGAAGTCGGGGCTGAACGTCACCAAGGACGAGCCCTTCGCGAGCTTCGCCACCCGCTACGACGCCCCGCAACTCCGCCCGATCCTGGCGGAGTTCGGCCCCGGCGAAGTGCAGGACTGGTGCCGCGCCCTGGGGCAGGAGGTGTTCACCGGCTCCTCCGGCCGGGTCTTTCCGGTGGCGATGAAGGGCTCTCCGCTGCTGCGCGCCTGGGTGCAGCGCCTTGCCGCGCAGGGCGTCGAGATCCGCACCCGCTGGCGCTGGACCGGGTTCGAGGGTTCCAGCTTCCGCTTCGAGACACCAGAGGGGGCGCAAACCGTCAGTCCCGGCGTGACGGTGCTGGCCCTGGGCGGGGCAAGCTGGCAGCGCCTTGGTTCGGATGGGGCCTGGGTGCCATGGTTGCGGGAGAAGGGGGTGGAAATCGCGCCGTGGAAGCCTGCGAACATGGGCTTCCGGGTCGACTGGTCGGCGAAGATGGCGCCCTTCTTCGGCCAGCCGGTGAAGGGCGTCACCCTCATGGCCTGCTCGTCGAGCACTTCGTGCACTCCTCGCGACGACCGGCGACGAGTGCACGAAGTGCTCGAGGAGCATCGCGGAGAGTTCGTCCTGTCGGCGCGGGGCGTGGAAGGCGGCGGGATCTATGCGCTCAGCCGGACGCTGCGCGAGGGTGCGACGCTGGCGCTCGACCTCTTGCCGGACCTGCCGGAGGGGGAGATCGCGCGCCGCCTTGCGAAGATGCGGCCCGGCGAAAGCACGATGAACCGCCTGCGCAAGCTGGGCCTCGACCGCACGCAGGCCGCGCTGGTGATGGAATTCTCCCGCGCCGAGCCCTTTGCCCATCTCAAGCAGCTGCCGATCCCGTTGCAGGGCCCCCGGCCGCTGGACGAGGCGATCTCGGTCGCGGGGGGCGTGGAATGGGGTTCGGTGACGCAGGATCTGGAGCTGAAGGCCCTGCCCCGCTGCTTCGTCGCCGGCGAGATGCTGGACTGGGAGGCCCCGACGGGCGGCTATCTGCTGACCGCCTGCTGGGCGACCGGGCGCTGGGCCGGGCGGGCGGCCGCGGCGGCGCTCAGTCGTGCAGGCGGTCCAGCCAGGGCAGCGCCTCGAGGGTGAGGATGTCGATCGTGCGCGACAGATGCGCGGGCTTCTCCAGCACGTCCAGAAAGGCCAGCCGTCCCGGATCCTCGCCGCCGCCGCCGCCGAAACGCTCCATCGTCATCTCGGCCTCGTCCCATTCCGCCGGCGGCTCGCCCTCGGGCGTGACGAAGCGCAGGAGGATCTGCACCTCCCAGCCATAGCGGTTGCGTTGCAGATGGACGGCCGACTTTCCCCGCGGGGAAGATCGGCTCCAGGTGCTGCCCTTCAGCGCATAGCCAAAGGGCCGCAGCGCCCCGTCCAGCGCCGCGACGATGCGGGCATGGGCCTCTTCCCGCCGCCCGGGAAACGCCGGGTCATGCGCGGCGTGGTGCTTGCGGGCGGAAAGGTCCTCGTCCTCCATTCAGGCCGAGAGCCCGCCCGCCAGGTCCGGCACGTCCAGCGCGGAAAAGCCGTAGTGCCGCAGCCAGCGCAGGTCGGCCTCGAAGAAGGCGCGCAGGTCGGGGATGCCGTATTTCAGCATCGCGATCCGGTCGATCCCCATGCCGAAGGCGAAGCCCTGCCATTGGTCGGGATCGATCCCGCCCGCCGCCAGCACCTTGGGGTGCATCATCCCCGAGCCGAGGATCTCCATCCACTTGTCGCCCTCGCCGATCTTCAGCTGGCCGCCGACGGATGAATAGCGGATGTCGACCTCGGCCGAGGGTTCGGTGAAGGGGAAATGGCTGGCGCGGAAGCGCAGTTCCACCTTGTCCACCTCGAAGAAGGCGCGGCAGAATTCTTCCAGGGTCCACTTCAGGTTCGCCATCGAGATGTTGCGGTCGATGGCCATGCCCTCGACCTGGTGGAACATCGGGGTATGGGTCTGGTCCATGTCCATCCGGTAGACCCGGCCCGGCGCGATCACCCGGATCGGCGCGCCCTGATCCATCATCGCCCGGATCTGCACGGGCGAGGTATGGGTGCGCAGCACATGTGGCGGGCGGTTGTCGCCCTCGGCCCGGTGCATGAAGAAGGTGTCATGCTCTTGCCGTGCGGGATGTTCCGGCGGGATGTTCAGCGCGTCGAAATTGTACCAGTCGCTTTCCACCTGCGGCCCCTCGGCGACCGAGAAGCCCATGTCGGCGAAGATCGCCGTCAGCTCCTCCATCACCTGGCTGACCGGATGGATCGTCCCGCGCGGGCGCGGCCGGCCCGGCAGGGTCACGTCCAGCCATTCGGTCTTGAGCCGCTCGTCCAGCGCGGCGTCGGCCAGTGCCACCTTGCGGGCGCGGAGCGCGGCGTCGATCTCGTCCTTCAGCGCGTTCAGGCTGGCCCCGGCGGCCTTGCGCGCCTCGGGCTCCATCTTGCCGAGACCGGCCATCAGGCCGGAAATCTCGCCCTTCTTGCCCAGGGCGCCGACGCGGACCTCTTCCAGCCCGGCCTCGTCCGCCGCATTGGCCACGGCGGCAAGGTATCTGGCCTTGAGCGTGTCGATCCCGTCCATCGTCCGTCTCCCGGGTAAAACCGGCCTCTCTGCTAATGGCGAAGCCCCCGCGATGCAAGGCGATCCGCTTGTGTCGCCGGGTGCGGCGATTATGTATCGGTGCGACACGAAGGCTGGCAAGGAGGGGATCGGATGATCACCCGGCGGTTCACCAAGGGCAACGCGGAATCCGAGGCGGTCTATTCCGACTGCGAGAACTATCGCTTCCTGCTGACCCGCACCTGGGGTCCGGGGCCGCGCGCGCTGTTCGTGATGCTGAACCCCTCGACCGCGACCGAGGTGCAGAACGACCCCACCGTCGAACGCTGCGAGCGGCGGGCGCGGACGCTGGGCTTTGGCGCCTTCCGGGTGACCAACATCTTTGCCTGGCGCGCCACCGATCCCAAGGCGATGCGCGCGGTCCCCGATCCGGTGGGCGCGGAAAACGACCGGGCGATCCTGGACAGCCTGGACTGGGCGGATACCGTGATCTGCGCCTGGGGCAATCACGGGCTGCACCTGAACCGGGGCCCAGGGGTCGAGGCGATGCTGCGCGAGGCGGGGGCCGAGTTGCACCACCTGGGCCTGACCGGCCAGGGCCAGCCGACCCATCCGCTGTACATCGCCTACGACCGGCAGCCCCAAAGCTGGCCGCGTTAGGTCGGGAAGGCGACCAGGCGCACGTCATCGGCATCAAGCGCGCTGCCCCGGACCAGCGCGACCGCCTTGCCGTTCAGCAGGATCGTGCTTTGCGTGGCATCCGCAGACGTCGTGATGCCGAGCACAGGGTCCGAGTGCAGGGCGGGGTCATACATCACCACCAGCTGGTCCTGCAGGGCGTTGTAATCCGCGATTTCGGCCAGTTCGCCAGCCGGCCCGGTCTCGGCCAGCAGGAAGACATCCTCGCCCTCGCCCCCCGTGGCATGGTCGCCCGCGCCAAGCAGGATGCTGTCGTTCCCCGCGCCGCCGTTCAGGAAATCCTCGTCCAGGTCATCGGCATCGCCGTCAAGCCCCGAGAGCCAGTCGTTGCCGCTGCCTCCGTCCAGGATGTCCGCGCCGTCGCCGCCGGCCAGCCGGTCGTCGCCATCGTTGCCGGCCAGCCAGTCGTCGCCAGCGCCGCCCGACTGCGTGTCATCGCCCGCCCCGCCCAGGAGGCTGTCGTTCCCGGCATCCCCCGAGAGGGAATCCTCGCCCAGATCGCCCAGGATCGAATCGTCGCCGTCGCCGCCAAGGATCGTGTCATCGCCCGCCTGTCCGGTCAGGCTGTCATGCCCCCCGCCGCCCTGGATCCGGTCGTCACCGCCGCCGCCCCAGCCCGCATCGTCGCCGAAGCCCGCGTCGATCCAGTCGTCGCCGTCGCGCCCGTCGATCAGGTCGGCGCCGTCCCCCGCCTCGATCCGGTCGTCGCCAGTGCCGCCGGAAAGCACCTCTCCGCCCGCGCCGCCGTAAAGCTGGCGCCCCGCCTCCGCCTCGTGGGCCAGGTCGTCCGATTGGGGACCCGTCTCAAGGTCGAAGGCCTGCCCGTCCGGGTCTTCGAGGAGATCGGCGGGATCGCCCTCCTCCTCCTGTTCCGGCGAACGGCCAAAGAAGGCCGCATCGGCGATCACCCCCGCCGTGAGGACACCCAGCACACCCAGTATCGTCAACACCACACCACCCCGACACAGCACCGCCGCGCCCGCGTTAACCAATTTTCCGGCTAACTGTCTGGCGCTACGACAAAAACCCGGGATCATCCATATCACGAATCGCAGCCTGCCGATACGCACCGCCGCCCGGAATCTCTGCAGTCCCTTAACCGGGAGTTACCGACACCCGCCGCGATCGGGCTTTCCTTCCGCAGCGAATCCGCCTATACGCGCGCATCCGCCTGGTGGCGGAGCCTCCAAGGGCCCTGCTGGACGACATCCCGGCTTGCGCCATGACCTTCAGACACAGGAGACCACGATGTCGATCACCGTTGAAGAAAAAGCCCGCCTGATCAAGGAATACGCGACCAAGGAAGGCGACACCGGCTCGCCGGAAGTGCAGGTTGCGATCCTGTCCTCGCGGATTGCCACCCTGACCGAGCATTTCAAGGGCCACAAGAACGACAACCACTCGCGTCGCGGCCTGCTGATGCTGGTTGCCCAGCGCCGCAAGCTGCTGGACTACCTGAAGAAAAACGATGAGTCGCGGTATTCCACGCTTATCACCCGTCTGGGCCTGCGCCGCTGAGGCCAGGGACAGTGTTCCGGAACGCCCGCGCCGCCAAGGCGCGGGCGTTTTGCTTTGCCTGACTTGAGAAGACCCCCCGCCCCGGCCATATAAGGCAAAACGGAGGTCCGGATGGCAGACGACAGATTTCCCGGCTGGCACGGCACCACGATCCTGGCGGTCCGGCGCGGCGGCGAGGTGGTGGTGGCGGGGGACGGCCAGGTCTCGCTTGGCCAGACCGTGATCAAGGGCACCGCGCGCAAGGTGCGCCGCCTGAACCCCGGCGGCCACGCGGTCGTCTGCGGCTTTGCCGGATCCACCGCCGATGCCTTCACCCTGCTGGACCGGCTGGAAAAGAAGCTGGAGGCCGCGCCCGGCCAGCTGGCCCGCGCCTGCGTCGACCTGGCCAAGGACTGGCGGATGGACAAGTACCTGCGCAACCTGGAGGCCATGCTGATCGTCACCGACGGGACCGACCTGTTCGTGATCACCGGCGCCGGCGACGTGCTGGAGCCGGAGCATGACGTCGCCGCCATCGGCTCGGGCGGGAACTTCGCGCTGGCGGCGGCCCGGGGGCTGATGTCCACCGACCTGCCGGCCGAGGCCATCGCCCGCCAGGCCATGGCCATCGCCGCCGACATCTGCGTCTACACCAACGGCAACCTCACCGTGGAGACGATCCGCAAATGACGCCCGAGGACCTCCGCGCCGCCGTCGCCGCCGGGATCCTGACCGAGGCGCAGGCGGCATCGGTGCAGGCCCTGGCGAACGACCGCGCGGGCAAGCGCGCCACGCTGCCGGCCGAGGACGAGCCCTTCGAGTTCTTCCGGGGATTTTCGGAGATCTTCATTTCGATCGGGCTGGTGATCCTGCTGTCGGGCGTGACCGCCCTTTTGACCGTGTTCGGCGGCTTCGCCCTGCTGACGCTGGTGCCTTTGGCCACCGCCGGGATTGCCTGGTGGTGGGCCGGCTATTTCACCCTGAAACGGCGGATGACCCTGCCCTCGATGGTGCTGGCGACGGCCTACGGCACCGGGATCGTGATCTTCGCCTTCAGCCTTCTGGGCCGGTCGGGGTTTGACGACCGCGCCATCGCCATCGCGGGGTTCTCGCTTTCGGCGGCGGCGATGGTACTTTGGTACCGGCATTTCCGGCTGCCCTTCTCGGCCTTCCTGGCCGGGGGTGCGATCCTGGGCGCGGTCTATTCCCTGACCGCCTCGGCCTCGACCCTGGTCGGGCTGGTCGGCGCCGGTGGATATCGCGCGCTGTTCGACCTTGGCGAAAGTCCGGCCTTCGCCACGGCGACGCTGGTCTTCGGGATCGGAGCCTTTCTGGTGGGCATGTGGTTCGACACCCGCGACCCGCACCGCCTGGGCCGCCATTCGGCGACGGCCTTCTGGTGCCACCTTCTCGCGGCCCCGGCGCTGGTGAACACGGTCGCCATGACCCTGCTGAACGGCGGCGGGATCGGGTTTCTGGCGATCGCGCTGGCGCTGGTCACGCTGCTGGCGCTGGTGATCGACCGCCGCAGCTTCCTGACCGCCGCCATCGCCTATATCGCCATCGTGATCGGCTGGTTCATCGGCGAAGGCGGCGGCGCCAGCTGGATCTTCGTCCTCCTCACCCTCGGCGCCTTCATCACCGCCATCGGCACCTGGTGGGTGCAACTGCGCGCCGTGGTGATGCGCGCCCTGCCCGACTTCCCCGGCAAGTCCAGCCTTCCCCCATATGGATCGACCGAATGACCGACCTGACCCCGCGCGAGATCGTCTCCGAGCTTGACCGCTTCATCATCGGCCAGCGCGATGCCAAGCGCGCCGTGGCCGTGGCCCTGCGCAACCGCTGGCGCCGCAAGCGGCTTGCCGACGACCTGCGGGACGAGGTCTATCCGAAGAACATCCTGATGATCGGCCCGACCGGCGTCGGCAAGACCGAGATCAGCCGCCGCCTTGCCAAGCTGGCGAAAGCACCCTTCCTGAAGGTCGAGGCGACCAAGTTCACCGAGGTCGGCTATGTCGGCCGCGACGTCGATTCAATCGTCCGCGATCTTGTTGATGTGGCGATCAACGATACCCGCGCCGCGATGCGCGAGGAGGTGAAGGCCCGCGCCCACAAGGCGGCCGAGGACCGGGTGATCGAGGCCCTGGCCGGCAAGGACGCCCGCGAGCAGACGCGCGAGATGTTCCGGGCGAAGCTGAAGCGCGGCGAGCTGGACGGCACGATGATCGAGATCGACGTCGCCGACGCCGCACCGATGCCGATGGGCTTTGGCATGCCGGGGATGGAACAGCAGATGCAGGGGTTGCAGGACCTGTTCAAGGCCTTCGGCGGCCGGACCTCGCGCAAGCGGATGACGGTGGCGCAAAGCTATGACGTGCTGATCGGACAAGAGGCCGACAAGCTTCTGGACGACGAAGCGGTACGCACGGCGGCGCTGGAGGCGGTGCAGGAGAACGGGATCGTCTTTCTGGACGAGATCGACAAGATCTGCGCCCGCTCGGATGCGCGGGGGGCGGATGTTTCCCGTGAAGGCGTGCAGCGCGACCTGCTGCCGCTGATCGAGGGGACGACGGTCTCTACCAAGCATGGGCCGGTCAAGACCGACCATATCCTGTTCATCGCCTCAGGCGCGTTCCACATCGCAAAACCCTCGGACCTGTTGCCCGAGTTGCAGGGCCGGCTGCCGATCCGGGTGGAACTCGCGCCTTTGACCGAGGAGGACTTCGTCCGCATCCTGACCGAGACCGACAATGCCCTGACCCGGCAATATACCGCGCTGATGCAGACCGAGGAGGTCACGGTGACCTTTACCCCGGACGGCATCGCCGCCCTGGCCCGGATCGCGGCGGAAGTGAACCGTTCGGTGGAAAACATCGGCGCGCGGCGGCTTTACACGGTGATGGAGCGGGTGTTCGAGGAACTGTCCTTCCACGCCCCCGACCGTTCCGGCCAGTCCGTCACCGTGGATGCCGGGTTTGTCGAGACCAATATCGGCGCGCTGGCCCGGTCGGCCGACATCTCGCGCTATGTGCTTTGATCGGCCAGCCGCTTGAGGTCGTAGACCAGCCGCAGCGCCTCGATGGGCGTCAGTTCATCGGGGTGGACCGCTTTCAGCCGGTCCTCGACCTCTGACGCCTTCACCACCTTCGGCGGCGGGGCCACCGGCGTGGCGCGGAACAGCGGCAGGTCGTCGATCAGCGTGGCCTGCTTGCCCCCCTCGCGGTCGCCCTTTTCCAGCGTGTCCAGCACGACCTTGGCCCGCTCGATCACGCTGTGCGGCAGGCCGGCCAGCCGGGCGACCTGCACGCCATAGCTGCGGTCGGCCGCGCCCTCGCGGACCTCGTGCAGGAAGATCACCTCGCCTTCCCATTCCTTGACCGTGACCGTGGCGTTCTTCACCCCCGGCAACTTGCCCGCCAGCGCCGTCATCTCGTGGTAATGCGTGGCGAAGAGGGCGCGGCAGCGGTTGACCTGGTGCAGATGCTCCAGCGTCGCCCAGGCGATGGAGAGGCCGTCATAGGTCGCCGTGCCGCGCCCGATCTCGTCCAGGATCACCAGCGCGCGGTCGTCGGCCTGGTTCAGGATCGCGGCGGTCTCGACCATCTCGACCATGAAGGTCGACCGGCCGCGCGCCAGATCGTCCGAGGCCCCGACCCGGCTGAACAGTTGTGAAACCAGCCCGATCCGCGCCGAACCCGCCGGGACATGGCTGCCCGCCTGCGCCAGCAGGGCGATCAGCGCGTTCTGCCGCAGGAAGGTGGATTTCCCCGCCATGTTCGGCCCGGTCAGCAGCCAGATCGCCGGCGTCCCCCGGTCGGTCAGCGCGCAGTCGTTGGCGACAAAGGGCGTCCCGCCATGCTTCAGCGCCCGCTCCACCACCGGATGCCGCCCGCCGCTGATCTGGAAGGCGCGGGAATCGTCCACCACCGGCTCGCACCAGTTCTCCTCGGCCGAGAGATCGGCGAAACCGGCGGCGAGGTCGATCTCGGCCAGCGCCCGCGCGGCCTGGGCGATGGCGGCCGAAACGTCGAGGATCGCCGCCTTCAGCGCCGCGTAATGCCGCCTCTCGATCTCCAGCGCGTGATTGCCGGCGTTCAGGATCCGGGTCTCGATCTCGGAAAGCGCCAGGGTGGTGAAGCGCACCTGCCCCGCCGTGGTCTGGCGGTGGATGAAAAGCTCGGGCATCGCCCGCATCCGGTCTTCGTGGGTCGTCGTGGTCTCGATGAAATAGCCCAGCACGTTGTTGTGCTTGATCTTCAGGCTGGCGACGCCGGTCCTCTCGACGTAATCCGCCTGCATCCGGCCGATCACGCCGCGCCCCTCGTCCCGCAGGGCGCGGGTCTCGTCCAGCTCGGGGTCATGGCCCGGGGCGATATAGCCGCCGTCCCGCGTCAGAAGCGGCGGTTCGGCCACCAGCGCGCGGGTAAGAAGGTCCACCAGCGCGTCATGCCCGACCAGTGCCCCCGCCGCATCGGCAAGCAGCGGCGGCGCGTCGGTGAGCAGCCCCGCAATCGCGCCGGCCTGTTCCAGCCCCGCGCGGATCGCGGCCATGTCGCGCGGGCCGTCGCGGTCCAGCGCCAGCCGGGACAGGGCGCGATCCATGTCCGGCACCCGCCGCAGGCTTTCCCGCAGGCGGCCGCGCAGGGAGGGCGCCTCCAGCAGGAACCCCAGCGCCGCCTGCCGGGCGTGGATCACGCCCAGGTCCAGCGCGGGCGAGGAGAGCCGCCGCTCCAGCAGCCGCGCGCCGCCGGCGGTGACCGTCCGGTCGATCGCCGACAGCAGCGAACCCTCGCGCCCGCCCGACAGCGCCTGCGTCACCTCGAGATTGCGGCGGGTCGCGGCGTCGATCTGCATCGCGCCGCCCAAAGCCTCGCGCACCGGGGGGCGGAGGAGCGGCATCCGGCCGCGCTGGGTCAGGTGCAGATAGTCCACCAGCGCGCCCATGGCCGAGACCTCGGCCCGGTCGAAGCCGCCGAAGGCATCCAGCGAGGCGACGCCGAACATCTCGCACAACCGCTTGTCGGCATTGGTGGAATCGAAACTGCCGCGCGACAGGGGCGTGATGGCGACGCCGGTGTCAGCCACGACCTCGGCCGTCTCGCGCTCGCGCGCTTCGCTCAGCAGCAGCTCACGCGGGGCGATGCGCGCCAGATCGGGGCCAAGCCGCGCGAGGCTGGACGGCATCACCCGGAACTCGCCGGTGGAAATGTCGGCCCAGGCCAGCGCGCCGGTCTCGCGCACCTCGGCGAAGGCGGCAAGGAAATTGTGCCGCCGCGCCTCGAGCAGGGAATCCTCGGTCAGGGTCCCGGGCGTGACCAGCCGCACCACATCGCGCTTGACCACCGATTTCGAGCCGCGCTTCTTCGCCTCGGCCGGGTCCTCCAGCTGTTCGGCGATGGCGACGCGGAAACCCTTGCGGATCAGGGTCAAGAGGTAGCCCTCGGCGGCATGGACCGGAACGCCGCACATGGCGATCGGCTCGCCCAGATGGAAGCCGCGCCTGGTCAGGGCGATGTCCAGCGCGGCGGCCGCAGCCACCGCGTCGTCGAAGAACATCTCGTAGAAATCGCCCATCCGGTAGAACAGCAGCGCGCCGGGATTCTGCGCCCTGATCTCCAGATATTGCGCCATCATCGGCGTGACGGTGTCGTCGCTCACTTCGGTCCCCCAAGATCCGGGCGAGCCTACAAAAGTGCCGCCAGAGGGGAAAGCCCGCCCGTCAACCCGGAGTCGAGGAAACCCCCACCTGCGCCGGACGCAGCAGCCGGTCGTGCAGCAGGAAGCCCTCGGCCATCACCTGGATGATCTGGCCCGCCTTGGTGCCGGGCAGCGGCGCCTCGAACATCGCCTCGTGCAACTGGGGATCGAACTGGTCGCCCGCCGCCGGAGAAATCTTGGTGATGCCGTGCTTGGACATTACATTGGCCAGCTCGCGCAGGGTCAGCTCCACCCCCTCGATCAGCGCGGCGGAAGCCTGGCGGCTGTCGTCGGGGATCGCCTGCAGCGCGCGGTTCAGGTTGTCGTAGACCGGCAGCAGGTCGCGGGCCAGCCGCGTGCCGCCATACATCTCGGCTTCCTTGCGGTCACGCTCGGCCCGCTTGCGCGAATTCTCGGCATCCGCGAGGACGCGCATGAACTTGTCGCGCAATTCGTCGCGCTCGGCCCGCAGGGCCTCCACCTCGCCGGCGTCCCGGGTTTCAAACTCTTCCAACTCCACCTGCGACGAGGCGGTTTCTTCCTGCGACATCCGTCACACCCTTCTGTCAGCCCTTGCCGCGGTCCGAGACCAGGCGGCCCACCAGCTGGGCGGTGTAATCGACGATCGGGACGATCCGGCCATAGTTCAGCCGGGTCGGACCGATGACGCCCACCGCGCCGATGATCTTTCGATCAGCGTTCATATAGGGAGAAACAACCAGACTTGAACCGGAAAGTGAGAAAAGCTTGTTCTCCGATCCGATAAAAATGCGCACACCTTCGCCCGCCTCGGTCAGGTTCAGGAATTCGGCAATGTCCCGCTTGCGCTCCAGATCGTCGAACAGCACCCGGATGCGCTCGATCTCGGTCTGGTCCGAGACGCTGTCGATCAGGTTCGACCGGCCGCGCACGATCAGCCGCTCCGAGGCTTCGCCGGCATTCTCCCAAAGCGCCAGCCCGCTTTCCACCAGATCGCGGGCAAGCGAGTCGATCTCTTGCCGCCGACGGGCGATCTCGCGGGCCATGTTGGCCCGCAGTTCCGAGAGCGTCCGCCCCTCGGCCAGCGCGTTCAGGAAATTCGCCGCCTCGCGCATCGAGGATGGCGTCTGCCCCGGCGGCGGCACGAAGACCCGGTTCTCGACCTGGCCATCGGCGAAGACCAGCACCACCAGCGCCCGGTCGGCGGCCAGGCTGACGAATTCGATATGCCGGATCGCCGCCTCGCGCTTCGGGGCCAGCACCACGCTTGCCCCCCGGGTGATCACCGACAGGGCCGCGCCCACCTCGTCCAGCAGGCTGGCGACGTCCTGGTCGTTCGTCCCCAGGGTGGCGTCGATCCGCTCCTGATCCTCATGCGCGACGGTGCCCACCTCCAAGAGGCTGTCGACGAACATCCGCAGCCCCATCTGCGTCGGGATCCGCCCGGCCGAGACATGCGGGCTGTCCAGAAGGCCCAGATATTCCAGATCCTGCATCACATTCCGCACCGTCGCGGCCGAGACCTTCTCGGACAGGCTGCGCGTCAGCGTGCGCGACCCCACCGGCTCGCCCGAGGTGAGATAGCCTTCGACCACCCGGCGAAACACCTCGCGCGTGCGGTCGTTCATGTCGGAAAGGATGGCTTTCGGCGTGCTCATCGTCCTGGCAATCGGGGTTGCATCCCTGGCCTCTGGTTGCGTATGTGGCCGCATCCCAGTGAAAGGTCCGGCAATGCGTCCGTCAGGCAGGAAACTAAGCGATCTTCGGGCGGTTTCAATCGAAACCGGCGTGATGAAACATGCCGAGGGCTCGTGCCTGATCCGCATGGGCGAAACCCATGTCCTGTGCTCGGCCACGATCGAGGACAAGGCGCCGCCCTTCCTGAAGAATACCGGCCAGGGCTGGGTGACGGCGGAATACGGAATGCTGCCCCGCGCCACCAATTCGCGCACCCGGCGTGAGGCGGCGGCGGGCAAGCAATCTGGAAGAACACAAGAAATTCAACGCCTTATCGGTAGGTCGCTGCGGGCAGGCGTGGACCGTCAGGCCCTTGGCGAACGGCAGATCGTCGTGGACTGCGACGTGATCCAGGCCGATGGGGGCACCCGCTGCGCCTCGATCACCGGCGGCTGGGTCGCGCTGCGGCTGGCGGTGAACAGGCTTCTCGCCTCGGGTGTGATCGCCAGCGACCCGATCATGGATCACGTTTCCGCCGTGTCCTGCGGCATCTATGCCGGCCAGCCGGTGCTGGACCTTGACTATATCGAGGATTCGGCCGCCGGGACCGACGGCAATTTCGTGATGACCGGCGCGGGCAAGCTGGTCGAGGTGCAGATGTCAGCCGAAGGCTCGGCCTTCAGCCAGGAGGAGCTTCTGGGCCTTCTCGACCTTGCCCGGCAGGGCAATGCCGCGCTGGTGGCGGCGCAGCGGGCGGCGCTGGGGGTCTGATGCTGAAGCGCGGGGATCGCCTGCTGGTCGCCACGCACAATCGTGGCAAGCTGGAAGAGATCGCCGATCTTCTGGCCCCCTACGGCGTGACCGTCGTCGGTGCCGGAGAGCTTGGCCTGCCCGAGCCCGAGGAGACCGAGACCACATTCGTCGGCAATGCGCGCCTCAAGGCCCATGCGGCGGCGAAAGCCTCGGGCCTGGTGGCGCTGGCCGACGATTCGGGCCTTGCCGTGGATGCGCTTGGCGGCGCGCCGGGGGTCTTTACCGCCGACTGGGCCACCACGTCGAAAGGCCGCGACTTCCGGATCGGGATGGAGCGTGTCTGGCGCGAGTTGGAGGCGATCCACGCCCCCGAACCCCGCCGCGCGCAATTCTGCTGCACGCTGGTCCTCGCCGCCCCCGATGGCCGGGACCTTGTCTTTGAAGGCAAATCCCCCGGCCGCCTGGTCTGGCCCGGCCGCGGCGAGCAGGGCCACGGCTTCGACCCGATCTTCCTGCCCGACGGCCATGCCCAGACCTTTGGCGAGATGGACCGCTGGGAGAAGAACCGCCTCTCCCACCGCGCCGACGCCTTCGCCAGGCTGGTCGCGGCGCTGTTCCCCTGATGGCGGCCCCGATCTACGAGGATTGGCGTCACGCCGGCTTCGGTCTCTATCTGCACTGGCCGTTCTGCCAGTCGAAATGTCCCTACTGCGACTTCAACAGCCATGTCGCGGCGCGGGTGGACCAATCGCGCTGGCTGACCGCGTTCGAGGCCGAGATCGACCGCATCGGCGCCCTGACCCAGGGCCGCATCCTGAACAGCGTCTTCTTCGGCGGCGGCACCCCGTCGCTGATGGAGGCCGCCACCGTCCAGGGCATCCTGGACCGCGTCCGCGCCACCTGGACCCTGGCGAACGATGTCGAGATCACACTGGAGGCCAATCCCGGCTCGGTCGAGGCCGCCCGCTTCGAGGGCTACGCCAAGGCTGGCGTCAACCGGGTTTCCCTTGGGATTCAGTCGCTTGATCCCGATGACTTGCGCCGACTGGGCCGGGCGCATTCGGTCGACGAGGCGAGAGCCGCCATCGCGATTGCGCAGTCCACCTTCCAGCGCGTCTCGATCGACCTGATCTATGCCCGGCAGAACCAGACCCTTGCCGCCTGGCACGACGAGTTGAGCCGCGCCCTCGACTTCGAGACCTCGCACCTTTCGCTGTATCAGCTGACCATCGAGGACGGCACCGTCTTCGGCCAGATGCACGCGAAGAACCTCCTCCGCGGCCTGCCCGGCGAAGACCTTTCCGCCGACATGTTCGAACTGACGCAAGAGATCACGTCGCAAGCGGGCCGCCCGGCCTATGAGGTGTCGAATCACGCCCGCCCCGGCGACGAATCGCGTCACAACCTGATCTACTGGCGCATGGGCG
The DNA here is from genome assembly GCF_041919135.1 of Tabrizicola sp. GTDB lineage: Bacteria > Pseudomonadota > Alphaproteobacteria > Rhodobacterales > Rhodobacteraceae > Tabrizicola. Next base: position 92,701 of record NZ_JAYRUJ010000004.1, on the reverse strand, counting down.
ACTATGCCGGGATCGGTCCCGGGGCGCATGGCCGGCTCACCCTCGATTCGGCGCGATTCGCCACCGAGGCCGAACGGATGCCGACCGCCTGGCTCGACCGCACCCTCATCCGCCCCGGATCGGCTGAATCACTCGCGCGGCTGGCGTCCGAGGATCGCGCCACCGAATATCTGATGTTCGCCTTGCGTCTGAAGGAAGGTGCCTCCCTGGGCCGCTTCGCCGCGCTTTCGGCCGCGCCCCTGGCCGAGGCCCGGCTGGCCGAGATGCTCGACCTCGGCCTCCTTCACCGCGACGGCGACCTCATCCGCACGACCGAAACCGGGGTAATGATGCTGAACGGCATCCTGCGCGCCCTGCTGGCGGACCGGCAGAGCGCAGGCTGATCAATCCTCATCTGGTAGCTGGGAAAGAATCCGACACAACCTGTCGAGGTCATCCAGCGAGGCATAGCGGATCGTCAGCTCTCCGCTCTCGCCCCCCGCCGCATGGTCGATCTGCACCGGCATCTTGAGATTGGCCGAAAGATCCCCCTCCAGCGCCCGCGTGTCCGCGTCCTTTTCCGGGTTTCTCCTGGCCTTGCCGGCGGCCGATCCGTCATCCCTGGCCTTGACCAGCCGTTCCGTCTCGCGCACCGATAGTCCCTTGGCGACGATCTGCGCGGCAAGCTCCGCCGCCTTGGGATGCCCGATCAGCGCCCGCGCGTGACCCGCCGAAAGCGCCCCGTCGCGCACCATGTCCTGCACCTCCGGCGGCAGGCTCAGCAGGCGCAGAAGGTTCGCCACATGGCTCCGGCTCCGGCTCAGCGCCTCGGCCAGCTTCTCCTGCGTATGGCCGAATCGGGTCATCAACTGGCGGAAGCCGAGCGCCTCCTCGATGGCGTTCAGGTCGGCGCGCTGGATGTTCTCGATGATCGCGACTTCCAGCACTTCGGTATCGCTAAGGTCCCGGACCACAACGGGAACTTCGTGCAGTTGCGCCAGCTGCGCCGCCCGCCAGCGCCGCTCGCCGGCCACGATCTCATAGGCGTCCCGGCCGGGCTTCCGCCGCACGATCAGCGGCTGGATCACGCCCTTCTGCCGGATCGAATCAGCCAGGCTCTCAAGCTCCTCCTGCTTGAAATCCAGGCGCGGCTGCTGCGGATTGGGCTCCAGCTTGTCCACCGGCAGATGCAATTCCGCCTTCCGCGGCGCCTGGATCTGATCCGGCCCCGCCAGGTGCACATCCGCCATCAGCGCCGACAACCCGCGCCCAAGCCCGCGCTTTTCAGTCTTCGTCATGGTCAGGCCTCTGCTGTTGCGGGAGTCTTGCGGCGATCGGCGATTTCCCTGGCCAGGGCCCTGTAGGCCTCGGCACCCTTGGAGGCCGGGTCGTAGCTCAGCACGGGCAAGGCATGGGACGGCGCCTCGCTGATTCGCACATTGCGCGGGATCGTGGTCCGCATGACCAGCTCCCCCATGTTCGCGCGCGCATCCGCCTCGACCTGCGCGGTCAACCTGTTGCGGCGGTCATGCATGGTCAACACAATACCTTCGATCCGCAGGTCCGGATTCGCCGAGCGGCGCACGTCGCGAATCGTCAGCATCAACTGCGACAACCCCTCAAGCGCGAAGAACTCGCATTGCAGGGGGACAAGGACCGAATCGCTTGCGACCAAGGCGTTGATGGTCAGCAGGCTGAGGGCCGGGGGGCAATCGATCAGGATGTAGTCGAAGCCATAGCCGTCGATTTCCGGCCGGTGCAGCGCATCGTGCAACAGGTAGCTGCGCCGTTCGTTGGACACGATTTCCAGGTCCGCCGAGGACAGATCCGCATTCGCCGGAATGATGGAGATCTGGTCCATCGACGTCGGCATGACCACATCTTGTAGGGTTGCGCCATCGACTATCAAGTCGTAGCTCGTTTGCTTCCGATCATCGGGGCGAATCCCCATGCCGGTGGAAGAGTTTCCTTGCGGATCTATGTCCACCAGAAGCACGCGCTTTCCCAGTTCCGCAAGGCCTGCGGCCAGATTGATCGCAGTCGTCGTCTTGCCGACTCCGCCCTTCTGATTGGCTAGGGCAAGGATATGCGGTTTCGCTTCAGGCTTGGGCGGCACGATGTATGTTCCTGATCACGAGAATCGCCGCACCTGGATCGGAGCAGCTCGGCTTGATTTCGACGTTGAAGGCCCAGATGGACCGGGCCTCTGCCAATTCCTCATTGTAACGCGCGCCTTTGGGGAAAATAGCGACGCCCTCGGGCCGAAGATGCGTGCTGGCGTGGGACAGCAGGTCAGAAAGCGGCGACAGAGCGCGCGCCGACAGGACATCTGCCGCCTGTGGCGGAATCGATTCGATTCGCTTGTCGAGAACCGTGAAATCCAGTCCGAACTGTTGTGCGGCCTGCCGAAGAAACGTCGCCTTGCGCTTGTCGGATTCGACAAGCGTCACTCGCAACTCCGGCGCCAGTTCGCGCGCCAGAATCGCGATAACGATTCCCGGAAAACCGCCGCCCGACCCGAGGTCCAGCCAGTTTTTCGTCCCGGTTGGCAAATGCTGGAAGATTTGGGCCGAATCGCAAATATGGCGCTGCCAGATCTCGGAAACTGTCGACTTGCTCACGAGATTGATCGCTGTCGTCCACTTTCGGACGAGCATTTCGAAATCCAGAAGGCTCTGGACTGTTTCACGTGAAACATCGATCCCGGGAAGGCCCACAGCTGTCATGCCCGAACAGGCTCCGCCTTCGGTTTGCGCAGATGGGCGAGAATCAGGACGAGAGCCGCGGGCGTGACGCCTTCGATTCGCGAGGCCTGCAGAATCGTTTCCGGGCGAACGCGCATCAGTTTCAGCCGAAGTTCAGTCGAAAGTCCCGAAATGACGCTGTAATCGAAGGACTCGGGGATCACCTGCGTTTCCTGCCGGCGCAAGTCCGAGACTTCCCGCGCCTGCCGATCCGCATATTGATCGTACATCGAATCAATCTGAAGCTGTTCCAGGATCTCCGCCGGCACAGTTCCGAACACATCCGCTACCCCAGCCAACGCACCGAGATCCGCGCCGGGCAAAGCCAGCGCCTCATAGGCATTCCGCTTGTTCCCATCGCGGCTGATGTTCACCCCCGCCTCTGCAAGCACTTTCGCACCGACCATCACGGCGGAAAGCGCATCGCGACTTGTTTCAAGAGCTTCCCGCTTCGACAGGAAAGCGGCGCGGCGGGCGTCGCCTACGCAGCCCGCCGCGATGCCTAGGGGAGTCAGCCGGCGATCCGCATTGTCCGCCCGGACAGTCAGCCGGAATTCGGCCCGAGAGGTGAACATCCGATACGGTTCGGTAACGCCGCGGGAGATGAGATCGTCAAGCATCACCCCGATATAGCTGTCGGTGCGGCTGAATTCGATCGGGTCCATACCCCTTGATGCTGCGGCGGCATTCAGGCCCGCCACAAGACCTTGTGCCCCTGCCTCCTCGTAGCCCGTTGTCCCGTTGATCTGGCCGGCGAAGTACAGGCCCTTCACCGCACGGGTTTCCAGGGTACGGTACAGCCCGCGCGGATCGAAGTAATCGTACTCGATCGCATAGCCCGGTTGCAGGATCTCGGTCCGCTCAAGGCCGGGAATGGTCCGGATATAGGCAGACTGCACCTCCTCGGGCAGAGAGGTCGACAGGCCGTTCGGATAGACGGTGTGGTCGTCCAGACCCTCGGGTTCCAGGAAGACCTGATGCGAGGTCTTCTCGGCAAAGCGCACGACCTTGTCCTCGATCGAGGGGCAATAGCGCGGACCCACGCCTTCGATATGCCCCCCATACATTGCGGATCGGGAGAGGTTGTCCCGCACGATCTGGTGAGTCGCCTCGGAAGTATGCGTGATGCCGCAGGAAATCTGCGGCGCTTCCGGCACCCGGTTCAGGAAGGAAAACACCGCCGGAACCTCGTCCCCGGCCTGGCGTTCAAGCCGCGACCATTCGATCGTGCGACCGTCCAGCCGCGGCGGGGTGCCGGTCTTCAGCCGCCCGACCGGCAAGGCCAGTTCGGCCAGTTGCGCTGCCAGCAGGCGCGAGGGCGAATCCCCCATCCGTCCGCCCGACATCCGCCGGTCGCCGATATGGATCACCCCGTTCAGGAACGTCCCGGCCGTCAGCACGATCCGGTTCGAGGCCAACTCCAGGCCGGACGCCAGCACGACTCCGGCAACAGCGTCGCCGGCCAGACGGAAGCCCGCCACTTCGCCCTCGATCACCTCCAGCCCCGGCGTCGCCAGCAGTTCGGCCCGCATCGCATCCCGATAGAGGCGCCGGTCGATCTGCGCGCGCGGCCCCTGCACGGCCGGGCCTTTCCGCCGGTTCAGCAAGCGGAACTGGATGCCTGCCCGGTCCGCCATCCGTCCCATCAGACCGTCCAGCGCATCGATCTCGCGCACCAGGTGCCCCTTGCCCAGGCCTCCGATCGCCGGATTGCAGGACATCGCGCCCAAAGTCTCGATCCGCAGCGTCACTAGTGCCGTGGACACGCCCATCCGGGCCGCTACTGCTGCCGCTTCGGCGCCTGCATGGCCGCCGCCGATCACGATGACATCGTAGTGTTTCACGTGGAACAATCCCTACTTGCCGATGCAGAAGCTGGCGAAGATCTCGCCGAGGAGGTCGTCGACATCCACGCGCCCGACCAGCGCGTCCAGCGCGCGGACAGCCTGCCGCAGATGCTCCGCCGCCAATTCGACGCGCGAGTCATCTCTTACCACTTCCGCCCGTGACTCGGCCAGAGCGGCAATCGCGGTAGTAACAGCCACGCGATGCCGCTCGCGCACCAAAGCGCCGGCGGAACCGACGCGTTGGCCCAGGATTTTGCCGATCCGGGCCATCAGTTCCGGCACTCCGGCCCCCGTCTTTCCCGAAACAGACAGTTCAGTCCCACCGGATCTTGTGTCGGATTTTCCCAGAACCACAAGATCATCGCCAGACGGCTCCAGCCCCGGCAGGCCGGATCCGTCCGTCAGAAACAGGCGCAAATCCGCCGCTTCCGCCCTTGCAAGTGCCCGGTCGATCCCCGCCTGCTCCAGCCGATCCTCGGTTTCCCGCAGGCCCGCAGTGTCGAGGAAGGTCACCGGCAATCCGGCGATCTCCATCCGGACCTCGATCACATCCCGCGTCGTCCCGGCGATTTCGGAGGTGATCGCCGCCTCGCGCCCCGCAAGCTGGTTCAACAGCGTCGACTTGCCCGCATTGGGCGCGCCGACAATCGCCACCTCGAACCCGTCGCGGATGCGTTCGGCGGCAGCAACCCCCGCCGCCTCGCGCCCCAGGTCCGCCATCAGCCGGTCGATCAGCGCCAGCACTTCGGGCGAGACATCCACCGGCACGTCCTCATCGGCAAAGTCGATGGTCGCCTCCAAGAGCGCCCCCGCCCGGATCAGGTCACGCCGCCAGCCCTCGACCTTCTGGCCCACCGACCCCGACAGCACTCGCACCGCTTGCCGCCGCTGCGCCTCGGTCTCGGCATCGATCAGATCGGCGAGGCCCTCGACCTGCGCCAGGTCCAGGACGCCATTTTCCAGCGCGCGGCGGGTGAACTCGCCCGGTTCGGCCAGCCGCAGCCCCGGTTGCTCGGCCAGGGCCCGCAGCACCGCGCCAACGACCGCCGGGCCGCCGTGACAGTGCAGCTCCACCACCGCCTCGCCGGTAAAGCTTGCCCCTTCGGCAAAGGACAGCACCAAAGCCTCGTCCAGCAGCTCGCCGCCCCAGGTCAGCCGTCGCAAGCCAGCCATACGCGGCTCTGGCAAACGACCGCACAGGGTCGCCCCGGCCGCGAAGGCCAGAGGGCCCGAGATCCGCACGACGGCGAGGCCCGACCGACCCCGCGCCGTGGCGAGGGCATAGATCGTGTCCATCGCCGCCCCGCCGTCAGGTGTTCATCGAATCGAAGAATTCGGCGTTGGTCTTGGTCTGCTTCAGCTTCGAGATCAGGAACTCGATCGCATCCGTGGTGCCCATCGGGTTCAGGATGCGGCGCAGCACATAGGTCTTCTGCAGGTCGGTCTTGTCGACCAGCAGGTCCTCTTTCCTTGTGCCGGACTTGAGGATGTCCATCGCCGGGAATACCCGCTTGTCGGCCACTTTCCGGTCCAGCACGATCTCGCTGTTACCCGTGCCCTTGAATTCCTCGAAGATCACCTCGTCCATCCGGCTGCCGGTGTCGATCAGCGCGGTCGCGATGATGGTCAGCGACCCGCCCTCCTCGATGTTCCGGGCCGCGCCGAAGAAGCGTTTCGGGCGTTGCAGGGCGTTCGCGTCCACGCCGCCGGTCAGAACCTTGCCACTGGACGGGACCACGGTATTGAACGCCCGCCCCAGCCGGGTGATCGAGTCGAGCAGGATCACCACGTCACGCTTGTGTTCGACCAGACGCTTGGCCTTCTCAATCACCATCTCGGCCACCGCGACGTGCCGCGTCGCCGGTTCGTCGAAGGTCGAGGACACGACCTCGCCCTTCACCGACCGCTGCATGTCGGTCACTTCCTCGGGGCGTTCGTCGATCAGCAGGACGATCAGATAGCATTCCGGGTGGTTGGTCGCGATGGAATGCGCGATGTTCTGGAGGAGAACCGTCTTGCCGGTGCGCGGCGGCGCCACGATCAGCCCGCGCTGGCCCTTGCCGATCGGCGAGACCAGGTCGATGATCCGCGCCGAGCGGTCCTTGATCGTCGGATCCTCGACCTCCATCTTCAGCCGCTCGTCGGGATAAAGCGGCGTGAGGTTGTCGAAGTGAACCTTGTGCTTGGCCTTCTCCGGGTCGTCGAAATTGATCTTCGTCGCCTTCACCAGGCTGAAATAGCGCTCGTTCTCGGACGGGGCCTTGATCACCCCTTCGATGGAATCCCCGGTCCGAAGCGAGAACTGGCGGATCATCTCGGGCGAGACATAGATGTCATCCGGGCCGGGCAGATAGTTGGCCTCGGGCGAGCGCAGGAAGCCGAAGCCGTCCTGCAGCACCTCCAGCACGCCGTCGCCGCCGATCTCCCAGCCTTCCTCGGCATGTTCCTTCAAGAGCGAGAACATCATCTCGCCCTTGCGCATGCTGGGCGCGTTCTCGATCTCCCATTCCTCGGCCATGGCCAGAAGATCGGCCGGGGTCTTGGCCTTGAGTTGCGCGAGGTTCAAGCGTTCGACGGACATGGACAGACCTTTGGCGGATCGGCCCGGAAAGGGGCGGATCGTCGCAAGTTGGGGACGGGAGATGCCTTGGGCCGGACAGCCCTGCGAAGCCGCACCTAATGCGCGGGGCCGCAAAAGTCAATCAATCAGAACCGGCAATCAGAACCGGCAATCAGAACTGGCAATCAGAACCGGGTGATGACCGAGAAGACGATGATGATCATCAGGACGGTCGGCACTTCGTTCATCATCCGGTAGGTTCGCCCGCTGCGGGTGTTGGTTCCCTTGGCAAACTCCCTGCGCCTGGCGGACAGCCAGCCGTGGAACCAGCTCATCGCCAGCACCGCGCCCGCCTTCACCCAGGGCCAGGTGAAGGACCAGTCCACCACGCCGGGGGTGAACACCAGCGCCAGCCCGAAGGTCCAGGTCGCCACCATCGCCGGGTTGATGATCGCGCGCAGCAACCGCCGTTCCATGGTCTGGAACATCCGGTCAGTCGCCGAACCCGGCTCCACCTGCTCCACATGGTAGACGTAGAGCCGGGGCAGGTAGAACATCCCCGCCATCCAGGCGATCACCGAGATGACATGCAGCGACTTCGTGACCAGGTACCAGTCGGCCAGAAAATCCGTGATCCAGTCCATCGCTGCCTTCCCGTTCCTTGCGGCCCTCCTTCTATAAAGAAAAGAGTAAAGAAGGAATGTTGATGATGCAGGGCCTGTGCAGAACGGGATTACCGGACCGATCCCCGGCTTCATCCACAGGGACGAGGTTGGGGACAAGATCGGTGAAAGCCCCGGCTTTCGGGCATAACGGGAAGGAAAACCGTTCAGTCATAACATGTTGCGGAATTTTCAGGGCGTCAGATCATCCACAGGGGCACGGCGCCGAGGCCACAGGCACAACCTGTTTTCCGCAAGCGCGTGGCAATCCCCTGCACAGCGGGATATCTCTGGCCCGGGCGGCCCGGACTGCGACAGAAGCCCACAGGCGGCCCGCCTGCATCCCTTTCACCCCCGTCGAGGGCCCAGGAACAAACCGCGGATATCCACAGGATCCTCCATGCATCTGATCCTCGCCTCCACCTCGCCCACCCGGCTGCAGATGCTTCGCGCCGCCGGGCTTGCGGTCGAAGCCGTCGCCCCCCGCGTCGATGAGACGGCGATCCGCGACGCGCTGGTGGCAGAGGGGGCGCATCCGCGCGACATCGCCGATGCGCTGGCCGAGATGAAGGCGCGCAAGGTGGCCGAGAAACGGCCCGAGGCCGTGGTCCTTGGCTGCGACCAGATCCTCGCGCTGGACCGCGAGACCTTCGCCAAGCCCGAAACGCCGCAGGATGCCCGCAACCAGCTGCTCCGCCTGCGCGGAAGGTCGCACAAGCTCCTCTCCGCCATCGTGGCCTATAAGAAGGGCGAGCCCGTCTGGCGCCACGTGGCCGAGGCGCGGCTGACCATGCATGCCTTCAGCGACGCCTATCTCGACGACTACCTGGCCCGGAACTGGGAGAGCATCCGCCACTCGGTCGGCTGCTACAAGATCGAGGAGGAAGGCGTCCGGCTGTTTTCCGCCATTTCCGGCGACCATTTCACCATTCTCGGCCTGCCGCTGCTGCCCCTGTTGGCTTGGGCGGGAACAAAGGGCATGATCGCCAGATGACAGACCATCCCCGCATCCCGCTTGCCGCCGTCATCGGCCACCCCGTCGCCCACAGCCGCAGCCCAGCCCTGCACAGCTACTGGTTGAAACGCTATGGTCTGCCGGGCCATTACATCCCGATCGACATCGCCCCCACCGACCTGGCCGAGCTGATCCGCACCCTGCCCCGCCTCGGCTTTGTCGGCGCGAACATCACGATCCCGCACAAGGAGGCGATCCTGCATATCGCCGACATCGTGACCGACCGTGCCGCGCTGATCGGGGCGGCGAACACGCTGATCTTCCGCAAGGACGGCAAGATCCAGGCCGACAACACCGATGGATCGGGCTTCATCGCCAACCTGCGGCAGAACGCGCCGAACTGGGCCCCCGCCGCCGGTCCCGCCATGGTGCTGGGCGCGGGCGGTGCCGCGCGCGCCGTCGTCGCCGCGCTGATCGAGGTCGGCGTCCCGGAGATCCGCATCTGCAACCGCACCCGCCCCCGCGCCGATGCGCTGCGCTCGGATTTCGGGGCCAAGGTGCAGGTGCATGAATGGGTGCAGGCCGGGAATCTTCTGGGCGACGTGGCGACACTGGTCAACACCACCTCGCTTGGCATGACCGGCAAGCCGGATTTCCGCGTGCCGCTGGACGGGCTGAACCCCCGCGCGCTGGTCACCGATCTGGTCTATACGCCGCTGCAGACCCAGCTTCTGATCGAGGCCGAGGCGCGCGGCTGCACCACGGTCGACGGGCTGGGGATGCTTCTGCACCAGGCGGTCCCGGCTTTCGAACGCTGGTTCGGCGTCCGCCCCGAGGTCGACGAGGCCACCCGCAAGGCCGTGCTGGCCGCATGAGCTTCAAGCTGGGCCTTACCGGCGGGATCGGCATGGGCAAGTCCACGACCGCGCAGATGTTCGCGGCCGAGGGGATTCCGGTCTGGGATGCCGACGCCGCCGTCCATCGGCTTTACGGCGCCGGGCAGCCGGCCGTGCGGGCCATCGCCGCGCTGTTCCCGCAGGCGATCGAGGCCGGCGCCGTCAACCGTCCCCGCCTGCGCCAGATCATCCAGGCCGACCCTTCCGCGCTGGACCGGATCAACGCCGCCGTGCATCCGCTGGTGGCGCAGGACCGCGCGCGGTTTCTTGAAACCCATCGCGACGCCCCCATCGTCCTGCTGGACGTTCCGTTGCTGTTCGAGATCGGTCTCGACACCGCCTGCGACGGGGTGGCCGTGGTCTCGGTCCCGCCCGAGGTCCAGCGTGAGCGCGTTCTGGCGCGTGGCACCTCCGAGGCGGATTTCCGGCTGATCCTGTCGCGCCAGATGCCCGATGCCGAGAAACGCGCGCGGGCCGACTACATCATTCCCACCACCAGCCTTGCATCCGCCCAAGCGGCGGTGAAAGAGGTGCTGGCAGCCATCCGGGGGGCCAAAGATGCGTGAAATCGTCCTCGACACCGAAACCACCGGGTTTGAACCCTCGGAAGGCCACCGCATCGTCGAAATCGGCGCGGTCGAGCTTTTCAACCACCTGCCCACCGGCCGGACCTGGCACCAGTACATCAACCCCGAACGCGGCATGCCGCGCGAGGCGTTCGAGGTGCATGGCATCGGCCACGACATCCTTGAAATCCCCGGCCAGCCGGTCCCCGGCGGCGTCACCCTGCGCGACAAGCCGGTCTTTGCCCGCATCGGCCGCGCCTTCCTGGATTTCGTCGGCGAGGCGCAGCTGGTGATCCACAACGCCGCCTTCGACATGAAATTCCTGAACTTCGAGCTGGAACGCTGCGGCCTGCCGGGCCTGCCCTTCGCGCGCGCCACCGATACGCTGATGATGGCGCGGACCAAGTTCCCCGGCTCGCCCGCCTCGCTGGATGCGTTGTGCCGCCGCTTCGGGGTGGACAATACCATGCGCGAGAAGCACGGCGCGCTGCTCGACAGCGAGATCCTGGCCGAGGTCTATCTTGAGCTTATCGGCGGCCGCCAGCCCGATCTGGTGCTGGGCAGCGCGATGCCGGCCGTCAACCGGGGTCAGGGCGGCGATACCGGCTGGCGCCCCCGTCCCCGCCCGGTGCCGCTGCCCCCCCGGATCACGCCCGAGGAGATCGCGGCGCATGAGGCGATGGTCGCAAGGCTGGGCGATGCGGCCATCTGGAAGAAACCGGCCTGAAGCCTCAGTTCACCTTGTCCGGCGCCTGGGCCTGGGCACGCCGCGCCAGCTCCTGGCGATACAGGGACAGGAAATCCACCTGGTCCACGTTCAACGCCGGGAAGCCGCCGTCGCGCGTCACGTCCGAGATGATCCGGCGCACGAAGGGGAACAGCATGCGCGGGCATTCGATCAGCAGGAAGGGATGCAGCTGCTCGTCCGCGACGCCCTCGATCAGGAAGGTGCCACCGTATTCCAGTTCAAGCAGGAACAGCGTGTCGCCATTGGCCTTGTTCTTCGAGGTCACCTTGAACTTGGTGATCACCTCGAACTGGTTCGCTGCCGGCCGCTTGCGCGCGTCCAGGCTGACGGCGACCTGAATGTCGGGCTGGACCTCGCCCGCGCTCAGGCCCTTCTGGACGACGACATTCTCGAACGACAGGTCGCGCACATATTGCGCCAGCACCTGCATGCGGACCTGTTGCGGCTGGGCCGGCGCGGCGGCGCCGTTGCCGTTTTCTGCCGGGGTTTCTTCGGCCATTCCTGATACTCCTTCGCGGGACTGCCGCGTTCCTATCAGGTCAGGCCCGCGCCCTCAATGCCGCGTCCATTGCGAGGGCGGGGCCGAGGAATTGCCCTGACCGGGGAGCGGAACCTCATGCCATTCGCCCTCGATCACCGTGGACTGCACCACCATCCCGCGCTTGGCCAGCCTGCGCCCGACCAGTCGGATCACCAGCGTCCGCAGCGGCGGAATCAGCACCAGGATGCCCAGAGCATCGGTGAAGAAGCCCGGCAGCAGCAGAAGACCCCCGGCCATCACCACCATCACCCGATGTGCGATCGGCGACAGCGGATCGGCCAGTTCCTGCATGTCGCGGCCCAGCGTGACCGAGCCCGTGGTCGCGATCCCCTTCAGCACCACCAGCCCCAGCGCGGCCGAGACCAGCGCCCAGGCCAGCGTCGCCCACAGTCCGATCGCCCCGCCCAGGGTCACGAAAAGCCCGATCTCGATCAGCGGAACGGCAAGAATTGCCAGCAGAACCCACATCTCACTCACCCTCTTGCCGATCTGGCCGGTCGCCTGTGGTAGACTTCGCCCATGCCCGCCCCTACATAGGGTCAAGCAGTGCAAAATCCAAACGGAACTAACAAGCCTTCAGAGGTCAACGCATGAACGGGTCCCTGATCCAACTCCTGGTCCTTGCCGGGATCGCGATCTTTCTCATCCTCAAGCTGCGCTCGGTCCTGGGCACCCGTGACGGTTTCGAGAAACCCCCCGTCCCGCTGGAAGACGTGAAACCCCGCGTGCGCCGCGACTTCGAGGTGATCGAGGGCGGCCCCGACCGCGACATCACCGACCACGTCCCCGAAGGCTCGGACAGCGCCCGCGCCCTGGCCGAGATGAAGCGGGCCGAACCCTCCTTCGTCGTGCGTCCCTTCCTGGAAGGCGCGCGCGGGGCCTACGAGATGATCCTGATGGCCTTCGAGAAGGGCGAGCTTGACCGCATTCGCCCCTTCCTCTCGGATGACGTCGAGGCCAGCTTTGCCGAAGCCATCGCCCAGCGTGAGGCCGAGGGCCTGACAGTCGAGGCCAGTTTCGTCGGCATGAAGGAACTGGAACTGCAGGAGGCGACCTTCGACAAGGCCAGCGGCTTCGCCGAAATCTCGGTCCGTTTCGTCGGCGAACAGACCTATGTCGTGCGCAACAAGGCCGGCGAGATCGTCGAGGGCTCTCCGCGCGAGATCAAGAAGTCGCGCGACATCTGGACCTTCGCCCGCAAGATGGGTTCGGACGACCCGAACTGGCAGCTGGTCGCGACCGGCGACTGATGCGATGCGGGCGCGCCTTGGCATCCTTGCGGCGGCCCTGATGGCCGCCCAGCCCGCTCCGGCCGAGATGCTGGATTTCGACGCGCTGGACGGCTGGTATGACGACAACCATGTCGAGGCCCTGGCCAGTTTCCTGCGCACCTGCGACCTGATCGACGATCCCGACTGGACGCCGGTCTGCGCCCTGGCCGCCGATGTGCCGCGGGACGACGCCTCGGCGCGCAGCTTCTTCGAGCTGTTCTTCAAGCCGGTCGTCGTCGGCGATCCCCCCGCCCTCTTTACCGGTTATTTCGAGCCCGAGCTTGACGGCTCGCCGGTGCCGACCGGCCGCTTCCGCTTTCCGCTCTATCGTCGTCCGCCCGAATTGCAGGACGGCATGGCCTATCACACCCGCGCCGCGATCGAGGGCGGGGCCATCGCCGGGCGCGGGCTGGAGCTTGCCTGGCTGGACGACGCGGTGGACGTCTATTTCCTGCAGGTCCAGGGCTCGGGCCGGATCCGGATGACCGACGGCACGGTGATGCGCGTGGGCTATGCCGGGTCGAACGGCCATTCCTACCGCTCGGTCGGGCAGGAAATGGTCCGGCGCGGCACGCATACGCTGGACCAGGTCTCGGCGCAGGAGATCGCGGCCCATGTCCGCGCGGAACCGACTGCGGGGCGCGCCTTGCTGGACACCAATCCGTCCTACGTCTTCTTCCGCAAGATCGGCACGCTTGATCCGAAGGACGGCCCGATCGGCGCGATGGGCCGGTCGATCACCACGCTCCGCTCCATCGCCATCGACCCGCGCTATACCCCCCTCGGCGCGCCGGTCTGGATCGAGAAGGACGGCCGCAACCCGATCCGCAGCCTGATGGTCGCGCAGGATACCGGCGGCGCGATCAAGGGGATGCAGCGCGCCGACATCTTCTACGGCACCGGGGCCGGGGCCGGGAATGCGGCCGGAACGATCCGGGACGGCGGACGGATGGTCCTCCTTCTTCCCATCGACCGCGCCTTCGCCATGCTGGACCAGTGACATGGCCCGCCGCCGCCACCTGACGCCCGAGGAGGCCGACCTCTGGCGCAGCGTCGCCAGCACCGCGCGCCCGATGCATGCTGCCCCCCGGCTTTTGCCCGAACCGGCCGAGCCGCCGCCCGCGCCCGAACCCCTGCAGCACGCGCGGCCCTGCCTTTCGCCCTTCGCGCTGGGCGAAAAGACCCGCCTGCCCGAGCGCCGCGACCTTGCGCCCACCCTGCCCCAGCTTCTCGCGCCGCTGCAGATGGACGCCCGCACCCATGGCAGGATGACCCGCGGCAAGCTTGCCCCCGAGGCGCGGATCGACCTGCATGGCCTGACGCTCTCCGAGGCGCACCCCGAGCTGATCCGCTTCATCCTGAACGCCCAGTCGCAGGGGATGCGGCTGGTCCTCGTCATCACCGGCAAGGGGAAGCAGCGCGAGGATCTGGGCCCGATCCCGCAACGCACGGGCGCGCTGCGCCATCAGGTCCCGCACTGGCTGCGCCTGCCGCCCCTTGGCCCGGCGGTGCTTCAGGTCAGCGAGGCGCATCTGAAACACGGCGGCTCGGGCGCCTATTACGTCTACCTCCGCCGCCGGGGCTGATCGCCGAAGGATCGGCCTCGGGGCTGTTCAACCCTCGCATCTGCCCTATGCTGCATGCAAAGGGGCAAGCCCATGACCTACCAGATCGACGACCCCCGCTTTCGCGACCTGATCATCGGCTCGGCCCGGCTGGACCAGCTCGCCACCGGCTGCCGCTGGGCCGAGGGGCCGGTCTGGTTCGCCGACCAGTCCTGCCTGTTGTTTTCGGACATCCCCAACCAGCGCATCCTGCGCTGGTCGCAGGACGCGGACGGAGGGCCGGGCGCCGTCACCACCTTCCGCCAGCCCTCCGGTTTTGCCAACGGCCAGACCCGCGACCGGCAGGGCCGGCTTGTCACCTGCCAGCACGGCAGCCGCAGCGTGACCCGGACCGAGATCGACGGCAGCGTCACCACCCTTGCCGACAGCTATCAGGGCCGCCGCCTGAACTCGCCCAATGACGTGATCGTGGATTCGCACGGCGCGATCTGGTTCACCGACCCGACCTACGGCGTCCGCTCGGACTACGAGGGCCACCACGCCGAGCCGGAACAACCCGTGCGCGGCCTCTATCGCCTTGGCCCCACCGGCCAGCTTGACTGCGTGGCCGGAGATTTCCTGCAACCGAACGGCCTTTGTCTCTCTCCGGACGAGCGGATCCTCTACGTTGCCGACAGCGGCAGCAGCCCGCAGCACGAGACGCCGCGCCATATCCTCGCCTTCGACCTGGCCGAGGGGAAGCTTTCCAACCAGCGCGTCTTTGCCCGGATCGACGCCGGCGTCCCGGACGGGATCCGGGTCGATGTCCAGGGCAATCTCTGGTCCTCGGCCGCCGACGGGGTGCATTGCTTCGCCCCCGACGGCACCCGCCTTGGCAAGATCCTGGTGCCCGAGACGGTGGCGAACCTTGCCTTCGGCGGCGCGCGGCGGAACCGGCTTTTCCTGACCGCCACCACCTCGCTTTATGCCGTCTACCTGGCCACCAACGGCGCCCAGCGGCCATAGACCTAGCGCCGCGCCTCGCCCAGTTCGCCGATCGGGGCCAGGATCACCTCGGTCGCGTTGCGCACCGTCAGGACCAGCCCCGGAAGCAGGCCGACCCGCGACCGGGCATCGGCCCGGAACGCCTCGTCTATCCCCACCAGACCCGCGAACAGGCTGAGAAGCGCGGCATTCTCGCCCAGGTTCAGATGCCCGTCCCCGGTATTGTAGGCCGCCGTGTCGAGGTAGATGATCTTCTGGTCCGCGATTGCCGAGACATTCTCCAGATTGCCCAGGCGCTCGCCCGTGCCCGAAAGGGTCGCCGAAAGCCCCAGAACCCGGTCGCGGGAATTGCCGAAGACCAGGAAGGGCTCGGGCAACTTGCCGATGTCCTTGGCCTGGCTGCGGAACACGTCCAGATCCAGGTCGGGCGAGATCAGGATCACCCCCGCCACCCGGTCCAGCGCGGTGGAGTGCTTGCGCAGGGCCATCTGCCGCAGCGTCTCCATCGTCAGGGCCGCGCCCATCGAATGTGCGACGATGACGATGTCCTTGACGCCCGCCGCCGCCACCTCGTCCAGCAGGTCCTCGAACCCGCTGCGGGCATACAGCATCGAGTCGCGGTCGTAGACATAGCCCAGCGCCGACCCGCGCGAGGGCCAGGCGTAATGCACCGCCACGCCCGGCACCTTCAGGTCATGGTGCATCTGCGCCACCCGGTAGACGCCCTCGGCCATCCGGGTGTTGAACCCGTGCACATAGACCACGGCGCTGGTCTGCTTGCGCAGGCGCATCGCCTCGCGCAGGCTGTTGCGAAAGGAATCCGATCCGTCGAACAGCAGCGCGTTCTGGGTCAGGAAGTGTTTCGCCACGTCGGGCTTGCCCATCGTGGGCGGCCAGGTCAGTTCTCCCGGATCGCGGTCCACCGGGATCGCGATGTCATAGCGCAGGAAATGCGCATCGTCCGAGCGTTCGCGGCCAAAGCCGCCCGCGTCACCCGCCTTGCGCGTCGTGCCGACGAAGATCGCCTCGGTTCCCTCGACCTTCGCCCCCTCGGGGACCGAGGCAAAATTGCCTCTCGGCGCACAGGCCGCCAGGGCCATGACCACCACCAGGATAATGCGCCGCACGTCGTGCCCCCCGCCGTTGCCCGGGGACGATCCTCGCCCCCGGACGCCAAGGCTTCAACCCCCTGACGGGCCGGTCGGTTCCGCCTTGCCCTTCGGGCGCGGGACGGCCACCCTTGGTTGCACAGCAAGCGGAGGACCCCATGACCCTTTCCGGCAAGACCGCCCTTGTCACCGGCGGCAATCGCGGTATCGGCCTCGCCACCGTCCGCGCCCTGGCCATGGCCGGGGCCAGCGTCCACTTCACCACCCGCAGCGCCGCCAACCTTGCCGCCGCCCGGCGCGAGCTTGGCCCCCTCGCCGCCACCGGCCATGTCGCCAACATGACCGACCGGCTTGCGATGACCACGCTGTTCGAGCAGCCCTTCGATATCCTGGTCAACAACGCCGCCGTGATCGGCCCCATCGGCCGCATCCTGGATGTTCAGGTCGAGGATTGGGCGACGAACATCGACACCAACCTCACCGCCGCCTTCCATGTCGTGCAGCTGGCGCTGCGCCACATGGTCGCCAATGGCGGCGGCACCATCGTCAACCTCTCCTCCGGCGCCGCCCATCGCCCCCAGGAAGGCTGGAGCGCCTATTGCGCCGGCAAGGCGGGCCTCGCCATGCTGACCCGCTCGGTCCATCTGGAATATGGCGCAGAGGGCATCCGCATCTTCGGCTTTGCGCCGGGGGTGGTGGATACCGACATGCAGGGCACGATCCGGGCCTCGGGGATCAACCCGGTCTCGAAACTGCCGCGCGCCAGCCTTGCCCCGGCGGAAGAACCGGCCCGCGCCATCGCCTGGCTCTGCACCCCGGCCGCCGATGCGCTGGCCGGGCAGGAACTCGACGTCCGCTCGCCCGAGCTTCGCGCCGCCGCCGGGCTTCCACCCTTGGCGTAAGGCGGCTAGCATGTCGGCAAAACCAACAGGGATCATCAGATGAAACTTCTCCGCTACGGGCCGCAGGGCCAGGAAAAACCCGGCCTCATCGATGCCGAAGGCGCGATCCGCGACCTTTCGGCCCATGTGCCCGACCTTGCCGGATCCGCGCTGGGCGACCTTGGCCGTCTTGCCGGCATCGACCCCGAAAGCCTGCCCCTCGTCCCCGGCACCCCGCGCATCGGCCCCTGCGTCGCGGGCACCGGCAAGTTCATCTGCATCGGCCTGAACTACGCCGACCACGCCGCCGAAAGCGGCCTCAAGGTCCCGCCCGAGCCGGTGGTCTTCCTCAAGGCCACCTCGGCCATCTGCGGCCCGGACGATCCGATCCTGATCCCCCGCGGATCGGAAAAGACCGACTGGGAGGTCGAGCTTGGCATCGTCATCGGCAAGCCCGGCAAATACCTGACCGAGGCGCAGGCGCTGGATCATGTCGCGGGCTATTGCGTCGTCAACGACGTCTCGGAACGCGCCTTCCAGACCGAACGCTCGGGCCAGTGGACCAAGGGCAAAAGCTGCGACAACTTCGGCCAGACCGGCCCCTGGCTCGTCACCCCCGACGAGGTGCCGGACCCGCAGGCCCTGGACATGTGGCTGAAGGTCAACGGCGAGACGATGCAGAGCGGCTCGACCCGGACCATGGTCTATGGGGTGGCCTTCCTCGTCTCCTACCTCTCGCAGTTCTTCACCCTGCACTCCGGCGACATCATCTCGACCGGCACCCCGCCCGGCGTCGGCATGGGGAAGAAGCCGCCGCGCTACCTCAAGGCCGGGGATGTGGTGGAACTCGGGATCGCGGGGCTGGGCACCCAGCGCCAGACCTGCCTGCAGGACTGACCCGGCCCGTCGGGGTTGTCCGGACCCCGGCACCGCCCCGGCCTGTCGCCCAATGTCCGATCGGAAGCACATGACACCGCAGATCGTCCCCGCCGCCATGCCCCGCGACCGCCGCGCGGCGCTTGCCCGGTGATGCGCACGCTGGCCCTTGCCCTGATCCTTGCCGCCCCCGCCGGGGCGCAGTCGCTGTACGAGGCAAGCTCCAGCCTCGACCTGCACCCTTGCGAGCTTTCCGCCCTCTCCTGCACCACGCTGACCCTGCCGCTCGACCACCGCGCCAACGACCCGTCGCGCACCATCGACATCACCTTCGCCCTCTCCTTCGCCAATGTCGAAAGCCGGGGCATCCTGTTCTATGTCGTCGGCGGGCCGGGGGCCTCGGGCCTCGCCTCGGCCGAGGGCTACCTGTCCTCCTTCGACCGCGAGATGACCGACTACATGGACATCGTCTTTGTCGACCAGCGCGGCACCGGCCCCGACCACGGCCTCGCCTGCCCTGCAGCGCAGGGCCGCTTCGACGCCGCCGACTTCTCGATCCAGGCGCCGGAGGCCGCGAAGGCCGCCGCCCGCGCCTATGTCGCCGATTGCACCGCCGAGATGGACCGGCCCGACCTTCTGCCCTTCGTCGCTTCGGACCAGGCGATCCAGGATACCGAGGCTTTCCGCCAGAAGATCGGCGCGCCGAAGGTCTGGCTTTACGGCGAAAGCTACGGCACCCAGTTCGTCCAGGCCTATGCCACCGCCTTCCCCCAGGCGCTCAAGGGGGTGATCCTTGACGGTGTGGTGGACCTCTCGCTGGACGCGCCCGGCTTCTACGCCAGCTTCACCACCGCAGCCGAGGCGATCCTGGCCCGCACCCTTGCCGCCTGCGCCGAGATCGCGCCTTGCGCCCGCGACACCGGCGGCGATCCCGCCGCGCTTTACGACCGACTCGCCGCGCGTCTTGACCGCGCACCGATCGCGGTGGCCCTCACCCTCTCCGACGGCAGGACCGAGCAGCGCCTGCTGACCCGCGGCCTGTTCGAGGCCAGCACCTTCTTCGCCCTCTACGCGCCCGAGGGCAGGGCCGAGTTCCTGCGCGCCCTTGCCGCCGCCGGCCGCGACAATTTCGTGCCGCTCTTGCAACTGGGCTATGCCAACATGTTCATCGACCCGGAAACCGGCCTGGGGATGGACGATCCCGGCTGGTTCGGCGCCGCCTTCTACGCGATCACCTGCACCGATTACGACAGCGGCCCCGGCACGCCCGACGAACGCGCCGACCGCATCCTGTCCCGCGCGGCCGCCCTTGCGCCACAGGCCCCGCGCCTTCTGCGGGCCTATTTGCCAGAGCAGCTCGCCTGTGCCTACTGGCCGCACCAGGGCCCGCCGACCCGTCCCGCGCCCTATGCCGGTGGCGACTGGCCGACGCTGGTCCTGAACGGAGACGCCGATCCGATCACCCCGGTCGCCATGGCCCAGGACGTGCTGGACCGCGCCGCCAACGCCTTCGGCATCTTCATGCAGGGCGGCCCGCATGTGATCTGGGGCCGGGGCAAGGCCTGCCCCGACGGCATCGTCCGCGCCGCGCTGATGGACGGCATCCTGCCCTCGGCGCGCGAGCAGCACTGCCGCGAGGATCTGGTGCAGGACTACACGCCGCTCACCCTTACCGATCCGGCCCAGCTTCGCGACCCGCTCGCCATCGCCCAGGCCGTGGATACCGAACTCTACCAGAGCATCGCGTTTTCGATCTGGGACGGGGTGCATCCGGCAAGCATCGGCTGCGACCATGGCGGTCTGTTCACCGCCCTGCCCACCGACCGGGGCACCGACTATGAGTTCGACTCCTGCAGCTTCTGGCCCGGACTCGCCGTCACCGGCTCCGGGGTCGAAAGCAACCTGGGCGAGCCTGACGACCGCATCACCCTGGCCCTGACCATCGCCGGCGAAGGAGGCGGCGAAATCCGCTACACCTACCGCCTGGCCGACGAGGCCTGGTCGATCTCGGGCAACTGGAACGGCCAGCCCGTGCACCTGCCGCGCCTGCCCTGACCGGCCTTGCCGCACCCCCGGCGCTGGCGAACGCCCCGATCCAGGCCGAAGCCGCAAAAGCTGAGGGGGCGTGAATCGCCCCCTTCAACCCCTTGATGTTCCTGATGGACGGGACCTGTCCAAGCTGGACGGCTATTTCTTCGCCACCCGTGCGTTCCGGCTTGCGATCAACCGCAGCCGCAGCCCGTTCAGCCGGATGAAGCCTTCCGCATCCTTCTGGTCGTAGGCGCCTGCATCTTCCTCGAAGGTCACATGCTTCTCGCTGTACAGCGAATGCTCCGACCAGCGCGCCACGGTAGCCGCCCGGCCCTTGTAAAGCTTGACCCGCACCGTGCCCGACACATGCTCCTGCGTCTTGTCGATCAGCGCCTGCAGCGCCTCGCGCTCGGGCGAGAACCAGAAGCCGTTGTAGATCAGTTCCGCATAGCGCGGCATGATGCTGTCCTTCAGGTGGCCCGCGCCGGCATCCAGCGTGATCTGCTCGATCCCGCGATGCGCCTCCAGCAGGATCGTGCCGCCGGGGGTCTCGTAGATCCCGCGCGACTTCATGCCGACGAAGCGGTTCTCGACCAGGTCCAGCACGCCGACGCCGTGCCTGCCGCCCAATTCGTTCAGCCTGGTCAGGATCGTGGCCGGGCTCATCGCCTCGCCGTTGATCGCCACCGCATCGCCCTTCTCGAAGGTGATCTCCACCATCTCGGCCTGGTCCGGGGCCTCTTCCACCGGCACGACGCGCTGCAACACGTAGTTCGGGAATTCCTCCGCCGGATCCTCCAGCACGCGGCCCTCCGACGAGGTGTGCAAGAGGTTCGCATCGACCGAGAACGGCGCCTCGCCGCGCTTGTCCTTGGCGATCGGGATCTGGTTCGCCTCGGCGAATTCCAGA
This sequence comes from Tabrizicola sp., assembly GCF_041919135.1. Lineage (GTDB taxonomy): Bacteria > Pseudomonadota > Alphaproteobacteria > Rhodobacterales > Rhodobacteraceae > Tabrizicola. Next base: position 71,576 of record NZ_JAYRUJ010000004.1, on the reverse strand, counting down.
AGCTTGGTCCGCGAGGTCAGGTCCCACAGCCGCCAGGGCGCGATCACCTTGATCGCTGGGTCCAGCGCCGCCGCGGACAGCTCGAACCGGACCTGGTCGTTGCCCTTGCCGGTCGCGCCATGCGCCACCGCATCCGCGCCCGTCTCATGCGCGATCCGCACCAGATGCTGGCTGATCAGCGGCCGCGCGATCGAGGTGCCCAGCAGATACAGCCCCTCGTACAGCGCATTGGCCCGGAACATCGGGAACACGAAGTCGCGCACGAATTCCTCGCGCACGTCGACGATATGGATGTTCTCGGGCTTGATCCCCAGCAGGATCGCCTTCTGCCGCGCCGGCTCCAGTTCTTCGCCCTGGCCCAGATCGGCGGTGAAGGTCACCACCTCGCAGCCGTATTCGGTCTGCAGCCACTTCAGGATGATCGAGGTATCGAGACCGCCCGAATAGGCAAGGACGACTTTCTTGGGCTTCAGCATCGGGAAGGCTCCATCGCGGGTTTTGCTGGCGATTAAAGCCAAACCGCCGCCTTAGCAAGGTCACCGGCGGCCCGGACATGGAACAGCCCGCCACCGGGGCGGGCCGTTCCGGATCATGCGTGCCGGATCGTCACTCGACCACGACGATGACCTCACCCTCCGGGACGACCTCGTCCTCGGGAACCACCACCGCCATATCGTCCTTGGCACGGGATTCCGCGATCGCGGCGTCGATGGCCTCCTGGTCGGCCGCCATCCGCTCCCGCAGCTGACCCAGCAGCGTGTCGAGGTCGCCATCCTTGTTCCAGGCGTCGCCGATCGCGGTTTCCGCATCGGTCACACCCTGCTCGGCCTCGAGTGCAGCCGCTTCGGCGGCGGCGAGATCCTCTTCGGTCGGACGGGTCTTGCCGTCGACACCCGCGATCAGATCGTCGAGATCCTGGTTGGCAAGGGTGGGGTCCAGGTCCTTGGCCGCGACGTAATCCTCGACCGTGGCATAGCCGCTTTCCGCAAGCGCGGCGTCAAGCGCGGCGAACCCTGCTTCGGTCTCGGCCATCTCGGTGGCGGCGCCGGCAGCCTCGGCCGCGGCGGAATCGGCGATGGCGAGGCCGGCCAGCAGGCCGACCGGGCCGTTGGTGGTCTGGCCGTTGCGGATATGCGCCAGGACCGCGTTGATGTTGGCGTGCAGCGCCCCGTTCATCTTGCCCAGTTCGTTCGGGGCAAGCTCACCCTCGACCGGGGTCTTCGCCTTGGCCTTGGAGGCCTTCACCTTGGTCGCGGCGGGGTTCGCCTTCTTCTCGGTCTTGGCGGCCTTGCCCTTCGCGTCGGACTTGCCCTTCCCTTCGGACTTGCCGTTGCCACCGCCGTTGCTGCCCCCGTTGCCGCCGCCTTTACCGCCGCCGTTGCCGCCCTTTTCGGCATAGGCCGCACCGCCGTCGCCCAGATCGAAGACCGGCAGGATCGGAGTGAAGGTCAGGGCGGACACCGCCAGCGTGAGAGCCAGAGGTTTCAGGTTCATAGTTTTGTCTCCGTCGCATATGGCTAGGAAATGTCATGGATGGACCACAGGGACACTCGATGGCAAAAATATGACGAGGCCAATAAACCGGGCATAAACCGAGGGTATAGAGCTTTGAGAACCGGCACGATCCTGCCAGCGACTGCGACGACGGAGGCCCTGCGCGAGCTTTTTCCCGCAACGCCCCTGCAGCGCAACGATCACCTCTCGGCGCGCTATGGCGCCGAAATCCTGCTGAAACGCGAGGATCTTACCCCCGTCCGCAGCTACAAGATCCGTGGTGCCTTCAACGCGATGCGCAAGATGCGGCTGCGCGATCCCGGACAGCGGCAGTTCGTCTGCGCCAGCGCGGGCAACCATGCCCAGGGGGTCGCCTTCGCCTGCCGCCACTTCGGCGTCGAAGGGGTGATCTTCATGCCGGTGACCACGCCGCAGCAGAAGATCGACAAGACCCGGATCTTCGGCGGTGACCAGGTGCAGATCCGGCTGACCGGCGACTATTTCGACCAGACTCTCGCCGCCGCCCAGGCCTTCTGCGCCGAGCGCGGGGCGCATTTCCTGTCACCCTTCGACGATCCCGACGTGATCGAGGGCCAGGCCTCGGTCGCGGTCGAGATCCTGGACCAGCTGGGGCGCGCGCCGGACGTGGTGGTCCTGCCGGTGGGCGGCGGAGGTCTTGCTTCGGGGGTGACCGGCTATCTGCGCGAGGTGGCGCCCGGGGTGGAGTTCCGTTTTGTCGAGCCGCTTGGCGGCGCCAGCCTGACCGCCGCGCTGCGCGAGGGCGGGCCGGTGAAGCTCCCGCGCGTGAACAGTTTCGTCGACGGCGCGGCCGTGGCGCGGATGGGCGACCGGACCTTTGCCATGCTCGACTGGGTCAAGCGCGAGCATGTCCACCTTGCGCCCGAGGACCGGATCTGCGTCACCATGCTGGAGATGCTGAACGTCGAGGGCATCGTGCTGGAACCCGCCGGGGCGCTGGCGGTGGATGTGCTGCCCGAGCTGGCCGAGGAGATCGCGGGCAAGACCGTGGTCTGCGTCACTTCGGGCGGCAACTTCGACTTCGAGCGCCTGCCCGAGGTCAAGGAACGCGCCCAAAGGTTCTCGGGGCTGAAGAAATACTTCATCCTGCGGATGCCGCAGCGGCCCGGCGCCCTGCGCGAGTTCCTGAACATGCTGGGTCCCGACGACGACATCACCCGCTTTGAATACCTGAAGAAATCCGCCCGCAACTTCGGCTCGGTCCTGATCGGGATCGAGACCAAGGACGCCGGGCATTTCCGCCAGTTCACCGACCGGATGGACGCCGCGGGCCTGGCGTTCCGCGACATCACCAGCGACGAGGCCCTGTCGGAATTCCTCATCTAGGCTGCCGAATCGGTGGCCAGACGCCGCACCAGCTGGCTTCGCGAGTCGCGGTAGACCGCGGCCAGCTGGCCGACGTCGATCGCCCGGCCATCGCCCGCGGCCGCCCTGCGCTCGCCCTCCTGGCAGATCGCGGCCAGTTCCGAGAGCCCGAGGTTCAGCGCGCTGCCCTTCAGGAAATGCAGTTGCGCCGCGACATCGCTTGCGGCCAGGCCGGACTGCAGCGCCCGCACGGCCTGTTCCGCCTCGTCCAGGAACATGTCGGCGACCTCGGAAAACCCGTCGGCGCCGATCTCTTCCCGCAATTCCTCAACCCTGCGCCAGTCGATCATGGCCCCCTCCGATACTCACCGGCCCAGTCTGGCGGGTTCGGCCTTAACAATTCGTGGCCCGGAACCCGCGAAACAGACGCAATTTTAGCTTTCACCGCACGTTAAGGGGGCGGGCGGCAGGCTGATGCCGATGGATTCGGAGAGGACGACGTGTCAGCCAGCCCCAGCCTTGCGGAAATGCCCGGCCCCCAGACCGCGCCGCGCCATGTCCTGGTGGTCGATGACAGCCGGGCGCAACGCCATGTCGTCTCGATGCAGCTGCGCCGCTGGGGCTATCTGGTGACCGAGGCCGAGTCGGCCGAAGCCGGGCTGGAGATCTGCACCCGCGAGGATGTCGATATCATCATCAGCGACTGGATGATGCCCGGCATGTCCGGCCTCGACTTCTGCCACCGCTTCCGCGACCTCGGGCGCGAGAATTATGGCTATTTCGTCCTGCTCACCTCGAAATCCGAAACGGCCGAGATTGCCGATGGCCTGGAAGCCGGGGCCGACGATTTCCTGACCAAGCCCGTCGCCAGCAACGAACTCCGCGCCCGCCTGCGCGCGGGGGAACGGATGCTGGCCACCCAGGCCGAGCTTCTGGCCAAGAACCGGGTCATCGCCAGCACACTCTCGGAGTTGCAGAAGCTGTACGATTCGCTCGACCGCGACCTGATCGAGGCGCGGAAGCTGCAGCAGACCCTGATCCGCGACCGGGTGCGCGATTACGGCTGGGCGCGGGTCTCGCTGCTTCTGCGCAATTCGGGCCGGGTCGGCGGCGACCTGGTCGGCAGCTTCCGCGTGGATGAGGACCGCGTGGTCGCCTATTCCATCGACGTGTCCGGCCATGGCGTCGCCTCGGCGATGATGACGGCGCGGCTGGCGGGGTTCCTGACCGGCTCCTCCCCGGAGCAGAACCTTGCCTTCCAGACCGGGCCCGAGGGCGACCATATCCTCCTGCCCCCCGCCGCCGTGGTCGACCGCTTCAACCGCCTGATGCTGGACGAGATCCAGGCCGAGCAGTATTTCACCATGGCCTTCGCGGTGATCGACCGCGGCTTGGGCCGGCTCGACCTGGTGCAGGCCGGGCACCCCCATCCGATGCTGATCCGCCGCGACGGCCGGGTGCAGCGGCTTGGCCATGGCGGGATGCCCATCGGCCTGATCGACGGCGCCGATTATGACCAGATCACGGTCGCCATCGACCCCGGCGACCGGCTGGTGCTCGTCTCGGACGGGTTCACCGAATGCCCCCTGCCCGTAGGCACCGACTTTGGCGAGGATGGGCTGGTCGAAAGCCTGCAAGGCTCGGCCCACCTGACCGGCCTCGACCTGCTGGAGGCGATGGTCTGGGATCTGACCGCCAAGGCCGGGACCGATTCGTTCCCCGACGACGTCTCGGGGATCGTGCTGGACGTCCTAGCCTAGAAGCCGCGCCAGCATCGCCCGGTCGCCGGCGTTTCCCAACCGGACCAGCGCCTCCTCGACCGGCAGCCAGACGGCGGTATGCCCCGCCTCGCTGGGCGGACCCAGCCGGCGCACCGGCCGGGCAAGGTAAACCGTGCACAGCTTCTCGGCCCAGAGGTCATAGTCCGGCATGTAGGCAAAGCGCCGGAAGGCGCCCAGATGCCGCCGGATCGCGATCTTCCAGCCGGTTTCCTCGAACACTTCCCGGTGCAGCGCGGCAAGCGGCTGCTCGCCCCGGTCGATCCCCCCGCCGGGCAACTGGAACTCCGGCACCGGGCTTTGCTGATGCGTGGCAAGGATGTGGTCGCCCTGCAGCAGCACCGCATAGACGCCCGGCCGCCGGGTATAGCGTTGCCCCGCCTTCACCGCCTCGCCATAGCGCCGGATCATGGCCTTCCCCCTTGGACCTTCGGTTGCTCTGCCTATATAGGCGCGATATGCCAGCACTGGCACCATCAGGAAATCCCCAATGACCACTGGTTCGCAGATCGCCTGGGACGATACCGTCCTGCCATTCCAACTGGACGCTTCGGGCATCCGTGGCCGCGTCGCGCGGCTGGACGGGGTGCTGGACCAGGTGCTGAAGCAGCACGCCTATCCTTCCGTGATCGAGGCGCTGGTGGCGGAAACCGCGCTTCTCACTGCGCTGATCGGCCAGACCATCAAGCTGCGCTGGAAGCTTTCGCTTCAGGTGCGCGGCAAGGGTCCGGCCCGGCTGATCGCCACCGACTATTACGGCCCGACCGAGGACGGCCAGCCCGCCCGCATCCGCGCCTATGCCAGTTACGACGCGGAGAGGCTGGACCCGCAGGCCGATCCGTTCTCGCAGATCGGCGAGGGCTATTTCGCCGTCATGCTCGACCAGGGCGAGGGGATGCTGCCCTACCAGGGCTTCACCCCGATCGCCGGCGGCAGCCTCGCCGCCTGCGCCGAGACCTATTTCGCCCAGTCCGAGCAGATCCCCACCCGCTTCGCGCTCGCCTATGGCGAAAGCGCCGAGCCGGGCCGTCCGCTGCACTGGCGCGCCGGGGGCATCATGCTGCAACACATGCCTGCCGTGGGTGGCGTGGCCGCCGAGCAGGGCAGCGGCGAGGGCGGGCTTCTGACCCATGCCGACATCCTTGGCGGCGCGGAATCCGACGACTGGAACCGCGCCAACGTGCTGCTCGATACGGTGGAAGAGCTGGAGATGATCGGCCCCTCGGTCCCGCCCACCGACCTTCTGGTCCGCCTCTTCCACGAGGAAAGCCCCCGCGTCTTCGACGCCCAGCCGGTGCGCTTCGGCTGCTCCTGTTCCGAGGGCAAGGTCCGCAGCACCATGTCGATCTACAGCCAGAAGGACATCGCCCGGATGACGACCGAGGCGGGCGTCGTCACCGCCGACTGCCAGTTCTGCGGCGCGCATTACGAGCTGGACCCGGCGACGCTGGGCTTCGAAGGGAAGCCGGCGGAATGATCGAGATCGAGGCAGGCTTGCGCGATGCGCTGGCCCGCCCGGCCGGGCCGTCCTCGGACTTCGACCTGAACCCCGGTATCCGCCCCCTCGCCGGCACGCCGCTGCGCCCGGCCGCCGTGCTGGTGCCGGTCTGGCTGCGGCCCGAGGGGGCAGGGGTGATCCTGACCAAGCGGTCCTCGCATCTCAAGCACCACCCCGGCCAGATCGCCTTTCCCGGCGGCAAGGTCGATGCCTCCGACGCCGGCCCCGAGGCCGCCGCGCTCCGCGAGACGCAGGAGGAGATCGGGCTGGATCCGTCCCGGGTGCAGATCCTCGGCAGCCTGCCGGTCCATGAAACCGTCACCGGCTTTGCCATCACCCCCTTCGTCGGCCTGATCCGGGGGCCCTTCTCCCCGATCCCCGAAGCGGGAGAGGTCGAGGAGGTCTTCACCGTTCCCCTCTCGCACGTCCTTGATCCCGCACGGTTTTCCATCGAGCGGCGGCAGTGGATGGGCGTCTGGCGCCGCTACTATGCCGTCCCGCATGGCCCCTATTACATCTGGGGCGCGACCGCCCGCATCTTGCGCGGCCTTGCGGAACGGATGCAGCCATGAAGGTCGCGGGCGAGAAAGTGGTGGGCGACTGGCTGGATCAGCCCGGCACCCAATCGCTCTGCGCCGCGATCGAGGCTGCGGGCCACCGCGCCCTTTTCGTCGGCGGCTGCGTGCGCAACTCCCTGCTTGGCGTGCCGGTCGGGGATGTGGATCTCGCCACCGACGCCACGCCCGGGACCGTGGCCCGCATCGCCGGGGAGGCGGGTTTCAAGACCGTCCCCACCGGCATCGAGCACGGCACCGTGACCGTGATCGCCGGGGGCGAGCCGCATGAGATCACCACCTTCCGCCGCGATGTCGAGACCGACGGCCGCCGCGCCGTGGTCGCCTTTTCCGACCGGATCGAGGAGGATGCCGCCCGCCGCGACTTCACCATGAACGCGCTTTACGCCGACCGGCGCGGCAACGTGCTGGATCCGCTTGGCGGCCTGCCCGACCTCAAGGCCCGGCGCATCCGCTTTGTCGGCGACCCGGAGACCCGCATCCGCGAGGATTATCTTCGCATCCTGCGCTTCTTCCGCTTTCACGCCGCCTATGGCGACCCCGAGGGTGGCCTTGATCCCGAAGGCCTGGCCGCCTGCGCCGCGCTGGCGGAAGGGCTGGATGCAATCTCCCGCGAACGCATCCGGGCCGAGCTGAAGAAGCTTCTCGCTGCCCGGGACCCCGCCCCCTCCGTCGCCGCCATGGCGCAAGCCGGCATCCTCGCCCGCCTCCTGCCCGGCGCCGATCTCCGTGCGCTCGCACCCCTCGTCCACCTCGACGCCGATCATCCCCCGCGCTGGCTCCGCCGCCTTGCCGTGCTGGGGGGCGACACCAGCGACCTGCGGCTGTCGAAAGCCGAAACGCGCGACCTTTCCGCCCTCCGCACCGCCCTCGGTTCCATGGAGACCCCGGCCGCGCTGGGCTGGCATCTGGGCAGGGCGCTTGCCGCCGACGCCCTTCTTGCCCGCGCCGCCGTTCTGGAAACCCCGCTTCCCCCCGGCTGGCAGGCCGAGGTCGAGCGCGGTGCGGCGGCCCGCTTCCCCGTCACCGCCGCCGATCTCATGCCGCACTATACGGGCGAGGCGCTGGGCGCGCGGATGAAGCAGCTTCAGGCCCGCTGGCTCGCCTCGGACCTGACCGCCAGCCGCGAGGCGCTGCTGAAAGGGCGTGACAAACTGCCGCGCCTGCGCTAGGAAATCGGCACCCAGGATGGAGACCAGCATGGAAAACGGGATTTCGTTCACACTCGCCTGAGTTGACCGTTCCCGTCGTGGCGGTCGCCGACAGGCACCGCTTCACCCCGATGCTGCCACCTTTCCCGGGTCTTCCCAGATGTTCCGTTTCTTCGAAAACCTCGTCGATCCCTATCAGTCCTACGCCCAGACCGATACGCCCCCGCGCCGGCTCTGGCCCTTCCTGCGCGACTATGTCCGCCCCTTCCGCAAGGTCTTTGCCGTCACCGCGCTGTTCTCGGTCGGCAACGCCGTGCTGGACGTCGGGCTGATCTGGTATCTCGGCCGCCTCGTCGACCTGATGTCCGGGCAAGGCCCGCAGGCCTTCCTGGCCAGCCACGGGGTCGAGATCCTGGTCGCCGCCCTGGTCATCCTGATCCTGCGGCCGCTGGTCGCCGGCGGCTCGGTCGGGCTTTTGCACAACACGATCCTCACCAACTTCGGCACGATGATGCGCTGGCGCGCGCACCGGCACGTCCTGCGCCAGCCCGTCGGCTGGTTCGAGGGCGATTTCGCCGGCCGCATCGCCAACCGGATCATGCAGGCCCCCCCGGCGGCGGGCGAGGCGGTGTTCCAGGTCTTCGACATGGCCGCCTTCGCCGCCGCCACCTTCATCGGCGCGCTTTTGATGCTGGCCGAGGCCGACCCCCGCCTGATGCTGCCGCTCCTCGCCTGGGTGGTCGGCTATCTCTGGCTGATGCGCTGGACCATCCGCCGCGCCGGCCCGGCGTCGAAAGCCTCCAGCGATGCGCGGTCGGCGGTGACGGGGCGGGTGGTGGACAGCTACACCAACATCCATTCCGTCAAGCTCTTCGCCCACCAGGACGCCGAACTGGACTACGCCCGCGAGGCGATCGAGACCTCGCGCAGGACCTTCCAGACCGAAATGCGCATCGTCACCAAGATGGACGTGGCGCTGACCTTCCTCAACGGGCTGATGATCCTCGGCGTCGGCGGGCTGGCGCTGTGGTTCTGGGTCCAGGGCACGGCCTCCGTCGGCGTGGTCGCCGCCGCGCTGGCGCTGGTCCTGCGCATCAACTCGATGACCTACTGGATCATGTGGGCCTCGACCAACCTCGTCCAGAACCTCGGCACGCTAGCCGAGGGGATGGAGACCATCGCCCAGCCGATCACCCTGACCGACCGTCCCGAGGCAAAGCCCTTGGAGTTCCGCGCCGGCCTGATCCAGATCCAGGGCGTCTCGCACCACTACGGCCGCGGTTTCGGCGGCCTGCGCGACGTGACCCTGACCCTGCGGCCGGGCGAGAAGATCGGCGTCGTCGGCCGCTCCGGCGCGGGGAAATCCACGCTGGTCAAGCTGATGCTGCGCTTCTACGACAGCGAATCCGGCGCGATCCTGATCGACGGCCAGAACATCGCCGAGGTGACGCAGGAAAGCCTGCGCCGGAACATCGGCGTGGTGCAGCAGGATTCCTCCCTCCTCCACCGTTCCGTCCGCGAGAACATCCTGTATGGCCGCCCCGACGCGACCGAGGCCGAGATGATCGCCGCCGCGCAAAAGGCCGAGGCGCATGACTTCATCCTCACGCTCGAGGATCCGCAGGGCCGCCGCGGCTATGACGCCCATGTCGGGGAACGCGGCGTCAAGCTCTCCGGCGGCCAGCGCCAGCGCGTCGCCATCGCCCGGGTGATCCTGAAGGACGCGCCGATCCTGATCCTGGACGAAGCCACCTCCGCATTGGACAGCGAGGCCGAGGCCGCGATCCAGGGCGCGCTCTATGGCGTGATGCAGGGCAAGACGGTGATCGCCATTGCCCACCGCCTCTCGACCATCGCCGCGATGGACCGGATCGTCGTGCTGGAGGACGGCCAGGTGGTCGAGGACGGAACCCATGCCGGGCTTCTGCGCCAAGGCGGCCTTTATGCCCGCTTCTGGGCCCGGCAATCCGGCGGCTTCATCGGGCTGGAGGAGGACGCGGCGGAATAGCGCGGCTCGTCGACGACTTCGTCATTCCTCGCGGGCCCCCGAGGAGGAGACGAAGTCGAACGACGAGGGGGTCACGTCCATTCGCCCTTGCTTCACCGCGCCCCCCGGCCTACCTCTCCCCCATGAGCGCGCTTCAAAGCCTCGGCTCCCTCATCGACGCCTTCCGTCCCGCCGACGGGCCCCCGCCGACGCGGCTGGGGGCCTTCATGCGCTGGGCGCTTGCCGGAAGCTGGCCGATGCTGGTCGCGGCCGGCCTCCTCTCCTCGCTGGCGGGCGTGACCGAGGTCGTCTCGGCGCTGATCCTCGGCTGGGTGATCGACGCCGCCGTCTCCTCCGGTCCCGGCGATTTCTTCGGCCAGCACGGCAGCCTGATCCTCTGGTTCCTCGTCTTCTACCTGATCCTGCGCCCGCTGGCCTTTGCCGTCTCTGCCGCCTCGAACAGCATCATCATCGGGCCGAACGTCCTGCCGCTGGTCCTGTCGCGCCTGCACCGCTGGACCCTGGGCCAGGCCGTCACCTTCTTCGACAACGACTTCGCCGGCCGCATCGCGCAAAAGCAGATGCAGGCCGCCCGCGCCGTCACCGATGTCGCGACCGAGGTGATCAACACCGTCTGCTTCGCGCTCGCCTCGGTCATCGGCTCGGTCGCCTTCCTTGTCGCTGTCGATGCAAGGGTCGCCGTGGCGCTGATGGTCTGGCTCGTCGCCTATCTGTTCCTGATCCGCTTCTTCCTGCCGGTGGTCCGCAGGAACTCCGCCGCCCGCGCCTCGTCCCGCGCCATGGTCTCGGGCCAGGTCGTGGACACGATCACCAACATCAAGACCGTCAAGCTTTTCGCCCATGCCGCCTTCGAGGATCGTGTCGCCCTCGACGCGATGGAGGTGTTCCGCGAACGCTCCCTTGAATTCGGCGTCATCTCCACCTGGTTCCGTTTCGCGCTGATGCTGCTGGCCGGCGTCCTGCCGGTCCTTCTGATCGGCGGCACGGTGATGCTCTGGCAACAGGGCAGCGCCACCGCCGGGGACATTGCCGCCGCCGGGGCCATCGCGCTGCGGATCGCGCAGATGTCGGGCTGGGTCAGCTTTACCCTGATGTCGATCTATACCTCGGTGGGCGAGGTCGAGGACGGGATGCGCACCCTCTCCGTCCCCCACACCCTTGCCGATGCCCCTGACGCCACGACCCTGCCGCGCATCAAGGGCGAGATCCGCTTTGACCATGTGACCTTTGCCTATGGCCGCCAGCGCGGCGGGGTGCAGGATATCGACCTGACCATCCGCGCCGGGGAAAAGCTGGGGATCGTCGGCGCCTCCGGCGCTGGCAAATCCTCGCTCGTCTCGCTGCTTTTGCGGCTTTACGACCCGGAACAGGGCCGCATCACGCTGGACGGCCATGACCTGCGGGCCGTGACGCAGGAATCGCTCCGCCGCCAGATCGGCATGGTCACGCAGGAAACCGCGATGTTCAATCGCAGCGCGCGCGACAATATCGCCTACGGCCGACCCGAGGCGTCGGAGGCCGAGATCATCGCCGCCGCCAAGGCCGCCGAGGCGGATGAGTTCATCCTGAACATGCTCGATCACCAGAACCGCAAGGGCTACGACGCCTTCCTCGGCGAACGGGGGGTCAAGCTTTCCGGCGGCCAGCGCCAGCGCATCGCGCTCGCCCGCGCCTTCCTGAAGGACGCGCCGATCCTGGTGCTGGACGAGGCGACCTCGGCGCTCGACTCCGAGGTGGAGGCAAGCATCCAGGCCGCGCTGGGCCGGGTGATGCAGGGCAAGACCGTGCTTGCGATCGCGCACCGCCTCTCGACCATCGCCGCAATGGACCGGATCATCGTGATGGATCGGGGCCGGATCGTCGAACAGGGCAGCCATGCCGAACTGCTGGAGCGCGGCGGCCTTTACGCCCGCTACTGGAACCGGCAATCTGGCGGCTTCATCGGAACCGAAGACGAAGCGGAAGCGGCAGAGTGATCGTCACCATCGACCGGCTGGGCCATCTGGGCGACGGGATCGCCCCCGGCCCGATCTTTGTCTCCGGCGTCCTGCCGGGTGAGGTGGTGGAGGGCACGCCCGACGGCGACCATCTGCTGCATCCCAAGATCATCACCCCCTCGCCCGACCGGGTGAAACCGCCCTGCCGCCACGCCCGCGCCTGCGGCGGCTGCCAGCTGCAGCATGCCTCCGATGCCTTCGTGGCCGCCTGGAAGCAGGAGGTCGTGGCCAATGCGCTTGCCGGCCAGGGCCTGACCGCGCCCTTCCAGCCCCTCGTCACCTCGCCGCCCGGATCCCGCCGCCGCGCCACCCTCTCCGCCCGCCGCACCAGGTCCGGCGTGCTGATCGGCTTCCACGCCCGCGCCTCGGACACCCTGGCCGAGATCCCCGATTGCCGGCTCCTCCATCCCGGCATCCTCGCCGCCTTCCCCGGCCTGCAGGCGCTGGTCCAGGCCGGAGGCTCGCGCACGACCGAGCTTTCGCTGCAAGTCACCCTCACCCGCGGCGGACCCGATGTCAGCGTCACCGGCGGCAAGCCCCTCGACTCCGCCCTCCGCCTCGACCTCGCCCGCCTGGTCGAGGCGCATGGCTTCTCCCGCCTGACCTGGGATGGCGAGATCGTGGCGCTGCGCGACCGCCCCGCCCTGACCATGGGCCAGGCCACCGTCATCCCCCCCGCCGGCGCCTTCCTGCAAGCCACGGCCGAGGGCGAGCAGGCCCTCCTCGCCGCCGTCCGCCAGGCCCTCGGCCCGCAGAAGCGCGTGGTCGACCTCTTCTCCGGCACCGGCACCTTCGCCCTTCCCCTTGCCGAGGCGATGGACGTCCATGCCGTCGAAGGCGACGCCGGGATGACGCAGGCCCTCGACCTTGCCGCCCGCAACACCCCCGGCCTCCACCGCGTCACGACCGAAACCCGCGACCTCTTTCGCCGCCCGCTGGAGCCGGACGAGCTGAAACCCTTCTCCGGCGCCGTCATCGACCCGCCCCGCGCCGGGGCCGAGGCGCAGACCGGCCGCCTTGCCGCCAGCGCCATCCCGGTGATCGCCGCCGTCTCCTGCAACCCGGTCACCTTCGCCCGCGACGCCCGCAGCCTGACGGATGCCGGCTACCGCCTGGACTGGGTGCAGGTCGTCGATCAGTTCCGCTGGTCCACCCATGTCGAACTGGTGGCCCGCCTGTCACGCTGACGTTTCCGTGAAGCCTGCGACAGCCTGACCGGCTTTGCAGACGGGCCAGAATCCTGTATCCATGGGATAAAAAAGGGGCAGACGGTCACAGGCATGCGCGGCTTCGGTATTCTGGTTCTCCTGGTGGTCATGCTGGGTCTTGCCGGTTGCGGCAACAGCAAGTTCCGCCGCTACAACGGGCCCGAGGTCACTCAGGTCCAGGTCCACAAGACCGAGCGGAAGATGTATCTCTTCCACCATGACCGCGTGCTGAAATCCTACGACATCGCGCTCGGCTTCGCCCCCCAGGGCCACAAGCAGTTCGAAGGCGACGGCAAGACGCCCGAGGGCACCTATTACATCAGCCACAAGAACCCGAACTCGAACTACCACCTGTCGCTCGGCATCTCCTACCCGAATCCGAACGACATCGCCTTCGCCGAATCGCAGGGCAAGTCGCCGGGCGGAGAGATCTTCATCCATGGCGGGCCCAACGGCCGGATCAGCCAGCGCGACTGGACCTTCGGCTGCGTCGCGCTGACCGACAAGCAGGTGGAAGTCGTCTATTCCATGGTCAAGCCGGGCACGCCGATCGTCATCCTGCCCTGACCGGAAAAGGGCGCCCTCAGGCGCCCGTCACCATCGTCCACCAGATCTTGCCGCCCTGTTCCTGATACCAGGCAAAGCCGATCTGCCGCGCCGAGGGGTCCATGATCACCGCACGGGTGTCCGGCTGCGCCATCCAGGCGGACAGCGTGACCAGTTCGGTCTCGTAGGTCTCCGAGATCAGCTCGCCCACCAGCCGCCCGGTATAGCCCGCGCGCTGCACCCGGACCAGCGGCGACGACCCGTCCGAGCCGAAGTGCCAGGGCCGGTTCTGCACCGACATGTCGCGCGAATGCGTCGCGGCGGCGGCGTTCAGCCGCGAATCGAAGGCCAGCGGCGGCAGCGACTTGGCCGAGCGCAGCGTGTTCACCGCATCCAGCAGGCGGAAGGACACCAGCTGCTCGTCCTGGGGCTTGATCCGATAGACCTGCGGCAGCGGCTTGCCGTCCGCGCCCAGCGTCGGCCCCCGCACCGGAGTGCAGGCAGCAAGCGCCAGGCCCGCGCCTGACAGCAGAAACATGCGTCTTTCCATTGCATCCACCAGATCTCGCCGCGCCGGGGCGGCCTTCCGCCCCTCTCTAGCGAAAGCCCGTGCAAGGATCAAACGGGCTTTCTGCCGATCGGCGAAAGCTGACGGGTCTTTGAATTGCGAGGCGGTCACAAAGCGTTTATAGGACGCGCAAACACCCTATGAAAGCAGGAGAGACACCAGAATGACGAAGGGCATCATCACCCGTCGTTCTCTGCTTGGCGGCGCTGCGGGCATGGCCGGGCTGGCCGCGCTCCCGTCGCTGGCGCAGGACGCCACCACCGAATTCACCGCGCCCGTCTCCAGCACGGTGCGCAACAATGTCTCCAGCTTCCGCATGTTGCAGTGGCAGGACTATTTCGACAACACGCGCAACGGGGCGATCCTCGTCGACATCACCTCGCGCGCGCTGCACTACTGGTCGGATGACCAGTCGATCTATCGCCTCTACCCGACCTCCGTCCCCCTGTCCGAGGATCTGACCCGCCGCGGCCGGACCGAGGTGGTGCAGAAGGTGATGAACCCGACCTGGCGTCCCACGCCGTCGATGCTGGAACGCAATCCCGACTGGCCGACCGTGGTCGAGGGTGGCGCCAAGGACAACCCGCTGGGCACCCGCGCGCTCTACCTGTCCTGGACCTACTACCGGATCCACGGCACCCATGACACCCGCAAGATCGGCCGCAAATCCTCGAACGGCTGCATCGGCCTGTACAACGAACACATCGAGGAACTGTTCGCGATGGCCAATGTCGGAACGCAGGTGCTGCTGATCTGACCCGCGCCGGGCTTCGGCTTGACGGGACCGCAGGCACCCCGCCCGCGGTCCCTTGCTTTTCCGGGCTTACCCCAGCAGGTCGCGCATCACGCGGTCGAAGATCGCCACGCCCTGCGGGATCAGGCTGTCGGGAAAGTCGAAATCCGGGTTGTGCAGCGCGGGCGACGCCTCGCCCGAGCCCAGCAGGAACATCGCCGTCTTCGCCTGCCCGCCGAACAGCCCGAAATCCTCGGATGCGCGCATCGGCAGGCCGGTTTCAGAATGCTTCATTCCCAAGGCCTCCAGCGCGCCAAGGATCGCCCGGGTGCTGTCGGCATGGTTCACGCAGGCGGCAAAGCGGTCGTGGTGGCTGAACTCCACCCCCAGCCCGTGCCGCTTGGCCAGATCGCGCGCCAGGGCCGTCACCTCATCGCGCAACGCCGCCATGTCGGCATCCGCAAGGGTGCGCAGGGTCAGCCACAACTCGCCCTCGCCCGGAGTGATGCCGAAAGCCGGCTCTCCCATCCGGGCATGGCAGATGCTGACCAGTCGGAAACCGGGTTCCAGCCTGCCGCCCGGACCGGCGGCAAGCGCCGCGGGCATCAATGCGGCCAGCGCCAGCGCGGGTGAAACACCCGTCTCCGGCTGCGAGGCATGCGCCGTCCTTCCGCGGAAGATCACCCGCAACCCTTCCGAGGCACAGTTCGCAGGTCCCGGCGCGATGATCGCTTGTCCCAGCGGATGACCCGGCATGTTGTGCAATGCAAAGGCCCAGTCCGGTCGGATCGCGGCAAAGCGCGGATCGGCCAGCACCGCCGCCGCGCCCGAACCGTCCTCCTCTGCCGGCTGGAACAACAGGACCACCCGCCCCCGCTTCGGCCCCTGGCGCGAAAGCAGTCGCGCAAGCCCCAGAAGGATCGTCGAATGGCCGTCATGTCCGCAGAGATGCCCCTTGCCTGGAATGGTGGAGCGGTGGCTGACCTCTGACAGTTCCTCGATCGGCAGGGCATCCAGTTCCGACCGGAACATCACGGTCGGTCCCGGCTCGGCAGCCTGCCAGACCGCCGCGACGCCGTGGCCGCCAAGGCCCGTCAGGATGCGGTCAGGGGCAAGCGCCCGCAGCGCAGCCACGACCTCGGCCGCGGTCCATTCCTCCTGTCCCGACACTTCCGGGTGGCGATGCAGGTGGTGGCGGAAGTCGGTCAGTTCGGCGATGTCGCTGTTCGTCAGGCGCATGGGATCCTCCGTCGGATCCAAGCATCGTCCCTGCCGCGCGGCGCGGCAAGCGGCAAAGCACCCGGCCGGAGGCTGCTTTCCCTTGCGGAAGGACGATTAACACCACCCTAACGCGCCGCGGCAACCCATTGAAATCGTTGCATCGCGCTCCGCTGTCCACCGTGGACAACTTAGGACAGCCAGCCGCCCAGGTTCTCCTCAATGACCGCGACCAGCGCCTCGATATGGGCGGGATCGTCGTTCAGGCAGGGGATATAGGTGAACTCCTCGCCCCCCGCATGCAGGAAGGCCTCCCGGATCTCGCCGTTGATTTCCTCCAGCGTCTCGATGCAGTCGGCCGAGAAGGCCGGCGCGATCACCGCGATCCGCTTCTTCCCCGCCTTCGCCAGCTCGGCCACATGCTCGACCGTATAGGGCCGCAGCCATTCCTCGGGCCCGAAGACCGACTGGAAGGTCGTGTCGATCGCCCCCTTCTCCCATCCCAGCCTCTCGCGCAGCAGACGCGAGGTTTTCTGGCACTGGCAGTGATAGGGATCGCCCTCCCGCAGATACCGTTGCGGCATGCCGTGGTAGCTGGCGACCAGCACGTCCGGCCGGGTTTCCACCTTCGCATAGGCCGCCTCGACCGAACGGGCGAGGGCCTCGATATACAGGGGATGCTCGAAATACTCCGCCACCGTCCGCACCGCCGGCTGCCGCTTCTCCTTCATCAGGGCGCGGAAGAACTGGTCGTTCGCGGTGGCCGAGGTCGCGCCGGCGTAATGGGGGTAGAGGGGGAAGAACAGGATCTTCTCGCAGCCCGCCTCGACCATGGCCCGCACCTTCGCCTCGGTCGAGGGGTTGCCGTAGCGCATGCAGAAATCGACCATCACCTCGCCCCCGTGCCGGGCCGCAAGCGCCTCGGCCAGCGCCGAAGTCTGCGCCTTGGTGATCGTCAGCAGCGGGCTTTCGTTCAGCTCCCGGTTCCAGATCAGCCTGTAGTTCGCGCCCGAGGAGAACGGCCGCCTGGACAGGATGATCAGCTGGAGAAGCGGCTGCCACTTCCAGCTGGGATAATCCACCACCCTCTTGTCCGAGAGGAACTCGCTCAGATAGCGGCGCATCGACCAGTAGTCGTGGTTGTCCGGCGTCCCGAGGTTCGCCACCAGGACGCCGATCCTGGCCTTGCGGACGGGCGGGTGGTCGGCGGGGGCATGGGCCAGCCGGCCCTCGCCGGGGCGCAGGGGAGAGGTGTCGGATTTGGCGTCACGCATCGCAAGGATCCTGCTTGTTCCCTGCCGGAGATATAGGCTTCCCGCGCGGGGTCAACCGTCCAGCGGCTTCTCGGGCACGCCCAGCGCGTCGGAGAGCCGGGTCCGGGCCGAGCCGGGGCGGAGCGGCTTCTGCTGGCTTTCATGCGGGGCCCAGCCGGTAAGGAACACCAGTTCGAAGGTGGCGGGCAGATGGCCCTCTGGCGTCGCGAGGCCCTGGTAGACCGCCGCCGCCGCGCCGATGACCGAACGGCGGGTGAAGCGGCGCGGCCGCGCGGCCAATGCGCTGGTCTCGCCCATCGCGCGCAGGTCACCCAGCAGGCGGCCGAAATCGCGGTAATGGACCACCTGGGTCACGCTGTCCGCCACCGGCAGGGCGAACCCGGCCCGCTGCATCAGCGCGCCCAGGTCGCGGATCTCGCCCATCGGCAGGACGCGGGGGGAAAGGCCGCCGGCGACCTCGGCTTCGGCCTCGGCCAGGCTGGCGCGCAACTCGTGCAGCGTCCGGCCCCCCGGCAAGACCGCAAGGAACAGCCCGTCCGGCCGCAGCGCGCGCAGGCCTTGCACCAGCTGGCCCAGCGGATCGTTCGCCCAGTGCAGCGCCATGGCGTGAATCACCAGGTCATGCGCGCCGGGAGCCAGGGCCAGGACCTCGTCATCCGGCACGACCGGGGCGAAATCGGACCAGATCTCGGGATGGCCGCTGATCACCACGGGCGCCGTAAACGTCCTGTTAACCTCGGCGAGTCTTTCCTGGACGTCGGCAAGCGCCAGCCGGTGCAGGAACAGCGAATCGGCATGGCCGGGCAGGCGCAGGGCGCGCTGGCGCTGGCGCAGAAGGGCGGGGCGGTCGGTCAGGGTGGGCGGCTGTGTCATCGTGCGCGAAGATGCGGAGGAGTGGATGGGATTGCAAGCCGCGCTGCAGGTGATCTACCCGCCGCAATGCCTGAGCTGCGCTGCCCCGGTCGCCAGCGACTTTGGCCTTTGCGCCGACTGCTGGCGCGAGACGCCGTTCATCGCGGGCCTGGCCTGCGACCAGTGCGGCATCCCCCTGCCGGGCGGCGAGGCCGGAGAGATCGCGCAATGCGACGATTGCATCGCCATCGCGAGGCCCTGGGACCGGGGCCGCGCGGCGCTGGTGTATCGCGACAACGGGCGGCGGCTGGTTCTGGCGCTGAAACATGGCGACCGGATGGATCTGGCGCGACCGGCCGCTGGCTGGATGCTGAAGGCGGCGCGGCCGATCCTGCGACCGGGGATGCTGGTGGTGCCGGTGCCGCTGCACTGGCTTCGGCTGTTCCGGCGCAGGTTCAACCAGGCGGCGCTCCTGTCCCGTGCGCTGGCGCGGGGGGCGGGGCTGGACCATTGCCCGGATGCGCTGATCCGCCAGCGCAACACCGGCAATCAGGACGGCAAGACCCGCGAGGCCCGCTTTGCCAATCTGGCCGATGCCTTCGCGGTCCCCCGCCGCCGCATGGCAAGGATCGAGGGCCGCGACATCCTTCTGGTGGATGATGTGATGACCTCGGGCGCGACCTTCGCGGCGACGACCGAGGCGCTGGTTTCGGCCGGTGCCCGCTCGGTCAACGTCTTGTGTCTGGCGCGCGTTGCGAAAGACGGATGATCGCCTATAGTCGGCGCGCAAATGAGGTTTCCCATGCGTCCCGTCGAAATCTATACCACCCCGACCTGCAGCTATTGCGCCATGGCCAAGCGGCTGTTGCAGCGCAAGGGCGTGAGCTACCGCGAGATCGACGTCAGCGCCGATCCCGGCTTGCGCGCGGCCATGGTGCAGCGCGCCAACGGGCGGCGGACGGTGCCGCAGATCTTCGTCGGGCCGGTGCATGTCGGTGGCTCGGACGACCTGCATGCGCTGGAGCATGCGGGCAAGCTTGACGCGCTTCTGGCCGACTGATGCGCAGCGCCCTGATCCAGTTGACCGTGTCCGACGATCCGGTGGCGAACCTGCCGGTGACGCTGGACCTTGTGCGGCAGGCCGTGGCCGGGGGCGCGGGCTTCGTCCTGACGCCGGAACTGACGAACGGCCTCTCCTCCAGCCGCGCCTTCCAGCGCGGCGTCTTCCGGCACGAGGAGGAGGACGCGACCCTTGCCGCCCTGCGCGCCGAGGCGAAGGCGGCGGGGATCTGGCTGCTGATCGGCTCGCTGGGCCTGCTGACCCATGACGCGGACGGCCGCTTTGCCAACCGCAGCCTGCTGGTCGGCCCGGATGGCGGGATCGCGGCGCGCTACGACAAGATCCACATGTTCGACGTCAATGTCTCGGCAACCGAGGTCTATCGCGAGAGCGAGGGCTATCGGCCGGGCACCCGCGCCGTCGTGGCCGAGACGCCCTTTGCCCGGCTGGGGATGAGCGTCTGCTATGATGTCCGCTTCCCGGCGCTGTATCGGCGGCTGGCGCAGGGCGGGGCGCAGGTGATCACGGTTCCGGCGGCCTTCAACCACATCACCGGCGCGGCGCATTGGGAAACCCTGCTGCGCGCAAGGGCGATCGAAACGGGCTGTTTCGTCCTGGCCCCGGCGCAGACCGGCTTTCACCCCGAGGCGAATGGCAAGGGCCGCCGCACCCATGGCCATTCGCTGGCCATCGCGCCCTGGGGCGAGGTGCTGGCCGATGCGGGGACCGCCCCCGGCATGACCTTCGTCGACCTCGACCTGGCGCGGGTCGAGGAGGCGCGGCACCGCGTGCCCTCGCTCTCGCACGACCGGGACTTCGACGGACCATGAGCGCCGAGAAGTCGGAGGACATCGCCGTCGCCCTGTTCGGCGAGCTGTTCATGGCCGACCAGCTGGCGCGGAACCGCATTTCCAAGGTGCTGCCACGGGGGATGCAACTGTCGCATTTTTCGGTCCTGAACCATCTGGCGCGGATCAATGACGAGCGCACGCCGGCGCAGCTGGCCAAGGCGTTCCACGTCACGCGGGGGGCGATGACCAACACGCTGTCGCGGCTGGAATGGGCCGGCCATGTCCATATCCGCCCGGATTGGGAGGATGCGCGGCAGAAGTTCGTCGCGATCAGCCCCTCGGGCCGGGCGGCGCGGGATTCCGCCGTGGCGGCGGTGGTGCCCCTGATCGCCGAGGTGGTGCAGTCGATCGGGGATGACCGGGTGCGGGCGCTGGTCTCGGTCCTGCGCGAACTGCGGGTGCGGCTGGAGGACGAATAGTCATGGCATCCCTGCCATGCACCGGGCCTTTGATTCGGGCGGCGGCGGTTAGGTCTTGCCCTGCCCTGCCGAACTTCGCATAGACTGGCGCGGTATTCCGGGAAACGTGGAAACCATGCCGCAGACGCGCCTTCTTGCCCTTCTCGCCCTTGGCACCGCCCTTTCCGGCCTGCCCGCCGCAGCGGAGATGCCGAAATCGCTGAACCTGAACGGGGCGACGGGGCTGATCGACATGCCCTCGGGCGAGGCGCAGGAGGACGCGCGCTTCACCTTCTCGACCGCGCTGATCGGGCCGGTCACCCGCTCCTCCATCAGTTTCCAGATCACCGAGCGGCTCTCGGCCTCGTTCCGGTTCCAGGTCTGGCGCGACTGGGACACGATCATCGCCGGCGACGACAAGTTCGAGGACCGCAGCTTCGACCTGCGTTACCAGATCCTGAAGGAAGGGGCCTATCTCCCGGCCCTGACCATCGGCCTGCAGGATTTCACCGGCGAGGGGAACTTCTCCTCGGAATACCTGGCCGCGACCAAGAATTTCGGCGAGCGGCTGAAGGTGACGGCGGGCCTCGGCTGGGGCCGGATGGGTAGCTACGGCGGGATCGGCGCGCCCTTCGGCGACCGCCCCGCGCTGCCGGAAAGCGACTGGGGCACCCCGAACGTCGACCAGTGGTTCCGGGGCGAGGCCGCGCCCTTCGCCGGCGTGGAATACAAGATCAGCGACCAGTGGACCTTCAAGGCCGAATATTCGTCGGACGACTATGCACTTGAAGAGGGGCGGGGCCTGATCGAGCGCGACAGCCCGTTCAACTTCGGCTTCGAATACCAGCGCGGCCCGAACATGCGCTATGGCCTGTATTCGCTGTACGGCACCGAGGTGGCCTTTGCCTTCCACCTGATCCTGGACCCCAAGACCCGCGCCACCGGCGGGGTGATGGGGGCCGCGCCGGATCCGGTGAAGGCCCGCCCCGCACGTTCCGCCGACCCCGAGGCCTATGACGGCGGCTGGATTACGCAGGCCGATGCCGGGCCGCTTCTGCGCAAGAACCTGGCCAAGCGGCTGGCAAGCGACGGGATCGCGATCGAGAACCTGTCCTATACCGCGACCACGGCGCAGATCCGCATCCGCTCGAACCGGATCGACGCCGGGGCGCAGGCCATCGGCCGCACCGCCCGCGCCCTCAGCCATGTCATGCCCACCTCGGTCGAGACCTTCGAGATCGTGCCGGTCGTCAACGGCATGGGGGCGTCCAAGGTCACCATCCGCCGCTTCGACCTCGAGCAGCTGGAATATGCCGCCGACAACGGTTCGCTCCTGCGGCAGCGGGTGACGATCACCGATGCCGGGCCGCTTCCGGCCAATGCGGTGGGCGACGACGGCCTTTATCCGAAATTCCGCTGGAGCCTGAAGCCCGCGCTGAAGCTGAGCGAGCCGCTGAAGGGCGACGTCGGCCTGCGGCTGGCGGCCAGCTATGACATCCGCCCCGGCCTGGTGCTGAGCGGAGCGATCTACAAGCGCGTGCTCGGCAACGTGGATCGCGACGGCGCCTATTCCGACTCGACCCTGCCGCATGTCCGCACCGACAATTCGCGCTACAGCAAATACGCCGATCCGGGACTCGAGCAGCTGACGCTGGCCTGGTATGCCCGCCCGGCGACCGACATCTATTCGCGCGTGACGCTGGGCTACCTTGAGCGGATGCATGCAGGCATCTCGGGCGAGGTGCTGTGGAAGCCGGTGGACAGCCGCTTCGCGCTGGGGGCCGAGGTCAACTATACCAGGCAGCGCGATACCGACGGCGGGTTCGGTTTCGACGAATACGACTATGACGTGGTGACCGGCCATCTCTCGGCCTATTACGACTTCGGCAACGGCTATCTGGGCCAGCTGGACGTCGGCAAGTACCTGGCCGGCGACCTGGGCGCCACGGTTTCGCTGGACCGCGTCTTTGCCAACGGCTGGCGCGTCGGCGCATTCGCCACCGTGACCGACGTCAGCACCGAGGAATTCGGCGACGGCGGCTTTGACAAGGGCATCCGCTTCACCATCCCGATGACCTGGGCCATGGGCACCGAGACCCGGCAGACCTTCGGCGCCACCCTGCGGACCGATACCGGCGACGGCGGCGCGCGGGTGGATGTGGACGGGCGGCTTTACGAGTCGATCCGCGAATACCACACCCAGTCGCTCGATCCCGACTGGGGGAGGGTCTGGCGGTGAGCGCGATGTCCCGGCTGACCGCCGCCCTTGCCGTCCTCGCCCTGCTGGCCGCCTGCGGCAGCGAGAAATCCGAACCTTCGCCCATGGGTGCGGCGGTCGGCACGCTGGCCAAGGCCACGCTCTCGCGCGTGACCGCCCGCCGCGCGGGAGGAGAGGCCAAGGCCCCCGCCCCGCCCAGCCGGGCCGAGATCGAGAAATACGGCATGCCGATCCTGCGCGCGGTGATCCCATCGCGTGGGGCGGATGCGCTGGTCACGATCAGCGACAGGAAAGGTCCGGTCGTGACCTGGACCACCACCGACGGCACCACCTTCAGCCTGCGCGACGGCGTGCTGATCCAGACGCGCGGCCTTGGTCCCGACCTGATGTCCGCCCGCGCCCCCAGCCTTGGGCAGTTGCGCCAGAACGGCGGGACGCACCAGCGGGTCTACTACTTCCTCGGGGCGGACGACCGGACCACGACGCGGACCTATGACTGCACGGTCCAGGTCAGGGGCGGCGAAAGCGTCACGATCTTCGGCCGCGCCCATGCCACCACCCGCGTGACCGAGGAATGCACCCGTCCGCAGGGCAAGATCACCAACGAGTTCTGGCTGGAGGGCGCAACCGTCCGCAAGTCGCGGCAATGGGTCAGCGGACTGACCGGCTACATCGACCTTGAGCGCGTGGTTGATTGATTCGGACCCGTCGAATGCCGGGGCTGTATCCTTGATGCAACGGAATCGGGTTTCACGCCGGATTTCTTAACCTTCATTGGGCCTTGCACCTGCAAATGGTGTCGTTCCGGTTGCCGGAACACGGGTTGGTGATAGGCTGGTCCGGTGCAAGTCCAAGTCCAACCCTGGAGGTTCGAATGAAGAAACTTGTAACTGGTGTTCTCGCGTCTTCTCTGCTTGCGTCGGCGGCCTTTGCCGGTGGCCCCGTCGTCATCGTCGAGGAAGAGGTTCCCGTGGTCGAGGAACGGCCCGGCTCCTCGGCCGGCATCCTGCCGCTGCTGCTGATCCCGATCATCCTCTGCGTCGCGCTCTGCGGCAATGATGATGATGAGGAAGACGGGGGCTGACGGTTCCCCGGATTCGATCCCAGAACAGCCCGCCGCACCGGCGGGCTGTTTTCGTTTCAGTAGTCCCGCTCCAGGAAGATGCCGACGCCGGTCTCGCCCTCGGCCCCGACGCGGGCCTTCAGCGTCACGCCCTCGCGCAGGTCGAGGTTCAGGTTGATCCGGCTGGTGCCGCCCTGGCCGACCTCCACCTCGGTATAGACGTTCTCGGACAGGTATTTCCCCGCCCGCAGCGCCGCCGAACCATCGTCCGAGGTCGTGATGTCCAGGTCATCCAGCCCGAACCCCTGCCGCAGCTTGTTCACCAGCCCCTCGCCCCCGCGCCCGGCGAGGGTCGCCACGGCGTTCGCCAGTTGCAGCGCCTGCAGGGGTGACAGGTGCTGCAATCCGCGCCCGAACAGCAGTTGCGACAGCACCTCCTCCTGCGGCAGGTCGGGGGTCGAGGTGAAGCTGACCACCGGATCATCCGCCGGGCCGTCCACGTTCACATAGCTGATGATCCCGTCATTCTCGCTGCTGGCGGAAATGTGGATCGTCGGGATGAAACTGCCCTCCAGTTCCAGATCCGCGCGTGACAGGACCAGGCGCTTGCCCAGGATGTCGATCCGGCCCCGCACCAGTTCGAACGCGCCCGAGGGGATGACCGCCGCCGTGGTGCCGCCCAGCCGGATCTCGCCGCCCAGTTCCGCGTCGATCCCCCGGCCGCGCAGGAAGATCTGGTTCGGCGCCGCGATCAGCAGGTCCAGCCGGAACGCCCGCTCCGCGCTGCCACCCGGCCCCGCGCCGCCTTCGTCCAGAAGCCCGGCCTTGCGCCTTGTGTCGCGCACGGCGGCGGGTTCGTTGCGGTGCTGCAACGCCATCAGCGCCGCGGCCGAGGAGAAGCCGCTTGACGGCACCCGCAGCTCGGCCTCGCGCAGGTCCAGCCGCCCGGCGATCAGCGCGCCCCCGGCCAGCGGGCCGTCGATCGTCACCGCGCCGTCCAGCACCGCGTCGTAAAGCTCGGGGTCGTAGAGCCGCACCCCCACCAGCGCCACCGACAGGTCTGCCGGGAACGGAGCCGTCAGTCCCACCGGCCCGTCCAGCCGCAGTTGCCCCCCGGTCGAAGGCCGCCCGGTCAGCGAGACCTGCGCCTGCCCCCCGTCCAGCCGCGCCATGGCCTGCACATTCTCCAGCGCGAGGCCCAGCCCCGGATCGGTGGCCCGGCCGTCCGCAAGCGTCACGCTTCCCGAAACCGAGGCCAGCCGGAACGGCCCGTTCAGCCGCAGGTCATAGGACAGGGCCCCGTCCACCGCCCGGGGCGAGAGGAACACATTCGCCAGCCCTGCCCGCCCGGTGCCGGTGATGCTCAGATCGCCCGAGGCGAACCCCGCCGCGACCCGCCCGGCGATCCGCGCGTCGATACCGCCCGGCCCGCGCAGCGCGGCGGACAGCTCGGTCCCGGTCTCGTCCTGGCTTGCCAGGCCGTCCAGCGTCACCGGCCCCTGGAAATCCGGCAGCAGGAGTCCGACATTGGCCAGCCGTCCGGTCAGGTTCAGCCGCCGGGGGATGCTGTCCCCCTCTGCGCTGGCCAGGACGTCCAGTTGCGGGTTCGCCAGGCTGGCCCGGTCGATCAGCAGCCGCCCGTCCCGCAATTGCGCCGCCAGCGCCAGATGGCTGGTCCCGGCCAGCAGGCGGTCGGCCTCCGGGTTGCCCAGCCGGATTCCCCGGCCCTCGCCCTCGGCCGTCAGCGCGCCCGCTTCCGGCGTGCCCTTGAACGTCACCTCAAGCCCGACACCGCCGCCGAATCCGTTGCCCAGATCGCCCAGATCGGCAAAGTCCAACCGCCCGGTCAGGTCCGACCCGGCGGTCGCGACCGTGCCCGAGGCGGTCAGCACCAGACTGCGCGCGGTCAGGGCCAGCTGGCGCAGCCGGGTGCCGGTCTCGTCCCGCAGGACCGAGGCGCTGGCGCTGGATTGCCCCGCCAACAGCCGGTCCAGCGCCGGGATGCCAAGGCTGAGGCCCTGCGCCTCGACATCGACCTGACCGTCGATCATCCCCGACAGCAGGCCGACGAAGCCCTCGGCCCGGATCGTCCCGCTGCCGCCGAGCGCGCGTCCCACCAAGGTCGAGAAGCGCGACAGATCCCGTGCCGTGACGGTGATCCGCCCCTGCGTCCGCAGCCCGCCGTCCAGCCCGCCGACGGCCAGCTGGCCCAGCAGGGCATAATCCTCACCCGTCAGGGTCAGGTTGGAGAGGTTCAGGTCGCCGCCCTGCAGCGCGTGGAATTTCAGACTGCCGGTCAGGCCCGGCCCCAGCGCCGCCGAAAGCCCGGGGTCCGAGGGCGCGAGATCGCGCAGCGCCAGCGACAGCGTGCCGCCCAGCGTCTTGCCCGCCGGGGTCCGCCCGATCCGGCCCGAGCCCTCCAGCCGCGCCTCGCCCAGCCGCAGGTCGGTCCGCTCCAGCCCCTGCAGCGTGATCGCGCCGCGCCAGCCGGCACCGTCCCCGCTTTCCGCCGCCAGCCGGAAGCTGGCCCGGTCCAGCCGGGTCGGCAGCGCGCCGAACGGCAGCAACACCTTGTCCCCCTCGGGCGAGGCCAGGGTGCCGGTCACGTCCAGCATTTCCACCAGCCCGTCCGAGGCCAGCCGTGCCTGCCCCTGCAAGGCAAGCGACCGGGCCTTCAGGTCGAAGGCATCGACTTGCAGCCCGCCGAAGGCCGAGCGGGTGGCGTCCAGCGCCAGCGCCACGCGATCGCCGAAGAAATCCACATATTGCGGCAGCAGCAGCGGGGCGAGGTTCCCCGCCACATCCGCCCGCAGGCGGTAGGCCCCTGGATCCGCCGCCGCGAGGGTGATCGTCCCCGCCAGCCGTTCCTCGCCATCCGTCGCCAGCCGCAGCCGCGCGCCGAAATCCTCCAGCGGGCCCGAGCCGACAAGCTCCAGCTCGGCCGCCGGGGCGTCGGGGATGTTCAGGGCCGAGACGATCAGCCCGCCCGGACCCTCACGCGCGCCGAGGTCGATGGTCAACTGCCCGGTTTCATTGGTGAAACTCGCGTCCAGCCGGATTTCGCCCTCCGGCCCCCCGCCCTCGCGCAACAGCACGAGGTCCGCTTCCCCGTTGCCTTCTGCCAGCCTGGCCGAGGCCGAAAGGCTGCCCTCGACCGACTGACCCAACACGCTTTCATCCAGCGCGATTCTCTCGGCCGCGATCTTTCCGATCTCGACCGAGACCGGCAGGTCCGGCAGGCGGAAGCCGCGCGCCTCGGGGCTGGGGGCGCCGGCCTCGCCGGTATCGGGAAGCCGCGCCACCAGGATTTCGCCCGCTGAAAGCTCGGAGACCACCAGGGCCCCCGACAGCAGCGACGACCGGCTCCAGTCCAGCACCACATCGTTCAGCGTCAGCCAGACGCCCGCATCGTCGGCGATGGAAAGCGACTGGATCGTCGCGCGCGAGGATAGCGCGCCTTCAAAGCCGGTGATCGTCACCTGCCGCCCGGCGTCGGACAGGTTGTCCTCTAGGAAGGCAGTCAGAAAACCCCGGTCATCCTCCTGCGCGAGGGCCGGAGTGGCAAGGCAGGCGATCAGCAGGGCGCGGCGCAGCATCAGAACGCCTGCCCGAGGCCGATATAGACCTGCACCCCGTCGCCGGTATTGCCCGAGATCGGCGCCGCCACGTCCAGCCGGATCGGCCCGATCCCGGTGTCATAGCGCAGGCCCAGCCCCGCGCCGGCATGTGACTCGGCGTCGCCGCTGAACAGCCCGTCCAGCCCCACGCTGCCGGCATCGACGAAGCCGACCACGCCGATCCGTTCGGTAACCTTGGCGCGAAGCTCCAGCGACCCGGCGGCGAAGAACTGGCCGCCGATCAGGAACTGGGGTCCGAAGCCCCGCGTCACCGCGATCCCGAGCGAGCGGTAGGGTTGCCCCCGCACCGTCCCGCCGCCGCCCGAGAAGAACAGCTGGTCGCGCGGGGTCCCCAGCAGCGTCGGTCCCCAGATCCCCCCGGCCTGCGCCCGCGCGGCAATGACGAAGCGCCCCGCCTCGCCAAGGCTGCGATAGCCGCGCGCGTCCATGGTGGCGCGGACGCCCGAGCCGGTGGTGCCGAAGCCGAGGAAGGGTTTCAGCGTCGCGTCGATATAGAAGCCGCGCGTCGCATCCGTCTTGTCGTCGCGCCGGTCCCAGATCAGCCCCACGGGCAGCGAGAGGTTGCGGAAGGTGAAGTCGCCCCCCGGATCGTGGCCGTCCTGATACGAATAGGTCAGCCCCGCCTTGCCGGTCAGCGTGTCCGAGAAGATATGCGAGAAGTTCAGGCCAAACTCCACCGTGTCGGCGTAATAGTCCACCTCGTCCAGGTGGCTGTAGTTCAGCAATAGCCCCGCCGTCGTGTCCGGTGTCAGCGTCGCCGGCCGGTCCAGCGAGACGCCAAGCGCATAGTCCACCCCGCTCTCGCCCGAGCCGATGTTGGTGACCTCGCCCTCGACCAGCAGCCTCTCGCCCCCGCCCATGAGGTTGCGATGGAGCCAGGAGCCGGTCAGCGAGACGCCGTCCAGGCTCGCGACCTCGGCCCCCAGCGAGTAGCGGCGGGGTTTCTGTTCCACCAGTTGCGCCGTGATGCCCAGAAGGTCCGGCGCGGTGATCGTCTCGTCCTCGACCAGGTTGGCCGAGGCGAAGATGCCCGTCCGCCGCAGCCGCGTCTCGGCCCGGCGCAATTCGGTTTCGCTGAAGGTCTCGCCCTCGGGCAGGCCGGCGATCTTGCGGATCCGCGCCTCGCGCATCCGCCGTTCGCCCTCGACCTTCAGCGGGCCGAAGCGCAGGCGCGGTCCCGGCTCCAGCCCCAGCGCCACGTCCAGACGGGCGGCGGCATGATCGGCCACCACCTCCTCGGAGGCCAGGCTGGCCTTGGCATGGCCCACCTCGCGCCAGGCGCTGACCGCCCCTTCCGCGGCCTCGGTCACCACGCCGCTTTCCGCCAGGGCGCCGGGGCGGAAAGCCTCTGGCAGTTCGGTCCGTGGCGCGCGCGGCCCCAGCGCCATCCGGCCGAAGCGGAAGGGCGGGCCGGGATCGACCGCGATCTCGACGCGGTGGACCGTCGCCGGAACCTCCAGCGCCGGGATGTTCGCCGCCTCGCGCCCGTCGATGCGGATGGCGATGACGCCCGAGTAATGGCCCTTGGCATAAAGCGCGGAAAGGATCGCGGCGTAATCCGCCCTTGCGGCGGCCAGCACGTCCTGCGGCTCGGCATCCTTCGTCAGCACCACCAGATGCGAGGCGGCGCGGACGGCATCGGTCAGGTCCTCGTCTCCGCCCGCGACGCCCAGGGCCACCCGGTCCAGCGCCAGCGCGGGAATCGCCAGCCACAGACCCGCCAGCGCGGCGAGAGCACCTGGCAAAAGCGTCGTCCTTCCGGCAGACATGCGCGCTGGTCCCTCCTCCGGTCTTTGCCCGACTATTGCAGCTTGGTTCGACCGGGGCAATCGGACCCGTGGCGCTGGGCGAACAAGTGAACGGACTGGACCGTAACGCCCGATCCACCGCCCGGTTGCATCGGGCCTTGCAGACTCGGGCCCGGGGGCGTATATGGCCTTCAACAGCGGTTTCGGGGTCCACACCCGAAGCTACCGAAAGACGCAGCGGGCCGCCTGGTCCGCTTTTTTGTTTCTGGAATCCGGATGACCGATCTCGTCGCGAAAACCGCCATCGACCGCCGCCTGGCCGACATCGTCGGCCCGGTGATCGAGGGGCTGGGGTTTGAACTCATCCGCCTGCGGCTGATGGGCGGCAAGACGCGCGTGCTGCAGATCATGGCCGACCGCCCCGATGGCGGCATCGGCGTGGACGAATGCGGCGACATCTCGACCGCCGTTTCCGCCGTGCTGGACGTGGAAGATCCGCTGGAGGACAACTATGTCCTCGAGGTCTCCTCGCCCGGGATCGACCGGCCGCTGACCCGGCTGAAGGATTTCGAGATGTGGAAGGGCTGGGAAGCCCGGATCGAGACGACCGAACTGATCGACGGCCGCCGCCGCTTCAAGGGCGACCTGGCGGGGGTCGAGGGCGACGAGGTGCTGATCACCATCGAGGAGGGCGGCGAGGAGGTCACCATCGGGCTGCAGTTCGACTGGCTCTCCGACGCCAAGCTGATCCTGACCGATGAGCTGATCACCGAGATGCTGCGCCAGAAGAAGGTGGCCGAGCCCACCGAAGGCCAGTTCGACGAGATCGAAGAGACTGACGGGGATGAGGATGACGAGCCCGCCCCCGAGACGAAACACTAGGGAGTAAACACCCATGGCAATCACCTCGGCCAACCAGCTGGAGCTTCTGCAGACCGCCGAAGCCGTGGCGCGCGAAAAGATGATCGACCCGGATCTGGTGATCCAGGCGATGGAGGACAGCCTCGCCCGCGCCGCCAAGTCGCGCTACGGCGCCGAGATGGACATCCGCGTCAAGATCGACCGCAAGACCGGCCGCGCCAGCTTTTCCCGCGTCCGCACCGTGGTCGAGGATGAGGCGGTGGAAAACCACCACGCCCAGCTGACCGTGAAGCAGGCCAAGTCCTACCTTGCCGATCCGCAGGTGGGCGACGAGATCGTGGACGAGGTTCCGCCGGTCGATCTGGGCCGCATCGCCGCGCAATCGGCCAAGCAGGTCATCCTGCAGAAGGTCCGCGAGGCCGAGCGTGACCGCCAGTTCGAGGAATTCAAGGACCGCAAGGGCACCATCATCAACGGCGCCGTCAAGCGCGAGGAATACGGCAACGTCATCGTCGACATCGGCCGGGGCGAAGGCATCCTGCGCCGGAACGAGAAGATCGGCCGCGAGGCCTATCGCATCGGCGACCGCATCCGCTGCTACATCAAGGACGTGCGCCGCGAGCCGCGCGGGCCGCAGGTCTTCCTGTCGCGCACCGACCCGCAGTTCATGGCGGAACTCTTCAAGATGGAAGTGCCGGAAATCTATGACGGCATCATCGAGATCAAGGCCGTCGCCCGCGATCCTGGCAGCCGCGCCAAGATCGCCGTGATCAGCTATGACAACTCCATCGACCCGGTCGGCGCCTGCGTCGGCATGCGCGGCAGCCGCGTGCAGGCCGTGGTGAACGAGCTTCAGGGCGAGAAGATCGACATCATCCCGTGGAACCAGGACACCGCCACCTTCCTGGTGAACGCGCTGCAACCGGCCGAGGTCTCGAAGGTCGTGTTCGACGAGGAAGCCGGGAAGATCGAGGTCGTGGTGCCGGATGAGCAGCTCTCGCTTGCCATCGGCCGCCGTGGCCAGAACGTGCGCCTGGCCAGCCAGCTGACCGGCCTGGATATCGACATCATGACCGAGGCCGAGGAATCGGCCCGCCGCCAGGCCGAGTTCGCCGAGCGCACCAAGCTTTTCATGGACACGCTGGACGTGGACGAGATGATGGCGCAGCTTCTGGTTGCCGAGGGCTTCACCAACCTGGAAGAAGTCGCCTATGTCGAGGAGGACGAACTTCTGTCCATCGACGGCTTCGACGAAGGCACCGCGGCCGAACTTCAGGCCCGCGCCCGCGACTATCTGGAAGCGGCCAATGCCAAGGCGATGGAAAATGCCCGCGCCATGGGGGTCGAGGACAGCCTGATCAACTTCGACGGCCTGACGCCGCAGATGCTGGAGGCCCTGGCCAAGGACGGCATCAAGACGCTGGAAGACTTCGCCACCTGCGCCGACTGGGAACTGGCGGGCGGCTGGACCACGGAAAACGGCCAGCGCAAGAAGGACGAGGGCGTGCTCGAGAAGTTCGACATGTCGCTGGACGAGGCGCAGACCCTGATCATGACCGCCCGCGTCATGCTGGGCTGGGTCGACCCGACCGAGCTTGAGGAGCCCGAGGAAGAGTCCGCCGACGAAGACGAGGAGACCGAGGCCTGATCTCAGGCCTCGGGGTTTCGCGCCATGACGCGCGGCGGCCGGGAAAAGGACAGGATCGATCCGGAACGCAAGTGCATTGCGACCGGGGAAAGCCAGCCGAAGGCGGGGCTGATCCGCTTTTGCCTGGGCCCTGACGGGCAGCTGGTCCCGGACATCCTGGGCCGCCTGCCGGGCCGGGGGGTCTATGTCTCGGCCGACCGCGAGGCGCTGGAGAAGGCGGCGAAGAAGAACCTGTTCTCCCGCGCGCTGCGCCAGCCGGTGAAGCTGCCCGAAGGGCTGGCCGATCTGGTCGAGCGGTTGCAGGCGGCGCGGGTGGTCGAATTGCTGAGCATGGCGCGCAAGGCGGGCGATGCGGTGATGGGCTACGAGAAGGTGAAGGACTGGCTTGCCAAGGGCACGGCGGCGACGCTGATCCAGGCAAGCGACGGGTCGGAACGCGGCAAGACGAAGCTTCATGCGCCGGATGGCGAAAAGGGCTTCATCGGCTGTCTTTCGGCTGGGGAAATCGGTTTGGCTTTCGGGCGCGAACGTGCGATACACGCCGCGCTTGCCGCTGGTGGACTCAGAACCCGTGTTGTAGAGGAAGCGGCAAGGCTTGCCGGGCTGCGCCAGCAGACTGGTGGGCAATCGGGCGGTACTCCCGCCATGAAGGATACGTAGAACGCATGAGCGATACAGACGGCAAGAAACCTCTTGGCCTCGGGGGCGCCCCCCGTTCCGGACAGGTGAAGCAAAGCTTCAGCCACGGCCGGACCAAGAGCGTCGTGGTCGAAACCAAACGCAAGCGCGTCGTGGTGCCCACTCCGGCCAAGCCGGGGGCGCCTGGCGCAGGCGCTGCGTCGTCTGGCTCGGGGCTTGGCGATCCGTCGAAGCGGCCCGCCGGCATCACCGACGCCGAGATGGAGCGCCGTCTCGCCGCCCTGCGCGCCGCCAAGGCGCGTGAGGCCGAGGATGCCGCCCGCCGCGCCGAGGAAGAGCGCCAGCGCGAGGAAGATCGCGCCGCCCGCCGGGCCGAGATCGAGGCGAAGGAGCGCGAGGATCGCGAACGCGCCGAGGCCCTGCGCCTGAAGGCCGAGGAAGAGGAGCGCGCCGCCAAGGCCGAGGCCGCCGCCAAGATCGCGGCTGCCGAGGCCCGCCGGGCCGAAGTGCTGGGCACCCGCTCGCGCTCGACCATGCCGGCGCCGAAACCCGCCGAACGCCCGGCCAAGGCCGATGCCGCCGCCCCGGCCGCGCCCGCCGCGACCGAGGAGGCGCGCGGTCCCGCCAGCGCCAAGCCGGGCCTCAGCCCGCGCAAGACCGACCGCGAGAAGGACGACCGTTCCGACCGCAGCGCCAAGCGCGGCGCGGATGACGGCCGCCGTTCCGGCAAGCTGACGCTCAGCGATGCGCTCTCGGGCGAGAGCGGCCGCCAGCGCAGCCTGGCCGCGATGAAGCGCAAGCAGGAAAAGGCGCGGGCCAAGGCCCTGGGCCTGGGCCACAAGGCCGAGAAGCAGGTGCGCGACGTGCAACTGCCGGAAACCATCGTGGTCTCGGAACTGGCGAACCGGATGGCCGAACGTGCCGCCGACGTGGTCAAGGCGCTCATGAAGATGGGCATGATGGTCACGATGAACCAGGCCATCGACGCCGACACCGCCGAACTGGTGATCGAGGAATTCGGCCACAAGGCCGTCCGTGTCTCGGACGCCGACGTGGAACAGGTCATCGACACCGTCGAGGACAAGTCCGAGGACCTGCAGCCGCGCCCGCCGATCGTGACGATCATGGGCCACGTCGACCACGGCAAGACCTCGCTGCTGGACGCGCTGCGCAAGACCAGCGTGGCCACCGGCGAGGCCGGCGGGATCACCCAGCATATCGGCGCCTACCAGGTGAAGACGCCGAACGGCCAGCTTGTCACCTTCCTCGACACGCCCGGCCACGCGGCCTTCACCTCGATGCGTTCGCGCGGGGCGCAGGTGACGGACATCGTGATCCTGGTGGTTGCGGCCGACGACGCCGTGATGCCGCAGACGGTCGAGGCGATCAACCACGCCAAGGCGGCCAAGGTGCCGATGATCGTGGCGATCAACAAGATCGACAAGCACGAGGCCAACCCGCAGAAGGTGCGGACCGACCTGCTCCAGCACGAGGTCGTGGTCGAGGCCATGTCCGGCGACGTGCAGGATGTCGAGGTTTCGGCCAAGACCGGCCTGGGCCTGGACGACCTGCTGGAAGCCATCGCGCTGCAGGCCGAGGTTCTGGAACTGCAGGCCAACCCGAACCGTTCGGCTTCGGGCGCGGTGATCGAAGCCAAGCTCGACGTGGGCCGGGGTCCGGTCGCGACCGTGCTGGTGCAGAACGGCACCCTGCGCAAGGGCGACATCTTCGTCGTCGGCGAACAGTGGGGCAAGGTCCGCGCGCTGATCAACGACAAGGGCGAGACCATCACCGAGGCCGGCCCCTCGGTTCCGGTCGAGGTTCTGGGCCTGTCCGGCACGCCCTCTGCCGGCGACACGCTGAACGTCGTCGAGACCGAGGCCCAGGCGCGCGAGATCGCCGACTACCGGATCAAGACCGCCAAGGACAAGCGCGCCGCGGCCGGTGCCGCCACGACGCTGGAACAGCTGATGGCCAAGGCCAAGGCCGACCAGTCGGTTGCCGAACTGCCGATCCTGATCAAGGCGGACGTGCAGGGCTCGGCCGAGGCGATCGTCCAGGCGATGGAGAAGATCGGCAACGAGGAAGTGCGCGTCCGTGTGCTGCACTCGGGCGTCGGCGCGATCACCGATACCGACGTCGGCCTGGCCGAGGCTTCCAAGGCCCCGATCATCGGCTTCAACGTCCGCGCCAATGCCTCTGCCCGCCAGTCGGCGAACCAGAAGGGCGTCGAGATCCGCTACTATTCGATCATCTACGACCTGGTGGACGACATCAAGGCGGCCGCCTCCGGTCTCCTCAAGGCCGAGGTGCGCGAGCATTTCATCGGCTATGCCAAGATCCTCGAGGTCTTCAAGGTCTCGGGCGTCGGCAAGGTGGCGGGCTGCCTGGTCACCGAGGGCGTTGCGCGCCGCTCGGCGGGTGTGCGCCTGCTGCGCGACAACGTGGTGATCCACGAGGGCACGCTGAAGACGCTGAAGCGGTTCAAGGACGAGGTGAAGGAAGTCATCTCGGGCCAGGAATGCGGCATGGCCTTCGAGAACTACGAGGACGTGCGTCAGGGCGATGTGATCGAGATCTTCGAACGCGAGGAAGTCCAGCGCAAGCTGGACTGATCCCCGCCCCAGAAACACGAAAGCCGGGCCAAGCGCCCGGCTTTTTCATGCCTGCCGACTGTGGCGGCGTTCAGGCGGCCGCCCGGACCACCGGGATCGGAAAGCCGGTGAACTCACGGCTGCCGACGCGGACGACGATGCGGCCGTCCGGCAGCACGCCAACCTGGTCCCCCTGCACCTGCAGATTGCTTCCGATCTCGATCGTTCTCACCATGGCATCGCACTCGGCTGTCTGAATCATCTCAAGTGCACCTGATCGCAGATCCTCCGGTTGTGCCACATGACAAAAATCAACTCGTCACAGCCAATCGCGCAGAATGGGTAGCAAAGGTATATCGGCGGGTGGCATCGGATAGTCCCGCAATGCGTTTGGCCGCACCCAGGCCAGGGTCTGCCCCTCGGTCGGGCGGACGGTGCCCTGCCAGCGACGGCAGATGAACAGCGGCATCAACAGGTGGAAGTCGTCATAGCTGTGGCTGGCAAAGGTCAGCGGTGCGAGGCAGCTCGACCAGGTGTCGATGTCCAGCTCCTCCTTCAACTCGCGGATCAGCGCGACTTCCGGGGTTTCGCCCGGCTCGACCTTGCCGCCGGGAAACTCCCACAACCCCGCCAGGGACTTGCCCTCGGGCCGCTGCGCCAGAAGCACGCGCCCGTCCGCATCGACCAGCGCCACGGCCGAGACGAGAAGCGTCCTCACGATCGGTAATCGGCGTTGATCTCGATGTAGCGCGAGGTCAGGTCACAGGTCCAGACGCTGCGCTTCGACTTGCCCAGGCCAAGGTCGACGTGGAACAGCAGCTCCTGCCCCAGCATGTAGTTCGCGCCCTGCTCTTCCTGATAGTCGGGATTCCGCCAGCCCTTCTCGGCCACCAGGATGTCGCCGAAACGGATCGTCAGCAGATCGCGATCCGCCTGCGCGCCCGACTTGCCGACCGCCGCGACGATCCGGCCCCAGTTCGGATCCTGGCCCGCCACCGCTGTCTTGACCAGCGGCGAATTGGCGATGCTGAAGGCGACCTTCGCCGCATCCTCATCGCTGGCCGCGCCGGTCACCCGGACCTCGACCAGCTTGGTCGCGCCCTCGCCATCGCGCACCACCTGCAGCGCCAGGTCCCGCATCACGCCGGCCAGCGCCGTCTCGAAGGCCTTGGCCACGGCGCCCTTGACCTCCGCCGCCTCCGACCGCCCGGTCGCCGCCACCAGCAGCGTGTCCGAGGTCGAGGTGTCGCTGTCCACGGTGATCGAATTGAACGTCGCGTCCACATTGCGCGACAGCATCTTCTGCAGGTTCGCCTGGCTGATCTTGGCGTCGGTGAAGATGTAGACCAGCATCGTCGCCATGTCCGGCGCGATCATGCCCGAACCCTTGGCGATCCCCGCGATATGGATCGTCCCGCCCTCGCCCTGGACCGTGGCCGCCGCGCCCTTGGGGAAGGTGTCGGTGGTCATGATCGCCTGCGCGGCCATCTCGACCGCATCCTCGGTCAGCGCGGCCATCAGATCCGGTACCTTTGCCGTGATCTTCTCGAACGGCAGCGGCTCGCCGATCACCCCGGTCGAGGAGGAGAACACCCGGGAGGCCGGAACCCCCAGCGCCTCGGCCACCGCGCCGGTGACGGCGGCGACGGCCGCATCGCCAACGGCGCCGGTGAAGGCATTGGAATTGCCCGAGTTCACGATGATCGCCGCCCCGGCATCGGCCGGAGCCTTCAGCGCCAGCTTCGCCTGGCAATCCCGCACGCAGCCCGACCGGGTGGAAGAGCGGGTGAACACCCCCGCCATCGCCGTCCCCGGCGCCAGCCGCACCAGCATCACGTCCTTGCGGTTCTGATAGCGCACCCCGGCCTCGACCGCCGCGAATTCCGCGCCCTTGATCGGCGGCAGCACCGGGAAGGCGGCCGGGGCCAGCGGCGAGACCGGCTTCAACGCCTTCTTCGCCGCCTGCACCACATCGCCCACCGCCTCGCCCAGGGCCTCCGCGACCGGACCGGCCGCCGCGCCAAGCCTGTCCTTCAGCTTGCGCACCTTCTTCTTCAGTGCCTTCGCTTCGGCCTTCCAGTCGGTCTTTGCCATCTCTGTCCCCAGATCCGCGCGAGATCAGTCGATCAGCGCCGAGTTCTTCAGCAGCGCCGGGTCAAGCCCCTCACCTTCGCGGGTAATCGTGGCGGATTTGGTCAGTTCGTCAAGCTTCGCCTTGATCGCCGCATTCTCGATCTCGGCCGCCAGTTCGTCGCGCAGCATCTCCAGCGTGGGCTTCTCGGCGATGCGGGTCTCCTGCACCAGGATCAGGTGATAGCCGAAGTCCGACTGAACCGGCCCGGTCACCTCGCCGATCTTGGCGGCAACCACGGCCTCCTCGAAGGGTTTGACCATCTGGCCCAGGCCGAACCAGCCCAGATCGCCCCCCGCCGCGCCCGAGCCGGTGTCGGTCGAATGCGCCTTGGCGAGTTCGGCGAAATCCGCGCCGCCGGCCAGATCGGCCTTCAGTTTCTCGGCCTCCTCGGCCGTCGCGACCAGGATATGCGCCGCGTGATATTCCGTCTGCGGCGCCGCATCCTTGAAGCGCGCGTCATAGGCCGCCTGCAGCGCCTCCTCCGTCACCGCCTCGGCCGCGATCCGCTGGATCGCCACGCCCGAGACATAGCCGCGCCGCTCGTTCTCCAGCGTGATCTCGTCGCGGGCGCTCAGGTCGGTCGTGGCCTGCTCCAGCGTCTCCTGCTGGATCAGCTGGTCTAGGATGCCTTTGAACAGCACGTCATCCGGCAGCGTCTGATACTGCTCGGGCAGGCTTTCGCGCAGCGCGACCATATGGCCTAGCGTGATCTCGGTGCCGTTCACCGTCGCCACCACCGTTCCGGCCGTCTCGCCCTCGGCCCAGACCGGCGCCGCAAGTACCAGCGCCAGACCCAGAATTCCCGCAGGTTTCAGCATGCTCACACCCTCATGATCAGGGCGAACCACCCTGCCTCGTTGACTATGACCGTCCTTCCCCTTACATCGCGACAGTCGCGTGGAACGGGGGCACGGCTCTCTTCCCTGGCCCTTCTATGGAAGGGAGAGTGGTCGGGCAAGTCTCTGCGCCCACACGATGCCGTCAGATTGTCGCCCCACGGAGAAAACATGCTGGGTTTCGGAACGCTCGCGCGGAAGGTGTTCGGCACCCCGAACGACCGCAAGGTGAAATCGGTCCGCCCGCTGGTGGCGCAGATCAACGCGCTCGAGCCCGAGTATCAGGCATTCACCGACGAACAGATCATCGCCAAGACGCGCGAGTTGCAGAAGCGCGTGCAGGAAGGCGGCGAAAGCCTGGACGACGTGCTGCCCGAAGCCTTTGCCAACTGCCGCGAGGCCGCCAGGCGCGCCCTCGGCCTGCGCGCCTTCGACGTGCAGCTCAAGGGCGCGATCTTCCTGCATCAGGGCAATATCTCGGAAATGCGCACGGGTGAGGGCAAGACCCTCGTCGCCAGCTTCGCCGCCTATCTGAACGCGCTTTCCGGGCGTGGCGTGCATGTCGTCACCGTGAACGACTATCTCGCCAAGCGTGACTCGGACTGGATGGGCAAGATCTACCACCAGCTTGGCCTGACCACCGGCGTCGTCTACTCGCACCAGCCCGAGGACGAGAAGCGCGCCGCCTACCGCGCCGACATCACCTATGCGACCAACAACGAACTGGGCTTCGACTACCTGCGCGACAACATGAAATCCTCGCTCGAGGACATGGCGCAGCGCGGCCACTATTACGCCGTCGTGGACGAGGTCGACTCCATCCTCATCGACGAGGCGCGGACGCCGCTGATCATCTCCGGCCCCAGCCAGGACCGCGGCACGCTGTATCAGGCGGTCGACGCGGTGATGCCGCAGGTCAAGCCCGAGCATTACGAGATCGACGAAAAGGCCCGCAACGTCACCTTCACCGAGGAAGGCAACGAGGCGATCGAGGATATCCTGCAAAAGGCCGGCATCCTGCCCGAGGGGCAAAGCCTCTATGCCGCCGAAAGCACCACCATCATCCACCACGTCAACCAGGCGCTGCGGGCGCACAAGCTGTTCCACAAGGACCAGCAATACATCGTCCGCGACGGCGAGGTGATGCTGATCGACGAATTCACCGGCCGGATGATGAAGGGCCGCCGCCTCTCCGACGGGCTGCACCAGGCGATCGAGGCCAAGGAGCATGTCCAGATCAAGCCCGAGAACGTCACCTATGCCAGCGTGACCTTCCAGAACTACTTCCGCCTCTATGAGAAACTGGGCGGCATGACCGGCACCGCCGCGACCGAGGCCGAGGAATTCGCCGAGATCTACAAGCTGGGCGTGGTCGAGGTCCCGACCAACCGCCCGGTGCAGCGGATCGACGAACATGACCAGGTCTTCCGCACCGCACGCGAGAAATATGACGGCATCCTGAAGTCGATCAAGGAAGCGCATGAGAAGCGCCAGCCGATCCTGGTCGGCACCACCTCGATCGAGAAGTCCGAACAGCTGTCCGAGCTTCTGAAGAAGGAAGGCATCCCGCACAACGTGCTGAACGCCCGCCAGCACGAGCAGGAGGCGAAAATCGTCGCCGACGCCGGCAAGCTGGGCGCGGTGACCATCGCCACCAACATGGCCGGCCGCGGCACCGACATCAAGCTGGGCGGCAACGTCGAATTCAAGATCATGGAGGCGATCGCCGCCGATCCCGAGGCCGACCACATCGCCCTTCGCGCCCGGATCGAGGCCGAGCACAAGGACGAGGAAGAGGCGGTCAAGGCCGCCGGGGGCCTGTTCGTCCTTGGCACCGAACGCCACGAAAGCCGCCGCATCGACAACCAGCTTCGCGGCCGTTCGGGCCGGCAGGGCGACCCCGGCCGCTCGGCCTTCTTCCTGTCGCTGGAAGACGACCTGATGCGGATCTTCGGATCGGAGCGCCTGGACGGCATCCTGTCCAAGCTGGGGATGAAGGAGGGCGAATCCATCGTCCATCCCTGGGTCAACAAGAGCCTTGAGAAGGCCCAGGCCAAGGTCGAGGGCCGCAACTTCGACATCCGCAAGCAGCTCTTGAAATACGACGACGTGATGAACGACCAGCGCAAGGCGATCTTCGGCCAGCGCATGGAGATTCTCGAGGCCGACCATGTCGCCGACGTCGCCGCCGACATGCGCCATCAGGTGATCGAGGATCTGGTCGACCTGAACCTGCCGCCGAAGGCCTATCCCGACCAGTGGGATACCCAGGGCCTCGCCGATGCCTGCCGCGAGATGCTGAACATCGACCTGCCCATCGCCGCCTGGGCGGCCGAGGAAGGCGTGGACCAGCAGGTCATCCGCGAGCGGGTGATCGAGGCTTCGGACAAGATGATGGCCGAAAAGACCGAGGCCTTCGGTAAGGCCACCATGGACAACATCGAGAAGCAGGTCCTCCTGCAGGCGATCGACAGCAAGTGGCGCGAGCATCTGCAACGGCTCGACCACCTGCGCTCGGTGGTGAACTTCCGCGGCTATGCCCAGCGCGACCCGCTGAACGAATACAAGACCGAGGCGTTCCAGCTGTTCGAGGGCCTGCTGGAATCGCTGCGCGAGGCGGTGACGCAGCAGCTCTCCCGGGTCCGCCCCGTGACGCGCGAGGAACAGGAGGCGATGCTGCAGCAGATGCTGGCCGCCCAGCAGCCCGCCGCCGCCGCGCCGAAGATCGAGGCTTCCGCCCCGGAGCGCACTCCGGTCCTTGCCGGTTTCGATGAGGCCGATCCCTCCACCTGGGGCAATCCGGGCCGGAACGACGCCTGTCCCTGCGGCTCGGGCGAGAAGTTCAAGCACTGCCACGGCCGCATCGTCTGACGCTTTGCGCCAATTCTGGCCACAATCGGGGCGTTGATAGGCGGATTTCCGCAGAATTGCCACCGAGTTGCCGGGATTGGCCCCTACTCCGGACTCTCGTGATTCGAGTTCGGGATGCTCTCCGTGTCTTTTCGCTGGTCCCTTCTGCGTGGTGCGGCTGCGCTGGGTGTTGCCCTGGCGGCGGGGCATCTGGCGCAGTCGGTTCGGCCGGCGGGGGCCGTCATGGCCAACCTGACAGAGGCCAGCCCCCGCACCGACCTTCCGTCCGAAGCCGTGCCGAAATCCGCCTCGCTGCGCAGCGGCCAGGGTGTCGGCCTGCCGCAGCCGACCGGCATAACCCCCGTCGCGGCCGAGTTGCCCGCCCGGTCCGAATGTCCGATCACGCTCGACCTCACCGCCCTGCCCGGCGCGCTGATCGGGCTTTCGCTGAACGCCCCCTGCAACCTTGGCGAACGGGTGGTGATCCGCCACGCCGGCCTCTCCTTCACCGCCCGCACCGGGGCGCAGGGGACATTGCAGCTCACCTTCCCCGCCCTGCAGGAAGCCGGCCTCGTCGCCGTCTACCTGGAAGGTTCCGCCATCGTCCTGGGCGAGGTCGCG
This sequence comes from Tabrizicola sp., assembly GCF_041919135.1. Taxonomy (GTDB): domain Bacteria; phylum Pseudomonadota; class Alphaproteobacteria; order Rhodobacterales; family Rhodobacteraceae; genus Tabrizicola. Next base: position 30,173 of record NZ_JAYRUJ010000004.1, on the reverse strand, counting down.
CTGCCCGAGGTTCGCACCTTGCGCCGCTTCGTCTTCCAATGGGCGGCTCCGGCCCAGTTCGACCTGCGCGTCAGCGAGGGCGGGCGCCTTTTTGTCGGCACCGCCAGCCAGGCTCCGGGGGCCGATCTCAAGGTCATCACCCTTGGTTCGGCCGACGTCGGCGATCCCCTCCTGGCCCAGGTCTATACCTTCCCGGCCGCCGACACCGCCATCGACCTGACGGTCGAGCATCGGATCACCGAGGATACCTGCGGCCAGACCCTCCCGGCCGAGATCATCATGGCGGCCGCGGGCCAGGCGGAAACACGCGACTATCCGGTCGCAGTCCCGCTTTGCGGCACTTCCGGCGACATTCTGGTGTTGAAGAATCTTGCGCCTGACCTGAAACTCGCCGCGCCGGATTAAGGGCAGGGTTCATGGGTTTCACAGCGCGGGTGGCGGCGTTTCTGGTCGCCATCGTCACGTCATTTCCGGCGCTGGCACAGGACGTGACCCTGATCGCGCGCGAGGGCGGGATCGTCCTCTCTGGTGCCCTGCAGGGCTTTGACGGCGAATTCTACCGGATCCAGACCTCCTACGGCCTGCTTACCGTCGATGGCCAGGGCGTGATCTGCGAAGGCCCCGCCTGTCCCGATCTCGTCGCCCCGCGCGCCGTGATCCGCATCACCGGGGCCGGTGACGTGGGCGCCGACCTGCTGGAGCCGCTGTTCCGCAGCTTTGCCGCGAAGCGCGGCCTGATCTACGAAGACCGCGCGCAGGGTGCCTATGCCGCCGCGCTTCTGGACCCCGACAGCCGGAAGGAGCTGGCCGTCGTCAGCTTCCAGCCCCTGCCCCCCGACCCGGCCTCCGCCGCCCTTGCCGAGGGCAATGCCGACCTCAAGCTCTCCTTCCTGCCCGAGGCGACGCTGGTCAGCCACGCCCTCGCCCTGGATGCGCTTGCCGCCATCGTCGCCCCCGACAACCCGACGCCCGAGATTTCGACGACCAGCCTTGCCCGCGTCCTGTCGGGCGAGGTGACGAACTGGGCCCGGATCGGCGGCCCGGACATGCCGATCGTGCTGCACGCGCTGGAGGGCGACACCGACATGCAGCGCGCCCTGGCCGCCCGGATCGGCGCCCCCGTTGCCGCCACGGTGCTGCACCCCGACCAGCAGTCCCTGGCCGCCGCCGTTGCCCTCGACCCCTGGGCGCTGGCGATCATCGGCCGCGCCAACATCGGCCCCGCCCGTCGCATCCCGTTGACCGACAGTTGCGGTTTCCCTCTCTTGCCGACCCCCCTTGCCGTCAAGGCCGAGGACTATCCGCTCGCCCTTCCCGTCCTGATCCTCGCGCCCAAGCGCCGCCTGCCGCTGATGACGCGCGAGTTCCTCGAATTCCTCCGCAGCCCCGCCGCGCAAGAGGTGATCGCCGCGAGGGGCTATATCGACCGTTCGCCCTCGCGCCAGCCGATGACCGCCGACGGGCTGCGCCTGATCAATGCGATCCAGGGCGCGGGCGAGGACATCACCCTTGCCGACCTGAAGCGGCTGGTGGACCTGATGGACGGCGCCGACCGCCTCTCGCTCACCTTCCGCTTCGAGGATGGCTCCTCCACCCTCGACACCACCTCGCGCGAGAACCTGGCCGACCTCGCCCAGATCATCGCCTCGGGCCGCTTCCGCAACGAGCGCATGGTGCTGGCGGGGTTTTCCGACGGCTCGGGCGCGGCCGCCGCCAATCTGGCACTGTCGCTGGAGCGGGCCGGGCGTGTGGCGCAGGAACTCGCCGCGCTGGCCCCGGACCTTCCGCCCGAGGCCCTGCCCGCGATCGACGGCTTCGGCGAGGCGCTGCCCATGGCCTGCGACGAAACCGCGATCGGCCGCCAGCTGAACCGGCGGGTGGAGCTTTGGCTGGTCCCGCATTTCCCGGAGTCCGATGCGCCATCTCCCTGAAATCATTGCGGAAGCCGCCGCCCGCGCCCCCCGGATCCCGGTCACCCGCCGCCCCGGCACCGCGCGCTGGAACGTCATCGATCCCCTGCCTGCCAGCGGCAATATCGGGATCGAGCTTGGCGTCGCCGCCGGCTCCTTCTCGGCGCGGATGGTGCAATCCGGCCGCTTCGCCCGGTTCTACGGCGTCGATGCCTACAGCGACGGCCATTCCGCGCGCGAATACAAGGCCGCCCTTCTGGCGACCGGCCTTGCCTCGGACTACCGTCTCCTGCGGCTGACCTTCGCCCAGGCCGTGGACCTTTTCCCCGACGCCAGCTTCGACTTCATCTATGTGGACGGCTTCGCCCATGGCGGGCGGACCCTGGCCGACTGGTATCCCAAGCTGAAGCCCGGCGGGATCATGGCGGGCGACGACTATGACGCGACGCACTGGCCGCTGGTCGTCTGGGCCGTGCATGAGGCCGCCGCGCAACTGGGTACCGGGCTGGAGATCACCGACCTGGTGCAGGACGCGACCTACAACCGCTTCCCCTCCTGGTCCTTTTCCCGGCCTCCGGGCGGACCCGAGCGCCTGACCTTCTCGCCCGAATTGCAGGCCATCGCCGACGCCGAGCGCGCCCGGATCGACGAGATCCGGCGGCAGAAGCGGGTGCAGCAACGCCGGGCCCGTCACAGGTAGCCGCTGCCGCGAAAGCTCAACTCGCGGCTCTTGCCGATGATCAGGTGGTCGTGCAGCACCAGCCCCAGCGCCTGGCACGCATCCTGAACCTGCGCCGTCATCGACAGGTCCGCATCCGAGGGCGTGGGGTCGCCGGAGGGATGGTTGTGGACCAGGATCAGCGCGCTGGCGTTCAGCTCCAGCGCGCGCTTCACGATCTCGCGCGGGTAGACCGGGACGTGGTCGACCGTGCCCCGCGCCTGTTCCTCATCCGCGATCAGCACGTTCTTGCGGTCCAGGAACAATACGCGGAACTGCTCGGTCTCCCGGTGCGCCATGGTGGTGTGGCAATAGTCCAGAAGCGCGTCCCAACTGGAGAGCAGCGGCTTCTGGATCACCCGCGCCCGCATCATCCGCTGCGCGGCGGCTTCGACCAGCTTAAGCTCCAGCACCACGGCGGGACCGGCGCCCTTGACCAGCTGCAGCCGCGCCGGAGAGGCGGTGATCACCCGGTTGAAATCGCCGAACGTGTCGAGAAGCAACCGGGCCAGCGGCTTCACATCCTGGCGCGGGATGGCGCGGAACAGGACCAGTTCCAGCAGTTCGTAATCCGGCAGCGCCGCGCCGCCGCCTTGCATGAAACGGTCGCGCAGGCGCTGGCGGTGGTCGGCGATATAGGAGGGCAGGCGGCCCGGCAGCACGGCGGGCGCGGCTTCATCCTCGTCCCCTTGCGGGCGAAACAGCGGCAGCGGCGAATCCTGGAATGACTGGCTCATGTCCCCAGTCTGGGCCGCGAGCGTGAAGGAAGGGTTAACCGGCGCCGGGGCGGGCCGCTCGTCGAGCACTTCGTGCACTCCTCGCCGGACGATCGCCGACGAGTGCACGAAGTGCTCGAGGAGGTTTCAGCCCTTCATCCCGTCCCAGAAGCCCTTGACCTTCGAGAAGAAGGAGGAGCTTTCGGGATTGTTCTCCTCGCTCAGCTTCTCGAACTCGCGCAGCAACTCGCGCTGCTTCGAGGTCAGGTTCACCGGGGTTTCCACCGCCAGCTCGATCACCATGTCGCCGGTGTTGCCGCTGCGCAGCGCGGGCATTCCCTTCATCCGCAGCCGCATCTGCTTGCCGGTCTGCGCCCCCGCCGGAACCTTAACCCGGGCGCGGCCGCCGTCGATCGTCGGCACCTCGACCTCGCCGCCCAGCGCCGCCGTCGGCATCGAGACCGGCACCCGGCAGAACAGATGCACCCCGTCGCGCTGGAAGATCGCGTGTTCCTTCACCTCGATGAAGATGTAGAGATCGCCCTGCGGCCCGCCGCGCAGGCCGGCCTCGCCCTCGCCAGCCAGGCGGATCCGGGTGCCGGTCTCCACCCCCTGCGGGATGTTGACCGAGAGGCTGCGGTCCTTCTGCACCCGTCCCTGCCCGCCACAGCTGCGGCAGGGGTTCTTGATGATCTGGCCCATGCCGTTGCAGTTCGGGCAGGTCCGCTCGACCGTGAAGAAGCCCTGCTGCGCCCGCACCTTGCCCATGCCCGAGCAGGTCGGGCAGGTGACCGGCTCGGCCCCGCCCTCGGCGCCCGAGCCATGGCAGGTGTCGCAGGTGACCGAGGTCGGCACGTTGATCGTCTTCTGGACGCCGGAATAGGCTTCTTCCAGCGTCACCCGCAGGTTGTAGCGCAGGTCCGAGCCGCGTTGCGCCCGGCTGCGTCCCCCGCCGCCGCCGCCACCCCGGCCGCCCATGAAATCGCCGAACAGGTCCTCGAACACGTCGGAAAACGCGCTGGCGAAATCGCCCTGCTGGCCATAGCCGCCACCGGGCCGCGGTCCGCCGCCCATGCCGCCTTCGAAGGCCGCATGGCCGAAACGGTCGTAGGCCGCCTTCTTCTGGTCGTCCTTCAGGACCTCATAGGCCTCGTTCACTTCCTTGAACTGGGCCTCGGCCTGCGGGTTGTCGGCGTTGCGGTCGGGGTGCAGCTCTTTCGCCTTCGCCCGATAGGCCTTCTTCAGCTCTTCCGCAGAAGCACCCTTCTTTGCCCCGAGAACTTCGTAGTAGTCGCGCTTTGCCACGGCAAAACCCCCATCTGGAACCAAGGAGGGGCGGCCCGTTGCCAGACCGCCCCTTTCCCCGATTCCCGCGGCTTACTTCCGCTTGTTGTTGCCCAGATCCTCGAAGTCGGCGTCGACGATGTCGTCGTCATCCACCGGCCGCGGCTCGTCCTCGGCTGCGCCACCCTCGGCCTGGCTGGCCTTGTAGATCGCCTCGCCCAGTTTCATCGCGGCTTCGGTCAGGTTCTGGATCGCACCCTTGATCTTGCCGGCATCCTCGCCTTTCAGCGCGTCCTCCAGCGGCCCCATCGCCAGCTCGATCGCCTCGACGGTCGAGGGATCGACCTTGTCGCTGTGTTCCGACAGCGACTTGCGGGTCGAGTGCAGCAGGCTCTCGCCCTGGTTCCGGGTCTCGACCAGCTCGCGCCGTTCCTTGTCGGCTTCGGCATTCGCCTCGGCGTCGCGGACCATCTTCTCGATCTCGTCGTCGGACAGACCGCCCGAGGCCTGGATCGTGATCGCCTGTTCCTTGTTGGTGCCCTTGTCCTTGGCTTTCACCGACACGATGCCGTTGGCGTCGATGTCGAAGGTCACCTCGATCTGCGGCACGCCACGCGGGGCGGGCGGGATCTGTTCCAGGTTGAACTGGCCCAGCATCTTGTTGTCCGCGGCCATCTCGCGCTCGCCCTGGAACACGCGGATCGTCACCGCGTTCTGGTTGTCCTCGGCGGTCGAGAAGACCTGGCTCTTCTTGGTCGGGATCGTGGTGTTGCGGTCGATCAGGCGGGTGAACACGCCGCCCAGCGTCTCGATCCCCAGCGACAGCGGCGTCACGTCCAGCAGCACCACGTCCTTGACGTCGCCCTGCAGCACCCCGGCCTGGATCGCGGCGCCCATGGCCACGACTTCATCCGGGTTCACGCCCTTGTGCGGCTCCTTGCCGAAGAACTTGGTGACCTCTTCGATCACGCGGGGCATCCGGGTCATGCCGCCGACCAGCACCACCTCGTCGATGTCGTCCTTCGAGACGCCGGCATCCTTCAGCGCCGCCATGCAGGGCTTGATCGAGCGTTTGATCAGGTCCTCGACCAGGCTTTCCAGCTTGGAGCGGGTCAGCTTGACCACCAGGTGCAGCGGCTGCCCGGTGTTCTTGTCCATGCTGATGAAGGGCTGGTTGATCTCGGTCTGCTGCGAGGACGACAGCTCGATCTTGGCCTTTTCCGAGGCCTCCTTCAGCCGCTGCAGCGCCATCTTGTCCAGCGTGAGGTCGACGCCATGCTCTTTCTTGAACTCGTCCGAGAGATACTGGACGATGCGCATGTCGAAGTCCTCGCCGCCGAGGAAGGTGTCGCCGTTCGTGGACTTCACCTCGAACAGGCCGTCGTCGATCTCCAGGATGGTGATGTCGAAGGTGCCGCCGCCAAGGTCATAGACCGCGATGGTCTTCGTTTCCTTCTTGTCCAGCCCATAGGCCAGCGCGGCCGCGGTCGGTTCGTTGATGATGCGCAGCACCTCAAGACCCGCGATCTTGCCCGCGTCCTTGGTCGCCTGGCGCTGGGCGTCGTTGAAATAGGCCGGAACCGTGATAACGGCCTGCGTCACCGGCTCGCCCAGATAGCTTTCGGCGGTTTCCTTCATCTTCTGCAGGATGAAGGCCGAGACCTGGCTCGGCGAGTATTTCTCACCGCGGACCTGGACCCAGGCGTCGCCGTTGCCGCCGTCGACGATGGCATAGGGGACAAGCTTCTTGTCCTTTTCCACCTCGGCATCGCCCAGGCGGCGGCCGATCAGGCGCTTGACCGCGAAGACGGTGTTGGTGGGGTTGGTCACGGCCTGGCGCTTGGCGGGCTGGCCGACCAGGCGTTCGCTTTCCGTGAAACCGACGATGGAGGGCGTCGTGCGCGCGCCTTCCGAATTCTCGATCACCCGGGGTTGCGAGCCGTCCATGATGGCAACGCAGGAGTTGGTGGTCCCGAGGTCGATACCGATGACTTTGGCCATGTTTTCATCCCTTTCGTTAGGCGATCTTCCGACCCAGAGCCCGGAGACTTCGGCACACGGGGTCGGGGGTGTCGGCTTCGGGTGGCTCCCCTCACCGGACTTGGCGTATATAGGCAGGCCGGTTTTGGCGTGCAACGGCTGCCGTGCTCTCTCTGGCGTGAATCTTCTGCGGATCCGCAGGACCGGCCCGGCGGCGCTATGGCGGCTGGATCGTGCAGCAGCCGCTCAGCCGGTCCGGTGCGGGGCTGTCCAGGAAAAGGTCGGCCGCGATGCCGTAGCTTCGGTCGGACATGCCGTCGCTGCAGGCGGCGGGCGACAGGACCACCATTCCCACCGGCAGCGACAGGGCCGCCGCCCTTGCCCAGGGCTGGCCGGGCCAGGCCTGGCGGATCGGCAGGGGTTCTCCCTCCGCCTCGGGCGTCGACAGGAGCGCCGTGCCCTGCGCCGGGTCGATCCGCAGCGACCAGAACGGCTCGGTCCCCAGGCAGGTCAGCGGCTGCTTCAGCGCGTTCCAGTCCGGCCCGGCCTCACGCTCCAGATAGCGCAGCGCGGCGTAGCCGGCCCGCTCTCCCGCATTGACCAGCGCCCAGTCGCCCTCGACCGCCAGCAGCTCCACCCCTGTCGCATCGGGGGCAAGCGTGCCCAGGATCGGCGCCCCGGCCTCGGGCCGTTCGCGGATGTTCAGCACGTCCCAGGCCGCCACCCCCGTCACCGAGTAGAGCGCGGGCATCTCCTCGGCCCGGCAGGGCAGGGCCAGAAGCAGGAAGACCAGAAGCGCCCTCATCGCCGCTTGTTCCAGCTGGCCGAGACATGCTGGCGGGTAAAGAACTCCATCATCAGGCCGATCATCACGCAGGCCAGCGCCACCATCACCGGATAGTCGATCGAGGTGTAGCGCGGGCCGTAGTTCAGGAAGATGAAGCCGCGCGACTGGTCGATGGTGTGGAACAGGGGGTTCCAGTCGAACATCGCCCGGATTCGCGGCGGGGTGTTGTTGACCAGAAGCATCTTGCCCGAGGCGATCATGTTGATCCGCATCAGGATCGTGGTGACGATCGACGCCAGTTCGGGCTGCCAGGGCCGGATCGACATCAGCACCATCCCGATCCCGACCCCCGAAAGCCAGGAGAGCAGGAACATGCCCAGCATTCCCACCGGCTCGTCGATCGAGATCGGCGTGAAGACCGCGTGATAGAAGAACAGGATCACCGAGGCCGCCAGCACCTGCTGATACAGCGATGCAAGCGCCGCGCCGCAGATCGAGATGATCGGATTCATCGGCCCATGCATCATCATCGGCGAGGTCGGCCCCTCGGCCCCGCTGACGGCGCCGATCGCCTTGATGTGCGTCATGAACATGAAGACGCCCGACATCACGTAAAGCATGAAGTCGCCGCGCACCGCGACCCGCCGCAGGCCCAGGATCTCCATCATGAAATACATGATCACGACCATGATCATCGCCTGCACGATCGACATGACCAGGCCCAGGACCGCATTGCCGTTGGTCTTGCGCAGGTTGCGGACGGCGGCATGGAAGATCAGTTCAAGGGTCTCGAAACCCTTGCTCAGCGGCGATCCGGCAATCGGCCTGTGGCGGAACATCCAGCGTCCTTCGTCCTGATGCGCGACTCTTGCCAGCGAAACCTTGCCGTTCCGTTACCGGCGAAGGATAAGGGGCGCGCCGCGGCAGATCAACGCCGCAAGGAGGGGATGATGGATTTCGACCACCTGATGCCGCTTCTGCGCCGTCTGGCGCTGCGGGCGGGCGATGCGATCATGCAGATCTACCAAGGCCCCGATTTCGAGGTCCGCACCAAGGGCGACGCCTCGCCGGTGACCGAGGCCGACGAGGCCGCCGATGCCGTGATCGCCGCCGGCCTGCGCCAAGCCTTCCCCGACGTGACCCTGATCACCGAGGAACAGGCCGCCAGCCACGCCCTGACCGCCTCCACCTTCTTCATCGTCGATCCGCTGGACGGCACCAAGGAATTCGTCCAGCGCCGCGGCGACTTCACCGTGAACATCGCCTATGTGCAGGACGGCATCCCGCTGCGCGGCGTCGTCTATGCCCCGGCCAGGGGCCGCCTGTTCTACACCACCCCCGACGGCCAGGCGGTGGAGGAATCCGGACCCTTCGGCCCCGAACCCGGCCCGCTGGCGCCGCTGAAGGTCTCCACCCCCGACAATGCCGCCCTGATGGTCGTCGCCTCCAAGTCCCACCGCGACCAGGCGACCGACGACTACATCTCGCGCTACGCCGTGAAGGACATGACCTCCGCCGGCTCCAGCCTGAAGTTCTGCCTTCTCGCGACCGGAGAGGCCGACCTCTATCCCCGCCTCGGCCGCACGATGGAATGGGACACCGCCGCCGGCGATGCCGTGCTGCGCGGGGCCGGAGGCCGGGTCGTCCGCTTCGACAGCCACCAGCCCCTCACCTATGGCAAACCCGGCTGGGACAACCCGTTCTTCATCGCCTTCGCCCCCGGTGTCGTGCTGAAATGACCACGCTCATCGCCATCCCCGCCCGCTATGCCTCGACCCGCTACCCCGGCAAGCCGCTGGTCCCGCTGAAGGGGCCGGACGGCGAAAAGACCCTGATCCGCCGCAGCTGGGAGGCGGCGATGGCCGTCCGCGGCGTCGATCGCGTCGTCGTCGCCACCGATGACGCCCGCATCGCCGACCACGCGAGCGCCTTCGGGGCCGAGGTCGTGATGACCTCCCCGGACGCCCGCAACGGCACCGAGCGTTGCGCCGAGGTGGCCGCGAAACTGCCCGGCTTCGACGTGATCGTGAACCTGCAGGGCGACGCCCCCCTTACCCCCGCCTGGTTCGTCGAGGATCTGGTCGCCGGACTGGCCTCCGACCCCCGGGCCGACATCGCCACCCCCGTCCTGCGCTGCACCGGCCGCGCCGTCGCGGGCTTCCTTGCCGACCGCCGCCAGGGCCGGGTCGGCGGCACCACCGCCGTCTTCGGGGCGCAAGGCCGGGCGCTGTATTTCTCCAAGGAGGTGATCCCCTATACCGGGCGTGACTATGCCCCGGACGAACCCACCCCCGTCTTTCACCATGTCGGCGTCTACGCCTACCGCCCGGCTGCCCTTGCCGCCTATCCCGCCTGGCCCGTCGGCCCGCTGGAAACCCTGGAAGGGCTGGAGCAGCTCCGCTTCCTGGAAAACGGCCGCCACGTCCTTTGCGTCGAGGTCGAATCACGGGGCCGTGAGTTCTGGGAGCTGAACAACCCCTCCGACGTTGCGGTGATCGAGGCGATGCTCGGCGGGCACTAGGCAGAAATTGCTCTTTCCGCATTGGCATGCCAAAGTCGGGCGTGCATCGCGATTCCGGACGTGCAAAATACCAATAATTGCCCCGGCGCGGTCCAGATATGGACAGAATCCGCGGCCACGACAGGGCGAGGCGATCCGTTGGTCGCCTGTGACAAGTGAGATGTGGGATGAAAGCGAAGAAGATCACGAAGGCCGTGTTTCCCGTGGCCGGTCTTGGAACCCGATTCCTGCCCGCGACGAAATCGATCCCCAAAGAGATCATGACTCTCGTCGATCGTCCGCTGATCCAGTACGCCATCGACGAGGCGCGCGCCGCCGGCATCAGGGAATTCATCTTCGTGACCGCGCGCGGCAAATCCGCGCTTGAAGACTATTTCGACCACGCGCCCGAACTGGAATCCGAACTGCGCAAGAAGGGCAAGACCGACCTTCTGGAGATGCTCAAGGATACCAACATGGACTCGGGCGCCATCGCCTATGTCCGGCAGAACCGGGCGATGGGCCTTGGCCACGCCGTCTGGTGCGCCCGCCGCCTGATCGGCAACGAACCCTTTGCCGTGCTGCTGCCCGATGACGTGATCGCGGCGGAAACCCCCTGCCTGCAGCAGATGGTCGAGGCCCATGCCCAGACCGGCGGCTGCATGGTCGCCGCGATGGAGGTCGCGCCGTCCCGCACCTCCTCCTACGGGGTGCTCGACGTCGGCAGCGACACCGGCTCGATCGTCCGGGTCCGCGGCATGGTGGAAAAGCCCCGCCCCGAGGAGGCTCCCTCCAACCTCGCGGTCATCGGCCGCTACATCCTGACCCCCAAGGTTCTGACCAACCTCAACCGGATGAAGCAGGGTGCCGGCGGCGAGATCCAGCTGACCGATGCCATTGCCGAGGAAACCGGCTCTGCCGCCGGGGTCCATGGCCTGCGTTTCCGGGGCCAGCGATACGATTGTGGTTCCAAGATCGGCTTCCTTCAGGCCACCGTTGCTTTCGGCCTGTCCCGTCCCGACCTGTGTGGTGAGTTCGAAGTGTTCCTTCACGAGCTTCTTGCCATGCAGAAAGCCGCGCAATAGCCCCTTGGGCCGGCTTCCTCACGCCTGCCCGGTCGGCGAGTTGCCAGACCCCGGGCGCGGCCCGGCGGCGCTCTGGCAGGCATTGCGGCTGCGGATCCGGCGCCGGACGCTTCTGGCCCGCGCCATCCGCCGCCGTCGCCAGCTGACCGTGCTTCGCGACCGGACCGCCGCGATCCGGCCGGGCGACATCCTGTGCTTTCTCTGCCTGCGCAACGAGGCGCAGCGCCTGCCCTTCCTGCTTGACCACCACCGCAGGCTTGGCGTGCGGCACTTCCTTGTCGTCGACAATGCCAGCAGCGACGGCTCCGACAGCCTGCTTCGCGACCAGGACGATGTCTCGCTCTGGCGGACCGGGGCCAGCTACAAGGCCGCCCGCTTCGGGATGGACTGGCTGACCTGGCTGATGCTGCGCCATGGACACGGCCACTGGTGCCTGACGCTCGACGCCGACGAGATCCTGGTCTACCCGCATTGGCAGACCCGCCCCCTGCCGGCGCTGACCGACTGGCTTGACCGTCAGGGCCAGCCCAGCCTTGGCGCGCTGACCCTGGACCTCTATCCCGAAGGCCCGGTCTCGCGCTCTCGCCACGCCGCCGGGGACGATCCCACCCGGATCCTGCGTTGGTTCGACGGCGGCAATTACCAGGTCCAGGTCCAGCCCCGGCTGCGCAACCTCTGGATCCAGGGCGGCGCCCGGGCCCGCGCCTTCTTTGCCGAGGCCCCCCGTCGCGCGCCGACGCTGAACAAGATCCCGCTGGTGCGCTGGCACTGGCGCTATGCCTATGTCAACTCAACCCATGCGCTGCTGCCACCGCGCCTGAACCAGGTCTACGCCACCGACGGCGGCGAGCTGACCTCGGGCGTGCTTCTCCACACCAAGTTCCTGCCCGGCATCATCGACCGCTCGGCCGAGGAAAAGGCGCGGGGCGAGCATTTCGCCGATGGCGCGCAATATGCCAGCTACTACGACCGGCTGATCCGGGACCCGGTGCTGCACAGCCCCGCCTCCTCGCGCTACACCGGCTGGCGCCAGCTGGAGGCCATGGGCCTGATGTCGCGGGGGGGCTGGGTATGACAGCCCTTTCGCGCATGCTGTCGATCTACCGCCTGCGCGTCCAGCGCAAGCAGCTCCTGTGGCGCGCCTTCACCAAGCGGCGGCAGCTTCAGCCGGTGACGCAGCGCATGGCGGGCCTCGGGCCGCAGCCGATCCTCCTGTTCTCCACCATGCGCAACGAGCGCGTCCGCCTGCCCTATTTCCTGAACTACTACCGCAAGCTGGGGGTCGACCACTTCCTGATCGTCGACAACGCTTCGGACGACGGCACCCGCGAATACCTGGCCGAACAGCCCGACGTCTCGCTCTGGAGCACCCCGGCCGGCTACAAGCAGTCGCGCTTCGGGATGGACTGGATCATGCATCTGTTGCGCCGCCACGGCCACGGGCGCTGGTGCCTGACCGTCGATGTCGACGAGTTCCTGGTCTACCCCTTCTGCGAGACCCGCCCCCTGCGCGCGCTGACCGACTGGCTGGACAGCGCCGGAAACCGCACCTTCTCCTCGATGCTCCTCGACATGTATCCCCGCGGCGCCATGCACGAGCAACCCTACCACGAGGGGCAGAACCCCTTCGAGATCGCCCAGTATTTCGACAGCGGCAACTATACCTTCAACCGCAGCTGGCCGCTTCTGAACCTCTGGATCCAGGGCGGCCCCCGCGCCCGGCTGTTCTTCACCGACGAACCCTACCGCGCCCCCGCGCTGAACAAGATCCCGCTCGTCCGCTGGCACCGCTCCTTCGCCTATGTCTCCTCGACCCACATGCTCCTGCCCCGCGGCCTCAACCTCACTTACGACGACGCCGGCGGCGAGAAACCCTCGGGCTGCCTTCTGCACGCCAAGTTCCTCGACACCTTCGCCGCCAAGGCCGAGGAGGAGATGCGGCGCGGCCAGCATTATGCCGAAAGCCACGAATACCGCGCCTATCGGGCCGGGATCAGCCGCGAGCGCGACCTCTGGTGCAACTGGAGCGAGAAATACGTCAACTGGCGCCAGCTCGAGATCCTGGGCCTGATGTCGAAGGGAAACTGGGCATGAGCTTTGGCGTCGTCATGCTCTGCCATACGGCGCTGGACCGCGCCGCCCAGGTCGCGCGGCACTGGGCGGCCAATGGCTGTCCCGTCGTCATCCACCTCGACCGCCGTGTTCCCGAAGCCCAGCGCGCCGCCTTCGCCGCGGCGCTTTCCGACCTGCCCGACGTCCGCTTCTCGGCCCGCGTCCCCTGCGAATGGGGCACCTTCAGCCTGGTCCAGGCCACCAACCTCGCCGCGACCCAGCTGCTTGCCAGCTTTCCCGACATCGGCCATGTCCTCCTCGCCTCGGGCGCATGCCTGCCGATCCGCCCGGTGGCCGAGCTTCAGGCCCATCTCGCCGCCCATCCCGATACGGATTTCATCGAAAGCGTCACCACCGCCGATGTCGGCTGGACCATCGGCGGGTTGAACAAGGAGCGGTTCACCCTCCGCTTCCCCTTTTCCTGGAAAAAGCAGCGCCGCCTCTTCGACGGCTATGTCGCCCTGCAGCGCCGCCTCGGGTTCCAGCGCCGCATCCCGGCGGGCCTGGTCCCGCACCTGGGCAGCCAATGGTGGTGCCTGACCCGCCGCTCGCTGCAGGCGATCCTGTCGCACCCCGACCGGCCCCGCCTCGACCGCTATTTCCGCCGCGTCTGGATTCCCGACGAAAGCTACTTCCAGACCCTCGTGCGCCAGGTCTCCACCCGCATCGAAAGCCGCTCGCTCACGCTGTGCAAGTTCGATTTCCAGGGTCGCCCGCATGTGTTCTACGACGACCACCTGCATCTCCTGCGCCAGTCCGACGCCTTTGTCGCCCGCAAGATCTGGCCCCAGGCCGACCTGCTCTACCGCACCTTCCTGACCGAGCTGCCCGAGCGGCGGGCCGCGCCGAACCCGGCCAAGATCGATCGCCTGTTCGCAAAGGCGGTCGAGCGGCGGACCCGTGGCCGCCCCGGCCTCTTCATGCAAAGCCGCTTTCCGACCCGTGCCCGCGGCGGCAACCGCGCGGCCGCGACCTATGGCGTCTTCCAGGGTTTTGCCCAGCTCTTCCCGGATTTCCATCCCTGGCTTGCCCGCGCCACCGGGGCCAGGGTCCACGGCCATCTCTTCGCCCCCGATCGCGTCGAATTTGCCGAGAATGAGCGCGTCTTCACCGGCGGCCTCTCCAACTCGCCCGCCCTGCGCGACTACAATCCCACCAGTTTCCTGACCAACCTCGTCTGGAACACCAGGGGCGAGACGCAGTGCTTCCAGTTCGGCCCCGCCGATGTGCAGGACGTCACGCGCTTCATCGCGGGCGATAGCAACGCGCGCGTCTTCATCATCTCGGGTGCCTTCGCGGTGCCGCTCTGGCGCTCCGCCCGCCCGGCCTCCGAGGTCCGGGCCGAGGCTGCGCGCCTGCAGAAGATCGAAGCGGATCTGATCGCGCGGCTCGACCACCCCGAGGCAAAGGCGAATGTCCGAATCTGGAGCCTGGCCGAATTTGTCGAGAACCCGGCCGAGCCGCTGATGCAACTGCTTGACGATCTCAACCCGCGCGGCTCGCATCGCGATGTGGACCTGCCGCCGATGATCCCGCTTCTGGGGTTCGGCGCCTTTCTGCAGGATCTGCGCAATCAGGGGATGCATCCCGTGCTGATGGGCGATTTCCCCATAGATTTCGGCAGCAAGTCCGCCCCCTCGCCGCTGCTGCGGCTGAAGTGACCCGATGCCGCAATCCTTTACCAGCTTTGTCATCCTTGCCGGAATGCGCACCGGCTCGAACTTCCTGGAAGCGAACCTGAACGCGCTGCCCGGCGTCGTCAGCCATGGCGAGGTGTTCAATCCGCATTTCATCGGCAAGCAGAACGTGACCGAGATGTTCGGGATCACGCTCGAAGCCCGCGAGGCGAACCCCAAGCCGCTTCTGCGCAAGCTGCGGGCCGAGACCCCCGGTCTTTCGGGCTTTCGCTTCTTCCACGACCACGATCCCCGCGTGCTGGACATCCTGCTCGCCGATCCGGCCTGCGCCAAGGTCATCCTGACCCGCAATCCGGTCGACAGCTATGTCAGCTGGCAGATCGCCCGCGCGACCGGCCAGTGGAAGCTGACCGATGCCAAGCGCCTGAAGACCGCGACCGCCCGCTTTGATGAGGGCGAATTCCGCGACCACCTTGCCGCGGCGCAGTCCTTCCAGCTTCAGATCCTCCATGCGTTGCAGACCTCGGGCCAGACCGCCTTCGTGCTGGATTACGAGGACCTTGCCTCGGTCGAGGTGCTGAACGGCCTCGCCGCCTTCCTTGGCGTCGCGGGGCGGCTCAAGGCGGTGGATGACACGCTGAAAAAGCAGAACCCCAGGGCGCTGGAGGACAAGCTTGAAAATCCGCAGGACCTCGCCGCCGCTGTCGCCCGGGCCGATCTCTTCGCCCTCGCCCGCTCGCCGGTGTTCGAGCCGCGCCGCCCCGCCGCGATTCCGCATGTCGTCGCCGCGCGCGCCGCACCCCTTCTGTTCTTCCCCGTCCGCTCCGGCCCCGAGGGCGCGATCCGCGACTGGCTTTCCGCGCTTGGCGGGCTGGTCGAAGGCTTTGACAACCGAACGCTGCGTCAGTGGAAACGTGACCACCCCGGCCACCGCGCCTTTACCGTGGTGCGCCATCCGCTCCTGCGCGCGCATGTCGCCTTCCGCGAGAAGATCGTCTCGGGCCAACTGGCCGACCAGCGCCGCCGCCTGATCCGCGCCTGGAAGGCCAACCTGCCCGACCCCGGCCAATCCTTCCCCGACCCGGCGGCCGAGCGCGAGGCGTTTCTGGTATTCCTGAACTGGTGCCGCCTTGCGACCTCGGGCCAGACCGGCAACCGGGTCGATCCGCACCTGGCCAGCCAGAGCGCGATCCTGCAGGGCTTTGCCGGCTTCCACCCCCTCGACCTCGTGATCCGCGAGGACCGCCTGCCCCGGTCCCTCGCCTTCCTCGCCGCCGAGATCGGCGTGACCGCCCCGCCCCCGCCCGCCGCCGACCCGGCCGCACAGGCGCTGGCCGCGATCTGGGACGACGGCCTCGAAGCCGCCGCCGAGGCCGCCTATGCACGCGACTACACCGGCTTCGGCTTCACCCGCTGGCGCGCATGACAGGGCGCGCAGGATGGAAAAATCCTGCGCGCCCTCGATGTCGAACCGACTTACGCCGCCTGCGGGGCCTTGGCCTCGGTCAGGATCGCATACAGCTTGGCCGGGTCGTTGTTCGCCCGCAGCTTCGCCAGCACCCCCTGGTCCCGCATCGTCCGGCTGACCAGGGCCAGCGCCTTCAGATGATCGACGCCCCCGTCCTTCGGGGCGAAGAGGCCGAAGACCAGATCCACCGGCTGCCGGTCCACGCTGTCATAATCCAGGGGCTTCTCCAGCCGGACGAAGACGCCGACGATCCCCTTCAGGTCCTCCAGCCGGGCATGGGGCAGGGCGATGCCATGTCCCACCCCGGTCGGGCCCAGCGTCTCCCGCTCCTGCAGCCCGTCGATGGCCACCGCCGCCGACATCCCGTAGGCCTGCGCCGCGATCTCTCCCAGCTCCTGGAAAAGCCGCTTCTTCGAGGTGAACTGCCCAACCACCTTGACGGCGGCCGGCACGAGTAGCTTGGAGAGTTCCATCGTCGGGCTTTGTTCCCGCGCCACGTCGGCGCCTTACCTGCTGTTGCGCGGGTCGATCCAGCCGATGTTCCCGTCGTCGCGACGATACACCACGTTCACGCCCCCATGTCCTTCGTTCCGGAAGACCAGCATGCGCTGCCCGGCAAGCTCCAGCTGCATCACGGCCTCGCCGACGGTGATCGAAGGAATCTTCGCCTCCATCTCGGCAATGACGACGGGCTGGAGCGTATCGGGCTCCGCATCCTCGGTCTCATCGGACGCGGCGAGGATATACGAGGACCCACCGGCGAATTCAACAGGGGCCGTGCGGTGGTTGTGGTGGTTGCGGATCCGCCGCTTGTAGCGCCGCAGCTGCTTGTCCAGCTTCTCGCGGCAGCTTTCGAAGGCGGCATAGATCTCGACCGCGTGACCCTTGGCCTGGGCGTTCAGGCCGGTGGACAGGTGAATCACCGTCTCGCAGACATATTCGTGCGCCGAACGCGAGAAAACCACGATGCATTCGGTGGGACGCTGGGCGTATTTCTCGACCAGCTCGCCCATTTCCGATTTCACATGGGTTTGAAGAGCCTCACCGACGTCGATCTGTTTCCCACTGATCTGATAGCGCATGGCCTCTCCTTTCGCATGCTTTCCGGCCGGTTCGGGTCAGTCCCAACCGGCCGATCCCCTATACAAGAGATGGAAAGAACGTAGCGCCACGCAAGAACGGCCGGCAGAAGGTTTCGCGGCAGGACGGGACCGGACAGGGGCAAGTGACGCACGCATTGAAGGCATTTGGCGCACCCGCGACGCGGCTTGTCAACCGGGTCCTTTTCAGATGATGCGGAAGTTCTCGCCCAGGTAAACGCGCCGCACCGTCTCGTCGCGGACGACCTCATCCGTCGTCCCGCTCATCAGCACCGTTCCGTCGTGCAGGATATAGGCGCGGTCGACGATCTCCAGCGTTTCCCGGACGTTGTGGTCGGTGATCAGCACTCCGATTCCCCGCGCCTTCAGGTCATGCACCAGATGGCGGATTTCCCCCACCGCGATCGGGTCGACCCCGGCAAAGGGCTCGTCCAGAAGCAGGTATTTCGGATCCGCCGCCAGGCAGCGCGCGATTTCCACCCGCCGCCGCTCGCCGCCCGACAGCGCCAGCGCCGGGGTCCGCCGCAGATGGGTGATCGAGAACTCGCTCAAGAGTTCCTCCAGCCGCTCGCGCCGCTTGTGGCGGTCGGGCTCGGCGATCTCCAGCACGGCCAGGATGTTGTCCTCGACGCTCAGCCCCCGGAAGATCGAGACCTCCTGCGGCAGATAGCCGATTCCCAGCCGGGCGCGGCGATACATCGGCAGGGCGGTCACGTCCTTGCCGTCGATCAGCACCTGTCCGCCCTCGGGCGTCACCAGCCCGGCGATCGAGTAGAAGCAGGTCGTCTTGCCCGAGCCGTTCGGCCCCAGAAGCGCCACCACCTCGCCCCGGCGCAGGTCCAGGCTGACATCGCGGATCACCGGCCGCTTCTTGTAGCTCTTGCGCAGGGACCGGACCTGAAGCCCGCCCGCGCCCTCGGTGATCGTCAGTTCCGGCTTTGCCGCCATCAGTTGCCGCCCGGCACGAAGGTCGTGGTCACCCGGCCTTCCATGATGCCGGTCCCGTCCTTCAGGTTGATCGTCAGCTTCTGTCCTTGCATGGTCGAGCCGGCCTGTGCCAGCTGCACATTGCCGGTCAGCACGATCACGCCGGTTTCGATGGTATAGACCGCCTCGTCGGCGCTGGCCTTGTCGGCCAGGTTGGTGATCGTCACCCCGCCGCTGGCCAGAAGCTCCTTGATCTGCGACTGGTCGGTGCCATAGCGCACATCGACCTTGGCCGCCGCCAGCGTCATCTCGCCCTGCTTCACCTGGACATTGCCGCTGAACACCGCGCTGCCGTCGGCGTTGTTGACCGCAAGCTGGTCTGCGGTGACCTCGACCGGCTGGGTCGTGTCCTGCTCCAGATCGCCGAAGGCGATGGTCGCCTGCTGCGCCTCGGCCATCCCGGCGGCAAGGCCAAGCATCAGGATCAATGCGCGATGGAATGCCATTCGTCGGAACCTCACGGGCCTGCGCCGCCCGGCAGATATACCAGCCGGACGCCTTGGGTGAAAACCAGAAGATAGGCGCCCGGGGTCACGTTGTCCTGACTCAGGGTCATGCCGCCCGCGATGATATCGCCCGCCGGGCCTGTCGCCCGCACCTCGCCCCGGCTCTCCAGCCCCGAACGGTCCAGCCGCGCCGCGATCTCGGGCGTATCCAGCACATAGCCGCTGCTGGTCGTGACCTTGACCCCGCCCGAAAGCACCATTTGCTTCGCCGCATCGTCCATCACCGCCGTCGCCGCATGCAACTCGGTCCGGGCGCCGTCGGGGGTATCCAGGTCCAGCCGCAGGCCGCGCGCCTCGGCCGGGGTGTCGGTCGCCTCGGGGCGCGCTTCCTCGGCGGTCAGGGTCAGGGCCGCGCCGTCGCTGGTGGTCCCGGCATAGCTGGGGGCGGTCATCCGCGGCTCGCGGGCCAGTTCCTCGACATCGACCTCGGCGTAAGGCAGGGCGTCCTCGGGGTCGATGCGGTCGGCCACGAGGAACAGCGTCGACAGGATCGCCAGCGCCGCCAGCGGCAGGGCGACCTTGAGCCAGCCCACCACCCGCGTATGCTTGTCGATCCCCGCCACCTCAGGCAACCCCGGCGCGCAGGCAGTCGTGGACATGCAGGATGCCGATGGCGCGGCTCTTGTCCTCGCCCGTGACCAGAAGGCAGGTGATCTTGCGGTCGTTCATCACCGCCAGCGCCTCGCCCGCCAGCGCGTCAGGCCCGATGGTGCGCGGGTTCCGCGTCATCACCTCGCCCGCGACATGCGACAGAAGCCCGTCCAGATGCCGCCGGAGGTCGCCGTCGGTGATGATCCCCGCCAGCGCGCCATCGGCATCCGTCACGCCAACCACGCCAAAGCCCCTGCGGCTGATCTCGACCAGCACTTCGCCCATGGCCATGTCCTCGGCCACCAGCGGCGGGTCGTCGTGCATCAGGTCGCGAACCTTCAAGAGCCGCGCGCCCAGCTTGCCGCCGGGATGGAAGACGCGGAAATGCTCGGGCGTGAAGGCGCGATGCTCCATCAGCGCAATCGCCAGCGCATCGCCAAGCGCCAGCGTCATCGTGGTCGAGGTGGTGGGCACGATCCCGGTCTCGCAAGCCTCGGGCACCTGCGGCAGCAGGATCGCCACATCCGCCTGCCGCATCAGCGTGGAACCCGCGCGCCCCGCCACCGCGATCAGGGGGATGCCGAAGCGGCGCGAATGGGCGACGATATCCGCCAGCTCCGGCGTCTCGCCCGAGTTCGACAGCACGATCAGCACGTCGCCCTCGGCCACCATGCCAAGGTCGCCATGACTCGCTTCGGCCGGGTGGACGAAATGCGCCGGCGTGCCGGTCGAGGCAAAGGTCGCCGCGATCTTGCGCGCGACATGCCCCGATTTGCCCATGCCCGAGACGATCACCCGCCCCTTCGCCGCCATCAAGAGGCCGACCGCCGCGCCGAAACTGTCCCCCAGCGCGCCCGCCAGCGTCTCCAGCGCCCCGGCCTCGCGCAGGATCACCCGGCGGCCGGTGGCCAGGAAATCAGTGGAGGAAGATGTCATTCACGTTTTCCCAGCCCAGAAGATCCAGCTCGGCCCGGGTCGGCAGGAAGGCGAACAGCCGCTCGGCCAGCTCCATCCGCCCCTCGCGCTTCAGCCGCACCTCAAGCTCGGCCTTCAGCGCATGCAGATACAGCACGTCCGAGGCCGCATATTCCTTTTGCGCCTCGGTCAGCACCTCGGCCCCCCAGTCGCTGGTCTGCTGCTGCTTCGACACATCGACGCCCACCAGATCGGCCAGCAGGTATTTCAGCCCGTGCCGGTCGGTGAAGGTCCGCACCAGCTTGGACGCGATCTTGGTGCACCAGACCGGGGCGGTCGTCACCCCGAAGGCCTTCTTCATCACCGCGATGTCGAAGCGGCCATAGTGGAACAGCTTCAGCACCGCCGGATCGGCCAGAAGCCGCTCCAGGTTCGGCGCGCGCTCCTGCCCCTTCGCGATCTGCACCAGATGCGCGTCCCCCGTCCCGTCCGAAAGCTGCACCACGCACAGCCGGTCGCGGCGCGGATCCAGCCCCATGGTCTCGGTGTCGATCGCCACCACCGGGCCCAGCGTCAGCCCGTCGGGAAGGTCGTTTCGGTGCAGATGAATGGCCACGGGTCGGATCTCCTGAAATCCCACCCGGATTACGCCCGGCACCCAACGGGGTCAACACTGGCGGGCCGCACGGCCCCGCGCTAGGCTGAAGCCAACCCCGGAAGGCACCCCGATGCTGCACCACGATAGCTTCCGCGACCCCGCGCCGGGCCAGCCCCGCGTGCTCGCCGCCTTTTCCTATCGCTACGACGCCCATCTCGTCCCCGACCTGATCCAGAACATCCGCCCCGCCGTCCACGGCTTCGTCGCCTGGGACGACCGCTCGGCCGAGGCCGCCCTGTCGGACGAGCCCGCCCGCCGCCGCCGCCTTCTTGCCGCCGCCCGGGCGAAGGGAGCCGACTGGCTCCTCGTTCCCGACCCGGACGAGCGTTTCGAGCGGGATTTCGCCGCGCATCTGCCCGCCCTCCTGGCCGAGGGCGATTGCCTCTGGCACTTCTCCCTGCGCGAGATGTTCTCGCCCGGCGAATACCGCAGCGACGGCCCCTGGGGCGCGAAATCCGTGCTGCGCCTCTTTCCGATTGCGGCGGCGGCGGCCGAAGACGTGGCGCTCCACGGCCTTTGGGTCGCCGACGACAGAGGCTTTCGCCGCCGCGCCAGCCGGATCAATCTCTACCACCTGCGCATGGCCTCGCCCGCCCGCCGCAAACTCCGGCGCGAGCTTTACGCCGCCGCCGACCCCGAGCGCCGCTTCCAGGCGATCGGCTACGACTACCTCGACGACGAGCGCGGCATGGTGCTGGAACCCCTGCCCCCCGGCCGCGCCTTCGATCCGCCCTTCGTCGAGGATCACGGTCTCTGGTCCCCCGACCCAGGCGATCTGGGTGAAATCCGCCCCGATCCGCCCGAGGTCAGCCTGCTACGCGCCGCCCATGCCGCCCGTCGCCGTGGCCAGGGCAACGCCTATCACATCGTCCGCGATCTGTTCCGTTCCGATCCTGTCGACTGCGATCTCGGTTTCCTCGCCGCCAGCTACGCCTTTCAGTCCGGTGACCATTCCGCCGCCATCGCGCTGGCCGGGGAAATCCTGACCTCCCGGCCGCAGGACCTCTCTGCCCGACTGCTCCGCGCCCGCTCGCTTGTCGCCAGCGGCCGGAATGCCGACCTCTCCACCCTTGCGGCAAGCCTGCCCGGCAGCCCCGTCATCGCCGCCCTTCAGGCCGAGGCCGCGCGCCCCACCGCCGATTTCACCGCCGCCGATGCTCAATGGCGCGGCCTCGCCCCGCCCGATGCCACGATCGACGAGGGCCGGCCCCACCGCTCCGATCTCGCGACGGTGGTGATCGGCTTCCGCAGCCAGCCCGGCCTCCTGTCGGCCGTCCGCTCCTTGCTGGACCAGGGGACCGAGATCGTCGTGGTCAACTCCGGCGGCGGCGGCGTCCGCGCCGACCTGGCCTCGGTCGCGGACCGGATCCGGCTGATCGCCACCGACACTCCGCTCCGCGTCGGGGCCGCGCGCAACATCGGTGTCGCCGCCAGCCGCGCGCCCTTCATCGCCTTCCTGGCCGGGGATTGTCTGGCGGAACCGGGCTGGGTCGCGGGTCGCCTTGCCCATCACCATGCGGGGGCGGCCTCGGTCTCCACCGCCGTCAGCGGCCTGCCCGGTGCGGGCCTCGTCGCGCTTGCGGCCAACCGTCTGCGCTATTCCGCCCGCAATCCTGCGGCTGATCCCCGCAGCCTCTCGCATTACGGCCAGTCCTGCTCTCGCCACCTTCTTGGCCTCTGCGGGCTCTTTCCGCCCGCGCTTTCGGCGGGCGAGGATACCGCGCTGAACCGCGTCGCCGCCCGCTTTGTCCAGCCGCGCTGGGCCCCCGAGGTCGTGACCCTGCACCGCGACCTGACCGATCTTGCCACCCTGGTGGCCGACGAACGGATGCGCGGCCAGCGCCGGGCCGGTCACCCGCCCTTCCGCGCCCTCGCCGCCGGGCCGGATCCCGCGCTCGCCGCAGCACCTTTCCTCCGCCGCCGCCTGCATCAGGCCTGGGAGCTGGTCATGCGCGAACCCGGCCTGTCAGCCGCCGAACGGCGGGCGGTGCAGGCGACGCAGTGGCTTGCCGCCCGGGCCGATGCGCAAGGCACCGTCGAGGGGTTGCAGCGCATTGCCCGCGCC
This sequence comes from Tabrizicola sp., assembly GCF_041919135.1. Classification (GTDB taxonomy): domain Bacteria; phylum Pseudomonadota; class Alphaproteobacteria; order Rhodobacterales; family Rhodobacteraceae; genus Tabrizicola. The sequence goes on along the minus strand of NZ_JAYRUJ010000004.1, from coordinate 7,154 downwards.
GATGCGCTTCTCGGCCGGGCCAAGGTGCGGACGGACGATCCCGGCCAGGCCCTGCCCCTTATCGAAGAGGCCCTTGCCCTCGACCCCGAGGATCCGTCCAAGGCGCTGGCGCTCGGGCTCTTGCGTCTCGCGGTTGGCGACATGGCCGGGGGAGAGGCCTCGCTTCTGGCCGCCCTGGCCCTGTCTCCGGCGGATGAGCGGGCCGCCGCCGCCCTGATCGCCCTGCGGGACGCGCTGGAGGGCCCCGTCGCGGCGCTGCATCTGGCCGAGCGTCTCGCTCTCGCCGCGCCGACCGTCCCGCGGCTATGGTCCCTGGCGGCCGATCAGGCGCTTGCGGCCGGGGATGCCGGCTGGGCGGTCGCGCTGGGCCGGACCGCGCTTGCCTGCGCCCCGGCCCAGCCCGCAGCCCATGCCCATCTGGCCAAACTCCACGCCGCCGCCGGGGACCCCGCCGCCGAGGCTTTGCGTCACGCCACCGCCAAGCGTCTCACCGCCGCCGAGGAGCGCCGCAAGGGATAGGCATCCACCCGCGCAGGTGTCGTTCGCTCAGCGGCGGCGGCATTGCTTCCGCCCCCGGTGCCGCCCGGGACTCGGCAGTCGGCGCATCACGCCCCCGCCGCCAGGGAACTCCGGAAGGGACAGTCCGCCCGAATGCGCGGATGCCGTTCGCCCAGCGGAGGCGGCATTGCTTCTGCCCCGCCTCCAGGGACTTGGCGGTCGGGGCAGCACGCCCCCGCCGCCAGGGGACTCCGGAAGGCGCCAGCCGCCCGAATGCGCGGGTGTCGGGCCGTCCGTGGGCACGAGCCCGCCCATGCACCGGCCATCCCCGGGCGCGCGCCCAAGCCCTTCGCAGGCCGAAAGCCAAAGCTTTCCAGTTCATTAATCGGATCCGGCAACCCATTGATCCCATTGCATCAGCAAAGGTTGTCCACAGTGGGCAGGCCTCAGTTGACCACGAACTCCGCATGCAGCGCCCCGGCCGCATTGATGCTTTTCAGGATGTCGATCATGTCATGCGGAGCTACCCCCAGCGCGTTCAGTCCCGCCACCACCTCGGCCAGGTCGGTCCCGCCCCTGACCTCGGCTAGCCCGGTCCCATCCGTCCCGATCGAGGCGCTGGACCGGGGCACCACCACCGTCTCGCCCTCGCTGAACGGGTTGGGTTGGACGACCAGCGGGCTCTCCTCGACCCGCAGCGTCAGGTTCCCCTGCGCCACCGCGACCCGGCTGATCCGCACGTCGGCCCCCATCACGATCGTCCCCGACCGCTGGTCCACCACCACCCGCGCGCGGGTCTCGGGCTCGACCAGGATGCCCTCGATCCGGCTGATCACATGCGCGGGCGAGCGCATCCCCGCCGCCCCGATGTCCACCGCCACCGTACCCGCATCCTGCATCACCGCGACCCGGCGGCCGAAATCGGCGTTCACCGCCCGCTCGATCCGCTCGGCCGTGGTGAAATCCGCCGATTTCAACGCCAGACGCAGGTTCGACAGGCCGGAGAAATCGAATTCCACCTCCCGCTCGACCCGCGCGCCGGAGGGAATGACCCCGGCGGTCGGCACGCCCTGCACCACCCGGGCCGCCTCGCCCTCGGCCGAGATGCCGCCGGCGATGATCGTGCCCTGCGCCACCGCATAGATCTGCCCGTCCGCGCCATTGAGCGGCGTCATCACCAGCGTGCCGCCCAGCAGGCTTTTCGCATCGCCGATCGCCGAGACCGTCACGTCGATCCGACCTCCGGAGCGGGCGAAGGGCGGCAGCTCCGCGGTCACGAAGACGGCGGCCACGTTCTTCGGCCGGAACTCCTCGCCCGTGACATTCGCCCCCAGTCGCTCCAGCAGGTTGGCCATGATCTCCTCGGTGAAGGGCGCGTTGCGGATGCCGTCCCCGGTGCCGTTCAGCCCGACGACCAGCCCATATCCCACCAGATCGTTGGCCCGCACCCCGTCGAACTCCACCAGGTCCTTGATGCGGATCGGGTCGGCCCAGGCGGCGGTGGCGGAAAGGACCAGCGCAAGGAGAAGGCGGATCATCGCAGATAGTCCACAAGGCTGAGCCGCGAGACGCGGGCGGTGACGAGATAAAGCGATTCCAGCTGTCCGCGCAGCTCCTCGAGCCGGGTGGCGGCCTCGTAGGGGTCGGCGGCCCCGGTTTCGGAGCGCAGGATGCCGAGGGCCGTTTCCTCGGCGGAATTGCGGACGGCGGCGGATTCGATCCTGGCCTCGACCATGCCGATCCGCGCCGCCAGATCGACCCGCGATTCCTGCGAGCCTTGCAGCAGCCCGGCCGCCCGCTGCGCCAGATCGGCCCGCTCCTCATGGTTGCCGCCCAGCACCCCACGGTCCAGAAGCGCCGCCAGGGCAAAGCCGTGCAGCGTGTCACGGATCGCCGGGTCAAGCGCGGTGGTCGCAAGATCCACCGTCTCGCCCGAGGCGACCGGGCTGGAGGACAGGGGGCCGCCCCCCTGGTAGAAGGCCGCATAGTCGGCGGGGTCGGAGAACCAGGTCGCGACCGCATCTGCCACCTGGCTTGCGTTGGTTGCGCCCGCCGCCGCGGTCTCCAGCGCGGTGAGCATGTCCTCGGCCGGGCCGAGCGGCGGCGTGCCGGTCGCGGTGCCGGCAAAGATCGCCCGCCCCCCTGCCTCGGTGTTCACGAGGCCCATGGCGCTGGCGAGACGCCCCCGCGCATCGGCCCCGAAAAGGCCGACCTGGGCCACGGTCGCCATGTCCTTCGAGCGCAGGAGGGGGGCTGCAAGGTCGACCGCCAGCCCGGAGAGACCGGCAAGCGCGGATTGCTGGGCCGCGGTCTGGAACGCGGCTTCGGCCGTGTTTCCGGCAAAGGATTTCAACCGCGCCAGGCTGGCGTCCACCGCCAGAAGCGGCGAGAAATCGCCGCGCAGCGCCTGGCCGAGGTCGCCCTTGCGGCCGCTGGCGATCTCATTGGCGGTCCGCTGGATCTGCGCGCGCAGCTGCGTGCCCTGGCGGGAAAGGATGTTGGTCAGGCTGGCGTCGCCCAGGGAAATCCGGCTCATTCTCCCAACCTCATCAGGATGTCGATCATCTGGTCCGCCGTCTGGATCACGCGGGCATTGGCCGCATAGTGCTTTTCAATGGTCAGAAGCTCCTGCATCTCCCGGTCGGTATCGATGCCGTTCTGCGCCTCGAGGTCGGTCAGCGCGGTCAGCCGGGCCGAGGCGAAGGCCTGGTCCGACTGGCCGGAAAGCCGCCGGGCGGAGGCGTCGGAGAGGATCTCGGCGGTGAGGGTCGCAAGGCTGCGCGAGCCGGCCGGCAGCGCGGTCGAGGAGAGCGGCCGTGCGCCGACAAGGGCGCCATGCAGGGCCTTCAGCAGGGTCGCATCGCCCAAGGGCCCTTCGACCGTCGCGCCAAGCCCGTCCCGCAGGCGGTACAGCGCCCCGCCCTGCTCGGGGTCGGCCGCCGCATTGATCTGCAAGCGGCCCGCCAGCCCCACCTCGTCGGTGGCAAGGAAGGGTGCGCCGGCATCGGTGAACAGGCCCGGCGCGCCCGGCGTCGTGGTCGGGTCAAGGCCCGCAGCCGCGAACCGCTCCACCAGATCGCGGGCCATTGCGTCCAGCCTGCCCTGGGCGCTCGTCGCAAGCTCATCCCGCACCGCGAACAGTGCCCCGAGCGAGCCGCCGAGGATCGGGCTGGCCGGTCCCGACGTATCATATGGCCGCCCGTCGATCGTGATCCCCGACAACCCGCCGAGGGCCTGGGTCATCTCGGGCGTGATGGCGTGGACCGGGGTGAAGCCGAGTTCGACCCGGTTCCCCTCCAGCAGCGGCGCGCCGCCGGTGGTGAACAGCGCGATCTGGTTGCCCTCGCGCTCGACCTCGCGCAGGGGGACGATGGTCGAGATCGTGTCGACCAGCCGCTGCCTTTCGTCCAGAAGCGCCGAGACATCGCGGCCCATGCCGGTAAAGGACCGCAACTCGGTGTTCAGCGCATGGACCTTCTCCAGCGTGGAGTTCAGAAGCCCCACCTGGTCGGTGATCTGGCGGTCGGCGGCTTCGCGCGCGGTCTGGATATCGCGGGTGGCGGTGGCAAGGCCCGAGGCCAGCCCCTTGGCCGCGGTCAGGACATTGGCCAGCCGCGCCTGCGAGTCGGGGCGGCCCGCAGCCTCGACCAGGGCGGAGTCGAAGGCGGAGAGCCGCGCCGAGAGCGAGCCCAGGCTGTCGGGCGTACCGAAAGCCTGCTCGACCCCGGCCAGGAAGGTCGCGCGGGTGTTGCGATCACCATCCCCCGCCTGGGCCAGCCGCCGGTTGGCGAGGAGCGACTTGTCCACATCCCGGCTGATCCCGGTGACCGAGACCCCCTGCCCGGTCCCGGCAAGGACCGCCGCGCGCAGCCCGACCTCGCGCCGGGCGTAGCCGGGGGTCGCGGCATTGGCCACGTTCGACGACAGGACCTCGGCCCGCCGGGACGCGGCCGTGAGGCCGGACAGCGCGCTGGACAGGGCAGTGGTGATGCTCATGGCCGGTTACCGTTTGATATTGGTGGTTTCCTGCAGCATCTCGTCCACGGTCTGGATGACCTTGGCATTCGAGGAATAGGCGCGCTGCGTCTGGATCAGATTGGTCAGTTCGGCCGCGACATCGGTCTTCGATCCCTCGCGCGAATAGCCCTGGATCGAGCCGGTGGGCCCGCTGCCGGCGTCCCAGAGGTAGAAGGAGCCGGAGTCGGGCGAGACCTGGTAGGTCATGTTCGACATCGACAGAAGCCCGTTCGGATTCGGGACGTCGACGATCGGGATCTGATAGAGCCGGCGGGTGAAGCCGGTGTCGTAGGTTGCATTCAGATAGCCTTTCTCGTCGACCTCGACCGTGGTCAGGTTGCCGACGGGCGAGCCGTTCTTGGTGATCTGCACCGGGGCGAAATTGTCCGAAAGCTGGGTCAGCCCGTTCGGGTCGCCCGTCCTGCCGATGCCCACCGACATCGGCCCGCCCGCCACGGTCAGCGCCAGCGTGCCGTCCGCCGGGTTGTAGGCGCCGCCCGAGATCACCGTGACCGAGGCAAGAGTGCCGCCGGCACCGCGCGAATCGTCGAAGGTCAGGCCATATTCGCCGATCAGGGCCCCGCCCTGGGCGGAATCGCGGATCTCCATCGTCCACTGGTTCGAATGGCCGGTTGCCGGAACCACGGGGACGAAGGTGACCGCCAGCGATTCGGAGGTGCCGAGGTTGCCGAAATATTCCACCGACAGGGGCGGCGGGACCGCGGTACTTCCGGCAAGCGTATAGGTCGCGGGCAGGTTCACCCCCAGGTTCATCGTCGTGGTCGGGTCACCCGCCGTCTGGTTGGTGTTGATCACGATCGGCACCAGGCTGGAGATCGTGTCGCGCGCGAAGGACGGGATCGTGCCATCGGCATTGGCCGGCCAGCCGAGCAGCACCAGGCCCGAATCGGTCTTCAGGACGCCGTCCGCGTCGGTGCGGAAGCCGCCGGTCCGCGTCATCAGCATGGGTGTGTCGGAAAGCGCATTGCCCATAGACACCTCGTTGATCACCGGCAGCATGCCACGCCCGGCGATGGCGATGTCCAGCGCATTGCCGGTGCCGACGAGATCCCCCCGCTCCTCGATCAGGCGGACGGTGGTGGCACGGACGCCGCCGGCGGAATAGGTGCCCGAGCCCCGGGCCGAGGTGATGACCATGTTCGCGAAATCGGTCGAGGCGCGTTTGTAGCCATAGGTCGACGAGTTCGCGATGTTGTCGGAGATCGACGCCAGCCGCGTCGCATTGGCATTCAGACCGGCCACGCCCGCGGACAGCGAGGAAGAGATCGTCATTGGAAAGCGCCTTTCTGCTGCTTCGATCCTGATGGGGGCGAAGGTGCATCAGCGGCGCTTAACAACGGCCTAACGGATAAAATTCGACGGATTCCTCAGCGATCGCGGCGCAAGAGGATGATCTCGATCCGGTTGTTGCGCGGGTCGGCGGGTTCGGTCACCGCGGGTTTGCGGTCGGCATAGCCCGAGACGCGCTGCATCCGTGCCGGGTCGAGTCCCGCCGTTTCCAGAAGCCCCCGCGTCGCCTGCGCGCGATCCGCCGAGAGGTCCCAGACCGGGTTGTCGATCAGCGTCACCGGCAGGGCGCGCAGATGGCCGCTTACCGCGATCTCGTTGGTGGTCAGGTTCAGCACCTCGGCCAGAAGCGCCGCGATCGACCTGGTGACGGGCGCGGGATCGGCCGATTCGCCTTTGAACAGCGGCGCGTCGGGAAGATCGAAAATCTCGATCACCAGCCCCTCGTCGGTGACGCGGGTCACGACATGGCGCAGAAGCTGCTGCATCGTGTTGCTTTCGCCGCCCCGCGCCAGCAGCGCCTTCTCCACATCCTCAAGCTCGGACTCCGCCTTGCCGCTGCCGCCCTCGCCACGGCCGGAGGCCCCGGTGCCGGTCGCGGTCGAGGTCTCGCGATCCATCGCGCCGGTCCCGGTATGGGCCATCGTCTCCTCGGCAAAGACGCTGTCCCCGCCGAAGGCGCCGTCGCCCCCGCCCGAGATGCGGTTCACCGGGATCGTCGGATTGAAGTAATCCGAAATCCCCTTGCGCTGCTTTTCCGTCGTCGCGTTCAACAGCCACATCAACAGGAAGAATGCCATCATGGCAGTCACGAAGTCGGCATAGGCCACTTTCCAGGCCCCGCCATGATGACCGCCGCCCGCGACGACTTTCTTCCGTTTGATTATGACTGGCGCGCCATTGCCTGGCCCTGCCATTCCACATCACCCGATTACACACCCGGGATCAGGAATAGCATTCCAGCCTTTACGTCGGCTTAACCGCTTGGATTTTAACGGAAGGCCGCGACCGGGCCACAATTCACCGCAGCCGCTCGCCCTTCCCCCAAACCCCGCGCAGGCTGCCGTCCGGGCCAAGGTGCACCATGTCGGCCGCGCGGCCCGGCAGAAGGTGGCCCAGCCGGTCGCCTCGCCCCAGGCAGGCGGCAGGGCGCGAACTCGCCATGGCCAGCGCCACCTTGGGCGGGGTGCCAAGACGCAGCATCATCCCCACCGCCTGCGGCAGGGTCAGGTCAGCTCCGGCCAGCGTGCCGTCCTCCAGCGTGAGCCGTCCGTCACGGCGCAGGATGCGGCGGCCGTTCAGGGTGAATTCGGTCACATCGCTGCCGGCCG
>NZ_JAYRUJ010000003.1:0-223472 GCF_041919135.1 Tabrizicola sp. | reverse complement strand
AAGCGCATCTCGGCATCGCCGCCGAGGATCACCGCGCCCTGGTCGGCGAGGCCCTGCTGGATCCCGCTGCGCAGCGTGCCGACCGCGGCGATGGCGGCGACGCCAAGGGCAAGGCAGGCGAGAAAGACGCGAAAGCCGCGAAGGCCGCCGCGAAGCTCGCGCCGGGCGATGGTGAGAGCCAGAGACCTGCGGCTTCTCATTCGGCGGCTTTCGCTAGGCAATCGGGCGCGAGGCAATCGGGCGCCAGGCGGCCGTCGGCAAGGCGGATGATCCGGTCGCAGCGCGCGGCCAGCTCCGGCGCGTGGGTCACCAGGACCAGAGTCGCGCCGTGGCGGTCGCGAAGGGAGAAGAGCAGGTCCATGATCGCCTGGCCGTTGACGCCGTCGAGGTTGCCGGTGGGCTCGTCCGCCAGAAGGATCGCGGGACGCGGCGCGGCGGCGCGGGCCAGGGCGACGCGCTGCTGCTCGCCGCCGGACAGCTGGCTGGGATAGTGATGCATCCGGTTGCCCAGGCCCATGGCGGCAAGCTCGGCCTCGGCGCGGGGGAAGGCGTCCGATGCGCCCGCCAGTTCCAGCGGCAGGGCGACGTTCTCCAGCGCGGTCATCGTCGGAATGAGGTGGAAGGATTGGAACACAACCCCCATATTCCCCCGGCGGAAACGGGCGAGCGCGTCCTCGTCCATCGCGGTCAGGTCCTGCCCCAGGGCAAGCACGCGGCCGCCGGTGGCGCGCTCCAGCCCGCCCATGAGCATGAGGAGCGACGACTTGCCCGACCCCGATGGCCCGATGAGCCCGACTGTCTCGCCCCGCTGGACGGTCAGCGTGATCCCCTTCAGGATTTCCACCGGCCCGGCATTGCCCGCGAGGGTGAGGCGCGCGTCGGTGAGCGCGAGGATGTCGTCGGCCATGAAACGGTCCCTCGGGGCAATGGTTGCAAAGGGATATGGCGCGTGGCGGGGGCTGCGCAATGGGCTGGCGATCACGTTGTTGACGGCCGGGCTGGCCTCGGCCGAGCCGGTGACGCTGGTGGCGCTGGGCGACAGCCTGACGGCGGGGTTCGGGCTGGCGGATCCCGCGCAGGGCTTCGTGCCGCAGCTGGAGGGCTGGCTGAAGGCGCGCGGGCATGATGTCGTGGTGCAGAACGCGGGCGTCTCGGGCGATACGACGGCGGGAGGCCTTGCCCGGGTCGGCTGGGCGCTGGGGCCGGAGGCGGATGGGGTGATCGTCACGCTGGGGGGAAACGACCTTCTGCGCGGGATCGACCCTGCGGCCTCGAAGGCCAACCTGGATGGCATCCTGAAGGAGGCCGGGGCGCGGAAGCTGCCGGTGCTGCTGGTGGCGATGAGGGCGCCGGGGAATTTCGGGCCGGAGTACAAGGCGGCATTCGACGCGATGTATGGCGATCTGGCCGCAAGCCATGGCGCGCTGCTGGCCGAGGATTTCTTCGCCGGGTTGCGGGCGGTGGGGGCGGATCCGGCGGACCCGGCCTCGATGGCGGCGTTCATGCAGGCGGACGGGCTGCATCCGGGCTCCGAGGGGGTGCGGCTGATCGTCGAGGGGCTGGGGCCGAAGGTCGAGGAATTGCTGGCCCGTGTCGCCCGGTGACCTGCGTCGGGCCGGCGGGCGGGCATGATGCGGGGGCAAGGCTTTCGCGGAATGAACGATGCAGCATGAGGTGAACGGCCCTGCGGTGGCCGGATTGGCGGAACGGCTGGCCGAGGAGCGGCTGGAGGTGCTGGGCGGCTTTGCCGTGGCCGGGGACGAGGCGGGGTTTCCGCCGGGCACGCGGACGCTGCTGCTGCTCGGCCCGGCCGAGCCGGGGTTCTGGGCGCATCTGACCTCGGCCCCGGAATGGGACGGCGCGCCCGATCCGGTGGACCGCTGGTCGCGCCGCGTGATCGGGCGGATCGCCTGCGACCTGGGGGCCAAGGCGCTGTTTCCCTTCGGCGGGCCGCCCTGGCATCCGTTCTACCAATGGGCGCTGCGCACCGGGCGGGCCTGGGACAGCCCGGTGCGGCTTTTGGTCCATGCCGGGCAGGGGCTGATGGTCAGCTTTCGCGGCGCGCTGGCGCTGCGCGAGGCGGTGCCGGTGCCGCCCCCGGTCGCGAAGCCCTGCGAGACCTGCCCGGCCCCCTGCCTGAGCGCCTGCCCGGCGGGCGCGCTGGGCGGGGCGGGCTATGACGTTCCCGCCTGCCACGCATTTCTGGACCGGCCCGAGGGGGCGGAATGCATGACCGGCGGCTGCCTGGTGCGCCGCGCTTGCCCGCTGTCGCAAAGCTATGCAAGACTGCCGGAACAGTCGGCCTATCACATGGGAAAGTTCCACAAATGAAGCGGTTGATCCTGACGCGGCACGCGAAATCCTCGTGGGACGATCCGATGATGCCCGACCACGACCGCCCGCTGAACGAGCGCGGCAAGGCGGCGGCGGCGGATCTGGGGCAATGGCTGGCCAGCCGCGACTATATCCCGGGCGAGGTGCTGTGCTCGGACGCGCTGCGCACGCGCAAGACCTTTTCCGGCATCGCACCGGCGCTGCCCGGAACCCCGGTGCTGGAGCTGAAGCCCGCGCTGTACCATGCCGGGCCGGATGTGATGATGGCGGTCCTGCGCCACGCGACGGCGGATGTGGTGATGATGATCGGCCACAATCCCGGCATCGCCGAATTCGCCCAGCGGCTGGTGGCGCATCCGCCCGCGACGCCGGACTTCCAGCGCTATCCGACCGGGGCGACGCTGGTGGTCGATTTCGACGCGCCGGACTGGGCCTCGGTCGGCTTCGGCTCGGGCGTGGCGGCGGATTTCGTCGTCCCGCGCGAGATCGTGGCCTGAGGTCCTTGCCGCCGGAAGCCGAGAGGCTGTGGCCGGGGGAGTCCCCCGGCCCCTTCCGTCAGTGATCGGCGAGCGCGGCGGCCGATTTCGCCTCGGCGACCGAGCCCTGCGTGCCGTTGAAGAAGGCGTTCAGGATCACCGCCGCGATCGAGGCGAGCAGGATGCCCGATTCGATCAGCGGGTGGATCTCGTGCGGCATCCACTGCTTGAAGTCCGGCGCGACCAGCGGGATCATCCCCATGCCAAGGCTGACCGCGACGATGAAGAGGTTGTTGCGGCGGGTGAAATCGACGCCGGCCAGGATGCGGATCCCGGTGGCGGCGACCATGCCGAACATCACCAGCCCCGCGCCGCCCAGCACCATGGTCGGGATCGATTCGACCAGCGCGCCCATCTTCGGCACCAGCCCCAGCACGATCAGGATCGCGCCCCCCGCCACGCAGACGAAGCGCGAGCGCACGCCGGTCACGCCGACAAGGCCGACGTTCTGGCTGAACGAGGTATAGGGGAAGGTGTTGAAGATGCCGCCGATCAGCGTGCCGAGCCCGTCGGTGCGCAGCCCCGCCGAGAGCATCGGCTGGGTCACCGGCTTGCCGGTCATGTCGCCGAGCGCAAGGAACATGCCGGTCGATTCGATCATCACCACGATCATCACCAGCACCATGGTCACGACCATCACCAGGTCGAAGGTCGGCATCCCGAAGTGGAAGGGCGTGATCATCCCGAACCAGGCGGCGTCCGCCACCTTGGCGAAGGTCATCTTGCCCAGGGCAACCGCGATCACCGCGCCGATCACGATGCCCAAGAGCACCGAGATGTTGCACAGGAACCCCCTGGCATAGCGCGCGATCAGCAGGATCGAGACCAGGACCACGGTCGAGACCGCGACATTGCCGAGCGGGGCGTAGGCCTCGTTCGGCAGGGTCGCGGCGGCGGAGAATTTCGCGGGCAACTCGGGCAGGCCGGAGATCGTGCCCGCGCCGGCGCCCTCGGTCACGGCCTTCAGCCAGTCGGCATGGGCCGGGTCGACGACCATCGGCGCGGTCGGGCCGACCGGATTGCCGAAGATCCAGTTGATGCCGATCCGCATCAGGCTGACGCCGATCACCAGGATGATGGTGCCGGTCACCACCGGGGGAAAGAAGCGCAGCATCCGGCTGACGAAGGGGGCGATGAGGATCGAGATGATCCCGGCCGCGATGATCGCGCCGAAGATCGCCCGCGCGCCCTCGGGCCCGCCGTTTGCGTTGGCCATGGCGACCATCGGGCCCACGGCGGCGAAGGTGACGCCCATCATCACCGGCAGCTTGATCCCGAACCATTGCGTCGCGCCAAGCGACTGGATCAGCGTGACCAGGCCGCAGACGAAAAGGTCGGCGGAAATCAGGAAGGCCACGTCGGCGGGCTCCAGTTTCAGGGCGCGGCCGACGATCAGCGGCACCGCGACGGCGCCGGCGTACATGACAAGGACATGCTGGAGGCCAAGCGTGAAGAGCTTGGGCGGGGCCAGAACCTCGTCCACGGGGTGGACCTGCTGGGTCATTCGTTCACTACCTTTCCCTCGGGGCTTTCTGTTCGCGCCGTCTGCACATCGCCCCGTGATGTGCTCCGGTTAAGGGCCCCTCAGGGGGCCAGGACCGTCCAGGGCTGGCTGTAACGGTATTCTTCCAGGTTCGGGGTGCTGCCGATCCGGTCCACGACGGCGAACCGTCCGGGCGCGGAGAGTGGGGTGAGGACGCCGTGCCAGGTGCCGCGATGCAGGTTGATGCCCTGGGTGCCGTCGGTCAGGAAGGCCAGCGGCACCGCCTCCGGGCCGGGGGCGACGATGACGAGGAACGGGTGTTCCGTCATCGGCAGGAAGGCCTGGGAGCCTTCGGGGTGGCGTTCGATCAGATCGAAGCTGTAGGGCAGGGCGCGGGGCTCGGCCAGGAAGATCGAGATGCCGGCGCGGCCCCCGGGGCCGAAGTCCAGCGCCGCGCGGTCGTGGTGGCGGCGGCAGAGCCCCGCGTTGATCAGCCGGTGCGCGCCGCTCGCGTCGAGCAGGTCGCCGAAGGGGGCGAAAGCCTCGGCGGTGAGGGGCGCGGGGCGGATCGACCTCATCGGCCGCTCCTCGTCGGCCTTCGACCGCTCGTCGCAGGGGGGGCGGCCAGCGAGGAGTGCCGAAGGCATCGACGAGGGGCGCTCATCGGGCGGGACCGAAGGCGCCGGGGCCGCGCAGCCTGGCGTGGCGGTTGACGTCCTTGTAGAGGAGATAGCGGAAGCGGCCGGGTCCGGCGGCATAGCAGGCCTGCGGGCAATAGGCGCGCAGCCACATGAAATCGCCGGCCTCGACCTCGACCCAATCCTGGTTCAGCTTGTAGACGGCTTTCCCTTCAAGGACATAGAGGCCGTGTTCCATGACATGCGTCTCCTCGAAGGGGATCACGCCGCCGGGCTGGAAGGTCACGATGTTCACATGCGCGTCGTGGCGGAGGTCGTCCGGTTCGACGAAGCGGGTGGTGCCCCAGCGGTCCTGCGTGTCGGGCATCCAGCGGACGGGCACGTCGCGCTCGTTGATCACGAAGGCCTCGGCTGCGGGCACGCCGGGGGCGGGTTCGTAGATCTTTCGCAGCCAGTGGAAGCGGGCGGGTTGGGCGCCCTCGGCCAGGAGGGTCCAGCGCGATCCGGCGGGGATATAGGCGTAGGAGCCGTCCTCCATCTCATAGCCGGTGCCGTCGATGGTGAGGGTGGCGAGGCCGCCGGTGAAGAAGAGCCAGTGCTGCGCGCCGGTTTCCGCGTCGGGCGCGTCGGAGCCGCCGCCGGGGGCGACCTCCATCACATATTGGCTGAAGGTTTCCGCGAAGCCCGACATGGGGCGCGCGATCAGCCAGAGTTTCGTCCGGGTCCAGCCGGGCAGGCTGCTGGTGACGATGTCGGAAAAACAGCCCTTCGGGATGAAGGCATAGGCGGTGGTAAAGGCCGCGCGCTGGGTCATCAGGGCGGTCTGGGGCGGAAGTCCCCCGGTCGGGGCGTAATAGCCGGTCATGGCAGTTGGTCCTTGAGGCGCAGTTCGGCGATGCGCTCCACCTGTTTGCAGGCAGTGGCGAATTCCGTGGCGGTGTCATTGTCGATGCGGGTCTGGAAGGCCTGCAGGATCGAGGCCTTGGTATTGTCGCGGACGGCGATGATGAAGGGGAAGCCGTGCTTGGCGACATACTCCTTGTTCAGCCGCTGGAAGCGGCTTCGCTCCTCGTCGGTCAGCGCGTCCAGTGCGGCGGAGGCCTGTTCGGCGGTGGACTCGGGCGTCAGTCGCCTGGCCGCCGCCAGCTTGCCCGCAAGGTCGGGATGGGCCTTCAGGACGCCGAGGCGTTCCTCGGGCGCCGCACTGCGGAAGATGCGGGCCAGCGCATTGTGCAGGCCCGCGGCGCTGTCATGCGCGGGGCCCAACTCCAGGTCGAAGGCGCGCTCGGCGATCCAGGGGGAATGTTCGAAAATGGAGCCGAATCGTTCGACGAACCTTTCGCGCGTCATCTGCGAGGGACGCTCGAACCGCTTGTGCGGATGGGTCTTTTTCCAATGCTCGGCAATCTCGATGCGGCGAGGGAACCAGACGCCGCAGTGCGATTTTGCATAGTCGAGGAAGCGTTTCAGCCCGGCGATCTTGCCGGGGCGACCGATCAGGCGGCAGTGCAGGCCGATCGAGAACATCTTGGCCGCGCCCGCCGCGCCCTCGGCATAGAGCGTATCGAAACTGTCCTTGAGATACTGGTAGAACTGCTCGCCGGTGATGTAGCCCGGCGCGGTGGCGAAGCGCATGTCGTTGGCTTCCAGCGTATAGGGGATCACCAGCTGGTCGTGGTCGCCATATTCGCGCCAGTAGGGCAGGTCGTCGTCATAGGTATCGGAGATCCAGGCCAGCCGCCGGGTCTCGGCGGTCAGCCGCACGGTATTCATCGAGCAGCGGCCGGTATACCAGCCCTGCGGCGGCTCGCCCACGACTTCCTCGTGCAGGCGGAAGCTTTCGGCGATCTGGCGGGCTTCCTCCTCCGGGGCCATGTCGCGGTGATCGACCCATTTCAGCCCGTGCGAGGCGATTTCCCAGCCGGCGGCCTTCATCGCGGCGACCTGTTCGGGGTTGCGGGCAAGGGCGGAGGTCACGCCGTAGATGGTGACGGGAATCTCCATCCCGGTGAACAGGCGATGCAGGCGCCAGAACCCGGCCCGGGCGCCGTAGTCGTAGATCGATTCCATGTTCCAGTGCCGCTGGCCCGGCCAAGGGGCGGCGCCTGCGATGTCGGAGAGGAAGGCCTCGGACTGGGCGTCGCCGTGCAGGAGGTTGTTCTCGCCGCCCTCTTCATAGTTGAGCACGATCGACACGGCGATCTTCGCGCCGCCGGGCCAGCGGGCATCGGGGGGCGTGGGGCCGTGGCCACGGAAATCTCGGGGATAGCGGTTCAAGGTCGGTCTCCTTCGCGGGAAGGTTAGGCCAGGAGGGGCGAAGATATTTTCAGGATTTCACGAAAGGTCATATGCGCGCAATGCAGGGTCGCGGGGGCGGGGGTTTCGTGGTCAGATGCAGGCAAATCGGGGGGGTGTCATGGGGCGCTTGTCGACGCATGTGCTGGATACCGCGCGGGGAAAGCCTGCCGCGGGGGTGGTGATCCTGCTGTACCGGCTGGAGGGGACCGGGCGGAGCCTCTTGCGCGAGGTCGTCACCAACGCCGACGGACGGACCGACGGCCCGCTGCTGGAAGGCGTGGCGCTGGCGGCGGGGAGCTATGAACTGCTGTTCCGGGCGGGCGATTATCTGCGCGCCAGCGGCCAGGCGGGCGAGGGCGTGCTGTTCCTGGACGAGATTCCGATCCGCTTCGGGGTGCCCGATGCCGGCCAGCATTACCATGTGCCGCTTCTGATCTCGCCCTTCGGATATTCGACCTATCGCGGGTCCTGACACAAGCGTTATGATGGTCGTGAAACCGCCACTTGCGAAGGGCGGCGATAGGGTATTTTGTGCAGCCGTCCATTGCAGGGATTAAGGAGAAACCGCATGTTTCGTATGACGTCTTATTTGGTGGCGCCGGCTGCCGTCTTCCTGATGGGAAGCACCGCCTCGTTCGCGCTGACGGCGGACCAGGTCTGGCAGTCATGGAAGGACGCGGGCGCCTCGGCCGGGCTGGAGGTGAAGGCCGCGACCGAGAACAATTCCGGCGGCGTGCTGACGCTGAACGGCGTCTCGATCGCTCCGGCCGGAGAGTCGGGGATCACCATCTCGGACATGACCCTGACCGAGGCCGCCGACGGTTCGGTCAGCATCGCGCCGGGCGCGAATATCGGGCTGGAGCTTGCGGGCGAGACCAAGGGCTCGGTCAAGGTGACGCATGACGGGCTGACCCTCATCGCGCGCGAGGCCGACGGCGGCCTGGCCTATGACTATAGCGCGGCGAAGCTGGACCTCGCCTATGACACCACCGCGCCGGGCGTGTCCCTGGACGGATCGCCCGCGCCGGAAGTGAAGAATGCCGGCACGATGGGGCTTTCGGGCCTGTCGGGGACCTATTCCGACACCCCCGGCGCCAACCGCGCCTTCGGGCTGGACATGAAGGCCGACACGCTGGCCTATTCGACCAGCATGGACGACCCGTCGATGGAGATGAAGCAGACCAGCACCAGCACCACCGCCGGGCTGGAGATGGCCTTCGACCTGGTGCTGCCGACCTCGATGTCGGCGGCGGACGGCGCGGCGCCGGACTTCGCCACCGCGCTGAAGGAGGGGCTTTCGGTCACCTTCGCCAGCAAGCAGGGCGAGACCAGCGGCACGATGAACCAGGAAAGCCCCTACATGCCGATGAACCTGACCATCAAGGCGGGCGGCGGCGAGGCTTCGGGCCAGTTCGACAAGGACAGCCTGTCGTTCAAGTCGGCCGGCGCGGGGCTGGAGATCGAAGGCACCTCGGGCATGATGCCGGCGCCGGTCAAGGTGACCTCGGGTCCGATCGAATTCGGGCTGAGCACGCCGGTGACGGCCGCCGAGGCCGCGGGGGACTATTCCTTCCTGGTCAAGCTGAGCCAGTTCAGCCTGAACGAGGAGACCTGGGCGCTGTTCGACCCGCAGGGGGCGCTGAAGCGTGACGCGGCGGATGTGGTCATCGACCTGTCGGGCAAGACCAAGATCGACCTGCCGGCGATGATCGCCGCGGAAGAGTCCGGGGTCGAGCCGCCGGTGCCGCAGCCGGAAAGCCTGAACATCAACGAGGTTCTGCTGAAGGTCGCAGGCGCGGCCCTGACCGGGACCGGGGCCTTCACCTTCGACAACTCCATGGGCTTCCCGGCGCCGCTGGGCGAGGCGAACGTGACCGTGACCGGCGCGAATGCGCTGATCGACGGGCTGATCGCGACCGGGCTGATCACCGAGGACGATGCGATGGGCGCCCGGATGATGATGGGCATGTTCATGGTGCCCTCGGGCGACGATGCGCTGACCTCGAAGATCGAGGCCAAGGAGGGGATGCAGATCCTGGTGAACGGGCAGCCGCTGCCGATGTGATCCCGGATCGGGGCTTTGGGAAGGGCGGGGCTTTCGGGTCCCGCCCTTCTTCATGCCGGAAGGGTGGGCGGATCGCCGGCTTGCCGGGGGCGCGGCTGGGGGCGGTTCACCCGCCCTGCGCGGGAAGACTGGCGCGGCGGAGGTCCTCGCGGATCTGGTTCGCCATGAAATCGGTGAAAAGCTGCACCTTGGGGTCCTTCAGCCGCCGGTGCTGGCTAAGCGCCGAAAGCTGCACCGGCAGCGGCGGCGTGGCGGTCGCGACCGGGACCAGCCGGCCCGTCCGCAGATGCTCGGCCACTTCGAACAACGGTTTCAGCACGATCCCATGCCCGTCCAGCGCCCAGCCGGTCAGCACGTCGCCGTCGTCGCTCTCGAACGGGCCCGAGATTTCGAACCGGCGCGGACCCTCCGGGGTCAGCAGGGTCCACTGGAACTCTTTCGCGCCGGGGAAGCGCAGGTTCAGGCAGTCGTGCCGGTCATGGACCAGCGCCGCCCCGTCGGCCGGCATTCCCCGCCGCGCAACATAGGCGGGGGCGGCGCAGAGGAGGCGCGGGCAGTCGGCGATGGTGCGGACCTTCAGCGTCGAATCCTCCAGGAGCCCGAGGTGGAAGGACACGTCGATCCCCTCGGCCACCACGTCGATGCCGCGGTCCGACAGGCGCAGGCGCACGTCGATCTGGGGGTAAAGCTCCTTGAAGGACGGCACCCTGGGCGCGATCAGCCGCCGCCCGATCCCCAGCGGCGCCGCGACGAAGATCGTGCCGCGCGGGTTCTGCGTCAGGTCCATCACCGCGGCCTCGGCCTCGTCGATCGCCTCCAGCACCCGGCGCGCGCCGTCATAGAAGATGCGGCCGTTTTCCGTCGGTTGCAGGCTGCGCGTGGTGCGGGCGAACAACCTTACGCCGAGGTGCTTCTCCAGTTCCGAGATCCGCGCCGAGGCGACCGCCGGCGAGGTCCGCTGGTCGCGGGCGGCGGCGGACATGCTGCCCAGCTCGTAGACGCGGACGAACATGCGGATATTGTTCACATAGGACATGCGGGGGCCATTTTTCGGCACGGCTTGAAAGTGATGCGGGCTTTCGCTGAATTAACAGAAAGGTGTGCGACGGTATAGCGTGAAGGCGGCAGACCGGGGGGGCGGGCATGTACGACTGGGCGGTGCTTTGGGAGTGGGTCGAGATCGCGGTGCGCTGGCTGCATGTGGTCACCGCAATCGCCTGGATCGGGTCGAGCTTCTATTTCATCGCGCTGGACCTTGGCCTGCACCGGGACCGCAACCTTGCCTCGGGCGCGGATGGCGAGGAATGGCAGGTCCATGGCGGCGGGTTCTACCATATCCAGAAATACCTCGTCGCGCCCTCGGCGATGCCGGACCATCTGATCTGGTTCAAATGGGAAAGCTATGCGACCTGGCTTACGGGCTTTGCCATGCTGGCGCTGGTCTACTACCTCGGGGCCGAGCTGTTCCTGATCGACCCGACGGTGATGGAACTGTCGGTCTGGCAGGCCATTGCCATCTCGCTCGTCTCGCTGGCCTTCGGCTGGGTGGTCTACAACACGCTCTGCAAGGTCTTCGTCAATGCCGACCAGAACCTGCTGATGGTGGCGTTGTTCGTGGTGCTGGTGGGCATGGCCTGGTTCTATACCCAGGTCTTTTCGGGCCGGGCGGCGATGCTGCACCTGGGGGCCTTCACCGCCTCCATCATGTCGGGGAACGTGTTCTTCGTCATCATGCCGAACCAGCGGATCGTGGTGGCCGACCTGAAGGCGGGGCGGAAGCCGGACCCGAAGTATGGCAAGATCGCCAAGCAGCGCAGCACGCACAACAACTATCTGACCCTGCCGGTCGTCTTCCTGATGCTGTCGAACCATTATCCCCTGGTCTTCGCGACGAAGTGGAACTGGGTGATCGCCAGCCTCGTCTTCCTGATGGGGGTGACGATCCGGCACTGGTTCAACACCCGCCATGCGCGCAAGGGCAGCCCCTACTGGACCTGGGGCGTCACGGTGGCCCTGTTCCTGGCCATCGCCTGGCTTTCGACCGCGCCGATGCGGCTGGTCGAGGGCGAGGCCAGGTTGCAGGGCGCCGCGCTGACCTATGCTTCGGCCGAGGGGTTCGAGGATGTCGTCGGCATCGTGCAGGGCCGTTGCAGCATGTGCCACGCGGCCGAACCCTCGTGGGAGGGGCTGCACTGGCCGCCGAAGGGCGTGGTGCTGGAGACCGAGGCCCAGATCGCGCATGAGGCGCGGCGGATCTACCTGCAGGCCGGCGTGACCCATGCCATGCCGCCGGGCAACCTCAGCTTCATGGAGCCCGAGGAACGCGCCGCGATCCTGCGCTGGTTCCGCGCGGCGGGCGCCGGCGCGCCGATCTGACGGCGGCAAGGACCCGCGCAGCCTCTTTCCTGTTTCGGCGGGTCGGGAACAACCCGGCCCCGCGCCCGGTTGGGGACGCGAACCTTGGCTGGAAGCGGCCCGCCCGGACGGCGGCCTCGCTCTTGCCCGGGGTTTGCCAAGGAGCCATCCAATCCGGAGATAGAAGATGAAACTCTATGCAACCCTTTTCGCTGCCCTGCTGGCCGTTCCGGCCTTTGCCCAGACCGACGGCGGCACCGACGCCACTGCCGAGGCCACCGGCAACAGTGCCGGCGCCGATGCCCGGATGGAGGCCGAGATGTCCTCGCGCGTGGGGCCGGCCTTCTACAGCGACACCGAGATGACCACGCTGCGCCCGGCGGCCGAGATCCAGACCCAATGGGCCACGATCAGCCCCGAGGACCAGACCGCGCTGCGCGACCGCTGCGAGAAGCTGATGAACCAGGCGTCGGAAAGCGAGGGCGGTGACGCCTCTGCCTCGGGCGGCACCGATGCCGGCGCCAGCACGGGCGGCACCGCGACCGACTCGACCACGGCCGGCGCGACGGCGGCCGAGATCAACATGTTCGAGAACGACGCCCACATGCGTCAGATCTGCGAAGCGATCAAGGGTCTCTGACCCGGACTTCGGGCGGGGCTTCGCGGCCCCGCCCATCCGCAGGGTGGCACCCCGCCGGGCTTCGTGGCAATACTGGCCCAAGCCAGCCAAGGGGGCCAGGGATCATGACATTCGGCAAGGGTCACCACCTGCACCTGATCGACGGCTCGGCCTATATCTTCCGGGCCTATCACGCGCTGCCGCCGCTGACGCGCAAGTCGGACGGCCTGCCGGTGGGCGCGGTCGCGGGCTTCTGCAACATCCTGTGGAACGAGTTGTCGCGGTCGAACGGATCGAACGGGGACAAGGCCGCCACGCATCTCGCGGTGGTCTTCGACCATTCCTCCAGGACCTTCCGCAACGCGATCTACGCCGACTACAAGGCCAACCGCCCCGAGCCGCCCGAGGACCTGCGCCCGCAGTTCCCCCTCACGCGCGAGGCGACGCGGGCCTTCAACGTCGCCTGCCTGGAGACCGAGGGTTTCGAGGCCGACGACATCATCGCCACGCTGGCGAGGCGCGCGGTGGCGGCGGGTGGAAGCTGCACGATCATCTCCTCGGACAAGGACCTGATGCAGCTGGTCGGGCCGGGGATCGACATGTTCGACCCGATGAAGTCCCGCACCATCGGCCCCGACGAGGTGATCGAGAAATTCGGCGTCCCGCCGGACCGGGTGATCGACGTGCAGTCGCTGGCCGGAGACAGCGTCGACAACGTGCCGGGCGCGCCGGGCATCGGGCTGAAGACGGCGGCGCTTCTGATCCAGGAATACGGCGACCTCGACACGCTTCTGGCCCGCGCCGGAGAGATCAGGCAGCCCAAGCGCCGCGACACCCTGGTCGAGAACGCCGACCGCATCCGCATCAGCCGCGAGCTGGTGACGTTGCAGGACGACACGCCCGTCGATGCCACGCTGGAAGATCTGGAGATCCGCCTGCCCGAGGCCGACAAGCTGATGGACTTCCTCGCGAAGATGGAATTCCGCACCCTGACGAAGCGCGTGGCCGACAAGCTGGGCATCGCGCCCCCGTCGCTGCCCGAGGTCTCGCAACTGCAGGTCACCCCCCGCGAGGAGGAGACGAAGTCGAACGAGGAGCCGCTGCCCTTCGACCATGCCTCCTATGTCCGCATCGGCGACACCGCCACGCTGGACCGCTGGATCGCCCGCATCCGCGAGGTCGGCCATGTCGCCGTCGACACCGAGACCACCAGCCTTGACGAGATGCAGGCCGGGCTTGTCGGCATCTCGCTGGCGGTCGATCCGGGGCAGGCCGCCTATATCCCGCTCGGCCATACCACCGGCGGCGGCGACCTCTTCGGCGCGACGGCGCCGGCCCCGGACCAGTTGCCGCTGGCCGAAGTGCTGGCCGCGCTCAAGCCGGTGCTGGAAGATCCGGCCGTGCTGAAGATCGGCCAGAACATGAAATACGACTGGAAGATCTTCGCCCGCCTCGGCATCCGCATCACGCCCTTCGACGACACGATGCTGATGAGCTATGCCATGCAGGCCGGGCTGAACGGTCACGGCATGGACGAGCTTGCCGACCGCTATCTCGGCCATCAGTGCATCCCGATCAAGTCGCTCCTCGGCTCGGGCAAGTCGCAGATCACCTTCGACAAGGTCGCCATCGACGAAGCGGTGAAATACGCGGCCGAGGATGCCGACGTGACCCTGCGGCTCTGGCAGCTTTTCAAGCCGCAATTGCACCGCGCGCGCGTGACCACGGTCTACGAGACGCTGGAGCGCCCGCTGGTCCCGGTCCTGGCCGAGATGGAGATGGCCGGGATCAAGGTCGACCGCGAGGTCCTGCGCGGCATGTCCAACGTCTTTGCGCAAAAGCTCGTGCAGCTCGAGGAGGAGATCCAGTCCATCGCCGGCGAGCCGTTCAATGTCGGATCGCCGAAACAGTTGGGCGAGGTCCTGTTCGACCGGATGCAGGTGCCGGGGGGCGAGCGCGGCAAGACCGGGGCCTATGGCACCGGCGCCGATGTGCTGGAAGACATCACCACGCTGGAGGACAGCCATCCGCAGGGCGCGCGGCTGGCCGCGCGGGTGCTGGACTGGCGCCAGATCGCCAAGCTGAAATCCACCTATACCGACGCGCTGCAACAGGCGATCAACCCCGATACCGGCCGGGTCCATACCTGCTATTCCATCGCCGGGGCGAACACCGGGCGGCTGGCCTCGACCGACCCGAACCTGCAGAACATCCCCGTCCGCACCGAGGAAGGCCGCCGCATCCGCGAGGCCTTCGTCGCCCCTGCGGGCCGGGTCCTGGTGTCGCTCGACTACTCCCAGATCGAGCTTCGCATCCTGGCGCATATCGCCGACATCCCCGAACTGCGCCGCGCCTTCGAGGAAGGGATCGACATCCATGCGCTGACCGCGTCCGAGATGTTCAACGTGCCGCTGGACCAGATGACCCCGGACATCCGGCGCAAGGCCAAGGCGATCAACTTCGGCGTGATCTACGGCATCTCCGGCTTCGGCCTCGCCCGCAACCTGCGCATCCCCCGGGCCGAGGCGCAGGGCTTCATCGACCGCTATTTCGAACGCTTTCCCGGCATCCGCGGCTATATGTCCGATACTGTCAAATTCGCGCAGTCGAACGGCCATGTGCAGACGCTTTTCGGTCGGAAAATCCATACGCCCGAAATCAACGCCAAGGGTCCGGGGGCAGGTTTCGCCAAGCGCGCGGCGATCAACGCGCCGATCCAGGGCACGGCGGCCGACGTGATCCGCCGCGCGATGATCCGCATGCCCGCCGCCATCGCGGGGCTGGACGCGAAGATGCTTCTCCAGGTCCATGACGAACTTCTGTTCGAGGTGGCCGAGGCCGACGTCGCCCGCCTGATCCCGGTCGCGAAGGAGGTGATGGAAAGCGCCGCCCGTCCCGCCGTCGCGCTGAAGGTCCATCTCGCGGTCGAGGCCGGGCAGGGCCCGACCTGGGCGGCGGCGCATTGACGGGGGCCTGACCCCCGGATTTCCCGGCCGGGGGCAGCGCCCCCCGGCCAGGGCCCCCGGTCAGGCCGGCTCGATCATCCGGCCGATCGGGCGGCCGCCCAGGATGTGCAGGTGGTAATGCGGCACCTCCTGGTGCCCGTGGTCGCCGGTGTTCGAGATCGCGCGGAACCCGTCCTCGCCCGACAGGCCCAGGATCGCGCAGGTCTTGGCGATGGTGCGGTGGAAATCGACGATCTCCTCCTCGGATCCTTCGGCCGCGAAATGGTCAAGGCTGACATAGGCGCCTTTCGGGATCACCAGGACATGCACCGGGGCAAGCGGCCGGATGTCGTGGAAGACCAGCGTATGCGGGGTCTCCATCACGGTCCGGTTCGGGATCTCGCCCCGCAGGATGCGCGCGAAGATATTGGTGGGGTCGTAGGTCCAGCCCATGGGCACAGCCTTTCTTCAATCGACGAACAGATAGTCGGTGGCCGCGATCTTGTGCGCCACTTCCACCGGGATACCTAGGAATTCGGCCAGGGGCGAGGCGTTTTCCTCGGGGCTGGCGGATTGGCGGATGCGATGGTGGCCGGAAAGATCCATGTCGCGCAGCCGGTCGCTCTCGAAGCGGATGTCGTAGCGGATCGTGGGCAGAAGCCGCGCCAGCGCCGCCGCCGGGCTGTGCGGCCCGGCCAGCCCGACGCGGCGGGCGTGGCCGATCAGGTAGTCGTCGCTGAAGTCGCAGCCGATCTCCAGAAGCCGCACCTGCGCCCGGTCGGCGTAGAAGTCCTTGATCAGGTCGGTCGAGGCGGGATCGAGGCACAGCACCAGCCGGTCGGTCCCCCAGTAGTCGAACAGCATCCGCACCAGCGCGCGGCGATGGCGCATCCGCTTTTCCAGCCGGCTCTGGATGCCGCCAAGGTCGGGCAGGGGGGTGGCCTCCTCGTCGAACAGATAGTCCACCGCCGGCAGTCCGGTCACCTGGCGCACCCGCTCGACCAGGCGCTTGGCCACATGCCATTTCTTGCAGGTCACCAGCATCAGCGTGCGCGCATGGCCAAGGCTGGCCTCGGCCTCCCAGAAGCGGGGGGCGAAGCGGCGCCCCTCGCGGCCGCGGGCGGTCAGGAAGGCGAACTGCCGCTTGCCGTCGCCGCCGGTGTCGAAGCTGCGCCCGGTCTCGGCGTAAAGCGCGCCAAGGCTGTCCTTCAGCAGCTTCGCTTCGGGGCTGATCTTGCGGGCGAACAGGTAGTCCTGGCCAAGCAGCAGATCGAGATGGTCGTCGTGGAAGGTCACCGGCATCCCGTAATCGGTGAACATCAGGAACGTGAGCGTCCGCTTGCGCAACTCGCGTTCGGGGACCAGATGGGCGACGAGGGTCTGGAAGAAGGTCTCGTCCGGGATCCAGGTGGTGCGGAAGAAGCGCACCAGGTCGCGCCGCCTTGCGACCAGGTCCAGCACCGCCTCGACCGTGCGGCGGCGCAGGCACCACCACTGGCTGCCGATGCGCATCTTCAGGTCCGCGGGCACCCGGCGCGTCAGCCCCAGCCGCTTCTGCCAGTCGACCGAGGCATAGAACAGCCGTTTGTGCCGGCGCTCGTTGAACCAGTGGCGGCAGGTCAGCCGTTCTTCCCGGATCCCGGTCTTGATCCAGTCCGAGGTGAAGAAGTCGAAGCTCTCGATGTAATCCACATCCTCGGCCTCCAGCCGCCGATGCGCATATTCCGCCGTCTTGACCGGCATGCAGTCGCCCGAGAGCATGTAGAAATGCGTGGCCGCGGGAAAGGCGGCCTCGGCGGCGCGCAGGGCCTCCAGCGTCGCGGCGACCAGGCTCCACTCCCCCCAGCCGCATTTCACCCGCCGCCGGGTGAAGGTCACGCGCGGATTGCCCTCCAGCGCGCTGCGGATGCGGGCATGGTCGGCGGGATTGGCGCGGGCGTCGAAATGGATCGCGATGCCGTCGCCCCCGGCCGTCAGACGCAATGCCTGGGCGATGATCCCCTCGGGGTCCTTGTGGCAAAGCAGGATAAAGGCAATCTGCGTCATGCTGCGCACTGGCTACACCGGGACCTCCGGCATCCCTAAACCGTGGCAAGCTTCCTTGAAAAGCCCCAAGTTGTCTGCTTGATTGCCGCAGTCTTCGTGCAGTTGCTCATTTCTGCAGGATGTCCTTGGAAGGAGCGTGGCATGGGTTTCCCCGGAACCTGGATGACCGAAAGCGAAAGCGTCGTCTACCGCGTGGTGCCGAAATGCGCCTGCTCGACCATCGGGCAGATTCTGTACTATTCCGACCACGGCCGGTTCTTCGACGGCGACATCCACGATTCCAGCACCGGCCTGCACAAATGGGCGCAGGAGCATAGCCAGCCCCGGATCGAGGCGGTGGTGCGCGGCCGCAAGGCCCTGGCCTTCACCTGCGTGAGGAACCCCTACACGAGGATCCTGTCCTCGTTCTTCGACAAGATCTGCGGCATCCAGCGCAACGGCAGGCGCTACCGGGGCAATCTGGTGCCGCTTCTGGTCCAGAAATACGGGGTCGAGGTCGGCGGCGAGGACGGAAGGCAGGAGTTCGACCAGATCGCCAGTTTCCGCCGCTTCCTTCTTTTCGCGCGCGACACCATCCGCTTCAAGAAGCCGATGGAGCCCGACATCCACTGGTCGGCGATGGCGGGCCATGTCTCGACCTTCATCGTCAACGGCGGGCGCTACGACCGGATCTTCTTCACCGAGGATTTCAATGCCGGGATGCAGAATGTGCTGGACGGGATCGAGGTGCCGCATCCGGTGGACCTGGCGACGATCCCGCGCTTCAACGAAAGCGAGGGCCACGGGCCGAAGCGCGCCCATCCGGTCGAGGCCTATTTCGACGATCTCTCGATGCATCTGATGTGGGAAATCTACAAGCGGGACTTCCAGCTGTTCCGCTACGACTTCGACAACCCCGCCAACAAGATGCCGAAGGGCCCCGTCGACCTGGACGAGGTGCACGCCAAGCTGGGCGACTGAGCCGCGCCTGTTCAGTGATCGTCGTGGGCGTGTTCGCGGTCGATGACGTAGCGTTTGTCGCAATAGCCGCATTCGACCCAGCCGATGTCGGCCGGGATCGTCAGCCAGACGCGCGGATGGCCAAGCGCGCCCTCGCCGCCGTCGCAGGCCACTTTCCAGCTGGTAACGATCTGGGTCTCGGGGGCATCATCGCGCATGGGCCGGGTCCTGTCTGCTGTCGCTGCCCGCTTTTAGCTGCCACTGCCCTCCGGACACAAGGGACAGAGCGCCGCCCCGGCACCGAAAACCACCCCCTCGACGGGGGGGCAAGCCCGGCGCCCCTATCCCCCGATCAGCGCCCCGCGCGACTTCAGCGCCGCCAGCCAGCCCAGGCCCTGCGCCGTTCCCCTGGCGGGGCGGTATTCGGCGGCGATCCAGACCTCGGGGCAATGGCTGTCGATCTCGTCGCAAAGGTCGGGCAGCGAGAAGCCGCCGCCGCCCGGCTCGTTCCGGGCCGGGAAGCCTGCGATCTGGACGTGGTTGATCCGGTGGCGGTGCTCGGCCCAGACGGCGCCCGCGTCGCCATGCAGGCGCGCCGCATGCCAGAGGTCGAACTGGAGCCCGATCCGCGGATCGCCGATGTCGTCCAGGATGCGGGCGGCCTGATCGTAGTCGTTCAGGAAATAGCCCGGCATGTCGTCGGGGTTCAGGGGCTCGACCGTCAGGGTCAGCCCCGGCGCCTCGGCCAGCGCCCAGACGAGGTTTTCCGCATAGCACTGCTCCGCCTGCGGCCCCTTGGCGACGCCCGACATCACATGCACCCGCCCCGCCTTCAGCCGCGTGGCATATTCCGCCGCGCGCAGGAAGCTCTCGCGGAAGCGCAGTTCCATCCCCGGCACGGCGGCAAATCCCCGGTCGCCCGAGGCCCAGTCGCCCGGCGGCGTGTTGATCAGCGCCAGCGGCAGGCCGTTCAGCGCGGATTCCCAGTCGCTCATCGGCTGGTCATAGGGGAACAGGACCTCGACCCCGTCAAAGCCCGAGCGCACCGCCCAGTCGGGGCGGTCAAGCATCGGAACCTCGGTGAAAAGAAGCGTCAGGTTGGCGGCGAAACGGGGCATGTCTGATCAGGGCAATTCCGACGAGGGGATGACCGGGAAGAACTGCCCCGAGGACCACAGGCCGAACCACTTATGCCCGTCATGCTCGTGATGGCAACAAAGATCGACCAGCCGGTAGAAGGATTTCCGGTCCACCAGCGCCCATAGATTGCTGCGGATCAGGATATAGGGCGACGGCTCGCCGCTCTGCGGGTCGCGCTCGACGCGCAGGGGATGGTCCGGGCCAAGCGCCGCCACATCCTCGGTCCTGGTGGTGAAGGTCAGGATCTGGTCGCGCCCCGCGCCCGCTACGTCGAAGTCGATGGCCAGGAGCGGCGCGTCGTCGACCCGGATCCCGACCTTCTCGACCGGGGTGACAAGGAAATAGTCGTCGCCCTCGCGCTTCAGGATCGAGGAGAAGAGCTTCACCAGCGGCGCGCGTCCGATGGGCGTGCCAAGGTAGAACCAGGTCCCGTCCCGGGCGATGCGCATGTCGAGGTCGCCGCAGAACGGCGGATTCCACAGGTGAACGGGCGGCGGGCCCTTGGTTCCGGCGGCCTTGAGGGCGGCGGCGAGCGTATCTGCGCTGGGTTTCGACATGGATGCGCACTCTAGCGGCGTCTCGTGCGGGTGCAACGGGGGATGGCGGCCGGGGTTCCGGCGCACGGCCGCCAGGGGCCAGATTTCCTGAGCGAGAAATCTGTCAAAATCCTTGCTCAAGGATTTTGGCTCCCGATGCTGGCGACCCTCTCACGATCATTTGTGTCAAGGTGCCTTTTGCCATTTGTGCCCGCCGGGATAACTCGCTTTACTGACCGCGTATCACCCTGAAGGGAGCATCAGGCATGGCCGACACCAAGGCGCTTGTGGCGGAAATCGAGGCTCTGGGCGCCACGCTGGGCCAGGCCAAGGCCTCGATCAACCGCCGCTTCATCGGGCAGGAGAAGGTGGTGGACCTGGTGCTGGCCAGCCTGCTTTGCGGCGGCCATGCGCTGCTGGTGGGCCTGCCGGGGCTGGGCAAGACCCGGCTGGTGGACACGCTGGGCACGGTGATGGGGCTGAAGGCCAACCGCGTCCAGTTCACCCCCGACCTTATGCCCGCCGACATCCTGGGCTCCGAGGTGCTGGAGACGGCGGCCGACGGCAGCCGCTCGTTCCGCTTCGTCGAGGGGCCGATCTTCTGCCAGCTCCTGATGGCGGACGAGATCAACCGCGCCAGCCCCCGCACCCAGTCGGCGCTGCTGCAGGCGATGCAGGAAAAGGAAGTGACCATCGCCGGCCAGCACCGCCCGCTCGGCCGGCCCTTCCACGTCCTCGCCACCCAGAACCCGATCGAGCAGGAGGGCACCTATCCCCTGCCCGAGGCGCAGCTGGACCGCTTCCTGGTGCAGGTCGATGTCGAATACCCCACGCGCCAGACCGAACGCGACATCCTGATCGCCACCACCGGGGCCGAGGAGGCCGAGGCGCATCAGGTCTTCACCGCCGAGGACCTGGTCAAGGCGCAGGCCGTGATCCGCCGGATGCCGGTGGGCGAGCAGGTGGTCGAGGCGATCCTGGATCTTGTCCGCGCCTGCCGTCCCGGCGAACCCGAGGGGCGCGAGCTGGCCGACAGCCTGAGCTGGGGCCCCGGCCCCCGCGCGGCGCAGGCGCTGATGCTGACGGTGCGGGCGCGCGCGCTGCTGGACGGGCGACTGGCGCCCTCGGTCCCGGATGTGGCGGAACTGGCGCAGGCGGTGCTGGTACACCGCATGGCGCTCAGCTTCGCCGCCCGCGCCCGGGGCGAGACGCTCTCGGGCATCATCGCCCGCACCACCGGCCGCGTGCTGGGCCTCGAGGCGGCGGCGTGAGCACCAGCCCCGACCTCCGGTCTCGCGCCGAGGCGCTGGGGCAGACCCTGCCGCCGCTCCTGGCCGAGGCCGAGATGCTGGCGGCCACGGTCATGCTGGGCGAGCATGGCCGCAGGCGGGCGGGGCTCGGGGATGAATTCTGGCAATACCGACCCGCGCATCAGGGCGATTCGGCGCGGATGATCGACTGGCGGCGCAGCGCGCGGTCGGACGCGCATTTCGTGCGCGAACGCGAATGGCAGGCGGCGCAGTCGGTGACGATCTGGGTGGACCCCTCGCGGTCCATGGCCTTCACCGGCGACAGGTCGCGCCCGGCCAAGGCCGACCGGGCAAGGCTCCTCGGCCTGGCGCTGGCGGTCCTTCTCCTGCGCGGCGGCGAGAGGGTGGGCCTCGCGGGCCTTGCCGCCCCCCGCGCGGGCCGGACCCAGCTTTTGCGGCTGGCCGCGCGGCTGGCGGCGGGGGACGGGACCCAGGATTACGGCGCCCCCGAAACCGAGGGCATGGCCAGCCACGGCCGCGCGGTCTTCCTGTCGGATTTCCTGGGCGACCTGTCCGGCATCGAGGCCGGGCTGGCCCGCGCCGCCGACCGGGGGGTGAAGGGCGTGCTCCTGCAGGTCCTCGACCCGGCCGAGGAGGAATTTCCCTTCGACGGCCGCACGATCTTTGAATCCATGGGCGGCAGCCTGCGGCACGAGACCCGCCAGGCCGGGGAATTGCGCAGCCGCTACCTCTCGCGCCTGGCCGAGCGCAAGGACCGGCTGGCCACGCTTGGCCGCGCGGTCGGCTGGCATTTCAGCACGCATCACACCGGCCAGCCGGCGCAATCGGCGCTGCTCTGGGCCTATGCCGCGTTGCAGGGGGGGCGGTAGATGTTCACCCTTGGTCCGATCGGCTTTGCGACCCCCTGGCTCCTTCTCGCGCTGACCGCGCTGCCGGTGCTGTGGTTCCTCCTCCGCGCCGTGCCGCCCGCGCCGATCCGGCGGCGCTTTCCCGGCGTGGCGCTGCTGCTGGGCCTGAAGGATGACGAGGCCGAGACCGACCGCACGCCCTGGTGGCTGCTTCTGTTGCGGATGCTGGCGGTGGCGGCGGCGATCGTCGCCTTCGCCGGGCCGATCCTGAACCCCGAGGCGCGGGTCGCCGGCTCGGGTCCGCTGCTGGTCGTGGTCGATGGCGGCTGGGCGGATGCCCGCGACTGGCCGCGCCGGGTGGAGAAGGCCGAAGCCCTGGTCGCCGAAGCCGGGGCCGCGGGGCGCCCGCTGGCGCTGGTCCGGCTGAGCGACGCCCCCGAGACGGCGGCGTTCCAGACCGCCGAGGCCTGGACCGGCCGGGTCGCGGCGCTGGAGCCCCAGCCCTGGGCCCCGGCGATGGAGCCCTGGGCCGGGGCGCTGCCCGAGGGCAGGTTCGAGACGGTCTGGCTGTCCGACGGCCTTGACCACCCCGGACGCGGGGCGCTTCTGGCCGCGCTGCAGGGCCGGGGCACCGTCCGGGTGATCGAAAGCCCGCGCCCCGTCCTTGCCCTGCATCCGGCGCGCTTCGACGCGGGCAAGGTCGTGCTGGCCGCCAGCCGGATGCCTGCCGCCGATGCGCTCCAGCTCGAGGTTCTGGCGCGCGGCCCCGACCCTTCGGGGATCGAGCGGGAACTGGCCCGCCTGCCCCTGGCCTTCGCCGCCGGAGAGGCGCGGGCCGAGGCCACGCTGGACCTGCCGCCCGAATTGCGCAACCGGATCACACGCTTCGAACTCGCCGCCACCCGGACGGCCGGGGCGGTCAGCCTGGCCGACGACAGCCTGAAGCGGCGCAAGGTCGCGCTGATCGGCGCCGGGCCGGACCAGGAGGGGCTGCAACTGCTTTCGCCGCTGCACTACCTCCGCCAGGCGCTGGAGCCGGTGGCCGAACTGATCGAGGGCAGCCTGTCGGACGTGGTGCTGGCCAATCCCGATGTGGTGGTCCTGGCCGATGTCGCCCGCCTGACACAGGGCGAATCCGATGCCCTGACCGAATGGGTCGAGGCGGGGGGCCTCCTGCTCCGCTTCGCCGGGCCGCGCCTTGCCGCCTCGGACATCAGCCGCTTCGAGGAGGACCCGCTTCTCCCCGTCCGCCTGCGCGAGGGCGGCCGCACCGTCGGCGGCGCGATGAGCTGGGGCGAGCCGAAGGCGCTGGCCCCCTTCGCGGAAGGCTCGCCCTTCTACGGCCTCGTGGCGCCGGCGGATGTGGTGGTGCGGGCGCAGGTGCTGGCCCAGCCCGACCCGCAGCTTGCCGAACGCACCATCGCCGCGCTGGAGGACGGGACGCCCCTCGTCACCCGCAAGGCGCTGGGCGACGGGCAGGTGGTGCTGGTGCATGTGACGGCCAATGCGGAATGGTCCTCGCTGCCGCTTTCCGGCCTTTTCGTCCAGATGCTGGAGCGGCTGGCGGTCTCGACCCGCGCGGCGCTGCCGGGGGCGGCGGAACTGGCGGGCCAGACCTGGGTGCCCGAGGAACTGCTGGATGCCTGGGGCCGGTCGCAGGACGCCGGCGAGATGGGCGGCGTCGCGGGCGAGGCCCTGGCCGCAGCGATCGCCGCTGGCCCGACGCTCGCCCTGCCGCCGGGGCTTTACGCCGGCGAGGATCGCCGGGTGGCGCTGAACGTGATTGGGCCTGAGACGCGGTTTCTTCCCGCAGACTGGCCGCCCTCGGTCCCCGTCGAGGGGCTGGAGCGGCCCGAGGCGCAGGCGCTGAAAGGGGCCTTCCTGACGGCGGCGCTGGCGCTTCTGCTGCTGGACGTGCTGGCGGCGCTCTGGCTCGCGGGGCGGCTTTCCGGCCTGCGGCGCGGGGTGGCGGTGCTGGCCCTGGCGCTGCTGCCGCTGGCCCCCGATGCCCGCGCGCAAGAGGCGATGCCCGACGACGCCCTGGCGCTGGAGGCGACGACCGCCGTCGTTCTGGCGCATGTGCTGACCGGCGACGCCAGGGTGGACGACATCGCGCAGGCCGGGCTGCTGGGCCTTGGCGACAAGCTCTGGCAGCGCACCTCGGTCGAGCCGCAGCTGCCGATAGGCGTCGACATCGAACGCGACGAACTGGCCTTCTTCCCCTTCCTCTACTGGCCGGTGACGGCGGACCAGCCCACCCCCTCGGCCAAGGCCTATGACAAGCTGAACCAGTATCTGCGCACCGGCGGCATGATCCTGTTCGACACCCGCGACGCCGATGTGGCGGGCTATGGCGCGGCGACGCCGGAAGGGCAGGCCCTGCAGCGCATCGCCGCCGGGCTGGACGTGCCGCCCCTGGAACAGATGCCGCCCGACCATGTGCTGACCCGCACCTTCTATCTTCTGCACGATTTCCCCGGCCGCCATCCGCGCGGCCCGATCTGGGTCGAGGCCGCGCCCATGGCCGAGGCGGAGGCGCCCGAGGGGATGCCCTTCCGCAACCTGAACGACGGCGTGACCCCGGTGGTGATCGGCGGCAACGACTGGGCGGCCGCCTGGGCGGTGGATGACGGCGGCGTGCCGCTTTTGCCGGTCGGCCGCGGCATGGCGGGCGAACAGCAGCGCGAGATCGCCTGGCGCTTCGGGATCAACCTGATCATGCATGTGCTGACCGGCAACTACAAATCCGACCAGGTCCATGTGCCGGCCCTGCTGGAAAGGCTGGGGCAATGAACGCCTCGCTTGCCTATGCGCCGCTGGTCGGCTGGGGGCTGATCGCGGCGCTGGCCGGGCTTGCCCTGGCGCTGGTGGCGCTCGCGCTCTGGCGCGGGCTTCCGGGCTGGTGGCTGCGGGCGCTGGCCCTGGCCGCGCTTCTGGGCGCGCTGGTCAACCCCGCCCTGCAGGAGGAGGAACGCGCGGGCCTGTCCGACATCGTGATCCTCGTCGTCGACGAAAGCGCCAGCCAGTCGCTGGGCGACCGCAGGGCGCAGACCGCGGCCGCCGTGGCGGCGGTCGAGGCCGAGGTTGCGGCGCTGCCGAATACCGAACTGCGCATCCACCGCCTCGGCGACGGCGAGGAGGACGCCGGAACCCTGGCGCTGACCGCCCTGGCCGAGGCGCTGGCCGAGGAACCCCGCGCAAGGGTCGCGGGCGCGATCGTGATCACCGACGGGCGCACGCATGACCTCGGCCTGGTCCCGAACCTGCCGGCGCCGCTGCAGGTCCTGCTGACGGGGCATGAGGACGATTGGGACCGCCGCCTCGTGGTGAAGAACGCCCCCGCCTTCGCCATCATCGGCGAGGAGTTCGTCCTTGACCTGCGCATCGAGGACGTGGGCGCCCCGCCCCCCGGCGCGACCGAGGTGGCGCTGACCATCAGCGTCGATGCCGAGGAACCGGCCACCTATACCGTGCCTCTGAACGAGGATCTGGAACTGCCAGTCACCCTGCCGCATGGCGGGGTGAACGTGCTGCAATTCAGCGTGGCCCCGGTCGAGGGCGAGCTGACCGACCGCAACAACGCCACCGCGATCCAGATCAACGGCGTGCGCGACCGGCTGCGGGTGCTGCTGGTCTCGGGCGAGCCGCACGCCGGCGAAAGGGTATGGCGCAATCTGCTGAAATCGGATGCCAGCGTCGATCTGGTCCATTTCACCATCCTGCGCCCGCCGGAAAAGCAGGACGGCGTCCCGGTCGAGGAACTGTCGCTCATCGCCTTCCCGACGCGCGAGCTGTTCGTCGAGAAGATCGAGGAATTCGACCTGATCATCTTCGACCGCTACCGGATGCGGGGCATCCTGCCGATGTCCTATATCGAGAATGTGGTGAACTATGTCAGGAACGGCGGCACCGTGCTGGTCGCCGCCGGGCCGGAATATGGCGCGGTGGACAGCCTCTACCGCTCGCCCCTCGCGCAGATCCTGCCGGTCGCCCCCACCGCGCAGGTGGTCGAGGAAGGCTTCCGTCCCGCGCTTACCGATCTTGGCCGCCGCCATCCGGTGACCGAGGGGCTGGAGGACGCGGCCCCCGAAGGCGGCTGGGGCCGCTGGTTCCGCGCGATCGAGGTCGAGCAACTGGCGGGCCAGGTGCTGATGACCGGCCCGCGCGACCTGCCGCTTCTGGTGCTGAACCGGGTCGATCAGGGCCGGGTGGCTGTGCTGGCCTCGGACCACGCCTGGCTCTGGGGCCGGGGATATGAGGGCGGCGGGCCGCAACTGGAACTGCTCCGGCGGCTGGCGCACTGGATGCTGAAAGAGCCGGAGCTGGAGGAGGAGACCCTGACCGCCACCGTCTCGGGCGAGGCGATGACGATCACCCGCCGCTCGATGCTGGAGGAACCGCCGGGGCCGGTCACGATCACCGGGCCGGACGGGGCGCAGGTCGTGGTCGGGATGCCCGAGGTCAGCCCCGGCAAGTACGAGACCCTCTGGCAGGCCCCCGCCCTGGGCCTGTACCGGCTGGAGCAGGGCGACCTGGTGCGCGTCATCGCCGTCGGCCCCGCCGCCCCGCGCGAATTCGTCGAGACCATCGCCTCGGGCGCCGATCTCGCGCCGCTGGCCGAGGCGACGCGGGGCGGCGTGACGCGGATCGAGGCCGGGCTCCCGGACATCCGCGCCGTGTCCTCCGGCCGCCCGGCCCTGGGCCGCGGCTGGATTGGCGTGACCCCGCGCGAGGCCTATCTCACCACCGACGTGACCGTGGTGCCGTTCCTGCCCGCCTGGGCCTGGCTGCTGCTGGCGGCGGGGCTGGCGGTGCTGGCCTGGCTGGTCGAGGGCAGGAAGGGGGCGAAGGCGGGCTGAGGGACGTCCCGCAGCCTCGCCGGGCAAGACGGTCGAAACACTTGGCTCGAATCGCCGCCCGCCCCATTCTTGCCGCATTTCAGGGCGGGATTTTGCGATGACGGATGCGGATGTGGTGGTCGTCGGCGCGGGCGCGGCGGGGCTGGCGGCGGCGAAGCGGCTGATCGGCCAGGGCCTGCGGGTCACGGTGCTGGAGGCGATGGACCGGATCGGCGGCCGGGCCTGGACCACCTCGACCGATTTCGGGGTGCCCTTCGACATCGGCTGCGCCTGGCTCCATGCCGCCGACCGCAACCCCTTCTTCCCCGAGGCGGTGGCGGCGGGCTGGACCCTGCGGCATCACGACATGGGGCTGGATCACCTCTGGTTCGGCAAGCGCAAGGCCGGTGCGGCGGAAATGGCGGCCGAGGTGCGGGCGGCGGCAGAGCTGGCGGCCTGCATCGAGCGGCACCGGGGCGCGAGCGACCGGCTGTCGACGCTGGTCGAGGCCTGCCACGGCCTTCGGGCCAGCGCGACCTTCGCCGGGCCGATGGATTATGGCGCCGACGACGATGAGATCAGCGTGACCGACTTCCGCAGCGCGGCCGAGCTGGACCCGAACTACCTCACGAAGGAAGGCTTCGGCGCGCTGATCCACCGCTGGGGCGCCGATGTGCCGGTGACGCTGGCCACCCCGGTCCGCCGCATCCGCTGGGACGGCCCGGGGGTGGAGGTGGTGACCGACAAGGGCACGATCCGGGCGAAGGCGGCGATCGTGACGGTCTCGACCGGGGTCCTGGCCTTCGAGGAGATCGCCTTCACCCCCGACCTGCCCGACGGCCATCTGGAGGCGATCTTCGACCTGCCGATGGGCCTTCTGACCAAGATCCCGCTGCGTATCGAGGGCAGCCGCCTCGGCCTGCAGCCCTTCGACGACCTGCTGATCGAACGCCACGCGCGGCACGACCTCTATTTCCTCGCCTTTCCCTTCGACCTCGACCTGATGGTCGGCTTCGTCGGCGGCGATTTCGCCTGGGAGATGGAGGCGGCGGGCCGCGCGGCGGCGGTGGATTTCGTCACCGACCGGCTGGTGGAGGTCTTCGGCGCCTCGGCGCGAAAGGCGGTGACCGGCGGCGCGATGACGAACTGGAGCGCCGAGCGCCATGTCCGGGGCGCCTATGCCGCCGCCCGGCCCGGAAAGGCCCATGCGCGGGAGGTCCTGTCGCGCCCGGTGGGCGAGCGGATCTGGTTCGCCGGCGAGGCCCTGGCCGGGGGCCTGAAGCAGACCGCCGGCGGGGCGCGGCTGTCGGGCGAGGCGGTGGCGGGGAAGGTGGCGCTATGGCTCTCGCATCAGGATGACGCGGCGTGACTGGCTGGCGAATTCGCGCCGCAACAGGACGCCGGTCGCCAGCGTGTTGCCGATGATCAGGCCCCAGGGACCCAGCAGCCAGCCAAGCGCCGCCAGCGCGAAATAGATCGACCGCAGGCCCCGGTTGAAGCTTCTCGCCGCGGTGATGTTGATCTCGGCCGCCTGTCCGGCGCGGTGGAAGGCGACGGGATCGGCGGGGTCGTTCGGCACGGCGGCCATCAGGATCGAGCAATAGCCGAAAAGGCGATGCGCCCAGACAAATTTCAGAAGCGCATTGGCCAGGAAGCCGATCACCGGCAGCATCCGCAGCGCA
Organism: Tabrizicola sp.; assembly: GCF_041919135.1. Lineage (GTDB taxonomy): Bacteria > Pseudomonadota > Alphaproteobacteria > Rhodobacterales > Rhodobacteraceae > Tabrizicola. Next base: position 194,899 of record NZ_JAYRUJ010000003.1, on the reverse strand, counting down.
AGGTCCGGCCCGGTCCCCGCCAGCGGCAGGTCGCCCGCCAGCCGCTGCACCGCCCCCGCATTGCCGATCAGCGCCACCCCGCCGCCGATCGCGATCATCGAGGCCGAGGCGAAGAAGGCCGTCCCCTGCCGCAGCGAGTCGATCAGCGTGGCGTCGAAGATCCGGGGCTGGCGGGTGACGAAGGTCCGCATCCAGTCGCGCCGGTAGTCCTGCATGATCAGCGAGACGGAGGGATGGCGGCGCGGCGGGCTTTCGATCAGCCAGCTCGCCAGGAACCAGGCTGCCACGAGATAGCCAAGCGCGGCGGCGTCGAGCAGCGGAAGGGGACCGAAGGGCAGCATGGCCACAGGTTAGGCGGGCGGCGGCGCTTTGGGAAGCGGATCGATTCCGGCTTGTGATCTGGGCGATTGGTTATATTATCTTACCAATCATCAGGGGGCTTGCCGATGCAGATGCCAAGGCCGGATCAGGGCGTGCTCGCCCGCAAGGCGCGGATCGTGGCGCTTCTGCGCGCCGTCCTGCCCCCCGACGCGGTGATCGACGCGCCCGAGGAGTTGCGCGCCTACGAATGCGACGCGCTGACCGCCTACCGCTGCCCGCCGCTGGCCGCCGTCCTGCCACGCTCGACGGCCGAGGTCTCGGCCGTGCTGCGCACCTGCTGGGAGGAGGGGGTGCCGGTGGTGCCGCGCGGCTCGGGCACCAGCCTGGCGGGGGGGGCGATGCCGACGGCCGACAGCGTGATCCTTGGGGTCGCGCGCATGAACGCGGTGCTGGAGACCGACTACGAGAACCGCTTCATCCGGGTGCAGTCGGGGCGCACCAACCTGTCGGTAAGTGGCGCGGTCGAGGCGGAGGGGTTCTTCTACGCCCCCGACCCCTCCAGCCAGCTTGCCTGCGCGATTGCCGGGAATATCGCGATGAACTCGGGCGGGGCGCATTGCCTGAAATACGGGGTGACGACGAACAACCTTCTGGGCGTGACGCTGGTGCAGATGGACGGCACCGTGGTCACCCTGGGCGGACCCTGGGGCGAGCCTTCCGGCATCGACCTTCTGGGCGTGGTCTGCGGCTCCGAGGGCCAGCTGGGTGTCGTCACCGAGGCCTGGCTCCGCATCCTGCCGAAACCCGAGGGCGCGCGGCCGGTGCTGGTGGGCTTCAACTCGAACGAGGTCGCCGGGGCCTGCGTCGCCGACATCATCCGCGCCGGCATCCTGCCGGTGGCGATCGAATTCATGGACCGCCCCTGCATCCGCGCCACCGAGGCCTTTGCCAAGGCGGGCTACCCGGATTGCGAGGCGCTGCTGATCATCGAGGTCGAGGGATCGGAGGCCGAGATTGCCGAACAACTCTCTCGCATCCGCCAGATCGCCATGGCCCACGACCCGGTGGAATTCCGCGAGGCGGCGGACGAGGATCAGGCCCGCCGTATCTGGCTGGGCCGCAAGTCGGCCTTCGGCGCGATGGGCCAGATCAACGACTACATGTGCCTCGACGGGACGATTCCCGTGTCGTCGCTCCCCCATGTCCTGAAGCGCATCGGCGAGATGAGCCGCGACTTCGGCCTGGATGTCGGCAATGTCTTCCACGCCGGCGACGGCAACATGCACCCCCTCATCCTGTTCGACGCCAACCGGCCCGGCGACCTGGAACGCTGCGAGGCCTTCGGGGCCGAGATCCTGAAGCTTTGCGTCGAGGTCGGCGGGTGTCTCACCGGCGAGCATGGGGTGGGGATCGAGAAGCGCGACCTGATGGCGGTGCAGTTCGCCCCCGCCGACATGGAGGCGCAGATGCGGGTGAAGGATGTGTTCGACCCGAAATGGCTCTTGAACCCGGCGAAGGTCTTCCCGCTGGAGGCAAGCGCGAACCGACGCCCCGGATGACCGCCCCAGGAATTATCGGCGAATATTCTTGGGGCCCAGGATGGAATGATGCGACCAAAGACCGAGACGGAACTGGCTGAGGCCATCGCGGGGACCAGGACCCCGCTTCTGCTGCGCGGCGGCGGCACCCGGACCCTTGGCCATGCCGTGGGCGAGGTGCTGGAGACCGGCGGCCTGGCGGGGGTGGAGCTGTACGAGCCGGGCGCGCTGACGCTGGTGGTGCGGGCAGGCACCCCGCTGGCCGAGGTGGACCGGGTGCTGGCGGCGGAACGGCAGCGGCTGGCCTTCGAGCCGCCGGACCTGCGCGGCCTTCTGGGGCGCGAGGGGGTCTCGACCATCGGCGGCGTGCTGGCCGCCAATGCCTCCGGCCCGCGCCGGGTGCAGGCGGGCGCGGCGCGGGACGCCGCGCTCGGGGTGCGCTTTGTCGATGGCGCGGGGACGGTAGTGAAGAACGGCGGCCGGGTGATGAAGAACGTCACCGGCTATGACCTGGTGAAGCTTCTCGCAGGCAGCCGGGGCACGCTGGGCGTCCTCTCCGAGGTCAGTTTCAAGGTCCAGGCCCTGCCCGAGGCCGAGGCGACGCTGGTGATCGAGGGGCTGGACCGCGAGGCCGGGCTGGCGGCGCTGCGCCGGGCGCTCGGCTCGCCCTTCGACGTCTCGGGCGCGGCGCGGCATTCCGGGCGCAGCCTGGTCCGGGTCGAGGGGATGGCCGGCTCCGTCGCCTACCGGCTGGGCCGGTTGCGCGCGCTTCTCGGCGGCGAGGCGACGGTGGCCGAGGACGCCGCCTCCGCCGCGCTCTGGCGCGAGGTGCGGGACGTGGCGCCCTTCCACGGCAAGCCGGGCGAGGTCTGGCGCATCGCGACCCTCCCCACGCTTGCCGCCGAAGTGGTCGCGCGGCTGGAGGGGCAGGCGCTCTGGGATTGGGGCGGCGGGCTGATCTGGCTTCTGGTCGAGCATGGCCGCGGGGCGGAGGTCGCCGCGACCCTGGCCGGACGCGGCCACGCGACGCTGGTGCGGGGCGAGGGCGGGCCGGTCTTCCCGCCGGAAGCGCCCGAGGTGGCGGCGCTGGTCGCCGGGCTGAAGGCGAGGTTCGACCCGCGCGGGATCCTGAACCGGGGGATGAAGGGCTGATGCAGACGAATTTCACCCCCGAGCAACTGGCCGACCCCGGCATCGCCCGCGCGAACGAGATCCTGCGCGCCTGCGTCCATTGCGGCTTCTGCACCGCGACCTGCCCGACCTACCAGGTGCTGGGCGACGAGCTGGACAGCCCGCGGGGCCGCATCTACCTGATCAAGGACATGCTGGAAGCGGGCCGCCCGGCCGACGCCAGGACGGTCAAGCACATCGACCGCTGCCTCTCCTGCCTCGCCTGCATGACCACCTGCCCGAGCGGCGTCCACTACATGCATCTGGTGGACCACGCCCGCGCCCATATCGAAAAGACCTACCGCCGGCCCTTCATGGACCGCGCCTTGCGGGCGGTGCTGGCGCGGGTGATCCCCTATCCGGGCCGCTTCCGGCTGGCGCTCTTCGGGGCCCGGCTGGCGAGACCCTTCGCGCGCTTCCTGCCGGATGCCCGGCTTCGCGCCATGCTGGCGCTGGCGCCGAAGCAGATCCCGCCGGTCAGCCGCAACGACGATCCGCAGGTCTTTCCCGCCCAGGGCGAACGGCGGCTGCGGGTCGCGCTGATGACCGGCTGCGCGCAGAAGGCGCTGAACACCGACATCAACGACGCGACCATCCGCCTCCTGCGCCGTCTCGGCTGCGAGGTCGTCGTCGCCAGGGGCGCCGGCTGCTGCGGGGCGCTGACGCATCACATGGGGATGCAGGACCTGTCCCATTCCAGCGCCGCCGCCAGCATCCGCGCCTTCATGGCCGAGAAGCGGGCCGGGGGCCTGGATGCCATCGTCATCAACACCTCCGGCTGCGGCACCACGGTCAAGGACTACGGCCACATGTTCCGCAATGACGCGCTGGCCACGGATGCGGCCACCGTCTCCGGGCTGGCCAAGGACGTGAGCGAGCTTCTGGCCTGGATCGGCCTGCCCGAAGGCGCGCCCAGGGGCCTGCGCGTCGCCTATCACGCCGCCTGCTCGCTCCAGCACGGCCAGCAGATCAAGGCCGCGCCGAAGGATCTTCTGAAACGGGCGGGGTTCGAGGTGGTGGAGCCCGCCGACAGCCATCTCTGCTGCGGCAGCGCGGGGACCTACAACCTTCTGCAACCCGAACTCAGCGCCGAGCTGAAGCGCCGCAAGGTCGCCACGCTGGAGGCGAAATCCCCGCAGGTGATCGCGGCGGGCAATATCGGCTGCATGATGCAGATCGGCTCCGGCACCGGGGTGCCGGTGGTGCATACGGTGGAACTGCTGGACTGGGCGACCGGCGGGCCAAGGCCGCGCGCTTTGGGCTGAATGTTCGGGAACTGACATTTCAAGCCACAAACTGGCGGCAAGAGCCGATGGAATTGTTCTGAATATCCAGCCGGTCCCGCACCCCAGCCGCCCGACCGATCCGATGCTTCCCGCGCCCCGGCCCGCTCCGCTCTTGCGCGACGGGCCAAAAGAGCGCCAAACTGGGCGCGAACAGGGGGAAGCGATGCGTCATCTTGGTCCCGTGCTGGTCGCGCTGGCGCTGGTCCTCTCCGGCCGGACGGCGGCGCAGGAGACGGCGATCGTCAGCCTCCAGACCGCCGACGACGCCCGCGGCTGGGATGCGGTCGGCAAGCTGGTCCTGGGTGATCACGGCTTTTGCACCGGCGCGCTGATCGCGCCGCAGCTCGTCCTGACCGCCGCCCATTGCCTTTACGACCGCAGCACCGGCGTGCAGATGCGCGCCGAGGAGATCGAATTCCAGGCCGGGTTCCGCAACGGCCGCGCCATCGCCTACCGCACCGTCGCCCGCGCCGTCACCCATCCCGACTACCGCTACGTCCCGGACGACCAGCTGGAGCGGGTCTCGGTCGACCTGGCGCTGCTGGAACTCGCCCAGCCGATCCGCCTGCCCTCGCTCACCCCGTTCGAGACCGGCGCCACCCCGGTCGAGGGCGACAAGGTCGGCGTCGTCTCCTATGCCCAGGGCCGCGAGGAGGCGCCCTCGATCCAGAAGGTCTGCGCGGTGCTGGCCGAACGGCCCGAGGCGCTGATCCTGACCTGCGACGTCGATTTCGGCTCTTCCGGCTCGCCGGTCTTCTCGCTTGGCGACGGGGTGGCGCGGGTGGTCTCGGTGATCTCGGCCAAGGCCGAGATCGACGGGCGGAAGGTCGCCCTGGCCGTGCCGCTGGCCGAACCCCTGGACCGGCTGCGCAGCGCGCTGGCCGAAAGCAAGGCGCAGGGCAGCGCCGGGGTCGGAACGGTAAGGATGCTCTCGGGCGGGCAGGGGGCCGGGGCAAAGTTCGTCCGGCCATGAGGGGTCTGCTTCTGGCCCTGCTGCTGCTGGCCCCGCCCGCCCTTGCGCAGGACGGTCTGGACCGGCTGACCACGCGCGAGGATCTGCGCGGGTTCGAGCCGGTGGGCCGGGTCGATCTTGCCGAAGGCGGCTTCTGCACCGGGGCGCTGATCGCGCCGGATCTGGTCTTGACGGCCGGCCACTGCGTGCTGCGCGACGACGGAACCCCGGTTCCCGCCGAAACCATCACCTTCCGCGCCGGCCTGGCCGAGGGGGTGGCGCTGGCCGAATCCGCCGTCCTGCGCACCGTGGTCAATCCCGGCTTCACCGCCCGCGATCCGGCCCCGGCGGCAGAACTGGAACTGGACGTGGCGCTGCTGGAACTGGCGACGCCGATCCCGACCGGCCTGATCTCGCCCTTTTCCGTGGCCCTGCCCGGCACGGGCGACGAGGTCAGCGTCGTCTCCTATGCCGCCGGGCGCGAGACGGCGCTGTCCTGGCAGCCGCTCTGCCATGCGCTTGACCGGCAGGGGGCGCTGATCGTCTTCGATTGCGACGTGGACCACGGCTCCTCGGGCGCGCCGGTGCTGGACCGCTCGCATTACCGGGCGAAGATCGTGTCGATCATCTCCTCCGGCGGCGTGGTGCAGGGACGGCGCGTCGCCATCGGGATGGAACTGCCCTCGCGCGTCGCGGCGCTCAAGGCCGAGTTGCGCGCCGGACGGGCGACCAGCGTTGCCGCCCCGGGGCCCGAGCGCAAGGCGGGCAAGCGCATCTTCCCCGGCAGCGGCAAGGACGGGACCGGCGCCCGCTTCGTCACACCCTGACGGGTCTTGAAAGGCCGTTTTCCGCTTCCTACCTCAGTCGCATCCGGGTGCCATGACGGGCCCGGAGAAACCTGCCTTGCCCCCGCAAAGGGAAGGCCCCTGACATCGCTTCCAGGAGGATGACAATGCGCAGCCTTGATTTCGCGCCGCTTTACCGTGCCACCGTCGGCTTCGACCGTATCGCCGACATGATGGACCGTGTTCTTTCCAGTGACGGCACCCAGCCGACCTATCCGCCCTACAACATCGAAAAGACCGCCGAGGATGCCTATCGCATCTCGATCGCCGTTGCCGGTTTCGCGCCGGAGGAACTGAGCGTCGAGGTCAAGGACGGCAACCTGCATGTCTCGGCCCGCAAGGCCGCCGACGAAACCGGGCGCGTCTACCTGCACCGCGGCATCGCCACCCGCGCCTTCGAGCGCCGCTTCGCCCTTGCCGATCACGTCCGCGTCGCGGGCGCGGTGCATGAGCACGGGATGCTGCATGTCGATCTCCTCCGCGAGACGCCCGAGGCGCTGAAACCGCGCCGGATCGAGATCGCCCGCGCGAACGACACCACCCCGGTGCTGGAAGCCAAGGCCGAAACGGTCAACTGATCCGCCCTTTCGGGATGTTCATCGGGCGCGCCGGACCTCCGGCGCGCCCTTTGTCCGTTCAGGGTTTGGCAACGTGCCAGACGCCGTTGACACCGTCGCCGGTCATGTCGCCCGGCTTTGCGTCCTTGACCCAGAGATAGAGCGGCATCTGCTTGTAGGTCCATTGCTTCGTGCCATCGGTGCGGTCGGTCAGGCCGTAGTCGCCCTCTGCCGCCGCGTCGGCGGCGGCGGCCAGCGGCGGCCAGTTCGCGGCGCACTGATCATAGCAGGACGACATGCCGTCCTTGTCCTCGTCATAGGTATAAAGCGTCATGCCATTGGCATCGGTCAGGATGCCGTCCTTCTCGACCACGGCCGTGACTTCGGCAAGGGCCGGGGCGGCCAGAAGGGCCAGTGAAAGGGCAAGAGCGGGAAATCGGGTCATGGGAACCTCCCATAGGCTTCGCGGGCCGGAAGCCGGGCAGGGGGCCGGGGCGGCCTCCCGGCGCAACAACGCGGCCGGGCGGTTTTCGCCCCGTCCCGGCCCCGCTTTCACGCGCAAGTGATCAGCGATCCAGCGCCTGCGCCAGCCGCATCAGGTTCACCGCCTCGGCCCGGTAGCCGAAGCCGTCCTCGCCCCGGTTTGCCTGTGCCAGCGCGATCGCCTCGTCCCAGCCCCAGTCGCCCAGGTAGACCGAGCCTTGCAGAAGCTGCCCGAAGCCGGCGATGGCGGCGGCAAAGCGGGTTTCCGTGCTGGCCGCCTCCGTCCCGGTGATCGGCGTTTCCACCAGCGTCGAGCTATCTTCACCCGGCGCCTTCCAGCGCAGCCGCAGGAAGCCAAGCTCGCCCGCCGTCCCCTCCGCCGGGGCCGCGCCATAGCGCAGCGGGTCGTTCAGCAGCGCGTTGGACCCCGGCGCCGTCACCTCGTAGATCGCCGTCACCTGCGTCCCCGCGCCGATCTCGCCCGCGTCGACCTTGTCGTTGTTGAAATCCTCGCGCCGGAGGCTGCGGGTCTCATAGCCGATCAGCCGGTATTCCGCGACGGTGGCCGGGTTCCATTCGACCTGGATCTTCACGTCATCCGCAATCGGGAACAAAGCCCCGGTCAACTGGTCGACCAGCACCTTCCGCGCCTCGGACAATGTGTCGATATAGGCCGCCGTCCCGTTCCCGTTCTGCGCCAGCGCCTGCATGATCGCGTCATCCAGATTGCCGCGCCCGAAGCCCAGCACCGAGAGGTAAGTCCCCGTCTCGCGCTTCTTCGCGACGTAAGATTCCAGCCCCTCGGGGTCGTCGATGCCCACGTTGAAGTCGCCATCGGTGGCCAGCAAGATCCGCGTGACCTCGCCCTCGGCCTTCATCCCCTCGGCCACCTGATAGGCCAGTTCCAGCCCCTCGGCCCCGGCGGTGGAGCCACCGGCGGCAAGGTTGTCCAAGGAGGCCATGATCGCCGCCCGGTCCTGCGCCGCCGTCGGCGGCAGCACCAGACCCGCCGAACCGGCATAGGTCACGATCGACACCTGATCCTCCGGCCGCAGTTCCGCCAGCATCAGCGACAGCGACTGCTTCAAGAGCGGCAGCTTGTTGGCATCCTCCATCGAGCCGGAGGTGTCGATCAGGAACACCAGGTTCAGCGGCGGCCGCGCGGTCACTTCCGGCAGCGCGCCCTGGATGCCGATGGTGACAAGCCGCGTGCCGGGGTTCCAGGGCGTCGGCATCACCGAAACGGTCGAGGCAAAGGCGGCATCCCCCTCCGGCGCCGCATAGGCATAGGGGAAATAGTTCACCATCTCCTCGACCCGCACCTGATCCGGCGTCGGCAGGTAGCCCCCGGTCAAGGAGGACCGCACCACCGCATAAGAGGCGGTATCCACGTCGATCGAGAAGGTCGAGACCGGCTCCTCCGCCGTCACCTTCACCGGGTTCGGGGCCTCGTTGGAATAGGCCTCGGTGTTCTCGACCGGCGGCGGCATCAACTCGGGTTCGGCGGCGAGGGAAGTGGCGGGGGCGGCGACATAGCCCATCGCGCCGCCCGCACCAGCCGGGGCCTCGGCCCGCCGCCGGGTTTCGCTGTCGGCGATCATGCCCTCCACCGGGGCGGCGGGCAGGGCCGCTTCGGCCTGCTCCGGCATCGGCGCCTCAACCATCGGCTCCGCCTCGGCCACGGTGACAGAGGCGGCGTCGTCGCTCTCGGCCGACCGGGCCAGTTCATCGACCGCCACTGCCTTGGCTTCCGGCTTCGGCGCAGCGGCATCGTCGCCGGTCGCGACCACGGCCTCGGCACCCGCGGGCGGAGTCGACGTGGCGTTGGCGTCGGCGGTTTCGGCCGCCGGCTCGGGTCTCGGGGCGACCACGGTCGGCTTGCCGATGCGCAGGTCGGCCACCGGCAGGATCACCGCGACACCGATGATCAGCGCCGCGACCGAGGTGGTGGCGGCAAGGGCCGGGCGGGAGGTCAGATAGTGGAACATGCGACGTACTCCGTTCAGGGGGGCCGCTTTGCTGCGGTCCTCACTGGAACGTGACGCGTCCTGCGATCCTTGGAGCGGATCGTGCAGTCGGTCGAAATTTTCCACCGCCAGCGCCATCGCCCGCGCCTTGGCATCCCCATCCGGGGCAGGGGCCGCCTTCAAGGCGGCGCGAAGGTCGTCAAGCTCGTCGCTCATTTCGCCTCCTCCTTCGCCATGGCCCGCAGGCGCTTCTTCACTTCGCTCATCCGCCAGGCGATCGTCCCCTCGGAGACGCCCAGCACCACCCCCGCCTCGGCCTGGGTCATTTCCTCGCCCAAGACCAAGGCGACCGTATCACGCAATTCCGGCGAAAGCTGCGTCATCGCCTGCGCCAGCCAGCCGGCGGCCTCGGCCTGCACAGCGATCTCGTCCTGCCGCGCGATCTCCCAGTCGCCCCAGCCCTGCGAAGCCCGGGAGCGCGTGGCCTGCCGCCGCCGCAGGTCATGCGCGGCGTTCACCACCACCCGGTAAAGCCAGGTGGTGAACCGCGCCTCGCCCCGCCAGTTCCGCAGCTTTGCTGGCAGGGCGGCGCAGATGTCCTGCGCCAGATCTTCGGCCTGATCCTTCGCCCCGGTCAGCCGCCAGGCAAGACCATGGATACGGTCGTAATGCCGCCCGACCAGCGCGGCAAAGGCCGCCCGGTCGCCCTGGGCGGCGGCAGTCGCAAGCATCTCGTCGGACCTGTCCATCTGCATCACGTTAGCTGTGACGCAACCGTCCCCGCAATCCTTGGGCCGGGCCCGGAAATCCCGACCCCGGACAAAAAACCCCCCGGCCCGAAGCGGCTCCGGACCGGGGGCACGGGGTCTGCCAAGTTCTTCCATCACCTGGGGGTCGGCGATCAGAACAGCAGCCCGTCGTAGACCGCATAGGCCCCGGAGGCCGACCGCAGGCTGGCCGACTGGCCCTCGTCCCGGGCATAGGCGGTGACCGCGTTATAGGTGCCGGGGCCGAAGGCGCCGTCGATGCCGCCGCGATAATAGCCCCAGGCGCGCAGGTTGCGCTGGATCGCCTTGCGCTCGCCCAGCGAATAGCTCTGGAACGCCTTCGCCGCGGGCGTGGCATAGACCGAGGTCGAGCGGTAGGCCGGCTCATAGGTGCTGCGCGGCTCGACATAGACGGTCCGCGGCGCGCGGCGCGCCTCGCGGGCCATGCGGCCCTGTTTCAGCAGTTCGTCCACGATCACGGCGGTGGCGACCCCGGCGACGAAGCCCTGTTCCTTGTCGCCCCAGGCCAGTGCCGGTGCGGCAGGCACGGCGGCGATGGCGGCGGCGGTGAGGGCGGCGACCAGAGAGGTCCGGGCCTTGGTGACAGAGAGCAGCATGTCATGTCCTTTCGCAGTTGACCCGAGCAGTTCGGGTCGATGCCAAAGGGTATGGGTCTTCGGGCCACGCTAGGCAAAAACGCTGGCACGTTAGGGGAAAACGCGGGGTTGTTATCGGATAACGCGAATGAAATCAGTGATTTGACGAAGGCGGCCGCCACCTTGCGGATGGCGGCCGGATGCGCGGGGACCGGATGTCAGGCCGGGGCTTTCGGCAGCGCGTCGAAATCGGCGGCGGAATGGCGCTCGGGCAGTTGCTCCCAGGGCTCGCCCCAGTTGCGGTTGACCTTGCGGCCCCGGATCACCGCCGGCCGCGCGTCGATGCGCTTTGCCCATTCCATGACGTTGCCATAGCTCGCCGCGTCCAGGAACTCGGCCGCGTTGTAGGACCGGCCCAGCACCAGCCCGCCGTACCAGGCATAGATCGCCATGTCGGCCAGCGAATAGTCGCCCGCCATCCACTCGTTCCGCGCCAGATGCCGGTCCAGCACGTCAAGCTGGCGCTTGGCCTCCATCGCATAGCGGTTGATCGCATATTCGATCTTCACCGGCGCATAATGGTAGAAATGCCCGAAACCGCCGCCGACGAAGGGCGCGGACCCCATCTGCCAGAACAGCCAGCTGAACATCTCGGTGCGCTCGCGCCGGTCCTTCGGGATGAAGGCGCCGCCGAACTTCTCGGCCAGGTACAGCATGATCGAGGCGCTTTCGAACACCCTTTGCGGCGGGTTGGCCGAATGGTCCATCAGCGCCGGGATCTTCGAGTTCGGGTTCACCTCGACAAAGCCGCTGCCGAACTGGTCGCCCTTGCCGATCTCGATCAGCCAGGCGTCATATTCGGCATCGAAACCCGCCTCCAGCAGCTCCTCCAGCAGGATCGAGACCTTGATCCCGTTCGGCGTCGCCAGCGAGTAGAGCTGCAACGGATGCCGGCCCACCGGCAGCGCCTTGTCATGCGTCGGCCCGGCGACGGGGCGGTTGATGTTGGCGAAAGTGCCGCCCGAGGGCGCCTCCCATTTCCAGACCTTCGGCGGGGTATAGTCGTTGGGCATGGCTGGACCTTGCATCCGTTGAACCTGAACCGAAAAGCTAGTGCATCGCCTGCCGGGGTTCCAGAGGCCGGCCTGCGGCAAGGGGCTGCACAAATGCACAGCCAATGCAAAAGGGGCGGCCCGAAGACCGCCCCCTGCATCCTGTGCCCCGGCTCAGACCGACAGGCAGACGTATTTCAGCTCCATATAGTCGTCCAGCCCGTGGCGAGAGCCCTCGCGGCCCAGGCCCGACTGCTTGACGCCGCCGAAGGGCGCCATCTCGTTCGAGATGAGGCCGGTGTTGACGCCGACCATGCCGTATTCCAGCGCCTCCTGCACGCGGGTGATCCGGCCGATGTCGCGGGCGTAGAAATAGGACGCCAGGCCGAAGATGGTGTTGTTCGCCATCTCGATCACCTCTTCCTCGGTGTCGAACTTGAACAGGGGCGCCAGCGGGCCGAAGGTTTCCTCCTGCGCGACCTTCATGTCGGGCTTCACCCCGGTCACGACGGTCGGCTGGAAGAAGGTCCCGCCCAGGTCATGCCGCTTGCCGCCGGTCACGACCTCGCCGCCGCCCTTCACCACGTCGGCGATATGTTCCTCGACCTTCTCGACCGCGGCCTCGTTGATCAGCGGGCCCGTCGTGACCCCGGACTTCAGCCCGTCGCCGATCGACAGCTTGTCCACCGCCGCCGCCAGCTTCTTGGCGAAGGCGTCATAGACCCCGGCCTGCACATAGATCCGGTTGGCGCAGACGCAGGTCTGGCCGTTGTTGCGGAACTTGGAGATCATCGCCCCCTCGACCGCCGCATCCAGGTCGGCGTCGTCGAAGACGATGAAGGGCGCGTTGCCGCCCAGTTCCATGCTGCATTTCAGGATCTGGTCGGCGGCCTGCTTCAGCAGGATGCGCCCGACCTCGGTGGAGCCGGTGAAGGTCAGCTTGCGGATCAGCGGGTTCTCGCAGAACTCCTTGCCGATGTCGGACGACCGCTTCGAGGTGATGACCGAGAACAGCCCCGCCGGAATCCCCGCCCGTTCCGCCAGCACCGCCAGCGCCAGGGCCGAGAGCGGGGTTTCCGCCGCCGGGCGCGCGACAAAGCCGCAACCCGCCGCCAGCGCCGGGGCCACCTTCCGCGCGATCATCGCATTGGGGAAGTTCCACGGCGTGATCGAGGCCGCCACCCCGATCGGCTGCTTCAGCACATGGATGCGCTTGTCGCGCTGGTGGCCGGGGATGATGTCGCCATAGGTGCGCTTGGCCTCTTCCCCGTAGAACTCGATGTAGGAGGAGCCATAGGCGATCTCGCCCTTGGCCTCGGCCAGCGGCTTGCCCATCTCGGCGGTCAGGATCGTCGCCAGGTCGTCCTGGTTCGCCATGCACAGGTCGAACCACTTGCGCAGCACCTGCGCGCGCTCCTTGGCGGTGCGGGCGGCCCATTCGCGATGCGCCTTGTGCGCGGCCTTGATCGCCCGCGCGGTCTCGGCCCGGCCGAGGTTCGGCAGTTCGCAGATCACGTCGCCGCGCGCCGGGTTGGTCACCGGGAAGGTGGTGCCGTCATCGGCACCGACCCATTCGCCGGCGACATAGGCCTTGGTCACCAGAAGCGAGGGATCTTTCAGAAGCGACGCGAGGTCGGTCACGGAATCGAGCATCAAAGCCTCCATTGATTGCCGCAAGGCCTGCCATGCGGGCGGCCGAATGTCCAGTTTCACCGGCCGGATCGGGCCAGCGTTGCCGCGGATCGCCCATGGACTGGCACCATCCGCCGGGCAGGGGCACAAATCTTTTCGAAAAGATTTGCAAATTCCTTCGAAGGAATTTGGCCCGCCTCAGCCGTTCGCGTGCATCCGCTCGATATAGCCGCGCATCTCCTCGGCCTCCTGCCGCGCCTCGCGCAGCCCCTCCATCGCCGCCTTCAGTTCGGCCTCGGTCTGGCTGATGTGGTTGGTCAGCTCGGCCTCGCGCTGCTCCATATAGGCCAGCGCCTGGTCGCGCAGTTCCTCGGCCTCGTGCAGCGATTGCGCCAGCTTGTCCATCTCGGCCATGTCGCCGCCCTTCACCCGGGTGAAGCGGTGCAGCACCCAATGGGCGAACCAGCCCATCGCGAAGGCGACCATGAGGATGATGGCGGTGGCGATGACGTATTCGGTGCGGTTCATGGGCTTCCCTCGGCCGCAAGGTCATCGGGCCGCGGCAAGGGTCGTATCGTCTTTTCCGTCGGAGCAACAGAGGGGCTGGTGTCGACCGCCGCGCCGGCCCCGGCCGTCCCGGCCGCTGCGGTCGTTTCGACCGCCGGCGCGGGCGCCGGATGGCCCTTTAGGACGAATTCGATCCGCCGGTTCCTCTCGCGCCCCTCGTCGGAATCGTTCTCGGCGATCGGCTGCGATTCGCCATAGCCCACCGCCGTCATGCCCGAGATGTCCACCCGCCGCCCCTGCAGCGCCAGAAGCACCGCCTCGGCCCGGGCCTGGCTCAGCGCCAGGTTCCCGCCTTCCGAGCCCTGCGCATCGGTATGGCCGCCGATCTCCATCTGCATCGGCGGGCAGCTGGTCAGGATCCCGGCCAGCTCGTCCAGCACCGGCCGCGCCGTGGTGGCGATCTCGGCCGAGGCGGGGGTGAAGGTGATCTTGGTGCGCGCGATCACCCGGTTCACGTCGGCCGCGCATTCCTCGGGCGTCGGCAGCGCGGCGACCGGGTCCAGCGCCTCGTCATAGCGGACGTTCACCCGGAAGGTCTGGCCCTGGCCCAGCTCGCCCGAGAGGATCTGCGTGATCTTGCCCCGCGCCTCGGTCGAGCCGGTGACGCCCGTCACCTCCACCGTATCCGCCCGCACCAGAAGCGAACCGTTGTCCACCAGCGACAGGGCCTGCAGCCCGGCCAGCACCCGGATCGGCCAGCCGTCGGGCAGGGTGGCGTCCACCCGCGTCGCGGTCACCACCTCGGCGCCCTCGAAGGCGGCGCGGGCGAAGGCATCGACGGCCTGGCGCTGCATCTCGTCGGTCAGGCGGCCGCGCAGGATGACCTTGCCGTCCCCGGACAGGGTCGCGGTGAACTCGGCCGGGCCCTGGGTCGCGGTTTCCTTCTTCTCCAGCGTCGAGGTCAGCGAGAAGGCATCCGGCAGGCCGGTCTCCAGTTCCCCGACCACCTTGTCGAAGGCCGCCTGGGTCACGTCGCTGCCGGCCAGCAATGTCACGTCGCCGTCCGAGAAGGTGACCGAGCCCGAGCCAAGCTCGGCCAGCGCGGCGATGGTCTGGACCACGGCCTCGGCCCAGCGCGGGGTGGGGGTGCCCAGGCCGATGGTGCAGGCGGGCGTGCCGGTCACCCCGGCCTTGGCCGCCGCCGCAAGGATCTGGCGCTGCGCCCGGTCGGTGTCGGCCGAGCAGCTGTCGAACCGCGCGCCCTCGCCGTCGACGACGAAGCGCAGCGTGAAGGGGGTGATCACCGGCCGCGGGGCAGAGATGTCCAGCACCAGCTGCACGCCCTCGGGCGCAAGATCGCGCAGCTTGCGTTCCAGCTCGCGCTTCTGCGCCGCGCTGTCCGAGATCGCCGTGACCTCGACCACCTTCGCCGTGACCGAGACCTTGGAACGCGGCAGCCGCCGCAGCGCCTCCAGCCCGAAGTCGAGCGCGGCCCCCCAGGTCGCGGGTGCGGGATAATCCGCGCTTTCCAGGATATTCTTCGGCTCGATCCCCGGTGTCAGGGCAGCGGCGGCCTCGGCCAGGGCCTCCTCCGACAGCGCGCCCTCGGCCGCTTTCAGCGGCATCAGGCCGATGAGCTGGACCCCGTCCTCGGTGCGCAGCATCTGGACCGAGAAATCCGGCGCCTTGATCGCCGAGGCGGGGGCCACGTCCAGCCCGTCGCGGATGCGCGAACTGTCGATGATCGCGCCGACCAGGTTGACCGCCCGGAACCGCGCCGCCTCGTTCGGGGCGGTGCCGGACAGCTGCACCTGCAGCCCGTCGGTCCGGACGGTGATCCAGTCGATCCCCTGTTCGGCCAGCCTGGCCTCGACCGCGTGGCGGCTGCGCGATTCGATGACCAGGGCGGTGCCATAGGCGACCGAAACCATGACGATCGCCGCCAGGATGAACGCCAGCAGCGCCAGCGTGGTCGATGAGAACTTGCGGATCAGGGGCAGCACGAAAACCGGCAGGGGCGACTCAGGCGCAGGGCGCGCGCCAGGGGCTTCCTAGGGGTTCGGGGCCCCTTGTTCAACCAAGCCATCCGGCGACGGCAAGAAACGGCACAGGGATCAGCCCCGCGTTCCGGTTCGCCCGGAACGCCGCCAGGCACGAGGCCGGGTCGTCCAGGTCCAGCCGTAGCATCTGCCCCACGATATGCCAGCCCATCGCCCAGACCCCGAGCAGCCCCACGACCAGCGGCATCAGGGCCGCATGCGCCGCCACCGCCGCCCCGGCGAACAGCAGCATCACCAGCACGAAGAAGCCCCAAAGCCAGGCCCGGCTCTTGTCGCCGAACAGCCGCGCGGTGGACTTCACCCCGATCAGCGCATCGTCCTCGCGGTCCTGATGCGCATAGATCGTGTCGTAATACAGCGTCCAGGCGATTCCCGCCGCATAAAGCAGCACCGCCGCCGGGGCCAGGCTTCCCGCATGGGCCGCCCAGAGCAGGATCGCGCCCCAGTTGAACGCCAGCCCCAGGAAGACCTGCGGCCACCAGGTGAAACGCTTGGCGAAGGGATAGATCGCCACCAGCGCCAGCGAGGCCAGGCCCAGCCCCACCGCCAGCCGGTTGTAGGTCAGCAGGATCCCGCCCGCGACCAGCGTCTGCACCGCCATCCAGACCAGCGCCTGCCGCACCGTGACCTGGCCCGAGGGGATCGGCCGGCTCCGCGTCCGCGCGACCGAGCCGTCGATATGCCGGTCGGTGATGTCGTTCCAGGTGCAGCCCGCCCCCCGCATCAGGAAGGCCCCCACCCCGCAGGAGAGGGCCAGCCACAGGTCCCAGGCGGTGAACCCGCCCGCCCCCCCGGCAAGAGCCAGCGCCCAGAGGCAGGGGATATAGAGCAGCCAGGTCCCGATCGGCCGGTCGGCGCGGGACAGCCGCAGATAGGGCCGCGTCCACTGCGGGGCGTAAAGGTCCACCCAGTTGCCCTTCGGCGCATCGGCCACGGCGCCAGCAGGCTCTGGGCCCGCGGGCTCTGGAAATTGCGACGGCAGGGACATAGGGTCACGCTCATGTCGGAGATCAGGCTTCATGTAGACCAGCCGCTTGCCCCGGGGCAAGCCGTCGCCCTGTCACAGGACCAGGCGCATTACCTTGTCGGCGTCATGCGGCTGGCGGTGGGCGACCCGGTGCTTCTGTTCAACGGCCGCGACGGGGAATGGCGGGCCACCCTTGCCGCCGCGGGCAAGCGCAATGCCATCGCCACCTGCGAGGCGCGGACCCGGCCCCTGCACCTGCCGCCCGACCTCTGGCTTCTCTTCGCGCCGATCAAGAAGGCCCGCACCGATTTCATCGTGGAGAAGGCCGTCGAACTCGGCGTCGCCCGCATCCTGCCGGTCCAGACCCGCCACACCAATTCCGAACGCATCCGCCAGGACCGCCTGCAAGCCCATGCCACCGAGGCGGCCGAGCAATGCGGCGCGACCTTCGTGCCGGAGGTCGCGGACCTCCAGCCGCTCGCCAGGCTCCTGGCGCAATGGCCCGAGGATCGCCGCCTCTACTGGTGCGACGAAACCGCCCTCGGCCAGCCCGCCACCCTGACCCCCGCGACCGGCCCCGCCGCCATCCTGATCGGCCCCGAGGGCGGTTTCTCGACCGAAGAAATCGCGAAACTCCGCGCCCGTCCGAATGTCACCCCCCTCAGCCTCGGCCCCAGGATCCTGCGCGCCGATACCGCCGCCGTCGCCGCCATCACCCTCTGGCAGGCCGCCTGCGGGGACTGGCGGTGATCCGGCCCGAGTTGCAGGCCGGGCTCCTGCGCTGGCGCGAAGTGATCGCCGCGCTTGGGCTTGCGCTGTTCGGCCTCTGGACCGCCTGGCAGGGCGGCTATCTCCTCACCCCCCTCGGCCTTGCGTTTCTCGCCATGGGCGCGGGCTGGGCGCTCACCTCCTGGCGCCGCCTGCGCTTTCACCAGCCGGGCGAGGCCCCCGGCATCCTGCGCGTGACCGAGGCGCAGATCGCCTATATGGGGCCGCGCACTGGCGGCTTCATCGGCCTGCCCGACCTGATCGAGATCCGCCTTCTCACCCTGCGCGGCCGCCGCATCTGGAAGCTGAAACAGGCCGACGGCCAGCTTCTTCATATCCCGGTCGAGGCCGAGGGGGCGGACGCCCTCTTCGACGCTTTCGCTGCCCTTCCCGGCATGGACACCGCCGCGCTTGTCGCCGCTCTCGGATCCGAAGGCCCGGCCCCCGACAGCCGCGTCATCGCCCTGGCCGAGGTCGACCACCTGATCTGGGCGCGCCGGGGACAGGGCGTTGCCTTGCGCTGACGCAAAGGTCGCACCGCCCCGCCCCCCCTTGACTCGCCCCTTGTCGCTTGACACCTGTTGGCGCCCGGCCTAGCCGCCGTAGCCAACGCATCCAGCCCCGGAGCCTGCCCATGTCCATCCCCCAGTCCGGCGGCGGACCCATCGAAAGCCTCGACCAGCTGGCCGGCCTGCTCGAATCCGGCTGCAAGCCGCGCGACCAGTGGCGCATCGGCGCCGAGCACGAGAAATTCGGCTGGCTCACCGACAGCCGCCTGCCCTTGCCCTATGCCGGCGACCGCTCGATCTCGGCGATCTTCGACGCGCTCGTCGCCCGCTACGGCTGGCAACCCCTGCGCGAGGGCGAGAACATCATCGGCCTGACCCGCGATGGCGCCAATGTCAGCCTCGAACCCGGCGGCCAGTTCGAGCTTTCGGGCGCCCCCCTCGTCTCGACGCTGGACGTCGCGGCCGAGTTGCAGCAGCACCTGGACGAGGTCCGCTCGATCGCCGGGCCGATGGGCGTGCGCTTCATGGGGATCGGCGCGCCGCCGGACTGGACGCATGACCAGATGCCGGTGATGCCCAAGGGGCGGTATCGGCTGATGACCGATTACATGGGCCGCGTCGGCACCCATGGCACGCAGATGATGTATCGCACCGCGACGGTGCAGGTGAATCTCGACTACGCCTCCGAATCCGACATGGTCCGGAAGCTGCGCGTCGCGCTGGCGCTGCAGCCGGTGGCGACCGCGCTTTTCGCCTCCTCCCCCTTCTTCGAGGGCAAGCCCAATGGCCACCGCAGCTGGCGCAGCCGGATCTGGCGCGGGCTGGACGACAGCCGCACCGGGATGCTGCCCTTCGCCTTCGAGGACGGGATGGGCTTCCAGCGTTACGTCGACTGGGTGCTGGATGTGCCGATGTATTTCGTCTACCGCGACGGCAGATACATCAACGCGCTGGGGCAGTCGTTCCGCGACTTCCTGAAGGGCGAACTGCCCGCGCTGCCGGGCGAGAAGCCCACGCTCTCGGACTGGGCCGACCACATGACCACCGTCTTCCCCGAGGCGCGGGTGAAGAAATACATCGAGATGCGCGGGGCGGATTGCGGCGACCAGGCCCATATCGCCGCACTTCCCGCCTTCTGGGTCGGGCTGATGTACGACCAGACCGCGCTGGATGCGGCCTGGGACCTGGTGAAGGGCTTCGACGCCGAGACGCGCGAGGGCCTGCGGGTCGCGGCCTCGGTCTCGGCCCTGGCCGGAGAGGCGGGCGGGGTGAAGCTGCTCGACCTCGCCCGCGCGGCGGTCGGCCTCTCCCATGCCGGCCTTGCCGCGCGCGGCCTGGGCGAAGAGGCGCAGCTGCGCCCGCTGGTCGAAAGCCTGAAATCCGGCAAGGTGCAGGCCGACAGGTGGCTGGAGCTTTACAACGGCCCCTGGAACCGCGACCTCACCCCGCTTTACGAGGCGTCGAGCCTCTAGCTCGGCCGCCTCCTCGTTCGACTTCGTCTCCTCGTCGGCCGCCCGCGAGGAGTGACGAAGTCATCGACGAGCAGCCGGAAGTCTTGCCGAAAGGTAAACGCCCGAAGGCAACCCATTGATTTCATTCAATGGACAAAACTGTCCACCGTGGACAGTCAGGCCCGCTTGCGCCCGATGCGCGGCTCGGTCCCCGCCTTGATCCGCCGCAGGTTCTCGGCGTGCCGGATATATATCAGGATCGTCAGCACCACGACCAGGATCAGAAGCCGGCCCTCGCCGAACCAGAACACCCAGCCCGCGCTCGACGCCGCCGAGACCAGCGCCGCCGCCGAGGAGATCCGCAGCAGGGCCGCCGCGACCAGCCAGGTCGCGCAGGCCGCCAGCCCCACCGGCCAGGCCAGCGCAAGCAGCGTGCCCAGGAAGGTCGCCACCCCCTTGCCGCCCCGGAAGCCCAGCCAGACCGGGAACAGGTGGCCCAGAAAGGCCATCAGCCCCGCCAGCTGCGCCGCATCCTCGGCCAGAAGCGCCCGCGCGATCAGCACCGCGATCCCGCCCTTGCCCGCGTCCAGCAGCAGCGTCGCCAGCGCCGCCGCCTTGTTGCCGGTCCGCAGCACGTTGGTCGCCCCGATATTGCCCGAGCCGATCTTGCGCAGGTCGCCCAGCCCCATCGCGCGGGTGATGACCAGCCCGAAGGGAATCGCGCCCAGAAGATAGGACAGCACCGCCGTCAGGATCAGGAACAGGGTCGGACTGGTAATCTCGGGCATCGGTTATTCCGCGGCGAAGACCTGCGTCCCCGCGACCCAGGTGGCCAGCACCTTACCTTCCATCCGCGCGCCGTCAAACGGCGTGTTCTTCGATTTCGAGCGCAGCCTGAAGCGGTCCAGCAGGAAGGGCGCCTCGGGGTCGAACAGGATCAGGTCCGCCGGAGCGCCCAGCGCCAGCCGGCCCTGCGGCAGGCCCAGCCGGTTGGCCGGGTTCAGCGCCATCGCCCGGAACAGCGCCGGCAGGTCCAGATGCCCGGCGTGATAAAGGCGCATCGCGGCCGGAAGGAAGGTCTCCAGCGCGACCGCGCCGGGGGCGGCTTCCTCGAAGGGCAGGCGCTTCGATTCCTCGTCGGCCGGGGTGTGCATCGAGCTGATCACCTCGATCGTGCCCTCGGCCACCGCCGCCACCATGGCCAGCCGGTCCACCTCCGACCGCAGGGGCGGCGTGACCTTGAAGAAGGTCCGGTAGTCGCCCACGTCGAATTCGTTCAACGTCAGGTGGTGGATCGAGGTCCCCGCCGTCACGTCCAGCCCCGCCGCCCTTGCCCGGGCCAGCGCGGGCAGGGACTTCGCGGTGGTGATCTGGTCGGCGTGGTAGCGCACCCCCGTCATCTCGACCAGGGCGAGGTCGCGCTCCAGTCCCATCCGCTCGGCCATGGGCGAGACGGCGGGAATCCCGCGCAGGCTGGCGAACTTGCCGCTCGTCGCCGCCGCGCCCTGCGACAGGCCCGGATCCTGCGGATGGCCCACGACAAGCGCGCCCAGCGACTTGGCATAGGCCATCGCCCGGGTGATCGCCTTGGCCTTGGTCGAGACGCGGAAGACATCGGTGAAGGCGATCGCGCCCGCATCGCGCAGGAAGCCGATCTCGGTCATCTCGCGCCCCTCGCACCCCTTGGTCAGGGCCGCCATGTGGCGGATACGGACCGGGCTCTCCGCCGCGCGGCGGGTGACGAATTCCAGCGTCTCGGGCGTGTCGATGGCCGGGCTGGTATCGGGCCGCGCGATGATCGTGGTCACCCCGCCCGCCGCCGCCGCCTGCCCGGCCGAGCCGAAGCTCTCGCGGTGCCGCTCGCCCGGCTCGCCGATCTTGACGCCCCAGTCGACGATGCCGGGGGCGAGGCACCTGCCGCCGCAATCCACCATCGCCGCGCCCTTGGGGGCCTTCTCGTCCCGGGCCAGGATCACGCCGCCCCTCACCGTCAGGCTGCCGGGCGCGTCGGTCCCCGCCTCGGGGTCGATCAGGCGGGCGTTGTGGAAATGCAGCGTGGTCATGGAGGGTCCGTTCCTGGCTGATCCGCTGCCATATGCGGCCTTGCGCGCCGCCTGTCCAGCCATGCTAGCGCCAGGCGAGGAGCAGGGCCGCGAGGCCCGCGAGGAGCAGCGCCGCGCCCAGGGCCAGCGCCCCGCGCGGCAGGCGGGCGGGCGGGGCCGAGGGGCCGGGCGCCGTCAGACTGCCCTTTGCGGCCGCCGAGGGCAGGGGCTCGAAATGCACCGGGGGGCGCTCCTCGGCATAGCTGGCGATCAGGGTCAGGCGCGGGTCGGGGGTCAGCGTGACCGCGCGGCCGTGCAGGGCGCGGGAGTGCAGGATCAGCACCGGCCCCATAACCGCCTCCAGCCGGGCGCGGTCGGGGGCAAGGGCGGCATCGGACACGCCCAGCCCCTCGGCCAGATAGCCGGCAAGGCCGACCCCGGCCAGGTCGGCGGTGTCGAACAGCTCGACATGCGCCGGGTCGAGGTCCGGATCATCGAAAAGCGCCGCCACCAGCCCCGCCTTGTCGCGCCGCATCGCCTCGGGCGACAAGGCGGCGGCAAAGACGCGGATGCCGTGACGCTCATGCGCGGGGATGGCCAGCGATGTCATCGGCGGCTGCCCGTCAGGCGGTTGGCGGCGGCGGCGGGGTCGGCCTGGTACTTGATCAGATGCCGCTCGCCGGTCGTGGTGGTGATCTGCACCGCCCCCAGGAAAGGCCGGGCCGAGTGCAGCCGCGCCAGCGGGATCGCCCGTCCGCCCGGCCCCAGAAGCCGCCGGTCGGTCAGGAGCCAGACCTCGGCCAGCGCCTCGGAGGCGAGGAAGGCCGCCCGCGCGCCGATGGCGATGACCGCGCCCACCGGCCCCATCACCGGCCAGGCGCTGCCCTGCCAGAGGAGGACCAGCCCCGCCGCCACGCCCAGGACCACCGCAAGGATCAGATGCCCGCGCCAATAGGCCTGGCGGTCGGCGGGAAACTCGGCCACCAGCCGCTCGCCCTCCTGCAGGGGGGTGGCATGGCCCAGGATGCTGTCGGGTTCGATCCGGGCCATGGCTCAGGCGATCCAGACGATGACGAGGGTGAAGACGGCGAGGAAGACGAGGACGGCGGCGGCGACCCTGCCGCCCTGGCGCATCTCGGCTTTGGTGGGTTTGCGGTCGGGGATCATCTTCGCGCCTTTCGCCAATGGTGCGCTGTAGCGCACCCTACGCCCGCGGCGCCGGTCACGCCATCATGTCCACGATCTTCCGGCCCCTTTCGGCGCGCAGGTTCCGCGCCAAAAGGTCCATGCAGGCCATGCGCACCGCGACGCCCATCTCCACCTGGTCCTGGATCACGCTGCGGTTGATGTCGTCGGCCAGGTCGCCGTCGATCTCCACCCCCCGGTTCATCGGGCCGGGGTGCATGACGATCGCATCCGGCGCGGCGTGGGAGAGTTTCTCGGCGTCGAGGCCATAGCGGTGGTAATATTCGCGCTCGGACGGGATGAAGCCGCCGTCCATCCGCTCTTTCTGCAGCCGCAGCATCATCACCACGTCGGCGCCCTTCAGCCCCTCGCGCATGTCGTCGAACAGCTCGCAGCCGAAATCCTCGACGCCCGAGGGCATCAGGGTCGGCGGCGCGATCAGGCGCAGGCGGTTTTCCATCTTGCCGAGCAGGATCAGGTTCGACCGCGCGACGCGGGAATGGGCGATGTCGCCGCAGATCGCGACGGTCAGGCGCTGGATCCGGCCCTTGGCGCGGCGGATGGTCAGCGCGTCCAAGAGCGCCTGGGTCGGATGCTCGTGCCGCCCGTCGCCCGCGTTCAGCACCGCGCAATCCACCTTCTGCGCCAGAAGGTTGACCGCGCCCGAGGAGCCATGCCGGACGACCAGCAGGTCCGGGTGCATCGCGTTCAGCGTCATCGCGGTGTCGATCAGGGTCTCCCCCTTCTTCACCGAGGATGTGGCGACCGACATGTTCATCACATCCGCGCCCAGCCGCTTGCCCGCGAGTTCGAAACTGGACTGGGTGCGGGTCGAGGCCTCGAAGAACAGGTTGATCTGCGTCATCCCGGCCAGCACGTCCGATTGCTTGACCGTGCGGCGGTTGAGGTCGACGTATCGCTCGGCCAGGTCGAGGACCGTGGTGATCTCCAGCGGCGAAAGCTGCTCGATCCCCAGAAGGTGGCGGGCGCGGAAGGCCATGGGCGGATCCCCTTTTCCGGTTTGGCCCTCTATCGCAAACCGGGGGCGGGGGGGCAATGGCCGCGTTGCAGCGGGGCCGGCGCCTGCTAAGCTGGCCGGATGGAGGACAGGTCCCGCCCGCAGACGCCCGATCCCGACCCGCCGCCGCCGGAACGCTCGACGGCCGGGACGGTCGTCGCCATCGCAAGGGTTGCGCTCGACCTGCCGCGGCTGCTGTTCGCGCTGATCGCCCGTGCGCTGATCCTGGGACTGGCGGGGTTCTTCTTCTGGCGGCTCCTGTTCGGCTAGGTGGTTCGCTCTGGCTCCCGCCGGGGCTTGGCCTTACCTTCGTCGCATGGGAATCGCCGCCGACATCGCCGGGGACTGGCACGCCGCGCTCGCCGCGCTGGAATGGCTGGGCGAGGCCGGGGTGGACGAGGCCATCTCCGACGCGCCCGTCAACCGCTACGAGCTTGCGGCCGAGGCGCCGAAGCCCGCAGCCCTGGCCCGGCCCGCCGCCGCGCCCGAACCCGTGTTCGCCGCCGCCGACCCGGCCGAGGTCGCCCGGGCCGCCGCCGCCCGCGCCGCGACGCTGAAGGATCTGCGCGCCGCGCTCGCCGGTTTCGACCTGTGCGAGCTGAAGCGGGGCGCGCGCAACACGGTCTTTGCCGATGGCAACCCCGCCGCCCGCGTCCTGATCCTGGGCGAGGCCCCGGGGGCCGAGGAGGACCGCGAGGGCCGTCCCTTCGTCGGCCGGGCCGGGCAGCTTCTGGACCGGATGTTCGCCGCCATCGGCCTGTCCCGCACCAGCCTCGACGCGCAGTCAGCACTCTACATCACCAATGTCCTGCCCTGGCGCCCGCCCGGCAACCGCGACCCCGATCCGGCCGAGATCGCCATGATGCGCCCCTTTGTCGAGCGGCATATCGCGCTGGTGGACCCGGCGGCGATCGTCGTCATGGGCAACACGCCGCTCTTTGCCCTGACCGGGGGCAGGGGCATCCTGCGGGCGCGCGGCAACTGGGCGCAGGCGCTGGGCAGGCCGCTTCTGCCGATGACCCATCCGGCCTACCTCCTGCGCAACCCCGCCGCCAAGCGCGAGGCCTGGGCGGATCTTCTTTCCCTGCAGGCAAGGCTGCGCTGAATGCTATCCGTCGAACCCCTCACCCTTCTGGCCTTCGTCCCCGCCGGCCTGGCGCTGAACCTGACGCCGGGGGCGGACATGATGTTCTGCCTGGGACAGGGGCTGAAATCCGGCCGCCGCGCGGCGATGGCGGCGAATTTCGGCATCGCGCTTGGCGGGATGGTGCATACCCTGCTGGCCGCGCTGGGCCTTGGCGCGCTGGTCAAGGCGCATCCGGCGGCGTTCGAGGCGATCCGCTGGCTGGGGGTGGGCTATCTGCTGTGGCTGGCGGCGGGGGCGCTGCGGTCCTCGCCCTTCGCGGCCGAGGCGCAGGTGGTGCCCACGGCCACCGGCCGGGCGTTCTGGCAGGGGCTGATGGTCAACCTCCTCAACCCCAAGGTGATCCTGTTCATCCTGGCCTTCCTGCCGCAATTCGTCGATCCCGCGCGCCCGATCCTGCCGCAGTTCCTGACGCTGGGGCTGGTGTTCTCGTTCGGCGGGCTTCTGGTCAACGGCGCGGTGGGATTGTTCGCGGGCTCCATCGGCCAGCGTGTCGCCCGCTCGGCGGGCCTTTCGCGCTGGCTTTCGCGGATCAGCGCCACCATCTTCGGCGCGCTGGCCCTGCGGCTGGCGCTGATGCCCCGAACCTGAACCGGCGGAGCTGGAATGTCCCGGATCGACGAGAGCCTGCCCTTCCACCCGGTCCGCATCGCGGTGCTGACGGTCAGCGACAGCCGCACCCCCGAGGATGACAAGTCCGGCGACACCCTGGTCGAGCGGCTGACCCTTGCGGGGCATCTGCTGGCCGACCGGGGCATCGTCCCGGACGACCGCGCCGGGATCGTGTCCCGGCTGCGGCAGTGGATCGCCGATCCGCAGGTCGACGTGATCCTGACCACCGGCGGCACGGGCCTCACCGGGCGCGACGTCACGGTCGAGGCCCATCGCGAGGTCTACGAGAAGGAGATCGAGGCCTTCGCCACCGTCTTCACCATGGTCTCGATGCAGAAGATCGGCACTTCGGCCGTGCAAAGCCGTGCCACCGGGGGCGTGGCGGGCGGGACCTACCTCTTTGCCCTGCCCGGCAGCCCCGGCGCCTGCCGCGACGCCTGGGACGAGATCCTGCGCTGGCAACTCGACAGCCGCCACCGGCCCTGCAACTTTGTCGAGATCATGCCCCGGCTGGAAGAACATCTGCGACGGAAATAGCCGGGACGGCCGTAACATCTGCGTTGAAGCGCGTTCCATGGCTGGCAGGCCCCCCGGCTTGCGCTAGACTGCGCGCGGCAATCATGGGGACGGGATGCGATTTCTGGCGCGCAGTCTGACCGGGCTTTTCCTGCTGGTCCTGACGCTGGCCCTTCTGGGGGCGGCGGCACTTCTGCTGGGCGGGGCGATCCGCGCCTCGCTGGAGCCTGGCGGGCCGGGCCATCCGGCCGAGGAGCGGGTCGTCGCGGCCAATGTCACCCGTCTGGAGCCCGTGCAGGTCACGCCGGTCCTGACCGCCTATGGCAAGGTCGAGGCCCGGCGCGCGCTGGATCTGCGGGCCCGGCAGTCGGGCAGCGTGGTCTGGGTCGCCGAGGGCTTCCGCAACGGGCTTTCGGTCCGCTCGGGCGAGGTCCTGGTCCGGCTCGATCCGGCCCCGGCCCAGGAGGCGCTGGCGCTGGCCCAGGCCGATCTTGCCGAAGCGACGGCCTCGGATACGCAGGCGCAGGCGGCGGTGATCCTGGCCCGCGACGATATCGCGGCGGCCGAGGCGCAGGTGGTGCTGCGCCGGCAGGCGCTGGACCGCCAGCGCCAGATCGAGGCGCGCGGGGCCGGATCGTCCCAGGCGGTCGAGACGGCGGAACTGGCGCTTTCCTCGGCCGAGCAGGCGGTCCTGTCGCGGCGGCAGGCCCTGGCCCAGGCCGAGGCGGCGGTGGACCAGGCTAAGGTGGCCGTCACCCGCGCCGGAATCGCCCTGGCCGAGGCCGAGCGGGCGCTTTCGGAAACCGAGATCCGCGCCGGGCTTTCCGGCCGCGTGGACGGGGTAACGCTGGTCCCCGGCGCACTGGTCGGCGCGAACGAGGTGATCGGCCGGATCATCGACCCTTCCGCGCTGGACGTGGCGGTTCGGCTGTCGACCGCGCAATTCGCGCTGCTGGTCGGCCCGGATGGCGCGCTGGGGCCGGCCCCGGTGACGCTGGGCAACGGCCTTACCGGCCGTCTGGAGCGTGCGGCGGCGGCGGTGGCCGAGGGGCAGACCGGCCGCATGGTCTATGTCGCGCTGGATCCCTCGCCGGCGGCAGAGGCGCTCTTGCAGCCCGGCGATTTCGTCGAGGTCAGGATCGAGGAGCCGCCGCTTGCCGGCGTCGCCCGCCTGCCCGCGCTGGCCGTGGGGCGCAACGGCACGCTTCTGGCCCTGGCCGAGGGCGACCGGCTGCAGGAAATCCCGGTCGAGGTCCTGCGGCGGCAGGGCGATGACGTTCTCGTCCGTGTCGGCGCGCTGGCGGGCCGCGAGGTGGTGCTGGAACGCTCGGCCCTTCTGGGCGAGGGCATCCGCATCCGCCCGGTGCGCCCCGGCGCGGGCGCGGGAATGGTGCCGTTGAGCGAGGCGCGCCGGGCAGAGCTGGTCGCGCTGGTCGAGGCCGACGCGGCCATGCCCGAGGCGGCCAAGGCGCGGCTTCTGGACGAGCTGAAGGCGGGCGCGATCCCGGCCGCGACACTGGAGCGGCTGGAAGGCCGCACGGGCGGCTGATGCAGATCCTGGGCCTTTTCGTCCGCCACCGGACGGCCGCCAACCTGCTGATGGCGCTGATGCTGGTCGCGGGCCTGATCGCCGCCTTCAACATCCGCGCGCAGTATTTCCCCGATGTCGTGGTGAACGCGGTCTCGGTCAGCGTGGCCTGGGACGGGGCCGGGGCCGAGGATGCGGACCGCGCCATCGTGCAGGTGCTGGAGCCCGTGCTGCAGACCGTCGAGGGGGTGGCCGGCGTCAGCTCGCGCGCCAGCGAGGGGCGGGCGGTGGTGACGGTGGAGTTCGAGCCGAACCATGACCTCTCGGTCGCGGAAAAGGACGTGCAGGCGGCGGTGGATGCGCTGAACACCCTGCCCGAAGGCAGCGAGGACCCGGTGGTCGCGGCCTCGGCCTGGCGCGACCGGGTGACGGATGTGCTGATCTCGGGCCCGGTCGGGATCGACCAGCTGGGCCGCTTTGCCGACAACCTGGTGGCGCGCCTGTTCGAGGCCGGGATCAGCCGGGCCACGATCACCGGGCTTGCCGCGCCCGAGATCCTGGTCGAGGTGCCGTCGACCGCGCTGATGCAGCACGACCTCACCATGGCCGAGGTCGCGGGCGCCATCGCCGCCGCCACCGCCGACAGCCCCGCCGGCGAACTGGGCGAGGGCGCGCGGCTGCGCACCGGCAACGACGGGCGCAGCCTGGCCGATGTGGCGGCCATCGTCCTGCGCTCGGCCCCCGACGGGACCAAGCTGGTCCTTGGCGACATCGCCGCGATCAGCGCGAACGCCGCCAATTCGGTGCGCGCGGCCTATGTCGGGGCGAACCCGGCCATGACCATCCGCGTCGACCGCGCCGCCGAGGGCGACGCGATCCGCCTGCAGGCGACCGTGGCCGAGGTCGCGGCCGCGATGCAGCCGACGCTGCCGCCCGGCGTCACGGTCGAGCTGGTCCGCACGCGGGCCGAGCAGATCAAGGACCGGCTCATGCTGTTCATGGACAACGGCACCACCGGCCTTCTGCTGGTGCTGGCGGTCCTGTTCCTGTTCCTGAACGCCCGCATCGCCTTCTGGGTGGCCGTCGGGATCCCGATCGCCATGGTGGGCACGCTGGCGGTGATGCTGGTCCTGGGCCAGTCGCTGAACATGATGTCGCTCTTTGCGCTGATCATCATGATCGGCGTGGTGGTGGACGATTCCATCGTCGTGTCGGAGAATGTCGAGCGCCGCGTCCGCCTCCTGGGCGAGACCGGCGAGGAGGCGGCCGAGCGGACCGCGCGCTGGATGTCGGGGCCGATCCTCGCCTCGTCGATCACCACGATCATCGCCTTCCTGGGCCTTGTCGGCATCGGCGGCCATTTCGGCGCGATGATCGCCGACATTCCCCTGACGGTCGTCGTGGTGCTGCTGGTCTCGCTGGTGGAATGCTTCCTGATCCTGCCCAACCACCTGGCCCATGCGATGCAGGATGCGATGCACGACCGCTGGTACGACTGGCCCTCGCGCCAGGTGAACCGGGGGCTGGACTGGCTGCGCCGGGTGGCGATCCGGCCGGGGATCCGGCTGGTGATCCGGGCGCGCTATCCGGTGCTGGCGGCCTGCCTGCTGGCGCTGGCCTGGCAGGGCTCGCTGTTCCTGCGCGGCGAGGTGCAGTTCCGCTTCTTCAACCCGCCCGAGCAGGCCTCGGTCAGCGGCGCCTTCTCGATGCTGCCGGGGGCCGATCGCGCAGACACGCTGGCGATGATGCACGAGTTGCAGCGCGCCACCGATGTGGTGACCGCCCGGTTCGAGGCCGAATATGGCGCGAATCCGGCCACCTTCGTCCTGGCCGAGGTCGGCGGCGCCAGTTCGCGCAGCCTCTCCAGCGCCGAGACCAAGGGGCCGGACCTCCTGGGCTCGATCACGATGGAGCTGATCAGCCCGGACCTGCGCCCCTGGCCGGCCAGCGCCTTCCTGGCCGCGCTGGAGGCCGAGATCGTGCCGCATCCGCTGCTGGAGGAACTCAGCTTCCGCGGCGCGCGCTACGGATCCGGGGGCGATTCGCTTTCCGTCGACCTGTCGGGCGGCGAGGCCGGGACGCTGAAGGCCGCGGCCGAGGCGCTGAAGGCGGCGCTGGCGGCCTATCCCGAGGTCTCGGGGCTGGAGGACAGCCTGGCCTATGACAAGGAAGAGCTGGTCCTGACCCTGACCCCGCAGGGCCGCGCGCTGGGGTTCGACACCGCGACCCTGGCCCGCACCTTGCGCGAGATGCTGGGCGGGATCGAGGCCGCGACCTTCCCCGAAGGCCCGCGCCAGGCCGCGATCCGGGTGGAACTGCCCGACTCCGAACTGACCGCCGATTTCCTGGACCGCACCCAGATCCGCGCCGCGCCGGGCCTTTTCGTGCCGCTGGCGGATGTGGTCACGGTGGAAAGCCGCTCCGGCTTCTCGACCGTCCGGCGCGAGAACGGGCTGCGGCTGGTCACCGTCTCGGGCGAATTGTCCGAGGAGGACCCCGCCCGCGCGACAGAGGTCGGCCGCGTGATGGAGGAGGAGATCCTGCCCCGCATCGCGCAGGACTTCGGCGTCGACTGGCGCCTGTCCGGCCAGGCGGCGGCCGAGGAGGAGTTCCTGTCCGGCGCGCTGGTCGGCGTGGTGCTCTGCCTGCTGGGGATCTACGTCACCCTGACCTGGATCTTTGCCCACTGGACCCGGCCGCTGGTGATCATGTCGGTGATCCCCTTCGGCCTGGTGGGGGCGATCTTCGGCCATTGGGTCTGGGGGATCCCGGTCTCGATGTTCTCGATCGTCGGGATGATCGGCATGTCGGGGATCATTATCAACGACTCGATCGTGCTGGTCAGCACGGTGGACGAATATTCCGAAAGGCGGGGGCTGATCCCGGCGATCGTCGACGGCGTCTCCGACCGCTTCCGGGCGGTGCTGCTGACGACGCTGACCACGCTCCTGGGTCTTCTGCCGCTGCTGTACGAGCGGTCCTCGCAGGCCGAATTCCTGAAGCCCACCGTGGTGACGCTGGTCTTCGGCCTGGGCTTCGGCATGCTGCTGGTGCTGCTGGTCGTGCCGGCCTTCCTGGCGGTGCAGGCGGATGTGGGACGGGCGCTGCGGGCCCTGCGGCGCGGGGCGGGGCGCGAGCGCCTGCGCCTGCGCCCGGCGCTGCGGCCGGTGGCCTTGGGGCTGATCCTGCTGGCGCTGGCGCTGCCGGTCCAGGTGGCGGCGACGGGGGCCTTGCCGGGCTGGCTGGTGGCTCTGGTCCCGGCCCTGGCCGATGCCGCGCCGGGGCTGGCCGCGCTGGCGCTGTTCCTGGGGCTGGGCCTGATGCTCTGGCTGCTGGCGGCGGTGCTGGCGATCCTGCGGCTGCGACGCCCGTAGGGGCGGCGTGCGCGGGGGGCATCGAGCCCCCCGCACCCGCGTTGCCACCCGCTCTGCCGCGCCGGACGGCTCCCGGTATCAGGGCGCAGTATCAGGGCGCGGGGCAGCCCCTGACCTCGACCGCCTCGCCGCCGGCCAGGATGGTCAGAGTGACGTCCGAACGGTCCAGCGCGAAGGGCGCGCCCGAGGGGGCCACCAGTTCGGTGACCGAGACCAGTTCGCCGCCCTCGCGCTGGCTGACGGCTTCGGCGACCCAGACGGAGGGATCGCCGGTCTCGAAGGCCACGACCTCGGCCAGGCCCGGGTCCGGCAGCCGCACCCGCGCGGTCAGCCGCAGCCCGTCGTCGATCGGGTCCACCGTGCAGGCCACCCGGCTGACCCCGGCCTCGCGCGCAGGGATGGCGCGGGCGGCAAGGGCGGACTGGATGCCGGGATCGGCGGTGCCGGGACTGTCAAGCTCGGCCTGCAGCGAGAGGCTGGCGGGCATGCAGATCTCGTCGCAGACGCCCAGTTCCATCTCGACCGACAGCCGCACCGGCTGGGCCGGATCCACCGGCTCGACCTCGACCGGGAGGAGCAGCTTTTCGTGATAGCCGATGGTCTGGAACCCGTTCGCCTCGAACACCACCGGGGCGGGCCAGTGGATGTGGACCGACTTGACATTGCGCGAGCCGGACCAGTCGAAGCTGGGGGGGATGCCGGCATCGCCGGGGCTGCGCCAATAGGTCTTCCAGCCGGGCGCCAG
This sequence comes from Tabrizicola sp., assembly GCF_041919135.1. Classification (GTDB taxonomy): domain Bacteria; phylum Pseudomonadota; class Alphaproteobacteria; order Rhodobacterales; family Rhodobacteraceae; genus Tabrizicola. The sequence continues at coordinate 163,307 of NZ_JAYRUJ010000003.1, read as the reverse complement.
GTCCAGCTCCACCGCCGCCATATGGGTGCCCGACTCCATCTGCCAGCCCGGCCGCAGCTGGGCGGAAAGGACATCCTCTTGCGTGGTGGCAAGGGCGGGCGAGGCGGCGAGGCAGCCGAGGGCGAGGGTGCGGCAGATCATGGCCGCAGGATAGGAAACCCGTGCCGGGATGGAAATCACGTTGCAGCGACATCGCGCGACCGTGTCCGCGCGGTTACGCCGCAGCGGCCCGCCGGGGCTTGAGACCGGCCCCCGGCGGGTCCATCTTCATGGAAAGGGGAGGTGACTCGATGGACCTAGCCGGACAGATCCTGATCGCGATGCCGGGAATGGCCGACCCGCGCTTCGACCACAGCGTCATCCTGGTCTGCGCCCATTCCCAGGATGGGGCGATGGGGTTGATCCTGAACAAGCCGTTGGAGGAGCTGAGTTTTTCCGGCCTTCTCGAGCAGCTTGGCATCCCGCGCGCCCCCCAGGGCCGCGACATCCGCATCCAGTTCGGCGGCCCGGTCGAGCGGGGGCGGGGCTTCGTGCTGCATTCCTCGGACTGGCAGGCCGAGGGCTCGACCCTGGAGGTGCCGGGCGGGCTGGGCATGACCGCGACGCTGGACATCCTGCAGGCGCTGGCACGGGGCGGGGGGCCGGGCGAGGCGGTGCTGGCGCTGGGCTATTCCGGCTGGGGGCCGGGGCAGCTGGAGGCCGAGATCGGGCGCAACGACTGGCTGACCTCCACCGCGCCGGAGGGGCTGGTGTTCGGGGCGGACGACGGCGGGAAATGGTCGGCGGCGCTGCGGGGGATGGGGATCGATCCGCTAACGCTGAGTGCTGCGGCGGGGCGGGCGTAGGGGCCGCGAGGGACTCCGGCAAGGGGTTGGGAACGCTGGGGTAATCCGGGGGATTTCCGGGAGGTTAACGGTATGGCAGGCGTCTGGCATGTGTCGGGTATCTGTCCAGACGCCTGGCGGGCGGGTGGGTCGTTAACCTTGGGGGGCGAATCGGGGGTGTCGACTTGAGAAGTGCACCTGCAATAGATTGCCAGTATCGGCTAAAATTGAGCATGGTTCAGAGGCCGAGTTCTGGAGTTGTGGCATGGATCGTATCCCGACGAGTTTAATCGGCCTACTGAGTCAGATATTTCCTGACCGCTACACTCAAGCGGAGATTGACGCCCTTTTCCTCTTTGCGGGAGCCCCGGAACCTATCCCCGACGGGAGCAAGGCAACAAAGGTTCAGGCGTGGCTACGCCAAATAAATGCTCGCGCCGAACAACCAACAAGAGTCCTTGGGATCATACTTGATGATTTCATGGAGAAGCCTGCACCAACCAGTACTTTCTGGCTTTCATCTGGCGAGGATCACGCCGCGAGATTAGAAGATGAAAAGACTAAGATAAGAGAGACGCTTGCGCGGGAGGGGGTAGCATACGTCCGGGGCGGTAACTTTGTTCGAGCCGGTGCTACAGCAACGATTTCGCTTGTAGAAGCGGTCAAGAAGAATGGTCTCGCAACTGTTGATGTCGAAATTCAGCGTGCGCTCGCACAGATTGAGACCGATCCGCAAGCTGCCGCACACTATGCAGGAAATGTGCTAGAAGCTGCCCTGAAAGCGTACCTAGACCATAAAGGCAAAGCCTACGCTAGCGGCGATGCGCTTGCAGAACTATGGAAGTCTGCAGCCGACCAGATTGGCTTGCGACCGGTTGACTGGGACAGTAAAGACCTCAAGAAGATCGCTTCTGGCCTCAACAGCATTGTTGATGGCATTATGCACCTAAGAAATAATAAGAGTGGTGCGCATGGAAAATCCGAAGAACAAGCGCGAGCTTATTCCATAAAGCCTCGGCATGCTCGCTTGGCTATACACGCGTCGCATACGGTGGCGGCTTACGTTCTTGAACTTATTGAATAGCTGGTGTGCAAATCTGACGAAGGGAAAGGAAGGGAGTCGGGGCAAGCCCCGACCTACGGGTCACTCCCCATACGGCACCCAGATCGTCTTGACCTCGGTCGCTTGGGACAGGAAGGTCCGGCCTTCGCCCTCGGGGCCTAGCCAGTTCCGCGCCTTGCCGTGGTTGACCCAGGTGCGCTTGAGGTTGCCTGCCGCCTCGCGCTCGATGAGGGCGGAGAGGGGTTGGGAGGAGAAGCTCCAGACCGCGTCGACGTCCATGTGGCCGGCGAGTGACTTCGCGAGGTCGGGGGCGGGGCCGGTGACGATGTTGACGACTCCGGCGGGGACGTCGGAGGTGTCGAGGATCTGGTAGAAGTCGGTGGCGCTGAGGGGGGCGGTGCCGGGGACGAGGACCGTGGTGTTGCCCATGGCGATGGCGGGGGCCATGACGGAGACGAGGCCGAGGAGGGGGGCTTCGTCGGGGAGGAGGGCTCCGATCACGCCGACGGGTTCGTTCATCGCAAGGGCGATGCCGCGGATCGGGACGGATTTGGCCGCGCCGTCGTATTTGTCGGCCCAGGCGGCGTAGGTGAAGAGGCGCTGGATGCTCGTGTCGACCTCGGCCTGGCCGGGTTTGCCGGTGACGTCTTGCAGGCGGCTCGCGAACTCTCCGGCGCGGGCGGAGAGGTTCTCGGCGATGAAGTAGAGGACCTGGGCGCGGTTGTAGGCGGTGGTCCTGGCCCAGCCTTTGGCGGCGTGGGCGGCCTCGACGGCGTTGCGGATGTCCTTGCGGTTGCCGATGCCGACATGGCCGAGGAGCTTGGCCCTGGGGCCGTAGACGGGCTGTGAGTAGCCGCTGTCGGGGCGGGCCTGTTTGCCGCCGATGTACATCTTGGCGGTGCGGTCGAGGGTGTCGACTTGCGGCTCCGCCGGGGCCGGGATGGGGGTGGCGGGTTTCAGGGCCAGGGGTTTGGCGGCGGGTTTGAGGTAGGCCATCAGGCCCTCCCATCCGCCCTCACGCCCGAAGCCCGACTCGCGGACGCCGCCGAAGCCGGCAGCGGCGTCGAAGAGGTTGGTGGCGTTGATCCAGACGACCCCGGCCTTTAGCTTCGGAGCCACGTCGAGGGCGAGGTTGATGTTCTCGGTCCAGACGGTGGCGGCGAGGCCGTAGCGGGTGTTGTTGGCGAGTTGGACGGCTTCCTCGGGCGTGCGGAAGGTCATGGCGACGAGGACGGGGCCGAAGATTTCCTCTTGCATGAGGGGAGAAGCGGTGCCGAGGCCGGTGATCAGGGTGGGGGGGTAGAACGAGCCCTGCGCGGGGAGGGGGCAGGGGGCCTGGTAGTGCTGCCCCTCGGGGTTGTCCTTGACGAGGCGGGTGATGGTGTCGAGCTGGATGGGATCGACGATGGCGCCGATGTCGATGGCCTTGTCCAAGGGGTCGCCGAGGCGGAGGCCGTCCATCCGGCGCTTGAGTTTCTCGTAGAAGCGGGGGGCGGTGCCTTCCTGGACGAGGAGGCGCGAGCCGGCGCAGCAGACCTGGCCCTGGTTGAACCAGATCGCATCGACGAGGCCCTCGACGGCGGAGTCGAGGTCGGCGTCGTCGAAGACGATGTAGGGGGATTTGCCGCCGAGTTCGAGGGTGAGCGCCTTGCCGCTGCCCGCGGTCGCCTCGCGGATGCGCTTGCCGACCGAGGTGGAGCCGGTGAAGGCGATCTTGTCGACGGGCGAGTCCACCAGCGCGGCGCCGGTGCTGCCGTCGCCGGTGACGATGTTGAGGACGCCTTTGGGGAGGCCTGCTTCCTTGCTGATCTCGGCGAAGAGGAGGGCGGTGAGGGGGGTGTATTCGGCGGGCTTGAGGACCACGGTGTTCCCGGCGGCCAGCGCGGGGGCGACCTTCCAGGCGAGCATCAGGAGCGGGAAGTTCCAGGGGATGACGGCGCCGCAGACGCCGAGGGGCGTGAGGTCGGGGTGTTCGGAGGGGAGGAGCTGGGCGAGGCCGGCGTGGTAGGAGAAGTGGCGGGCGACGAGGGGGATGTCGATGTCGCGGCTCTCGCGGATCGGCTTGCCGTTGTCGAGGGTTTCCAGCGTGGCGAGGAGGCGGGAGTGTTTCTGCGTCAGTCTTGCCAGCGCATACAGGTATTGGGCGCGCTTGAAGGCGGGGAGGGCGGCCCATTTCGGCTGGGCGCGGCGGGCGGCCTGGACCGCGCGGGCCACGTCCTCGGCGGTGCCCTGGGTGACTTCGGCCAGGGATTTGCCGGTGGCGGGGTTGGAGGTGGTGAAGGTCTCGCCCGGTTGGGTGAAGGCGCCGTCGATGTAATGGCCGAAGCTGCCGTCGTGGCGGGCGATCCAGGCCAGGGCCTCGGCGGCGGATTCGGGGGCGGGGCCGTAGGCCATGCTGTCGAAGATTTCCTTGATGGTCATGGGGTCCTCAATGACGCAGGGCGTTGGCGCGGGAAGGCTCGTCGGGAACTTCGTTCCTCCTCGCGGGGCGGCCGGTGAGGAGACGAAGTTGAACGAGGAGGGGTCGGGCGGAGGGCATCGAGTTTAGCCCATCGCGTGACGGTTGGCGGCGGAGTAATGGCCGGTGAGGTGGTGTTCGAGCTGGCGCTCGATGTCGCCGAGGAGGCTGGAGGCGCCGAAGCGGAAGAGGTCGGGTTGCAGCCAGGGGTGGCCCAGTTCGTCCTTCATCAGGGAGAGATAGACCAGCGCGTCCTTGGCCTTGGCGATGCCTCCCGCGGGCTTGTAGCCGACCTTGAAGCCGGTCCGCGCCTCATAGTCACGGATGGCGCGGATCATGGTGAGGGAGACGGGGAGGGTGGCGTTGACGGCTTCTTTCCCGGTGGAGGTCTTGATGAAATCGGCCCCGCCCATCATGCAGACGAGGCTGGCGCGGGCGACGTTGCGCAGCGTGCCAAGCTCGCCGGTGGCGAGGATGGCCTTGACATGGGCGTCGCCGCAGGCCTCGCGCATGTCGCGCATCTCGTCGTAGAGGGCCTGCCAATCTCCGGTCAGGACATGGCGGCGGGAGATGACGATGTCGATCTCGCGCGCCCCGGCGCGGACGCTTTCGCCGATCTCGGCGATGCGGAGCTTGTAGGGGGAGAGCCCCGCCGGGAAGCCGGTGGAGACGGCGGCCACCGGAATCGACGTGCCCTCAAGCGCGCGGACGGCGGCCTCTACCATCTCGTGATAGACGCAGACCGCGCCCACGGTGAGGCCCTGCATCCCGAGCTTTTCCAGCATCCAGGGGGCGACGGGCTGGCGGGCCTTGGCGCAGAGGCGCTGGACGCGGCCGGCGGTATCGTCGCCGGAAAGGGTGGTGAGGTCGATCAGCGACACGGCCTTCAGGAGCCAGGCGGCCTGATACTCTTTCTTCACGCTGCGGCGGCCGGGATGGGTGGCTGCGCGGCGTTCGATGGCGGAGGTATTGGCCTGGACCGAGGCGACCCAGTCGAGGTCCAGCGCCATGCCGGGGTTGCGGGCATGGGTGACTTGCGGCAGGAGGGCGGTCTTCGGTGCGGTGGCGGTTGTCATCGGGGGGCGGTCCCTTGGCTGTGGCTGAGTGCGGGGCGCGCGCCCACCCCATCCCTCTCCCACGGCGGGGCGAGGGACGCGCCAGGTGCCGGGTGGCGGTCTGCAAGGGCGGCGGTCGGGTCCATTGCCCCTCCTTCGATTGCCCCCGACGATGCCATGCGGGGGCCGGGGGTGGCAAGGGCCGGGCATCGGGATTTCTGACCGGATGGTCAAATCCTAGGGGTCGGCGCGTTCCGGCGCGAGGGTGGCCCAGTCGGATCCGGTGCCGGTGGCGGGCAGGTTCGGGTCGGCCTCGCCGCGCAGGATCAGGGTCTTGGCGAGGAACAGGGCCGAGATCGGGGCGGTGAGGAGGAGAAAGAGGGTGATCAGAAGCTCCTGCCAGCTGATCCGGCCCTGGCCCAGCATGTCCAGCGCCGAGACGAGGAGCGCCGCGCCGACCCCGATCGTGGTGGCCTTGGTCGGCGCATGCAGCCGCTGCATCGGGCGCGGCAGGCGCAGGAGGCCGTAGGAGCCGATGAGGGCGAAGAGGCCGCCGCCGACCAGCACGGCCGAGAGCGCGAGGTCGAGGAGGAGGGTCATTCGATGATGCTCCCGCGCAGGAGGTATTTGCAGTAGGCGACGGTGCCGACGAAGCCGGTCAGCGAAAAGAGCACGGCGATTTCCAGGTAGAGGCCGGTCCCGGCCCGGATTCCCCAGGCGACGACCAGCGCGATGGCGTTCACCGCCATGGTGTCGAGGGTGAGGATGCGGTCGGTGAGCGTCGGCGCGGTGAGCAGGCGCCAGAGGTTCAGCACCAGCGAAAGCGCGATGCAGGCCAGGAAGACGATCAGGGCATGGGGCAGGATCATGCGAAAATCCTTTGCAGGCGGGCCTCGTAGCGCGACTTGATCTCGTCGCGCACGGCGTCGGGATCGGGGGCGTGCAGCGCATGGACGAGGAGGAGGCGGCCATCGGCGGAAAGATCGGCGGTCAGCGTGCCGGGCGTCATGGTGATGGTCCCGGCGAGGAGGCTGATCGCCTCGGGCTGGGTGAGGGCGAGGGGGACGGGGATCCAGGCCGAGCGGATGCGGTCGCGCGGCAGGAAGAGGACGATGCGGGCGACCTGGAAATTGGCCAGGATCACGTCCCAGAGGACCAGCGCGGCATAGGCGGCCAGCGCGAGGGGGCGGCGGATCCGGGGCCGGTCGGGCCACCAGGCCGAGGTGACGAGCGGGAGGATGGTGCCGAGGATCAGCGCCATGACCAGGCTGCCGAGCTTCCATTCGTTCACCAGCAGGAACCAGAGGCCGGTGAGGGTGAGGGTGAGGTAGGGATGGGGGAAAAGGCGTCTCATGCGGCCTCCAGCCCGGTGGCGGCGATATAGGCGGCGGGGTCGTGGAGTGCTTGGGCGGTGGCGGCGAGCCAGTCGCTGACCGGGCCGGCGAAGAGGGTGAGGGCGGCGAGCGCGGCGAGGAGGGCGAAGGCCGCGGCAAGGGCCAGCGGCTCGCGGGTCGGGGCGGGCGCGGCGGGTTCGGCCTTCCAGAACAGGATGGAGCCGGCGCGGGCCTGGCCGACGAGCATCAGGAAGGAGGCGAGGAGGAGCGCGGTCCAGGCGAGGGCGGCGCGGTCGCGCAGGGCGTCGAGGACGAGGAGCTTGCCGAGGAAGCCGGAGAGCGGCGGCAGGCCGACGAGGGCGATGGCGGCGGCGAAGTAGAGCGCGCCAATCGGGCCGGCGGCGGGGATCGCCGGCGCGGGGCCGAGGCGGGCATGGGCGCGGCGGCGGGTCACGAGGTCGGCCACCAGGAAGAGGAGCGCGGTCGCGAGGGTGGAGTGCAGGATGTAGTAGAGCGCGGCGCTGGTGCTGGCGGGGGTGAAGGCGGAGAGGGCGAGGAACACCGTGCCCATCGAGGCGATGCCGGCGAAGGCCGCGAGGCGCGGCAGGGTGCTGGCGCCGAGGGTGCCGATGGCTCCGACGGCGAGGGTGGCGAGGGCGGCGGGATAGAGGAGGTCCGCCAGGAGCGGGCCGGTGGCGGGCAGGTCGGGCGGGAAGACCAGGGTGCCGAAGCGCAGGGTGGCATAGGCGCCGATCTTGGTCATCACGGCGAACATGGCGGCGACGACTCCGGGCGCGTTGGCATAGGTGCCGGGTAGCCAGAATTGCAGCGGCACGAGGGCGCCCTTGATCGCGAAGACCAGGATCAGCAGGACGGCGGCGACGCGGAGGAGGGCGGTGTCGCCTTCGGGCAGTTGCGGCAGTTTCACCGCGAGATCGGCCATGTTGAGCGTGCCGGTGACGGCGTAGAGCAGCGCCAGGGCGAAGAGGAAGAGCGAGGAGCCGAGCAGGTTGAAGGCGATGTACTGGATCCCGGCGCGGGTCCGGGCGCCGCCGCCGCCGTGGATCATCAGCCCGTAGGAGGCGATGAGCAGGACCTCGAAGAAGACGAAGAGGTTGAAGGCGTCGCCGGTCAGGAAGGCGCCGCCGATGCCCATGAGGAGGAACTGCAGGAGCGGGTGGAAATGCGCGCCCTTCGCGTCCCAGCCCGAGCCGATGGCGTAGAGCGCGACGGGAAGCGCGAGGCCGGCGAGGAGGGCGAGCATGAGCGCCGAGAGCCGGTCGAGGACCAGCACGATCCCGAAGGGCGCGGGCCAGTCGCCGAGGAAATAGGCCTCGGGCGTGGGGCTGGCCTTGAGGAGGGCGAGCGCGATGGCGTTGAGGGCGAGGATCGCGGCCAGGCTTGCGGCGCGTTGCAGGGCGAGGTTGCCGCGGAGCGCGATGACCATGACGGCGGCCATGAGCGCGGGCAGGACGACGGGGGCGATGATCCAGTGGCTCATGCGGCGGGGCCCGGCGTCGGGGCGGCTGTGAAGATGGGCGCTGGCGCGCAAGTCTTCTGTCTCGCCCCGCTGCGTGACGGACGCAGCAGGGCTCGGGCGGCCTCCGGCGGGAGTATTTGGGGAAAAGAGCAAGTCATGGCTGGTCGTTCCCCCGGTCGAGGTCGATGCGGTCGTGGCCGGCGGCGAGGTGGCCGCCGATGGCCATGATCATCATCACGGCGGTCATGCCGAAGGAGATCACGATGGCGGTCAGGACCAGGGCCTGGGGCAGCGGGTCGGCATGGGGGCCGGGAGTGCCGATGATCGGGGCCGCGTTCACCGCAAGCCGGCCGGCGGCGAAGATGAACAGGTTGACGGCATAGCTGAGGAAGGTGAGGCCGAGGATCACCGGAAAGCTGCGCAGGCGCAGCATCAGGTAGATCCCGACGGCGGTCAGCGTGCCGATGGCGCTGGCGAGGAGGGCTTCCATCAGGGCGTTCCCCCGCTGGCAGGGGCGCGGCGGCCTGCCGGAGTTCCGGGGGGCGGCGCGGGGCGGGTCGCGGCGGGCGTCGGGGTGCCGATGGCGGTGGCGGGGAGGAGAGAGTCCATCAGGGCGAGTCCTCGGTGTCATAGGCGCGCAGGTTGACCGGCTCTCCGGTCTTGAGCGCGAGGCGGGAGAGCGAGGCGAGGGCGAGGAGCACCGCGCCGAGGACGCAGAGGAAGACGCCGAGGTCGAAGATCGCGGCGCTGGCAAGCTCGAATTCCTCGAGCGGCCAGAGGTGGATGTAGCTGTAGCCCGAGGTCAGGAAGGGCAGGCCGAAGGCCCAGGCGCCGGTGCCGGCGAGGAGGGCGGTGAGGACACCGGCCCCGATCAGGGCGTGGTGGTCGTAACGCTGGCGGGCATGGGTCCAGTCGTATCCCGAGGCCATGTATTGCATGAGATAGGCGATGGCGAAGACGAGGCCGGCGACGAAGCCGCCGCCGGGCAGGTTGTGGCCGCGCAGGTAGATGTAGATGCCGACCAGCATCGCCATCGGCAGGAGGAGCCGGGTGGCGACGACCAGCATCATCGGGTGGCGGTCGCCGGATTCCTTTGCCCTTGGCCAGGCCCGGAGCCGCCGGGTGACGGCGGGGCTGCGCAGGAGGGCCTGGGCGAGGGCGAAGATGACCAGGGCGGCGATGCCGAGGACGATGATCTCGCCGAAGGTATCGTAGCCGCGGAAATCGACGATGATGGTGTTGACGGCATTGGTGCCCCCGGCCCCCGGTTTCGACTGGGCGAGGTGGAAGGCCGAGATCGGCGGGAAGGCCGCCTCGCGCGTGAGCATGGCCCAGGCGAGGGCGCCGATGCCGAGGCCGGCGATGGCGGCGACGGTGGCGTCGCGCAGCCGGCGGGCGGGGCGGCTTTCGGCGGGGGTCTGCTTGGGCAGGAAGTGGAGCGCGAGGAGCATCAGGAGGATGGTCACCACCTCGACCGCGACCTGGGTGAGGGCGAGGTCGGGGGCGGAGAAGAGCATGAACAGGGGCGCGATCAGGAGGCCGGTGACGCCGGTCAGGATCAGGGCCACGACCCGGTTGCGGTGCAGCGCGGGGGTGGCGAGGGCGGCCGCGAGCATGACGGCCCAGATCGTGACCGTGACCGGATCGGCGGGCAGGGGCGCGCGGGTGCCGGGGCTGTGGCCCTGGCCGAGGAAGGCCCAGAGCGCGGCGGCAGCGATGGCGAGGACGGCGAGGGTGACGCTGCGGCCGAAGGCGCCGTCGTGCAGGCCCTCGGTGACGTGGCGCGAGAGGCGGGTCAGGGCGTCGGTGGCGGCGTCGAAAAGGCGCTTCGCCTCGGGCCGGGGGGCGCGGTCCCAGGCCGCGCGCAGCGGGCGGTAGAGGCCGAGGAGGAGGAGGCCGCCGCCGATCGCCGCGAGCGACATCCAGAGCGCGGGGGCCCCGGTCCCGTGCCAGTGGCCGATCTCCACCGCGACGGGCTGGCCGGTGACGGCGCCGGCGGCGATGTCGACGAGCCAGGCGGCGCTGGCCATGGGGAAAAGGCCGATCAGGACCACCAGCAGGACCAGGATGCCGGGGGCGGCCCAGAGGCCGGGGCCGGGGTCGTGCGGCGGGTGGGGATAGTCGCTGCGCCGGGGGCCGAGGAAGCCCTGGGCGAGGAGGCGGAAGCTGTAGCCCACCGAGATCGCCGCGCCGAGCGTGGCCAGCGCGCCCATCGCCCAGGGGGTGAGCCAGGCGGTATGGGCGGCTTCCTCGAGCATCAGTTCCTTGGAGAGGAAGCCGTTCAGGGGCGGGATCCCGGCCATGGAGAGCGCGGCGAGCAGGGCGATGGCGAAGGTGAGCGGCATCAGGTGGCGCAGGCCGCCGAGGCGGCGGAGGTCGCGGGTATGGGCGGAATGGTCGACGATCCCGGCCACCATGAAGAGCGCGGCCTTGAAGGTGGCGTGGTTCAGGATGTGGAAGACGGCGACGGTGGCGGCGGCCCTGGTGCCGAAGCCGAGCAGCATGGTGATCAGGCCGAGGTGGCTGACGGTCGAGAAGGCGAGGAGCGCCTTCAGGTCGTCCTTGAACATCGCGATGGTGGCGGCCAGGATCATGGTGACGAGGCCGGTGGTGGTGACGATCCAGAACCATTCGGGCGTCCCCGCCAGCACCGGCCAGAGCCGCGCCATCAGGAAGATCCCGGCCTTCACCATGGTGGCGGAGTGGAGATAGGCCGAGACCGGGGTGGGGGCGGCCATGGCATGCGGCAGCCAGAAGTGGAACGGGAACTGCGCCGATTTGGTGAAGGCGCCGGCGAGGATCAGGAGGAGGGCGGGCAGGTAGAGCGGGCTGGCCTGGATCGCCTCGCGCTGGGTCAGGATCTGGCTCAGGTCGTGGGTGCCGGCGATGGAGCCGAGGATCAGCATGCCCGCGATCATCGCAAGGCCGCCGCCGCCGGTGACGGCCAGGGCCATGCGGGCGCCCTGGCGGCCCTCGGGCAGGTGGCTCCAGTAGCCGATGAGGAGGAAGGAGGAGAGGGAGGTAAGCTCCCAGAAGACGAGGAGGAGGAGGAGGTTGTCGGAAAGCACGATCCCCAGCATCGCGCCCTGGAACATCAGGAGGTAGCTGTAGAACCGGCCCATCGGATCGCGGGGGGCGAGGTAGAAGCGGGCGTAGAGGATGATGAGAAGCCCGATGCCGAGGATCAGCCCGGCGAAGAGGAGGCCGAGGCCGTCGAGGCGGAAATCGGCGTTCAGGCCGAGCGCGGGGAGCCAGGCGAGGCGGGTCGCGATGCTGCCGCCCGCAAGGACGGCGGGGGCGGCGGCGAGCAGGAGCGCGAGGGCGGCCAGCGTGGGCAGGGCGGTGCCGAGCGCGGCCGGGGTGCGGCCGAGCCGGATCAGGACTGCGGGCAGCACTGCGCCCAGGAAGGGAAGCGCCACGATCAGGGCTGGGGTCATGCGGGTTGGCGTCCTCGTCGTGGCGGCAGGCGTCGCAGCGCGGCGGGTTTTGCGGAACCTTGCCCTTCGGGGCGGCAGATTCAAGGGCTTTCGGCCCCGAGCGGGTGGATTTCCGGGCCGGGGGGCCGTCCTTGGGGGCATCGAGCCCCCGCGGACGGCGCTGCCGCGGGGGGCGGGGGGAGTTGCGAGAAAGGGCAAGGCGCTTGCAGAGGGGAAGGGCAGGCGCTAGGGCGCAGGCATGGAACTGGTCGAGACCTTGATCGAGGATGCGCGCTGGCAAGGGCTTGGCCTTGCCGCGCTGGCGGAACGGGCGGCGCGGGCGGCGCTGGCCGGCGCGGGGCTGCCGGGCGAGGGCTTCGCGATCGGCCTGATGGGCTGCGACGATGCCCGGATCGCGGTGCTGAACGCCGATTTCCGCGGCAAGCCGCAGCCGACGAATGTGCTCAGCTGGCCCTCGGAGGAGAGGGGGGCGGAATTCCTGGGCGAGGCGCCGGAGCCGCCGGAGCCGGGCCCGGCGGATGATCCCGAATCCCTGGGCGACATCGCCATCGCCTGGGAGACCTGCGCGGCCGAGGCCGAGGCGCAGGGCAAGCCGATGGGGGAGCATGTGACCCATCTGATCGTGCATGGCGTGCTGCATCTTCTGGGCTACGACCATGTCGAGGACGAGGATGCCGCGCTGATGGAGGGGCTGGAGGTGCGGATACTTGCCAGCCTCGGGGTTTCTGACCCATATTAGGCGCTGCACCCGCGTGACGGGTGGTTGCTGGACAAAGGACCGATGGGCAGTAGCACCGACGGGTCACCCGCAGCGCAGGGCGCGCTGGACGGGTCGGCCGATGAACCCTCCCCTGACCAGGGCCAACGCGGCTTTTTCGGCAGGCTTCTTTCCGCTTTCAGCCCCGCTTCCGAACCGCAAGGCGCCGTGACCCAGCCCGGCGGACCCGCCGCGCCGCAGGGGCTGCATGTCCTGCGCCGGATGCGCGTCGACGACGTGGCGATTCCCAAGGCCGAGATCGTGGCCGTGCCGCTGGACATCGGCAAGGACGAGCTGGTCGCGGTCTTCCGCGAACACGGGTTCAGCCGGGTGCCGGTCTACAAGGGCACGCTGGACCATCCGCAGGGGCTGGTGCTGCTGAAGGACCTGGCGCTGCAGCATGGCTTCGGCGCGGGCGGGCGGTTCAGCCTGAAGCGGCTTCTCCGCCCGATCCTTTACGCGCCGCCCTCGATGCCCACCGGCGTCCTTCTGCAGAAGATGCAGAAGGAGCGCGCGCATATGGCGCTGGTGATCGACGAATACGGCGGGGTCGACGGGCTGGTCACCATCGAGGACCTGATCGAGACGGTGATCGGCGAGATCGAGGACGAGCATGACGAGGACGAGGGCGCGCTGTGGAAGGAGGAGAAGCCGGGGGTGATCCTGGCCCAGTCCACCGCGCCGCTGGAGGAGATCGAGGCCGCCATCGGCCTGCCCCTGCGCGCGGGCGAGGAGGACGAGGAGATCGACACGCTGGGCGGGCTGGTCTTCCTGCGCTCGGGCCGGGTGCCGGCGCGGGGCGAGGTGATCGCGCATGAAAGCGGCGTCCAGTTCGAGATCGTCGATGCCGATCCGCGCCGGATCAAGCGGCTGCGGGTGCGGCTGCCCTCGGCCCAGAGCGGCGCGGCCTGAGATGGCGCATCGGCTGGCTGGTCGGCGGCGGTTGGCGCTTGCCTTCGGCCTGGGGCTGCTGGCGGCGCTGGGCCAGGCGCCCTGGGGGCTTTGGCCGCTGACGCTGGCGGGGCTGGCGGGGCTGGTCTGGCTGGTGACGCGGGCGGAAGGCGCGCGGCCGGCGTTCTGGATCGGCCTTGCGGCGGGGACGGGGCATTTCGCGCTGGCGTTGTCCTGGATCGTCGAGCCCTTCCTGATCGACATCGCCCGGCACGGCTGGATGGCGCCCTTCGCGGTCCTGTTCCTGGCGGTCGGCCTGGGCCTGTTCTGGGCGCTGGCGGCGGCGCTGGCCCGGCGCGCGCGGCTGCCGGCGCTGGGCTTCGTCGCGAGTTTCACGGTGCTGGAATGGCTGCGGGGGGTGATCTTCACCGGCTTTCCCTGGGCGATGGCCGGCCATGTCTGGATCGGCACGCCCCCGGACCAGCTGGCCGCGCTGGCCGGGCCTTCCGGGCTGAGCCTCATGGCGCTTCTGGTCGCCGCGCTGCCGGTCATGTGGCGCTGGCGGGGGCTCGTGGCCTCGGGCGTGATGCTGGCGCTGGCCTTCGGCTTCGGCCTCTGGCGGCTGGACCAGCCGATGCCCGGGGACCGGGCCGTGACCCTGCGGCTGGTGCAGCCCAATGCCGAGCAGTCGCTGAAATGGGACCAGGCGCTGGCGGACGAGTTCCTGGGACGGCTCCTGGACCTGACGGCCGAGGGTATGCCCGCCGACCTGACGCTCTGGCCCGAGACGGCGGTGCCCTTCATGCTGGAATATGCGCCCACGGTCGCGGATCTGGTGGTCGCGGCCTCGAACGGGCGGCCGGTCGTGGCGGGGATCCAGCGCGAGGAGGCGGGGCGCTACTACAACAGCCTGCGCATCCTGGAGGGCGAGGGCGAGGAGCGGGTGCGCTATGACAAGGCGCATCTGGTGCCCTTCGGCGAATACATCCCCTTCGGCGACCTGGCCTATGACTGGTTCGGCCTGCGCGCCTTTGCCGCCCAGGCCGGGGCGACCTATTCGGCGGGACCGGGGCCGATGGTGCTGGACCTTGGCCCGATGGGAAAGGTGCTGCCGCTGATCTGCTACGAGGCGATCTTTCCCCGCTTCGTCAATGCCGCGCCGGAACGGGCGGACTGGATGCTGCAGGCCACCAACGATGCCTGGTTCGGGGTCTGGACCGGCCCGTTCCAGCATTTCGCCCAGGCCCGGCTGCGCGCGGTGGAGCAGGGCCTGCCCCTTGTCCGCGTGGCGAATACCGGGGTGACGGCGGTGGTCGATGCGCGCGGGCGGGTGGTGGCGGCGCTGCCCTTCGGCAGGATGGGGGCGCTGGACGCAGCCCTGCCGGGCGCGCTGCCGCCGACGCCCTATGCGCGCTGGGGCGACGGGCCGGTGCTTCTGTTGCTGGCCGGTCTCGGCCTTCTCGCGCTGCGCCGTCCGCGCCGCAACGCCCATTGACGCCCTGACCCCCGAGGTCTAGTCAGACGCATCTTGAACCGCCACAACGGCTTCCTGGCGTGGCGGGGATCCCCCAACGGAGCACTTCCATGAGCCGCAAAGATTACGTCTTCACTTCCGAGTCCGTCTCGGAAGGCCACCCCGACAAGGTCTGCGACCGCATTTCGGACGCCGTTCTGGACGCCTTCCTGACCGAGGAGCCGAACGCCCGCGTCGCCTGCGAGACCTTCGCCACCACCAACCGCGTGGTGGTCGGCGGCGAGGTCGGCCTGTCGTCGAAAGAGGCGACGGCGGCGATGCTGAAGCGGGTCGACGGCATCGTCCGCGACTGCGTGCGCGACATCGGCTATGAGCAGAAGAAGTTCCACTGGGACAAGATCAAGGTCCACAACTATCTGCACGAGCAATCGGCCCATATCGCGCAGGGCGTGGACCGCGACGGGGCCGGCGACCAGGGCATCATGTTCGGCTATGCCACGACCGAGACGCCCGAGTTCATGCCGGCGCCGATCCAGTATGCCCATGCGATCCTGCGCCGCCTGGCCGAGGCGCGCAAGACCGGCGCCGAGCCGACGCTGGGGCCGGATGCGAAAAGCCAGCTGACGCTGCGCTATGCCGATGGCAAGCCGGTGGAAGTGACCTCGATCGTGCTGTCGACCCAGCACACTTCGAAGCGGCAGACCTCGAAGGTGATCCGCAAGATCGTCGAGCCCTATATCCGTGAGGTCCTGCCCGAGGGCTGGATCACGAAAAAGACCGAATGGCACGTCAACCCGACCGGAACCTTCGTGATCGGCGGGCCGGACGGCGATGCGGGGCTGACCGGGCGCAAGATCATCGTCGACACCTATGGCGGGGCCGCGCCCCACGGCGGCGGGGCCTTCTCGGGCAAGGATCCGACCAAGGTCGACCGCTCGGCCGCCTATGCCGCGCGCTATCTGGCGAAGAACGTGGTGGCGGCGGGCCTTGCCGACCGCTGCACGCTGCAGGTCAGCTATGCGATCGGCGTGGCCAAGCCCCTGTCGATCTATGTCGACACCCACGGCACCGGCCAGGTCGAGGCCTCCCGCATCGAGAAGGCGGTGGCCGAGGTCATGGACCTGACCCCGCGCGGCATCCGCACCCATCTGGAGCTGAACCGGCCGATCTATGCCCGCACCTCGGCCTATGGCCATTTCGGCCGCGCGGCCGAGGCCGACGGCGGCTTCTCCTGGGAACGCACCGATCTGGTCGAGGCGCTGAAGAAGGCGGTCTGACCCCGCAGGACATCGCCGCCGGGAACCGCGCCGCCCCCTGCAAGGGACAGCGCATTCCGTTCAGGCGGGCGATGCGTATCTTGCCGCGATTTCGCCCGCGCGCTGCTGCGCCGCCATGAACTCTGCCGCCGAGAAGGCCTGCACGGTCTTCAACCCCGAGACGGCACCGGAGGCTCCGGCCACGACCAGTGCGGCCAGCATGTTCTGAAGGCTGTCCGATTCGGCGACCATGAGGAAATCGGATTCGCCGGTCGTGACATAGTAGGACAAGAGCTTTCCGCCCGCTGCGGCAACCAGTGCCGATGTTGCCGCCTCGCGATCCGACGGCCTGGCCAGAAGGCCCTTCATTGCCGCCGCAGTATAGCTTCCCGTGACGATGTAGCGTGCCATTGGATGACCCCCCTGGCACAGCCGCGCGGCCCGATGCCTCGCAGGCTGGTGCCAGGGAGAAGGGTATCACGAATGCGTGTGCCTGTATCGTCGTATCCGGCCGCCGGATCCGCCCCCTGACGGTACGGCCCGCTTGACCCCTGCTGCCTGCTCTGCTTGAAGGCCCCGGATCAATCCCGGGGCTTTTCGCATGAGTGAGGCGGGCGAACACCGCAATTTCTATGGCCGCATCCACGGCAAGACCCTGCGCGCGCAGCAGAAGGCGGATCTGGAGACCGGGCTTGCCGCGCTGGCGCTGAAAGGGGTGACGCGCGAGGAGAACCCCGCCCGCGCGGCCCTGGACCTGTCCTTCGCCGGCGGGCGGCCCCTCTGGCTGGAGGTGGGCTTCGGCGGCGGCGAGCATCTGGTGCATATGGCGGCCCGGAACCCCGGCATCTTCCTGATCGGCTGCGAACCCTTCGTGAACGGGGTCGCCATGCTGCTGGGCAAGCTGCGCGACGGCAAGGTGTCCAACGTCGCCATCCATCCCGGCGATGTGCGCGACCTGTTCGACGTGCTGCCCGAGGGCTGCCTGGCGAAGGTCTTCCTCAACTATCCCGATCCCTGGCCCAAGGCGCGCCACCACCGCCGGCGCTTCGTCTCTCCCGGCTATCTTCGCGCCCTCGCCCGGGCCTGCGCGCCGGGGGCCGAGTTCCGCGTGGCCACCGACATTCCCGATTACGTGCGCCAGACGCTGGAGGAGGTTCCCCCTGCCGGTTTCGAGCTGGTGCGGCAGGCCGGCGAGGGCGGCGCCTGGGAGGACTGGCTTTCCACCCGCTATGAGCAGAAGGCCCTGCGCGAGGGCCGGGCGCCGCATTACCTGACCTTCCGTCGCAAGTGAGTATTTGGGAAAAGAGCAAGACCTGCCGATTTGCTCTTTTCCACAAATACTCCCCCCGGAGGGTCCGACATCCAAACCCGCGCGCCGGTTCAGGGAATGGACCCGGGTGTCCGCTTGCGCTATCAGGCATCGCGAATGTGAGGGGAGTCCCAGATGTCCGGCCATGGTGAAGCGCAACCGATGAAATCCCGCAAGTCGGGGCCCTTGCGGGGCGTGGCCGAGGTGCCGGGGGACAAGTCGATCTCGCACCGCTCGCTGATCTTCGGGGCGATGGCGGTGGGCGAGACGCGGATCACCGGGCTTCTGGAAGGGCAGGACGTGCTGGACACGGCCGCGGCGATGCGGGCCTTCGGCGCGACGGTCACGCGGCAGGGCGAGGGGGCCTGGACGGTGAACGGCGTCGGCGTCGGCGGCTTCCGCGAGCCGGAGGACGTGATCGACTGCGGCAATTCCGGCACCGGGGTCCGGCTGATCATGGGGACGATGGCGACGACGCCGATCAGCGCGACCTTCACCGGGGATGCCTCCTTGCGCAAGCGGCCGATGGGGCGGGTGACGGACCCCCTGTCCCTGTTCGGGGCGCGGGCCTATGGCCGCCAGGGGGGCCGCCTGCCGATGACCGTGGTCGGCGCGGCGAACCCGGTGCCGGTGCGCTATGCGCTGCCGGTCGCCAGTGCTCAGGTCAAGTCGGCGGTGCTGCTGGCGGGCCTCAACGCGCCGGGCGAGACGGTGGTGATCGAGCGTGAGCCGACACGGGACCATTCGGAACGGATGCTCATCGGCTTCGGGGCGCAGCTGTCGGTGGAAAAGACCGGCGAGGGCCATGTCATCACCCTGACCGGCCAGCCCGAGTTGCGGCCGCAGACCGTGGCGGTGCCGCGCGATCCGTCCTCGGCCGCCTTCCCGGTCTGCGCGGCGCTGATCGTCGAGGGCTCGGACATCCTGGTGCCGGGGGTCAGCCAGAACCTGACGCGGAACGGGCTGTACCTGACCCTGGTCGAGATGGGGGCCGAGATCGAGTTCCAGAACCCGCGGGAAGAGGGCGGCGAGCCGGTGGCGGACCTGCGCGTGCGCTTCTCGGGGAACATGCAGGGGATCGAGGTGCCGCCCGAGCGGGCGCCGTCGATGATCGACGAATATCCGGTGCTGTCGGTGGTCGCGGCCTTCTCGCATGGCAGGACGGTGATGCGCGGCGTGAAGGAACTGCGGGTCAAGGAGAGCGACCGGATCGACGCGATGGCCCGGGGGCTGGAGGCCTGCGGCGTGCGGATCGAGGAGGACGAGGACACGCTGATCGTGCATGGCATGGGGCCGAGCGGCGTGCCGGGCGGGGCCACCTGCGCCACCCATATCGACCACCGGATCGCGATGTCCTTCCTGGTCTGCGGGCTGGCCGCGAAGGCCGAGGTCGCGGTGGATGACGGGTCGCCGATCCAGACCTCGTTCCCGGTGTTCCTGCCGCTGATGAACGGGCTTGGGGCGAGCCTGACCGCGGGATGAGGCAGGGCGATTCCGTGCGGACCCGGCCGGAATGGCTGGTGGCGGCGGCCCAGCGGGCGGCGTCGCTGGCGCGGGGACTGGCCGCGCGGGCGGATGCGGCCCTGGGCTATCCGCATCTGCGCCGCCGGTTCCGGCACCGCGTGGGCTATGCGCCGGATTTCGACAACCCGCGCAGCTTCAACGAAAAGATCAACTGGCGGAAGCTGCACGACCGGGCCAGCGTCTATCCGGTGATCAGCGACAAGGCCCGCATGCCGGAATATCTGGCGCTGCGTCTGGGCGCGGAGCGCGCCGCGGCGCTGGTTCCGACGCGGCGGCTGGTCACGGCCCGGCCGACCGCCGCCAATCTGGCGGCAGCGGGGACGGGGGTGGCGATCAAGGCCAGCCACGGCTCGGGCTGGGTGCGGATCGTGGCGGCGGGGGAAAGCCCGGACTGGCGGGCGCTGGCGGCCGAGGCGCGGGGCTGGCTGCGCCAGGTCTATGGCCAGACGCGGCAGGAATGGGCCTATTGGCCGATCCGCCCGCAGATCGTGGTCGAGGAGCTGATCCTGAAGGCCGACGGCACGCCGGCGGACGACATCAAGATCGCGGTGATGCAGGGGCGCGCGGTCTATCTGTTCGTCGAGGCGGACAGGTTCTCGGCGCATCGGCTGAGCTATTACACGCCGGACTGGCAGCCGCTGGAGGTGGCGATGGGGCGCAATCCGGTCGGGAACCACCGCCCGCCGCCCGCCCGGCTGGCCGAGATGGTCGCGCTGGCCGAGGAGATCGGCCAGGACTTCGACTATATTCGGGTGGACCTGCTGGACGGGGCGGAAGGGTTCCGGGTGAACGAGCTGACGCTGTATCGCTCCAGCGGCCTGGCGGCGATCGACCCGCCCGAGCTGGACTGGCAATGGGGCGCGCAGTGGCGGCACCGGCCCTATCGCGGGGTCTGGCCGGCGGACCGGCGCTGACGGCTGCGCCTTCCGGGCCGGGGCGATCTGCGCTATGTGCAGCGCAATGGGCGGGCAGGACGGGCGGATGGCATTGGGCTTTACGGTGGCGATCGACGGGCCGGCGGCGGCGGGCAAGGGAACCATCGCGCGGGATATCGCGGGGCGGTTCGGGCTGCGGCACCTGGATACGGGCCTTCTCTATCGCGCGGTGGGGGCGCTGGGCGGCGATCCGGTCGCGGCGGCGCTTGGCCTGAGGCCGGAGGACCTGCGGCGCGACGACCTGCGCAGCCTTGCGGCCGGGCAGGCGGCCAGCCGGGTGGCCGCGATTCCCGAGGTGCGCGCCGCGCTGGTCGAGTTCCAGCGCCGATTCGCCCGCGAGGAGCCGGGCGCGGTGCTGGACGGGCGCGACATCGGCACGGTGATCTGCCCCGAGGCCGAGGTGAAGCTTTACGTCACCGCCAGCCCCGAGGTTCGCGCGCACCGGCGCTGGCTGGAGCTTGGCGGAGACGAGGCGCGGGTCCTGGCCGAGGTGAAGGAACGCGATGCCCGCGACATGGGCCGGGCCGATGCGCCGCTGCGCCCGGCGGCGGATGCGGTGCTGATCGACACCAGCGCCATGTCCATCGGCGAGGCGGTGGAACGGGCCGCCGGCGTGGTCGAGGCGGCGCTGCGCCGGGCCGGCAGCGGCTGAGATGGCCCCGCGGCCCGAGGTCCGTTTCCACATCAACCCGCGGCAGGCCCGGGTCTGGCGCGGCAAGGAGCGGCTGGCGATCTTCACCCGGCTGGCACTCATGTGCGAGGCGCATGGCCTGACCTTTCGCGCCATCGCCCGGCCCGGCCACGAGATGACCGCGCAGGCGGGCGCGGCGGATGGCAACCTGCATATCGTCGAGAATGGCCAGATGCGGGGCGAGGGCTGGCTGAACACCGCGCTCGCCTATCTGCAGGGGTTCTGGCATCTGGACCCCGAGGGGATCCAGGCGGAAAGCAGCGCCGGGCGGGCGGTCTTCGATCCCGAGGCGGTGGAGCAGGAGGCGGCGCAGCACTTCCTGCGCCGGTTGCGCCGCCGCTTCGTCGCCCCGCGCCTGTCGCGCTTTCACCAGCCGCGAGACCCTGCGCAGGGCCTGCCGGAGGGGGCGGTCGCCCTGTTCCTGCAAGGGCGGTCGGCCTATCACAACGGGCGCTGCGCCCTGCCGATGGAGCGGATGATCCTTGCGGTCGCGGCGGGATCGGGCGGGCGGCCGGTGCTGGTCAAGCCGCATCCGCAGGCGCTGGACGAGGGCCGGGCGGCGATCGCGGCCGCCGTGGCGCAGGGCGCGCGGCTGCAGGCGACCGAGGCCAATGTGCATGACGTGCTGGCGGCGGCCTGCGTCACCGTCTCGGTCAATTCGGCGGTGGCGATCGAGGGATTCCTGCACCGCAAGCCCGCGATCCTGTTCGGGCGGTCGGATTTCCCCTCGCTGGCGGTGCGGGCCGGGGACGAGGCGGATTTCCCGCAGGCGCTGGCGGCGGCCCTGGGGCGGGGCTGGCCCTATGCCCGGATGCTGCACTGGTATTACAGCCGCCACGCGCTGGAACTGGCGGCCCCGGATTTCGAGGCCCGGGCCTTCGCGGCCTTCGAACGTGTCGGCTTTCCGAAGGACCGGCTGGGGCTTTGACCGGAACCATGCGCGCGTCCGGCGGTTCCTTCCGAAAGGAGGACCCGGCCATGGCGATCTTCAGGCTTCCCGATCTGCGCGGCATCTTGCGCGACCTGAAGGACGAGATCCTGCGCGACCGGGTGCTGGCGGTGGCGGCGGGCGTGACCTTCTATGCGCTGCTGGCGATCGTTCCGGCGATCACGGCGCTGATCTCGATCTTTGGCCTGATCCTGGCGCCGTCGGAGGTGCCGGACCTGCTGGCGCCGCTCTACGGCCTCTTGCCCGAGGAGGCGGCGGTGCTGGTGACCGACCAGGCCACGCGGATCGCGGCCAAGGCGGATGACGCGCTGTCGCTGACCGCGCTGGTCGCGCTGCTGATCGCGCTCTGGTCGGCCAATGGCGGCACCAAGGCGCTGATCGAGGCGCTGGGCATCGCCTATGACGTGCGCGAGACGCGGAGTTTCTTCCGGCTGACGCTGGTCGCCCTCGGCTTCACGCTGGGCGCGCTGGTGCTGGTCATCCTGCTGGGCGTGGCGGTGGCGGCACTGCCCTTCCTGGTCGAGCGGCTGGGGGGGGTGGCCGAGGCGCTGGTCCTGATCCTGCGCTGGCCGGTGATCCTGGCGCTGCTGCTGCTGGTACTGGCGGTGCTGTATCGCTGGGGCCCGAACCGGCCGGATGCCGAATGGCGCTGGATCACGCCGGGGGCGGTGGTGGCCGCACTGGGCCTGGTGGCGATCTCGGGCGGGCTGGGCTGGTATGTCGCCAATTTCGGCAGCTACGACGAGACCTATGGCTCTCTGGCCGCGGTGGTGGTCCTGATGCTGTGGATCTGGCTTTCGACCATGATGGTGCTGGTCGGAGCCGAGTTGAACGCCGAGCTTGACCGGCGCAGCCGGCGCTGACTTTCCTTGCGCCGGGGCGGCATTGGGTCTATAGCCGCCCCATCCCGAAGACATCCCCGCCACCGGCCTGCCCGGAGGTTGGGTCTTTCCATTCGGGGCCAAGACCGGCGGAGCCAACCGCAAGGCCAGTGAAAACACGAGAAAAGGAAACTGAACTACATGTGCGCTAAAGCATCCATGGACGAATTCGAAGCCCTTCTGAAGGAGAGCTTCGAGATCGACACGCCCGAAGAGGGCACTGTCGTCAAGGGCAAGGTCATCGCCATCGAGGCGGGCCAGGCCATCATCGATGTCGGCTACAAGATGGAAGGCCGCATCGACCTGAAGGAATTCGCAAATCCCGGCGAGGCCCCGTCGATCAACGTCGGCGACACCGTCGAGGTCTACCTGGACCGCGTCGAGAACGCCCGTGGCGAGGCCCAGATCAGCCGTGAGAAGGCCCGCCGCGAGGAAGCCTGGGACCGCCTGGAGAAGGCCTATGCCGCCGAGCAGCGCGTCGATGGCGCGATCTTCGGCCGCGTCAAGGGCGGCTTCACGGTCGACCTGGGTGGCGCCGTGGCCTTCCTGCCCGGTTCGCAGGTGGACGTCCGTCCGGTGCGTGACGCCGGCCCGCTGATGGGCATGAAGCAGCCGTTCCAGATCCTGAAGATGGACCGTCGCCGCGGCAATATCGTCGTGTCGCGCCGCGCGATCCTGGAAGAATCGCGTGCCGAGCAGCGCGCCGAAGTCATCGGCAACCTGTCGGAAGGCCAGACCGTCGACGGCGTGGTCAAGAACATCACCGAATACGGTGCCTTCGTCGACCTGGGCGGCGTGGACGGCCTGCTGCACGTCACCGACATGGCCTGGCGCCGCGTCAACCACCCGTCGGAAATCCTGTCGATCGGCGAGACCGTCAAGGTCCAGGTCATCAAGATCAACAAGGAAACCCACCGCATCAGCCTGGGCATGAAGCAGCTTCAGTCCGACCCGTGGGATGCCGTCGAGAAGATGTATCCCATCGGTTCGGTCCACAAGGGCCGCGTCACCAACATCACCGACTACGGCGCCTTCGTGGAGCTGGAAGCCGGGGTCGAGGGCCTGGTTCACGTCTCGGAAATGTCCTGGACCAAGAAGAACGTGCACCCCGGCAAGATCGTCTCGACCTCGCAGGAGGTTGACGTCATGGTTCTGGAAATCGACAGCGCCAAGCGTCGCGTCTCGCTCGGCCTGAAGCAGACCCAGCGCAACCCGTGGGAAGTCTTTGCCGAAACCCATCCGGTCGGTTCGGCGATCGAGGGCGAAGTCAAGAACATCACCGAATTCGGTCTGTTCGTCGGCCTCGACAACGACATCGACGGCATGGTCCACCTCTCGGACCTCAGCTGGGACCAGCGCGGCGAGGAAGCGATCCAGAACTACCGCAAGGGCGACACGGTCAAGGCCGCGGTCACCGAAGTGGATGTCGAGAAGGAGCGCATCTCGCTCTCGATCAAGGCTCTGGGCGACGACACCTTCACCGATGCGGTCGATGGCGTGAAGCGCGGGGCGATCATCACCGTCACCGTCTCGGCGATCGAGGATGGCGGGGTCGAGGTCGAGTACAACGGCCAGAAGTCCTTCATCCGCCGTTCGGACCTGTCGCGCGACCGCGCCGACCAGCGTCCCGAGCGTTTCCAGGTGGGCGACCATGTCGACGTCCGCGTGACCAACATCGACCCGAAGACCCGCAAGCTGGGCCTGTCGATCAAGGCGCGCGAGATCGCCGAAGAGAAGGAAGCCGTCGAACAGTATGGCTCGTCCGATTCGG
Source organism: Tabrizicola sp. (assembly GCF_041919135.1). Taxonomy (GTDB): domain Bacteria; phylum Pseudomonadota; class Alphaproteobacteria; order Rhodobacterales; family Rhodobacteraceae; genus Tabrizicola. Next base: position 139,218 of record NZ_JAYRUJ010000003.1, on the reverse strand, counting down.
GCGCCTCGCTGGGCGATATCCTGGGCGCGGCGCTCAAGGATCGCGGCTGAGCCCATACCAAGGGTCGAAATCGGAAAGGCCCCGCCCCCGTGCGGGGCCTTTTCCTTTGGCCGACCCCGGCCAAGTCCCGGTTTTTATTTGTCAGAGGCCAAATCCTGCCGCTATAGTCAGGCGAGAAAAATCGTGGCGGCCGCTGCCATTGGGCCGACCACAGGGGGGACACGGATGATTAGGTCCGAACTGATCCAGAAGATCGCCGACGAAAATCCGCATCTGACACAGCGCCATGTCGAACGGATCGTTAACACGGTCTTCGAGGCGATCATCGACGCCCTGGCCAAGGGGGACCGGGTCGAGTTGCGCGGCTTCGGCGCCTTTTCCGTCAAGGCGCGGGACGGGCGCGTGGGCCGCAATCCCCGCACCGGCGAGGCGGTGCAGGTCGATGACAAGAAGGTGCCCTTCTTCAAGACCGGCAAGCTTCTGCGCGACCGGCTGAACACCAAATAGTCCGGCGGCTTGCGCCCGGTCGGGATCGGGCCGATATTGGCCTGAAGTTGCTCGCTGGGGCCTGACATGATCCGCACCTTACGACTGATCCTTCTCGGCCTGCTGGGGCTGGTGCTTCTGACTCTGGCGCTGGCCAACCGCGCGCCGGTCGAGGTGCGGCTCTTGCCCGGCGACCTGGCGGCGCTGACCGGGCTGACCTGGGGGATGCAGCTGCCGCTGTTCCTGGTGATCTTCGCCGGGATCCTGGCGGGGGTGCTGATCGGCTTTGTCTGGGAATGGTTCCGCGAACATGGCCACCGCGCCACCGCCAGCCAGAAATCGCGCGAGGTGGCAAAGCTGGAGCGGGAACTGGCGGTGCTGCGGGACTCGACCTCGGTTCCGCCGAAGGACGAGGTGCTGGCGCTTCTGGACAAGGGCTGAGATGGAGGTCCGGGTCAAGATCTGCGGGCTGCGCACGGCGGCGGATGTCGCGGCGGCGGCGGCGGCCGGGGCGGCCTATGCCGGCTTCGTCTTCTTCCCGAAAAGCCCGCGCCACCTGACGGTCGCGGCCGCGCGCGCCCTGGCGCTGGAGGCGCCCGAGGGGCTGTGCAAGGTGGCGCTGACGGTCGATGCCGACGAGGCGACGCTGGACGCCATCGTCGAGGCGGTGCCCCTGGACATGTTGCAACTGCACGGCCACGAGACGCCGGAGCGGGTGGCCGAGGTCAAGGCGCGCTATGGCCTGCCGGTGATGAAGGCGATCGGCGTGGCGGACGAGGGCGATCTGGCCGGGCTCATGGAGATGAGCCTCGCGGCGGACCAGCTGCTGATCGACGCGAAGCCGCCGAAGGGCGCGGCGCTGCCGGGGGGCAACGGGCTGGCCTTCGACTGGCGGCTGCTGGTCGGGCGCAAGTGGCTGCGGCCCTGGATGCTGGCCGGGGGGCTGACGCCCGAGAACGTGGCGCAGGCGGTGCGGCTGACCGGGGCGCGGCAGGTGGATGTCTCCTCGGGCGTGGAAAGCGCGCCGGGGGTGAAGGATCACGCGAAGATCGCGGCCTTTGTCGAGGCGGCGCAGGGCGTGAAGGCCGGGGTGCCGATCCTGCGATGAGCGAGGTCCGATTCCGCGATGCCACCCGCGCCGATGTACCCGCAATCGTGGCGCTGCTGGCCGATGACCCTTTGGGCAAGGGCCGCGAAGGCGCGGCGATGGCGGATTACCTTGCCGCCTTCGCGGACATCGCCGCCAATCCGATGCACCAGCTGATCGTCGGCGAGGCCGGGGGCCAGATCATCGCCTGCTGCCAACTGACGATCCTTGCCGGGCTGTCGCGCGGTGGCGGCCGCCGGGCGCTGGTCGAGGCGGTGCGGGTCGCGGCCGGGCTGCGCTCGCAGGGGATCGGGGCGCGGATGATGGCGGAGTGCGAGGCGCGGGCAAGGGCGGCGGGCGCGACGATCATCCAGCTGACCACCGACCGCAGCCGCACGGACGCGCATCGCTTCTACGAGCGGTTGGGCTACCGGGCCTCGCATCTGGGGATGAAGAAGCCGCTTTGACGCCGCCGCCGTTGGGCGCTACATCCCGAGGGAAGCAACGGGGGTGCATCATGGCCGAGGACGGGTTGAACAGCTTCATGACGGGGCCGGACGAGGCGGGGCGCTTCGGGATCTTCGGGGGGCGTTTCGTCTCCGAGACCCTGATGCCGCTGATCCTGGAGCTGGAAGATCGCTACAACCACGCCAAGACCGACCCCAGCTTCTGGGCCGAGATGGACGACCTGTGGAAGCACTATGTCGGCCGGCCCTCGCCCCTGTATTTCGCGCCGCGCCTGACCGAACATCTGGGCGGCGCCAAGGTCTACATGAAGCGCGACGAGCTGAACCATACCGGCGCGCACAAGATCAACAACGTGCTGGGCCAGATCATCCTGGCCCGCCGCATGGGCAAGACCCGGATCATCGCCGAGACCGGCGCGGGCCAGCATGGGGTGGCGACGGCGACGGTCTGCGCCAAGTTCGGGCTGAAATGCGTGGTCTACATGGGCGCGCATGACGTGGAACGCCAGGCGCCGAACGTGTTCCGGATGAAGCTTCTGGGCGCCGAGGTGATCCCGGTGACGAGCGGCCGCGGCACGCTGAAGGACGCGATGAACGACGCGCTGCGCGACTGGGTGACGAACGTGCGCGACACCTTCTACTGCATCGGCACGGTGGCGGGGCCGCATCCCTATCCGGCCATGGTGCGCGACTTCCAGTCGATCATCGGCAAGGAGGTCCGCTGGCAGCTGGCCGAGCAGGAAGGCGAGGGGCGGCTGCCCGACGTGGTGGTCGCGGCCATCGGCGGCGGGTCGAACGCGATGGGGCTGTTCTTCCCCTTCCTCGACGATCCCTCGGTTCGGATCGTGGGGGTCGAAGCGGGCGGCAAGGGCGTGGATGACCGGATGGAGCATTGCGCCTCGCTCACCGGCGGGCGGCCGGGTGTGCTGCACGGCAACCGGACCTATCTGTTGCAGGATGCGGACGGGCAGATCCTGGAAGGCTTCAGCATCAGCGCGGGCCTCGATTACCCCGGCATCGGGCCGGAGCATTCCTGGCTGCATGACGTGGGCCGGGCGGAATATGTCAGCATCACCGACGCCGAGGCGCTGGAGGCGTTCCAGCTGTGCTGCAAGCTGGAGGGAATCATCCCGGCGCTGGAGCCGAGCCATGCGCTTGGGCAGGTGATGAAGCTGGCGCCGACGCTGTCGCGCGACAAGATCATCGTGATGAACATGTGCGGCCGCGGCGACAAGGACATCTTCACCGTCGCCAAGCATCTGGGCGTGCAGATGTCGGTCTGATGCCCGGATCGGGCCGGCGGATTTTGGCCATAAACCCGAGTTTAGGGGAACAATCCATCGGCTTATGGACTGGGCGCTAAACCCTGGGGCAATTTCTTTGCGCGACATGCGGCGGTCAGTTCGGGGCTCTTGCCGCCGAACCGGCCAGGCAGATCGCAAAGGGAAACGACCGATGAAACTCAAGACCAGACTGATGTTGTTCGCCGCCGCCACCGCCTTGTCGGCGAACATGGCCCATGCCGCGATCAGCGGCGACGACCTGGCCCAGGCCTATCTGGCGCAGGGCTATGACCATGTCGAGGTGAAGGTCGGCCCGACGCAGACCAAGGTCGAGGCGGTGAAAGGCTCTGCCAAGGTCGAAGTGGTCTATGACAACGAGACCGGCAGCATCCTCAAGCAGGAGCAGGAAGTTGCGGAGGGCGACGACCTGGGCAAGACCGGCGCGGAGATCACGACAGTCGAGCGCGACTTCGAGGACGGCGATGATGACGGCAGCGATGATGACGCGGACGACGATCAGGACGACGACGACGATGGAGACGATCACGGCGGCGACGACGACCACGACGACGACCATGACGACGGCGACGACCACGGCGGCGACGACAAGGACGGCGAGGACTGAGGCCTTGGCCCGAGCGAAGCGGAGGTCCCGGTCTTGCCGGGGCCTCCGGCCTGTTCCATACTTGCCCGAGACGGGCCCGAGGGGATCGACATGAAACGCCGGGATTTTCTGACCGTCCTTGCGGCGGGGGTGGCGGCCGCAAGCCCCGCCCTGGCGCAGGATTATGTCCGGGGCATCGTCCGTCAGCTGCAACAGCAGGGCTTCGCCTCGGTCACCGAGGAACGCACCCTGCTGGGGCGCGTCAGGATCGTCGCGGTCAGCGGGGACGGCCGGCGCGAGATCATCGTCAACCCCAACAACGGCGAGATCCTGCGCGATCTGTGGTCGCCCAGCGGGAACGGCGTTGCCGAGGTGACCATCATCGACGACCGCAAGCCCGGCAAGGGCAACGGCAAGGGCAAGGGCGGCAGCGACGATGACGACGATGATGACGACGACGACGACGACGATGACGATGGCGACGATGATCGGGATGACGGCGATGACGACCATGACTGAAGCCGCGCCGGATCGGGGCCCCCGGTGAGACGCACGGCCCCATTCCTGACGATCTTCGTCATCCAGGCGGTCTGCGCCTTCTTCTTCGTGTCCGACATCCTCGCCTCGGTCCTGGGCGTCGAGACCACGCCGGTCAGCTGGGAGACGCGCGAGTTGATGGAGATCGGCGCCTCGGTCGGCCTGGTGCTGGGCGTCGTGGTCGGCGGGCTGATGCTGCACCGGGCGCTGCGCGACCGGACCCATGCGGTGCGCGACCGCAACGAGGCCGAGGAACGCCTGCGCCGCGCCTCGGGGGCCTTCATGGATCTCTTGCACGAACGCTTTGCCGAATGGGGCCTGACGCCGTCGGAAAGGGACGTGGCGCTGTTCGCGATCAAGGGCCTGTCCACGGCCGAGATCGCGGGCCTGCGCATGACCAGCGAGGGGACGGTGAAGGCGCAGACCAATGCGATCTACCGCAAGGCCGGGGTCAGCGGACGGCCGCAGCTTCTCAGCCTGTTCATCGACGACCTGATGCGCGAGGACGGGGCGGTGCGTCTGGCGGCGAACCAGACCGGCGACGCGGCCTGATCAGGTCGCGTCCGTGGCGTATTCGCGCAGGATCTCCAGCGGGACGACGGCCAGCGTGGCCTGATGGGTGGCGGCAAGGCGCAGCTGCGGGGCGGCGCCCTCCTCATGCGCCTGCAGGAAACGGGCGGCGCAGAGGCACCACTGGTCGCCGGGCTTCAGCCCCTTGAAGCCGTATTCCGGGCGCGGGGTCGAAAGATCGTTGCCGAGGTATTTCGACAGCGCCAGGAATTCGGCCGTCATCAGGGCGCAGACGGTGTGCAGCCCGCGGTCCATCGGTCCGGTATTGCAGCAGCCGTCGCGGAAGAAGCCGGTGACCGGATCGGCGGAGCAGGGTTCCAGCGGCTGGCCAAGGACGTTGAGCGAGGGGAGTTTCATGCGGTCTCCTTTCGCCCTTCAGGGTAGCGCCCGGCGGGCCATTGTCCAAGGGTTGCCGCACTGGACCCTTGCCGGGGCTTTGTCTATAACGCCGCCATGAAGACCTGGGCCCGCACCGCGCGAATTACCGGCCCGGCGGGCTGAGCTTCAGCCGCCGGGTTTGTCGTCTTGCCGCTGGTCCGGGGTCGCCGGACCGACCCTGCCCCTGACTTGAAGGTCCGATCCGCATGTGTGCCGATACCGTTCTGCCCTCTGACGTCCCCGATTACCGCGATACCGTCTTCCTGCCCGAGACCCAGTTCCCGATGCGCGCGGGCCTGCCCCAGCGCGAGCCGGGCTGGCTGGCGCGGTGGGAGCGGATCGGGGTCTATGACCGGCTGCGCGCTTCGGCGGCGGGCAGGGCGCCCTTCGTGCTGCATGACGGCCCTCCTTACGCCAACGGGCACCTGCACATCGGCCATGCGCTGAACAAGGTGTTGAAGGACATGGTGGTGCGCAGCCAGCAGATGATGGGCCGCGACGCCCGCTATGTGCCGGGCTGGGACTGCCACGGCCTGCCGATCGAGTGGAAGATCGAGGAGCAGTACCGCGCCAAGGGGCTGAACAAGGACGACGTGGACACGGTCGCCTTCCGCCAGGAATGCCGCAAGTTCGCCGAGGGCTGGATCGACGTCCAGCGCGAGGAGTTCAAGCGGCTGGGGGTCACGGGGAAGTGGGACCGGCCCTATCTGACGATGGACTACCACGCCGAGGCGGTGATCGCCGACGAGTTCATGAAGTTCCTGATGAACGGGTCGCTGTATCAGGGCTCGAAGCCGGTGATGTGGTCGCCGGTGGAAAAGACCGCGCTGGCCGAGGCGGAGGTGGAGTATCACGATCATACCTCGCATCAGGTGTGGGTGGCATTCAAAGTTGTACGAGTCGGAACCGCTGACTTCTTTGAGGTAGTGCCGTCTTACGATCCCGGCGACATGGGCTATGAGCGAGCCTCTCAGTATGCCTTCAGTCGTCAAAGTCGGTTGCTGGGTGCGAGCGTTGTCATCTGGACGACCACCCCCTGGACCATTCCGCAGAACCGCGCGGTCGCCTTCGGACCAAGCGTGACCTACGGGCTTTACGAAATGGAGTCCTGGTCCGGCAATCTGAACCTTGGTCTGCTCGAAAGGGTCATTCTCGCTGACAACCTTGCCGCAGCTACCTTTGCCGCGGCAAAAGTGCCCGAGGGCCAGTTTAGGCGGCTGGGAGATGTGTCGGCAGACGACTTGGCGAACCTAACCCTCGCCCACCCCTTCCGGGGCGTCGAGGGCGGCAATGGCGAATGGGACTATGACGTTCCGATGCTGCCGGGCGATCATGTCACCGACGATGCGGGCACGGGCTTTGTCCATACCGCCCCGTCCCACGGGGATGACGACTATCAGCTTGGGGTGAAGTTCGGCCTGCCGATGACTTACAACGTCGAGGCGGACGGGTCCTACCGGGCCGACCTGCCACTGTTCGGCGGGCAGCACATCATCACGCCCGAGGGCAAGGAAGGCCCGGCGAACGTCAGCGTCATCAAGCAGCTGGCCTATGCCGGCGCGCTCTTCGCCAAGGGGAAGCTCAAGCATTCCTATCCGCATAGCTGGCGGTCGAAGGCTCCGGTGATCTACCGCAACACGCCGCAGTGGTTCGTGGCCATCGACCGCAAGCTGGAGGACGGGCTTGGCACCTATGGCGACACGATCCGCTCCCGGGCGCTGACTTCGATCAACCAGCTGGTCGAGTGGACCCCGGCGACGGGGCGGAACCGGCTGAACTCGATGATCGAGGCGCGCCCCGATTGGGTGCTGTCGCGCCAGCGCGCCTGGGGCGTGCCGCTGACCTGCTTCGTGAAGAAGGGCGCGCGGCCGGATGCAGCGGACTTCCTGCTGAAGAACGCGGAGGTCAACGCGCGGATCAGGGCTGCCTTCGAGGCCGAGGGCGCGGATGTGTGGTATGTGCAAGGATTCAAGGAAAAGATGCTGCAAGGCATCGTGGATCCGCAGGATTATGAACAGGTCTACGATGTGCTGGACGTCTGGTTCGACTCCGGCTCGACCCATGCCTTCGTGCTGCGCGACCGCGAGGACGGCAGCCCGGACGGGATTGCCGACCTGTATCTCGAAGGCACCGACCAGCATCGCGGGTGGTTCCATTCCTCGATGCTGCAGGCCTGCGGCACCAAGGGGCGGGCACCTTACCGGGGCGTGCTGACCCACGGCTTCACGCTGGACGAGAAGGGCATGAAGATGTCCAAGTCGCTTGGCAACACCACGGCCCCGCAAGAGGTGATCGGCGAATATGGCGCCGATATCCTGCGGCTCTGGGTGGCGCAGTCGGACTATACGGTCGACCTGCGGATCGGGAAGGAGATCCTGAAAGGGGTCGCCGACAGCTATCGCCGTCTGCGCAATACCATGCGCTACATGCTGGGCGCGCTGGCCGGGTTCAGCGAGGCGGAGCGGGTAGAGCCCGCAGCGATGCCCGAGCTGGAACGCTGGGTGCTGCACCGGCTGGCGGAACTGGATGCCGAGGTGCGCGCGGGTTATGCGGCCTACGACTTCCAGGGGGTGTTCCAGAAGCTGTTCACCTTCTGCACCACGGATCTTTCGGCGGTCTATTTCGACATCCGCAAGGACGCGCTTTACTGCGATGCGCCGTCCTCGCTGCGGCGGCGGGCCTGCCGGACGGTGATGGACCTGCTGTTCCACCGCCTGACGACCTGGCTGGCGCCGGTGCTGGTCTTCACCATGGAGGAGGTCTGGCTGGAGCGGTTCCCGGGCGAGGAAAGCTCGGTCCACCTGGTCGATTTCCCGGAAACACCGGCCGGATGGCGGGATGAGGCGCTGGCGGCGAAATGGGACTCCCTGCGCGATGCGCGCCGGGTGGTGACGGGGGCGCTGGAGGTGCAGCGGACCGCCAAGGTGATCGGGGCGAGTCTCGAGGCCGCGCCGGAGGTCTTCGTCTCGCCGGTGCTGGCGGGGCTGCTGGGCAGCGTGGATTTCGCGGAACTTTGCATCACCTCGGACCTGAAACTGTCCACCGAGGCCGCGCCGGAGGGTGCCTTTGCCCTGGCCGAGGTGCCGGAGGTGGCGGTGGTCTTCCATCCGGCGGCCGGGACGAAATGCGAACGCTGCTGGAAGGTCCTGCCGGATGTGGGCACCCACAAGCACGCGGGCACCTGCCAACGCTGCAACGACGCGCTGGGCTAGGCAGGGTGGGCGATATTGCCCACCTTGCGCGCGCGGTGGTCCCGACGCCGTTCGGGCCGGTGACGCTGGTCGAGGCGGGGGGCCTTCTGGTGCGGCTGGACTGGCGGGCCGATCCGGGCGAAGGCTCGGCCCTGCTGGAGGAGGCCAGGCGGCAGCTGGAGGCCTATTTCGACCGCCGCCTCGCCCGTTTCGACCTGCCCTTCGACTGGGGCGCGGGGCTGGATGCCGCCGTGCGCCGGGCGATGGCGGATATCCCCCTGGGCGAGACGCGGACCTATGGCCAGATCGCCCGGGCGGTGGCTGCGCCCGCGCAGGCGGTGGGGCAGGCCTGCGGCGCGAATCCGCTGCCGATCCTGATCCCCTGCCACCGCGTCACCGGCACCGCCTGGTTCGGCGGCTTTTCCGCGCCGGGCGGCGTGGAGACCAAGGCCGCGCTCCTGCGGCACGAGGGGGCGCTGCTGCTCTAGGCTCTGGCCCTGTCGAAAGGGCGGCTCTGGAGCCATGCGCCCGCTTGTGCGGAGCCGGGCCGGCGGTTAGCCATGGGGCAACGGTCTTCTTGCGGGTGCGTCTTGACCCTTGGCATCTTCCTGGCGGTCCTTGGCGCGGCCTTCCTGCATGCGTTGTGGAATGCGCTGATCAAGCTTGGCACCTCGAAGGTGGGCGGGATGGTGATCCTGTCGATCGTCGAGATTCCGATCGGCCTGGCGGTTCTGGTCTTCGCCGATCCGATCGACCCGGCGGCGGTGCCCTGGGTGATCGCGGCGGGCTGCACCCATTTCGCCTACAAGTTCTTCCTGACCTATGCCTATGACCGGGGCGACCTGAGCCGGGTCTATCCCATTGCGCGCGGCGCGGCGCCGATGGTGGTGGCGCTGGTCGGCGCGGCCTTCCTGTCGGATGCGGTGAGCGGGCAGGAATATCTGGCGATCGCGGTGCTGGCGGGGGGGATCCTGCTGATGGCGCGGGGGGTGATCGCCTCGGGCGAGGACCGCCGGCTGCTGCCCTTTGCGCTGGGCTCGGCCATGGCGACGGCGACCTATACGCTGATCGACGGGATGGGGGCGCGGGTCTCGGGCGCGCCGGTGGCCTATGTGGCCTGGGTCTTCGTGGCGGACGGCTGCTTCTTCTCGGCGGGGATGGTGGCGCTGCGGGGATGGGATGTGATCCCGCGCAACTGGCGCGCCTGGCGGATGGGAACCTTCGCCTCGGCGGCGAGCTACGGGGCCTATGCGGTGTCGATCTGGGCGATGACGCTGGCCCCAATCGCGGTGGTGGCGGCGCTGCGCGAGACCTCGATCCTGTTCGCGGTGCTGATCGGCTGGCTGGTCTTCGGCGAGAGGATGAGCGGCGAGAAGGCGCTGGCGGCGGTCACCATCGTCGCCGGCGTGATGCTGATGCGGCTGTGACGGCTCCTCGTGCGACTTCGTCCTCTCGTCCTGGGGAGCGATCTTTCCGGCAGCGAAGGGCTGCTCCTCGTGCGACTTCGTCTTCTCGTCGCGGCGCAGCGAGGAGTGACGAAGTCATCGACGCGCGGGACGGGATCAGCGGACCCGGCGGATGCCTTCGGGGACCAGCTGCTGGGCGATCCCGGCGAGGGCGAGGTAGAGCGAGGTCAGCACCAGCAGCCATTTGGCGACGGGCCCTTCCTGGAAATCCCACCAGGCGGCCCAGCTGGCCAGGATGATCCAGGCGACGGTCACCGCCAGCGAGATCTCGTGCCAGCGGTTCGTGCGGACCGGGTGGATGAACTTGAGATTGGTGAACATCGTCACCGTCAGCAGGATCACCACCAGCAGGATCACCGTCTGGCTGGGCTGGGTGGCGAAAAGCACCAGGACCACCATGTTCCAGCAGCCGGGGAAGCCGGCAAAGCTCTTGTCCTTGGTCTTCATCCGGGTGTCGACGAAATAGATCACCGAGCCGTAGCAGATCACGATGATCGCCAGCCAGCCGGTCCAGCCCGGCAGGAGGCCGGACTTGAAGAGGGCAAAGGCCGGGATGAAGACATAGGTGAGGTAGTCGATGATCAGGTCCATCAGGATCCCGTCATAGTTCGGCCAGTTGGTCTTGACATGGTAGCGCCGCGCCAGCGGCCCGTCGATCCCGTCGACGATCAGCGCCGCCACCAGCCAGAGGAACATCAGGCTCCACTTCTCCTCGACGGCCGCCAGCATGGCGAACATCGACAGCACCGCCCCGGTGGCGGTGAGCAGGTGGACCGAGAGGGCTTTCAGACGTGGGCTCATCGGTTTCTTGATGGCGGATAACGCTTCCGTGCGCAACAGGGGTTGGGCGTCAAGTCAGGCTCTCGGGTGGGCTTTTTCATAGACCTCCATCAGCCGCGCGGCATCGACGGCGGTATAGCCCTGCGTGGTGGAGAGCGAGGCATGGCCCAAAAGCTCCTGGATCGCGCGCAGGTCGCCGCCGGCCGCGAGCAGATGGGTGGCGAAGCTGTGGCGCAGCGCATGCGGCGTGGCCGAGGCGGGCAGGCCGAGGCGCAGGCGGGCGCGCTCCATCGCGGCCTGGATCAGGCGGGGGTTGACCGCGCCGCCGCGCGCGCCGCGGAACAGGGGCTCGGACGGGACGAGGTCATAGGGACAGACTGCGGCATAGGCGGCGACGGCCTCGGCCGCGGCGGGGATCACCGGGACGATGCGGGTCCGACCGCCCTTGCCGGTGACGCGGAGGCTTTGCGGCAGCGGATGGTCGGCGCCGGTCAGGGCCAGCGCCTCGGAGATGCGCAGGCCGAGGCCGTAGAGGAGGGTGGCGATGGCGGTGTCGCGGGCGATGATCCAGTCCTCGCGCGCGTCCTGGCCGATCTCGCCCAGCATGGCGCTCGCACCGTCCTCGGACAGCGGGCGGGGCAGGGTGCGGCGGTAGCGCGGCGAGCGGGCCGAGAGGACGGTGGTCGGCTCGGCCTCGCTGCGGTCGGCGGCCCAGGCGGTGAAGGTCTTGACCGCCGAGAGCGCCCGGGCCAGCGAGCGCGAGGAAAGGCCGCGCGCGCGTTCCTCGGCCATCCAGGCGCGCAGGTCGGCCTGGGTGGTGGCGGCGACGCGGGCCAGCCCTCCGGCCCCGCCCTGGTGCTGCGCGAGAAAGGCGAGATAGCGCGCGACGTCGCGGCGATAGGCGGCGATGGTGTTGGGGGCGGCGCCCTCCAGCGCGGCCAGTTGCGCCAGCCAGTCCGCCAGCGCCTGCCCCAGCGCCGGGGCCAGGAAGGGGATCAGGCCAGCCACCGCTGCATCTGCCGCTCGAACACCCCGGCGAAGAAGGTCAGCAGGTCGGTGCCATGCGTCGGGCGGAACATGTGCGGGTCCTCCGAGCCGAAGGCCAGCAGTCCGGGCAGCCGTCCCTTGCCGAGGTCGAGCTGCATCAGCGCCTCGGAGCGCAGTTCGGCGGATTGCGGCCCGAAGACGGTGGCGGCAAGCGCGGTGGTGGCGCGCAGGACGACGGGCCGGGCGGTGCCGCTGCGGCCGTTCGAGAGATACTGGCCGACATGGCCGCGCGGGCCGACCTGCATCACCTCGCCCTGTTTCCGCAGCGCGGGGTCCGAGCGGCCATCCTCCTGTGCGGTTTCCAGCACCAGCCGGACGGCATCGACGCGCAGGGTCTGGGCGACCTCGCCCTTCAGGGCGGCGATGAATCCCTCGAAGCTGGCGGGCTCCAGCAGGTGCAGGACGGCGCGGTGGATCTGGTTGGTGCCGGCGAGGTTCTCGTAGGCGGCCGCGATGACCGAGCGGTGGGTATCCTCCAGCCGGTCGAGCCGGGTTTCCAGCCGGCGCATGGCGATGCCGCGCAGGTCGACGATATTGGCGCCCATCGCGCGCTCGTTGGCGGCGACAAGGGCGTTCATCACGTCGCGGTCTTCCAGAAGCCGTTCGGGTTCGGCCAGGATCAGGTCGCGCAGGTCGGGTTCGATCATGGGTCAGCCAGCCGGTTTGGACAGGAAATCCCGCGCATTATAGGCGGAAGCTGATCCTTCTGGCGACTGGTTTCTGGCGCAAGGGCGGCCGGGATCGGCAGGGATGCAACAATCCGCTTTGCCGCCGCCCCGCAGGGTGATCCGGGGGCCAAGCGGCCGGCCCGCCGGCAAGCCGGGCCGAAGCCCGGCCTGCGACGGCGTCGCGCGCCGCCGGGGTCAGAGGATCTTCTGGCCGGTCTTGGCCCAGTCGGCGTTGAACTGCTCCAGCCCCTTGTCGGTCAGGACATGGCTGGCCAGCGCCTTGATCACGGCCGGGGGCGCGGTCACCACGTCGGCCCCGATCAGCGCGCAATCCTTGACATGGTTCGGGTTGCGGATCGAGGCGGCGAGGATCTGGGTGTCGAAGCCGTAATTGTCGTAGATCGTGCGGATGTCGCCGATCAGGTCGATGCCGTCGAGGTGGATGTCGTCCAGCCGGCCGATGAAGGGCGAGATGAAGGTCGCGCCCGCCTTGGCCGCGATCAGCGCCTGGTTGGCGCTGAAGCAGAGCGTCACGTTGACCATGAAGCCCTCGCCCGACAGCACCTTGCAGGCCTTGAGCCCGTCCCAGGTCAGCGGCACCTTGACCGCGATGTTCTGGGCGATGGCGGCGAGTTTCCGGCCCTCGGCGATCATGTCGTCGGCTTTCATCGCCACGACCTCGGCCGAGACCGGGCCCTCGACGAAGGAGCAGATTTCCCTGGTCACTTCCAGGATGTCGCGGCCGGATTTCAGGATCAGCGAGGGGTTGGTGGTGACGCCGTCCACCATGCCCAGCGCGTGCAGGTCGCGGATGGCCTCGACGTCGGCGGTGTCGATGAAGAATTTCATGGGGGTCGCTCCTTCGGCGGTTGCGGGGGGTGCCGCGCGGGGGTTGAATGCTCTCGGGGCGCGGTTTAACGCAATCGGCTGGTGAGCGAAAGGTTGCAGCTTGGCGGATCGGACCTATCAGGCGGGCGACCTCGTGGGGGTGCTGACGACCGAGCCGCTGGGCCGGGTGCTGGACTACCGCGCGCCGGAGGGCGGCTGCGGCGACGGCGATTTCGTCGAGGTGCCGCTGGGCCCGCGCCGGGTGCTGGGCGTGGTCTGGGGACCGGGCGAGGGGAGGTTCGATCCCGCGAGAATTCGGCCCGTCACCCGGGTTCTGGACGCAAGGCCGATGCGGGCGGAGTTGCGGGCGTTTCTGGCGAAGGCGGCGGATTACACGCTGACGCCGCTGCCGGCGATGCTGCGGCTGGCGACACGGGCGCCGGGTCTGGGGGCGCCGCCCTCGACGCGGCGGGTCTACCGGCTGGCGGGGCCGGTGCCGAACCAGCTGACCGACGCCCGGCACCGGGTGATCGAGGCCTTGCGCGCGTTCGGCGGCGCTCCGGTCACTTTGGGCGAATTGGCCGAGGCGGCGGGCTGCGGCGCCTCGGTGGTCAAGGGGCTGGTGAAGCTGGGCGTGGTGGCCGAAGAGGACGCGCCGCGCGACACGCCCTATCCGCGGCTGAAGGCGGACATGGGGATGCGGCTGGCGGGGGATCAGGTTGCGGCGGGGGATGCCCTGGTCGCGGCGGTGGCGCTGGGGGGCTATTCGGCGACGCTGCTGAAAGGGGTGACGGGGTCGGGCAAGACCGAGGTCTATCTGGAGGCGGTGGCGGAATGCCTGCGGGCGCACCGACAGGCGCTGGTCCTCTTGCCCGAGATCGCGCTGACCTCCGAGTTCCTGACCCGGGTGGAGGCCCGGTTCGGGGCAAGGCCGGCGGAGTGGCATTCCGGCGTCACGATGACCGAACGCCGCCGGTTGTGGAAGATGGCGGCCGAGGGCGAGGCCGGGCTGGTCGTCGGCGCGCGCTCGGCGCTGTTCCTGCCGTTCCAGGATCTCGGGCTGATCGTCGTCGACGAGGAGCACGACACCTCCTACAAGCAGGAGGACGGGGTGTTGTATAACGCCCGCGACATGGCGGTGCTGCGGGCGGCGATCTGCGGCTGCCCGGTGGTGCTGGCCTCGGCCACGCCCTCGCTGGAGAGCTGGGCCAATGTCGAGGCGGGGAAGTACCGCCGGCTGGACCTCGGCTCCCGCTTCGGGGCGGCGGAACTGCCGGAGATGCGGGCGATCGACATGCGGAGCGAGCGGTTGCCTTCGGACCGCTGGATCTCGCCGACGCTGGCGGCCAAAGTCGATGCGGTGGTCAGGCGCGGCGAGCAGGCCTTGCTGTTCCTGAACCGGCGGGGCTTCGCGCCGGTGACGCTGTGCCGGGCCTGCGGGCATCAGGTCGGCTGCGACCATTGCGACGCGCGGATGGTCGAGCATCGCTTCCAGAAGCGGCTGGTCTGCCACCAGTGCGGCGCAACGAAGCCGGTGCCGCTGGCCTGTCCCGCCTGCGGGGTCGAGGGGAAGATGGCCGCCGTGGGGCCGGGCGTCGAGCGGCTGGCCGAGGAGGTGGCGGCGCGGTTTCCTTCTGCCCGCGTCGCCGTGTTGTCGTCGGACCTGTTCGGGTCGGCCCGGGCCTTGAAGGAGGCGATTGCCGGGATCGCGGGCGGGGGGGCCGACATCATCATCGGCACGCAGATCGTGGCCAAGGGGCACAACTTTCCGCTGCTGACGCTGGTCGGGGTGATCGACGCCGACCTCGGGTTGCAGGGATCGGACCTGCGCGCGGCGGAGCGGACCTTCCAGCTGATGCGGCAGGTCGCGGGCCGCGCGGGGCGGACGGCGGAGCGGAAGGGCGAGGCCTGGCTTCAGACCCATCAGCCGGAGCATCCGGTGATCCGGGCGATCCTTGGGGGGGACGAGGAGGCGTTCTGGGCGGCGGAGGCGGCGGAACGGAAGACGGCAGGCGTGCCGCCCTATGGCCGGATGGCGGGAATCATCCTGTCCTCGCCGGATGTGGCGCAGGTGTTCGACTTCGGGGCAGAGCTGGCGCGGCGGGACGGGCCCCTGCGCCGGATCGGGGCCGAGGTCTGGGGTCCGGCGCCCGCGCCCATCGCAAGGGTGCGGGGGCGGCATAGGGTGCGGCTCCTGGTGAAGGCGGAGAAGGGGGCGCCGTTGCAGGCGGCGCTGGCGGAATGGCTGGCGCAGTTCAAGCTGCCGCGGGATTTGCGCCTGGCGGTGGATATCGACCCGCAGAGCTTTATGTGAGTAGGCGCGTGCGCCACCACCCTACGATGGCGGGGCCGGATTGTGACTGACACAAGCTTTCGCTTTGCCTGCCCTGCGCGCAGGGAGTAAGCGGGGAGCATGTTGCGCGCGCCGATGTCCCTTGCCGAAGTCCACGATCTGCCCGCGTGGCGGCGGCCCGAGGCTCTCCTCTACCTCATGGCAGCGGCGATGCCCTTGAGCTTCGCCACCTGGTCGGCGCTTCTGAACAACTTCGTCATCGAGGTCGCGGCCTTCACCGGGCGCGAGATCGGCTGGCTGCACACGGTGCGCGAGATCCCCGGTTTTCTGGCCATCGGCGTCATCCTAATCCTGCTGGTGATGCGCGAGCAGGTGCTGGCGCTGGTCGCGCTGGCGCTCCTCGGCGCGGCCTCGGGGGTGACGGCGTGGTTTCCGTCCTTCACCGGGATCCTGGTCTGCACGCTCCTGTCCTCGATCGGGTTCCATTATTTCGAGACGGTGAACCAGTCGCTGCAGCTGCAATGGATCGACAAGGACCGCGCGCCCATCCTGCTGGGGCGGATCATGGCGGTGGGGGCGGGGGCCTCGCTCGCGGCCTATGGCGCCATCGTCGCGCTGTGGGAGGCGCTGGGGCTGGACTACAACACGGTCTACCTCGCCTCGGGCGGGTTGACGCTGGCCATCGTCCTGGTCGCGGCGCTGGCCTATCCGCAGTTCGAGAATCCGCATCCGCAGCACAAGCACATGGTCCTGCGCCGGCGCTACTGGCTGTATTACGCGCTGCAGTTTATGGCCGGGGCGCGGCGGCAGATCTTCGTCGTCTTCGCGGGCTTCATGATGGTAGAGCGTTTCGGGATGAAAGTCGGCGAGATGACCGCGCTTCTTCTGGTCAACTACCTGATCAACATGGCCATCGCACCCGCCATGGGCCGGGCGCTGGGCCGGTATGGCGAGCGCAATGTCATGGGCTTCGAATATGTCGGGCTGACGCTGGTGTTCCTGGCCTATGGCGGACTTTACTGGTTCGGCTGGGGCATCGTGGTCGCGGGCGGGCTTTACATCCTGGACCAGCTGTTCTTCGCGCTTTCCTTCGCGCTGCGGACCTATTTCCAGAAGATCGCCGATCCGCGCGACATCGCGCCCACCGCGGCGGTGGCCTTCACCATCAACCATATCGCGGCGGTCTTCCTGCCGGCGGCGCTGGGCTACCTGTGGGCGCGGTCGCCCGACCATGTGTTCGTCCTGGGCGCGGGAATGGCGCTGGTCGCCTTCGGGCTGATCTGCCTGATCCCGCGCCATCCCGCGCCGGGGAACGAGACGCTGTTCTCGCGCGCCCTGCCGCAACCGGCCGAGTAGGCTGGCGCGGCGGGCGGGTTGCCCTATATTCGGGAAAACGGAGGTCGCAGATGCTGTTCAACCGCGCGAAGATGGAAATGGTCACGCCCGAGAACGCCCTGCCGGGGCGGGCCGAGCCCCTGCCGACAGCCGAGACGCATTTCCTGAGCGGTCTGCCGCTGAAATCCCCGGTGCCTCCGGGGATGGAGGAGGCGATGTTCGGGATGGGCTGCTTCTGGGGCGTGGAGCGGAAGTTCTGGCAGATGCCGGGGGTCTGGCTGACCATGGTCGGCTATGCCGGGGGCTTCACGCCGAACCCGACCTACAAGGAGACCTGCACGCAGGCGACCGGGCACAACGAGGTCGTGCGGGTGATCTACGACCCCTCGGTGGTCAGCTACGAGGCGCTTTTGCGGCTGTTCTGGGAAAACCACGATCCGACGCAGGGGATGCGGCAGGGCAATGACGTCGGCTCGACCTATCGCTCGGGGATCTACACTTATACCCCGGAGCAGATGGAGGCCGCGACGGCCTCGAAGGCGGTCTACCAGCAGGCGCTGACGGCGGCGGGGAAGGGGCAGATCACCACCGAGATCCTGCCCGCGCCGGTGTTCTATTTCGCCGAGGATTATCACCAGCAGTATCTGGCGAAGAACCCGGACGGCTATTGCGGCATCGGCGGCACGGGCGTGACTTGCCCGATCGGGACCGGCGTCCGGGCGGGGGCCTGAGATCCGGGGCCCAAAATTTTTCGTCGAAAAATTTTGGGCCGTCTCCTCCGGGCGAAACTTGTCGGGGCGCGGCCTTCCGCGTAAGGCCGGAGGCAAAGGAGTGCCGCCATGCCCACCTATTCCGCCCTGACCACCCTGCCCGGCGAGGAGGCCGCGCAATCCCTTGCCGCCGCCATGGAGCGGATGGACCCGGAACCCACCGGGGTCGGCGTCTTCGAGATCGAGGACGGCTCGGGCCTGTGGGAGGTCGGCGGCTATTTCCTGGAACCGCCGGACGGGGTGATGCTGGAGGTCCTGGCCACCGCCTTCGGCGCGCGGCCCTTCGCGCTTTCGGAACTGCCCGAGATCGACTGGGTCGCCAAGGTCCGGCGCGAGCTTGCCCCGGTCGAGGCGGGGCGGTTCTTCGTCTACGGCAGCCATGACGCGGACAAGGTGCCTCAGGGGCGCGTGGCCTTGCAGATCGAGGCGACGGTCGCCTTCGGCACCGGCCACCACGGCACGACGCTGGGCTGCCTGCTGGCCTTCGACCGGCTGCTGACCGAAGGCTGGCGGCCGGCGAAGGTGGCCGACATCGGCTGCGGCACGGCGGTCCTGGCCATGGCGGCGGCGGCGACCCTGCCCGGGGCGCTGGTCATCGCCAGCGACATCGACCGGGTCGCGGTGGACGTGGCCGAGGCCAATGTCGCGATCAACGGGCTTGAAGGCCGGGTCGAATGCCTGGAGGCGGCCGGGCTGGATCACGCGCGGATCGTGGCAGCCGGGCCCTACGACCTGATCTTCGCCAATATCCTGAAGGGTCCGCTGATCGAACTGGCGCCGGGAATCGCGACTCAGCTTGCAGCCGGAGGTAGAGCCATCCTGTCCGGTTTGCTCGCTGTGCAAGCAGATTCGGTGAAGGCGGCTTACGAGACCGCCGGACTTTGTCTGCAAAGTCGCGACGATCTTGGCGAATGGTCGGTGCTTGTTCTGCGAAAACCCTGAAGTCGTGGACAATCCTTGACGGAAGGGCGCGTTGGGTGCACCCAAGGCAACATGCCGCATTTTGGCCATAAAACCGCAGCAACATTGCCTTGTCCGAGTTTCGGGGAGCAGACCATGTGGGTAGATCCCAACCTTAATGATTTCTACAGCCGCGTCTCGCGGATCGAGAAGGCCCATGCCAAGGGCTATGGCTTCGAGGCCGCCGGAACCCTGGGCCGCAAGGCCTCGACCCGGCACGGCTCGCGTCTGTTGCGGCTGGCGAAGCCCCTGGTGCTGGCCCTGGCGGTGGGGATCGGGCTGAAGGGCGTGATCCATTACTATGTCGGGCCGCAGACCTATGAAAGCCGGGTCAGCTCGCTTGCGGCGGGAAGCGGTTTCGATCCGGTCGGGGCCTGGCTGATGCATGCCGATCCGGGGACGCTCTGGGTCTCAAGCCAGCTGCGGGCGCTGCTGCCGCGCTGAGGCCCGATGGAAAAGCAGAAAGGCCGCACCAGGGTGCGGCCTTTCACATTCCGGCTATGCGCCTCACCCGTCGCTCAGCGACCGATGAACTCGATGTCGCCGCGGCACAGACCGATATCGTCCAGCTCGCGGTCGGAAAGCTTGTTCAGCGAATTGCGGGTCACGCGCGCATCGTTCCATGCGGCAAGAGCCCCGAAGACATTCGTCACCGCGTTGATCGCGCGGAAGGTGGTGATGGCGCCGTAGGGCGCCGGGCGGGTCGTCTCGACAGCGGCCATGGCGTTCATCCTGTTCATACTTCACATCGCAAGGGCCTATTCCCTTGCCCTTGACGATCTAGTCTTGCTGCGGGTGCAAAGCAACTGACGCCCGGACAAGGCCGCAATGCAGCCGCTGCATGGCTGGCGTCACGATTTTTTCATCTATTTCAGGGCGTTTTTGCGCTGTTGTCGAATTCATGCGTCGTTGCGTCGTATTCTGCAAGTGCAAAATGACGCGGCCCTCCTGTCCGGCAACCGGAAAAGCCATTGGCGGATGTTCCCTTTTCGTGCTAGCCCTTGTGGCAAAGGAAAGGACGGGGGCAAGATGCGGGTCATCGGCATCGATCCGGGGCTGCGGAACCTGGGCTGGGGGGTGATCGACGTCGCGGGCTCGCGCCTGACCCATGTCGCCAACGGCATCTGCCATTCCGATGGCGGCGAGGGGGATCTCGCGGTGCGGCTCCTGTCGCTGCATCTCCAGCTGACCGAGGTCCTGCGCGCCTGGCGGCCCGAATCGGCGGCGGTGGAGCATACTTTCGTCAACAAGGATGCGGTGGCGACGCTCAAGCTGGGCCAGGCGCGGGGAATCGCGCTTCTGGTGCCGGCGCAGTTCGGCCTGAGCGTCGGGGAATATGCGCCGAATGCGGTGAAGAAGACGGTGGTGGGCGTGGGGCACGCGGCGAAGGTGCAGGTGGACCATATGGTGAAGCTGCAGTTCCCCGGCGTGAAGGTCGCCGGACCGGACGCGGCGGATGCGCTGGCGGTGGCGATCTGCCACGCGCATCATGTGCAAAGCGCGGGCCGGTTGCAGGCCGCGCTGAGGGCGGCGGAATGAGGGGCTTTTCGTGATCGGACGGATCTCGGGGCGGCTGGACTGGCGCGGGCCGGACCATGTGCTGATCGACGTGCGCGGCGTGGGCTATGTCGTCCATGTCAGCGAGCGGACGCTGGCCGGGATGCCCTCGGTCGGCGAGGCGGTCAGCCTTTATACCGAGCTTCTGGTGCGCGAGGACCTGCTGCAGCTATTCGGCTTCCCGACCATGCTGGAGAAGGAGTGGCACAAGCTTCTGGTGACGGTGCAGGGTGTGGGCGCCAAGGCCGCGATGGCGATCCTGGGGACGCTCGGGGCCGAGGGCGTGGGCCGGGCGATCACGCTGGGCGACGCGCGGGCGGTGCAGGCGGCGCCGGGCGTCGGGCCGAAGCTGGCGCAACGGGTGATCCTGGAGCTGAAGGCCAAGGCGCCGGGCGTCATGGCGGCGGGGGCGGGCCTGTCGGCCAAGGCCGGGGCCGAGGATGTGGTAATCGAGGCGGCCGCGCCGCCGCCCGCGCGAAAGCCCGCGAAGGCGGACGAGGGCGCGGCGCGGCGGGCCTCGGCCTCGGCCGACGCCTTGTCGGCGCTGGTGAACCTTGGCTATGGGCAAGGGGATGCCGCGCAGGCGGTGGCGGCGGTTTCCGGGAATGAGCCAGATGCGGATACGGCCACGCTGATCCGGGCGGCGCTGAAACTGCTGGCGCCGAAATGACCGAGCCGAACCCCGCCCTGCGCCCCGAGAAGCTGCCCGAGGATACGGACCGCGCGCTGCGCCCGCAGATGCTGGGCGAGTTCATCGGCCAGGCCGAGGCGCGGGCGAACCTTGCGGTGTTCATCGAAAGCGCCCGGATGCGGGGCGAGGCGATGGATCACACGCTGTTCCACGGGCCCCCGGGACTGGGCAAGACGACGCTGGCGCAGATCATGGCGCGGGAGCTGGGGGTGGGGTTCCGGATGACCTCCGGCCCGGTGCTGGCCAAGCCGGGCGACCTCGCGGCGATCCTGACCAATCTGGAGCCGCGGGACGTGCTGTTCATCGACGAGATCCACCGCCTGAGCCCGGTGGTGGAGGAGGTGTTGTATCCGGCGCTGGAGGATTTCGCGCTGGACCTGGTGATCGGCGAGGGGCCGGCGGCGCGGACGGTGCGGATCGACCTGCAGCCCTTCACCCTGGTGGGCGCGACGACGCGGCTGGGGTTGCTCACGACGCCGCTGCGGGATCGGTTCGGCATCCCGACCCGGCTGGAGTTCTATTCCGAGGCCGAGCTTTACGAGATCGTCGCCCGGGGCGCGCGGCTGATGGGGTTGCAGGCCGAGCCGGAGGGCTGCCGCGAGATCGCGCGCCGGGCGCGGGGGACGCCGCGGATCGCCGGGCGGCTGTTGCGCCGGGTGGCGGATTTCGCGCTGGTCGAGGCGGGGGGGCGGATCAGCCGCGAGCTGGCGGACCGGGCGCTGACGCGGCTGGGGGTGGATCATCTGGGGCTGGACGGGGCCGACCGGCGCTATCTGACGCTGCTGGCCGAGAACTACGGCGGCGGGCCGGTCGGGGTGGAGACGATCGCGGCGGCCCTGTCCGAGCCGCGCGATGCGATCGAGGAGGTGATCGAGCCTTACCTCTTGCAGCAGGGCCTGATCCTGCGGACACCGCGGGGCCGGATGCTGGGGGCCAAGGCCTGGCGGCATCTGGGGCTGGAGGCGCCGAAACCGGCGGGGCAGGCGGATCTGTTCGGGGGCAAGTGAGCGGAGCGCGTTCCGCGCAAGTCTCCTGTCTCGTCGTCGGGCTTCGCCTCCTCCTCGGCGTGGGGGGTTTTACCCCCAAACCCCCAGGATATTTCCGCCAGTATGAAAGGTTGTCGGCGGGGGGCGCGGCATGGTAGCGGGCGCCCATTCGGACGGAGGCGGGCATGGGACCGGGCGAGATCGAGGCTTTGTTCACGCGGGGCGACGGGAGTTACCTCTTTGCCCGCTGGGGGCGGCCGATCGTGCCGGTGGTGTTCGGGGTCGATGATGCCTCGCTTGCCGTGTTCAAGGGCGCTTTCGAGGCCGTGGTGGCGCTGGCGGGGCACCGGATGGCCGAGACGGACCCGGAACTCGGGGCGAACCTGATGCTGTTCTGCTTCCGGGACTGGGCGGAACTCCTGGAGGTGAAGGACCTCGGTCGGCTGGTGCCGGAACTGCCGGCGCTGGTGGCGCGGCTGCAGGCGGCGGGGGCGAACCAGTACCGGATCTTCCGCTTCGAGCCGGACGGGGCGATCAAGGCGGCCTTCGTCTTCCTGCGGATGGATGCGGCGCTGGCGGCGATGGAGGCGGAGACGCTGGCGCTGGCCCAGGCGGTGCAGGTGATCCTCTTGTGGTCCAGCCAAGCCTTCGACGGGACCTCGCCGCTGGCCCGGGTGGGGGAGCGGGTGATCCTGCGGCCGGAGATCGGGGCGGTGATCCGGGCGGGGTATGATCCGGTGATGCCGGCGGTGGCGCGCGATCCCTCCCACGCGCTGCGGCTGGCGGCGCGGGTGGGGTGATCTGTCCACGGTGGACAGGATTTTTGGCTGAGCGATTTCAAGGGGTTGCGCGCGGGCGTTCAGGATTTGTCAAGGTCTGGCGTCCTGGTCCCCGTCCCGGAGACGGCGCTTGCTGCCCCGGGGTTTTCCGGCGACCGGAAACCGCCTAGGGTCGCGCAAGATTTGGAGGCCGCATGACCGCGCATCAGTTCCGCACCCGCGTCTATTATGAGGACACCGATCTTGCCGGGATCGTCTATTATGCGAACTACCTGAAGTTCATCGAACGGGCGCGGACGGAATGGGTGACCTCGCTGGGGGTGGACCAGATGGCTTTGCGGGACGCGCAGGGGATCGTCTTTGCCGTGCGGCGGGTGGAGGCGGATTTCCTGCGCCCGGCGAGGTTCGGCGATGACCTGGTGGTGGAGACCAGGCTGCAGGGCCTGGGCGGGGCGCGGATCGTGCTGGAGCAGCTGGTGCTGCGCGGGGGCGAGAGGCTGTTCGCCGCGATCGTGACGCTGGTCTGCCTGACCGAGGCCGGCCATGCGGCGCGGCTGCCGCCGGAGCTGCGCGCGAGGCTGGCGGGGCCGCTGCATTGAGCACCGTCCCGGCCGCTCGTCGATGACTTCGTCACTCCTCGCGGGGGGGATCGGCCGAGGAGGAGACGAAGTCGAACGAGGAGGGGCGGATGGCGGATGCCTGCCGCTGACAGAGTTGTGTTGGCATTCCCCCTGCAATCTTGATAGAATCCACGGTAACGGAGCCGATCAACGGCCCGACACACAAGAGCAGGCGTATGGACACGGACACCCTTGCGATGGCGCAGGAGATTGATTTCTCCATGGTCGCCCTTTTCTTGCGAGCGACCTTCACGGTGAAGATCGTCATGATCATGCTGATGATCATGTCGTTCTGGTCCTGGGCGATCATCATCCAGAAGCACATCATGCTGCGCAAGGCGCAGGGCGAGGCCTCGATCTTCGACCGGGCCTTCTGGTCGGGCGAGCCGCTGGACGAGCTTTTCGAGAAGATCGGATCCGAGCCGCAGGGCCAGTCGGAAAAGATCTTCTCGGCCGGGATGCTGGAATGGCGGCGCAGCCACAAGCAGGACGGCGGGCTGATCGCGGGGGCGCAGAGCCGGATCGACCGGGCGATGAACGTGGCCATCGCGCGCGAGAGCGAGTTCATGAACCGCGGCCTCAGCTTCCTGGCCACCACCGGCTCGACCGCGACCTTCATCGGGCTGTTCGGCACGGTCTGGGGGATCAAGCACAGTTTCGAGCAGATCGCGATCAGCCAGAACACCAGCCTGGCCGTCGTGGCACCCGGCATCGCCGAGGCGCTTCTGGCGACCGGCGTCGGCCTGGTCGCGGCGATCCCGGCGGCGGTCTTCTACAACAAGCTGTCGGCCGACATCGACCGGGTGGTCGGCGGCTATGAGGCCTTTGCCGACGAATTCGCGACGATCCTGTCGCGCCAGCTGGACTCGTAAGCCATGGGCATGGGGGTTTCGGGATCGGCGGGCGGCGGGCGGCGTCGCCGGCGCGGGGGGCGTTCCGCCTCGATGCACGAGATCAACATCACGCCGATGGTCGACGTGATGCTGGTGCTTTTGATCATCTTCATGGTGGCGGCGCCGATGCTGACGGTGGGCGTTCCCGTGGAACTGCCGAAGACGGCGGCCGCGGCGCTGCCGACCGAGCAGGAGGAGCCGCTGACGGTGACGGTCACCGCAACCGGCGGGATCACGATCCAGACCACCGAGGTGGCGGATGGCGAGATGATCCCCAAGCTGAAGGCGATCGCGGCCGAGCGGACCTCGAAGAAGGTGTTCCTGCGCGCCGATGGCGCGGTGCCCTATGAGCGGGTGGCCCAGGTGATGGGGGCGCTGAACGCGGGCGGGTTCAACGAGATCGGGCTGGTCACCGATGCCGAGGGGCCTGCCTTCGGGGCGGCCGACGGCGGGTCGGGCGGCTGAGGCGGATGGAGCGGCGGTTCCAGACGGGGACGGTGGTCTCGGCGATCGGGCACGCGGGGGTGATCCTCTGGGTGCTGCTCGGCGACTGGCTGTTCTCGCCCGCGCCGCCGCAGGAGATCGTGCTGACCTCGGTCGATTTCGTGACCAGCGCCGAGTTCGACGCGATGCAGGCGGCGGCGACCGAGACGCCCGCCGAGGAGCCCGCGCCGGTCCGCCCGCAAGCGCGGCCGGAGGAGGTAGTGGTGCCGGAGCCTGAGCCTGAGCCGGAACCCCAGCCCGAACCTGAGCCGGAGCCGGAACCCCAGCCCGAACCTGAGCCGGTGCCCGAACCCGAGCCTGTGCCCGCGCCCAGCGATGCGGTGCAGGCGGAGACCGAGCAGCTTCTGCCGTCGGAATCGACCGAGATCCAGCCCGAGGCCGAAGCCGAGGCGATCGTCGCCCCCGATCCGGTGCAGCCGGAGACCGAGGCCGAGACCTCGGACACGCCGGAGCCGGCGGTGAGCGAGGAGCCGGCGGCGGAGGAGATCATCCAGCAGGAGCCGACCGAGGCGACCGTCCCCGAGGATACCGGCGACATCACCCGGACCGAGGCGAACGAGGACCAGCAGGCCGAGACCGGGATGACCACCTCGCTGCGGCCGAGGGCCAAGCCCGCGCGCCCGGCGCCGCAGCCCGAGCCGGAGCAGGAGCCCGAGCCGGAGATCGCCGCCGCCGAGCCGGTGCAGGAGACCCCGGCCGAGCCGGAGGCCCAGCCGGTGGACGATGCCGCGACCGAGGATGCGATCGACGCGCTGCTGGGCGAGGCGGCGGCCGAGCCGGTGGAGGAGCCTGCCGCCTCGGGCGGGCAGGACCTGCCGCAGGGCCCGCCCCTGACCGGGGGCGAGATGGGCAACATCTCCAGCGCGATCTCGCGGAAGTGGAACCTCGGCGCGGCCTCGACCGAGGCGCTGAGTTCGACCATCGTGCTGCGGGTGAGTTTCGCGCCGGACGGCAAGCCGACGAACTTCGAACTGCTGGAATCGACCGGGCCAAGCCAGACCGGGATCGACAAGCTTTACGAAACCGCGCGCCGGGCGGTGAACCGGGCCCATGCCGACGGCGGACTTCCGCTGCCGGCGGACAAATACGACACCTGGCGCGTGCTTGACCTGGTCTTCGATGCCAATGGGATGCGGGCAAGATGACCGGGGAACCAAAGCCGCGAATTCCCCTTTCTCCCGCAGGGCAGGCGGGCAAGGACAGCAACGAACGGAGCATGAGGCCGATGATCAGACCCATGAGACAAGCAATCGCCGCACTTCTGGCGCTGACGCTCGGCCTTGCCGGGGGCTCGGCGGTGCTGGCGCAGAACGCGCCGCCCCGCATCGTGATCGGCCCCGGCGTGATCGAGCCGATGCCGATCGCGGTGCCGACCTTCATCGACGAGGGCGGCGCGGGCGACTATGCGCGCGAGATCGGCCGGGTGGTGATCTCGGACCTGGAGGGGACCGGCTTCTTCCGCAACATCGGCGAGGAGGCCTATATCAGCCGGGTGACGGGCTTCGACGCCCCGGTGGCCTTCGAGGACTGGAAGGCGATCAACGCCCAGGTGCTGGTCACCGGCGCGGTCACCGTCAGCGGCGACCGGATCACGGTGAAGTTCCGCGCCTATGACGTGTTCAACGGCACCACGATGGAGGGCGCCGCGCTGCAGTTCGCCGGCACGACCCAGGGCTGGCGGCGGATGGCGCATAAGGTCGCGGACGTGGTCTATTCCAAGATCACCGGCGAGGGCGGCTATTTCGACAGCCGCGTGGTCTTCGTCAGCGAGAGCGGGCCGAAGAACCAGCGGCTGAAGCGGCTGGCGGTGATGGATTACGACGGGGCCAACGTGGCCTTCCTGACCGATTCCTCCTCGATCGTGCTGGCGCCGCGCTTCTCGCCGCAGGGCGACCGGATCCTCTACACCAGCTACGAGACCGGCTTTCCCCGGATCACGCTGATGGACGTGGCCAGCCTCGGCCGGCAGACCCTGGCCGAGCAGCCGGGCACGATGACCTTTGCGCCGCGCTTCAGCCCCGATGGCGGCACCGTGGTCTTCAGCCTGGAGCGCGGCGGCAATACCGACATCTATGCGCTGTCGGTCGGCTCGGGGCAGTTGACGCAACTGACCAATGCGCCCTCGATCGAGACCGCGCCCTCGTTCAGCCCCGATGGCAGCCAGATCGTGTTCGAGAGCGACCGTTCCGGCGTGCCGCAGATCTATGTCATGCCGGCGGGCGGCGGCGAGGGCACGCGGATCTCGGGCGGGGCGGGGCGCTATGGCACCCCGGTCTGGAGCCCGCGCGGCGACTACATCGCCTTCACCAAGCAGAACGAGGGCCGCTTCCACATCGGCGTGATGCGCACCGACGGATCGGAAGAACGGCTCCTGACCGCCAGCTTCCTGGACGAGGGCCCGACCTGGGCGCCGAACGGCCGCGTGCTGATGTTCACCCGCGAGACCTCGGGCGGCGGCGGTCAGGCGAGCCTGTGGTCGGTCGACATCACCGGGCGGAACCTCAAGCAGATCCCGACCGACGGCCCGGCGAGCGACCCGGCCTGGTCGCCGCTTTTGCCGTGAAACGTGACGCGCCGCCGGATTCCCCTGGCGGCGCAAAGCTGATACTGTGCCCGCAATCGAGCCAACAAGAAGGATCCCCCCGATGAGCCTTGCTGCGAAGTCCCTGCTTCTGATCGCCGTCCTTGGCCTTGCGGCCTGCAACAATCCCGACCGCTACGGCGCGGGCGGCCCCGGCGGCGCGGGCGGTGCCGGAGGCGCCGGCGGCATGGGCGGGATCGACACCACGGGCCTTGGCGATCCGAACAACCCGACCTCGATCGCCTATTTCAACCAGCGCGTCGGCGACCGGGTGCTGTTCGCGAACGACCAGTCCACCCTCTCGCCCGAGGCGCGCACGATCCTGTCCGGCCAGGCGCAGTGGCTGAACACCAACACCGGCTATGCCGCGATCATCGAAGGCCATGCCGACGAGAAGGGCACGCGGGAATACAACCTTGCGCTTGGCGCGCGCCGCGCGGCGGCGGTGCAGAACTTCCTGATCAGCCAGGGCGTTCCGGCGAACCGGCTGCGCACGATCTCCTACGGCAAGGAGCGCCCGATCGAGGTCTGCTCGACCGAGGACTGCTATTCCAAGAACCGCCGGGCGGTGACGGTGCTCTCGGCCGGCGTGGGCATGTAAGCCATGCGGCTTGGCCTTGCCCTGATCCTGACGCTGCTGCCGGTCCTGGGTCATGCCCAGGACCGCACGCAGACCCTGGCCGACATCCGCGCCGAGCTTTCGGCGCTGGCGGCCGAGTTCAACGCGCTGAAGGCCGAGCTTGTCTCCTCCGGCGCGGCCACCAGCGGGGCGGCGGGGGGCGATGCGCTGACCCGGATGGACACGATCGAGGCCACGCTGGCCCGCCTGACCGCGCGGACCGAGGAGGTCGAGCTGAAGCTGAACCGGGTGGTCTCGGACGGGACCAACCGGATCGGCGACATCGAATACCGGCTGTGCGAAGTGACCGAGGGCTGCGATCCGGCCACGCTGGGTTCGACGCCCACGCTGGGCGGCGAGGCGGCGACGGCGGTGCCCGCGCCCGCGGCCGATCCGGTGGCGACGGGGGGGGCGACGGCCCCGGCGACGGCCCCGGCGACGGGCGGGGCGGAACTGGCGGCAAGCGAGCAGCAGGACTTCGACCGGGCCAAGGAGGTGCTCGGTACGGGTGACTTTCGCACCGCCGCAGACCTCCTTGCGACCTTTACCCAATCCTATCCTGGCGGGCCGCTGACCCAGGAGGCGCATTACCTGCGCGGCGAGGCGCTGACCGTCCTTGGCGATACCGCGGGCGCGGCGCGGGCCTATCTGGACGCGTTCTCGGCCGCGCCCGAGGGGGTATTCGCGGCCGATGCGCTGCTGAAGCTGGGCGAGGGGCTGGGCAAGCTGGGCCAGGTCCCCGAGGCCTGCGTGACCCTGGGCGAGGTCGGCCTGCGCTTTCCCGGCAGCATGGCGGCGACCCAGGCGACGGTGGCGATGCAGGGCTTTCAGTGCCAGTAGACGGCGACCGGCTGGTCGGGCTGCTGCGTGACGGCCTGCCGGCGGGCGAAGTGATCGGGGTGGCCTTGTCGGGCGGTGGGGATTCCACCGCCCTTCTGCATCTGTGCCTTGCCGCCGGGCTGCGGGTCGAGGCGGTGACGGTGGACCACCGCCTGCGCGCCGAAAGCGCCGCCGAGGCCGCGGCGGTGGCGGCGGCCTGCGCCGCCCTGGGCCTGCGGCACGAGGTCCGGGTCTGGGACCATGGCGCGCTTGCCGGCAACGTGATGGATGCGGCGCGGCGGGCGCGGATGGCGCTGATCGCGGACTGGGCGCGGGCGCGGGGGATCGGCTGCGTCGCCCTGGGCCATACGCGGGACGACCAGGCCGAGACGCTGCTGATGGGCCTCGCGCGCGCGGCCGGGCTGCCGGGGTTGTCGGGGATGCGGCCGGGGTTCGCGCTGGACGGGCTGCGCTTCCGGCGGCCCCTGCTTGCCGCCGGGCGCGAGGAGCTGCGCGACTGGCTGCGGGGACGGGGAATTCCCTGGCTCGACGATCCGAGCAACGAGGATGCGCGCTATCAGCGGGTGCGGGCGCGGCGGGCGCTGGCGGCGCTGGCGCCCCTGGGGATCACGGCCGAGGGGCTGGCCACGGTGGCGGGGAACCTCGCCCGGGCGCAGGCCGCGCTGGCGCAGCAGGTCCGCGCCGCCGGCCGGCACCTGCGCGAGGCGGCGGGGGCGTTGCAGGTCGCGCCGGGCTTCCGCGAGGAGCCGGAGGAGATCAGGCGGCAACTGCTGCAGGCGGCGCTATGCTGGCTTTCGGGCGCGGACTATCCGCCGCGCGCGGCCGACCTGGCGCGCTTCCTGGCGGCGATGCACGAGGGGCGCGACGCGACGCTGGCGGGCTGCCGCCATCGCAAGGGCTGGATCGCGCGCGAGGCGCGGGCGCTGCGCGGGATCGAGGGCGGCCTCTGGGACGGGCGCTGGCGCGTCACCGGGGCGGGCGAGGTGCGGGCGCTGGGCGAGGCGGGGCTGCGGCAATGCGACTGGCGGGCCACCGGCCTGCCGCGCGAGGTCATCGCGGTGGCGCCGGGCCTCTGGCAGGGCGATCGGCTGCTGGCCGCCCCTGCGGCGGGATTCGGCGCAGGGGCGGCGACCATCGCGCGCCCCTTCCACCTTTTCGGACTATCGGATTGAACCCCGACCGCAAAAGTCTATCTTAGAGCCAAGACCGCGCGCCCCTGACGCTTGCGCGGAGCAATCGGGAGATCCTTTTGGGCAACGCACGCAATATCGCTTTCTGGGTCGTGCTGCTGATCCTTGTGATGGCGCTGTTTCAGCTGTTTTCGGGCAACCAGACGACGATGTCGTCGCGCACGCTCAGCTATTCGGAATTCGTCGAGCGGGCGAACAGCGGCCAGGTCGACCGGGTGACGCTGGACGGAGAGCGGATCATCCTGCGCGCCAAGGACGGCAACACCTATGTCGCGATCAAGCCGCAGGGCGACATGGTCACCGACAACCTGACCCGCGACCTGATGGCCAAGGGCGTCGCCGTCGAGGCCGAGCCGCAGGCGCAGTCGGGCTTCATGTCGCTCCTGGCGATGTGGCTGCCCTTCATCATCCTGATCGGGATCTGGTTCTTCTTCATGAACCGGATGCAGGGCGGCGGGCGCGGCGGCGCGATGGGTTTCGGCAAGTCGCGCGCCAAGCTCCTGACGGAAAAGCACGGCCGGGTGACCTTCGACGACGTGGCCGGGATCGACGAGGCCAAGGAGGAGCTTGAGGAGATCGTCGAATTCCTGCGCAATCCGCAGAAATTCAGCCGTCTCGGCGGCAAGATCCCGAAGGGGGCGCTGCTGGTCGGCCCTCCGGGCACCGGCAAGACGCTGCTGGCCCGCGCCATCGCGGGTGAGGCGGGGGTGCCGTTCTTCACCATCTCCGGCTCGGACTTTGTCGAGATGTTCGTGGGCGTCGGCGCCAGCCGCGTGCGCGACATGTTCGAGCAGGCGAAGAAGAACGCGCCCTGCATCGTCTTCATCGACGAGATCGACGCCGTGGGCCGCGCGCGCGGCGTGGGCATCGGCGGCGGCAATGACGAACGCGAGCAGACGCTGAACCAGCTTCTGGTCGAGATGGACGGGTTCGAGGCGAACGAGGGCGTGATCATCATCGCCGCCACCAACCGCAAGGACGTGCTGGACCCGGCGCTTCTGCGTCCCGGCCGGTTCGACCGCCAGATCCATGTGCCGAACCCCGACATCAAGGGCCGCGAGAAGATCCTCTCGGTCCATGCCCGCAAGGTGCCGCTGGGGCCGGATGTGGACCTGCGCACGATCGCGCGCGGCTCGCCGGGGTTCTCGGGCGCCGACCTGATGAACCTGGTGAACGAGGCCGCGCTGATGGCGGCGCGGGCCGGGCGGCGCTTTGTCACCATGCTGGATTTCGAGAATGCCAAGGACAAGGTGATGATGGGGGCGGAACGCCGCTCCATGGTCCTGACGCCCGAGCAGAAGGAAATGACCGCCTATCACGAGGCCGGCCACGCCATCGTCGGCATGTCGCTGCCGAAATGCGACCCGGTCTACAAGGCCACGATCATCCCGCGCGGCGGTGCGCTTGGCATGGTGATGAGCCTGCCCGAGATGGACCGCCTGAACTGGCACCGCGACCAGTGCGAGGAGCGGATCGCGATGACCATGGCCGGCAAGGCGGCCGAGATCATCAAATACGGCGCGGATTCGGTCTCGAACGGGCCCTCGGGCGACATCCAGCAGGCCAGCGCCCTGGCCCGGGCCATGGTGTTGCGCTGGGGCATGTCGGACGTGGTCGGCAACATCGACTATGCCGAGGCGGCCGAGGGCTATCAGGGCAACACCGGCGGCTTCTCGGTCAGCGCCGAGACCAAGCGGCTGATCGAGCAGGAAGTGAAGCGGTTCATCGACGAAGGCTATGAGACCGCCCGCCGCATCCTGCTGGAAAAGCACGACGAATGGGAACGGCTGGCCAAGGGCCTGCTGGAATACGAGACGCTGACCGGGGACGAGATCCGCAAGGTCATCGCCGGAGAGCCCCTGGGCGGCGACGACAACGCCGACAAGCCCTCGTCCGGCGGCGGATCGGCCTCGATCGCGGCGATCCCCAAGACGCGGGGGCGCGCGAAGCCGGGGACGGATCCCGAGCCCGCGCCGCTCTAGGCAGGAAGAAGGCCCCGCATCGGCGGGGCCTTTTGCTTTGCGGGCCCTGCCGCTAACCTGCCCTCCAACCTGCCATCGGGGCCAGGGAGGCGGCGGATGATCACGGCATATGCAAGGCGCGGCGCCCGGCTGGAGGCGCTGGACCTCGGGCAGCGGCACCTGTCCGAGGCGCTCTGGGTCGATCTGGAGGCCCCAACCGAGGCCGAGGAGGACGCGGTCGAGGCCGCGCTGGGCCTGGACATCCCGACCCGCGAGGACATGCAGGAGATCGAGGTCTCGTCCCGCATCTACCGCGAGGGGGGCGTGCTGTTCCTGACCGCGCAGGTGATCGCCAGCCCCGAGGCGCGCGAATCCGAGATCGGCCCCGTCACCTTTGCCGTCCTGCCCGAGCGGCTGGTGACGGTGCATTACCACCACCCGCGCTCCCTGACCTATTTCGCCGACTGGGCCGCGCGGCACGACACGGCGCTGGAGACGGGGCTGGATGCGCTGATGGGCCTTCTGGAGGCGGTGGTGGACCGGCTGGCCGACATTCTCGAGGGCGAGGCGCGCAGCCACGAGATCCTGTCGAAGGCGATCTTCGCGGCGCACCGGCCCTCGGGCAAGGCCGAGACCCTGGGCGCGGTGCTGCAGCGGATCGGCCGGGCCGAGGCGATGAACGGCAAGGTGACGGAAAGCCTGGCCACGATCCTGCGCCTGCTGACCTATCTGACCTCGACCCCCGAGACCGAGGAGGGGCCCTGCCTGCATGCCCGCCAGATGCCGGTTGCGCTGGCGCAGTTGCAGGACCTGCGGTCCCTGCGCGAGGTGGCGGCGGCGCAGGCGGACAAGGTGCGGTTCCTGCTGGATGCGACGCTGGGGGTGATCAACATCCGGCAGTCGGACGTGATCAAGATCTTCTCGGTCGTGGCCTTCGTCTTCCTGCCGCCGACGCTGATCGCCAGCATCTACGGCATGAACTTCGTCCATATGCCCGAGCTGAAATGGACCTGGGGCTATCCGATGGCGCTGGGGTTGATGGTGGTCTCGGCGCTGGTGCCCTATGCGATCTTCCGATGGAAGAAATGGCTGTGAAGGACTGGGACCCCGCCCGCTATGGCGCGTTCCGCGACCTGCGGCTGCGCCCGGCGCTGGACCTTCTGGCGCAGGTGCGAGAGGTGCCGGACGGCGACGTGATCGACCTCGGCTGCGGCGATGGGGCGGTGGGGCCGGCGCTGGCCGCCCGGTTCAGGCCGGGCCACCACCTGATCGGCGTCGATGCCTCGGCCGCGATGCTGGAGAAGGCGGCGGGCCGGTATGACCGGCTGGTTCGGGCGGATATCGGGGGCTGGCGGCCGGATGGCCAACCGGCGCTGATCTTCTCCAACGCCGCGCTGAACTGGTTGCCCGACCATGCCGCGCTGATGCCCCGGCTGGCGGCGATGCTGGCCCCCGGCGGGGTGCTGGCGGTGCAGATGCCGCGGCAGGGCGGGGCGCCGTCGCACCGCCTGCTGGCCGAGGTGGCGGAGCGGCTGTTTCCGGGCCGGTTTCCGGCGAAACCCGCGCCGGTGCTGGCGGCGGCGGAGTATGTGGCGCTGCTGCTGGCCTTCGGCGAGCTGCGCGCCTGGACGACCGACTATGTCCAGCTGCTCGACCCCGTGGCCAAGGGTCATCCCGTCCGCGCCTTCACCGAAAGCACGGCTATGCGGCCCTTCCTGGCCGGGCTGGACGAGGCCGAAACCCGCGCCTATCTCGCGGCCTGCGACGCCGCGCTGGCCGGCGCCTATCCGCCCCTGCCGGATGGTCGCGTCCTGTTCCCCTTCACCCGCGTCTTCTTCATCCTGGAGCGTTCCTGATGCCACCCCTGATGCCCACGACCCACAGCGCCCGCGTCACCTGGCTGGGCTACCAGCCGGTGCCGGTGGAACGGCTGGTGATCACCTCGGTGCCGGTGGAGGTCATGCCGTTGCGTTTCGCCGGATTCGCGGGCGAGGTTCACGCCGGGCTGACGCGGCCGTCCTGCAGCCGCGTGCTGAAGCAGCATCCGCGCGACACCGAGATCCGCAACACCCGCCAGCTGAGCGTGGTCAGCGCCGAGGAGATGGCCGAGGTCGCCCGCGACATGGGGCTGGAGCGGATGGACTATGCCTGGGTCGGCGCCTCGCTGGTGCTGGAGGGTATCCCCGACCTGACGCATCTGCCGCCCTCCAGCCGGTTGCAGGGGCCGGACGGGGTGACGCTGGTCGTCGACATGGAGAACCTGCCCTGCCAGGAACCCGCCGTGACGATCGAGAAGGCCCGGCCCGGCCTGGGCAAAGGCTTCAAGCGCGCGGCCGAGGGCAAGCGCGGGTTCACCGCCTGGGTCGAACGCGAAGGCGTCCTGCGGCTGGGCGACGTGGTTCGGCTGCATGTGCCGGTGCAAAGGGCCTGGGCGCCGGGGGGCTGAGGCGGCGCGTCCCGGCCCGCAGCCGGGGGGTTTCACACCCCCCGGACCCCCCGTGGAGTATTTCCCAAAAGAGCAAGCAAATTTTAGTAGAACTGCGCGCTTTGGCCTTGTGGGGGCGGGAGTTTCCGATAGGAAACCGCTTGCGGCGAAATTTGCGGATTTAAGGTCGGAATCCGCCGCAGGAAAGCGGGTTCGGCCCGGTATCACGTCGCAAACGGCACAAGTTAGCCCCTGGGAGACGCATATGGCCTTCAAGACCGACATCGAGATTGCGCGCGAAGCGAAGAAGAAGCCGATCATGGAGATCGGCTCCAAGCTGGGCATCCCGGCGGAGCATCTGCTGCCCTATGGTCATGACAAGGCCAAGGTGAGCCAGGAGTTCATCAAGAGCCTCGCGGGCAAGCCCGATGGCAAGCTGGTCCTGGTGACCGCGATCAACCCGACCCCGGCGGGCGAGGGCAAGACCACCACCACCGTCGGCCTGGGCGACGGGCTGAACCGGATCGGCAAGAAGGCGGTGATCTGCATCCGCGAGGCGAGCCTCGGCCCGAACTTCGGGATGAAGGGCGGCGCGGCCGGCGGCGGCATGGCCCAGGTCGTGCCGATGGAGGAGATGAACCTTCACTTCACCGGCGACTTCCACGCGATCACCAGCGCCCACAACCTCCTGTCGGCGATGATCGACAACCATATCTACTGGGGCAACGAGCTGAACATCGACGCCCGCCGCGTGGTGTGGCGCCGGGTCATGGACATGAATGACCGCGCGCTGCGCGACATCGTGGTCAACCTCGGCGGCGTCTCGAACGGCTTCCCGCGCCAGACCGGGTTCGACATCACCGTGGCCTCGGAAGTCATGGCGATCCTCTGCCTGTCGAACGATCTGGAAGACCTGCAGAAGCGGCTGGGCGACATCGTCGTCGCCTATACCCGCGAGAAGAAGCCGGTCTACTGCCGCGACATCAAGGCCGACGGCGCGATGACCGTTCTGCTCAAGGACGCGATGCAGCCGAACCTGGTGCAGACGCTGGAGAACAACCCGGCCTTCGTCCACGGCGGCCCCTTCGCCAACATCGCCCATGGCTGCAACTCGGTCATCGCGACCAAGACCGCGCTGAAGCTGGGTGAATATGTCGTGACCGAAGCCGGCTTCGGCGCGGACCTCGGCGCCGAGAAGTTCTTCGACATCAAGTGCCGCAAGGCCGGGCTGAAGCCTGCCGCCGCCGTGATCGTCGCCACCGTGCGCGCGATGAAGATGAACGGCGGCGTCGCCAAGGCCGACCTCGGGGCGGAAAACGTCGATGCGGTGAAGAAGGGCTGCCCGAACCTCGGCCGCCACATCGCCAACGTGAAGTCCTTCGGCGTGCCGGTGGTCGTGGCGATCAACCACTTCTACAGCGACACCGACGCCGAAGTGGCCGCCGTCAAGGCCTATGTCGCCGAACAGGGCGCGGAAGCGGTGCTGTGCAAGCACTGGGCCATGGGCTCGGCCGGGATCGAGGACCTGGCGCATGCCGTGGTCAAGCTGGCCGAATCGGGGACCTCGAACTTCGCCCCGCTCTACCCGGACGAGATGGGCCTGTTCCAGAAGGTCGAGACCATCGCCAAGCGCATCTACCATGCCGACGAGGTGATCGCCGACAAGTCGGTCCGCGACCAGCTGAAGGCCTGGGAGGCGGCGGGCTATGGCCATCTGCCGGTCTGCATGGCCAAGACCCAGTACTCGTTCTCGACCGATCCGAACCTGCGCGGCGCGCCGACGGGCCACACCATCCCGGTCCGCGAAGTGCGGCTGTCGGCCGGCGCCGGCTTCATCGTCGTGATCTGCGGCGAGATCATGACCATGCCGGGCCTGCCCAAGGTCCCGTCGGCCGAAGTGATCCGGCTGAACGACGCGGGCCAGGTCGAAGGCCTGTTCTAAGGTCGCATTGCCCTTTCCCGGCTGTCCCCGTATCTCGGGGGCAGCCAGAAGGGGAGACGAGGATGCGCAAGCCCGCCGACTGCACGACCATGGCCGAGATCCGGGCCGAGATCGACCGGCTGGACGAGACCCTCGTCCGGCTGTTCGCCGAGCGGGCGGGGTTCATCGACCGGGCGGCGGAGATCAAGGCCGAGGTCGACCTGCCGGCGCGGATCGGATCGCGCGTCGAGGAAGTGGTGCGGAATGTGCGCGCCCATGCCGAAATTCATGGCCTGCCGCCCGATCTGGTGGAAAAGCTCTGGCGGCGGCTGATCGACTGGTCCATCGCGCGCGAGGAAAGCCGCCTGGGCCCGGACTCTTTGCGGAAGGAATGAAGGCCCGATGACTGCCACCCTGATCGACGGCAAGGCCATCGCGGCCCGGATGCGGGACGAGACGCGGGCAGAGGCGGCGCGGCTGACGACGCTGGGCTGGGCGCCGAAACTGGTGTCGATCTCGGTCGGCGACGTGGCGGCGGCAGAGCTTTATGTCCGCAACCAGCAGAAATCGGCGGAAGCGGCGGGCGTCGGCTTCGAGGCGCGGAACTATCCCGAGACGATCAGCCTGGAGCAGTTGCAGGGCGTGCTGGCCGGGCTGAACGCCGATCCGCGGGTGAACGGGATCATCATCCAGCGGCCGCTCCCGTCGCATATCCCGGTCAAGGCGCTGCAGAAGGCGGTGCATCCGATGAAGGATGTCGAGGGGATGCATCCCTCCTCCATCGGCAACATCGTCTATAACGATCTGACGCTTGGCCCCTGCACGGCGGTCGCGGCGGTGGAGATCCTGAAGACCCTGCCCTTGAAGATGGAGGGGCTGGACGTCTGCGTGATCGGCCATTCCGAGATCGTCGGCAAGCCGATCGCCTTCCTGATGATGGGGCTGGGGGCCACGGTCACCGTCTGCCACCACATGACGCGGCAGGTCGCGGTGCATAGCCGCGCGGCGGATGCGGTCTTCGTGGCGGTGGGCAAGCCGGGGCTGGTGCGGGGCGAGATGCTGAAGCCGGGCGCGGCGCTGATCGACATCGGGATCAACCGGGTGGACGGGCGCACGGTGGGCGACGCGGACTTCGCCAGTTGCAAGGACGTGGCGGGCTGGATCACTCCGGTCCCCGGCGGGGTCGGGCCGGTGACGGTCTCGATCCTGATGAAGAACGCAGTGCTCGCAACCGCGATGCAGATGGACCATTACCGCAGCGCCTTTGCGGCGGCGGTTTGAACGGAGGGAACGGGATGACGGCCAAGGTGATCGACGGCAAGGCTTTCGCGGCGAATGTGCGGGCCCAGGTGGCAGAGCATGTGGCGCGCCTGAAGGAGGAAAACGGGCTGACCCCCGGCCTGGCCGTGGTGCTGGTGGGCGAGGACCCGGCCTCCAAGGTCTATGTGAAGAACAAGCATGCCTCGACCATCGAGGTCGGAATGGCGAGTTTCGAACATCGGCTGGATGCGAACACCTCCGAGACCGAGCTGCTGGCGCTGATCGACCAGCTGAATGCCGATCCCTCGGTACACGGGATTCTGGTGCAATTGCCGCTGCCTGGCCATCTGAACTCGGAACTGGTGATCAACCGGATCGCCCCGGCCAAGGATGTGGATGGCTTCCACATTTCGAACGTCGGCCTGCTGGGGACCGGGCAGAAGTCGATGGTGCCCTGCACGCCGCTGGGCTGCCTGATGATGCTGCGCGACCATCATGGCAAGCTTGCGGGCCTGAATGCGGTGGTGGTGGGCCGGTCGAACATCGTCGGCAAGCCGATGGCGCAGCTTCTGCTGGGCGACAGCTGCACGGTGACCATTGCGCACAGCCGGACCAAGGATCTGGCGGCGGTTTGTCGTGGGGCGGACATCCTGGTCGCTGCCGTGGGCCGGCCGGAGATGATCACCGGCGACATGGTGAAGCCGGGCGCGACGGTGATCGACGTCGGCATCAACCGGATCGAGCGCGACGGCAAGGCGAAGCTGGTCGGCGACGTCCACTATGAGAGTGCCGCGGCGGTGGCCGGGGCGATCACGCCGGTTCCGGGCGGGGTCGGGCCGATGACGATCGCCTGTCTGCTGGCGAATACGCTGACCGCCTGCTGCCGGGCGAACGGGCTGGCGGAGCCGGAGGGGCTGACGGCGTAAGTCTAAAAATTTTCTAGAAAATTTTTAGACTGG
Source organism: Tabrizicola sp. (assembly GCF_041919135.1). Lineage (GTDB taxonomy): Bacteria > Pseudomonadota > Alphaproteobacteria > Rhodobacterales > Rhodobacteraceae > Tabrizicola. The sequence continues at coordinate 100,682 of NZ_JAYRUJ010000003.1, read as the reverse complement.
CGTCAGCGCGGCATCGGGATGGCAAGGACGCGCGGGCCGGTGAGGAGGGCCAGCGCATCCTTTGCCATCAGGGCGGTGAGGGCGGCGTCCTTGCTGCGCAGCCCGCCGGTATAGGTGCCGTAGGCGGGCAGGATCAGCCGGGCGGCATCGGCGAGGAAGCAGGGCCGCGACTGGCCGGCAAGGCTGGCCTTCGGATGGTAATGGCCTGAAATCTCACCCTTCTCCTGCGGCTCGGCGATATGGCGGAAGGTGAAGGGCTGGAGTTTCAACTCGGCCCGGTGGGTTCCACCAAGGTCGAGCGGGCCGGGGTCGTGGTTGCCGGTGATCCAGGTCCAGTCCTTTCCCGCCATGAGCCGGATGAGCCAGAGGCGCGAGGCTTCCTCGATCCCGTCGGCGGCGGCGAGGTCGTCGAAGCTGTCGCCGAGGCAGATGACGGTCTCGGCGCCGGTCGCCTCGAGGTCGCGGTCGAGTTTCTCCAGCGTGGCCTGCGTCTCGTAGGGCGGCAGCAGCGATCCGCCCCTTCGGGCAAGGCGATCGGATTTGCCGAGATGCAGGTCGGAGACCGTCAGGGTCTTGCGGGCGGGCCAGTAGAGGCCGCCGAAAGGCAGCAGGTGCAGCGTCTGGCCGTGGAAGAAAAGCTTGTGGTGCATGGCGGAGGAATGCCCCGGCATTGCGCCGGTGGCAAGGCTGGAGCCTCCGGCGGGGATATTTGCGCCAGTATGAAAGGCTATGCGAGGCCTGCGGCTTCCATCAGGGCCTGCGCCTGTGACGCGGCGAGGCGGTCGCGGCCGGCGCCTTCGACGGGGATGCGGCTGGGTTCGAAGAACAGCGGCGCGGCGAGGGGGGTGACGCGGGGAAGGCGGATCAGGGTGATGTTGTCGCCGATGCGGGCGAGGAGTTGTTCGATGCGGGAGAAGTCGATCAGGCCGCGCAGGGCTTCCTCGCGGGTGATCCGCAGGAGGAGGTGGTCGGGGTCGTAGCGGCGCAGCGTGTCGTAGAGGATGTCGGAGGAGAAGGTCGCCTGCCGCCCGGTCTTGCGGCGGCCCTGGTGGCTGCGTTCGATCAGGCCGGCGATGATCGCGGTGTCGCGGAAGGTGCGTTTCATCACCGCATTGCCGGCGAGCCAGGCGTCGAGACCCTCGCGCAGGGTTTCGAGGTCGAAGAGGGGGCCGGGATCGGTGACGGGCTCGAGGCCCCAGATCAGCGTGGCATAGTCGGTGGCGACGAAGCCGAGGGGGGCAAGGCCCTGGGATTCCATCTGTTTCGTGACCAGAAGGCCGAGGGTCTGCTGGGCGTTCCGGCCGGCGAAGCCGTAGATCACCAGATGCTCGCGGCCGTCATGGGGGAAGCTTTCGAGGAGGAGGGAGCGGGGGTCGGGGAGGCGCGAGACCTCGCGCTGGAGGCTTAGCCAGGCGGCGGTGTGGGCGGGGAGGCCGGGCCAGCTTTCCTGTTGGAAGATCTGGAGAATCCGGTCGGCGAGGAGGGTGGAGGTGGCGAATTTGGTGCCGGAGAAGACGGCGATCTTCGGCTCGCGGCCGGGGGTCTTCGAGACCTCGACCGTCATTTCGCGCAAGCTTTCGTAGCGGACGACCTGGCCGCCGATCAGGAAGGTATCGCCGGGGGTGAGGGAGGCGGCGAAGCTTTCCTCGACCTCGCCCAGGGGCGCGCCGTGGTTGCGGAGGCGGACTTTCAGGGTCTCGATGTCGATGATCGTGCCGAGGTTCTGGCGGATCAGCGCCGCGGCGCGGGGGTCGCGAAGGTGCCATTTACCATTCGTTAACTTCAATCTCTGCCAGCGGTCATAGGCTTTCAGCGCATAGCCGCCGGTGGCGGCGAAATCGAGGCAGGCGTCGAATTCCTGTTTGGTCAGAAGGGCATAGGGACCGGCGGTGAGGACCTCGGCATAGAGGTCCCCGGCATCGAACGGCCCGGCGCAGGCCGTGGCGAGGATGTGCTGGCAGAGGACGTCGCGCGGGCCGGGGCCGCGGGGTTCGCCGTCCAGGTCATGGTCGCGGACGGCGTCGAGGGCGGCCTGGCATTCCACCACCTCGAAGCGGTTCGCCGGGACGAGGAGGGCCTTGGAAGGGGCGTTGTAGCGGTGGTTGGCACGGCCGATCCTTTGCACCAGGCGTTTCACGTTCTTCGGCGCGCCGACCTGGATCACCAGGTCCACGTCGCCCCAGTCGATGCCAAGGTCGAGCGAGCCGGTGCAGACGACGGCGCGCAGGGCGCCGGTGGTCATCGCCTGTTCGACGCGTTCCCTTTGCTCGCGGGAAAGCGAGCCGTGGTGGATGCCGATGGGCAGGTCCTGCGTGTTCTGTAGCCAGAGGTCGTGAAAGAAAAGCTCTGCCTGCGCGCGGGTGTTGTGGAAGATCAGCGTGGTCCTGTGGCGGGTGATCTCGTTCAGGATGGCGGGGATGGCGTAGCGACCGCCGCCGCCGGACCAGGGGGGCGGGGTCTCGGTTTCCAGCATGGAAATGTCGGGGTCGGGGCCGGGGTCGGCTTCGAGGATCGTCGTCCGGGGGCTGAGGAAGCGGGCGAGGGCGGGCGGGTTTTCCACGGTGGCGGAAAGGCCGATGCGGCGGAGGGCCGGGTTCAGGCTTTGCAGGCGGGCGATCTGGAGGACGAGCTGGTCGCCACGTTTGCTCTCGGCCAGGGCGTGGAGTTCGTCGATGATAACCCTTTGTAATCCCGCGAAGATGCGGGGTGCGTCCTCGTAGGAGAGGAGGAGGGCGAGGCTTTCCGGCGTGGTCAGCAGGATATGCGGCGGGTCGGCGCGCTGGCGGCGGCGCTGGCTGTAGGAGGTGTCGCCGGTGCGGTCCTCGACCCGGATCTTCAGGCCCGCGCCTTCGATGGGGCGGCCAAGGTTGCGGCGGATGTCGGCGGTAAGCGCCTTCAAGGGGGAGACGTAGAGGGTGTGGAGGCCGGGGGGCGGATTCGGGCCGAGTTCGGCGAGCGTGGGCAGGAAACCGGCAAGGGTCTTGCCGCCGCCGGTCGGCGCGATGAGGAGGGTGGCGGGATCGCCGCTGCGCGCCAGCATCGCCTGCTGGTGCGGGTGGAGCGTCCAGCCTTTTGCGGCGAACCAGTCGGAGAGGGCGGGCGGGAGTGTCGTCATGGGCAAGAGATAATGCGGCGGTCGGGGGTCGGGAACGGGGCGCGGCGCGCGCTGTGGTAACCGTCTGATCCGGTTGCGGATTTTGGTGCTGCGATCCGTCTGCCGCCTGTCTGGCATCCGTATGGCAGGGGGCTGGCAGGGGGTTTGGGCCGGGCCGTGTTAACCATGGGGGCGAATCGGCGTTGGGCGCTGGAAGGCGGGTGCGGCGGCGCGGCGAAGAATTTTCGGCGAAAATTCTTCTTTGCGGGCGGTTTTCCCGAGGCGGGCGGCGAAAAGCGGGAGCTTGGGCTTTTCCGCGAAATTTCTTCCCGCCGGACCGCCAATTCGCTTGCCCGGACCCGGCCCCGCGCCTAATCCGAGCGCATGAGACTGCTTTTTCTGGGTGATGTCGTCGGCCGCTCGGGCCGGGCGGCGGTGATCGAGAGGCTGCCGGGGCTCCGGCAGGCCTGGGGGCTGGATTTCGTCGTGGTGAACGGCGAGAACGCGAGCCAGGGGGCCGGGATCACCGGCGACCATGCCAGGGAGCTGCTGGCGGCGGGGGCGGATTGCCTGACGCTGGGCGACCATGCCTTCGACCAGAAGGACATGCTGAGCTTCATCGAGCAGGAACCGCGGATCGTGCGGCCGCTGAACTTCTCCAAGGTCGCGCCGGGCAGGGGGTTCCGGGTGTTCGAGGCGACGCAGGGGCGCAAGGTCCTGGTGGCCCAGGCGCTGGGCCAGGTGTTCATGAAGCGGCCCTTCGACGACCCGTTCAGCGCCTTGGAGCAGGTGCTGAAGGCGCATACCTTGGGCGGCGTGGTGCAGGCGGCGGTGGTCGATTTCCATGCCGAGGCGACCAGCGAGAAGATGGGGATGGGGCATTGGTGCGACGGGATGGCGTCGCTGGTCGTCGGAACGCATACCCATGTCCCGACCAGTGACACGATGATCCTGGGCAAGGGGACGGCCTATCAGTCCGACGCGGGCATGTGCGGCGATTATGACAGCGTGATCGGGATGGAGAAGCTGGAGCCCTTGCGCCGCTTCCTGACCGGGATGGCGAAGGGGCGGTTCGAGCCGGCGAACGGCGAGGCGACGCTGTCGGGGGTCTTTGTCGAGACCGACGACAGGACCGGGCTGGCGCAGAAGGTGCGGATGATCCGGGTCGGCGGGCGTTTGCAGGAGGCGACCCCATGAGCCTGCGGCGGGCGGTCTGATGTTCGGCCTTTCGGTTCCCGCGGAAGCGGCGCCCTGGGTCGCGATGGCGATCCTGGCGATGATGTTCCTGCTTTTCGTGCTGGAGCGCACGCCGGTCGAGGTCACGGCCATCGGTGGCGCGGCGCTGATGCTGGTGCTGGGCATCCTGCCGGTGAAGGAGGCGACCGGGGTCCTGTCCAACCCCGCCCCCTGGACCATCGCGCTGATGTTCCTGGTGATGGGCGGGCTGGTCCGGACCGGCGCGGTCGAGGCGGTGATCAGCGCGCTGGGGCGGCATGCGGGGGACCGGCCGAAGACGACGGTGGTTGTGCTGATCGGCGCGATCGCGCTGGCATCGGCCTTCATGAACAACACGCCGCTGGTCGCGGTGATGATCCCGGTGGTGATCCAGCTGGCGGTGAAGATCGGGACTTCGCCCTCCAAGCTGCTGATCCCGCTGAGTTACATGACGGTGCTGGGGGGGATGATCACGCTGATCGGCACCTCGACCAACCTTCTGGTGGACGGGGTGGCGGTGAAGCAGGGGCTGGAGCATTTCAGCCTGTTCGAGATCGCGCCGCTGGGGATCGCGGTGACGCTGGCGGGGGGGCTGTTCCTGGCGCTGTTCGGCAACCGGCTGCTGCCGGTGCGGCAGTCGATGGGGGTGCTGCTGAACGACCGGCGGAAGATGAAGTTCTTCACCGAGGTCGCGGTGCCCGAGGACAGCCCGCTGATCGGCCAGCAGGTGATGGCGGTGGACATCTTCAAGCGCGAGGGCGTGCGGGTGATCGACGTCTTGCGCGGCGATGCGAGCCTGCGGCGCGACCTGCAGCCGGTGGTGCTGGAGGCGGGCGACCGGGTGGTGCTGCGCACCGAGATGACCGAGCTTCTGGGCCTGCAGGGCCGCAAGGATGTGCGGCTGGTCGACAAGCTCTCGTCGGTCAAGACCGAGACGGTCGAGGTGCTGATCGGCCCCGGCTGCCGGATGGAGGGGCAGCGGCTGGGCGACCTGCGGCTGCGGCGGCGCTATGGCGTCTATGTGCTGGCGGTGCACCGGCGCAACCAGAACATCGGGCGGCAGCTGGACGACCTGATCGTGCGGGTGGGCGATACGCTGCTGCTGGAGGGCAGCGTCGAGGATATCCAGCGGATCGCGGCGGACATGGAGCTGGTGGACGTCAGCCGCCCGCGCGCCATGCCGTTCCGGCGCCGGAAGGCCCCGATCGCGCTGGCGGCGCTGGCGCTGATCGTGGTGGTCTCGGCGCTGGACCTGGCGCCGATCCTGCCCCTGGCGCTGATCGCGGTGGCGGTGATCCTGGTGACGCATTGCGTGGACAGCGACGAGGCGTTCAGCTTCGTGGACGGCCGGCTTCTGGCGATGATCTTCGCCATGCTGGCGGTGGGCGAGGGGCTGGACCAGTCGGGCGCGGTGGGGATGATCGTGGACGGCGTGGCGCCCTGGCTGGAGGGGCTGGGCCCCTTCGTGCTGATCCTGTCGGTCTATTTCATCGGGCTGGTGCTGACCGAGTTCCTGTCGAACAATGCGGTGGCGGTGATCTATACCCCGGTCGCGATCCAGCTGGCCGAACGGCTGGGCCATGACCCGCGGCCCTTCGTGGTGGCGGTGATGTTCTCGGCGACCTTGGCTTTTGCGACCCCGGTGGGGTATCAGACGAACATGATGGTCTACGGGCCGGGGGGCTATCGCTTCTCGGACTTTGCCCGGGTCGGGATTCCGCTGAACATCATCGTGATGCTGGTCAGTTGCGCGCTGATCCCGCTGATCTGGCCGCTGTAAGGGGAGGTGCCGATGCGCTGGATGCCGGGGGTTCTGCTGCTGGGGGGCTGCGTGGCCCTGCCGCTCGCGCCGGCGCCGCAGGAGGCGCGGCTGTCGGACCGGGAGCTGGTGCTGGTGCTGTCGGACGGGACCGCCTGCCGGGCGGATTGGGCCGCCGCGGGCGGGGCGGGCCGGTTCGAGGATTGCGGGCCGGGCTTTTCCTATGCCGTCGAGGTGATGGAGAATCCGAATCCGCTGCGGCAGGTCGTCCAGGCGTTGGCGGGCGAGGGCGCGCTGGCGCCGATGGCGCGGGTGGTGATCACCGATGCGGCGGGACGGGCGCATGTCTTCGCCTCGCCCCCGCGGCGGGAGCCCGAGCGCGACTGAGGCGCTTGCCCTTGCCGCATTCGCGGGTGTAGAGGGCAGCATCACCGAATTGGGACCGAGGGGACGGCCATGGCAGGCCATTCGAAATGGGCGAACATCCAGCATCGCAAGGGCAAGCAGGACAAGCTGCGCTCGAAGGCGTTTTCCAAGCTGTCGAAGGAAATCACCGTCGCGGCCAAGATGGGGATGCCCGACCCCGACATGAACCCGCGCCTGCGGCTGGCGATCAAGGCGGCGAAGGCCGTGTCGATGCCGAAGGACGTGATCGACCGGGCGATCAAGAAAAGCCAGATGGGCGACGGGGCGGATTACACCGAGATCCGCTATGAGGGCTATGGCGTGAACGGGATCGCGATCATCGTCGAGGCGATGACCGACAACCTGAACCGCACCGCCTCGAACGTGCGCAGCTACTTCACCAAATGCGGCGGGAACCTCGGGACCACCGGCTCGGTCGCGCACAGCTTCGACCGGGTGGGGGAGATCACCTATCCGGCGGACGTGGGTTCGGCGGATGACGTGATGATGGCGGCGCTGGATGCGGGCGCGGAGGACGTGGAATCGGACGAGGACGGCCACTGGATCTATTGCCAGGTGGAGAACCTGTCCGAAGTCTCGGACGCGCTGGAGAAGGCGCTGGGGGAATCGACCGAGTCCAAGCTGGTCTGGAAGCCGCAGACCCGGACCGAGGTCGACCTGGAGACCGCGCAGAAGCTGATGCGGCTGATCGACCTGTTGGAAGAGGACGACGATGTGCAGACCGTGACGCACAACTTCGACGTCCCCGAGGATGTGGCCGCGCAGCTTTGAGGAAGGTGCGCTGTAGCGCACCCTACGCCGGTTGCGATCCGGGGGCCGGGACTGCGGCGTCGGGGCCGCTGCACCGGGGTCCCGGCGCAGCTTGATCCGGGCCGCCCCTTGCAATGTGCCGCCGGAAGGCGCATGTGCGGGGGGCAGAGTTTCCTTTCCTTCGTCTTCTGTCTGCTTCGGCCTTCAGCTTCGATCGTGACGACACTTGGGCCGGGCCACCGCAACCTGCGGGTGGCAATTTTGACAGGAGATCTCACGATGGCCAATGGCACCGTGAAATGGTTCAACGCAACCAAGGGTTTCGGCTTCATCGCGCCGCAGGGCGGGTCGAAGGACGTGTTCGTCCACATCACCGCGCTGGAGCGCGCGGGCATCCGCTCGCTGCCCGATGGGCAGGCCGTGACCTATGACGTCGAGCAGGACCGCAACGGCCGGGAATCGGCCGTGAACCTGGCGCTGGCGTAAGCTTTTCCTTCGGGAACCGGGAACGGGGGTGGCGAAAGCCGCCCCCGTTTTCATTTCTGCACCAGCATTGCCGCGGCAGCCCGGCGCAGGGCCTCGGTCAGCGGGCGGAGCGGGGCGGCGGCGAGGCGGGTGAACTGCCAGTAGAGCGCGACGTCGAGGGGGGTGTCGGGCAGAAGCTCGACCAGGCTGCCCTTTGCGAGGTGGGGGGCGACCAGGGGCTCGGGGTTCATGCCCCAGCCGAGGCCCGCGAGGCAGGCGTCGACGAAGGCCTGGGACGAGGCCATGCGGTGCGTCGGCAGCGCCTCGCGTCCCGGTCGCAGGTATTGCGCGGCCCAGCGGGCTTGCAGCCGGTCCTTGTCGGAGAAGGTGAGCGCGGGCGCGCGGGCGAGGGCCTCGGCGGTGACGCCCTGCGGAAACCAGCGGTCGAGGTAGGCGGGCGCGGCGGTGGCGCGGTAGCGCAGGGCGCCGAGCGGGAGCGTGTCGCAGCCTTGCAGCGGGCCGTTGTGGGCGGTGATGGCGGCCAGGACCTCGCCGCGCCGGAGCCAGTCCTGGCTGTGGTCCTGGTCGTCGATCACGAGGTCGAAGAGGAAGCCCCGGGTTGCGGCCAGGGCCGGGAGGATCCAGGTCGCGAGGCTGTCGGCGTTGACGGCGATCCTGAGCGTCGCGGGGCCGGGGGCGAGGCCGAGGTCAAGCGCGAGGCTGCGTTCGAGCAGCGCGATCTCGTCATGGTGGCGGATCAGGCGCAGGCCGGTCGCGGTGGCCTCGCAGGGTTGGCCGCGGCGGATCAGGAGGGTGCCGGTCGCCTCCTCCAGCGCCTTGATGCGCTGCGAGATGGCGGAGGGGGTGACGTGCAGTTCGGCCGCCGCAAGGTCAAAGGCGCCGCGGCGGTGGACGGCGGTGAGGGCGGCGAGCTGGGCGGGATCGAGCATAAGCGATGCTTCATCGGCGACAGAAGGATTAACTGGATTGATGCCGGGCCCCGTCCTATCGGTCAAGCCGCAAGCGGAGGGCGGGAATGATCGAGGCGGCGGTGAACGGTTATCTGGTGGCGCTGAGCCTGATCCTGGCGATCGGGGCGCAGAATGCCTTTGTCCTGCGGCAGGGGCTGCGGCGCGAACATGTGGCGGCGGTGGTGGCGGTCTGCGCCTTGTCGGATGCGGTGCTGATCGCGGCCGGCGTGGCGGGGTTCGGCACGCTTTCGGCGCGGCTGCCGTGGTTCGGCGCGGCGATGCGCTGGCTGGGGGTGGGGTTCCTGCTGGTCTATGGGGCCTTGCGCTTTCGGGCGGCGTCGCAGGGGGGCGAGGCGTTGCGGCCCGCGGCGACGGGGGCGGCCCCGCTGGGAAAGGTGTTGGCGACCTGCCTGGTGCTGACCTGGGCCAATCCGCATGTCTATCTGGATACGGTGGTGCTGATCGGCTCGATCTCGGCGCAACATGCGCCGCATCAGGCGGTGTTCGGCGTGGCGGCGGCCTGTGCCAGCCTGAGTTTCTTCACCGCGCTGGGCTTTGGCGCGCGGCTTCTGGCGCCGGTCTTCGCGCGCCCGGTGGCCTGGGTCTGGCTGGAGCTGGGCGTGGGGCTGGTGATGTGGGCGATCGCGGCGGGGCTGGCGCTTGGCGGGTGATCCGTTTGCGCCGGAGGATGGTCGGCCGCCGCGGTGCGCTGTAGCGCACCCTACGGCGGGGGATGGCGATCGGGTCACGCTGCGGGGACTTCCGCCAAAGGGCGTTGCCATTGCGCGCGGCTTGGGGTTCTGTGCCGCCATGCGCGCGCTGACCGATCTTGGCCGCCCCGTCGAGGGGGTTCTGTGGATGCTGGCCACCACGCTTGCCTTTGTCGGCGTGAACGGGATCGTCCGGCACCTGGGGACCGAGCTGCCGGCGGCGCAGTCGGCCTTCATCCGCTTCGGCTTTGGCCTGGTCTTCCTGGCCCCGGCGCTGTGGACGATGCGCGGGGTGCGGCTGCCCGAGGGGATCTGGCGGCTGTTCCTGTGGCGTGGCGCGCTGCATGTCGCGGCGGTGATCTTCTGGTTCTGGGCCATGGCGCGGGTGCCGGTGGCCGAGATGGCGGCGATCGGTTTCCTGAACCCGGTGATCGTGCTGGTGATCGCGGGGCTTCTGCTGGGCGAGGGGCTGGGGAAGGGGCGCGTCGTCTCGGTCCTGGTGGCGCTGGCGGGGGCGCTGGTCGTGCTGCGGCCGGGGCTGCGCGAGATCTCGGACGGGCATCTGTCGCAGCTGGCGGCGACGGTCTGCTTTGCGGTGAGCTATATCTTCGCCAAGCGGCTGAGCGGGATGGCCCCGCCCTCGGTGGTGGTGGCGGTGCTGTCGGTGACGGTCTCGCTGGGGCTGGCGCCGGTGGCGATCTGGGTCTGGCAGCCGGTGAGCGGGGTGCAGCTGGCCTGGCTGGCGGTGGTGGCCGGGCTGGCGACGCTGGGGCATTACACGATGACGCGGGCCTTCCGGGCGGCGCCGCTGGCGGTGACGCAGCCGGTCACCTTCCTGCAGATCCTCTGGGCGACGGCCCTGGGCGCGCTGGTCTTCGGCGAGGCGGTGGACGGTTTCGTGATCCTGGGCGGCGCGCTGATCGTGGGCGCGGTGAGCCTGAACACCTGGGCCGAGGCGCGCCGGGGCCGGATCCCGCCGCAGCCCGAACCCTGACCCCGCGCGCTCAGGCCCGGTTGTAGCGGATGAAGGGCGAGACCCTGGCGATCCGGTCGTAAAGCTGCCGCGCCTCGGTGTTGAAGTCCTGCGTCAGCCAGTAGACGCCGGGCGCCCCGGCGGCATCGGCGCGGGCATAGACCGCCTCGATCAGGGCGCGGCCAAGGCCGGTGCCGCGGGCCTCGGGGGCGACGAAGAGGTCCTGCAGATAGCAGACGTTCTCGATCCGCCAGCAATGCCGGTGGAACAGGTAATGCGCGAGGCCCATCGGGCGGCCATCCACCTCGGCGATCAGGGCCGAGAAATCCTGCGGGTCGTCGCCAAGGAGCCGGGCGAAGGTCGAGGCATAGACCGCCTCGGGGACCGAGGTCTGGTAGAAGTCGAGATAGCCGGTCCAGAGGCGGCGCCAGTCGGCCTCGTCATCGGGGCGGAGGGGGCGGATCGTGAGGGGCATGGGGCGCGGTCCTTTCAGGCTGCGCCGCAGGATGGGGCAGGGCAACGGGCTTGGCAAGCGTCCGGAAATCCTGACTATGGCGGGCCGGCGGCGGCGTGGAAAAGCTGCGGCGGAAAAGGGGACGGAATGGGAGCGGCCTTGCAGGCACGGTGGAGCCTTGCGCTTCTGGGGGCGCTGGGTGGCGCGCTGATCTGGGCATTGGGCGAGGCCGTCCCGCGCGGGATCCTGGACGACCGGCTGGCCCTGGCGCTGCATGCGGCGGTGGCGAGCTTCGTCCTTGCGGCGCTGGCCATGGCGGGCCCGATGGGCCTGGCGCGCGCGGCCGCCCGCGCCCTGGGGCCGGGGGTGCTGACGGGCGGCCTGGTCGGGCTGGTCGCCTTGCGCTTCGCCTCGGCCGAGGAGGTCTTTGCGGTCCCGATGCATCTTCTGGCGGCGCTGACCGTCGCCAGCCTTCCGGTGCCCTTCCTGATCGCGGCCGCCCGTCCGGGCTGGCGCGACTATCCCGCGCTGTTCGAGGAAGCCTGGTCCATCGTCATCCGCCTTGCCGCCGCGCTGGCCTTCACGCTGCTGGTCTGGATCCTGGTCCTGCTGTCGGACCAGGTGCTGCGCATCGTCGGGATCGGCCTCTTGTCGCAGCTGCTGGAAAGCCGGCTGGCGGTCCGGACGCTGGTCGGGGCGACGCTGGGCCTTGGCATGGCCGTGGTCTGGGAACTGGCGGGACCGATCGCGCCGCAACTGGTGCTGCGGCTGTTGCGGCTCTTGTTGCCGGTGGTGCTGGCGGTGATGCTGGTGTTCCTTCTTGCCCTGTCGCTGCGCGGGTTCGAGCGGCTGGTGCTGGGGCTGTCGCGGGCGGGGCTGCTTTTGTCCATGGTCGCGGCCGGGGTGGCGCTGGTGGCGGTGGCGGTGGACCGCAGCGATGCCGAGGCGGCGCAGGGCCGGGCGATCCGCTGGGCGGCGCTGGGCATGGCGCTGGTCCTGCCGCTGGTCGCGGGGCTGGCGCTCTGGGCGCTGTGGCTGCGGGTCGGGCAATATGGCTGGACGCCCGAACGGCTGTTCCTGGCGCTGGGGGCGCTGATCGGGCTGGGCTACGGGCTGACCTATGCGATCGCGGTCCTGCGCGGGGCGGGCTGGATGGCGCGCATCCGGCGCGGCAACGTCGGGATGGCGCTGGCGGTGATCGCGGCCGCGGCTTTGTGGCTGACGCCTCTGTTCAACGCCGAGGCGATCGCGGCGCGGAGCCAGGTGGAACGGTTCCTTGCGGGCCGGACCGGGGTGGCGGATCTGGACCTCTGGGCATTCCGCCGCTGGGGCAGGCCGGGTGCTGCGGCGCTGGCGCGGCTGGAGAAACTGGCGGCCGAGCCGGGGAACGAGGCGCTGGCGGCGCGGCTGCGCGGCGACGACGATCCCCTGGGCACGGAACGCGCCGAGGCGCTGGCCGGGCTGACCGCGATCCTGCCGCTGCAGCCGCCGACCGCCACCGGCACGCGCGACATGATCCTTGCCGCGGCCGAGCCCTACCGGCTGCGCGACTGGGCCGGGGTCTGCGCCCGCAAGCTTGAGACCGGGCAGCCCGCCTGCGTCATGGTGGTGGCCGATCTTCTGCCGGCGATCCCCGGCGAGGAGGCGATCCTGGTGCTGGAACGCAGCTCCGGCGCGGCCGAGGCCATCGGCCTATACCCGAATGCGGACGGCTATCTGACCGAGCGTCCGGTGGCGCGGCCGGATCAGGGCTATCTGCCGGGCGAGGCGGCGGCGGAGCTATTGCGCGCGGCGCAGGCGGCGCCGCTGGCGCTGACCCCGGCCGAGATCAACCAGTTGGGCACCGGCGCGACGGGGGTGCTGATCCTGCCCTGAGACGGAGGGCAGTTTGTTAACACCTGCCGGCTAGTCTGGGCGCGAAAGGTGACGAAGGGACGTTCATGGATGCGCTGATGCTGCGGTTCCTGCAGGGCTATGTCCGCGGCACGTTCGGCGTTCCGGTCTGGCAGACGATCTGCCGCCGCGCCGACGTGCCGGTCGAGACGTTCGAGCCCATGTTGCGCTATGCGCCGGGCCTGGCCGATCAGGTCGCGGCCCAGGCCGCGGCCGTCCTCGGCCGTCCGGTCGAGACCATATGGGAGGATCTGGGCACCTATCTGGTCACCAGCCCCGGCCACGAGGGCGTGCGCCGCCTGTTGCGCTTTGGCGGCATCGGCTATGCCGACTTTCTGCATTCGCTGGAGGAGCTGCCGGGCCGGGCGCGGCTGGCCCTGCCTGACCTCGACCTGCCGGAGATCCGCCTGACCGAGATCGCGCCCGACCGCTTCGTGCTGGAGTGCGGGGCGGGCTTGCGCGGCACGATCCGGGTGCTGGTGGGGATGCTGACCGCGATGGCGGATGATTTCGGCACGCTCTGCCTGATCGAGGCCGAGGGCGAGGGCCGCATCGCCATCCGCATCCTCGACCGCGCCCATGCCGCCGCGCGGCCCTTCGACCTCGCCCTGCCGGAGGGGTAGGGTGGAGCGGGATCCCGACGGGCCGATGGCGGAGCAGGCGATGCTGGCGCGCTTCATGCCGATGCATCTTCTCCTCGACCGCGAGGGGCGGGTGCTGGGGGCCGGGCCGACGCTGCGGCGGATGCTGCAGGGGCCGGGCCTGGCCGGCGCCCGGTTCGAGGATCTGTTCGAGGTCCGCTCGCCCGGCGGAGCGGTCACCGCCGATCAGGTCCTGGCCCGCGCCGGCCACCGCTTTCGCCTGGTGGCGCGCAACGGGGTGCGGGCCGGGCTGCGCGGGATGGGAGAGCGCCTGCCGGACGGCAGGATGCTGATGAACCTGAGTTTCGGGATCGACCTGATCGCGGCGGTGCGCGAGCTGGGGCTGACGGACGCCGATTTCGTCGCCACCGACCTTGCGATGGAACTGCTCTATCTGGCCGAGGCCAATGCCGCCGTCACGCGCGAGTTGCGTGGGCTGAACCTGCGGCTGGAAGGGGCCCGCCTGGCCGCCGAGGAGGAGGCGCTGACCGATCCCCTGACCGGGCTGCGCAACCGCCGGGCCGCCGACCTGGTGCTGGCGCGGCTGTGCGCCGCCCGGATGCCCTTCGGCCTTCTGCATCTGGACCTGGACTATTTCAAGTCGGTCAACGACACCCTGGGCCATGCCGCGGGCGATCATGTGCTGGAGGTGGTCGGCCGCATCCTGCGCGAGGAATTGCGCGTCGAGGATTGCGTGGCGCGGATCGGCGGGGACGAGTTTCTGGTCCTTGTCGTCAACCGCATCGAGCTGCGGGTGCTGCAGGGCATTGCCGACCGGATCATCCAGCGCATCAGCGAGCCGATCCCCGTCGCCGGCAAGGTGGCGCGGATCTCGGCCAGCATCGGCATCGTCCGCTCGCCCGATGTGGCGCTGCCCGACCCCGTGCGCCTGATGGCGCTGGCCGACCGTGCGCTTTACGCGGCCAAGCGGGCGGGGCGGGGACGGTCGATCCGGCTGCGCTCGGCGGCGGACTAGCCGGGCAGCCGCCAGAGGGCGGCGGGCGGCAGGGTGACGGCGACGGTGTCGCCGGGGCGCAGGGCCTCGGCGGCGGCGGGTTGCAGAAGGGCGGTCAGGCGTTCCCCGGCCAGGATCAGCTCGACCCGGCTTTGCGTGCCCAGAAGCGTGACGCCCAGCACCCTTGCCGCCAGAGACCCCGGACCGGAATGCAGCAGCACCGCCTCGGGGCGGATGGTCAGCCGGGCGGGGCCGGGCGGGCCGGGCCGGTCCAGCGCCAGGCGGCCGGGGCCCCAGAGGAAGCTTGCGCCCTCTGCCACGCCGTCCAGGAAGTTCACCCCGCCGAAGAAGCGCGCCACGGCCTCGGTTTCCGGCCGGCGCAGGATCTCGGCCGGGGTGGCCGCCTGCGCCAGTTGCCCGTCGAGCAGGAGCGCGATCCGGTCGGCCATCACCACGGCCTCGGACTGGTCATGCGTGACCATCAGCGTCGTTACCCCGGTGTCGCGCTGCAGGTCGCGGATCAGCGCGCGCATCTCGTCGCGCAGGCCCGCGTCGAGGTTGGCCAGCGGCTCGTCCAGCAGCAGAAGGTCGGGCCGCAGGACCAGCGCCCGCGCCAGCGCCGCCCGCTGTTGCTGGCCGCCCGAAAGCTGGTCCGGCCGCCGCGCGCCAAGGCCCGCCAGTTGGACCCGCTCCAGCATCGCGGCGACCTCGGCCCTTATCCGGGCGGCGGGCTCGCCGCGCATCTTCAGGCCGAAGCCGACGTTGCCCGCAAGGGTCAGATGCGGAAAGAGCAGCGGATCCTGGAACACCATCGCCACCCCGCGCCGCTCGGGCGGGAGGTCGGTCAGGGAGCGGCCGTTGAGGATGACCTCACCCGAATCGGGGGCCAGATGGCCGGCGATCAGCCTCATCACCGTCGTCTTGCCGCTGCCCGAGGGGCCGAGGAGCGCGGTGAGGCTGCCTGCCGCGACGGCAAGGTCCAGGCCGGGAATCGTGGGCTGGCCCGCGCCGGGCCAGGCTTTCCGCAGGCTGCGCAGCTCCAGCGTCATGGCCGGGGCACCCGGCCGGGGGCGCGCCCGGCGATCCGGCCGATGAGGCAAAGGAGGAGAAGCATCCCCGGCAGGGCGTAAAGCACCGCGATGGCCCCGGCCACGTCGTTCCGCCCGGCCGCGACATAGGCGTAAAGCACCAGGGGCAGGGTCTGCACCCGCCCGCCGCCGATCGCCAGCGTCAAGAGGTATTGCGACCAGGAGACGAGGAAGGCGAAAAGCGCGCCGGTCATAAGGCCCGGCAGCACGGCCGGAAGCGTGACATGCAGGAAGCAGCGGACCGGCCCCGCGCCCAGGCTGCGGGCCTGCGCCTCGATCCTGGTGTCGAAGCCCGCGAAGACCGAGGCCATCACCAGCACCATATAGGGCAGGACCGGGACCAGATGGGCAAGAACCACGCCATGGATGCTGCCGGTCAGCCCCAGCCGCAGGAACAGGTCGTGCAGGCCGAGGACCAGCGCGATCCCCGGCAGGACGGCGGGAACGAGGAGGAGGAGCAGCACCGCCCGCTTGCCGGGAAAGTCATGCAGCCCCAGCGCCCGCCCTGCCGGCAGGCCGACCAGCGCCGCGAGCGCCGTGGTCGCGGCCGCGATGGCGAGGGTCAGGCCGAGGCTGCCCGGCACCCCCGCCGAGGCTGCGACGCCCCAGGCCCGGAGCGACCACTCCTGCGGCAGCAGGTCGGGAAAGCGCCAGCCATGCGCGAGGGACCAGAGCGCCAGCGGCAGCAGGGGCAGGACCAGCGCCAGCGCGAGGACCAGCCCCGCCAGAAGCCGCAGCCTCTCAGCCCGCATCGCGGCCCCGCCTTGGCAGGATCAGCCGGGCACAAATCGCCAGCAGCCCCGCGCCAAGCGCCGCGATCAGGATCGAGATGGCAAAGGCCTCGGGCCGGGCGGCGAGGTCGACATCGGTGAAGCTGCGCCAGGCGCGGAGCGGCAGCGCCTCGGGGGCATGGGCGCCAAGGACCAGCGGCACCTCATAGGCCCCGAAGGCGAAGGCGAAGACCAGCGCCGCCCCGGCCGTGAGCGCGGGCAGCAGCTGCGGCAGGAGGACGAAGCGGAAGGCCTGCCAGCGCGTCGCGCCCAGGCTTCGCGCCGCGGCCTCGAGGTCCGGGCCAAGGGTCTGCAGCCTGGCCAGCAGGATCAGGGTGATGAAGGGCACCTCCTTCCAGACATAGGTCAGGATGATGCCGATGGCCCGGGGATCATGGGTCAGCGCCGGAAACTCGCCCGGCGCGGCGATCAGGCCCGCGGCATGGGCGAGGCGGGCGAAGCTGCCGGATTGCGAGATGAGGTAGAGGATGCCGATGGCCCCCACGACATGCGGGATGGTCAGGTTCAACTGCACCAGCACCGCCACCAGCCTGCGGCCGGGAAAGGCCTGCCGCAAGAGCATCGCCGCCGCCAGCGCCAGAGCGGCGGCGACCAGGGTCGAGACCGTGGCGATCCAGAAGGACAGGGCCAGCGAGGCCAGCACCCCCGGCGAGGCCAGCACCGAGGCATAGGCGGAGAGGCCCGGTTCCGCCAGTGGCAGCAGCCGGAGCGAGCGCAGGAGCGCCAGCCCCAGCGCGCCAAGGACCAGCCCCCCCACCAGCGCCACCGCCGGGCCGAGCAGGAGGAGGAGGCGGGTCCGCGTGCGCATCGCCTAGTTGCCCACGTTCACGGCCCAGCCCGCCTCGATCGCGGTCAGCCAGCCGGCCTGCAGTTCGGGAAGGGCGGATTTCGCCAGTTCGGCGGCCGGGATCACCGAGGGATGCGTCTTGATCGCGGCGAATCCGGCCTGGATGCCGGGCGGGGTGCGGGAAATCTCGATGGCGGGGGCGGCGCCCCAGACCTCGGTCCTTGCCTTCTCCAGCTGCGCCTCGCCGGACAGGAGCAGGTTCTGCACCACCATCGCCGCCGCCTTGTTGGGCGAGTTGAACGGGATCAGCGTGTAGTTGGTGTTGCCGATGGTGCCATCAGTCAGGCCGAAGGAGCGGGTTGTCGCCGGGTAGGTGCCGGCGTCGACGGCAAGGCCGAACTGCGCCGGGTCGTAGTTGAAGGTGAAGGCAACCTCGCCATTGGCGAAAAGCTCGTTCAACTGGGTGACGGTGGTGGGATAGGTCGCGCCCTCGCGCCAGAGGAAGGGCTCCAGCCCGTTCAGGATCGCCCAGGTCTTGCCGGCGACGGCGTCGAACCTCGCCTGGTCGAAGGGGCCGAGAAGCCCTTCGGGCCCGCCGGCGGCATGGATGAACACATGCCGCACGAAGGCCGAGCCGGTGAAATCCGGCGGCGCGGGATAGGTGAAGCGGCCGGGGTTGGCCTTGATCCAGGCGATCAGCCCGGCCATGTCGCGCGGCGGTTCGGCCAGCACGGCGCTGTCATGGGCAAAGGCGAATTGCACCGTGTTCCAGGGCACCTCGCAGCCCGCGACCGGGACGCCGAAGTCGTTGGCGATGGCCGGGTTGTCCCAGTCGACCAGCCTGTCGTTCGGCAGCAGCGCGGTATGGCCGCAGAAGGCCAGACCCGCCTGTTTCATCGAGCGGAAATTCTCGCCGTTGATCCAGATCAGGTCGACCGTGCCATTGTCGGTCACGCCGGCCTCCTTCTCGGACAGGATCAGGTTCACGATCTCGGCCGCGTCGGTGATCGGCACCCGGTTCAGCGTGATGTCGTAGTCCCGCTGCAGCGCCGCGCCGATGTAGTCGCTGGCATAGGCGTTGATGTTGTCCGCGCCGCCCCACATGAACCAGTTGACCGTGCCGCCGCGCGCCTGCCGGACGATCTGGTCCCAGCCCATCGCCTTCAGCGCCTCGCCATCGGCGGTATCGGCCAGGGCGGCGGTGGAGAGCAGGAGAAGGGCGGCAAGGGATCGCAACATGATGGCTCCGGTTGCAGGGACTTTCCCATGAAGCCGATCCGTCCGGCCAAAGCCAGTCAAATGCGTGTTTGCCGGATGTAACGGAAGTGGCAGCCCGTAGGGGAGTCGAACCCCTCTTCCCAGGTTGAAAACCTGGTGTCCTAACCGATAGACGAACGGGCCACTTGCAGCCGTCTACAGGGCCGCGACGCTGGGCGCAAGGGGTCAGCGGTCGATCTTTGCCGCCATGATCGCGATGGCCTGCTGATAGACCTTGGCCGCGTTCCATTCCTTGATCACGGCAAAGTTCGGCTCGCCCTCCTGATAGCCCTTGCCGGGCTTCCAGCCCTTCTTGCGCAGGTAGTTGGCGGTCGTGGCCAGCGCGTCGGCCTGGTTGTAAAGGTCGATCTGCCCGTCGCCATTGCCGTCCACGCCATAGGCATAGGCGTTGCCGGGCAGGAACTGGGTATGGCCCAGCTCGCCATGCTTGGCCCCCACCGTCCCGGGCGAGATCATGCCCGCGTCGACCATCTTCAGCGCCCCGATCAGATGCGGGCGGAAGAAGTCCGAGCGGCGGCAGTCGTAGGTCAGCGTCGCGATGGCCGAGACGACATTGGTGTCGCCCATGAAGCCGCCGAATCCGGTCTCCATCCCGTGGATCGCGATCAGCACCCCGGCGGGCACGCCATAGGCGGCCTCGAGGCTGGCGTAGAAATCGGGATTCTTCGCCTTGCGGCCGCGGCCCTGGCTGACGATCGTGTCGGCCCCGCGCACCTGCAGGAACTTCTCCAGGCTGTATTTGAAGCTTTTCTGATTCCGGTCCGCCCCGATGGTGGCCTTGGAATAGGAGGTCGCCATCAGCGCCTCGATCCCGCGCTTGCCGACGCCCTCGGCCTGGGCCTCGGCGGCCATCTCGGCCTTCCAGGATTCATACTTGCCGCCGGTATCGCTGCAGCCGGCGGCATGGGAAGCCATCGGCAGGGCAAGGAAAAGGGCGGCGGCGGAAAGGCGGCGGAGAAGGATCACGTCAGGCACCCGCAGGAGAGATTTGACGCAGCATATTGAGAAGGCAGCCATAATCAAGCCGCCCCCTGCCGGGATCGGTGCTGGCGTCTGACATCTTGGTGAAGCGGCAGGGTGAAGTGGCAGCCCGTAGGGGAGTCGAACCCCTCTTCCCAGGTTGAAAACCTGGTGTCCTAACCGATAGACGAACGGGCCACGCTGTCGGTGCGCGGTGTCTAGAATCTGCGCAAGGCTTCTGCAAGAGGAAAAATGCGCCCTACGCCGGGGCCGCATCGTCCAGCCGCAACTGCACGCGGCTGCGGCCGTTCCAGTGGTTCAGCTCCAGCTTGCCCGCCAGATGAAAGCGCCGGTGGCCCGCGTTCTCCAGCGCGGCGCCGAGCGGCCCGTCGAAGGCCCCGAAGGCGATCGCGTCCAGCGTGGGGCCCGCGCCGTCCGAAAGGCCGAGCTTCAGGTGGCTTTCGCCCACCCGGCGGGTGTTGACCGCGACATTGGCGAAGGCGAAGCGCGGGGCGGGGGCCGAGGCGCCGAAGGGGCCGGCGTTCTCGATCTCCTCCAGCAGCGCGACCGTGGCGGCGGTCGGGGTCAGCAGGCTGTCGATCCGCAGGTCCTGCGGCCCGGCCGCGCCCGCGCCCTGGCGCGCCAGAAGCTCGGCCAGCCGCTCCATCGCGGGCTCCAGTTGCGACCGGCCGAGGGAAAGCCCCGCGGCCATCCGGTGCCCGCCGCCCTTCTGGATCAGCCCCTCGGCCGCGAGGCGCTGGATCGCCGCGCCAAGATCGACGCCGGGAATCGAGCGGGCGGAGCCCTTGCCCGCATCGCCCTCGAAGCCGATCACCACGGCGGGGCGGTTCGTCGCCTCCTTCAGGCGGGCGGCGACGATGCCGACGACGCCGGGATGCCAGCCCTCGGCCGCGGCCCAGACCAGGGGGCCCGCAAGGCCCCGCGCCTCGGCCTGGGCCAGGGCTTCCTCGCGCACGGCCTCGGTGATGCTGCGGCGGTCGGTGTTCAGCTGGTCGAGATGCGCGGCGAGGCGCGCGGCCTCCATCGCGTCGTCGGTGGCGAGAAGGCGCGCGCCAAGATCGGCCTGGCCGATGCGCCCGCCCGCATTGACCCGGGGACCGAGCAGGAAGCCCAGGGCATGGGCGGTGGGGGCCTGGTCCATGCGGGCGACATCGGCGAGCGCACGCAGGCCGGGGCGGTCGCGGCGGGCCATGACCTTGAGGCCCTGGCGGACGAAGGCGCGGTTGACCCCGGTCAGGGGCGCGACATCGGCGACGGTGGCCAGCGCCACGAGGTCGAGGAGCGCCATGAGGTCGGGGCCTTGCTGGCCCTGCTGCCTGAGCCGCCGGTTGGCCTCGACCAGGAGGAGGAAGACCACCCCGGCGGCGCAGAGATGGGCGAGGCTGCCATCCTCGTCCTGGCGGTTCGGGTTCACGACGGCCAGCGCGGCGGGCAGGGTTTCCAGCGCGAGGTGGTGGTCGAGGATGACCACGTCCGCCGCCTTCGCGGCCGCGATCGGCTCGTGGCTGAGGGTGCCGCAGTCGACGCAGAGGATCAGGTCGTGATCGGCGGCGAGGCGGGCCATCGCGGGGACGTTCGGGCCGTAGCCCTCGTCGATGCGGTCGGGGATGTAGAGGGTGGCGGCGATCCCGAAGGCGCGCAGCCAGGTCAGGAGGAGGGCGGCCGAGGCGCCGCCGTCGACGTCGTAATCCGCGAAGACGGCGACGCGGTCGCGGCGGGCGACGGCGCGGAGGAGGCGGTCGGCGGCCGGGGCCATGTCCTTCAGGGTGAGGGGGTCGGGCAGGAGGTCGCGGAGCGCCGGGGCGAGAAAGGCGGGCGCGGCCTCGGGGAGGATGCCGCGGCAGGCGAGGATCCGGCAGAGCGGCAGCGGCAGGCGGGTCGCTTGCGCCATCCCCTCGGCCAGGCGGTCGGCGGCGGGGTCGGGGCCGACCCAGCGGCGGCCGGTGAGGGAGGTCTCGACGGAGAGAAAGGCGGTCATGCGGCAGGGGTGCCGCAAAGCCGGGCCCCGTGCAAGGGGGGAGTGGCGCGGCCGTGACCCGCAGGCCGACCGATCAGCGCATCGGGGTGCGGTAGATCATCCGGCGGACCGAGCCGGTCTTGGAGCGCATCAGAATGGTTTCCAGCGTGACCCAGCCGGGTTCGCGCTTGATTCCGGCGAGAAGCGAGCCGTTCGTCACCCCGGTGGCCGAGAAGATCACGTCCGAGCGCACCAGGTCGTCGCGGGTATAGACGCGGTCGAAGTTGGTGATGCCGGCCTTGCGGGCGCGGGCACGCTCGTCATCGTTGCGGAACAGGAGCTTGCCGAAGAACTGCCCGCCCATGCATTTCAGCGCGGCGGCGGCGAGGACGCCTTCCGGCGCGCCGCCCGAGCCCATGTACATGTCGATGCCGGTGATCTCGGGCTCGGCGCAGTGCATGACGCCGGCGACGTCGCCGTCGGTGATCAGCCGGATCGCGGCCCCGGTGGAGCGGACCTCGGCGATCAGTTCCTCGTGCCGGGGGCGGTCGAGGATGCAGACGGTGATGTCATGCGTCGAGCAGCCCTTGGCGGCGGCCAGCGCCGAGACGCGCTCGGAGGGCGACATGGCCATGGTGACGGTGCCGGACTTGTAGCCGGGGCCGATCGCCAGTTTCTCCATATAGACGTCGGGGGCGTGCAGCAGCGTGCCGCGCGGGGCCATGGCGATCACGGTCAGCGCGTTCGGCATGTCCTTGGCGGTCAGCGTGGTGCCTTCCAGCGGGTCGAGGGCGATGTCGACCTCCGGCCCCTCGCCCGAGCCGACCTCCTCGCCGATATAGAGCATCGGGGCCTCGTCGCGCTCGCCCTCGCCGATGACGACGACGCCCTTGATGTCCAGCATGTTCAGCTGGTCGCGCATCGCGTTGACGGCGGCCTGGTCGGCGGCCTTTTCGTCGCCGCGGCCGATCAGCCGGGCCGAGGCAAGGGCGGCGGCCTCGGAGACCCGGCCGAGACCGAGGCTGAGGAGCCGGTCCTGGAATTGCGAGATTTCGGACATGTGCGCCTCCATTTTCTCCCGTGTAGCCGGGGTGATGCGGGGCGGCAAGGCTGCTGACGCTAACGGCGTCAGACTTCCTCGATCCGGATCGCGACGGGCTGGCCGACAAGGACGCCGGTCGCGGCGAAGCGGCCGGTGGCATGGGCCACGTCGGCGGGGGCGGCCTTGTGGGTGACGATCAGCACGACGGCATCCTCGGCCCGGTCGCCGGGGCGGTGCAGCTGGCGCATCTGGTCGATGGAGATCCCGGCCTCGCCGAGGCAGGTGGCGATCTTGGCCAGCGCGCCGGGTTTGTCGAGAAGCGTCATCCGCAGGTAATAGGGCGCGGGCGTGGCCGAACTGGCGGGGACGGGCTGGGCCAGCGCGGTCGCGGGGATGCCGAAGGTCGGCAGGCGCAGGCCGCGGGCGATGTCGATCACATCGGCCATGACCGCGCTGGCGGTGGGGCCCATGCCGGCGCCGGGGCCGCGCAGGACGATCTGGCCGACGGAATCGCCTTCCAGCACGACCATGTTGGTCCCGCCCTGAAGCTGCCCCAGCGGGCTGTCGGCGGGGACGAGGCAGGGGGTCATCCGCTGCTCCAGCCCGCGGCCGGTCAGCTGTGCCACGCCCAGAAGCTTGATCCGGTAGCCCATGTCCTCGGCCAGGCGGATGTCGTCAATCGAGACATTGCCGATCCCCTCCAGCTCGACCGCATCGAAGGAGACGCGGGTGCCGAAGGCGATGGCGGAGAGGAGGGAGAGCTTGTGACCGGCGTCGATGCCGCCGACGTCGAGGTTCGGGTCGGCCTCGAGATAGCCGAGCTGCCGGGCCTCCTCGAACACGGCGTCATAGGGCAGGCCCGCGGATTGCATCCGGGTGAGGATATAGTTGCAGGTGCCGTTCATCACCCCCATCACCCGCTTGATGCGGTTGGCGGCGAGGCCCTCGGTCAGGGCCTTGATCACCGGGATGCCCCCGGCGACGGCGGCCTCGAAGCGGATCAGGCGGCCTTTCGCCTCGGCCGCCTCGGCAAGGGCCTGGCCGTGATGGGCGAGCAGCGCCTTGTTGGCGGTGACGACATCCTTGCCGGCGGCGATCGCGGCCTCGGTCGCCTCGCGGGCGGGGCCTTCGTGGCCGCCCATCACCTCGACGAAGACATCCACATCCTCGCGCCGGGCGAGGGCGACGGGATCGGTCTCCCAGGCATAGGCGGAGAGGTCGGCATCGCGGTTCTTCTGCGGATCGCGGGCCGAGACGGCGGTGATCGCCACCGGACGGCCGGCGCGGGCGGCGATCAGCCCGGCCTGGGCCTGGACGATCTTCACCACGCCGATTCCGACGGTTCCAAGGCCGGCAAGACCAAGACGCAGGGGGGCGGACATGGGCGGAACCTCGGGCTTTGGAACAGGCTGGATGTCTGTAGCCGGAACCCGGCCGGGGCGCAATGCTAGGGGGCGCGCGGCGCGACCCCGGCCTCGGCCAGGATCTCGTCCATCGGCAGGAGCCGCGGATATGCCGCGGGCGCATCGGCGCGCGGTCCGGCACAGCCCGCCAGCGCCAGGGCAAGCGATGCGGCGGCGAGGCGGGGCAGAAGCCTGCGGGCGTGTGTCATGGTTTCCTCGGGTCCTGGCCTTGCGGCCTAGATCCCGACCGGGCAGCCGGGGTTCTGAAGGCAGATCATCTTGCGGAAACGCGGCTGTGTCACCACGAATTCGGTAAAGACCTGCGGGCCGAGCGCCCGGACGAAATTGAAGATGCCGGTGTCGAAGGGCGGGGTGTAATCGACCGCAGTCTCGACGATCACCACCGAATCCTTGTTGTTCATCACCGGGATCCGGTCCTCGAGCGGTTGCAGGTCGGCCTCCTCGTAGGGGTCCATCTTGCCGCCGGGCGAGACCGAGAAGATCCGGACGTACTTGTCCTGGGCCTCGTCGTAATAGAGGCTGGTGATGCGGAGCCGGGTGTCCTGGCCGCTGTTCAGCATCAGATAGTCCATGACCTCCTGCATCCCGTCCACGAAGGCGGGGGTCAGGTTGTCCTCTTGCCGCGAGATCAGGTCCGAGACCGAATAGGCGGCCTTCTGCGCGGTGTTGATGGTGCGGAACACGTCCCAGAACACGACCATCGCGATCAGGACCCAGATCAGCAGGGGAAAGAAGAACAGGAATTCGATCAGGACGGCGCCCCGCTCCTCCCGCAGCATCCGGGCCGGGCTGGCTTTGTTGAACATCGCGCGCATCTCAGGTCCTCGGTTCGTTCACGAAGGTCGAGGTCGTGATCAGCGAATAGCCGCCGTCGGGGCCGGTCCGGTTCATCCGCGCGCCGAAGACCGTGGTCTTGAACATCGGATCGGCCTGCAGGCAGACGCGCATCAGCATGATCTGGTTGCCCTCGCCAAGCGCGTATTCCGAGGGGCTGGGCTGGATCGCAGGGTCGATCGGCTGGGTGCGGTCGACACAGGTGGTCGGCGTGGTCGGCATGGCGAAACTGGCGGTGTTGATCGGCTGAAGCTCGATCTTCATGCCCAGTTCGCAGGCGGCGGTACTGCCCAGGACGGCGGCGCGCGAGCAGATCTCGTGCTTGAGCTGGCTGTGCGAGATCGAGCCCAGGGTGCCCAGCCGCAGGTCGCGGATCACCAGATCAAGGCTGCGCTCGAGGCTGACGCTCTTGATCATGTAGAAGCTGCTTTCCACGCCGAGGCAGAAGACGCTGATCACGAAGGGGAAGGTCAGCACGAACTCGATCGTCGGGCTGCCGCCTTCGTCGTGGAAAAAGCGCCGCAGGGAGGAGGAGAGCCGGGTCATAGCGTCAGCCGCAGCTTGGAGATCTGCGAGGCGATGTCGCGGAAGGCGTCGGTCAACTCGCTGCTGGTCTGCGGCTTGAAGTAATAGCCGGTCTTGTCGTTCGGATTGCTGCCCTTGGCCGAGGCGCAGCCGCGGATCTGCGTCTCGCCATCGCTGCCCGCGCCGAAGGCGATGCCATAGACCTCGATCCCGCTGGCCTTGGCGGCGGCGCAGTTGGTCTGCAGGAGCGCGTCCATCGTGTTCTTGGGGACATAGGCCGTGGAGTCGTTGCTGTCGTCGCCCTTGAAGAGGGCCATCTGGGCATTGTAGATCGTCGTCTCGCTGCTGCCGTTGTATTTGGAGCGGGCGTAAAGCTGACGTGCGACCCAGGTGATGCGGACGGCCTGCCAGACCTCGCTCCAGTCCAGCTGGCGGAACGCGCCCGAGTTGGCCGAGTTCGACCAGGGCTGCGCCCGCCAGCCACTCGTGCACGCGTTCGAGCCCGTGCAGAGATGCGGGACCCAGTAGTCCAGATTGGTGCCGGACCGATTGTGGAAGATGGAGTAGTTGCCATCCACGTTGCTGCGGTAGATCGGCGAGATTCCCGTCTTGTAGGCGTCGCGCACCCAGCTGGTCTTCACATGCTCGCCGTCGGTCATCAGAACGATGATCTTGCGCGTCTCCGGGTCGATGTTGTCGGCCGGGCGGCCGGCCATCAGGGTTTCGCCGGCGCGCAGGTTGTCATAGATCGGTCGGGCCGATTCATCCAAGAGCGCCACGCCCCAGCGCATCCCCATCATGATCGAGGTCCGGCCGGCCGGTTTCAGGCTGCTGATCTTGGCCAGGACCGTCGAACGCTCCATCGTCGGCAGCAGCACCTCGGAGTAGGAATAGGCCGGGCACATGTAGTTGCTGCCGCCGCTGACGGTGTTCCAGTTCGTCAGGGTGGCGGAGCCCGTGTTGTTCCAGGCAACATAATAGGAGTTGCTGCCCGTGCTGGTGGTCCCCTCAAGGTCGGCATGGACCGACATCGGCAGGGGCAGGGTGCGCGAGATGCCGGTGGTCTGGAAGAAGGCGGTGGTGGTCGGCACCTCGAGGCAGTTCACATTGGTCACGCCGGCATTGGCCACGCCATTCACCGTGGGGATTCTGGTTGCGGCGTATTGCGCCCGCAGCGCGGGGCCGAGGTTGACCTGGGTGTTGTAGGGCACGACCCCGATCGAGACCTGGTTCAGCCCGTCCAGGTTCTTGACCTCGTTCACGAACAGCGTCGCAGCCTCGATCAGGCCGTCGATCTTCTTCTTGGTGTCGTTGGGAAGGCGGGAATCCATCGAGCCGGTGATGTCGAGGACCAGCATCACCTCGACCTGGGAGGCGCCCTGTTCGGCGCGGGTGTTGGCCGGGGCCTCCAGATAGTCGACCGGCATGAAGCCCATGCCCATGAAATAGTTGTAGGACCGGACGTCCGCGCTGATGGTCACGCTTTTCGACGCGCCGTTCGTCCCCTCGATCACCTGGACCACGGGGACCGAATATTCGGTTCTGACGGTTCCTTCCTGAAGGCGGGCCTTGGCGAAGTAATCCTCGGCCACGGAGGTGGGATCGAGCTTGTTCTCAAGGTTCGCGGCGGCCAGGGCGGCGCGGTCCATGGTCTGCTGCAGCGCGACGCGCCGGATCTCGAAGCGCATGTAGTCGACGGCGATGCCGCCGAAGACCATCAGGATGAAGAAGAGCATCAGCGTGATCACGGCCATCACGCCGCGGTCGTCGTCGCGGAACGCCCGCAGCGAGGCGGTGAGGCGGTGGCATCTGGCGGAGAGGGCCGGAATCATCATCATCATCGCACCTGCAAAGGAACACGGGCCTGCCTTCGGCCGACAGGAATCCAACAAGGCATTGTACGTAACTTCGGGCGGAAGTATGGCATTTTTGTCCGATCCCGCCGAAAACCACGCTTTTTGGAAACAAACGCTGTGGATTCCGTGTGGCCGGTTCCCGGGCGTGCGTAGTTCCGGTCGGGGCCTTCCCCCGGTGATGCGGCGATTCGCTGCTGTCGGACTGGTCCGGGCGGGGTTCACTCTTTGGAAATGTCCGCTAGTGTAGGCTTCGGTGCAAAGGGCACCGGGTCAAGGATTTTGAAGATGCAGCAAGCCGGAGAACCGAGTTTCCGCGAGTCGGTCGATCTGATGTTCAACCGCGCCGCAAGGCTGATGGACCTTTCGCCGGGGCTGGAGCAGAAGATCCGGGTCTGCAACTCGACCTATACGGTGCGCTTCGGCGTCCGCCTGCGCGGCAAGATCGAGACCTTCGTCGGCTACCGCAGCGTCCACTCCGAGCATATGGAGCCGGTGAAGGGCGGCATCCGCTTTTCCATGGCGGTCAACCAGGACGAGGTCGAGGCGCTGGCGGCGCTGATGACCTACAAATGCGCGCTGGTGGAGACGCCGTTCGGCGGCTCGAAGGGCGGGCTTTGCGTCGATCCGCGGCAGTGGGACGAGCATGAGCTGGAACAGATCACCCGCCGCTTCGCCTATGAGCTGATCAAGCGCGACCTGATCCATCCGGCGCAGAACGTCCCCGCCCCCGACATGGGCACGGGCGAGCGCGAGATGGCCTGGATCGCCGACCAGTATGCGCGGATGAACACGACCGAGCTGAACGCCAAGGCCTGCGTCACCGGCAAGCCGCTGGAGGCCGGCGGCATCCAGGGCCGCAAGGAGGCGACGGGGCGCGGCGTGCAATACGCGCTGCGCGAGTTCTTCCGCCATCCCGAGGACATGGCCAGGGCCGGGCTGACCGGCGGGCTGGAGGGCAAGCGGCTGATCGTGCAGGGCCTGGGCAACGTGGGCTATCACGCGGCCAAGTTCCTGTCCGAGGAGGACGGCTGCAAGGTCATCGCCGTGATCGAGCGCGATGGCGCGGTGATGGATCCCAAGGGGCTGGACATCGAGGATGTGCGGCAGTGGATGAACCAGTCCGGCGGCCTTCTGGCGGGCTATCCGGGCGCCAGCTTCGTGGCCGAGGGCGCGGCGGTGCTGGAGGAGGCCTGCGACATCCTGATCCCGGCGGCGATGGAGGGGGTGATCCACCTCGGGAATGCCGCGCGGATCAAGGCGCCGCTGATCATCGAGGCCGCGAACGGACCCATCACCTTCGGCGCCGACGAGATCCTGCGCCGCAACGGCTGCGTCATCATCCCCGACATGTATGCCAATGCCGGCGGCGTGACGGTGAGCTATTTCGAATGGGTGAAGAACCTGAGCCACATCCGCTTCGGCCGGATGCAGCGCCGGGCCGAGGAGGCGCGCTCGCGCCTTCTGGTCGAGGAGCTGGAACGGCTGAGCGCCGACAAGGGCCTGGGCTGGTCGCTGGCGCAGGACTTCAAGCAGCGCTTCCTGACCGGCTCGGACGAGCTGGCGCTGGTGCGCTCGGGTCTGGATGACACGATGCGCATCGCCTACCAGTCGATGCGCGAGGTCTGGCACTCGCGCCAGGACGTCGAGGACCTGCGCGTCGCGGCCTATATCGTGGCCATCGACCGGGTGGCAAAGACCTATCGCAGCAAGGGGCTGTAGGTCCGAAAGCACGGGCCGGAAACGGACGGAACTTTACAGCCGTCCGTTTTCCATTCATTCTATTGCATATGGTGGGGTGCCAGTAATAGTCGCTGTCCCGATTGTTTCCGGGAAGTCACGGATATTTTCTGTAGCGGGGTCATCATGGTGGACGCCGGCGACAATTTCAGAAGCCCCCGGGCGTATTTGCGCGACGAGGAGGCTTCGGCGACAATCGAATTCGTTCTCTGGCTGCCGATCGTCCTTCTGATTCTCTTGCTGATCGTGGATGCGAGCATGCTGTTCATGAGCCGCTCGCAGGCGATCCGCATCCTGCAGGATACCAACCGGCTGTATTCGACCGGCCAGTTCACGGGTGAGACCCTGGACGAAAAGCTTGCGAAGGCCGAGGCCTATGCGCTTTCCCGGCTGCAGCCCATGTCGCCCAGCGCGACCGCCGACACGTCCGAGAGCCTGAACCGCGTCGTTCGGACCGTGGCGACGCTTGAAACAGGTGAAATCTCGCAGATCGGTTTTCTTGGCGTGGTGATCGACCGGAGGATGACGGTCGTCGCCGAGCACCGGGTGGAGTTCTGACATGGCGCGCACCTTCTTGGACATTCCGGATTTCGCCGCTGCCGAGGACGGCAGCATCACCACCGGGGGGCTGATCCTGATCGTTACCTTCATGGCCCTTGGCGGCCTGGCGGTGGACGTCTCGAACATGGTCAACCAGCGGACGCAGTTGCAGATGGCGGCCGACAGCGCGGCACATAACGCGCTTTACGAACGCAACGAACGCCTTGACGTCACCCCCGAAATCGCCATCGCCGCCGGCGTCGCGATGGGCGAGCGGAACATGCCCGACCAGTTCTACGGCAATGTGGTGAACCCCGAGGATGTCCGGTTCGGGGTCTGGAACCCGGCCACCCGCACCTTTACCCCCGACCCGAATTCGCGCAGCGCGGTCCGGGTCGAGACCCATCGCGACGAGGCAGGGGGCAACGAGATCGCGACCTTCCTGCTGAAGTTCGCCGGGTTCGATTCCTGGAACGTGCGCACCGTCTCGGTCTTCGAGACCTACGATCCGCCCTGCCTGCGCGAGGGATTCGTGGCCGAGAAGATGGTCGATATCCAGAGCAACAACAGCTATTTCGAGGGCTTCTGCATCCATTCCAACGATGTGGTGTCGATCAACAGCAACAACTACTTCCAGGAGGGTACGATCGTCTCGATGCCGGATGCCACCCGGCTGGACATCCCGAAATCGGGATACAAGACGAACGAGGGCCTGCAGGAGGCGCTGCGCTATGGCGCGATCCAGATCCGGCTGATCAACGCCCTGCGCGAGGTGGCGGCTTCGCCCTTCGCCACCGGCTCGGCCGAGATGTGGGAATATGTCCGGCTGGCCACGCGGGACGGGCAGCTGGATTATGTCACCGGCCAGCCGCGGCAGGTGACGATCGTGAACGGCGCCCCGAAGAAAAGCAGCCCGGACGCCAACCAGGTCGAGGCGAACAAGACCCTGCTGGACAAGGACGGTGTCTCGGTGCTGCGACAGAATGCGGTCAATTACCTCTACTGCTCGAGCACGAGCACGCAGTTGCAGGTCAAGCAGGTGCTTTCCGATGTGGTGATCATCACCAATTGCCAGGTCAGCTTCGGCTCGGGCGGCGCGATCGAGGGCGGTCTGATCGCCACGCTGCACACGGGCGCCGCCTCGATCTCGGGTTCGTCGGGCACCCGGATCGGCAGGGTCGACAATTGCGTGGAAGGCGGCGGCGCGCAGCTGGTCAGCCTGGGCGGCATGGACTTTGCGTCCGGGGTCACGATCCAGGGCGGCCAGCTGATCGCGCTGAAGGAGATCCGGTTCTCGGCCAATGGCGATGGGCTGAAGGGCACCTCGATCATCTCGGGCGACACGGTCTCGGGGACCTCGAACATGGAGATGGGTCTCTGCGGCACCGGGATGGAGGACAACCTCTCGCTCGACTACTTCCGCATGGTGCTGTAGCGCGGCGCGGGACCCGGTCCCTGCCGCTGCGCGCCGGGACGGAAAGCGACATCCGGCGTCGCGGGCGGAGAAGTCCTCCAAGCCCCGGGCTTGCATCTTCGGCACGGCCGGCATCTACTCCGACCGGCAAAGTGGCGAGGCATGCGATGCGCTATTCCGGCCTGAAGGTCATCACCGAAGGGTTGTTCGGCAACAAGGGCTGGAAACCCGCCTGGCGCGATCCGGCGCCGAAGTCGGACTATGACATGGTGATCATCGGCGGCGGCGGGCACGGGCTGTCGACGGCCTATTACCTGGCGAAGAACCACGGCATCACCAATGTCGCGGTGCTGGAGAAGGGTTATCTGGGCGGCGGCAACGTCGGGCGGAACACCACCATCGTGCGGGCCAACTATTTCCTGCCGGGCAACAGCGAGTTCTATTCCCACAGTCTGAAACTGTGGGAGGGGTTGGAGGCCGACCTCAACTACAACGTCATGCACAGCCAGCGCGGGCTGATCAACCTGTTTCATTCGGACGGGCAACGCGATGCCTTTGCCCGGCGCGGCAATGCGATGATCAACCAGGGCGACGATGCGATCCTGCTGGACCGCGAGGGGGTGCGGGAGCATCTGCCCTACCTCGATTTCGAGCAGACGCGGTTTCCGATCTATGGCGGATTGCTGCATCCGCGCGGGGGCTCGGCGCGCCATGACGCGGTGGCCTGGGGCTATGCGCGGGGCGCGGACCGGCGCGGGGTCGACCTGATCCAGAACTGCGAGGTCACCGGGATCGACATCGAGAACGGGGTGGTGAAGGGCGTGCAGACTACGCGCGGGGCGATCCGGGCGAAGAAGGTGGGGATCGTGGTGGCGGGACGGTCGTCCCAGGTCGCGGCGATGGCGGGGATGCGGCTGCCGATCGAGAGCCACATCCTGCAGGCTTTCGTGACCGAGGGGCTGAAGCCGGTGATCGACCATGTGGTCAGCTTCGGCATGGGCCATTTCTATATCTCGCAGTCCGACAAGGGCGGGCTGGTGTTCGGCGGCGACCTTGATTTCTACGCCAGCTATGCCGCGCGGGGGAACCTGCCGATGGTCGAGCATGTGATGGAGGCGGGGATGACCCTGATGCCGATGATCGGCCGCGCCAAGGTGCTGCGGAGCTGGGGCGGGATCATGGACATGTCGCCGGATGGCTCTCCGGTCATCGACAAGACGCATGTCGAGGGGTTGTTCCTGGACTGCGGCTGGAACTACGGCGGGTTCAAGGCGGTGCCTGCAAGCGGCTGGTGCATGGCGCATCTGATGGCGACCGGCGAGCCGCATGAGGTGGCGCGCAAGTTCCGGCTGGACCGCTTTGCGACGGGGCATCTTCTGGACGAAGAAGGCACCGGCAGCCAGCACAACCTGCATTGAGGGGGCGCAAGATGGATCGACGCTTGCGCCTTGCTCGACTGTCGGATGCCTCCGGCGGGGATATTTCTACCAGTATGAAAGCGGAGGCCGGACAATGCGGCTGACATGTCCCTTGTGCGGTGAACGGGACCGGCGGGAGTTCTATTACTACGGGGCGGAGGATTATCTGCACCGCCCGGGGGAGGGCGCCCCCTTGGCCGATTGGGACGACTACCTGCACCTGCGGGACAACCCGGCGGGGGTGACGAAGGATCTCTGGTATCACGAGGCGGGCTGTTCGCAGTGGCTTCTGGTCACGCGGAACACGGTGACGCATGAGATTTCCGGCGTGGAACTGGTGGCGGAGCGGAAAGCATGAGGATCGACGGCAAGGGTCTGGTCGACCGCACGAAGCCGGTCCGCTTCCGCTTCGACGGCCGGGATTATGCGGGCTACAAGGGCGACACCCTGGCCTCGGCGCTGCTGGCGAACGACGTGCGGCTGGTCGGGCGCAGCTTCAAGTATCACCGGCCGCGCGGGGTGCTGACCGCCGGGTCGGAGGAGCCGAACGCGCTGGTCGAGGTGGTGGGGGCGACGAACCAGACGCCGAACGTCCGGGCGACCGTGCAGGAGGTGTTCGAAGGGCTGGATTGCCGGAGCCAGAACCGGCTGGGGTCGCTGAAATACGACCTCCTGGCGGTGAACGACTACCTTTCGCCCTTCCTGTCGGCGGGCTTCTACTACAAGACCTTCATGTGGCCGCGCGCCTTCTGGGAGGGGATCTACGAGCCGGTCATCCGCCGGGCGGCGGGGCTGGGGAGCCTTTCGGGCAAGCATGACGAGGGCACCTACGAGAAGGCCTTCGCCTTCTGCGACGTGCTGGTGATCGGCTCCGGTCCGGCCGGGCTGATGGCGGCGCTGACCGCGGGGCGGGCGGGCGCGGATGTGATCCTGGCCGAGGAGAGCCATGCGCTGGGCGGGCGGCTTCTGTCGGATGGCGGAACCATCGGCGGGGCTCCGGCGGCGGAATGGGTGGCGCAGGTGGTGGCCGAGTTGCAGGCGCTGCCGAACGTGCGGATCATGCAGCGGACGGCGGTGACCGGGGCCTATGACCACGGCACCTGGGGCGCGCTGGAGCGGGTGGGGCTGCACAAGCCCGCGCGGCCGAACCTGCCGCGCGAATGTTTCTGGCGGATCGTGGCCAAGCATGCGGTGCTGGCCAGTGGCGCGCTGGAGCGGCCTGTCGCATTCCCGGACAACGACCGGCCGGGGATCATGATGGCCTCGGCGGTGCGGACCTATCTGAACCGTTACGGCGTGGTGCCGGGCAAGCGGGTGACGCTGTTTGCCAACACCGACGCGGCGCGGGCCACGGCGCGCGAGCTGATGGCGGCGGGGGTGCAGGTGGCGGCGATCATCGACCCGCGCCCCGATGCCTTCAGCGTCGAGGATTGCCCGGTGCATGCCGGGGCCGAGGTCGTGGGGACTCGCGGCCGGCTGGGCCTGTCGGGGATCCAGGTGCGGAAAGGGTCGGAGATCATCGAGATCGAGACCGATTGCCTGGCCATGTCGGGCGGCTGGAACCCGACCCTGCACCTGACCTGCCACATGAACGGGCGTCCGCGCTGGGACGAGGATCTGGCGGCCTTCGTGCCGATGGAGGGCGCGGTGCCGGGGCTGGTGGCGGTAGGGGCGGCCAACGGGTCGATGTCCACCCATGGCGCGCTTGTCACCGGACATGCGGCGGCCTTGCGGATGGTCGAGGCCCTGGGGCGGGCGGTGTCTGTCCCGCTGCCCGAGGCCGAGGATGCGCCCTATCGGCTCAAGGCGCTCTGGGCGGTGGAGGGCAAGGGGCGGGCCTGGCTCGACTTTGCCAATGACGTGACGACCAAGGACGTGAAGCTGGCGGCGCAGGAGGGCTATCGCTCCGTCGAGCACATGAAACGCTACACCACGCAGGGCATGGCGCCGGACCAGGGCAAGAACTCCAACGTCGGCGCGCTGGCGGTGCTGGCCGACGCGACCGGGCGCGGGATTGCGGAGACCGGGGTCACGACCTTCCGCCCGCCCTATACGCCGGTGTCGATCGCCGCGATGGGCGCGGGGGGCCGGGCCGAGGGCTTTGCGCCGCAACGCTTCCTGACCAGCGATCAGGCCAGCCGCGACCGCCATGCGCCGATGATCGAGGCGGGGCTGTGGTATCGGCCCTCCTACTTCCCGAAGCCGGGCGAGGCGACCTGGCGCGAGGCCTGCGACCGCGAGGTCATGATGGTGCGGCAGGCGGTCGGCGTGGCCGATGTCTCGACCCTGGGCAAGATCGACATCCAGGGAAAGGATGCCGGGCGGTTCCTGGATTTCGTCTATACCAACACGTTCAGCACCCTGCCGGTGGGGCGCGTCCGCTATGGGCTGATGCTGCGCGAGGACGGGCTGGTGCTGGATGACGGCACCTCGGCGCGCCTTGGCGAAGAACACTACCTGATGACGACCACCACGGCGGCGGCGGGGCTGGTGATGCGGCATCTCGACTTCGTGCATCAGGCCTTCTGCGCCGACTGGCAGCTGCGGTTCATCTCGGTCACGGAAAGCTGGGCGCAGTTCGCGGTGGCGGGACCGAAGGCGCGGGCGCTGGTCAATTCCTTCCTGGAAACCCCGGTGGAGCTGCCCTTCATGGGGGTCGCCCCGGTGCGGATCGGGGGGGTGGACGGGCGGCTCTTCCGCATCTCGTTCAGCGGCGAGGAGGGCTATGAGCTGGCGGTGCCGACCCGTTATGGCGAGGCCCTGTTCCGCGATCTGGTGGCGCGGGCCGAGACCATGGGCGGCGGACCCTACGGGATGGAGGCGCTGAACGTCCTGCGGATCGAGAAGGGCTTCCTGACCCATGCCGAGATCCACGGCAGGATCACGGCGCATGACCTGGGGATGGAGAAGATGGTGTCCGCGAAGAAGGACTGCATCGGCAAGGCGGCGGCGACGCGGCCGGGGATGTGGGGGCCGGAGCGCGAGCAGCTGGTCGGCCTGAAGGCGCAGGCGGCGATCAGCGCCGGGGCGCATCTCTTCGTGCCGGGGCAGGAGGTGCACCGCGAGACGGACCAGGGCTATGTGACCAGCGTCTGCTGGTCGCCCACGGTCGGGGCCTGGCTGGGGCTGGGCTTCCTGAAGGACGGCCGGTCGCGGATCGGCGAGCGGATCCGGCTGGTCGATCACCTGCGGGGCCTCGACGTGATCTGCGAGGTGTTGAACCCGGTCTTCCACGACCCGGAGGGGGAGAAGCTGCGTGCCTGAACTGATCGCGAAATCCGCCCTTGAAGGGCGCACGGAGACGCTGGGTCCTGTCACCCTGGCCGAGGTCGAGGTCGGGCCGATCACCTCGGTCGCGCTGTTCCCCGGCGGGGGGAAGCTGGCGGCGAAGGGGCTGAAGGCGCTGGGACTGGCGATGCCGGGCCCGAATACCTTTACCGCGAAGAAGGGCTCGCGGATCGTCTGGACCGGGCGCGACCAGGCCTTCCTGATCGGCGTGGAGCCCCCGGCGCTGGAGGGCGCGGCGCTGACCGACCAGACCGACGGCTGGACGGTGCTGGGGCTGTCCGGCGCCGGCGCGGTCGAGGTGCTGGCGCGGCTGGTGCCCCTGGACCTGCGGCTTGCGGCCTGCCCGGTGGGCACGGCGCTGCGCAGCCAGCTGAACCACATGAATGCGGTGATCCTGCGCACCGGCGATCATGCCTTCGAGATCATGGTCTTCCGCTCGATGGCGCGCAGCGCCTGGCACGAGATCCACGCCGCGATGGAGATGCTGGCGGCGCGGGCCGGGACGAAATTCTAGGCGGAAAGGCGCAGGCGGAACAATTTGTCACTGGCGCGTCGCTGACGGGGTGTTTACATCTTTCCTGAACCTGAGTTTCAGAAAAGGTGCACGAATGGCCCCGGATGGTCAAACCCTCGCCCCGAACGTCTATGATGCCGAAGCGATCCCCGAGGCCGCGCGGGCCGAGATCGACCGGCTTCTGGCTTCGGGCGACCTTTTTCGCTACACCGCGCCCTCGGATGCTCCGGTGGCGCTGCTGGAACAGGAATTCGCCGAGCTTCTGGGCGCGCGCTATGCGCTGGCGGTCTCCTCCTGCTCGGCCGCGCTGTTCCTGTCGCTGAAGGCGCTGGACCTGCCGCGCGGGGCCAGGGTGCTGATCCCGGCCTTCACCTTCGCGGCGGTGCCGTCCTCGGTCGTGCATGCCGATTGCGTGCCGGTGCTGGTCGAGGTCGGCGACAACTACCGCGTCGACATGGCGGATTTCGCGCGCAAGCTGCCGGAGGCGGATGCCGTGCTGATCAGCCACATGCGGGGGCATACCTCGGACATGGACATGATCATGGCGCTGTCCGACGCGGCGGGGGTGCCGGTGATCGAGGATGCGGCGCATTCGCTGGGGACGGTCTGGGGCGGGAAGAATATCGGGACGATCGGCAAGGTCGGCTGCTTCAGCTTCCAGTCCTACAAGCTGGTGAACGCGGGCGAAGGCGGGATCATGGTCACCGACGATCCCGAGATCGCGGCGCGGGCGATCATCATGTCGGGGGCCTATGAGTCGAACTGGAAGAAGCATCCCGGCCTGACGAATTCCTGCGCGCATTGGCAGAACAGGCTGCCGCTCTATAACCTGCGGATGCAGAACCTGTCGGCGGCGGTGATCCGGCCGCAGCTGCCCTTGGTGGCGGAGCGGGTGGCGAAGGGGCGGGCCGGGCATGACCGGGTGGCGGCGCAGCTGAACCTTTCGGCGCATCTCGCGGTGCCCGAGGCGCTGGGGCCCGAGGAACGCGCGCCGGATTCGATCCAGTTCAACCTGGTCGGCGGCTGGTCGGACCAGCAGGCGCTGGATTTCCAGACCGCGGCCAAGGCGCGCGGCATCTCGGTCCAGGTCTTCGGGCTGAGCGAGGGCAATGCGCGGGCCTTCTGGAACTGGCAGTTCCTGGGCGAGGTGCCGGACCTGCCGCAAACCCGGGCGATGCTGATGCGGGCCTGCGACGTGCGGCTGCCGACGCGTCTGACCGAGGCGGAGCTGGATTACATTGCCTCGGCCCTGGTGGATGCGGCGGCCGAAGTGCGGGGGTAGCGCGCTTTCCGCCTGGGGGCGCCCGGCCGGGCGGTCGGATGCCTCCGGCGGGAGTATTTCTGAAAAGAGCAAGATGCCTTGCTCAGAGCACCCTTAACGCGGGGGCGAGCCAGGGCGCGGCGGCAACCGCGGGGGCGATCACGACCTCGGCGATCAGGGGTTTCAGCCGGGCGGCGATCTGGGCGGGGACGCCGTGCAGGATGCCCGCGCGGGCGGAGAGCGAGAGGGTGCGTTCGAGCGCCGGGAAGGGCAGGGGGCGCACCTCGACGGATGCGCGGAAGGCGCGGGCCTGGTGGAGGGCAAGCGGGGTGAGGATGGTCCAGCCCTCGCCGCCCGCGACCATGGCCAGGATCGCGGCATAGCTGTCCAGTTCGAAGCGATGCGCGGGTTTCAACCCGTGGCGCGCGAGATGGGCGGCGATCTGGCGGCCCATCAGGTGGCGCGCGGTGTAAAGGATCAGCGGCAGATCCTCGATCCGGGCGCCGGGGGGCGTGACGGAGAGGAAGGGTTCGGACATCAGCGGATGCACCTCGCGCCAGTCCTCGGCCGCGGGGCCGCTGTCGGCGGCGATCACGATGTCCAGCGCCCGGGCCTCGAGCTGGTCCATCAGCCGGTGGCTGGCCCCGGTCTCGAGAAGGAAGCGGCAGCCCTTCAGGTCGCGGGCCAGCGCCGAGAGGAGGCGGGGGGTGACGTCGCTGTCGAAATCCTCGATCACCCCGAGGCGCAGGGTGGTCAGGCCGGAGAGGTCGGCCATCGCCAGTTCCGCCCGGGCCTCGGAGGCGGCGTTCAGGATGGTCTGGGCGTGGCGGCGGAACATGGCGCCGGCCGGGGTGACCTGCATCGGGCGCCCGGAACGGTCGAGAAGGACGGCCCCCAGCGCGGCCTCCAGCCCGGAAAGCTGCTGGCTCACGGTCGAGGGGCTGACGCCCAGGCGGCGGGCGGCGGCGGAGATCGAGCCCTCCTCGGCTGCCGCCACGAAGACCTCGATCCCCCAGAGCGTGACGCGGCCCTCGGCTTCGGCCATCTAGAGTCTGGACAGTTTCTTCTGCAACTCGGCCAGTTGCTTCTTGATCTCGGCGATGTCCTCGGAGGAGGATTCCTCCTTCGTCGGGCCCGAGCCGCCCCAGGCGGGCATGCCGCCCATCATCGACTTGAGGAAGGCCTCCTGCTGCTTGCGCATCGCCTCGAATCCGGGGACGGCGGCCATCGGGTTCGGGAAGGCGGAGAGGTTCTCCATCATCTTGGACTGGCTGTCGCGCAGCATCTCGAACGAGGTGGCGAGGAATTGCGGCACGATCGACTGCATCCCGCTGGTGTAGCTGCGCACGAGGTCGGTCAGCACGTCGACGGGCAGGACGCTTTCGCCCTTGGATTCATGCTCGGCCACGATCTGGAGGAGATATTGCCGGGTCAGGTCGTCGCCGGTCTTGAGGTCGACGATCTGCACCTCGCGCCCCTGGCGGATGAAGCCGGCGATATCCTCGAGCGTGACGTAATCCGAGGTTTCGGTGTTGTAGAGCCGGCGGCTGGCGTAACGCTTGATCAGCAACGGCTTGTCGGTGTCGGCCATGGTTCCCCCCGCGCCTTTTGCGCTTGCAGAGAAGTCTAGGGGAGGCTCGCGCAGAAATAAAGGGTTACGAGGGGCGGCCGGCATCGGCAGCGGCGAAATGGGCCAGCTGGTCCCGCCGGGCCTGTTCGAAGGCAGGGCGGGAGAGGGTGCGGTCGAGATAGGCCGCAAGCGGCGGGCCAAGGCGCCGGCGCAGGGCGGGAACGCGCAGGATGTCGGCCATCAGGATGTCGGCCACGGTGAAGCGGCCGGCGGCCAGCCAGTCGCGGCTGGCCAGCACATCGGCAAGCCGCGTCAGCCGCTGGTCGAGCCAGCCATCGAGCGGGTTCGCCTCGGGCCGGGAAAGGCCGATGAACCACCAGGGGACCGAGACCATCTCGACCGAGTTCAGCCCGGCGATCAGCCATTGCAGCGTGTCGGCCCGGCCCGCTGTGTCGCGCGGCATCAGGACTTCGGACTTTTCGGCAAGGTGCAGCAGGCAGGCCCCGCTTTCGAACAGGGTGACCTCGCCATCGGTCAGGAAGGGCACCTGGGCAAAGGGCTGGCGGGCGATGTGCCCGGGGCCGCGGTTGTCGAAGGGGACGGTGGCGACGGTATGGGGCAGTCCGGCCTCGATCATCGCCCAGCGCAGGCGGATGTCGCGGACATGGCCGCGGGGGGGCGGGGGCACCCAGTCATAGGTCCAGAGCGTCAGCATCGCGGGCCTCGCGCATGATCCGGGACAGTCTAGCGCGGGACCGGCAAAAGAACAGGGCCCGGGGTTTCCCCCGGGCCCATCGGCGCGACAGCGCCTGTCCTGGATTACTTGGCGGCCGCAGCGGCCTTTTTCGCGACCGAGGTCACTTCGGCGGTGGCCTTCTTCACGGCGGCGGTGGCGTCTTCCGACATGTCCTTGCCGGCGGCCAGCATCAGCTCGACGGTTTCCATCTGCACTTTCTTGGCGACTTCGGCGAAGGCGGCCAGGTTCTCGGCAGCCATCTCGGCAGCGGCCGAAGCGAAATCGGTGGCGGCCTTGGTGTAGTCGGTCGGCTCGGCCTTGGCTTTCGAGATGTCGGAAACCTTGGCGAGGGTGTCCTTGGCCCATTTGGCCGAGATCTCGGTCGACTTCTCGGCGGCTTCGATCGCCACTTTCGAGAACTTCTCGGCGAAGGCGGCCTGGGTCTTGAAGGCGTTCTGGAAGGCCGAGGCGTCAACCGGGATGGAGGCCATCATGTCCTGCACGACCTTGGTGAAATCGGGGGTCTTGGTCATTTCATTTGCTCCGCTTTGCCCGGGACCGCCCCGGTTCGACATGACAGGGATATACATGCTGCGGTGCAGCATTTCAAGTCTTTTTCTGCAATGCAGCAAAGCGCCGGTCGCGGCGGTTAACCCTGCGTAAAGGCGACGAAATGTCAGGCCCCGGGCGTGGCGGTGACGTAGGTTCCGGGGGCGGCGGCCAGCGAATCGACCGGAATCCGGGCCTTGACCAGCGGGCCGGAGCGCGCCTTCAGCCATTCGCCCCAGCGCGGCCACCAGCTGCCCTTGTGGAAGGTCGCGGACTTCAGCCAGTCCTCGGGCGCGCCCGCGACGGGGGCGTCGGAGGTGTAGTGGCCGTACTTGTCCTTCGAGGGCGGGTTGATGATCCCGGCGATATGGCCGGACTGCGACAGGATGAAGGTCTTGTCCTTCGATCCCATCTGCTTGACGCCGTTGAAGCTGCCCCGCCAATGCGCGATGTGGTCGGTCTCGCAGGCGACGGCGCAGAGCGGCAGCTTCACGTCGGCAAGATCGACCGGGCTGCCGAAGACCTGGAACTCACCCTTGGCGAAACCGTCCTGCTGGCACAGGCCGCGCAGGTATTCGACGGCCATGGTTGCGGGCAGGTTGGTGCTGTCGCCGTTCCAGTAGAGCAGGTCGAAGGCCGGCGGCGCCTCGCCCAGCATGTAGGACTTGATGGCGGGGGTGTAGATCAGGTCGTTCGAGCGCAGGAAGCTGAAGGTCCGGCTCATGAAGAACCTGGACAGGATTCCGTCGCGCTCGGTCTGCCGCTCGATCCCGTCGACGAAATCGTCGTTCAGGAACACGCCGACCTCGCCGGGGTCCGAGAAATCGGTGAGGGTGGTGAAGAAGGTGGCCGACTTGACCGAATGGTCCCCTGCCTTCTGCAGATGCGCGAGCGTGAGGCCCAGCGTCGTGCCGGCGATGCAGTAGCCGGTGGCGTTGATCTGCTTCTCGCCGGTGATGCGGCGCACCTCGGCCATGGCGCGCAGATAGCCGTCGCGGATATAGTCGTCCATCGCGGTCCCGGCATAGCTGGCGTCGGGGTTGACCCAGGAGACGACGAACAGGGTAAAGCCCTGGTCCACGATCCACTTGATCAGCGAATTCGCGGGCTTGAGGTCCATGATGTAGAACTTGTTGATCCAGGGCGGGAAGATCACCAGCGGCGTCTTGTGCACCTTCTCGGTGGTGGGCTCGTACTGGATCAGCTCCATCATCCGGTTGCGGTAGACCACCGCGCCGGGCGTGGTGGCGAGGTTCTCGCCGACCTTGAACGCCTCGCGGTCGGCCAGGGTGACCAGAAGGTCGCCCTGGTTCGCCTCGATGTCGCGGACCAGGTTCTCCAGCCCCTGCACCAGGCTTGCGCCGTCGGTTTCCACCGCCTTCTCCAGCGCGTCGGGGTTGGTGCCGAGGAAGTTGGTGGGCGAGAACATGTCGACGATCTGCCGGGTGAAATACTCCACCCGCTTGCGGTCGGCGGGGTCAAGGCTGTCCATGTCGCCGACGGCGGTGCTGATCGCCTCGGCGTTCAACTGGTACTGCTGCTTGAGGTAGTTGAAGAAGGGATGCGTCTCCCAAAGGGGGTTGGAAAAGCGCCGGTCCTTGGGGTTCGGGTCCGGGGGCGCCTTGAACTCGCCCTTGGCGAGGGTCTGCTGCGCCTCGACATAATGCTTCAGCGTCTTGCCCCAGTAGTTGATCTGGTGCTCGACCACCTTGGCGGGGTTCGACATCATCTCGGCCAGATAGGCGGCGGCGGCCTTCATGTAGACATCGGGCGCGGGGCCATGCAGCGCGGGATCGACCGGGCGGCGATGCGCCAGCGCGGCGGTCAGCCGTTTCGACAATTCCTCGACCCTGGCGAGGTTGGCATTCAACCGCGCGAGGCGGGCTTCGGCGTCATCGGTCACGGGGGGCTTATCTTCTGTTGTCACGCGAATGGTTCCCACCTATTCTTGCCGCTATGCAGCATTGCGCTGTCCGTTCCAAGGCCCGCCGTGCACTCAAGCGCCCGCAAGGGTGAGGAGACTTGATGAAGTATACCAATACCTACGACCTGATGGAAAGCGCGCGCAACACCAATGAATGGTTGGGCTCCACCGCTCAGGCCTTTGCCAGTTACCCCGCCTTCGCCATGTCCCTGAACCCGCTCCTGCCGCTGATGGCGGCCTGGGGCACCGTCACGGAACGGACCTTCGCCCGGATGATCGCCAAGCCCGACTGGGGCATCCGCTCGATCGTGGGACCGGACGGGCAGGACCACCTGGTCGACGTGAATCCGGTGGTGGAGAAGCCCTTCGGCAATCTGGTGCATTTCTTCGTCCGCCGCCGCTCGCCCATGGCGCGCAAGGTGCTGCTGGTCGCGCCGATGTCGGGGCATTATGCGACGCTGCTGCGCTCGACCGTGGCCTCGCTTCTGCCGGATGCCGATGTCTATGTGACCGACTGGCACAATGCGCGCGACATTCCGGTCAGCGCGGGCAAGTTCGACGTCGAGGATTACACGCTCTACCTGGCCGAGTTCATGAAGGTCCTCGGCCCCGACACCCATGTGATCGCGATCTGCCAGCCGGCGCCGCTGGCGCTGGCCGCCACCGCCTATCTGGCGGCCGAGGCGCCCGAGGCGCAGCCCAGCTCGCTGATCCTGATCGGCGGGCCGGTCGATCCCGACGCGGCGCCGACCGAGGTCACCGATTTCGGCCGCCGGGTGACGATGGGGCAGCTGGAGCATCTGGCGATCCAGCGCGTCGGCTTCATGTCCAAGGGCGCGGGGCGGCTGGTCTATCCGGGCCTGTTGCAGCTGCAAAGCTTCATCGCGATGAACGCCGAGCGT
This sequence comes from Tabrizicola sp., assembly GCF_041919135.1. Taxonomy (GTDB): domain Bacteria; phylum Pseudomonadota; class Alphaproteobacteria; order Rhodobacterales; family Rhodobacteraceae; genus Tabrizicola. The sequence goes on along the minus strand of NZ_JAYRUJ010000003.1, from coordinate 57,960 downwards.
CACAGCAAGGCCTTTACCGAGCAGATCTTCCGCGTCGCCCGGGGCGAGGCGTCGGACCATGACGCGCACAACCGCTTCTACGACGAATATCTGGCGGTGATGGACATGACGGCCGAGTTCTACCTCTCGACGGTAGAGCGCCTGTTCAAGAACGGCGAGGTCGCGCGCAACCAGTTCACGGTCGCGGGCCGCAAGGTGGACATGGGGGCGATCACCAGCGTCTCGGTGATGACGGTCGAGGGCGCGAATGACGACATCTCGGCGCCGGGGCAATGCGTGGCGGCGCTGAAGCTGTTGACCAACCTCCCGGACGGGAAGAAGGGCCACCACCTCGAGCCGGGCGCGGGCCATTACGGCATCTTCGCCGGAAAGAGCTGGCGGTTGAACATCCGCCCGCTGGTCCTGAACTTCATCGACCGCGCCGCGGGCAAGCCCAAGGCCAAGATCGCGCTGGCCTCGGCCTGACGTCGCGCGTCCTTGTGCGAAAAGTGCAAGGGCGGGCCGCTTCCGGCCGGGCCGCCGGCTAGCTGGCGTTCGGAATCTGCACCTCGGCCGGGGCGGACAGGGCCAGCACCTCCTCCACCGTGCGGGTGATCAGCCCCAGGCAGGCGGGCGAGGAGAAGCGGTGGTCCGCGTCCTTGACCAGCGTCAGCCGCAGGTCGGGGCTGGAGATATGGTCCAGAAGCCCCAGCGCCACCGCCGGCGGCACATCCGCATCGGCGGTGCCCTGCAACAGCCGCACCGGGATCGGCAGGTGCAGCGGCCCCTGCAGCACCAGGTTCTGCCGCCCGTCCTCGATCAGGCGGCGGGTGATCGGATAGGGCTCTTCGGAATAGTCCGAGGGGCGCTGGAACAGGCCGGTCTCCAGCAGCGTGCCGCGCTCGGCCGGGGTCATCTCCTCCCACATCCGTTCGGTGAAATCGGGGGCGGCGGCGATGCCGACCAGGCCCGCCACCCGCTCGGGCAGGTCGCGGGCCAGGAGGAGCGCGATCCAGCCGCCCATCGACGAGCCGACCAGGACCTGCGGCCCCTCGGTCAGAAGTCCGATCAGCGCCGCCGCATCCTCGCGCCAGTCCGAGAGCGCCAGCTCCTCGAAGACCCCGCGCGAGGCGCCGTGCCCGGAATAGTCGAAGCGCAGGAAGGCGCGGCCCGTCGCCTCGGCCCAGGCTTGCAGGTGCAGGGCCTTCGAGCCGGTCATGTCGGAACGGAAGCCGCCGAGAAAGACCACCCCGGGCTCGCGGCCGGGGGTGCGGTGGCAGGCGATGTGGCGGCCCTGGGGCGTGGTGATGAAGGTGGTCATGCCCCGTGTATAATCGGCCTTCTCGCCCCGTGTGAGGCGGCCCGAGGCCCCAAGGCGAAGTTCCGCGCATGGCTTGACTTTGGCCCCGCCCGAGGGCAAGAGAGCCGCCGACATATCACCCGCAACCGGGCGTTCCGTAGGCGCCAAACCGACGAGGAGCCGGCCATGAGCCAGATTTCCCTGACATTTCCCGACGGCAACATCCGCCAGTATCCGGCGGGGGTCACGCCTGCCGAAGTGGCGGCCTCCATCGCGCCCTCGCTGGCCAAGGCCGCGATCTCGGCGCAGGTGAACGGCAAGCACTGGGACCTGGCCTGGCCCATCGCGCAGGACGCGACGATCGCGCTCAACACGCTGAAGGACGAGGCCCCGGCGCTGGAACTGATCCGGCACGACCTTGCCCATATCATGGCCCGCGCGGTGCAGGAATTGTGGCCGGAGGTGAAGGTCACCATCGGCCCGGTACGGGATCAGGGCTGGTTCTACGATTTCGACCGCGAAGAGCCGTTCACGCCGGAAGATCTGGGCCAGATCGAGGCGCGGATGAAGCAGATCATCAACGCGCGCGACCCGGTTCGCACGGAACTGTGGGAGCGGGCGCGGGCGGTGGAATACTACCGCGGCCGGCAGGAGCCGTTCAAGCTGGAGCTGCTGGACCGCATCCCCGAGGGCGAGGACATCCGCATGTACTGGCACGGCGACTGGCAGGACCTCTGCCGGGGGCCGCACTTGCAGCACACGGGCCAGGTCCCGGCGGACGCCTTCAAGCTGACCCATGTCGCGGGCGCCTACTGGCTGGGCGATGCCTCGCGGCCGATGCTGCAACGCATCTATGGCGTGGCCTTCCGCAACCGCGACGACCTGAAGGCGCATCTGACGATGCTGGAGGAGGCCGCCAAGCGCGACCACCGCAAGCTGGGCCGCGAGATGGAGCTGTTCCACCTGCAGGAGGAAGCGCCGGGCATGGTGTTCTGGCACCCGAACGGCTGGACGATCTACCGCACGCTGGAAGACTACATGCGGGGCCGCCTGCGCCAGGCGGGCTACAAGGAGATCAAGACGCCGCAGGTGGTGGACCGCGTGCTGTGGGAGAAGTCGGGCCATTGGGAGGCCTATCGCGAGAACATGTTCATCGTCGAGGTGGACGAGGACGGCGCCAAGGAAAAGCGGATCAACGCGCTGAAGCCGATGAACTGCCCCTGCCATGTGCAGGTCTTCAACCAGGGTCTGAAGTCCTACCGCGATCTGCCTCTGCGGCTTGCGGAATTCGGCTCGTGCCACCGCTATGAATCCTCGGGCTCGATGCACGGGCTGATGCGGGTGCGCGGCTTCGTGCAGGACGACGCCCATATCTTCTGCACCGAGGACCAGATCGAGCAGGAATGCGCCGGGTTCATCGCGCTCCTCTCCAGCGTCTACAAGGACCTCGGCTTCGAGAGGTTCGACATCAAGCTCTCGACGCGGCCCGAGGTCAGGGTCGGCTCGGACGAGGTCTGGGACAAGGCCGAATCCGCGCTGGAAAAGGCGATCCAGTCGCTGGGCCTGCCCTATGAGGTCAACCCCGGCGACGGCGCCTTCTACGGGCCGAAGCTTGACTTCAAGCTGACCGACGCCATCGGGCGCGAGTGGCAGTGCGGCACCTTCCAGTGCGACTTCAACCTGCCGGTGCGGCTGGATGCGGAATATGTCGGCGAGGACGGGATGAAGCACCGCCCGGTCATGCTGCACCGCGCGGTCCTGGGCTCGTTCGAACGCTTCATCGGCATCCTTTTGGAGAACTACGCCGGCAAGCTGCCGTTCTGGCTGGCCCCCCGGCAGGTGGTGGTGGCCTCGATCGTCTCGGACGCCGATCCCTTCGTGCATGAGGTCGTCGCGGCCCTGCGCAAGGCGGGGGTCCGGGCCGAGGCCGACACGCGCAACGAGAAGATCAATTACAAGGTCCGCGAACATTCGGTCGGCAAGGTCCCGGTGATCCTCGCCATCGGCATGCAGGAGGTCGAGGGCCGCACGGTTTCCGTCCGCCGCCTGGGCGAGACCCGGACCGAGACCATGGCGCTGGATGCGGCGCTGGCGGCCTTCGGCTTCGAGGCGCTGCCGCCGGGCTGACTTCTGTCGGTGCACGAATTTCGGGCATCGCGGTTGCCCGGCAGCGCGCCTCCTCGCCTTGCTGCTTGATTTTCGTCGAATCATCGGCATCATCGCCGCAGTGACGACAGAATTCCTGCACGGCTCTCTGAACGAAGCCCTGGAAGACCTGGTGGCACGGCCCGGGGCAATGGCGCCTCGGGGGGTTCTGAGAGGAGAAGCGGCATGCCGACAGGCACCGTGAAATGGTTCAACGCCACCAAAGGCTACGGCTTCATCGCCCCCGATGACGGCGGCAAGGATGTGTTCGTGCATATCTCGGCGGTCGAGCGTGCCGGGCTGAAGGGCCTGAACGACAACCAGAAGATCGGCTACGAGCTGCAGTCGGGCCGCGACGGCAAGCAGTCGGCCGGCGACCTCCGCCTGCTTTAAGCGGTCAGCGCGGCTTCGGTCGCGCTGTCCCACCCCAGATACCAGCGATCCCCGTCCTGGATGACCGGCCGTTTCATCACGGTCGGCTGCGCCATGATCTGCGCCTCGGGATCGGAGGCCTTCAGGAAGTCGTTGAAGGCGCGGTAGGTGGTGGACTGCTGGTTCACCGCCTTCGAGCCGAATTCCTGCACGATCCGGTCGACCTCGGCTTGGCTGAGGGGGTTGGCCCGGACATCGCGGAAGGTGACCTCTCTCCCCGCACGTTCAAGGGCCTTCAGGGCCTTCTTGCAGCTGTCGCAGGTCGGGATGCCGTAGAGGATCATGGGACTCCTTTCCGTCCACAGTGGACATCTTCGGATTTTCGTTTTCTGTCAGGCGCTTGCCTGCGGGCGTCTACCGGGTGGTACCATATTGCCGCGAAGCCTGCAAAGGGGAGCATGCTAACGCCGGGTTAACCAGGCGCGCGCAGACTGCCGCCATGTCGCGCTACATCCGTCCCCTGGTTCCCGGTGCCTGCATCTTCTTCACGGTCAATCTTGTGGATCGGGGGTCGGATACGCTGGTCCGGCATGTCGATGTGTTGCGGCAGGCAGTGGCGATGACGAAGGCGAAGCGGCCGTTCGGGATTGAGGCTTGGGTGGTATTGCCGGACCACATGCATTGCGTCTGGACCTTGCCGGAGGGGGATGCGGATTATTCCGGGCGTTGGCGCGAGATCAAGGGGCAGTTCTCGATGGCGTTGCGTAGGTCGGGGCGTGCCCCGACTCTTGTTGGAGAATACCCATACGGCGCGCGGGGTGGACGCGTCAGAGTCGGGGCACGCCCCGACCTACGTAAGGGGACGAAGCCCCCATCTGGCAGAAGCGCTTCTGGGAGCATCACATCCGGGATGACCGTGATTTCGCGGCGCATGTGCGGTATTGCTGGTTCAATCCGGTGAAGCACGGGTTGGTCGGGCATCTGCGGGAGTGGCCGTGGTCGTCGTGGCATCGGGATGCGGGTGGGGCGGTGTGATAGGGCGGTGTTGGGCCACGAGATACACTTGCTAACCGAAAGCCAATTGGATTGCTCTGTGAAGTCTAACCTTTCCGTCCATTTGCGGCGACCGATTTCCCCGATGGTAGGCATGTTCAATTCGTTGGCCAGAACGATCCGACTTCTCAGTAGAAAAGAGGCCAAGCACGTACAGCATCTCCACAAATTCCTCCCGCGAAAAATCGAAGCTTCCACCAGCTGTTGCAGCCAAATAGACGTCCTCAATCCCATCCGCGAAGTCCTCAACGGTAAGTTGTGAGCTACCATCCAAGAAATGAGGGGCTATTCTGCGAATGTAATTCTCAAGTGCCACGCGACCACCCTGCGGAATAAATGAGGCAAGACTTGCAAGTAGTTCGCTCCAAGAAAGTTCCCCATACTTGTTCAGGACGGTTTTCACTCGCGATCTGTCCAAGCTCCAACGCTCCGGATACAACGCTTGGGCCGTTCTAAAGAATCGAACAAAGTCTCTCGGCTTTGCCCACGTATGTGAAAGAAATTCTCCAGGATCGATCCCGCTAAGTACAGTTAATGGATTTGTTGCGCGACCACCATCCCTTGTCACCAGCCGCTTTGCAATAAACTTGAACAACGGATGGTCGCGGTTAAATGGGTATTCATGCCAATTTATTGAGAAGGAAGCCGACTCGACTGTATGAACCGAATCTAGCTCCTTGATTACTGGATGCATCAAGAATTCAGAGCGAACTGCTGCATATAGAATCACGTCAATTTGTTGCTCTGCAAATGTGGAGTTAAGCACTGTGCAAACGTGGAGCAGGTCTCTTACTAGCATTGCATTGGTAAGCTGGCCATCTGCGGACTGATAAGAAAAATGGACTTCATCGAAAAAAATTCGCAATCTTAGGCCATTTCGTTTAGCATCCTGCAGTACAGCTTTAGAAAGGGAGTCGTTCATACTCTTGATTTTTCGACTCACATCAATGTCCACTTTTCCGCCGGTAGCGTTCGACATATCAATTGATATGGCCTTAAACGTGGACAAAATTGAGTCGAAAGTATTCTTTATAGCGCTGGCAGCGTCCTGTCCTACAATCCTACTAAGAAGCCCTCGATCATCGTCGGACAGATCACTACTCTCATCGAACGCTCCCTGCTTGGATCTGCTTGCAATTAGCAATAGGACAAGCCGCTTAAGCATGTGATAGTAGTGCTTTGCTTGAGCGGCTTTCTTGTCATCAAAAATTGCTATTTGTGATTCCTGAATTAGGTCAGTTTCTTCAAGAATCGAGCTTTTGAACACTATGAACTCTGTCATGAGGCCGATAGACGCGCATTGGTGCTGAAGGTTCCGCAAGAGCGCGGTCTTCCCAGTTCCCTTTTGCCCTAGGACGAAAGTCTTTTCTCCCGATATAAATTGGCTCGAATTGTAGTTTGGCAGTGGATAATAGTGACTTTGAAAAATCGGCTGCACGCGCAATCGCCACGCTGTCGTCTGTTCGATATTAGCATCTGGCTCGCCGATAACCAGTTCCGAAAGAAGAACTCGCTGCTGTGCCGAGGCACCTTCTGTCTTTTTCTCTCCTCGAAAGTATCGACGTCTGCTCCGTTGGTTGCTACCTTTTGTTCCGTCACTGACTACACTCATCCCCAAACCTCCATAAGCTCCCGCCACTCGCCCTTTGACATGCCGGAGTCTTGCTGGCTCACCATTTCACCCGCAAGTCTGCGTTTCAAGACGGAAATCGCCCTGGAGGAGAGTGTCACTCCCCCCATCCGGTAGTCCTCGAACGCCGCATAGGCCAAGGGCACCCAGTCCTTCACGCAGGCCGCGATCGCCTCGGCATAGACGCGGATTTCGTATTGGGCGTGGGGGTCGGCGCGCAGGCGCAGGAAGTGCATCAGGTTGTGCAGGTCCACCTTCCAGTACCATTGCGTGTAGATGTTGGCGGGGAGGTTCATCCGTGCCAGCTCGCGGGCGAGGCCCTGCTGGCCGTCCTGGGACAGCATCGCCTCGTAATGGTCATAGGCGCGGTTGGCGTCGCTTTTCAGCAATTCGAGGACGCGGGCGGCCTCGGCGCCGGTCAGGACCTCGCCCCGGCCCTGGTTGTTCACCGTCGACTGGGCGGCCAGCTGCTCTGGCGCGGGGATATAGAACTCGCGGTCCAGGATCGAGTAGCGGGCGGAGTATTCGTTGACGTTGGCGGTGCGGTGGCGGATCCACTGGCGGGCGACGAAGACCGGCAGCTTGACGTGCAGCTTGACCTCGCACATCTCGAACGGGGTGGAGTGCCAGTGCCGCATCAGGTAGCGGATCAGCCCCTCGTCGTTCTGGACGTGTTTCGTCCCGGCGCCGTAGGAAACGCGGGCGGCCTGGACGATGGCGCTGTCGTCGCCCATGTAGTCGATGACCCGGATGAAGCCGTGGTCGAGGACCGGGTGCGCGCGGTAGAGATGCGCCTCCATCCCCTCGGCTACAGCGCGGAGGGTGGGGCGGGGAGTGGCCCTTGCGGCCTCGATCTCGGCGGTCTGTTCGGGGGTGAGGGGCATCCGGGGCCTCATGTGGTTACGAGTCGGGCACCACTATAGCTTGCGGACCGGGGGGGCGATACCGCAAGATGGACGGGAAGGCGGAGGGTAGAATGACGATCAGATATCTGCACACCATGGTGCGCGTGAAGGATCTGGAGGCCTCGATGGCCTTTTACCGGCTTCTGGGGCTGGAGGAGGTGCGGCGCTACGACAACGAGGGCGGGCGGTTCACGCTGGTGTTCATGGCGCCGCCGGGGCAGGAGGAATGCCCGGTCGAACTGACCTACAACTGGGATGGCGACGAGGGGCTGCCCTCGGACAGCCGGCATTTCGGGCATCTGGCCTATGAGGTGGACGACATCCATGCCACCTGCGCGCATCTGATGGCGAACGGGGTGGTGATCAACCGGCCGCCGCGCGACGGGCGGATGGCCTTCGTGCGCTCGCCCGACAATATCTCGGTCGAGCTGTTGCAGAAGGGGGCGGCGCTGGAGCCGGCCGAGCCCTGGGTGAGCATGGCCTCGGTCGGGCACTGGTAGGGGCGGACCTTACGCCCGCGCAAGGCCGAGGGCGCGGTCGAGATGGGCGAGGCTGCGGGTGAAGAGCGGCGGGATCGCCGCCTGCAGCTGCTCGGCCCGCCGGGACTGGCCGTCACGGGCGGCGTCCTCCTGGTCGCAGAGCGCGTTGCGCAGCGCGAGCAGGCCGAGGACCGCCGCCCCGCCGGCGAAACGGTGCGAGAGAGCCTGGACCCGGGCGAGGTCGCCGGCCTTGAGGGCCGCGGCCGTGGCGGTGATGGCGGCATGGCCGTCCTCGCGGAACTGGCGGACCATGCCGGCGAGGAACGCCGGCTCCATGTCGGCGCGCAACTGGGCGAGGATCTCGTCCTGGGCCAGGGGCGTCAGGACCTCGGGCTCGATGAAATCGGGCGCGGGATCGGGCGCGGCATCGGATCCGGCGGGGCTGCGGCGGGCCGCGCAGAAGCGCAGGATGATGGCGGCCAGTTCCTCGACGCGGGCGGGCTTGGTCAGGACTTCGTTGAGTTGGGCGGCGCGGAACTGCTGCACCCGCTCGGGCGAGGCCTGGGCGGTGACGGCGATGATCGGGACCTCGGGCTGGCGCTGGCCGCGACGGATCTGCGCGGTCGCGGTGAGGCCGTCCATCCGGGGCATCGAGACATCCATCAGGATCACGTCGAAATCCTGCGTCCGGGCGCGTTCCACGGCCTCGATCCCGTCGGTGGCTTCGGTGACCTGCAGGCCCAGGCCTTCCAGCTGCCGGCGCATCAGGGCCCGGTTGATGGCGTTGTCCTCGGCCAGGAGGACGGAATATCCGTCCAGGTGAAGGCCGGTCGGGCCGGCCTCGGCGACGTCACGCGGCGGAAGGTCGGTGAGCGGGGCCTCGAACACCAGCGTGAAGCGGCTGCCCTCGCCCAGGCTGCTGTGGGCCTCGATCCTTCCGTGCAGCGCCTCGGCGGAGAGCTTGGCGATGCCGAGGCCGAGGCCGCTGCCTTCGTGCACGCGGGCGAAGGAGGAATCCAGCGTCTCGAAATTGCGGAAGATGCGGTCCAGGTTCTCTTCGGCGATGCCGATCCCGGTATCCTCGACCGCGATCCTGAGGCCGACATGGCCGGGCCGGTCGGAGGCGAAGCGTTCCAGCCGGAGGGTGATGGTGCCGTCCTCGGTGAACTTGACGGCGTTGGACAGCAGGTTGGACAGCGCCCGGCGCAGCGACTGCAGCTGGATCGAGACCGCGAAATCGGGCTTGAGGTCGCCGGTGACCGTGATGGCGGTCCCCTGGCGCGCGGCGTCGGCGCTGAATTGCTGCGCCATCCCCAGCAGGGCCTGCGGCAACGAGACGGTGGCGGCGGGGAAATTGCCGCCGTCGGCGCTGCCCATCCGGGTCAGGTGCAGGACATTGTTCACCTGTTCCAGCGCGGTATGGCCGCAGCCGCGGATGATGTCGATGAACCACCGCTGTTCCGAGGTCAGGGGCGCGCTGCGGTCGAGAAGATCGGTGGCGGAGAGCAGGCCGTTCAGGGGCGTGCGCATCTCATGGCTCATCACCGCGAGGAAGCGGGCCTTGGCCTCGTCCGCGGCTTCGGCGGCGTGGCGGGCGGCGGCAAGGCCTTCCTCGTAGCTCACCTGGTCCGAGATGTCGCGCAGGAACACCACCGAGACGTCATGCCCGTCGCCGCTGCGGGCGCTGGCCAGGCTGATCTCGGCGGGGAAGGAGGTGCCGTTCGCGCGCAGCGCCTTGATCCGCCGCCGTTCGCCCGGAATCAGGGCCGCGAAATGCACCGGCTGCGAAGGATCGCCGGGATCGCGCAGGAAACTGGTCAGCGAGGGCCGCGATTCCAGCGCCATGTCGCCGAGGATCCGGTGGCAGGAATGGTTCGCCCCGACGATCTGGCCCCCCCGGTTGACGAGCATGACGGCGTCGAGCGAGGAATCCAGCGTGGTGCGCAGGTTGTGGACCGCGATTTCCAGGATCTTCGCATGCCGGGTCTGCTGGCGGCCCTGCAGGTAGAGCGAGACCATGAGGCCCGCGAGGCAGATCGAGAGCCAGAGGATCGCGAGGCCGAAAAGCTTGAGCGCCGCGCGCAGCTCGCTGCGGGCGCGGTCGCCTTCTCCCATCATGGTGGCGACGCTGTCCACGACCGTGTTGCGGATCGGCTCGAGCTGGGCATGGGCGGCGGCCTGCAACTCGGGCAGTGCGGCGACCAGATGTTCCGCCGGGCCGTCGATCAGCGGCAGCGCGGCCTGGACCAGCCCGCTCTCCCCGACCAGCGCCTGCCATTCCGGGCGGGCGCGGACCGTCTCGTTCGCTTTGCCGGGGGCGTTCGAGATCAGCGAGATCCGGCTGAACAGGATGTCGAACTGGCGCCGGATCCGGGACAGGAGCTGCGCATCCCCCGGATCCGCCGCGGCGGCGTCCAGCGCGAGCGTATAGTTCAGCAGGTCGACCTGCAGCTGGGCGATCACCCAGGTCCGGTTGTCCGAGGCCGAGGCCTCGCTGAGGTTGAACTGCTCGCGGATGCTGCCGAAGATGGTGACCGAGATGCTCGCGGTAAGCACGGACAGCACCATGATGATCAGCGCGATCGCCCGCTGGCGGCGGCGGGCACGCTCGGCCGTCTCGGTGTTCCTGATGCTGTAGTATTCGGCGTAGGGCACTACTACCGCGCTACTTGGCCAGAAGCCGGTTCAGCTGCCAGACGCTGCGGCCATAGGCGGTTTCGGACTGATACCGGCTGTCCTCGTCAAAGGGATAGACGATCCACAGCGGGCCCTTCTGCCGGATGCCGAAGGGCTGGCCGTCGAGGTGATAGGCGATGATCGGGGCGGCGTCGTCCAGCTCGGCCACCGGAAGGTCCACGGCATAGTCGTTCAGGGCCACGGCGCGGACGGTGCCCTCGGTGATGCCGGCGCTTGCGAGGACCTCTTTCAGCGGCACGCCGGTGAAATGGTGCTTGCCATCGGTCCAGGGCGTCGTGGTGTCGAATTCGACCCGGGTCATGGCGGACAGCGCCTCAAGATCAAGCTGGACCGGGGCGGCGTCGCCTGCGGCCGTGACGGTCAGCAGCACCTCGGAGGCCCGGGCCGCCGGGGCGGACGACAGGCTGCCGGACAGGGCCACGGCCAGGATGGCGAGGGTGGGACGCATGATGATCTCCTAGGGGGCGCGTGCTTGCGGCGGATTACCAGAAAGCAGACGGATGTGCATCCAGACAAAAGAAAGCGAGCCATACTTTAGAAGGATTATGGACATTTTTTGGCCAACTCTATGGGCCAGGCAGGAATATGACTGTAGTGGGTGGTGCGCTGACGGATGGGGGTGACCCGGCGTCACTGGTTTGTATTTGTACAGGGTCTCCCTGTTGTCCCAACCATTTGCAGGACGAGAGAACCGAATGTCCGACACTGCCCAGCCCGCCGCGAAGCTGCGCGTACTGCTTGCGGATGATCACAGAATGATTCTGGACATGTTCTCGATGTTCCTTGCTTCCTCGGCCAGCATGCAGGTCAGCACGGCCAACGACCTTGACGAAGCCGTGGAGCTGGTCGAGGAGAACGGGGCCTATGACGTGGTGCTGCTTGACCTGAACATGCCGGGGATGAACGGCGTCTCGGGCCTGCGCCGGATGGTGCGGCTGAACGAGGGCAAGCCGGTCGGCATCATCACCGGCAATCCCACGGCGCGGATGACGGACGAGCTTCTGGGCTCGGGCGCGGCGGGGATCGTGCTGAAGACCACGCCGGTGCGCAGCCTGGCCAATGCGATCCGCTTCATGCATGCGGGCGAGCGGTATCTGCCGATGGAACTGATGCGCACCGGCGCGGACCAGCAGCGGATGGCGAAGAAGGGCGAGCTGAGCGACAAGGAGATGAAGGTGCTCGAGTATCTGGCGGAGGGCCGTCCGAACAAGAGCATCGCCGTCGAGATGCAGCTGGCCGAGCCGACGGTGAAGATGCATGTCACCGCGATCTGCCGCAAGCTCGGGGCGCAGAACCGGACGCAGGCGGTGGTGCTGGCGCGCGATCTGGGACTGGTCTGAGCCGGGCTCCGGCCGGCGCGGACCGGCCCCTTTGCCTCCGTCGCGCGCCGATCGCGCCTGACGGGCGCGCGCCGGCCTGCCGGGGCGCTTCCGGCCAGGCGAAAGCGAGCGCCCCGCCGGTGGGGCATCCGAAAGTCTGGCCGGTTTCACCTTATGTCGGCATGACCAGAGAGAGGCGGATGGTTCGGCTCCGCAGCCGTTGACGCGATGGCGTGGCGGAAGAATAAGCCGTCAGAACACGCAAAATCTGCCATTCCCGCCCGTAACCATTTCGGGCGAAGGGGAAATATCATGTCTCTTTCGATCGCCGCCCTTCCCGGAACATTTGCCGCGATCAGCCTGGTCGCCACCTCGGGCGGCGCTGTCCCGCGCGGCCTGGCAGTCGTGGACTGCTGGAGCCGCGTCGCCGGCGAACGTCTGGCCCGCCCGGAGCGTCAGGACGGCGTGGCGCTGTTCCGCCCGGCGAATGCCGGCATCCGCGCCCGCAGCCTGTTCGGCAAACGGGCGGCGTGATCGCCGCCCTCCGGGACCCTTGGTCAGGGCCTGGAGCGCGCCACCGCGCCCGGACGCGGCAGGATCGTCGCGGGGGTGTCGTTCTCCGGCGTTTCCAGCCGGTCCAGGATCGGGCAGTCCGGCCGGTGGTCGCCGTGGCAGCAATGGGCCAGCTCGGCCAGCGTGTCGGCCATCTCCTGCAACTCGCGGATCTTGGTCTGCAAGGCGGCCACATGATTCTCGGCGATCCGCTTCACATCCGCGCTCTGGCGCGAGCGGTCGCGCCATAGGCCGAGAAGATCCACGATCTCGGCCGTGGCGAAGCCGAGGTCGCGGGCGCGGCGGATGAAGCGCAGCTCATGCACATCCTTGCTCGAATAATCCCGGTAGCCCGCGCCGGTGCGCCCGGCCGGGGGAATCAGCCCGCTCTGTTCGTAATAGCGGATCATCTTGGCGGAAACGCCCGAGGCCCGGGCCGCCTGGCCGATGTTCATCTGTATTCTCCCCTGATCCCTGCCGATATGGGGATCTCTTCTGCGGCTTCCAACCATGGGAAGGTCAAGGCGCGAAATTCCTTGCGGAACCCTCTTGACCTTCCCATCGTTGGAAGGGCTAGCTTGCAGGGCATGAGACGAAAGGAATGGAGGCTCTCATGCAATTCCGTATCGAAGACATGACCTGCGGCGGCTGCGCGCGCTCGGTCACGGCGGCGATCCGCGCGCTGGATCCGGCGGCGGTGGTCGAGGCCGATCCCCCCGCCCGCCGGGTGACGGTCCGGACGGCGGCCCCGCAGGCGGCCATCATGGCGGCGCTGGCCGAGGCCGGCTTCCCGGCGGTGGCCGAGTGATGAACCGGCTGTCCCCGATCTTCATCACCGGCGCGCTGGTCGTGGCGGCCGGCCTGGCCTTCGCGCAAAGCCAGGCCACCGGCGACCAGGCCGGGACCGGGCACGACATGGCGGGCCATGACATGTCCGCCGCCACGACGTCGGACGATCCCTCGACCCGGGCCTATGCCGAGGCGATGGCCCGGATGGGCGCTGCCATGGTCATGGATTTCACCGGCGACGCCGATGTGGACTTCATGCGGGGCATGATCCCGCACCACCGGGGCGCCATCGACATGGCGAAGGTCGCGCTGGAATTCGGCAAGGACCCCGAGGTGCGCAAGCTGGCCGAGGAGGTCATCCGCGCGCAGGAGGCCGAGATCGCGATGATGCAGGCCTGGCTGGCCAGGCGCGGCCAGTGAACAGCCGGGCAGCCGGAGGCGCTGCCCGCTCCCGAACCAGACAGAAAGGAGGCGGCAGATGACCATGCCCGCCCGCAAGCCGATCCCCGCCGCCACGATCTCGCTGCCCATCGAGGGCATGACCTGCGCCTCCTGCGTGCTGCGCGTCGAGCGCGCGCTCAAGGCCGTTCCGGGTGTCTCGGACGCGGTGGTGAACCTTGCGACCGAGAAGGCCAGCATCACCACCGACGCCCCGGTCGACCGCGCCAGCCTGGTCGCGGCGGTCGAGAAGGTGGGCTATGGCGTCCCGGCCGCCCCCGCCCCCGCCGCCGTCGAACTGGCGGTCGAGGGCATGACCTGTGCCTCTTGCGTGGCCCGGGTCGAGCGGGCGCTGAAGGCCGTCCCCGGCGTCTCGGACGCGGTGGTGAACCTTGCGACCGAACGGGCCAGGGTGCAGGGCACGGCCGATAGCGCGGCGCTGGTCGCCGCCATCGCGGCCGTGGGCTATGACGCCAGCCCCGTCGCCGCCGACCCCGGCGCGGCCGAGGCCCGCGGCGAAAGGAAGGCGGCCGAGGCGCGCGAATTGCAGCGCGACCTGCTGCTTGCCGCCATCCTGACCCTGCCGGTCTTCCTGCTGGAGATGGGGGCGCATCTGGTTCCGGGGGTGCATGAACTGATCGCCGGGACCATCGGGATGCAGGCCAGCTGGTATCTCCAGTTCGCGCTGACGACCGTCGTGCTGTTCGTGCCGGGCATCCGCTTCTACGAGAAGGGCCTGCCCGCGCTGTGGCGGCTGGCGCCCGACATGAACTCGCTGGTCGCGGTGGGGACGCTGGCGGCCTATGGCTTCTCGATGGTGGCGACCTTCGCGCCGGTCTTCCTGCCCGCGGGCACGGTGAACGTCTATTACGAGGCGGCGGCGGTGATCGTGGCGCTGATCCTGCTGGGCCGCCTGCTGGAGGCCCGCGCCAAGGGCCGCACCTCCGAGGCGATCAAGCGGCTGATGGGGATGCAGGCCCGGACCGCGCGGGTGCGGCGCGGCGGATCGGCGGTCGAGGTTCCCATCGCCGCGGTCGTCGCGGGCGATCTGGTCGAGGTCCGCCCCGGCGAGCGGATCCCGGTCGATGGCGAGGTGACCGAGGGCGAGAGCTATGTCGATGAATCGATGATCACGGGCGAGCCGATCCCCGTGGCCAAGGCTGCGGGCGGCGCGGTGGTCGGGGGCACGGTGAACCAGACCGGCGCCTTCGTGCTGCGCGCCACGGCGGTCGGCGGCGATACGGTGCTGGCCCAGATCATCCGCATGGTCGAGGAGGCGCAGGGCTCGAAGATGCCGATCCAGGCGCTGGTGGACAAGGTGACGATGGTCTTTGTCCCGGTGGTCTTCGCCCTGGCCGCGCTGACCTTCGCCGCCTGGCTGGCCCTCGGCCCGACGCCCGCGCTCAGCTTCGCGCTGGTCAATGCGGTGGCGGTGCTGATCATCGCCTGCCCCTGCGCCATGGGCCTGGCGACGCCGACCTCGATCATGGTCGGCACCGGGCGCGGGGCGGAACTGGGGGTGCTGTTCCGCAAGGGCGAGGCGCTGCAACTCCTGAAGGACGCGCGCGTCGTCGCGGTGGACAAGACCGGCACCCTGACCGAGGGCCGGCCCGCGCTGACCGACCTGGACCTGGCGCCGGGCTTCGACCGTGCCGGGGTCCTGGCCAGGATAGCCGCCGTCGAGGCGAAATCGGAACACCCGGTCGCCCGCGCCATCGTCGCGGCGGCCGAAGCAGAGGGGCTGCCCCTGGCCGAGGCCGCGGGCTTTGCCTCGGTCACCGGGCTGGGCGTCCGGGCCAAGGTGGGCGGCGAGCCGGTCGAGATCGGGGCAGACCGCTACATGACGGGGCTGGGCCATGACGTCTCGGGCTTCGCCGCCATCGCCGAGCGGCTGGGCAACGAGGGCAAGTCGCCGCTTTACGCCGCAATCGGCGGCAGGCTGGCGGCGATCATCGCGGTCGCGGACCCGATCAAGGAGACGACTCCGGCCGCGATCAGGGCGATGCACGATCTTGGCCTGAAGGTCGCGATGATCACCGGCGACAACGCCCGCACCGCCCGTGCCATCGCGGCGCGCCTCGGGATCGACGAGGTGATCGCCGAGGTCCTGCCCGAGGGCAAGGTCGAGGCGGTGCGCCGCCTGCGCGCGGCGCATGGCAAGGTGGCCTTCGTCGGCGACGGGATCAACGACGCCCCCGCGCTGGCCGAGGCGGATGTGGGTCTGGCGGTCGGCACCGGAACCGATGTCGCCATCGAGGCGGCCGAGGTGGTGCTGATGTCGGGCAGCCTGAAGGGCGTGCTGAATGCGATCGCGCTGTCGCGGGCGGTGATCGGCAACATCCGGCAGAACCTGTTCTGGGCCTTCATCTACAACGCCCTGCTGATCCCGGTCGCGGCGGGGGTGCTGTATCCGGCCTGGGGCGTCCTGCTCTCGCCCGCTTTCGCGGCAGGGGCCATGGCGCTGTCCAGCGTCTTCGTGGTGGGCAACGCGTTGCGGCTGAAGCGGTTCAGGGCGGCGGCCTGACACGGACGCGCGGCCCATGCCGGGCCGCGCCCCTGCCGCAGATACGGCCGGGGCGGGGGGGGGGGATCTTTCAATAGGTATTTACAGTACCGATTTGCAGGACTAGACAGAAGTGCAAGCAGGACCGGACCCCGCCATGTCTTTTGACCGCCCCGCCATCATCTCTGCCCGCCCCGCGCTGACCGCCGAGCTTGTGGAAAGGACCGGGCTGGACGAGGCGATCCTGCACCGTCTGGTCCACCGCTTCTATGACCGCGTTCGCGCTGATCCGCTTTTGGGGCCGATCTTCGCCGCGCGCATCCGTGACTGGGGTCCGCATCTTGACCGGATGGTGGAATTCTGGTCCTCGGTCGCGCTGATGACCGGGCGCTATCATGGCGCGCCGGTGCCGGCCCATGCCACGCTTCCGGTGAGCTGGGCGCATTTCGAGCAATGGCTCACGCTGTTCCGTGCAACGGCCGAGGAGGTCTGCCCGCCCGAGGGTGCTGCGCATGTGATCGAGCGGGCCGAGCGGATCGCGCGCTCGCTAAACATGGCGGTTCAGGATGCGGCGCGGGTCGCCTCGGCGGTGCCGGTGCTGCGGGGAGGAGGGGCAGATGGCCGCGACGGATCGGCATGAGGCGCTGGCTGCGCTGACGCGGCATATCGAGACAAGGTTCCACGCCCGTCACCGGGAACAGCTGCCCGCGCTTGTCGCCCTGGCCGAACGGGTCGAGGATGTGCATTTCGGTGATGAGGATCTGCCCGAGGGGCTGTCCCTCCTCTTGCGCCGGATGATCGGTGAACTTGAGGTCCACATGAAGAAGGAGGAACTCCTTCTCTTTCCCGCGATCCGTCGCGGCGGCATGCCGGGGACCGCCGAAAGGGTCGCCCTGATGCGGGCCGACCATGACGACCATGCGCAGGAACAGGCCGAGATCCGCCGCCTGACCAGGAACCTGACCCCGCCAAGGGATGCCTGCCGGACCTGGGCCGCGCTTTATGCCGGGCTGGAGCAATTCCTGGCCGATCTGTCCGAACATATCCGGCTGGAGAATGACGAGCTGTTCCCGCCGTTCGAGGCATCGACAGATGCCTGAGCCGGATGCAACCATGCGCCGCAGGCGGCGTTGACCAGCGCCGGTCGCTTGCCGGCATCAGGAGGGGGGAGCGATGGCGAACACGACCGGGCGGCTGCACAGGCCGCTGTGCGATCTTCTGGGATGCGAGGTCCCGATCCTTCTGGCCGGGATGGGCGGCGTCGCCCGCTGGGAACTGGCGGCGGCGGTGGCCAATGCCGGGGGCTATGCCATGCTGGGGATGGTGCGCGAAAGCCCCGAGCTGATCGAGGCCGAGGTCCGGGCGCTGCGCGCCGCGACGAACCAGCCCTTCGCGGTGAATGTGATCCCCTCGGCCACCGACCCCGCGCTGCTTGACCGGCAGATCACGCGCTGTCTGGATCTGGGGGTGCGTGCCTTCGCCTTCTTCTGGGACGTGGTGCCCGAGACGGTGGCCCTGGTGAAGCGCGAGGGCTGCCTGGTCCTGCATCAGGTCGGCACGGCCGAGGCCGCGCAGCAGGCGCAGGATGCCGGGGCTGATGTGCTGATCACCCAGGGGATCGAGGCCGGCGGTCATGTCCACGGCCGGATCGGGGCCTTTGCCCTGGCCGAGGAGGTGCTGCAGACAGCGCGCGTGCCGGTGGTCGTCTCGGGCGGGATCGGCACCGGGCGCGGCCTTGCGGCTGCCCTTGCGCTGGGCGCGCAGGGGGTGCATTGCGGCACCGCCTTCCTTGCCACGACCGAGGCCTTCGCGCATGACTACCACAAGGACCGCGTCGTCGCCGCCAGCGGCGGGGATACGGTGCTGACCGATGTCTTCGTGCTGAACTGGCCCAAAGGGGCCGCCGTGCGGGTGATCGGCAACGTCATCACCGAAGGGCTGGGCGACCGGCTGCTGGGCCACGATCCGGCCAGGCTCCCGCGCGAGGTGATCGCGCATGACGCCGGCCAGCCGCTTCTGCGCTACAGCACCGATTCGCCGATGCGCCACACCACCGGCGCGCTGGAGGAGATGGCGCTTTACGCCGGCCAGGGCGCGGGCGCGATCCGCGAGGTGATCCCGGCGGCCGAAAGGCTGAACCGGATGGTGGCCGAGGCCGAGGCCTGCCTGGCCGCGCTGGAGGAAGGACGATGACCGCAAAGACCTATGCCTCGCCGCCCTGCATGGCCGCCAAGGTGGACCCGACCTATTTCGACCCGCTGGCCGTCGATCCCGAACAGGCCCGCGATGTCGCGCGCTGGCGCAAGGCCGAGCGGGCGCGCCTGCGGGCCGAGCGCGACGCGCTGCCGGTGGCCGCGCGGCAGGAGATCGGCACCGCCATCGCCGCCCATCTTCTCCGCTTCCTGCATGGCCATTTCGGCGAGATGCGCGGCCGCGTCTTCTCGGGCTACTGGCCGATCAAGGGCGAGCCCGACCTGCGCCCGCTCCTGGCCGAACTGCACGAGGCCGGGGCCCTGGTCGCCCTGCCGCTGGTCGAGGTGAAGGCCTCTCCCCTGGTCTTCCGGCGCTGGACGCCCGATACCCGGATGGTGCGCGGCGACTGGAACATTCCGGTGCCGCCGCCCGATGCCCCCGTGGTCACGCCCGAGATTTCTCTCGCGCCGGTGGTCGGCTGGACCGGGGATTGCTACCGGCTGGGCTATGGCGGCGGCTATTTCGACCGCACCCTGGCCAGCCTGTCGCCCCGGCCCTTCACCATCGGCATCGGCTTCCAGTCGGCGCGGCTGGCGACGATCTATCCCCAGCCGCACGACATCCGGCTGGACGCGATCCTGACCGAGGCGGGCCCGGTCGCCCCTTAGGCCGAGACCGGCGCGGGCGGCTGGACCGACAGAACCGTCAGCTCGCGCTGCTCGCCGGTGCGGGTCTCCCAGGGAAAGCGCGCCCCGGCCTTCAGTCCCAACAGCGCCACGCCGATCGGAGTCAGCACCGAGACGCGGCCGGCGCCGATGTCGGCCGCCTCGGGCCAGACCAGGGTCGCCGATTGCTCCTGCCCGGTGCTCTCGTCGCGCCAGGTGACCGAGCTGCCGATCCCCGCCACATCGGCGGGCATCTTCGCCGCCGGAACGATGCGCGCGCGCGACAGTTCCTCCAGCAGCCGCTCGGCCAGGGCCGGCATCCGGGCGGCCGCACCCTCGACCAGCTTCTCCAGGTGGTCGAGGGTTTCCTGGGCGATGACGATCTGCGGGCGGGTGGTTCTGGACATGGCGGGACTCCTTGGGTGCGATCGGCCGTCTTGCGGCACCGGAACTGACAGGAAGGGGGAAAGGGACGCGTGCCCCGGACGGCGGATCAGCGCAACCGCGTCGCCGCCCGGGGTCGGGCGCGACCTTGCGGAAATCCGGCAAAGGGCCGGGTCCTGCGCAGGGGAAAACAGCTGATCATTTCGACAAGATAGGCATTGCCGCGCCGAAGTCCATGCCGCATCACGCGAATTGCGCTGGCACCCCGGCGGCGGACCCGCCTTCACCTCGACCCCCGCCTTGGTTAGTCTGCCCGCCCCAACTGACGAGGATTCGCATGAGCCTGACCCAGATCCCCCGCCTGATCGCCGCCGAGATCGGGGCCACGCCCCAGCAGGTCGGCGCGGCGGTCGAGCTTCTGGACGGCGGCGCGACGGTGCCCTTCGTCGCCCGCTACCGCAAAGAGGTGACGGGCGGCCTCGACGATACCCAGCTGCGCAAGCTGGAGGAGCGGCTGGGCTATCTGCGCGAGCTGGAGGCGCGGCGGGCGGCGATCGTCGGCTCGATCACCGAGCAGGGCAAGATGACCGATGCGCTGGCGAAATCCATCGCCGGGGCGGCGACCAAGGCCGAGCTGGAGGACATCTACCTGCCCTACAAGCCCAAGCGCCGCACCAAGGCGATGATCGCCCGCGAGGCGGGGTTGCAGGGGCTTTACGACGCGATCGTCGCGGATCGGTCGGCAGAGCCGGCGGCGCTGGCGGCGGGCTACCTCACGGAAGGGTTCCCGGATGCCAAGGCCGCGCTGGAGGGCGCGCGCGACATCCTGGCCGAGGGGCTGGCCGAGGATGCCGCGCTGCTGGGTCGGTTGCGCGACCACATGCGCAAGGCGGGGAAGCTGGCGGCGAAGGTGGTGGCGGGCAAGGAGGCGGCGGGGGCCAAGTTCGCGGACTATTTCGCCCATACCGAGGAGTTCAGCCGGGTGCCCAGCCACCGGGCGCTGGCGATGTTCCGCGGCCGGAACGAGGAGGTGCTGACCCTGGACCTGGAGATCGACGCCGAGGCCCCGCGCGGCGAAAGCCCCTCCGAGCGCGCCTGCGGCGCGGCGGTGGGGGCCGCGGGGCAGGGGCCGGGCGACAAATGGCTGCGCGAGGCGGCGGCCTGGGCCTGGCGGGTGAAGCTGAAGACCTCGCTGACGCTGGACCTGATGGCCGAGCTGCGCGAGGCGGCCGAGGCCGAGGCGATCCGGGTTTTCGCGCGCAACCTCAAGGACTTGCTGCTGGCGGCCCCCGCCGGGGGCAAGGCCACGATGGGGCTGGACCCCGGCATCCGCACCGGCGTCAAGGTCGCCGTGGTCGATGCGACGGGCAAGCTGGTGGCGACGGATACGGTCTATCCGTTCCAGCCCAGGATGGACCTGAAGGGCGCGCAGGTGGCCATCGCCCGGCTGATCGGGCAGCATGGGGTGAAGCTGATCGCCATCGGCAACGGCACGGCCAGCCGGGAGACGGAAAAGCTGGTGGCGGAGCTTCTGGCGCTCTTGCCCTCGGCCGCGGAGAAGCCGGTGAAGGTGGTGGTTTCGGAGGCCGGGGCCTCGGTCTATTCGGCCAGCGAGTTGGCGGCGCGGGAGTTTCCAGAACTGGATGTCTCGCTGCGCGGCGCGGTGTCGATTGCACGGCGCTTGCAGGATCCGCTGGCCGAACTGGTGAAGATCGAACCGAAGGCGATCGGGGTCGGCCAGTATCAGCATGATGTGGACCAGCACCGGCTGGCGAAATCGCTGGACGCGGTGGTCGAGGATGCGGTGAACGGGGTGGGGGTGGACCTGAACACGGCCTCGGCCCCGCTCTTGGCGCGGGTGTCCGGCGTGGGGCCGGGGCTGGCCGAGGCCATCGTGGCGCATCGCGATGCCAACGGGCCGTTCGCGACGCGGAAGGAATTGCTGAAGGTCGCGCGGCTGGGCCCGAAGGCCTTTGAGCAGGCGGCGGGGTTCCTGCGGATCACCGGGGGGAAAGAGCCGCTGGATGCCTCCAGCGTCCACCCGGAAGCCTATGATGTGGCACGCAAAATCGTCGCGGCCTGCGGGCGGGACATCCGCGGCCTGATGGGCGACGGGGCGGCGCTGAAGAAGCTGAATCCGGCGGCCTTCGTCGATGACCGCTTCGGGTTGCCGACGGTCAGGGACATCCTGTCGGAGTTGGAGAAACCGGGCCGCGACCCCCGTCCCAGCTTCAAGACCGCGACCTTTACCGAGGGGGTGGAGGAGATCACCGACCTGCGTCCCGGCATGGTGCTGGAGGGCACGGTGACCAACGTCGCGGCCTTCGGCGCCTTCGTCGATATCGGCGTGCATCAGGACGGGCTGGTGCATGTGAGCCAGCTGTCCGACAGCTTCGTCAAGGATCCCCATGCGGTGGTGAAGGCCGGGGATGTGGTCAAGGTCCGGGTGGTGGAGGTCGATGTGCCCCGCAAGCGGATCGGGCTGACGATGAAATCGGACGGCGGCGCTTCGGCGCGGGATCAGGCAAGGGAGCGGGGGCCTGCGGCAAAGCCGGTCAGGGGGCCGATGCAGGCGGGGGGGCAGGGTGGGGGGAATGCCTTTGCCGATGCGCTGAAGGGGAAGTTCGGGAGGTAGGGGCAAGTCCTTGCGGGCGCCGGGTTAAATCGGCGAGAGGCGAAGGGGGCAGGCGTCTGGCATGTGTATGGCAGGCGTCTGGCTTTGGTCCCGACCGGCTGCGGGCGGGGGCTGCGTTTACCATGCGGGCGAATCGGGTGCGGCTGGGCGGCAAATTCCTTGCTTAAGGAATTTGGGTTGCGCCCGGTGTCAGGCCGCCGCGCCGCCGACCGTGAGGCCCTGGATCAGCAGCGTCGGCTGGCCCACCCCCACCGGAACCCATTGCCCGGCCTTGCCGCAGTTGCCGATGCCGGGATCAAGCTGAAGGTCGTTGCCGATCGCGCGGATGCCTTTCAGCGCGGTCGCTCCGTCGCCGATCAGGGTCGCGCCCTTCACCGCCTCGCCCACGACGCCGTTCCGCACCCGGTAGGCCTCGGTGCAGGAGAACACGAACTTGCCGGAGGTGATGTCGACCTGCCCGCCGCCGAAGCCCACGGCGTAGATGCCGTCCCGGAGGCTGGCCACGATCCCGGCGGGGTCGTCCTTCCCTGCGAGCATGTAGGTGTTGGTCATCCGCGGCATCGGGATATGGGCAAAGCTTTCGCGCCGTCCGTTGCCGGTGGGGGCGACGCCCATCAGGCGCGCGTTCTGGCGGTCCTGCATGTAGCCCACCAGCACCCCGTCCTCGATCAGCACGTTCCGGCCCGAGGGCGTGCCTTCGTCGTCGATGGAGATCGAGCCGCGGCGGTCGGGGATTGTGCCGTCATCAAGGACAGTCACGCCGCGCGAGGCGATCTGTTGCCCCATCAGCCCGGCGAAGGCCGAGGTTTCCTTGCGGTTGAAGTCGCCCTCCAGCCCGTGGCCGATGGCCTCGTGCAGAAGGATGCCGGGCCAGCCGGGGCCGAGGACGACATCCATCACCCCGGCGGGGGCCTCGACCGCGCCAAGGTTCACGCGGGCGATGCGCAGGGCCTCGGCGATCATCGGCTTCCAGGTCTCGGGCGACATGAGTTCGGCCAGGCCATGGCGGCCGCCCCGGCCCATGCCGCCCTGTTCGCGGCGGCCGTTCTCCTCGATCATCACCGAGACGTTCAGCCGGGCCATCGGGCGGATGTCGGCAAGACGGGTGCCTTCGGGGCGCAGGATCTCGACCTCTTGCAGCGAGGCCGAGAGGGTGGCGGAGACCTGCACCACGCGCGGGTCGAGGGCGCGGGCATGGGCGTCGATCTCGCGCAGAAGGTCGAGCTTCACCGGGAAGCTGGCGTCGGCCATCGGGTCGTCGGGGCGGTAGAGGCGGGTGTTGGTGCCGCGCGGCGGATCGGCCAGCGTGCCGCCGCCCGCGCCCACGGCAAGGCGCGCGGTCTGGGCGGCGCGGCGGAGCGCGGTCTCGGAGATTTCGGTGGAATGGGCGTAGCCCGCGACCTCGCCCCGCACGGCGCGCAGGCCGAAGCCCTGGGAGGCGTCATAGGTCGCCTGCCGGATGCGCCCGTCGTCGAGGACGATGGTCTCGGCCCGGCGGCGTTCGAGGAAAAGCTCGCCATCGTCGGCCCCGGCGGTCGCCGCGCGCAGGGTGGCAAGGGCGGCGGTCTCGTCGAGGTGGGTGTCGAAGGGGCGGAAGGGGGCGTCGGTCATCGCGGGCCTCTGGCGGAAGGGCAGGGGCCAGAGATGGGCCGTGCCGCGGGTCCGGTCAAGGCGGAAAGCCCGGCGGGGGGAGCGGGGGGGCGCGGGGACCCGGCCCTGCGCGGCGGGCCCGGCCGGGGGGGGTGCGACACTTTTGCTTGTCCCGGCCGGGCGAATATGGTTTGAGGACAAAAGGAAACAGCGGGATTCTGCCGGAAAGGCAGGGCCCGAAAAAAGGCGGCGACAGGCCGCCATGCGAACGGGATACAGACATGCGCCTTTCCACTGTGATGACCGGCATTGCAGCCCTTGGCACCACCGCTTTCGCGGCTGGAACGGCCTTTGCGCAGCAAGCTCTTGAAATCGTTGGGCAGCCGGTGGACGGCTTGATGGGGTTCCAGCCCGCCGCGACCGAGGGTGCGCGCGATCTGCACTGGCTGGACGACATGATCCTGTACATCATCACCGCCGTGGTGATCCTGGTCGTCGCGCTGCTGCTGTTCGTGATCCTGCGCTACAACCGCCGTGCGAACCCGGCGCCGGCGCGCTTTACCCACAATTCGCCGCTGGAAGTGGCATGGACCCTGATCCCGGTCGTCATCCTGGTCGTCATCGGGGCCTTCTCGCTGCCGATCCTGTTCAAGCAGCAGGAGATCCCGGTGGGCGAGGTCACGATCAAGGCGACCGGCTTCCAGTGGTACTGGAACTATGAATATGTCGACGAGGGCGTGAGCTTCGACAGCTACATGATCGGCTCCCCCGCCACCGGCGGCGCCAACATGATGACCCCCGAGGTCGAGGCGCAGCTGGTCGAGGCCGGCTACAGCAAGGAGCAGTTCCTGCTGGCCACCGACACCGCGGTCGTCGTCCCGGTGGGCAAGGTCGTCGTGGTCCAGGTGACCGGCGCCGACGTGATCCATTCCTGGAAGGTCCCGGCCTTCGGCGTGATGCAGGACGCGGTTCCCGGCCGCACCGCCGCGCTGTGGTTCAAGGCCGACCGCGAGGGCATCTATTTCGGCCAGTGCTCGGAACTTTGCGGCCAGATGCACGCCTATATGCCGATCACGGTGAAGGTCGTGTCGGAGGCCGCCTATGCCGAGTGGCTGGCGAAGGCCAAGACCGGCGACGTGCAGCTTTCGGCGGTGGAAACCCCGGCCGAAGTGCAGGTCGCCGCGAACGACTGAGCCGCAGCCAGACTGCAACGATCTGACGGGGGTTTGCCGCGGCAGGCCCCCTTGCAGCAGACGGAGCCGGAATGAGCGATATCGGAGCATATCAGGGCGCGACCCAGACCCCGCATGAGGCGGGGTTCGGCGATTATGTCGAATTGCTGAAGCCGCGCGTCATGTCGCTGGTGGTATTCACCGCGCTGGTCGGCCTGCTGGTCGCCCCGGTCGGGCTGCACCCGGTCGAGGCTTTCGCCGCGATCCTGTTCATCGCGCTGGGCGGCGGGGCCTCGGGCGCGTTGAACATGTGGTGGGACGCGGACATCGACGCGGTGATGAAGCGCACGGCGCGGCGGCCGATCCCCTCGGGGCGGATCCCGGCGGGCGAGGCGCTGGCGCTGGGGCTGGCGCTCTCGGGCTTCAGCGTGGTGATGCTGGGGCTGGCGACCAACATGGCCGCGGCGGGGCTTCTGGCCTTTACCATCTTCTTCTATGCCGTGGTCTATTCGATCTGGCTGAAACGCTCGACCCCGCAGAACATCGTGATCGGCGGCGCGGCCGGGGCCTTCCCGCCGATGATCGGCTGGGTCGCGGCGACGGGCTCCGTCTCGCTGGAGGCGGTGCTGATGTTCGCGCTGATCTTCATGTGGACCCCGCCGCATTTCTGGGCGCTGGCGCTGTTCATGAAGGAGGACTACCACACGGCGGGTGTGCCGATGCTGACGGTCACGCATGGCCGCAAGGCGACACGGGCGCATATCCTGGTCTATACGATCCTGCTGGCGCCGTTCGCGCTGGGCGCCGCGCTGACCGGGATCGGCGGGCCGCTGACGCTGGCCGTGGCGCTGGGGCTGAACCTGTGGTTCCTGCTGGGCGCCATCCGCATCTGGCGGCGGGACGAGGCCGTGGCGGTGGCGGACGGCTACGCGGCCGAGAAAGCCTTTTTCCGCTTCTCGCTGCTGTATCTGTTCCTGCATTTCGCCGCCTTCCTGGCGGAGGCGCTGCTGAAGCCCTACGGGCTGGGAGGCTGGTGATGGCCTTCCCGCCGCAGCACGAGCTTCACAAGCGCCGCTTCAGCCGCAACCTGGGCCTTGGCCTGACGCTGGCCGCCTTCGTGGCGCTGGTCTTCGCGCTGACCGTGGTCAAGGTGACGCGGGGCGAGATGACCCCCGCCAAGCTGCAGGGCCAGATCCCGGCCCCGGCGGAACAACCGGCGGCGCCGGCCGGGACGGGGGCCGCGCCATGATCTTTCCGCGCCTGCAGGGCCCGAACCGCACGATGGCGAAACTGGTCGCCCTGGTGGTGACCATGGCCTCGCTCTCCTTCGCGGCGGTGCCGTTCTACGACTGGTTCTGCCGCGTCACCGGCTATGCCGGCACGACCTCGGTCGCCGAGGCCGGCTCGGACGTGATCCTGGAACAGACGGTCAAGGTGCGCTTCGACGCCTCGCTGGAGCAGGGGATGCCCTGGACCTTCCGGCCCGTCGCCCCCTTCATGCAGATCCGGATCGGCGAGACCGGCCTTGCCTTCTACGAGGCGCACAACCCGACCGACCGCGTGGTCGCGGGCACGGCCAGCTTCAATGTCTTTCCCTATGCCGCCGGGGGCTATTTCACCAAGATCGAATGCTTCTGCTTCACCCAGCAGGTGCTGCAGCCCGGCGAGACGGTGCAGATGCCGGTCAGCTTCTACATCGACCCCGAAATCGTCGATGATCCCGAAGGGAAGTTTGTGCGCGAGATCGTGCTGAGCTATACCTTCCACGAAACCCCGCTGCCTGCCGAACAGGCCGCGCTGGACACTTCCGCCGCAGAGAACGCAGCTGCGGTGAACTGAGAAAAGAAACGAGGGAACCGCCGGCCATGGCTCACGCAAAGAACCACGATTACCACGTCCTGCCGCCATCGATCTGGCCGCTTCTGGGGGCTGTCACGGCTTTCGCGATGCTGTTCGGCGCGGTGCTGGGGATGCATACGCCGGACGCGAATTCGGAGGACGGCTATACAATCGTCGATTTCGCCAGCGGCTACTGGCTGTTCCTGATCGGCCTCGCCGGGGTGCTTTACGTCATGTACGCCTGGTGGGCGGAAGTCGTGCACGAGGGCCAGACCGGCGACCATACCCCGGTCGTGCGCCTGGGCCTGCGCTACGGCTTCATCCTGTTCATCATGTCGGAAGTGATGTTCTTCTCGGCCTGGTTCTGGACCTTCTTCAAGCACCGGCTTTACCCGATGGGGCCGCAGTCGCCCGCCGTCGACGGCCCCTGGCCGCCCGCCGGGATCGAGACCTTCGACCCCTGGCACCTGCCCTTCATCAACACGCTGATCCTTTTGCTGTCGGGCTGCGCCGCGACCTGGGCGCACCATGCGCTGGTGCATGAGAACAACCGCAAGGACCTGGTGAACGGGCTGGCGCTGGCCATCGCGCTGGGCTTCGTCTTCACCCTCCTGCAGGCCTATGAATACAGCCATGCGGCCTTCGGCTTTGCCGGGAACATCTATGGCGCCTCGTTCTTCATGGCGACCGGCTTCCACGGCTTCCACGTCATCATCGGGACGATCTTCCTGACCGTCTGCCTGATCCGGGCGCTGAAGGGGCATTTCACCCCCGAGCAGCATGTCGGCTTCGAGGCCGCCGCCTGGTACTGGCACTTCGTCGACGTGGTCTGGCTGTTCCTGTTCGCCGCGATCTACGTCTGGGGCCAGGGCTGAACCCTTCCCCTGAAGCACCAACCCGCGCGGGCCTTCGGGCCTGCGCTTTCATTTCCGGATGACCGATGCGCCGATACTTCTTCCCCGTCCTCATGGGCATCGCCGGGGTTGCCGTGCTGATGAGCCTCGGCTTCTGGCAACTGGAGCGGATGCGGGAAAAGCGCGCCTATCTGGACGAGATCGAGGCCCGGATCCACAATGCCCCGATCCCCCTGCCCGAGGTGCCCGAGGAAGGCCGCGACAAGTTCCAGGCGGTGTTCGCCGAGGGGCGGTTCACCGGCGAATATCTGGAGGTCCTGGCGGGCCAGACCGGGGCAAGCCCCGGCGTGCTGGTGATCGAGGCCTTCGCACTGCCGGGCGGGCGCCGGATCCTGGTGCAGCGCGGCTTTGTCGCCGATGACCGGCGCGCGGCGCCCAGGGTCGCGGGCGAGGCCCGGGTCGAGGGCAACCTGCACTGGCCGCAGGACGCCAATGCCGCGACCCCGCCGCCGGATGAAAAGACCGGGCTGTGGTTTGCCCGCGACGTGGCCGCGATGGCCGCGCGGCTGGGGACCGAGCCCACGCTGATCGTGGCCAGTAAGCCCACCGGCGACGGGATCGCCCCGCTGCCGGTCGATGCCTCGGGCATCCCCAACGACCATTGGGGCTATGCGATCCAATGGTTCCTGCTTGCGGCCAGCTGGGCGGGGATGACACTGTTCCTTCTCTGGCGTATCAGGGGCCGGAACGACTGAAGGCAAGATCATGCGCTACATCTCGACTCGCGGCACCGCTCCCGTCCTTGGCTTCGGCGAGGCGATGATGACCGGGCTTGCGCGGGACGGCGGGCTTTACGTTCCCGAAACCGTGCCGGAGTTCTCCGCTGCCGAGATCGCGGCGCTGGCGGGCGCGCCCTATGAGGAGGTCGCGTTCAAGGTGATGCGGCCCTATCTGGGCGGGTTCTTCACCGATGACGAATTCCGGGGGCTGATCGCGAAAGCCTATGAGGGCTTTCACCACGCCGCCCGCGCGCCGATGGTGCAGCTGGGGTCGAACCATTTCCTGCTGGAACTGTTCCACGGGCCGACGCTGGCCTTCAAGGACTTCGCCATGCAGCTGATCGGGCAGATGATGCAGGCGGCGCTGGCGCGGAGTGGCGAGCGGATCACCATCGTCGGCGCGACCTCTGGCGATACCGGCTCGGCGGCGATGGAGGCGTTCCGGGGCCTGGCCAATGTGGACGTGTTCATCCTGTTCCCGCATGGCCGGGTGTCGGAGGTGCAGCGGCGGCAGATGACCACGCCCGCCGAGGCGAATGTCCATGCCCTGGCGATCGACGGCGATTTCGACGATGCGCAGGCGCGGGTGAAGGACATGTTCAATGACTTTGCCTTCCGCGACGGGGTGCGGCTGGCGGGGGTGAACAGCATCAACTGGGCGCGGGTGCTGGCGCAGGTGGTGTACTACTTCTACGCCGCCACGGCGCTGGGGGCGCCGCACCGGGCGGTCAGCTTCACCGTGCCGACGGGGAACTTCGGCGACATCTTCGCGGGCTATATCGCCCGGCGGATGGGGCTGCCGATCGACCGGCTGGTGATCGCGACGAACCAGAACGACATCCTGGACCGGGCGCTGCGCCTGGGCGAATACCGGACGGATGGGGTCCGGCCCTCGATCAGCCCGTCGATGGACATCCAGGTCTCGTCGAACTTCGAGCGGGCGCTGTTCGATGCCTATGGCCGCGACGGCGCGGCGGTGGGGCAGCTCATGGGCGAGCTGAAGGCGGGCGGCTTCCGCATCAGCCAGGGCGCGCTGGAGATGCTGCGGGGGACCTTCGCCTCGGGCCGCTGTTCCGAGGACGAGACCCTGGCGGTGATCGCGCGGCATTACCGGACGACCGGAGAGCTTCTCTGCCCGCATTCGGCGGTGGGAGTGAAGGTGGCCGAGGAGCATGTCGGCGGCGCGCCGATGATCACGCTGGCGACGGCGCATCCGGCGAAATTCCCCGATGCGGTGGAACGGGCGACCGGCGTGCGGCCGGGCCTGCCGCCGCATATGGCGGACCTGTTCGACCGGCCCGAGCGGGTGACGCGGGTGCCGAACGATCTTGGCGCGCTGCAGGCGCTGGTGCGCGAAAGGATCGCTCGTCGATGACTTCGTCACTCCTCGCTGCGGGTCCGCTCTCCGACGAGAAGACGAAGTCGCACGAGGAGGGGGCGTCGGGGAAGGATGCGGGCGCACCCCTTTCCCAAGCCGCGCCGGGGTTGTATCACCGGGCCATCCGACAGAACCACTGGACCGCATCTTGACCCAGAAGCTCCACACGCTGCCCAACGGCTTTCGCATCGTCACCGAGGCGATGCCGGGGCTGCAATCGGCCTCGGTCGGCCTCTGGGTCGAGGCCGGGGGGCGGCACGAGACGGCCGAGCAGAACGGCATCGCGCATTTCCTTGAACACATGGCCTTCAAGGGCACCAAACGGCGCAGCGCGTTGCGGATCGCCGAGGAAATCGAGGATGTGGGCGGCTATATCAACGCCTATACCAGCCGCGAGATGACGGCCTATTACGCCCGGGTGCTTTCGGGCGACGTGGTGATGGCGCTGGACGTGATCGCGGACATCGTGCTGAACCCGCTGTTCCGCAAGGCCGACATCGAGACCGAGCGCCATGTGATCCTGCAGGAGATCGGGCAGGCGCTGGACACGCCGGACGACATCATCTTCGACTGGCTGCATGAGGTGAGCTATCCCGGCCAGAGCTTCGGCCGCACCATCCTGGGGCCGGAGGAGCGGGTCTCGGCCTTCCGCAAGGCGGATTTCGAGGCGTTCACCGGCCGGCATTACGGCCCGGACCAGATGATCCTCTCGGCCGCGGGCGGCGTGGAGCATGACGCCATCCTGGCTGCGGCGGAGCGGATCTTCGGCGGGTTGAAGCCGGTGGGCAAGCCGGCGCTGGAACCGGCGCGCTTCGAGGGCGGCGAGCGGCGCGAGGTCAAGGACCTGGAACAGGTGCATTTCGCGCTGAGCTTCGAGGGGCCGGGCTACCGCGACGACAAGGTCTATACCGCGCAGGTCTATGCGACCGCGATGGGCGGCGGCATGTCCAGCCGCCTGTTCCAGAAGATCCGCGAGGACCGGGGCCTGTGCTATTCGATCCATGCCCAGTCGGCGGCCTATGAGGATACCGGGCAGCTGACGATCTATGCCGGCACCTCGGAGGCCGAGATCGGGGAACTCACGCAGCTGACGCTGGACGAGCTGAAGCGGGCGGCGGCGGACATGACCGAGGCCGAGGTCGCGCGCGCGCGCGCGCAGCTTCGGGCGGGGCTGCTGATGGGGCTGGAAAGCCCGACCAGCCGGGCGGAACGCAATGCGCGGCTTCTCTCGATCTGGGGCCGGGTGCCGGATGTGACGGAGGCGGTGGCGAAGATCGACGCGGTGGATACCGCTTTGGTGCGCGCCTATGGCGCCGAGCTGACCGGGGCGCGCTCGGCGCTGGCGGTCTACGGGCCGGTTGCCGGGGCACCGGGGATCGAGGCGATCCGGAAGGGGCTTGCCGCCTGATGCTGGGGCTGAAGCGCCGCGTCCGGGTCGAGACCGAGCGCATGACGCTGCGCCTGCCCGAACATGGCGACTGGCGGCAATGGTCCGCGCTGCGCGAGGCCTCGGCCGAGTTCCTGATCCGGTGGGAGCCGGTCTGGGCCAACGATCACCTGACGCGGCGGGCCTTCACCAACCGGGTCTACTGGGCGCAGCGGGCCGAGGCGCAGGGCACCGCGCTGCCGATGCTCTTGATCCGGCGCGAGGACCAGCAATTGCTGGGCGCGCTGACCCTGGACAATATCCGCCGGGGCCCGGCGCAGACCGGAACCTATGGCTACTGGATCGGCGGGGCCTTCGCGCGGCAGGGTTACATGCGCGAGGCGATCCTGGCGCTGACGCATCACGCCTTTACCCGGATGGACCTGAGCCGGATCGAGGCCGCCTGCCTGCCCGAGAACCTGCCCTCGCGCGGGGTGCTGGAGAAATGCGGCTTCAAGTATGAGGGCGTGGCGCAGAGCTATCTGCAGATCAACGGCCGCTGGCGCAACCATGTGCTTTACGCCAACCTGCGCGGCGACCGGCGCGGACGGACGGATGTGGGCTGAGGCCGGTCCGGGCCGCGGGAAGGAGCCTTCTGGATGCTGAACCCCTGCGATCCCGCCTTCGTCGCCCGGCTGGAGGCGCTTGTGCCGCCCGGCCGGATCATCGCGCCCGAGCCGCGCCATCTGGAGGAACCGAGGGGCCGCTGGCATGGCCGGGCGGGCGCGGTGGCCCGGCCCGAGACCACGGCGGAGGTTGCGGCGCTTGTGCGGGCCTGTCACGAGGGCCGGGTGGGCGTGGTGCCCTGGGGCGGGGGGACGGGGCTGGTCGGCGGGCAGGTGATGACCGGCGGGCCCGCGCCGCTGCTGCTGTCGCTGGAGCGGATGACCCGGCTGCGCGGCGCCTATCCGCAGGAGAACGCGCTGGTGGTCGAGGCCGGGATGATCCTGGCCGAGGTGCAGGCCGAGGCGGCGCGGATCGGGCGGCTGTTCCCGCTGACGCTGGCGAGCCAGGGCAGTTGCCGGATCGGCGGCAATCTGGCGACCAATGCCGGGGGGGTGCATGTGCTGCGCTATGGCAACACGCGCGAACTGTGCCTGGGGCTGGAGGCGGTGCTGCCGGACGGGACCGTGTTCGACGGGCTGGCGCGGCTGCGCAAGGACAATGCGGGCTATGACCTGCGCGATCTCCTGATCGGCGCGGAGGGGACGCTGGGGGTGATCACGGCGGCCAGCCTGCGGCTGTTCCCGGTCCCGGCGGCCGAGGTGGTGGCGCTTCTGGCGGTGCCGTCGCCGGCCGATGCGCTGGCGCTGCTGTCCCTGGCGCAGGAGCGGCTGGCGGGCATGGTCTCGGCCTTTGAACTGATCGGGCGGACGGGGTTCGACTTTCTGGCCGAAACCCTGCCGGCGGTCCGCGCGCCCTTCGATCCGGTGCCGGAGTGGATGGTCCTGGTCGAGCTTGGCCTGCCGCAGGGGCTGGAGCCGGAGGCCGCGATGGCGGGGCTTTACGCGGCGGCGGAGGGCCGGGGGCTGGTGACGGACGGGGTGATCGCGGGGTCGGTGGCGCAGGGGCGGGCGCTGTGGCAGCTGCGCGAGCTGATCCCCGAGGGCAACCGCCGGATCGGCGCGGTGTCGAGCCACGACATCTCGTTGCCCCTGTCGGCGATCCCCGGTTTCATCGCGGCCGCGCCGGCGGCGATCCGCGCGTTCGGCGCCTTCCGGGTGAACTGCTTCGGCCATCTCGGCGACGGCAACCTGCACTGGAACGTCTTTCCGCTGCCGGGACACAGCCGGGGCGAGCATGAGGCGGTGCGCGACCGGGTGAAGGGCGCGGTGCATGACCTGGTGCATTCGCTGGGCGGGTCGGTCGCGGCCGAGCATGGGGTGGGGCGGCTGAAGCGGGGCGATCTGGCGCGCTATGGCGATCCGGGCAAGCTGGCGGCGATGCGGGCGATCAAGGCGGCGCTGGACCCGCGCGGGATCATGAATCCGGGCGCGGTGCTGGACTAGGTTACCCCGCCGCAAGAGGATACCTGCGACGGGGTGCTTCGGGGTGTGTGGGTCACGCCGTGGGTAGCGGCGCGGTCGGAGTGGGTAGCCCCGACAGGGACAGGTCTAGGGTGATTCTCTTTCAGGACGGTTAACGCGGACCCCTTGCCGCGACCGGCGCGGTGATTTCCGCGCAGAAATCGTGACGGAGTTCGGGGTTCGCGAACAGGATCCTTCAGAGCAAACGGGCCGCGATGGCGTCGAGTTTCGCGACGAGGCCGGGGTCGCGCCTGTCGGGGGCGGTCATCAGCGCATGGGTCAGGGCATGGTCGCAGCCCTGCGGGCAGGCCTGGCGGTCGGGATCGACAAGCGCGGGCAGGCGCGCGACCAGCCCGCGTGCGGCGGCGGCATTGGCCTGGACCACGGCGATCACCCCGGCGACGTCGACCGCGCCGTGGCTTTCGTGCCAGCAGTCGTAATCGGTGACCATGGCAAGCGAGGCATAGCAAAGCTCGGCCTCGCGGGCGAGGCGGGCCTCGGACATGCCGGTCATGCCGATCACGTCGGCGCCCCAGGCGCGATACATCCGGCTTTCGGCGCGGGTGGAGAATTGCGGACCCTCCATCGACAGATAGGTCGCGCCGGCGTGCAGGGTCAGGCCGGTCTCCCGCGCCGCCCGGGCGACCAGCGCGCCGAGGCGGGGGCAGGTCGGGTCGGCCAGGCTGACATGGGCGACAAGGCCGGGGCCGAAGAAGCTGGGCGGGCGGCGGGTGCTGCGGTCGATGAACTGGTCGACGAGGACGAAGTCGCCGGGCGCGAAATCCTCGCGCAGCGAGCCCACGGCCGAGACGGCGAGGAGGTCGGTGCAGCCCAGCCGCTTCAGCGCGTCGATATTGGCGCGATAGGGGACGGAGGCCGGGTCGAGGACATGGCCGCGGCCGTGGCGGGGCAGGAAGGCCAGGGCGAGGCCGCCGAGCCGGCCGGTGAGGATCTCGTCCGAAGGCTGGCCCCAGGGCGTCGCCACCCTGGTCCAGGCGGCACCCTCCAGCCCCTCGATCTGGTAGATGCCGGATCCGCCGATGATGCCGAGCATGGTCTGCATGGGTCCCCCCTGGTGACGGGCGGCAGGATAGACGGGGGGCGGGGCAGGGGGAAGGCCTTGCGCGCGGGGCCGGGGCCCGGCATCCTTGGCGAAAGAGGGGCGCGGATGGTGCAGGCGATCGATCTGGCGGGGCTCGCCGATGTGCTGGAGGCGCGGGCGGCGGGCGGGCGGGTGATCCTGGCGATCGCCGGGGCGCCGGGCTCGGGCAAGTCGACGCTGGCGGAGAAGCTGGTGGGCAAGCTGAACGGCCGCCGTGCCGGGATGGCCGCGGTCCTGCCGATGGACGGCTTTCATTACGACGACCTGCATCTGGTGCCGGCGGGGCTGCGACCGCGCAAGGGGGCGCCGCAGACCTTTGACGTGGGCGGGCTTTGCCACATGCTGTCCCGGCTGCGCGCCCGCGACGAGGCCGGGGTGGCGGTCCCGGTCTTCGACCGCAAGCTCGAGATCGCCCGGGCCGGTGCGCGGCTCATCCCGGCGGAGGTGCCGGTGATCGTGGTCGAGGGCAATTATCTGCTGCTGGACCAGGCCCCCTGGGACCGGCTGCGGCCGATGTTCGACCTGACCGCGATGGTCGATGTCGCCGAGCCCGTGTTGCGCGCCCGGCTGCGCGGCCGGTGGGAGCGGCTGGGCCTGGCCGAGGGCGAGGTCCGGGCGAAGCTGGAGGACAACGACCTGCCGAACGGGCGGCTGGTCCGTGAGGCGTCGGTTCCGGCCGATTACCGGCTGGCGAACGGCTGAGGCCGGGGCGGCGGGCGTCGCCCCTGCCATATGGTGCGCCTTCGGTCGCTGTCGTCCGGCCGCATCGCGCGGGTCGCATCCCGGAGGTCGTCCGGCCCCCGGTCGCGGCAGCGCGGTCAGCTTGCGGCGCGCAGCCGCGGGTCGCGGGCGTCGTCGGCCTGGTCCTCTTGCCAGCCCTTGAAGCGGCTGACGAGCTGGTTCAGCTCCTCGATCGACTGCGAGAGCGAGACAGTGGCGGCAAGCGTCTCCTCGAACATGGCGGCGTTGCGCTGGGTTGCCCCGTCCAGGTCGCGCAGCGAGGCGTTGACGTCCCTGATCCCGTTTTCCTGCTGCGCGGCCGAGCCCGCGATCCCGGCGACGCTGTGCGAGATCGCGCTGACCGAGCGGGTGATCGATTCCACCACGCCGCCGCTTTCGCGCATCGCGACCACGCCATCGCGGACATGCTGGCCGGAGTCGGTGATCAGCTGCCCGATCTCGCGCGCCGATTCCGAGGCGCGCTGCGCCAGCGCCCGCACTTCCGAGGCCACGACGGCGAAGCCGCGGCCGCTGTCCCCGGCGCGCGCGGCCTCGACGCCCGCGTTCAGGGCGAGGAGATTGGTCTGGAAGGCGATGTCGTCGATCACGGCGATGATCCGGGTGATCGCCTCGGAGGAGGTCTGGATCCGCATCATCGCGGCCTCGGAGCGGGTGATGATCTCCATCCCGGCGGTGGCCTGCCGGGCCGCCTCCCTGGTCAGGTCGCGCACGGTCTGGATGCTGCTGGTCGTGTCGCCGACCAGGCCGGTCATCTCGGTCATCGTGCCGGAGGTCTGGTTGATCGCGGCGGCCGACTTCTCGGTCCGTTGCGCCAGGTCCTCGGTCGCGAAGCGGATCGCCTGGACATCGGCGTTGATCCTGCCGGAGGATCTGGAAATCTCGGCCACGATCTTGCGGAGCGCGCGGACCGCGTCGTTGAAATCCATCCGCAGGGTCTTGTAGCTTTCCGAGAAGAACTCGTCGATCGTCACGTCCAGATCGCCCTCGGCCATGCGGCGCAACGACCTGGCCAGGTGGTCCACCACCGTCTGCTGCGCCTGGCGCTGGCTGTCCTGCGCGGCCTCGTGTTCAGCGCGGGCGCGGTCCTGTTCGGCGCGGAAGGCGGCGTCGCGGTCCTGTTCGGCGCGCTCGGCCTCCTGGCGGCGGGTCTCCTCGGCGCGTTCGGCGGCGCGCTGCCGTTCGAGCAGCGCGAGGCGGTCGGCCTCGGCCTTGCGGGCCTCCTGCTCGGCCTCGGCGAGCGTGCGGTCCATGTCGCGCAGCGCCCGCGCGATCTCGCCGATCTCGTCGCCGCGTCCGGTATGGCCGATCTGGCCCGCGGCCTCGCGCCGGGCGACGCGGCCCATGTCGGCAACCAACCGTTGCAGCGGACGCACGATCGAATGCGAGGCAAGGCCGGCGATGATGCTGGTCCCGGCCAGCACCACGAGGCCGATGCCGACGAACCACCAGGTCATCACGGTGATCGGGCGGAACAGCACGGCGCGGTCGATCTCGGTCACCACGGCCCAGGCGGCGCCCGGCACCGAGAGCGGGTGGACCGCGGCGACGATGGGCTGGCCGTCGGCGCCGGTAGTCTCGGCGATGGTCGGCCGGGTGGAGGACAGCAGCGCGATCACCCCGCTTGGCGCGCGGGCGGAGAGAACCTCGTCCGCAGGCGTGGCCGGCAGGTCGCTGCGCAGGATGCCGTCGCGACCGACGAGGTAGCTGCGCAGCGGCGAGCCTCCGGCGTCCTTGCCGTTGAGGGCCGCGTTCAGGTGGTCGATCGAGACCTGGATCGCCACCACGCCCAGGACCTGGCCCTTGCGGTCGACGAGATGCCGGCCGATGAAGGCGCCCGGTGCGCCGCCCGCGGGCGGGTAGGGCGAGAAATCCTCGAACACCGGAGTGCCGGGGGTGTCGAGCAGCGAAAGCCGGTCGAAGACCCGCGAAAGGCCGGTGCCGTTCCACGGGCCGGTCCTGAGATTGGTGGCGAAATCCGCCCCTTTCGCGGTCGAGAAGACGACGGTCCCCTCACGGTCGATCAGATAGACGTCGTGGTAATCCATCGCCGCCGCCCAGGCCGAAAGCTCGGCCTGGATGTCGGCGTGCAGGAGGTCGAAGGCGCTGCCCGGGTCCGGCGGCCCGGCGCTTTCGCCGGAGGGAGGGGGAATGTCCCGGACATAGCGGTCGTGCAGCGCGGCAAGGCCGCCGGGTTCGATCCCGATCGCGCGGGAGAGGTCGACGACGCCGGCCGCGAGGCCCCGGTTGTGGGAAAGGCCGTCGACATGGGCCACCAGGTCGCCCATCACCGCGTCGAGCGTCGCGGCCGGACCGATCGCCGCTTCCTCGATCCAGGCATTCGCGGCGTCGGACAGGGCGATCTCGGCCCGGATATAGGCGGCACCGGCCACGAGCAGCACGGCGATGGCGCTGACCGCAAGCATCAATGCCGGCAGCTTGCGGGTAAGCTTCAGCGAATTCAGATCCATGCGTGGCATCACGCGACCCCCTGGTTTGGCCCGGGCAGTCTGCGGCCGCCCGGTTGACGAAGGGTAAATTCCCGCCCGCCCGATCCGGGCAATTGCATCGAATTTCCGGTTCAATGCCCGCCACCACGGCGGCGTGACCGTATTCCCGCTGGCCTTGAAGACGATTTGCCGCTAACCTTCCGGCCAAGACCCGGGGGCACACCCGGGCTTGAGGCAGAACAGGCATAGCAGGCGGCTTCCCATGACTGAGATGGTCTATGGCTCCAATCCCGTTCGGGTATCGGAGCCGGTCATTCCCCGCTGGTGGCGGACGATCGACAAATGGACGCTGACCTCGGTCTTCGTCCTGTTCGGGATCGGGCTTCTGCTGGGGCTGGCGGCCTCGGTGCCGCTGGCGACGCGCAACGGGCTGGAGCCGTTCTATTATGTCCAGCGCCAGGCCTTTTTCGGCGGGGTCGCGCTGGCGGTGATGATCGCGGTCTCGATGCTGTCGCCGGCGCAGGTGCGGCGGCTGGGGGTGCTGGGCTTCGCGGTCTCGATGCTGGCGCTGATGCTCTTGCCGGTGCTGGGCACCGATTTCGGCAAGGGCGCGGTGCGCTGGTTCAGCTTCGGCTTCGCCTCGGTCCAGCCGTCCGAGTTCCTGAAGCCCGGTTTCGTCGCGGTGGTGGCCTGGCTGATCGCCTCGGGCCAGGATCTGAACGGACCGCCGGGCAAGACGATCTCCTTCGCGCTGACGCTGGTGGTGGTGGGCTTCCTGGCGATGCAGCCGGATTTCGGCCAGTCGGCGCTGATCGTCTTTGCCTGGGGGGTGATCTATTTCGTCGGCGGCGCGCCGATGACGCTGATCGTCGTCGTCGGCGGGATCGTGGCGCTGAGCGGGCTGGTCTTCTATGAATCCTCGGAGCATTTCGCCCGCCGCATAGACGGGTTCCTCTCGCCGGATGTCGATCCGCGCACGCAGCTGGGCTATGCGGCCAACGCGATCCAGGAGGGCGGGTTCTTCGGCGTCGGCGTGGGCGAGGGCCAGGTGAAATGGTCGCTGCCGGATGCGCATACCGACTTCATCATCGCGGTGGCGGCCGAGGAATACGGGCTGATCCTGGTGCTGGCGATCCTGGCGCTGTACGGGATCATCGTCGTCCGCTCGCTGGGCCGGTTGCTGGCCGAGCGCGATCCCTTTGCGCGGCTGGCGGGCACCGGGCTGGCCTGCATCTTCGGGGTGCAGGCGATGATCAACATGGGCGTCGCGGTGCGGCTTCTGCCGGCGAAGGGGATGACGCTGCCATTCGTGAGCTATGGCGGCTCCTCGGTCATCGCGGCGGGGATCACCATGGGGATGCTGCTGGCGCTGACCCGGTCGCGGCCGCGCGGGCAGATGAGCGACGTCTTCCGGCGGGGGCGGTGATGGGTTTCCTGGCCGTCAGCCCCCCCACCCCGGCCCTCCCCCACGGAGGGGGGAGGGAGGCGCTTGTCGCAGCCGGAGGTGCGGGTCGATGAGCGGCAAGCTTCTGTTGATCGCGGCGGGGGGCACGGGCGGGCACATGTTCCCGGCGCAGGCCCTGGCCGAGGCGATGCTGGCGCGCGGCTGGCGGGTGAAGCTGTCCACCGACGAGCGCGGCGCGCGCTATGCGGGCGGGTTCCCGCTGGCGGTGACGGTCGAAAGGGTCGCCAGCGCCACTTTCGCGCGGGGAGGGGCGGCGGCCCGGCTGCTGGCGCCGTTCCGGATCGCGGCCGGCGTGCTGGGGGCGGTGGTCTCTCAGCTGCGCGACAGGCCCGCGGTGGTGGTGGGCTTCGGCGGCTACCCCTCGATCCCGGCGCTGACGGCGGCCTGGGTCTTGCGGCGGCCCCGGATGATCCACGAACAGAACGGGGTTCTGGGCCGGGTGAACCAGGTCTTCGCCCGCAAGGTGGACCGGGTGGCCTGCGGCACCTGGCCGACCGAGCTGCCCGAGGGCGTGAACGGCGAGGCGACGGGCAATCCGGTGCGGCAGGCGGTGCTGGAGCGGGCGGGGGCACCCTATATCCCGCCGGGGGATTACCCGATGGCGCTGGTGGTGATCGGCG
The DNA here is from genome assembly GCF_041919135.1 of Tabrizicola sp. Classification (GTDB taxonomy): domain Bacteria; phylum Pseudomonadota; class Alphaproteobacteria; order Rhodobacterales; family Rhodobacteraceae; genus Tabrizicola. The sequence continues at coordinate 18,482 of NZ_JAYRUJ010000003.1, read as the reverse complement.
GCAGCCAGGGGGCGCGGATCCTGTCGGACGTGGTGCCGGCGGCGGTGGCGCTGTTGCCCGAGGCGCTGCGCGGAAACCTGCGCATCGGCCACCAGGCGCGGGACGAGGATGCGGTGCGGGCCGACGCGGCCTATCAGGCGGCGGGCGTCCGCGCCGAGATCGCGCCCTTCTTCGCCGACATTCCGCGCAGGCTGTCCGAGGCGCAGCTGGTGATCAGCCGCTCGGGTGCGTCCTCGGTCGCGGATATCAGCGTGATCGGACGTCCGGCGATCCTGATCCCCTATGCGGCGGCGACCGCAGACCACCAGGCGGCGAATGCGAAGGGGCTGGCCGAGGCGGGCGCGGCGGTGGTGATCCGGGAGAATGCGCTTGACGCCGCCGCTCTCGCGGGCCACATCGCCGCGATCCTGAATGACCCGCACCGGGCCGAGACGATGGCCAGGCAGGCCCTGGGCGAGGGAAAGCCCGACGCAACGGCCCGATTGGTGGCGCTGGTCGAAGACCTTGGCGGAGAAACGCAATGAACGCAGCAACCAAGCTTCCGCTGGAACTGGGCCCGATCCATTTCGTCGGCATCGGCGGGATCGGCATGTCGGGCATCGCCGAGGTGCTGATCACGCTGGGCTATGCGGTGCAGGGCTCGGACGCGAAGGCGTCGAGGATCACCGACCGGCTGGTGACGCTGGGCGCGCGGTTCTTCGAGGGGCAGCGGGCCGAGAACATCGGCGAGGGCGTGTCGGTGGTGGTGATCTCCTCGGCGATCAAGAAGGGCAACCCCGAGCTGGAGGAGGCGCGGCGGCGGAAGCTGCCGGTGGTGCGCCGGGCCGAGATGCTGGCGGAGCTGATGCGGTTGCGGTCGAACATCGCCATCGCCGGGACGCATGGCAAGACGACGACGACGACGATGGTGGCGACGCTCTTGGACAAGGGCGGGTTCGATCCGACGGTGATCAACGGCGGCGTGATCCACGCCTATGGCTCCAACGCGCGGGCCGGGGCGGGGGAGTGGATGGTGGTGGAGGCGGACGAGTCGGACGGCAGCTTCAACCGGCTGCCGGCGACGATCGCCATCGTGACCAACATCGACCCCGAGCATATGGAGCATTGGGGAACCTTCGACGCGCTGCGGAAAGGGTTCCTGGATTTCGTCTCGAACATCCCGTTCTATGGCCTCGCCGTCTGCTGCACCGATCATGCGGAAGTGCAGGCGCTGGTCGGGCGGGTGACGGACCGGCGGGTGGTGACCTTCGGCTTCAACGCGCAGGCGGATGTGCGGGCGGTGAACCTGAGCTACGAGAATGGCGTGGCGCATTTCGACATCGCCTTGCAGGGCGAGGGCCAGATGATCGAGGGCTGCACCCTGCCGATGCCGGGGGATCACAATGTCAGCAATGCCCTCTCGGCAGTGGCGGTGGCGCGGCATCTGGGGATGAAGAAGGACGAGATCCGCGAGGCGCTGGCCGGGTTCGCGGGGGTCAACCGCCGCTTCACCCGGGTGGGCGAGGTGAACGGCGTCACGATCATCGACGATTACGGCCACCACCCGGTCGAGATCGCGGCGGTCCTGAGGGCCGCGCGGCAGGCGACCAAGGGGCGGATCATCGCGATCCACCAGCCGCACCGCTACAGCCGTCTCAGCCATCTGTTCGAGGAATTCTGCACCTGCTTCAACGAGGCGGATGTGGTCGCCATCGCCGATGTCTATGCCGCGGGCGAGGAGGCGATCCCCGGCGCCTCGCGCGATGATCTGGTCGCGGGGCTGATCGCGCATGGCCACCGCCACGCCAGGGCGCTTCTGGACGAGGCGGATCTTGCGCGGCTGGTGAAGGAGCAGGCCCGGCCGGGCGACATGGTGGTCTGCCTTGGGGCGGGCACGATCAGCAGCTGGGCCAATGCGCTGCCCGCGCGGCTGATGGGTGCCGCCGCATGAGGGGAGCCAAGACTTTTCGAAAAGTCTTGCAAATTCCTTCGAAGGAATTTGGGTCCCGGTTGAACCGGATGCGCGCCGCATGAGCGCGCCGCTGATCCTGGGATGCCTCTGGGTGCTGGCCGCGGCGGTCACGGCGATGCTGCCGATGCGGGCGCAGATGCTGCCGGGACTGGCGCTGCTTGCCGCCGCGCCGGTGCTGCTGGTCTGGATCGGCCGCGAGCATGGCTGGCCCTGGCTGGCGGTCGGACTTTTCGCCTTCCTGTCGATGTTCCGTCGCCCGCTGGCCTATTTCGCGCGCCGCGCGCTGGGGCGGGGGGTGCGCGGATGACGGTGCCGCTTGCGTTGTGCATGGTCTGGCTGATCGCGGCCAATGTGATCGCCATGTTCCCCTCGCGCGATTACCACTGGCGCGCGGCCTATGGGCTGATCGCGGTCGGCGTGCCGCTCTTGGGCTGGATCACCTGGGTGGCCGGGCCCTTCGTCGGCATGGCGATCCTGGCGGCGGGGGCCTCGATCCTGCGCTGGCCGGTGGTCTATTTCTGGCGCTGGCTGCGCCGGCAGGCGGGCTGACCGCTTGCCCCCCGGCCCGGCGGCGGCTATCCCGCTGGCATGACCAGGCTTCCCACCCCTCGCGGCACGCTGACCCCGGACCGGCCCCTGGCCGACCTTACCTGGCTTCGGGTCGGCGGTCCGGCGGACTGGCTGTTCCAGCCGGCGGACGAGGATGACCTGGCGCAGTTCCTGGCGGCGCTCGACCCCGCGGTGCCGGTCTTTCCGATGGGGGTGGGATCGAACCTGATCGTGCGGGATGGCGGGATCCGGGCGGTGGTGATCCGGCTGGGGCGGGGCTTCAACGGGATTGCGATCGAGGGGCGCCGCGTGACCGCGGGGGCGGCCGCGCTGGATGCGCATGTGGCGCGCCGTGCGGCCGAGGCGGGGCTGGACCTGACCTTCCTGCGCACCATTCCCGGCAGCATCGGCGGCGCGGTGCGGATGAACGCCGGCTGCTATGGCGCCTATGTGGCTGACCGGCTTGAGGAAATCCGCATCGTCACCCGCGAGGGCCGGGTGGAGGTGCTGCCTGCCGCGGCGCTGGACCTGCGCTATCGCCAAAGCGCGCTGCCCGAGGGCGCGGTGATCGTCCAGGCCAGCTTCCGGGCCGATCCGGGCGATCCGGCCATGCTCGAGGCGCGGATGGCCGAGCAGATCGCCAAGCGCGACGCCTCCCAGCCCACGAAGGAACGCAGCGCGGGATCGACCTTCCGCAATCCGGCGGGCTACAGCTCGACCGGGCGGGCGGATGACAGCCATGGGCTTAAGGCCTGGAAGGTGATCGACGACGCCGGGATGCGCGGCGCGCGGCTGGGCGGGGCGCAGATGTCGCAGATGCATTCCAACTTCCTGATAAATGCAGGTGGGGCGACGGCCGCCGATCTGGAAAATCTGGGCGAGGAGGTGCGAAAAAAGGTTTTCCAATCAAGCGGTATCAGGCTAGAGTGGGAAATCATGCGGGTCGGAGAATATCCGCAGGATTAACGATAGATCACGGGGCGGATAAGCACCCGGATGAGGCAGAGAATGGCGGGCGCATCGAGCAGGATGGCCCCCAGAGTGGCGGTGTTGATGGGTGGGCTTTCCGCTGAGCGGGAGGTTTCGCTTGTCTCTGGGCGCGAATGCGCCAAGGCGCTCCGGGCGGCGGGGTATGAGGTGGTCGAGGTCGATTGCGGCCCCGACCTGCCTGTGCGCCTGTCCGAGATGCGGCCCGATGTCTGCTTCAACGCCCTGCACGGCCGCTGGGGCGAGGATGGCTGCGTCCAGGGCATCCTGGAATGGCTGCGCATCCCCTATACCCATTCCGGCGTGCTGGCCTCGGCGCTGGCGATGGACAAGGTGAAGACCAAGGAGGTCTACCGCGCCGCCGGGCTGCCGGTGGTGGAAAGCGTGCTGGCGACGCGGGACGAGGTCGCGGCGGGGCATGTGCTGCCGGCGCCTTATGTGGTGAAACCCTATAACGAGGGCTCCTCGGTCGGGGTCTATATCGTGCGCGAGGGGTCGAACGCGCCGCGGCTGGCAGACACGATGCCGGACGTGGTGATGGTCGAGACCTATGCGCCGGGCCGCGAACTGACGGCGACCGTGATGGGCGACCGGGCGCTGGGGGTGACGGATATCATCACCGACGGCTGGTACGATTATGACGCCAAATACAAGCCGGGTGGCAGCAGGCATGAATGTCCGGCGAAGCTGCCCGAGGAGATCGCGGCGGCCTGCATGGACTTTGCGCTGCGGGCGCATCGGGCGCTGGGGTGCCGGGGCGTCAGCCGCACCGATTTCCGTTGGGACGAGGCCCGCGGCCTGGCGGGGCTGATCCTGCTGGAGACCAATACCCAGCCGGGGATGACGCCGACCTCGCTTGCCCCGGAACAGGCGGCGTTGCAGGGGATTACCTTCGCCGAGTTCTGCGACTGGATGGTGAGGGATGCGTCATGCAACCGCTGACCGCCCGCCGCCCCGCCTATCAGCGCCAGCTGCGCCGCGATCCGGCGCCGTCGAAATGGGCCTACCGGCTGCAACGCTGGATGCTGACGCCCTATGTGCGGATGTTCCTGCGCACCGGCCTGCCGACCGTCCTTCTGCTGGGCACGGGCGGGTTGTGGTTCAGCCATGAGGGCAACCGCGCGGCGCTGATCGGCCAGCTGACCCATCTGCGCCAGGAGTTCGAGGCCCGGCCCGAGTTCCGCGTCAGCCTCGCCCGGGTCGAGGGCGCCTCGCCCGAACTGGCCGAGGCGGTGCGGGCGCGGCTGGCGCTGCCCCTGCCGATGTCTTCGTTCGACATCGACCTCGACGCCGCCCGCGCCCGGATCGAGGCGCTGGACGCGGTGCTGCGCGCCGATCTGCGGGTCCGCTCGGGCGGGGTGCTGCAGGTCATGATCACCGAACGCGAGCCGGTGGCGATCTGGCGCACCGACGCGGGGCTGATGCTGGTCGATACCGGCGGCCACCGGGTCGCGGGCCTCTTGTCGCGGGCCGACCGGCCGGACCTGCCGCTGGTCGCGGGCGAGGGCGCCGACCGCGCCATGGCCGAGGCCGTGGCGCTGTTCGACGCCGCCGGGCCGCTGCTGCCGCGCATCCGGGGCCTCGTCCGCATCGGCGAGCGGCGCTGGGACCTGATCCTGGACCGCGACCAGCGCGTGCTTCTGCCCGCCGTCAATCCGGTGCAGGCGCTGGAGCGGTTGCTGGCGCTGGACCATGCCCAGGACATCATGAACCGCGACATCCTGACCGTGGACCTGCGGTCCGACCATCGCCCGACCCTTCGCCTGACCCCCAACGCCCTTGCCGAGCTGCGCCGCGCACAAGGCATCGAAACCGTGGAGAACGAACTGTGACCGATCTCTATACCTCCCAGCGCGCCATGCGGAACATGCGCCGCGCCGCCATGCAGCGCGGCGTGATCGCCATCCTGGACGTCGGCACCTCGAAGATCGCCTGCCTTGTCCTGCGTTTCGACGGGCCGGACCGGCTGCGCGAACAGGACGGGGTCGGGCCGATGGCGGGGCAAAGCCAGTTCCGGGTGATCGGGGCGGCGACGACCCGCAGCCGTGGCGTGCGCTTCGGCGAGATCGCGGTGATGAACGAGACCGAGCGCGCGATCCGCACCGCGGTGCAGGCGGCGCAGAAGATGGCGAACGTGCGCGTCGACCATGTGATCGCCTGTTTCTCGGGGGCCGAGCCGCGCAGCTATGGCCTTGCGGGCGAGCTGGAGTTGCAGGATTCGGTCGTCAGCGAGCAGGACGTGAGCCGGGTCCTCGCCTCTTGCGACGTGCCCGACCTTGGCGCGGGGCGCGAGGTGCTGCATGCCCAGCCGGTGAACTTTGCGCTGGACCATCGCAGCGGCCTGGGCGATCCGCGCGGGCAGATCGGGCATCGGCTGGCGGTGGACATGCATCTTCTGTCGGTCGGCGGCGATGTGGTGCAGAACCTCTTGTACTGCATCAAGCGTTGCGACCTGGAACTGGCGGGGATCGCCTCCTCGGCCTATGTCAGCGGCATTTCCAGCCTGGTCGAGGACGAGCAGGAGCTGGGCGCGGCCTGCATCGACATGGGCGGCGGCGCGACGGGCCTGTCGATCTTCATCAAGAAGCACATGATCTATGCCGACTCGGTGAGGATGGGCGGCGACCATGTGACCAGCGACATTTCCAAGGGGTTGCAGATCCCGATGGCCACGGCCGAACGGATCAAGACGCGGCACGGCGGGCTTTACGCCACCGGCATGGACGACCGCGAGATGATCGACATCGGCGGCGACAGCGGCGACTGGGAGAAGGACCGCCGCCAGATCAGCCGGACCGAGCTGATCGGCATCATGCGCCCGCGCGTCGAGGAGATCCTGGAGGAGGTCCGCGCCACGCTGGACGCGGCCGGGTTCGACAGCCTGCCCAGCCAGCAGATCGTGCTGACCGGCGGCGGCAGCCAGATTCCCGGCCTGGACGGGCTGGCGACGCGGATCCTGGGGCAGAGGGTGCGCCTTGGCCGCCCGCTGCGGGTGCAGGGCCTGCCGCAGGCGGCGACCGGGGCGGCCTTTGCCAGCGCGGTGGGGCTGTGTCTCTTTGCCGCGCATCCGCAGGACGAGTGGTGGGACTTCGAAATTCCGGCCGAACGCTATCCGGCGCGCTCGCTGCGGCGGGCCGTAAAGTGGTTCAAGGACAACTGGTGACCACCATATCCGGCATTTCGGGCGAAATACCGCTGAAACCGGGGAAATACCCCCCAGATTTTGCGGTCGCGCAAGGTTTTTTGCGTGACGTTATTCCGGGTTGTGGATAGAATCCGGGATAAATCGGCCAGTTTGCACGCGGGACAGGTGCGGGCCGAACGAAACAGGCGGCGGACAAGAAACGGACGGGCAAACCCATGGCACTCAATCTGACGATGACTTCCGAGCGTGAAGAGCTGAAGCCGCGCATCACCGTTTTCGGTGTGGGCGGGGCCGGCGGCAACGCGGTCAACAACATGATCGACCAGCAGCTTGAGGGCGTGGAGTTCGTGGTCGCGAACACCGATGCGCAGGCCCTGCAACAGTCGCGGGCGGCCGCGCGCATCCAGATGGGCCTCAAGGTGACCGAGGGCCTTGGCGCGGGGGCGCGCCCCAGCGTCGGCGCCGCCGCGGCCGAGGAGACGATCGAGGAGATCGTCGATCACCTGGCGGGCGCGCATATGTGCTTCATCACCGCCGGCATGGGCGGCGGCACCGGGACCGGCGCCGCCCCGATCATCGCCCAGGCCGCGCGTGAGCTGGGCGTGCTGACCGTCGGCGTCGTGACCAAGCCCTTCCAGTTCGAGGGCAACAAGCGGATGAAGCAGGCCGAGGAGGGGATCGAATCCCTGCAGAAGGTCGTCGATACGCTGATCATCATCCCGAACCAGAACCTGTTCCGCCTGGCGAACGAACGGACCACCTTCACCGAAGCCTTCGCCATGGCCGACAACGTGCTTTACCAGGGCGTGAAGGGCATTTCCGACCTGATGGTGCGGCCGGGCCTGATCAACCTGGACTTCGCCGACGTGCGTTCGGTGATGGACGAGATGGGCAAGGCGATGATGGGCACCGGCGAGGCCGATGGCGAGGATCGCGCGGTGCAGGCGGCCGAGAAGGCGATCGCCAACCCGCTGCTGGACGAGATCAGCCTGAACGGCGCCAAGGGCGTGCTGATCAACATCACCGGCGGCTACGACCTGACCCTGTTCGAACTGGACGAGGCCGCGAACATCATCCGCGACAAGGTGGATCCCGAGGCCAACATCATCGTCGGCTCGACGCTGGACACCGGCATGGAAGGCCGGATCCGGGTGTCGGTCGTGGCCACCGGCATCGACGCTTCGGCCGCCCGGGCCGAGGAGCCGGTCGCGCGCCGCTCGATGGCCGCGCCGCTGGCGATGGCCCCGAGCCAGCCGGTCGAGGCTCCGCGCGCCCCGGCGCCGCAGGTCCAGGCCGCCGCGCCGATCGCGCTGTCGATCGTGGACGAGCCCGAGTATGACGAGCCGGTCGCGAAGATGCCGGCCTTCGACCCGGTCGCCGCCCGCGCCGGCTATGAGGCCGAGCCGATGGCCGACGACCTGCCGCCCCCGGCCTATCGCCCGGCCCCGGTGCAGCAGCCCTCGCTGGTGCGTTCGACCCCGGCCGCGATCGAGGCCGATGCCGGCGATTTCGTCGCCCCGCGTCCGCGCCAGGCGGGCCAGCCCTCGGCCGAGGCGCTGGCGCGCCTGCAGGCCGCGGTCAGCCGCCCGGCCGCCGCCGCCCCGGCGGCGCGCGCGGCCCGGCCGGCCCCGGTCGCCCAGGCGCCCGGCCCGGTGGCCCAGGCCGCAGCCAAGCCGCGGTTCGGGATCGGCTCGCTGATCAACCGGATGGCCGGCCATCTCGAGACCCCCGGCGCCGCCGTCCCGGCCAGCCGCCAGCAGCCGCCGGTGACCGCCTATGACGACGATCCGGACATGGGCACCGATCAGGACCGGATCGAGATTCCCGCCTTCCTGCGCCGTCAGGCGAACTGACGGGCGTTTGCGGAGAGACTGGAGAAGGGCCCGGGAGACCGGGCCTTTTTCTTTGGAATCAACCGCTTGGCCCATGTTTCAAACCTGACACATACCGTCACAAAGAGTGAGTTGTGGTCCGTCGCCCCAGGGACTAGCTAAAATGCGACTGAAGGCCGGCCGAGACCGGCCAGGGAAAAGGTTAGGCGTCGTGCAGAATACCGTGGCATCCCCTGCGACCTTCACCGGGTTCGGACTGCATTCCGGCCAGCCGGTGCGGATGGTCGTCCGTCCGGCCCCGGCCGATCACGGCATCTGGTTCCGCCGCACCGACATACCCGGCGGCTCGCTGATTCCCGCGCGTTGGGATGTGGTCACGCCGTCGCGCCTGTGCACCGTGGTCGAGAATGTCGAAGGGGCCTCGGTCTCGACGATCGAGCATGTGATGGCCGCGCTGGCCGGCTCGGCGATCCACAACGCGCTGATCGACATCGACGGGCCCGAGGTTCCGATCCTGGACGGCTCGGCCATGCCCTTCGTCGCGGGGTTCCTGCGGGCAGGGATCGAGGAGCAGGACGCGCCGGTCCGCGCGATCCGGGTGCTGAAGCCGGTCGAGGTCCGCGAGGGCGAGGCCGTGGCCCGGCTGGAGCCGGCCGACATGCTGGAGATCGATTTCAGCATCGACTTTGCCGAGGCCGCGATCGGGATGCAGTCGCGGCGGCTGAACATGGCCAACGGCGCCTTCGTGCGCGAGTTGTCGGACAGCCGCACCTTCTGCCGCCAGTCGGACGTGGATGCGATGCGGGCCAACGGCCTTGCGCTGGGCGGCACGCTGGAGAATGCGGTGGTCTTCGACGGCGAGCGGGTGCTTTCGCCCGGCGGGTTGCGCCACGCGGACGAGCCGGTGCGGCACAAGATGCTGGACGCGGTGGGCGATCTTGCGCTGGCCGGCGGGCCGATCCTGGGCCGCTACACCGGCGCGCGGGCGGGCCATGCGCTGACCAACCGCCTCCTGCACGCGCTGTTCGCCGACCCCTCGGCCTGGCGGATCGTTGATTGCGGACCGCAGACCCTGGGCAAGCTGCCAGGCGTCGGTGTGCATGCCGGCGACCTGCCCGCGCGGGCCTGAGCCCTTTCCCGGCCGTGGAAAAGTCGTGAAAGGCGTTTTGCGCCCCGGATTTTTCTGTGCTAGGACAAGTCAAATCGTCCGGGCGGCAAACCCGCTGGGGATGCCGGACAGGGGCAAGGGTTTGGATAGGCTGAAAATGTCAGGCAGAAGGCCCGCCGCAGGGCTCCTTACGGTCGCGTTGCTCGCGGGGGTGCTGGCAGGTTGCGCAGGCGGCTCGAAAGAGCCTGCGCTGGACACCTACACCGCCGAAGAAATCTTCAAGAAGGGCGAGCTGGAGCTTGCGACCGGCAAGCGCCCGAAGAATGCGCTGGTCTACTTCCAGGAGGTCGAGCGGCTGTATCCCTATACGGAATATGCCAAGCGCGCCCTGATCATGCAGGCCTATACCCATCACAAGGCCAAGGAATATCCCGAGGCCCGCGATGCCGCGCAACGCTTCCTGGACTTCTATCCCGGCGACGAGGACGCGCCCTATGCGCTCTACCTGATGGCGCTGAGCTATTACGACCAGATCGACGACGTCGGCCGCGACCAGGGGATCACCTTCCAGGCGCTCTCGGGCATGCGCGACGTGATCGAGACCTATCCCGACAGCGAATATGCCCGTTCGGCGATCCTGAAGTTCGACCTCGCCTTCGACCAGCTGGCCGCGAAGGAGATGGAGGTCGGCCGCTACTATCTGAAGCGCCGCCATTATACCGCCGCGATCAACCGTTTCCGCGTCGTGGTGCAGGATTTCCAGACCACCACCCATACCGCCGAGGCGTTGCACCGCCTGGTCGAGAGCTATGTCGCGCTTGGCCTGAACGACGAGGCGCAGACGGCGGCGGCGATCCTGGGCTACAACTACCAGTCCTCGCCCTTCTACGAGGACAGCTATCGCCTGCTGAAGGGCAAGGGCCTGTCGCCCGAGGCCAAGGGCGAAAGCTGGCTGCGCACGATCTATCGCCAGATGGTGAAGGGCGAGTGGTTGTGAGGATGGTGGGTTTCACCCACCCAACGAACGACGATGCTGCGTAGTCTGGACATCCGCGATGTGCTGATCATCGACCGGCTGAGCCTCGACCTCGGTCCCGGGCTGAACGTGCTGACGGGCGAGACGGGGGCGGGCAAGTCGATCCTGCTGGATGCGCTGGGCTTCGTGCTGGGCTGGCGCGGCCGGGCGGAACTGGTGCGGGCGGGCGCCGCGCAGGGCGAGGTGACGGCGGTGTTCGACCTGCCTCCCGGCCATGCCGCCCGTGCGGTGCTGGACGAGACGGGAATCGCCGCCGGGGATGAGCTGATCCTGCGCCGGGTCAACAGCGCGGACGGGCGCAAGACCGCCTTCGTGAACGACCGCCGCGTCTCGGGCGAGGTCTTGCGCGACCTCTCGGACCATCTGGTCGAGCTGCATGGCCAGCATGACGACCGGGGACTGCTGAACCCGCGCGGGCATCGGGCGCTGCTGGATGCCTTCGCGGGGCTGGACCTTTCCGCCCTGCGCGCGGCCTGGGCCTTGCAACGCGAGGCGCGGGCGGCATTGGCGGAGGCCGAGGGCGCGCTGGCCCGCGCGGCGGCCGAGGAGGAGTTCCTGCGCCATGCGGTCGCGGAACTGGACAAGCTGAACCCGGAGCCGGGGGAGGATGCGGCGCTGGATGCGCGGCGGCGGCTGATGCAGGGCGCGGGCCGGATCCGCGAGGATGTGGCGAAGGCTTTGGCGGCCTTGTCGGAGGAGGGCGCCGAGGGCCGGATGCGCGATGCCTTGCGCTGGCTTGACGGGGCGCTGGACCGGGCCGAGGGGCGGCTAGACGCGCCGATGGAGGCGCTGAACCGGGCGCTGATCGAACTGGGCGAGGCGCAGGACGGGGTGGCGCGGGCGCTGGAGGCGCTGGACTTCGATCCGGGCGAACTGGAGCGGGTCGAGGAGCGGCTGTTCGCGATCCGGGCGCTGGCGCGCAAGCATGGGGTGCTGGCCGACGATCTGGGCGGTTTCGCCGAGGGGTTGCGGGCGCGGCTGGCGGCGATCGACGGCGGGGCGGCGGGGATCGCCCGGCTAGGCAAGGCGGTGGCCGAGGCGGAGGCTGCCTATGCGGCCGAGGCGGCGCGGGTGACGAAAGCGCGGGTCGCGGCGGCGAAGCGGCTAGATGCGGCGATGGCGGCGGAACTTGCGCCGCTGAAGATGGAGCGCGCGGTCTTTGCCACCGAGATCACCGGCGGCGAACCGGGGCCGGAGGGGGTGGATGCGGTGACCTTCACCGTCGCGACCAACCCCGGCGCGCCCTCGGGGCCGTTGAACCGGATCGCCTCGGGCGGGGAACTCAGCCGGTTCCTGCTGGCGCTGAAGGTCTGCCTGACCGGCGACAATCCGGGCGTGACGCTGATCTTCGACGAGATCGACCGCGGCGTCGGCGGGGCCACGGCGGATGCGGTGGGCCGCAGGCTGAAGGCGCTGGCGCAGGGCGCGCAGGTGCTGGTGGTGACGCATTCGCCGCAGGTCGCGGCCTTCGGCGCGCGGCACTGGCGGGTGGAGAAGCGGGTGGCGGAGGGGCAGACGCTCTCGACCGTGACCGGGCTGGGCGAGGGGGACCGGGTCGAGGAGATCGCGCGGATGCTGGCCGGCGACACGGTGACCGAGGCCGCGCGGGCGGCGGCGCGGGCCTTGCTGGTGGGTTGAGCCATGCGTTCGGCGCATGTCGGGCCTGTCGCGCCGTCCCTGTAATGCTGCGCTGCGGCATCCTATGTTCCGGGCAGGACAAAGGACCGCAAGAATGCTCAACTTTCTCAAATCGCTGATTTCCGGAAAGGCTTTCCCCTCCATCGCCGAGCTGGAACGCGCCTATCTGAATGCCTCGGTCTCGCGGATCGACCTGGAGCGCCGCGAGCGCGAAATCGAGGGCGGGCTGTTCCGCCGCTCGAGCTTTGACTTCTGATCAGGGCTGATCCGGTACCAGCTTGCCGGGGTTCATCAGGCGCATCGGATCCAGCGCCGCCTTCACCGCACCCATGACCTGCCAGGCCGCGCCATGCTCGGCCGCCATCAGGCCCAGCTTGCCGAAGCCCACCCCATGCTCGCCGGTGATGGTCCCGCCAAGGCGGAGCGCCCGTTCCGCCATCCGCGCCGCCAGGGCCTTGGCGGTCGCCACCTCACCGGGGCTGGCCGGGGCGACCATCAGGATCGCGTGGAAATTGCCGTCGCCGACATGGCCTAGGATCGGGCCGGGGATGCCAGCGGCGGCGATGTCGGCCCGCGTCTCCTCGACGGCCTGCGCCAGCGCCGAGATCGGCACGCAGGCATCCGTCACCACCGCCTTCGCGCCCGGCCTTGACGCCAGGATAGCCCGGTAGGCGGCGTGGCGGGCGGCCCAGAGCCGGGTCCGGTCCTCTTGCTGCGCGGCCCAGTCCAGACCCGAGGCCCCGAACCCGGCCGCAAGGTCGCGGAAGCGGTGGACATCCTCGGCCAGGCCCTCGGGGTGGCCGTGGAATTCCACCAGCAACTGCGGGGCAGGGGGGAGGGTCAGGCCGGAAAAGGCGTTGCAGGCGGCGACGGTGTCGGCGTCCAGGAACTCGATCCGGGCCGGGGTCAGGCCCATCTGCATCGTCGCGATCACGCAATCGACCGCCGCCGCGACCGAGGGGAAGGCGGCCACCGCGGTCATCACCGCCTCGGGCTGGCCGGTCAGCTTCAGCGTCAGCTCGGTGATCAGGCCCAGCGTCCCCTCCGACCCGACGAAGAGCGCGGTCAGGTCATAGCCCGCCGCCGATTTCGGCGCGCCCGAGCCGGTGCGGATCACCTCGCCCCCGGCCAGCACCACCTCCAGCCCGCGGACATTGTCGCGCATCGTGCCGTAGCGCACCGCCGTGGTGCCCGAGGCCCGCGTCGCCGCCATGCCGCCAAGGCTGGCATTGGCGCCGGGATCCACCGGGAACATCAATCCGGTGGTCCGAAGCTCGCGGTTCAGCGCCTCGCGGGTGATGCCGGGCTGGACGCGGACGAGGCGGTCCTCGGGCCGCAGCTCCAGCACCGCGGCCATCTCGCGGAAGTCGACCGCCACGCCGCCCGCCAGCGCCAGCGCGTGACCCTCGAGCGAGGTGCCGGCGCCCCAGCCGATCAGCGGCATGCGATGTTCGGCCGACCAGCGGGCAAGGGCCGCGACCTCATGGGTCGCGCGGGGGAAGACCACGGCGTCCGGCGGGCCGGCCGAGACCAGGCTTTCGCCTTGTCCGTGTTCCGCCAGGACGGCGGGGGCGATCGAGGCGCGGTCGCCGAAAAGGGCGCGCAGGGCGGCAAGGGCGGGAGAGGTCAGCATCGGCCCAGCCTAGCCGCTTTCGATGGGGGTGCAAGCACTGGCCCTTCCCGCGCCGATCCGCTAGAAGGCCCGCATCCGCCAGCACGGGAGTCGCGCCATGAAAGCCGCCGTCGTCACCTTCCCCGGATCGAACTGCGACCGCGACCTTGCCGTCGCCTTCGAAGGCGCGGGATTCGAGGTCGCCCGCGTCTGGCACAAGGACACCGAACTGCCCGGGGGCGTCGATGTCGTGGGCATCCCCGGCGGGTTCAGCTTCGGCGACTACCTGCGCTGCGGCGCCATCGCCGCCCAGTCGCCCATCGGCCGCGCGATCCGCGCCCATGCCGACCGTGGCGGCTTTGTCCTGGGCATCTGCAACGGCTTTCAGGTCATCACCGAGATGGGCCTCTTGCCCGGCGCGCTGATGCGCAATGCCACGCTGAAATTCCTTTGCCGCACGGTCACGCTGCGGGTGGCGACCACCGACAGCGCCTATACTTCCGGCTATGCGAAGGGCCAGGCGCTGCAGATCCCGATCGCGCATCACGACGGCAACTACACCATCGACGCCGAGGGGCTGGCGCGGCTGCAGGGCGAGGGGCGCATCGCCTTTACCTATGAGCAGAACCCGAACGGCAGCGCCGCCGACATCGCGGGCGTGCTTTCGGAAAACCGCCGCGTGCTGGGGATGATGCCGCATCCCGAACGCGCGACCGATGGCGCGCTGGGGTCCGAGGACGGCCGTCCGCTGTTCGCCGCGCTGATGGGCGGGATGGCGCTGGCCTGACCACCCCCCGCTTGAGGGTGCCGGACCCCGGCCCTACTCTCGCCGCATGAGATCCGAGACGTCCCCTCTTTCCAGCAGCCCGTCCGGCCTGCCCTGGCGCGTGAAGCTGGTGGTGGGGTTTCTGATCCTGCTGGCGGTGGGGATCGTCCTGGTCTCGAACCGCCTGCTGACCGACCGCTATACCGCCGACACCAGGGGCAGGGCCGAGGTCCGGCTGGCGCTTTACACCGGCAACCTGATGGCGGAATTGCAGCGCACCTCGGTCGTGCCGCTGCTTCTGGCCGCGGATCCCGATCTGGTGCAGGCGCTGCGGGACAAGAATTTCTCGTCGACCTCCGCCAAGCTGATCGCCTTGCAGGGCCAGATCGGCGTCGCCTCGATCCGGCTTCTGGATGCGGACGCGCGCACGGTGGGGGCCACCAACCGCAACGTCCTGGGAACCAGCCAGCGCAACGAGACGTTCTTCGTCGCGGCGCAACGCAACAAGGAAACCGTCTTCACCGCGCTGCGCCGCGATACGGGCGGGTTCGACTTTCTGTATTCGCGGGCGATCATGGGGGATGCGAAGCCGATCGGCGTGATCGTGGTCTCGGTCGACCTGATGAAATACGAACGCGCCTGGGCGGGGTTGCAGGATGCGGTGATGGTCACCGACAGCGAGGGGACCGTGGTCCTTTCGACCGAGCCGCGCTGGCGCGGGCAGAAGATCGACGAGGCGCTGGCGCTGCGCGACCCGCCCTCGGCCATCGCGCGCGCGCTGCAGGCGACCGCCGACTGGGCGCAGACGCCGCCCGACGCCTATGTCAGCGGCGAGGCCGTGATGAAGACCGAGGCGCGGGTTCCCTTCCGCGGCTGGAAACTGTCGACCTTCACCGCCTATGGCTCGGTCCGCGAGCAGGTGAACGGCATCCTCGCGCTGGAAATCATGGGCTTTGCCATCCTGATGGCGATCACCTTCTACATCCTGTCGCGCCGGGCCTGGTCGCGCTCGCTGTCGTTCCAGCGCGAATCGTTGGAACTGCGCAAGCTGAACGCCCGCCTCCAGCGCGAGATCGCCGAACGCGAGAAGGTGCAGAAGGACCTGGAGGTGGCGGAACTGACGCTGGCGCAGTCCTCGAAACTGGCCGCCCTGGGCGAGATGTCGGCGGCCGTGAGCCACGAGCTGAACCAGCCCCTGGCGGCGATGAAGACCTATCTCGCCGGCGCGCGGCTGTTGTTGCAGCGCAAGCGGCCCGAGGAGGCCTTGTCCAGCTTCCAGCGCATCGACGACCTGATCGAGCGGATGGGCGCCATCACGCGACAGTTGAAGTCCTATGCCAGGAAGGGCGGCGAAGCCTTCGAGGAGATCGACCTTCGGGCCTGCGTCTCCTCGGCGCTGGCGATGATGGAGCCGCAGCTCAAGGCGCGGGTCGTCAAGATCAGCCGGGGGATGCCGCGCCAGCCGGTCATGGTCATGGCCGACCGGATCCGGCTGGAGCAGGTGATCATCAATCTCTTGCGCAACGCGCTGGACGCGACCAAGGATGTGGCATCGCCGCAGATCGACCTTCTTCTCTCGGCGGGCGAGACGGCGACGCTGACGGTGCGGGACAACGGCCACGGGATCGTCGATCTCGAGAACCTGTTCGAGCCCTTCTACACCACCAAGAAACCCGGCGAGGGCGTGGGCCTCGGGCTGGCGATCTCCTCGGGGATCGTGACGGATCTCGGCGGACGCCTGACCGCACGGAACGCGGAAGGGGGCGGCGCCGTTTTCGAAATGCAGTTGCCGATCCTTGGCAACAGACAGGAAGCAGCAGAATGAAGAGGTCCATATGGCCCGCGCAATGAAAGTGGCGATCGTCGACGACGAGACCGACATGCGGCAGTCGATCAGCCAGTGGCTGGCGCTCTCGGGGTTCGACACCGAAACCTATGCCAGCGCGGAAGAGGCGCTGAAGGTGATCGGCGCCGATTTCCCCGGCGTGGTGGTCAGCGACATCCGGATGCCGGGGATGGACGGGATGGCCTTCCTCAAGCGGCTGATGGGGCTGGACTCGGGGCTGCCGGTGATCATGATCACCGGCCACGGCGACGTGCCGATGGCGGTCGAGGCGATGCGGGTCGGGGCCTTCGACTTTCTGGAAAAGCCGTTCAACCCGGACCGGATGACCGAGCTGGCCAAGAAGGCCACCCAGGCGCGGCGGATGACGCTGGACAACCGGGCGCTGCGCAAGGAGTTGTCCGACGGCTCGACCATCATGAAGAAGCTGATCGGCTCCTCGCCCGCGATCGAGCGGCTGCGCGAGGATATCCTGGACCTCGGCCAGGCCGACAGCCATGTGCTGATCGACGGCGAGACCGGGACCGGCAAGACGCTGGTGGCGCATGCCCTGCATGCCGTTGGGCCCAGGGCCTCGAAGAAGTTCGTCGCGATCTCCTGCGCCGCCTGGGGCGAGGACCAGCTGGCGGCGCGGCTGTTCGGGCCGGGCGAGGACGGGGCGATCCCCCTGGTCGAGGAGGCGCGGGGCGGCACGCTTTGCCTTGAGGACATCGAGGCGCTGCCGAACGCGCTCCAGGCGCGGCTTCTGGCCTTCATCAACGACCAGGGCACCCCGCCCGAGACCCGGATCATCGCGATCTGCAACCAGCACGCCCCCGACACGACGCTGGAACAGGCGCTGCGGCCGGACCTTTACTACCGGCTGGGGGCGATGACGATCCTGCTGCCGCCGCTGCGCAGCCGGGGCGAGGATATCCTGACGCTCTTCACCCGGCTTTCCGAGCAGTTCGCCGAGGAATACGGCTGCGAGGCGCCGCAGGTGACCGCGCAGGAGGCGGCGCAGCTTCTGCAGGCGCCCTGGCCGGGGAACGTGCGGCAGCTGGTCAACATCGCCGAGCGCGCGGTCCTGCAGAACCGGCGCGGCTCGGGGTCGATCGCCTCGCTGCTGATGGCCGACAACGAGGCGGCGGGGCCGGCGCTGACCACGGAGGGCAAACCCTTGAAGGATTATGTCGAGGCATTCGAGCGGATGCTGATCGACAACACGATGCGGCGGCACAAGGGGTCGATCGTGGCGGTGATGGAGGAGCTTTGCCTGCCGCGGCGGACCCTGAACGAGAAGATGGCCAAGTATGGGCTGAGCCGGTCGGACTATGTCTGACCGTATCGCCTGAAATCAAGGGCCTGGCCGGGGGTGTCCGCGCCTGGCGGGGTGGCTCGTCGATGACTTCGTCACTCCTCGCCGGCGCCGACCGACGAGGAGACGAAGTCGAACGAGGAGGGGTCCGGACCCGTCGCGATGCGACCTCGCGCCGGGCGGGAGGCGAAATTCGTCATTGCTCTTGCCCCTTTTTTGCCTTTAGGGTCGCAGAAAGGCGGTCTGACCGCCCAGGAATTCTCTCCCCCTCTGTCGGATGCGCATATTCGTGTCTCGTTCGGGGAGCCGGATCGACCGCAAGGTTGTGCACATTGCCTGCAAGTCCCTGGATTTGCCGGCTTTCAGAGGTGAGGGGCTGTTCTGGCCCTTCAGATGTAAACCGCGATGAGGCGCGCGAGCACAGATAGCACGGCAGGAGTCCGCCCCCTGGGCCGGACAACCGCGCTTGCGCCCGCCGTCCGCGCCCAGACAAGCCGCCCCGTCCGTTTCCTTCCCGCTGGCCCGCCAGGGGGTCTCTTGCGCCCGGGGCGCAATGGACAAACATGTCAAGAAAGATGCTTATCGACGCCACCCATTCCGAGGAAACCCGGGTGGTCGTGGTCGACGGAAACAAGGTCGAAGAATTCGACTTCGAGACCGTAAACAAGCGCCAGCTGGCCGGAAACATCTACCTGGCCAAGGTGACGCGGGTCGAACC
>NZ_JAYRUJ010000002.1:0-229769 GCF_041919135.1 Tabrizicola sp. | reverse complement strand
TCCCTCTGGACAGCCCCCCGCGCCTTGGGTATCACCCGCCCACCAAAGCGTGCCCAGATAGCTCAGTTGGTAGAGCAGCGGATTGAAAATCCGCGTGTCGCTGGTTCGATTCCGGCTCTGGGCACCACTCATCTCCTACAGACCATCTTCGCGCCAGAAAATTGAGTAGAATCAATTCTCTTGGTATCGGTGTGCCTCCACGCTTCCCTATGTGCCTCGGCCTGTTGCGGTGCTAAGTCGCGGTATCGCAGAGCGTGATCGCCGATGCAGCACGGCTGCGCGGATTGCGGCTGTGAGCGGCGGCGGCACCCTGTCGCAGCTTCGGGGCGGCGCTTCACCGCTTCGTGCATCGCATCCGCCGGTGCGGGGATGCAGGATAGGAAGCATGCGCAACGTCGACCCGAAAGCCGGGCCCGTGGTCCCAGGATGACCGCCCGGCCCGCCTGCCAGTCTGCACGGCCCCTGCCGGATGGGGGCTTCCCCCTTGTCCTCGGGGCCCGGGCGGGCTTGCGGCAGTTGGCGCTGTGCATCCTTCTGTTCGCCTTCGCGGCGCTGGTGCTGCAGGCTCCGGCCGAGGCTGGCGCCGGACCCCATGCGCCCCACCGGGACCACGCCGGCATGACCGGCCATTGCCCCGGGCAGGACGAGGCGCAGGCGTCGGACCTGGCCCCGGATTGCTCCGGTGACATGGGCGGGATCTGCTGTCAGGCCTGTCTCGCCGTGGTCCTGCCTGCCGGGCCGCTGCCCGTCGCCCTGCCGCAGACTGGCGAAAGCTTCCGGCAGGAGACTTTGGACCTGCGGGCAAGATCCCCCGACCGACTCCTGCGGCCGCCGCGACCCGGCATCCTGTGACGCGCCGATCCGGCGCATTTCCGCATGACCACAGGAACTTGGCCGCCGCCCCTCTGATGGGGCAGGCGCTTACTCAGGATGACCAGAATGAACCGAACCGCAATCACACTCTCGCTTGCCCTCCTCGCCGGCCTGCCGGCCCTTGCCCAGGAGGGGCACGACACCCACCACGCCGAGACCCCGGCCGATCAGATGCCGGAACTACCCGGACAGTGCCGGGACATGATGCAGGCAATGCCCGCCGACTGCATGGCAGCGATGCAGCAGATGATGCAGGGGACGATGGCCCCGACCCAGGCGGATGCGAACCTGCCCGACTTCACCCGCGCCAATCTTGCGGCGATGGAGGCGATGCACGGGCCGATGATGCAGGGCGTCAGGGCGGAAGACCCGGACCTTGCCTTCGTCCGGGGCATGATCCCGCATCATCAGGGTGCGATCGACATGGCGCGGATCGTCCAGCGCCATGGCGACGATCCGCAGGTGCAGGCATGGGCGGCGCAGATCATTGCCGCGCAAGAGGCCGAGATCGCCGCGATGCAGGACTGGCTGGCGGCCCAGGCCCCGCAGGCCGCGATGGATATGGGCGGCGGCACCGTCTATTCGGCCAACGAGGGCGGCAGTTCGATCAGCACCATCGACCTTGCCACAGGCGCGGTTTCCACGGTCACCCTGCCGCTGGCGCCGCACAACGTCGACCTGACCCCTGATGGCAAGTACCTGCTTGCGGTCGGCCAGCCCGCGACGGGCGATCACGGCGGCGAGGCGCATGGCCATGATGCCGAAGGGGCGGCCGAGGGCCTGCTGGCCATCCTCGCCCCTGCGCACCTCTCCGCCCCGCCCAGGACCGTCGCGGTCGGGGAGCATCCCGCCCATGTCGTCGCCGACCGCACGGGCCGTGCCTTCGTCAGCCTGTCCGGCGGAAACGAAGTCGCCGTGGTCGACCTGGCCAAGGCCGAGGTCATCGCGCGCATCCCGACCGGCGCCTATCCGCATGGCCTGCGCCTCAGCCCGGACCAGTCCCAGCTTTACGTCGCCAATGTCGAGGATGGCTCGGTCTCGGTCATCGACACCGCCAGCCTGGCCGAGGTCGCGCGGATCCCGATCGGCAAGGCTCCGGTGCAGGTGGGCTTCACGCCCTCGGGCGCGCAGGTCTATGTCTCGCTGCGCGACGAGAACCGCGTGGCGGTGATCGACACCGCGACCCGTGACGTCCTGAGCCGGGTCGATGTCGGAGCGAAGCCGATCCAGATGGCCGCGACCCCGGACGGCGCTTTCGTCTATGTCGCCAACCAGGGCACCGAGGCCGCGCCGGATGACACCGTCTCGGTCATCGACACCGCAAGCGGCAAGGTGGTGAAGACGATCACCACCGGCCCCGGCGCGCATGGTGTCTCGGTCTCGGCGGACGGGGCCTTCGTCTTCGTGACCAACATCGCCGCCGATTCCGTCTCGATCATCGACACGCGCGCGCAAGAGGTGGTGGCGACGGTGCCTGTCGGCGACCGGCCGAACGGCGTGGTCTACGGACGGGCTGACTGAGGGGACCAAAGCTGGCGTCCGGGCAACCGGGCGCCACCTGGCCCTTCGCGTCACGACCGCTTTTTGCGACAAATGGCGACCCCGGGAGGACTTGAACCCCCAACCCCAGACTTAGAAGGTCCGTGCTCTATCCAGTTGAGCTACGGGGCCGTGTTCTTCTCTGATAGCGGTTCGGAAAACGGTTCGCAACGGCTCGCCACTTCCCTAACCTGTTGTCTCCGCTTCCCTATTCCGGTCGAGGGCGGCCGCTTGGAAGGGCCTTGCCCTATCCGGTCGGGCTGTGAGCCCGCACGGGTCCCTTTTGCGGCAGGCGAAGGGATCAGGCAAGCATCTTCGTCATGAAGACCGAATTCGGATCGTCATGGTAGCCCTCGAACGGCGGGCAGTCCACGAAACCTGCGCGGGCGTAAAGTGCGCGGGCGGCGATGAAGGTGGGCTGGATGCCGGTTTCCAGGCTCAGCCGGGCGAAACCGTCCCGCCGCGCCTCGGCGAGCAAATGGTCGAGCATCGCCTTCGACAACCCGCGTCCGCGCGCTTCGGACAGGACATGCATCGACTTGATCTCGGCATGGCTCGCGTCGATCCGCTTGTAGGCCCCCATCGCCAGGGGCGTGCCACTCTCGCGCAGGACGAAGAAGGCGATATGCGGCTGGTCGAGCGCCGAGGCATCCATCATGTGGATGCTCTCGGGCGGGGTGTCGGCATGCATGTCGGCGGTATGCCGCTCCATCAGGAGGGCGAGGTCGGCCCCGGTGGGCCGTTCGCGCGCGATGGTCCAGGCCATCAATGCGTCCAGGCACCCTTGCGGTCGGTGGCGAAGTTCTCGCCATAGCCGCGGGCGCGGATGTTGGCGCGGCGCGGCGTCGGCTCGACCAGGTCATAGGCGATGCCCTTCTCGGCGGCATAGGCCTCGGCCGCCTCGCGCGTTTCGAAGCGCAGCCGGACCTGCGACTGGGTGTCGTCGGACGAGGTCCAGCCCATCAGCGGGTCGATGTCCCGCGCACTGGCCGGAGCATATTCCAGCACCCAGAGATGGGTCTTGGCGGTGCCGGATTGCATGGCGGTGCGGGCGGGCTGGTAGATGCGGGCGCGCATGAGAATACCTCCGAGGATCGCCCCTGTTATTGTCCAAGCTTTCGGGAAAGCGCAAGCCGGTGATTTGTCGCGGAAAGGACTGTCGGCCGGTCCCGGGGAGCGTGGGTGGGGTGAAGGGGACCGACCGACAGCAACAGTTGCTGCTTGCCTGTCCACTCTGCCGCAGTCCGCCCCCTTATTCAACCAAAAGGTGAGTGGCGCGCCGCAAATAACCGCAAGTGATCAGGCCTTCCGCTCCAGCCGCAGCATCAGATAGCGGTTGAAGGTCTGGAACCCCTCGGCGTTGCGCTCGGTTCCGGTCAGGCGGCGCATCAGATTCGCCCGCCGCTTCTTCGACAGGAACAGGCCGATGAACCGCGTCAGCGACCAGTGCGCAGCGGGTTTGCGGGTCCTGATCTCGTCCGAAAGCCGGGTCACGCCATGACCGATCACGTTGAAGAACTGCTGCTCGAGGTCGATCGAGGGCGCGACCTCGGCGGTGATGTCCTCCTCTGCCGCCACGCGGAAGGCCGACCCCTCCAGCGCCTTGCGGAACGCCGCCAGCCCATGCCCGCCCCCGGCCTGCGGCCCATGTGCGCGGCGGCCCTTGTAGGCCTCGGTGCGGAAGCAGTCGGCGATAACCACCTGCCCGCCGGGGGCCAGAAGGGCGGCGCATTTCGGCAGGCTCTCCGCCATCGGGATGTACTGGAAACTTTCCGAGAACAGGCACAGGTCATAGGGCCCCTGGCCGGAAAACGCCTCGAAGGTGCATTCACGGACCGTGGCGCCGGGTGCATTGGCCCGGCAGCGCGCGGCAAGGAAGGCCGAGGGGACGACGATCTCGACCTGGTGCCCAAGGTCGAGGAGCTTGCGCGCGGTTTCCCCCGCGCCGCCGCCGATATCCAGGATCCGCAGCCGGCCCGGCGGCAGATAGCCGAACAGCTTGGCGGTATAGGCCTCCTGCGCGGCCTTCAGGTTGGCCGCGGTGACCTCCAGCCCGGTCCAAAGCCCGTAATGCAGGTTCTCGGCCCCGGTCAGCCAGCGGATGAACGCCAGCCCCACATCCAGGCCCACCGCCCGCGTGTCGATCTTTTCCGCCATCATGCACCTCGCGTCCGGTGCCTTAGCCGCTTCGCCGCCGAACAGCAACGGTTTCGCCCCCGGCGCGCGGATCACGCCTTGAACTGGAACAAAAACGGATCAAATCTGTCCCGTCGCGACTCTTGCGGAAGGTGGCCCATGCCGCACAACAATTCCAACGCGCTGACCGAACGCCCCGACGTCCTGACCCGGCCCAAGCTGGAAGGCGGGCGGCGCTTCGTGCTGTCCACGCCGTTCCAGCCCGCAGGCGACCAGCCGACCGCGATTGCCGAACTGACGGCGGGGGTGCTGGCGGGCGAGCGTGACCAGGTGCTGCTTGGCGCCACGGGGACCGGCAAGACCTTCACCATGGCCAAGGTGATCGAGGAAACCCAGCGCCCCGCCATCATCCTCGCGCCCAACAAGACGCTGGCCGCGCAGTTGTATGGCGAGTTCAAGGGCTTCTTCCCCGACAACGCGGTGGAGTATTTCGTCAGCTACTACGACTATTACCAGCCCGAGGCCTATGTCGCCCGCACCGACACCTATATCGAGAAGGAATCCCAGATCAACGAGCAGATCGACCGGATGCGCCACTCGGCCACCCGGGCGCTTCTCGAACGCGACGACGTGATCATCGTCGCCTCGGTCTCCTGCATCTACGGCATCGGCTCGGTCGAGACCTATTCCGCGATGACGCAGGACCTGATCACCGGCCAGTTCTACGACCAGCGCAAGGTGATCGCCGAGCTGGTGGCGCAGCAATACCGGCGGCTCGAGGGCAGTTTCCAGCGCGGGGCCTTCCGGGTGCGGGGCGACAGCCTGGAGGTCTGGCCCGCGCACCTCGAGGACCGGGCCTGGCGGTTCTCCTTCTTCGGCGAGGAGCTGGAGGCGATCACCGAATTCGACCCGCTGACCGGGGCGAAGACCGACAGTTTCAAGCAGATCCGCATCTATGCGAACAGCCACTACGTCACCCCGCGCCCGACGCTGGCCCAGGCCATCAAGGGCATCAAGGAAGAGCTGTTCCACCGCCTCAAGCAGCTGCAATCCGAAGGCAAGCTGCTGGAGGCGCAACGGCTGGAGCAGCGCAGCAACTTCGACCTCGAGATGCTGGAGGCCACCGGCTCCTGCGCCGGGATCGAGAACTATTCGCGCTACCTGACCGGCCGCGCGCCGGGCGAGCCGCCGCCGACGCTGTTCGAATTCATCCCTGACAATGCCATCGTCTTCGCCGACGAAAGCCATGTCTCGGTCCCCCAGATCGGCGGCATGTACAAGGGCGACTTCCGGCGCAAGTTCACCCTGGCCGAACATGGCTTCCGGCTGCCGAGTTGCATGGACAACCGCCCCTTGAAGTTCGAGGAATGGGACGCCATGCGGCCGCAATCCGTCTTCGTCTCCGCCACCCCCGCCGCCTGGGAGCTGGAGCAGACCGGCGGCGTCTTCACCGAACAGGTGATCCGGCCCACCGGCCTTCTGGACCCCCAGGTCGAGATCCGGCCGGTCGAGATGCAGGTGGACGACCTTCTGGACGAGATCCGCAAGGTCTCGGCCCGGGGGATGCGGACGCTGGTCACGGTGCTGACCAAGCGCATGGCCGAGGACCTGACGGAGTATCTGCACGAACAGGGCATCAGGGTGCGCTACATGCACTCCGACATCGACACGATCGAGCGGATCGAGATCCTGCGCGACCTGCGGCTGGGGGCGTTCGACGCGCTGGTCGGGATCAACCTGCTGCGCGAGGGGCTGGACATCCCGGAATGCGGCCTGGTGGCGATCCTCGACGCCGACAAGGAGGGTTTCCTGCGCTCGGAGACCAGCCTGATCCAGACCATCGGCCGCGCGGCGCGGAACGCGGACGGGCGGGTGATCATGTATGCCGACCGGATCACCGGCAGCATGGAACGCGCGCTGGCCGAGACCAACCGCCGCCGCGAAAAGCAGATGGCCTACAACGTGGAACACGGCATCACCCCCGAGACGGTGAAGAAGAACGTCGAGGACGTGCTTGCCGGCCTCTGGCAGGGCGACACCGACCAGAGCCGGATCACCACCCGGGTGGACAAGCCGATGGTGGGGCAGAACCTCGCCGCGCATCTGGAGGCGCTGCGGGCGCAGATGCGCAAGGCGGCCGAGAACCTGGATTTCGAGGAAGCGGCGCGCCTGCGCGACGAGGTGAAGCGGCTGGAAGCGGTGGAACTGGCGGTGGCCGACGACCCCTTCGCCCGGCAGGAGGCGGTCGAGGAGGCGGTGGTGGAGGCGACGAAGCTGTCGGGCCGCTCGACGGCAGGCCGGCCGGGGCAAAGAGGCGGCAAGCGATCGCGGCGCGGGCGTTAGGGGCGGTGGGCGGATCATGGCACTCCGTTTGGCCAGGTTGACGGTGAATGGCGCCGGGCGGAGACGGCGGTAGTTCGATATGGGTTGCCCTGCAAAGATCGGGCACGCGGGTAGGGCGGGCAATACTGCCACCTTGCGAACCCGGTCTCACTCGATCAGGACGATGTCCTCCTCCGGCCCTGACGGGGTGATCTCCCGGCAGGTGACGATCTCGCTTTCCCGCTCGTCCCAATAGCGCGGGTCGGCCAGCACCTCGGGCGGCAGCCGGTCCTTGTCGAAGACCCGCCGTTTCGCGCGCCTGACCGTCACCTCGAACCGATTGGAGCGCAGCCGCGCACCCGGGCGCAGGAAGCCCGCCCGCAGCACCTCGGCCCGGTCCTGCAAGCGGCGGATCTCCGCCTTCAGCCTGGCATATTCGTCGATCGGGTCCATCCTGCACCTCCGCTTTCCCGCAGTCTGCGGGGATTCGGTTGCGGCCGGGTTAACGGGAACCTTCACCCATCCCGCCCGTTGCTTCGCGAGGAGGGGCGATGGCAGGGCGCATCCACATCGGCGTCGGCGGCTGGACCTACGAGCCCTGGCGCGGCACCTTCTACCCGCCCGGCCTCCGCCAGGCGGACGAGCTGGCCTTCGCCGCCCGCGCCCTGACCGCGATCGAGGTCAACGGCACCTACTACGGCACCCAGAAGCCCGAGACCTTCCGGCGCTGGGCCGAGGAGGCGCCCGAGGGCTTCGTCTTCGCGCTGAAGGCGCCGCGCTTCGCGACCGCCCGGCGCAAGCTGGCCGAGGGGGGCGACTCCATCCGCCGCTTCCTCGCCTCCGGGCTGGTGGAACTCGGACCGAAGCTCGGCCCGCTCAACTGGCAACTGCCGCCGACCAAGCCGTTCGACGCCGATGACATGGCCGGTTTCCTCGACCTCCTGCCCGACCGGCTGGAGGGCCTGCCGCTCCGCCACGCCATCGAGGCGCGGCACGAGAGCTTCGTCTGCGACACCTTCGCGACGCTGCTCCGCGACCGGGGCCTCGCCGTCGTCCAGGCCGCCGACAGTTCCTACCCGGAGATCGCCGCCGCCACCGCCCCCTTCGCCTATCTCCGCATCATGGGCGCGGTCGCGGGCGAGGAACATGGCTATCCCGCAAAGGACCTCGACCGCTGGGCCGACCGCATCCGCGACATCGCGCGGCAGCGCGAACTGTTCCTCTTCGTCATCTCGGGCCACAAGGTCGCGAACCCTGCGGCCGCGCTGGCGCTGCTGCGGCGGCTTTAGAACACCCCCGTCACCTCGTACATCACCGGCTCGAAGCTGCGGCACAGCTCGTGGATATGCCGGTTGCGCTCGCGCATCTCGGGGGTGCGCAGCATCGCCTGGTAATCCTCGCGCGAGCGCCATTGCGAATAGTTGCAGATCCGGGTCCGGGCGTCGTTCATGTGCAACCCGGCCGAGAGGAAACCGGGCTGGTTGCGGATGCATTCGCGATAGGCGGTTTCCAGCGCCTCGACCAGGTCGAAGGCCGTCGCGGGCGTGGTCTCGAAAGTGGTGATGACGGTTTGTCCCTGGAAATCCTTGACAATCTGGGGCATGTCGGGCCTCCCTTCCTGGGCACAGGATGCCACGGATGCGGGGCAAAGGCATGAAGTTTCTCGACCCCGACGATCCATTCTTCGCACGCGCCTGGGTGCGCTGGCTGACGGTGCTTCTGCCCCTGGCCTGGGGCCTTTTCGAGGCTTTCGCGGGCGCGCCGCTGTGGGCGATCCTGTTTCTTGCGGCGGGGGCCTATGCCGGCTGGATGCTGTTCTTCCGGCGGCGGGGCTAGTCCATCCAGTCGGGAATCGTGACCTCGGCGCCCTGCTGTTCGGACAGGTAATAGGCGCCAAGCGCCAGAAGGGCCGCCACCAGCACCGCGAAGGCGATCTTCCAGATCGACCAGGGACGCTCGCCCTGGACCTCGCCGGTCTGGCCGTTCACCAGAAAGCGGTAGCTCTTGCCGTTGTACTTGTAGGCCGCCATCCAGACCGGCAGGAGGATGTGCTTGAAGGTCTCCTCCGACCAGGCGGTGTCGATGCCGTGGATGCGCTGCTCGTCGCCGCCGATGTCGCGGCGCACGTCGCTGCGGATCACCTCCTCCATCTTGGCGCGGCCTTCGGCATGGCCCTCGGCGAGGGGGACGGTATAGCCCTCGGCCTGGAAGCCGGCCAGGAACTCGGGCGCATAGGGGACCAGCGCGCCAAGGTCCCAGGGGGTAAGCTCGTTGCCCAGGCGGGGCGGCAGGCTGTGCGAGGCCATCACCAGCACATCGTCGAAACCGCGCGCCACCCGGCCCGAGACGGAATGCCAGCGGGTATGGCGCTCGCGCTCCTGCCGGGTCTCCATCCTGCCGTTGACCCGGACCCGGACGGTCCGTGTCGTGTAGTAGTATTCGCCGCGCTCGCCGGAATAGCGGCTGTCGCTGTCGGCGTCGAAGGTCCAGAACGGAACATAGATCCCGTTCATCGCCCGCCCCTTGCGGGCATATTCCAGCAGCGTGTTCGGCGCGAACCAGAGGCTGCCGAGCCATCCGGTCATCGCCTTGCGCGCCTGATCCTCGGTCAGGGCGAAGGGGATCAGCGCCTGCGGCTTGATATGGCGCGTGGTGCCGGTGTCCAGCACGACGGGCGTGGCGCAGAACGGGCATTCGGTGGCATGGGTCGCGCCGCTGATCTCGACCTGCGCGCCGCAGTTCGGGCAACTGGTCGTGCGCGTCTCGACCATGTCGCGGTCCGAGAGATCGTCGTGTAATCCGCGTGCAAGATCAAGCTCTTGCAGGGCGCGGGTCCGGGCGCCGGGCGCCTCGGCCGGGATGTCCTGGACATGGCCGCAATGATCGCAGGTCAGCCGCGTCTGGCCCGGCGCATAGCGCAGCTGCGCGCCGCATTGCTCGCAGGGCCAGCGGTATTCGTCCTGCGGCATGGCTCAGGGTTTCGGCGGGGGCGGCGGCACCTGGTCCAGCAGGCGCGAAAGTTCGGTCTCGGCCGCCATCTTCCAGCCGTCCTGGCCCGCGGTCCAGACCATCGTGGCGCGGGTCAGGCGGCCCTCGCCGGCCAGCCGCGCAAGATCGCCTTCGCCGAACGGACCCGAGGTCGCGCCATCCACCGCCAGATGCCAAACCTTCCCGGCCGGAGGCGGGGGAGGGGGCGGCGGCGGCGCGGCGGCAGCCGGCTGCGCGCCCCAGGGCCCCATGTTCTGCGCCATGCTCGCACCCATGCCCATGCCCATCCCGGCCCCCATGGCCGATCCCATGGCCGAGCCGGGCTGCGACAGGCTTTCGGCGGCGTTGTACTGCATGTAGCGGTTCAGGTCGCCCACCACCCCCATCGAGGTCCGCTTGTCCAGCGCCTTCTCCACCTCTTCCGGCAGGCTGATGTTCTCGATGTAGAATTCCGGGATCGACAGCCCGTATTCCGCCACCTTCGGCGCGATCGCATTGGCGATGACCTTGCCCAGGTCGGCCAGGTTGCCGGCCATGTCCAGCACCGGGATGCCGGATTTCGCCAGCACCTGGCTGGCTTCCTGCACGATGATGTTGCGGATCTGGAAGCTGATCTCGTCCGCGGTGAACTCGCCGTCGGTGCCGACGATCTCGGTCATGAACTTGCCGGGATCGCCCACCCGCATCGAATAAGTCCCGAAGGCGCGCAGGCGGACCGGGCCGAATTCCGGGTCGCGCGCCATGATCGGGTTCTTGGTGCCCCATTTCTGGTCGTTGAAGCGGGTGGTGTTGACGAAATAGACCTCGGACTTGAACGGCGACTGAAAGCCGTGGTCCCAGTGCTGCAGCGTGGTCAGGATCGGCATGTTGTTGGTCTCGAGCATGTAGAGACCGGGGCCGAACACGTCCGCAAGCTGGCCCTCGTGGATGAAGACCGCCGCCTGCCCCTCGCGCACCGTCAGCTTGGCGCCGTATTTGATCGCCTGCCCGCGCCGGTCAAAGCGCCAGACCATCGTGTCGCGCGTGTCATCCAGCCAGGAGATGACGTCGATGAATTCGCCCTTGAGGAAATCGAAGACCATGGCACCCTCCGTTTGGGTTCAACTGTCGCCGCCCATCAGGCGGCTCGCAAGCGAGAAGACGATGGGACGGGCCTCGGCGGCGGTCATGCCGGGGCGCAACTCGCGGCTGTAGAGGATCCGCAAGAGCAGCTCGTCGTGGTCGGTCAGCAGCGCGAATTCCTCGTCGTCGTTGAAGATCGAGGGCCGCGCGCGCGGGGAATCGTTCGGCAGGCCAAGCCCTTGCGTCAGTTCCTCATGCACGCAGGACAGGCGCAGAAGGTCGGGATGCTCGGACCGGATCACCGCGAAGGCGCGGGTATAGGCGCCCGAGTTGCCCTCGGACAGCGCATAGACCAGGCAATAGGTCGAGCGCGGCATCTGGGTGATGCCCGCCACGTCGCCCGACGACAGGTTCGGCAATACGGCGCGGACGGTGGGTCCCAGCGCCTCGCGCTCGTCCTCCGAGACGACATGGATGAAGAAGTTCGGGTTGGCCTCGTCCATCATGATCGGATGGCCGGTGATCGCGGCCAGCCGGCCCACGAAGCTGGCGATCCGCGCGCGGTCGGTGGCCTTGCGCTCGGGGGGCACGCTGGCCCCGAAGCGGACCGAGACGCGGACCGGACCCTCCCAGCGGCGCAAAAGGCTTTCCGTCTCCTGCCGGACGAACCCGCCGCCCGAGCGGCGATATTCGTCGTAAAGCGCGATCTTCAGGAAGTTCTCGGCCAGCATCCGGTCGGTGAAGGGCACATCCGCGCCCGAATCCGACCGCAAAAGACCCTGTGCCAGCAGCGCCTGCTGGATCTGGGCGAAATAGGCCGTGGCCGCCGCGCTTTTCGGCGTCGGCGGGACGGGGATGGGGGCGGCCGCCGGCGCGCGCGGCTGGGGCGCGCGGGGCGGCGTGGCGGTGGGAATGCAGGCGGCCAGGGCCAGGGCGGGCCCGAAGGCCCGCAGGATGCGGGAGAGCGCCACGCCCTACCCCTGCATGCCGGGTGAGGCCTGCCGCGCCTTCGCGGCTGCCAGCGTATCGCGCAATTCTGCCTCCATCTTCACCAGTTCCGCCTCGGCCGCCGCCCGACGGGCCTTGCCCTCGTCGGCGATGGCCAGGCTTTCGTTGATCGTCGCGATCAGCGTCGCATTGGCCTGCTTCACCGTCTCGATGTCGAAGACGCCGCGCTCCATCTCCTCGCGCACCACCTTGTTGGCCTGCTGCAGGTTCTCGGCATTGGATTTCAGCAGCTCGTTGGTCAGGTCGTTGGCGTCCCGCACCGCCTCGGCCGCTTCCTTCGACCGCTGGATCGTCACCGCCTGCGCCAGCTGCGTCTCCCACAGCGGCACGGTGTTGACGAGGGTCGAGTTGATCTTGGTCACCAGGCTCTTGTCGTTTTCCTGCACCAGCCGGATCGAGGGCAAGGACTGCATCGTCACCTGCCGCGTCAGCCGCAGGTCGTGCACCCGGCGCTCCAGATCGTCGCGGGCGGCGCGCAGGTCGCGCAACTCCTGCGCCTTCATCACCTGGTCGGCCTCGGGCGCGGCGGCGACCTCGGCCTCCTTGGCGGGGATGGTGGTGCCGTCGACCTCGGCCAGCTTCGCCTCGCCCGCCGCGATGTAAAGCGCCAGCTCGTTGTAGAAGGTCAGGGTCTTTTCATACAGCACGTCCAGGCTCTTGATGTCCTTCAGCAGCGTATGCTCATGGGTCAGAAGCTCGCCGGTGATCTTGTCGATCTGGCCCTGCACGTCCTCGTATTTGGCGACGAATTCGGCGAAGGGCGCGGCGCGGCCCAGAAGGCGCTCCCACCAGCTCGACTCGCGGCGCAGGTCCAGCTCCTCGCTGGCAAAGCCGCGGATCGTGGTGACGATCTTGCGCAAGCTGTCGCCCGCCGGGCCCACGTCCTTGTTCTTCACGTCCTGCAGCATGGCCTGGCTGATCACCTGCAACTCGGCCTGCGCCGACGAGCCGAAGGCGATGATCGACTGGGTGTTCGACAGGTCGACCTCGGTCATCCGCTGCCGGATCGCCTCGGCCTTGTCGGCGGGGGCTGCGGTCAGGGTCACGACCTCGGCCATGGGTTCTGGCAGGATCACGGCATTGACCTTCTCGACCTCGCTCAGAAGGGCGGCGGCATCGGCCTGGACGGTAGTGGACATGGCAATTCCCCGTTTCAGTGGTCAAGCTTGAGCCGGTCCCGCAGGACGGCGATTTCGACGTCAAGGTCGGTGCGGTTGTTCGACAGGAAGGCCGTCGTCTTCTGCGCGAAGGTGGTTTCCAGATCGGTCAGCAGCGCCTCGTAATCGGCGCGGGCGCTGGCGTCGCGGGTCTGGGCGTAATGGTCGGCGAACTTCACCGTCGCGTCGCGGGCCCCCATCAGGTAGACCGACATGTACTTCCGCGCCGCCGTCAGGTCGCCCGGATCGGTCTCGATGGTGCGGAAAAGGCCGCGGGCGGCGCCGGCGAACTGCGCCACCCGCTTCTCCAGGCCCCGGTCCTTCGCGCGCAGGATCGCGTCCTGCATCGCGGCCAGGTGCTTCTCGCCTTCCTCGACCGCATGGGCGACGCGGCCGGTCTGGAAGGCGTCGATCCCCTCCATCCCCTTGTCGGCCATCGGATCCAGCCCGAAGGCCCCCAGATGCAGGCCCGCGCCGACCAGCGCGTAAAGCAGCGGGATGATCAGGCCCTGATCCGCGATCACGCCGCCCACCGCCAGCGCGGCGCCGGTCAGGATCGCCCCCAGGAGCTTGCGCGGCAGGGCAGGGCGGCGGGCAAGCTTGCGGGAATGATAGGCGGCCTCGGCCTTCAGCCCCTCCCGCGTCAGCCAGGCGGCCAGCACGATCAGCCCGCCGGCGCCAAGGCCCAGCAGCATGTCGCCCGGATCGTCACCGAAGGCGGGAAAAAGGAACAGGAAGGCGCTCAGGAACAGAACCGTCGCCCGCCAGAGCCCGCGCGGCCGTACCTCGACGGTAGCGGATGGTCGCGGGCCGCCCTGGGTCGCGCCCTGCGGCGAATACTTCCCGCCGAACCGTTCGGCCATCAGATGCCCCCCGACCAGGCCACATAGGCCACCAGGGCAACCAGCAGGGTCAGCGCGAGGTTCCTCAATCC
Organism: Tabrizicola sp.; assembly: GCF_041919135.1. GTDB lineage: Bacteria > Pseudomonadota > Alphaproteobacteria > Rhodobacterales > Rhodobacteraceae > Tabrizicola. The sequence goes on along the minus strand of NZ_JAYRUJ010000002.1, from coordinate 215,750 downwards.
GGTTCCAGACATGGCCACCCCCTGCAACCGCCACTTGCGCCGACCTTAGCCGATGGCCCGGCCGCTTGCCAGCAGAGCATGGGGGGAATCGGCGGCAATCTTCCCCCTCGGGTCATCGGTCGCGGGGCGGCTTCGGACGAGGCCCGGGCCGCCCGGCAGGGCTGCGCGGCCCGGTCGGACGGTCGGTCGCGACCCGCTCGCCCGGCTTGCGCGGGGCGGCGGGGCGGGTGGCCTTCTGCCAGCTGTCCGAGAGCTGTTTCAGCCCCTCGCCGGGCTTCAGCGCCTTGCGGGCGGGTTTGGCCGGGGTCTTCTCCGCCGGTTTCGGCGTGGCGCGGCGGGGCTTGTCGCCGGCATCCGCCTCGCCCAGGCCCAACTGCTCGCGCAGGACGCGGGCCCTGACCTCCTCGACCTCGCCGGGCTTCAGCTCGTTCAGGCGGAAGGGCCCGTAGGAGATGCGGATCAGGCGGTTCACCGTCAGCCCGACATGCGCCATCGCCCGGCGGATCTCGCGGTTGCGGCCCTCGCGGATGCCCACGGTCAGCCAGGCATTCGCGCCCTGGTGCCGGTCGAGCTTGACCTCCATCGGCAGGAACTTCTCGCCCTCGATGGTGACGCCCTTGCGCAGGGGTTCGAGGTCCGGGTCGGTCGGGTTGCCCTTGACCCGCACCCGGTACTTGCGCAGCCAGCCGGTCGAGGGCAGCTCCAGCCGCCGCTTCAGCTCGCCGTCGTTGGTGAGGAGGAGCAGGCCCTCCGAGTTCAGGTCGAGCCGGCCCACGGACATCACGCGCGGCATGTCCTCGGGCAGGTGGTCGAAGACCGTGTCGCGGCCCTTTTCATCGGCGGCCGAGGTCACCAGCCCCTCGGGCTTGTAGTAGAGCCAGAGGCGCGGGGGTTCGGGCTGGCCCACGGGCTCGCCCCGGACGGTGATCTTGTCGCGGGGGGTCACGTTCAGGGCGGGCGAGGTGATGACCTTGCCGTTGACCTTGACCTCGCCCAGTTCGATCAGCCGCTCCGCCTCGCGGCGCGAGGCGATGCCGGCGCGGGAGAGGACCTTGGCGATACGCTCGCCCTCGGGGGCGTCGGCCGAGGGCTTTGCGGGGGCTTTGGGCTTTTCTTTTTCGGCCATGACCATCATCCTGCGGCGCAAGGTGGCCAGCCCCGCGGGTGTTCCACCCCCGGACCCCCGAGGATATTTGACCCGGTATGAAAGAGCAACGCGAAGGCTTCCGGTCGTTCATGGCGCTGGCGCTGGAGGAGGCGCGGGCGGCGGCGATGCGGGGGGAGGTGCCGGTGGGCGCGGTGGTGGTGCGCGGGGCCGAGGTAGTGGCGCGGGCGGGAAACCGGACGCGGGAGCTGGCGGACCCGACGGCCCATGCCGAGATGCTGGCGATCCGCGCGGCCTGCCGGCTGGCGGGGTCGGAGCGGCTGGGGGGACACGACCTTTATGTGACGCTGGAACCCTGCCCGATGTGTGCGGCCGCGATCAGCGCGGCGCGGATCGGGCGGCTTTACTATGGGGCGGCGGATCCGAAGTCGGGGGGGGTCGCGGTGGGGGCGCGGGTCTTCAGCCACCCCCAGTGCCACCACGTTCCCGAGGTCTACGACGGGATCGGGGGGGCAGAGGCGGAGGCCTTGCTCAAGGGGTTCTTCGCGGGGAAGCGCGGATAGGTGTCCACAGTGGACATCTTCTGATGGTTCCGTCTTTTCAATGGGATAGGCGCGGACGTTAGGGAATTGGAAAGATTTGCGGGGGAAGCTGCGCCCTCGTCCCGATCCTCTCCCCCAGGGGAGGGGACGCTTTTGGCGGCGGTTGCCCTGGCCCGCAAGGCGGCGCGGGTTCGGGTGGAGGAGCCGCCGGCGGAGGTATGTGCGCCAGTGGGAAGGGACAGGTGGCGCGCCCGTGCCTGGGGCGCATGCCTGGGGCGGGGATACTCGGGCGAAAATGAAAGGGCCGGGCTGGGGGCGGGGCGATACAAGCTTGACGCGGGGGAAATGCCCGCAGTCAAGCTGTCGATCCTGTGCGACCCTCTTTCGCCGACCCGCCTGGACGGCGGCCCTTCAGATGCGAATCGGGTCGAGGACCTCGTGCTCGATCACCTGGACGCCGGGGGGCAGGCCGGCGCGCAGCGCGCTGGCGTCCTGCGCGAGGATCGGGAAGGTCTTGTAGTGGCAGGGGATCACCCAGCGGAAGTTGAAGTATTTCCGGGCGGCGAAGGCGGCGCGGGCCATGTCCATCGTGTAATGCCCGCCGCAGGACAGGATGCCGATGTCGGGCTGGTGATACTCGGCCATCCAGGCCATGTCGGCCATGATGTCGGTATCGCCCGAGAGGTAGATCGTATGGCCCTCGCCCGCGATCATGAAGCCGGCGGCCGAGCCGGCGGGCAGGAGGCCCTTGTCGCCGAAGTCGATGCTGGCGGAATGGACCGCGTTCACCATCGTCACCCTGGCCCCGCCCAACTCCAGCGTGCCGCCCTTGCCAAAGCCCACCGTCTGCGCCCCCTGGCCGTTCAGCCATTCCGAAAGCTCATGGATGCAATGCACCTTGATCCCGAGCTTGCCCGCCAGCCGGGCGGCATCGGCGGCGTGGTCGCCATGGGCATGGGTCAGGAGAAGATGCGTGGCGCCCTGCACGGCCTCGTCCTCGCGGCCTGCGGGAAAGCTGGGGTTGCCGGTGATCCAGGGATCCACCAGGAACACGGCGTCCTCGATCTCGATGCGAAAGCCGGAATGGCCAAGCCAGGTGATCTGCATGGGTCTCTCCATCGTCATTCGGGAAGGGGCCAGTTTCGGGAAATGTCGCGGTCCTGACAATCCGCAATCGTCGGAATGGCCTGATTGCCCCCTGCCGTCGCCCGCCTTGCGCTTGCAGGGGCAGGGGCAGCGGGCTAAACGGAGGCCAAACCATCGGAGAGCCCAATGGCCATTGATATCGACACCGCCCGCAAGGTGGCAAAGCTGGCCCGGATCCGGGTCGAGGAGGCCGATCTGCCCAGGTTGGCCGGCCAGCTTTCGGGGATCCTGGGCTTCATGGAACAGCTGAACGAGGTGGATGTCGAGGGCGTGGAGCCGATGACCTCGGTCACGCCGATGCGGCTGAAGCGGCGGGCGGACGAGGTGACGGACGGCAATATCCAGGCGCAGGTGCTGAAGAACGCGCCGGATGCGCGCGAGGGGTTCTTTGCGGTGCCGAAGGTGGTGGAATGAGCGCGAATACCTGGACCATCGCGGCGGCGCGGGATGCGCTGCGCAAGGGCGAGATCTCGGCGGTCGACCTGACCATGTCCTGCCTGACGGCGATCGACGCGGGCGAGGGGCTGAACGCCTTTGTCCACAAGACGCCGGAGATCGCGCTGGAGCAGGCGCGGGCGGCGGATGCGCGGCTGAAGGGCGGAGAGGCCCCGGCGATGTGCGGGATTCCGCTGGGGATCAAGGACCTGTTCTGCACCAGGGGGGTGCCGTCGCAGGCGGCGTCGAACATCCTGAAGGGGTTCCGGCCGGAATACGAATCGACCGTGACGACGAAGCTGTTCGGTGCGGGCGCGGTGATGCTGGGCAAGCTGAACATGGACGAATTCGCCATGGGCTCGTCCAACGAGACCTCGTGCTATGGCAATGCGGTCAGCCCGTGGCGGCGCAAGGGATCGGACGCGCCGCTGACGCCGGGAGGGTCCTCGGGCGGGTCGGCTGCGGCGGTGGCGGCGGACCTGTGCCTGGCGGCGACCGGGACGGATACCGGCGGGTCGATCCGGCAGCCGGCGGCCTTTACCGGGATCGTCGGGATCAAGCCGACCTATGGCCGGGTCTCGCGCTGGGGCGTGGTGGCCTTTGCCTCCAGCCTGGACCAGGCGGGGCCGATGACCAAATCGGTCCGCGATGCGGCGATCATGCTGGGCGCGATGTGCGGGCATGATCCGAAGGATTCGACCAGCGCGGATATTCCGGTGCCGGATTTCGAGGCGGCGCTGACCGGCGACATCCGGGGCAAGGTCATCGGGATTCCGAAGGAATACCGGATGGACGGGATGCCCGAGGAGATCGACGCGCTTTGGGCACGCGGGATCGAGATGCTGCGCGATGCCGGGGCCGAGGTGCGGGACATCTCGCTGCCCTACACGAAATATGCGCTGCCGGCCTATTATGTGATCGCGCCCGCCGAGGCGTCGTCCAACCTCGCCCGTTATGACGGGGTGCGCTACGGCCACCGCGCCAGGCTGAGCCACGGCGACGGCGTGACCGAGATGTACGAAAAGACCCGGGCCGAGGGGTTCGGGCCGGAGGTGCAGCGCCGGATCATGGTCGGGACCTATGTGCTGTCGGCGGGGTTCTATGACGCCTACTACAACCGCGCGCGGAAGGTGCGGGCTTTGATCAAGCGCGATTTCGAGACCGTGTTCGCCGATGGGGTGGATGCGATCCTGACGCCCGCGACGCCCTCGGCCGCCTTCGGGCTGGGCGAGATGGCGGATGTGGATCCGGTGAAGATGTATCTGAACGACGTCTTCACCGTGACGGTGAACCTGGCGGGCTTGCCGGGGATCTCGGTTCCGGTGGGGCTGGACCACCAGGGGCTGCCGCTGGGGCTGCAACTGATCGGCCGGCCCTGGGAGGAAGGGGCGCTGCTCAATTACGCACATGTGTTGGAAAGCCGCGCGGGCTTTGTGGCCAAGGCCGGGAAATGGTGGTAAGGGGCGGCCGAAAGTTCGCTTGCCGAGGCAGTTGATGAGCCGTAATTCCATTGGTCCCGTTGCCGGTGCCGCCCTTGCGGCGCTGTTGCTGACCGCCTGCACCCCTTCGACCCGGAGCAGCGACTCGGGCGTGGGGTTCCAGGACTACAACTCCTATGTCCGTGGCGCGCAGCCGCAGCCCGCGACGGTCGCGCCGCCCGCCGCCGGCTTCGATCCGGCCGCGGCCTCGGCGGCGATCGACCGGGCCTCGGGCGTGACCCCGCCGCCGGTGGTGACGCCGCTGCCGGGGACGGATGCCGGCATCATCAGCGACAACCGCCCGCGCGGCGGCGCTCCGGCCGGGATCCAGGAAGAATCGGGCGAGGTCAGCCACGCCGGCATCTCGGACGAACAGGACTTCACCGCCGTCGCGGCGCGCGAGACGATCGAGAGCGACGCGGAGCGAATCGCCCGCAACCGGGCGGATTATGTCGTGGTCCAGCCGAAAGACCTGCCGCAGCGGCCGGGGGACACCGGGCCGAACATCGTGGAATTCGCGCTGGCCACCAACCACGCGCCCGGCGTGCAGATGTACAAGCGCAGCGGCCTGGGCTCGCGCGATTCCAGTTCGGCCTGCGCGCGCTTCGCCTCGCCGGATCTGGCGCAGCAGGAGTTCCTGGCCAAGGGCGGGCCGGAGCGTGACCGGATGGGCGTGGACCCGGATGGCGACGGCTTCGCCTGCGCCTGGGACCCGCGCCCGTTCCGCACCGCGCTGCAGTGAGCCTGACGCATCCGTCGCCGAACTTCGGCGACCGGCGCGGCAGGCGGGTGGAACTGGTCGTCCTGCATTACACCGCGATGCTCGGCTGCGCCGAGGCCCTGGCGCGGCTGTGCGATCCTGCGGCCGAGGTTTCGGCGCATTACCTGATCGACACGGACGGAACGGTCCTCTCCCTGGTGGATGAGGGCGCGCGGGCCTGGCATGCCGGGGCGGGGGAATGGCGGGGCGAGGGGGATGTGAACTCGCGCTCGATCGGGGTGGAACTGGCCAATCCGGGCGACCACCCGTTCGCCGAGCCGCAGATGCGGGCGCTGGAGCGGGTGCTGGCGGGGATCCTGGACCGGCATGGCCTGGCGCCGCGGGCGGTGATCGGTCACAGCGACATGGCCCCGGGCCGCAAGGGCGACCCCGGCCGCCGTTTCGACTGGCGCAGGCTGGCCGACGAAGGGCTGTCGGTCTGGCCCGAGGCCGGGGAGCCGGGAGACTTCGCCGCCGACCTGAAGGCCTTCGGCTATCCCGAGGCCGCGCCCGAGACCCTGCTGACCGCCTTCCGCCTGCGTTTCCGGCCCTGGGCGCGGGGGCCGCTGGACGATACCGACCGGGCGCTTGCGGCGGGGCTGCGCCGTTTTGCCGATTGACGCGCCGGGCCTGCCTGCCTAACTGATCCCGCGCGGAGGGCTGGATGACCGCGGGGTGCAAGCCTCGAGGAAAGTCCGGACTCCCGTTGGCAAGGGTGCCGGGTAACGCCCGGCGGGGGCAACCCCAGGGAAAGCGCCACAGAGAACAGACTGCCCTTGTCCGCAAGGGTAACGGTGAAAAGGTGGGGCAAGAGCCCACCGCGGGACTGGCAACAGGACCGGCATGGCAAGCCCCACCCGGAGCAACGCCAAATAGGGGCCTCGCGCGGGGGCCGGTCCCGAAAGGGATACCGCCCGCAGGGACGCCAACGCCCGAGAGGCCCGGGTTGGCAGCTTGACCGCCGTGGCGACACGGTCGGCAGAGGAATGGTCATCCAGCCCCGGATCACGGTCCGGGGTGGACAGAATCCGGCTTACAGGCTCTCCGCGCAGTCACGATCCGGTGGATCTGAACCAACCATGCCAACGCCGCCGGGCCATCCTGCGGAGGCGCAGGACGCCGCCGGCGACCAGGATGGCGACGGCAAGCTCTTGCCCCGGGAGCCGTGGGCGGCGATGTGGCAAGAAGTCAGCCGATTGCGGTTGACTCTGCCACGAAGCTGGCTAAAAGGCGGGCTTCAAGGATTTGACCGGGGGCCGATGGTTTCCCCGATGCAGAGGAAACGACCATGGCAAAGCCCGCCACCATCAAGATCCGCCTGAACTCGACCGCGGGCACCGGCCACTTCTATGTGACCAAGAAGAACGCCCGCACGATGACCGAGAAGATGGTCATCAAGAAGTACGATCCCGTGAAGCGGGAGCATGTCGAATACAAGGAAGGCAAGATCAAGTAAGATCTGCCGATCCGTCGGGAAGCAGGGGCCGTGTCCGTGGGACGCGGCCCTTTCCTTTTGCGCCAGGCCGATGCCGAAGCGATTTCCGGTGCCGCCGCTTGACGGGTTGGCGGCCAGAGGCGATCCCTGCGGTGGCAGGCAGCGGAGGCCCAGATGGAACGCAAGCACCGGGAAGAACATTACGTCGCGCGGGTCGGCTGGCTGCGCGCGGCGGTGCTGGGGGCGAATGACGGCATCGTCTCGACCGCCTCGCTGATCGTGGGGGTCGCGGCGGCCTCGGGCCGGGGCGAGGTGCTGCTGGCCGGGGCGGCGGGCCTTGCGGCGGGGGCGCTGTCGATGGCGGCGGGGGAATATGTCTCGGTCTCGTCGCAGGCCGATACCGAGGCCGCCGACATCACCCGCGAGCGGCGGGAGATCGCCGCGGACCCGGCCGAGGAGCTGCGCGCGCTGGCCGGGATCTACGAGGACCGGGGCGTGCCGCCCGAACTGGCGCGGCAGGTGGCCGAGGCGCTGCATGCCAAAGACCCGCTGGCCGCCCATGTGCGCGACGAGCTGGGGATCTTCGAGCATACCGAAGCGCAGCCGCTGGTGGCGGCGGGGGCCTCGGCCCTGACCTTCGCGGTGGGGGCGGCCCTGCCTTTGGCGGCGGCAGCCCTGGCGCCCGAGGCGCAGATCGCGCTGTGGGTCACCGGCCTGTCGCTGATCTGTCTGGCGCTGCTTGGGGCGGTGGGGGCGAAGGCCGGCGGTGCCAGCCTGCCGCGCGCCGTGGCGCGGGTGACTTTCTGGGGCGCTGTGGCGATGGCGGTGACCTGGGCGGTCGGCCATTTCTTCGGCGCGGTGATCTGAAACGAAAAGGGCCGGTCTTGCGACCGGCCCCCGCCTGTGTGTCGTCGGACTTCGCGTTATTCGCGGTTGCCCAGGAATTGCAGCAGGAACATGAACATGTTGATGAAGTTCAGGTACAGGTTCAGCGCGCCCATGATCGCGGACTTGCCAAGCCATTCCTGGTCCATCGCCTGAGCGTGCTCGATGTAGGAGTTCTTGATGTTTTGCGTATCGAACGCCGTCAAACCTGCGAAAATAAGCACGCCGATCAGCGGAATCGCGAAGGCCAAGCCCTGCGAGCCGATGAAGATGTTCGCCACTGACGCAACGATAAGGCCAATCAGGCCGATGATGAGGAACGCACCGAGCGGCCCGAGGTCACGTTTCGTCGTGTAGCCGTAGAGTGACAACGCAGCAAAGCCGGCCGAGGTCGCAAGGAAGGTCTGGAAGATCGAGCCGAGACTGAAGGCGGTGAAAATCCACGAGATCGACAGACCCATCACCGCCGCGAAGGTGTAGAAGAACAGCTGTGCGGCCGCGGCCGACATGCGGTTCACCATGGCACCGAACGCGAAGATCATCGCGAGGGGGGCGAACATCACCACCCAGCCGAGGATCGTCATCCCACCGTCGGGCGTGCGCAGGAAGTTAAGAAGGTCCGAAGTGCCGACGCCCCAAGCAACGCCGGCGGTGACCAGCATCGCCACGGACATCAGCCCGTAGACCTTGTTCATGTGGGCGCGAAGCCCTTCGTCGATCTGCGCGCGGGCGCCGACGCCTGCGCTGCGGATCGTGTCGTATTGAGCCATTGAAGCCTCCGATGTTGTCCCTAAGGGCAACGCCGGGAACCGGCGCGACCTCATGCGGGAAATATCGGAACGAACGCCTGCGATTTCAAGCGCCTCATCGCGCGCGCGTGGAAGTTTCCCGGTCAGAGTGTCCAATGTGCCGGGGGATCCCAGAGTGGGCGGGCGGTCTCGGCCAGGGCCTCCTCGCGGGTAAGGCCGATGTCGCGCAGGAGATGCGGGTCGAGCCGGGCCAGCGCCTTGCGGCTGCGGTCTGCCTTCAGCGCGGCGGCGAGGGCGGCGAGCGGGCGGGGGCGGCGGGCCAGGAGGCGGAGGGCGAGGGTGGTCATCGGGTCATCCTTTGCGGTGATGCATTGGGAGGGATGGTTCATTTCTGTTGATGAAGATGCGCCCCTGTGGCACATTTCTCAAACGAATGATTGTGACGAAACCGATCAGGATCCGTGATATGTCGCGCAACCTCGACCTGACCGCCCTCCGTTCGTTCGTCACCGTGGCCGAAGTCGGCGGGGTGACGCGGGCGGCGGGCTATCTGAACCTGACGCAGTCGGCGGTCTCGATGCAGATCAAGCGGCTGGAGGACTCGCTGGGCCTGACGCTGTTCCTGCGCGCGGCGCGGAAACTGGCGCTTTCGCCCGAGGGCGAGCAGCTTCTGTCCTATGGCCGCCGGATGCTGGCGCTGAACGACGAGGTGCTGTCACGCTTCTCGGCCAGCTGCTGCCAGGGGTCGATCCGGCTGGGGGTGCCGCATGACGTGGTCTATCCGGCGATCCCGGGGATCCTGCGGCGGATGGCGCAGGCCTGGCCGCTAGTGCAGGTCAACCTGGTGTCCTCGTTCACCGTGCTGATGAAGGAGGAATTCGCCCGGGGCGAGTTCGACGTGATCCTGACCACCGAGGAGGCCCCGGATGCGGCGGCCGAGGTGGTCTCGGCCCGGCCGCTGGTCTGGGTCGGCGCGCCGGGGGGCAATGCCTGGCAGCGGCGGCCGCTGCGTCTGGGGTTCAAGGACAGCTGCATCTTCCGCCCGACGGCGCAGGGCGCGCTGGATACGGCGGGCATCCCCTGGGACATGGCGACCGGGGGCGAAAGCGAGCAGGCGGTCGAGGCGACGGTGGCGGCGGACCTGGCGATCTCGGTGCGGATGGCGGGCAGCATTCCGGAGGGAATGGAGCCGATCACCGGCGACAACCAGTTGCCGCCGCTGGGCGAGATGAAGCTGGCGCTGTACCGCGGCAACCGCCGCAACGACGAGGCGATCGGGACGCTTCTGTCCGAATTGCGCTGCGGCTACGGCGCCTGAACCCGGATCACCACCTTGCCGGTGGCCTTGCGGGCGCGCAGAAGCTCCAGCCCCTCGGGGAAGGCGTCGAAGGGCAGGACCTGGCCGATATGCGGGCGCAGCGCCCCCTCGGCCCGCCACTGCAGAAGCCGGGCCATGCTGGCGGCGACACGGGCCGGGGCATGGGCCTGGAAGCCGCCATACCAGAAGCCGGAGACGGTGAGGTTCTTGACCAGGAGGAGGTTGGCCGGCACCTGCGGCACCTGGCCCGAGGCGAAGCCGATCGCCAGAAGCCGCCCTTCGGGCCGGCAGGCGCGGAGCGCGGCGTCGAAGGCCGGTCCGCCGACCGCGTCATAGACCACGTCCACGCCGCCCTCGGCGCGCAGGCGGTCCTTCAGCCCCGCCGCCTCGCTGTCGATCAGCACATCGGCCCCCGCCGCCCCGGCCACCGCCAGCCGGTCGGCCCCCCGGGCCGAGGCGATGACCCGCGCGCCGAGACGCTTGCCGATCTCCACCGCGGTGAGGCCCACGCCGCCCGCCGCGCCGGTGACGAACAGCGTCTCGCCGGGTTGCAGCCGCGCGACATGGGTCAGCGCGAGATGCGAGGTGCCATAGGCGATGGGAAAGCCCGCGGCCTCGTCGAAGGACATGGCGTCGGGCAGGGCGGCGAGGGCCAGCGTCGGAACGGCGATCCGCGCGGCCAGGGCGCCGCTGGTGCAGGTGCCCAGAACGCGCGTGCCGATTGCGGGGCCCGTGGCGCCGGGGCCTAGCGCCTCGACCACGCCGGCAAATTCCATGCCCGGGATATAGGGCGGGGCGACGCGGACCTGGTACTTGCCCTCGATCATCAGGAGGTCGGCGAAGTTCAATCCAACCGCCGCGACCCGCACCAGCACCTCGCCTTCTGCGGGAGTTGGGCCGGGAAGCCGGACCCGCTGCGGGGCGGCCCCAAGTGCCGGAATCTGCCAACTCTCCATGGATTGTCTCCGATATTATCTTTCGTTTCGCGCGAAAACCTTGGTTCATTTCGCAACCGGGAACAATAATCCGAAGATAGGCGCCAAGCAATCTTTTGCAAAATGCGAAATACAGGGGTTATGTTCGCAAAATGCAATGCAAAGCGGGATTCGCGCATAAGGCGAGTTGCGGCGCCAGGGGGCCTATCGATGATCGAGCTGGGGACAACTCCTCCGTGTCTTATACAAGTGGATAATTCGACTTGTCCAAAAGGACAGGTTTTCCGGGTCGATCAAACTTTTCTTCGCGACTGCCCGATCCGGGCAATCTTGGCACGAAACTTGCTTATAGGATTGCAAGGGGACTGACTTGTACTCGGAGTGAAGAATGAAACATCCCGTAGACGCCCATGTTGGCAAGCGCATCCGTCACCGCCGCTGGATGGTGGGCATGACGCAACAGCAACTTGCCGACAAGGTCGGCATCAAGTTCCAGCAGATCCAAAAATACGAAACCGGCATGAACCGGGTCAGCGCCTCGCGGCTGTGGGATGTCGCGGATGCGCTGGGGGTGTCGATCTCGTTCTTCTTCGAGGGGCTTGCCGACGGTCAGGCGGTTGCCGCGCAGGCGCAAGGCGACATGATGGCCGACAAGGAGGCGCTGGAACTGGTGCGCTCCTATTACGCCATCCCCGAGGCGCAGCGCCGCCGCCTGTTCGACCTGGCTCGCGTGCTGTCGGACGCCGCCTGAGCTTGACCTCGGCCTCGCGAGCCGTTAGCGCCCGCGAGGCAGGCCCCTTCGGCCTGCGGATGACGGAGGGGCAGGATGCGCGTGACACCGGAACTGGCCGAGGATCTGGTCGCCACCGCGCATGAGCTGGCCGATGCGGCCCGCACCGCGACGCTGCAGCATTTCCGCAGCCGGGACCTGACGGCCGATACCAAGGAAACCCACCGCTTCGACCCGGTGACCGAGGCCGACCGGCTGTCGGAGGCGCAGATGCGCGCGATCCTGGCGCGCCGCCGCCCGGCCGACGGCATCCTGGGCGAGGAATATGGCCCGGTCTGCGGCAGCACGGGCCTGACCTGGGTGCTGGACCCGATCGACGGCACGCGCGGCTATCTCTCGGGCACGCCGACCTGGGGGGTGCTGATCTCGGTCCGCGACGCGACGGGGCCGATCTACGGCATCATCGACCAGCCCTATATCGGCGAACGCTTCGAGGGCGGGCTGGGCCGGGCGCTGGTGCGCGGCCCCCTGGGCGAAGCGCCGCTGGCCGTGCGCGCGCCGCGGGCGCTGAACGAGGCGATCCTGTTCTCGACCTTTCCCGAGGTCGGCACCGAGGACGAGGGCGCGGCGTTCCGCCGGGTGGCCGGGCGGGCCAGGCTGGTGCGCTACGGGATGGATTGCTACGCCTATGCGCTGGTCGCGGCCGGGCAGATCGACCTGGTGATCGAGGCCGGGCTGCAGGCCTATGACGTGCAGGCCCCGATCGCGGTGATCGAGGCGGCCGGGGGCATCGTCACCGACTGGCAGGGCCGCCCCGCGGCCGAGGGCGGGCGGGTCATCGCCGCCGCGAGTCCCGCCCTGCATGCCGAGGCGCTGCAACTGCTCAACGGTTGAGCGATTTTTCTTGTTAGAAAGGATTTCGGCGGCTAGAGAGCCGCTGCCGCCGTGTCCTTCTCCCTTCCGACGGTCGGCTGATGCGGCAGAAGGGTATACGAGGCAGTTGCATCCATGCCCGATATCCTGATCCGCAACGCCCTGGTCGTGGTGACGATGAACGCTGCCCGGGCCGAACTGGCCGGGGCCGACATCTATATCCGCGACGGCGTGATCCTGGCGGTCGGTCGCGACCTTGCCGCGGCCGAGGCGCAGGTGGTCGATGCGGCGGGCTGCGTGGTCACTCCCGGCCTGGTGAACACGCATCACCACCTGTACCAGACCCTGACGCGGGCGGTGCCGGGGGGGCAGGATGCGCTGCTGTTCGGCTGGCTGAAGACGCTGTATCCGATCTGGGCGCGGTTTGGTCCCGAGGAGATCTTCACCTCGGCTCAGGTCGGGCTGGCGGAGCTGGCGCTGTCGGGCTGCACGATGACCTCGGACCACCTGTATCTTTATCCCAACGGCGCGCGGCTGGACGACACGATCGCGGCGGCGGGCGAGGTGGGGCTGCGCTTTCATCCGACGCGCGGGGCGATGTCGATCGGGACCAGCGCGGGGGGCCTGCCGCCGGACAGCCTGGTGGAAAGCGAACGCGCGATCCTGGACGACATGATCCGCGTGGTCGATGCCTTCCACGACCCGAAACCCGGCGCCATGGTGCGGGTGGGGCTGGCGCCGTGTTCGCCCTTCTCGGTCAGCCGCGAGCTGATGCGGGACGCCGCCCTGCTGGCGCGGGACAAGGGGGTGATGCTGCACACCCATCTGGCCGAGAACGACGAGGACGTGGCCTATTCGCTGGAACGCTTCGGCTGCCGGCCGGGGCAATATGCCGAGGATCTGGGCTGGACCGGGCCGGATGTCTGGCATGCGCATTGCGTGAAGCTGGACGGCTCGGAGATCGACCTGTTCGCGCGGAGCCATACCGGGGTTGCGCATTGCCCCTGCTCGAACTGTCGGCTGGGTTCGGGCATCGCGCCGGTCCGGGCGATGCGGGACGCGGGGGTGAAGCTGGGGCTGGGGGTCGACGGCTCGGCCTCGAGCGATGCGGGCAACCTGATCGCCGAGGCGCGGATGGCGCTGCTTCTGCAGCGCGTGGCGCGGGGGGCGGATGCGATGGCCGCGCGCGAGGCGCTGGAGATCGCGACGCTGGGCGGGGCGCGGGTGCTGGGGCGGGCGGATCTCGGCGCGATCGAGGTGGGCAAGAGGGCGGATCTGGCGATCTGGGACATGCACGGGGTCGAGGCGGCGGGGGGCTGGGATCCGGTGGCGGCGCTGGTCCTCTGCGGCCCGACGCGGGTGCGCGACCTGATCGTGGACGGGCGGCCCGTGGTGCGCGAGGGGCGGATGGTGACGCTGGACCTGCCCCTGGTCCTGGAGCGGCAACGCATCCTGGCCGCGCGGCTGGCGGGTTAGCTCTCTGGCGGGGGCAGGGGGCTTGCGGTAGAAGGCCGGCAAGGAGGGCCCGATGTCCCACAACTTTGAAGCCCAGCGGCGCGAGACCTTTGACACCTTCCGCCAGTCGAAGGGGATCAGCCTGCCGAAGACGGCGGTGGTCGAATATGCCTTCTTCATCGAGGAGCTGGACGCCTCATGGCCGGCGCTGGAGCGCGCGCTGCGGCTGGAAGGGTTCCGCACCCGGCGGCTGAAGGACGGCGAGACGCTGATCGCGGCGGTCGGGCCGATTCCGGTGACGGCGGAGGAGGTCTGGAAATACGAGCGGATCGCGACCTCGATCGCGCTGAAGCATGATTTCTACCCGGATGGCTGGGAACTGGCGGAATAGCTGTCCGGGCGGGATACGCCCTTGGTGTGAAGCTATGGGCCGGCCCCCCACCCCCGGCCCCTCCCCACGGAGGGGGAGGGGAGGCGCTTCAGGCCGGCGGTGGCGCGGGTTTTTGCGGTGGGAGCCTCCGGCGGGGATATTTGCGCCAGTATGAAAGGGCTTTCAGGTCGGCAGGCGGCGGCCGTTCACCCAGACTTCGGCCACGGCGCGGTCGTCGCCCATCATGATGGTGGGGAAAAGCTGCTGCCAGAGATCCTCGGCCCGGCGGGTGGCCTGTTCGATGGCGGGGGTGGAGGCGAGGTCGATCACCACGAGGTCTGCCTCCATTCCCGGCGCGATGTTGCCGATCCTGTCCTCGGCGTGCAGCGCGCGGGCGGAGCCTTGGGTGGCAAGCCACCAGAGCTGCGACGGATGCAGGGACTGGCCACGCAGCTGGGCGACCTCATAGGCGGCGGCCATGGTGCGCAGCATCGAGAAATTCGAGCCGCCGCCGGTGTCGGTGGCGAGGCCGACGCGGAGCTGGCTGGCGAGGCCCATGTCGAAAAGGCCGGAGCCGATGAAGGTGTTGGAGGTCGGGCAGTGGACGAGGCTGGCCCCGGCCTCGACCAGGCGCGCGCGCTCGCGGTCGGTGAGGTGGATGGCATGGCCGTAGACCGCGCCCTCGCGCAGGAGGCCCTGCGCTTCATAGGTGTCGAGATAGTCGCGGGATTGCGGGAAGAGCGACCGGACCCAGGCGATCTCGTCGGTCTGTTCCGAGAGATGGGTCTGCATCAGGCAATCGGGATATTCGCGCCAGAGCTGGCCGAGGGCCTGCAGTTGCTCGGGCGTGGAAGTGGGCGAGAAGCGCGGGGTGATGACGTAGGAGAGGCGGTCCACCCCGTGCCATTTCTCCAGCAGGCGCCTGCTGTCGTCGTAGGCGGAGCGGGCGGTGTCGCGCAGGCCTTCGGGGGCGTTGCGGTCCATGCAGGTTTTCCCCGCGAAAAGCCGCATCCCCCGCGATCGGGCGGCGGTGAAGATCGCCTCGACGGATGCCGGGTGGATGGTGGCGTAGGAGCAGACGGTGGTGGTGCCGCGGGCGAGGACCAGGTCCAGGTAGCGGTTCGCGATCTCCTGCGCATAGGCGGGATCGGAAAAGCGCATCTCCTCGGGGAAGGTGTAGGTGTTCAGCCAGTCGATCAGCCGTTTCCCCCAGGAGGCGATGATCGCGGTCTGGGGATAGTGGACATGGGCGTCGATGAAACCGGCGGAGATGAGCCTTTGCCCATGGTCGTGGATGCGGGCCTGCGGGTAACGGGCGCGCAGGGTGGCGGCCTCGCCCACGGCGGCGATGCGGCCATTCTCGATGGCGACAGCGCCCTGGGTGAGCGGGCGGGCGGCGCCCGGCCCGTCGACGAACGGGTTGCCGTCGAAGCGGATCACCTGGCCAAGGAGTAGGTCTGTCATGCTGTCCCCCGCGTGCAGGCGGCCAGACTAAGGCCATTCGCTTGCGCGGTAAATTCGCCGCCGCCCCTGTTTCCCCGAAACAGTTTTCGCTAAGGTCGCGCAATCGCACGGGGGAAGAATGGCGGAAGACCTGGCCGAAACCGAGGACGAGGTGCTGGACCAGCCCCGGATCGATGCCGTCCTGGCCGCGGTCGAGGCAGGGGACCGGGCGGGGGTCGATTCGCTGCTGGACCCGCTGCACGCGGCCGATATCGCCGACCTGCTGGAGCAGATCGGTCCGAGCGACCGGCGGGCGCTGCTGGCGCTCTGGTCGCATGAGATCGACGGCGAGATCCTGTCGGAAATCTCGGAAGGGATCCGCGAGGAAGTGGTCGAGGCCATGCCGCGCGAGGTGCTGGCCGAGGCGGTGCGCGACCTTGAGACCGACGATGTGGTCGATATCCTGGAGGACCTGGACGCGCCGCAGCAGGAGCTGATCCTGACGGCGCTGGAGGATGCCGACCGGGTCGCGGTCGAGCAGGCGATGGCCTATCCCGAGAACTCGGCCGGGCGCCTGATGCAGCGCGAACTGGTGGTCGCGCCCGAGCACTGGACCGTGGGCGAGGCGATCGACTTCCTGCGCGGGGCGGAGCATCTGCCGGACCAGTTCTATCACGTGATCCTGGTCGATCCCCGGATGACCCCGGTGGGCTATGTGACCCTGGGGCGGATCCTGTCCTCGGGCCGCGAGGCGCGGCTGCGCGACATCACCGAGGACAGTTTCCGCAGCGTGACGGCGACCGACGAGGAGGCCGATGTCGCCTATATCTTCAACCAGTATCACCTGATCTCTTGCCCGGTGGTCGATGGCTCGGGCCGGCTGGTGGGGGTGATCACCATCGACGATGCGATGAACGTGCTGGACGAGGAGCATGAGGAGGACATGCTGCGTCTGGCGGGCGTCGGCGACGAGGCGGATGTGAGCGACGGGCCGGTCGAGACGGTGAAGCAGCGGCTTCCCTGGCTGGTCATCAACCTGTTCACCGCATCGCTTTCGGCGCTGGTGATCAGCCAGTTCCAGAATACGATCGCCACGCTGGTGGCGCTGGCGGCGCTGATGCCGATCGTGGCCTCGACCGGGGGGATCGCGGGGACGCAATCGCTGGCGGTGGCGGTGCGGGCGCTGGCGACGCGCGACCTGACGCGGGCCAATGCGGCGCGGGTGGTGCGGCGCGAGCTTCTGGCGGGGATGATGAACGGGGTGGGCCTGGCGCTGATCCTGGGGGCGGCGGGGGTGCTGATCTTCGGCGACTGGCATCTGGGCGCGGTGCTGGGGCTGGCGATGATCGTGAACCAGGTCGTCGCGGCGCTGGGCGGCGTGCTGGTGCCCCTGACGCTGGAGCGGATGGGGCTGGACCCGGCGCTGGCCTCGGGGACCTTCGTGACGACGCTGACGGATGTGATGGGGTTCTTTGCCTTTCTGGGGCTGGCGACGGTGATGCTGACATGACGGACGGGGCTTTGGCGGATTTCAAGGCGGCGGCGCGGGCCGAGGCCTTCGCGCGGCGGGCGGCGGCCTATGCCGCGGGGCAGGGGCAGGCGGCGGAGATCCTGGCGGATTTCCTGGCGCCGCACCGGGGCAAGGTGCTGTCGGGCTACATGCCGATGCGGTCGGAGATCGACCCGCTGCCGGCGATGGCCGCGCATCAGGGGCCGGTGGGGGTGCCGGTGATCCTGGAGAAGGCGGCGCCCCTGCGGTTCCGCGAGTGGTCGCCGGGCTGCCGGCTGGTCGAAGGCGCCTTCAGGGCGATGATCCCGGAGGAGGGGGCCTGGATCGAGCCCGAGGTGATGATCGTGCCGATGCTGGCTTTCGACGCGCGGGGCTATCGGCTGGGCTATGGCGGCGGGTTCTACGACCGGACGCTGGAGCTGTTGCGGGCGCGCGGGCCGGTGCTGGCGGTCGGGTTTGCGTTCTCGGCGCAGGAGGTGGCTGAGGTGCCGGTCGATGCGTTCGACCAGCGGCTGGATGCGGTGGTGACGGAGAAGGGTGTCACTCTCTTCGGCTGATTGCTCGTCGATGACTTCGTCACTCCTCGCGGCCGAGGAGGAGACGAAGTCGAACGACGAGGGGCCGTCAGTGCGCGATCTCTTCCTGGCGGACGAACATGTTGCCCCAGGCGCGGTCGATGAGTTCGGGCGTCATCTGGTAGGGGATGTTCTCGAATTCGCAGACCGCGATCATCTGGTCGATCAGGAAGACCGGCTGGTAGTTCGCATAGTTGTTCTGGATCGTCGGGAACTTGACCTTCATCAGATGCATCAGCGCGGTTTCGTCCAAGGGCATCTTCTTCTTCCGCGCGACCATGGCGAAGATCTTCAGGAAGTTCTCCTGGCTCGGCCCGTCGATCTTGATCTTGAAGAAGATCCGGCGCAGGGCCGCGCCGTCGAAGATCTGGTTCGGGTGGAAGTTGGTGGAGAAGATCACCAGCGTGTCGAAGGGCACGGTGAATTTCTCGCCCGATTGCAGGGCGAGGATGTCGCGGGATTCCTCGAGCGGCACGATCCAGCGGTTGACGATCTTCTGCGGCGGTTCCTGCTGGCGGCCGAGGTCGTCGATGATGAAGATGCCGCCAGTGGCCTTGAGCTGCAGGGGCGCCTGGTAGGTGCGGGCCGTGGGGTTGTAGTTCAGGTCCAGCATGTCGAGGCTGAGTTCGCCGCCGGTGATCACCGAGGGGCGCTCGCAATAGACATAGCGGTTGTCGAAGCGGTTCGAGGTGCGGCGCAGCGAGTTCGGGTCGTCCACCGCGGCCTCGGCGGCGGAGTGGACGATGGGGTCGTAGACGCTGATGATCTGGCCGGAATATTCGATGGCGCGGGGGACATAGACCTTGTCGCCAAGCGCGGCGCGGATGCCGTGGCTGATCGAGGACTTGCCGTTCCCCGGCGGACCGTAGAGCAGGATCGAACGGCCCGAGGTCACGGCGGGGCCGAGGTTGTCGATCAGGTCGGGCGGCAGGATCAGGTGGCCCATGCCGGACATCAGCTGCTCGCGGTTCAGGCGGATGTCGCGCACCGACTGGCGCTTGATCTGCACGCCATACTGCTCCAGCGGCACCGGCATCGCGCCATAATATTCCGACTGCGAGAGCGCATCCAGCGCGCGCGCCTTGCCGGCATCGGTCAGCTCATAGCCCATTTCGCCGCCGGCGGTGGCGTGCATGGTGCCGGTCGCGGTCAGGAGTTTCTGCGACCGGGCGAGGTCGACCAGTTCCTGGGTCAGAGGCACCGGCAGGCATATCACCTTGGACAGTGCGGAGACCTGGTCCTGGTTGGTGCGGAACATCGACTTCAGCAGGATGTCACGCATCATCACGGTCGAGAGGCCGGTATCGGCCAGCGACCGGGGAGAGGGCGGCGGCGTGACGCCGGACACCGGGGCTTCAGCGTTCATTCGACAAGCTCCGTGGACAATCGCGGCAAAGGGCTTTGATTTGAGTCTTAGGCGTAACTTGTGTCAGACCTGTGGCCAGATGGCGGCAACAAGATAGATCACGACCATGGCCGAAAGCGCCACGCCGAAGGGCATGATGCGCCAGTGCCGGAAGCCGACCCACTCGTCCGAGGCGCGGCTTACGGCGGGAATCAGGCGGACCAGCTGCACGGCAAGCGTGGCCCCCAGCATGCTGAGGGCGATGAGGATCAGCACCTCGCCGATCGGGGCGCCGACGAAGACGGGCGAGATCGCGGCGGCGAACTTGCCGTCGCCGCCGGGAAAGCGGAACAGCGCGAAGGCGAGATAGGCGATCAGGATCCCGATCCCGAGGAAGGCGAAGCCCCAGAACCAGGCCGTCCAGGTCGGCACGGCGAGCCAGCCCAGAAGCGGCCAGACGGCGGCCATGGCCATGACCGCCTTGTTCGGGATCTTCAGGCGCTTGAGGTCGCTGAGGGCCGCCCAGATCGCGATGGGCAGCACGGGAACCAGCAGGATCAACGCTCCGGTCGGGGTAATCATTACAGCTTCACATTGGAATCGAGGGTTTCAAGGCTGCGCGCGGCGGCGTCGAAATACTGCGGATGGGTGTCGATCGCCTGCTGCAACAATCCCTTGCCCACCGCGACATCGCCCTGCTTGATCGCGGCGAGCCCGAGGGAATAGAGAAGCTCCGCCCGCTCGGTCTGGGTCATGCGGACCACGGGCAGGTCGTATTTGCGTTGGGCGGCGCGGGCGAGGACCAGGTTGTTCTTGGCGGTGAACATCGACGGGTCGTAGGTCAGCGCCTCGGTGAACAGCTTCTCGGCGCCCGCCGCGTCGCCCCGGGTCAGCTTGGAGAAGCCCCAGTTGTTCAGCACGCTGGCGGGCCGCGTGGTCAGGCCGACGGCGGTCTCGTAGAAGCTGTCGGCCTTCTTCCAGTTCTTGTCGGCGTCGGCCACCATCGCCTCGAGCCGGTAGCGGTCGAAGCTTTCGTGGGTCGGCGGGATCTGGTTCAGCTCGGCCTTGGCCTCGGCCCACTGGTTCGAGCGGATCAGCGCGTCGGCCAGCATCACCCGGTCATCGGCCACCGCCTCGGGATGGGCGACGACCTGACGCCAGACCTGCGCGGCCTCGGTCGGTTTCTGGGCGCGGGTCAGGGACTTGCCGAGGCCGCGCATCAGGTCGACGCGGCCGGGATTGTCCTGGACGGCCTTGGTGAAATAGGCCACCGCCTCGCCGGGGTCGGCGACGGTGAGCATCACCTCGTTCAGGTTGGATTCGTCGATGACGTTGATGTCCTTCATCGCCCGCTTGACCTGCGCGTCGGAATTGTTCTGGCAGGCGGACAAGGCGAGTGCGCTGCCGAGGCAGAGCATGACAAGACCCGGTTGGCGCATCTTGGGCGTCCTTTTTTCAGACTGCTCGTTGACTGCTCGGGGTCCCGTCTAGAGCTGGGTGAGAAGGACGTATTTGCCCTTTTCCTGCCGGACGAGGCGGAACCCGCCTTCTTCTTCTTGGCTGGGATCATACACCGCCGATTCGCTTCGGGCGATAGCAAGCTTCAGATTTTCGCGGATCGAGTCCGTTTGGCCACTGTCCAGCGCGAAGGCCTGCTGGAAATAGATCCGCGCCTCGCCGAAATTGCCGCGTTCCATCAGGACGACGCCAAGGTTGTTCAGGGCCGGGACGGAGCTGTTGTCCTGCTCGACCGCGCGCCGCAGGATCTGCTCGGCCTGGCCCAGGCGCCCCAGCGCGAGGTTGGCCGAGCCGATGGCGGAGAGGACATCGGTGGTGATCCCCTGCTCGCCGGCGGCGCGGAGATAGGCCTTGAGCGCCAGTTCGGGTTGTTTCGCCTCCATCAGCCGGTGGCCGACCATGAGGCCATCGACCGCCTCGCCGCGCGGATCGACGCCGTAGGGCTGGTTGCGCGAGACGCCCGACCCGGGGGTGCAGGCGGCCAGCGCGACGGGGATCAGGAGGAGAAGGGTGCGCATCAGCGCGGCCGGGCCGCCGTCACATGTTCCCGAGCATTGTTGCGATGCCATAAAGCGACGGACCGATGAGAATGACCAGAAGGGGCGGAACAGTGAACAGCATTGTGCCAAGGGTCAGCTTGGTCGGCAACATGTTTGCCTTTTCCTCGGCGCGCATGATCCGTTTGTCGCGCATGTCGGCGGAATAGACCCGCAGCGCCTCGGCGACCGAGGTGCCGAAGGTCGCGGACTGGACCAGGGTGGTGACGAAGGAGGCGACGTCGGGCACGCCCACACGCTCGGCCATGTCCTTGAGCACCGAGGTGCGGTCCTTGCCGGCCTTGATCTCTTGCGCGACCATCTCGAATTCGTCGGCCAGCGCGGGATAGGCGGCGCGGCTTTCCTTGCCGAGGCGGATGATCGACTGGTCAAGCGACTGCCCGGCCTCGACGCAGACGAGCATGAGGTCAAGCGCGTCGGGGAAGCCCTCGATGATCTCGGTCCTGCGCTTCTCGACGCGCTTGTCGACCCAGTAGCGCGGGATGAAATAGCCGACGAAACAGGGGATCAGGGTATAAAGCACCAGAGACTTGCCCGAAACCTCGGCCGTGTAGGACTGGATCAGGGCGTAGACCGCGCCGACCATCAGGAGGCTGACGGCAAGGATGAACTGCATCGCATGGAACATGCGCACGGCGTTCTTCGAATCGTAGCCCGCCCGCAGCATCTTGAGCTTGGCGGCCGAAAGCTCCTCTTTCTTCTGCGGTTCGAGGAAATGGGCGTATTTCTCGAGCTTGTCGAGGCGGCCGACCTTGCGCAGGGCGCGCTTCTTGTCCTTGGTCCCGGCGGCGGGCTGCACTTCCTTCAGCTCGCGGAAGCGGTCGCGCTGCTTTTTCATCACGGTGGGCAGCGCGATCAGGATCAGCAGGAGGCCGAGCAGGCCGATCGCCAGAAGCGGGCCCAGCGGGCCGAAACGGTCGGTCAGGAAGGACAGGGCAGCATCCATCGCGGGCCTCAGACCTTAATGTTGGTCATCATCTTCATGTAGATGATGTTGATGATCAGGAAGACGACGACGAAAAGCGCGGCCGGAATGAAGGCGGCGGTTTCCTTCACGTCGTCGTAATAGTCGGGGCGGACCACGGTGATCAGGATCAGCGCGCCGATCGGGAAGGCCGAGAGGAACATGCCGGACCATTTCGCCTCGGCGGTGATGGCGCGGACGCGGCGGAACAGCTTGAAGCGGGCGCGGATCACCTTGGCGAGACCTTCCAGGATCTCGGCCAGGTTGCCGCCCGATTGCTGCTGGATCGACACGGCGACGGCGAGGAAGCGCAGGTCCTGGCTGTCCATCCGCTCGGCGAAGGCCTTGAGCGATTCGGTCACGTCGCGGCCATAGGCGGCCTCGTCGGCGATCACGCCGAATTCCGAGCCGAGGGGATCGGGGATTTCCTTGGCGACGATGCCGATGGCGGTCGAGAAGGGGTGGCCGACGCGCAAGGAGCGCACCATGAGTTCGATCGAGTCGGGCAGCTGCTCCTCCAGCAGGTTCATCCGCTTCTTGGCCTTGCTGTTGACCCAGTAGTAGACCCCGCCCACCCCCATCACCGCGCCAAGCGCCAGCCGCACCGGCAGGGCCGCGGGGGTGAAGACGCTGAGCATCATGAAGGCCAGCACCGAGACCATCGCCATCACCCCCATCAGGGCCTTGGGCGAGAAGGCGATGTTCGCCCGCTGCGCCTTCTTGGCGAAGACCGAGTAGAGCGGGATGCTTTTCGAGTTCAGGTGCTGATTCATCTCCTTGCGGAGCTGTTCCAGCACCTGCTCGCGGTTGGCGTTCTTTTCCAGAAGCGCAAGCCGGCGGCTGAGGCGGTTGTTCAGGCTGATCGACTTGCCGAAGGCGGTCAGATAGACGCCCTCGACGATCACCACGACGGCGACGAAGATCAGGATATAGATGAGCGGCTCGATGCTGATCTGCATGGGGGGCCTCAGATGATCGGTTCGTAGATCGAGGCCGGCAGATCATAGCCCCACTGGCGGAATCGGTCCGAGTAGTAGGACCGCAGCCCGGTGGCGTTGAAGCGCCCGATGATCTTGCCCGAAGGCTCGACCCCGAGGCGTTCGAAGCGGAACACCTCCTGCATCGAGATGACCTCGCCCTCCATGCCGGTGATCTCGGTCACGCTGGTCATGCGGCGGGTGCCGTCCTGCAGGCGGCTGGCCTGGACGATCAGGTTGACGGCGCTGGCGATCTGGTTGCGCATCGCCTTCAGCGGCATCTCGATCCCGGCCATGGCGACCATGTTTTCCAGACGGCTGATCGCGTCGCGCGGGTTGTTGGCGTGGATCGTAGTCATCGAGCCGTCGTGGCCGGTGTTCATCGCCTGCAGCATGTCGATCACTTCCTCGCCGCGGGTTTCCCCCACGATGATCCGGTCGGGGCGCATCCGCAGCGCGTTGCGCAGGCAGTCGCGCTGGGTGACGGCGCCCTTGCCCTCGACGTTGGCGGGGCGGCTTTCCATCCGGCCGACGTGGACCTGCTGGAGCTGGAGTTCGGCCGTATCCTCGATCGTCAGGACGCGTTCGTGGTTGTCGATGAAGGACGACAGCGCGTTCAGCGTGGTCGTCTTGCCCGAACCCGTCCCGCCCGAGACGATGATGTTCAGCCGGCAGGACACCGCGGCCTGGAGATAGGCGGCCATCTCGTCGGTGAAGGCGCCGAAGCGGACCAGGTCCTCGATCTTCAGCTTGTCCTTCTTGAACTTGCGGATCGAGACCAGCGAGCCGTCCACCGCGATCGGCGGGATCATGCAGTTGAAGCGGCTGCCGTCCTGCAGGCGGGCGTCGCAATAGGGGTTGGATTCATCGACCCGGCGGCCCACGGCGCTGACGATCTTGTCGATGATGCGCAGCAGGTGGCGTTCGTCGCGGAAGGTGACGTCCGAAAGCTCCAGCCGGCCGGCGCGTTCGACGAAGATGCGCTTCGGGCCGTTAACCAGGATGTCGTTGATCGTCTCGTCCTTCAGAAGCGGCTCGATCGGGCCAAGGCCCATGACCTCGTCGTAAAGTTCCTGCGTGAGGGCGAGGCGGTCGTCCTTGTTCAGCGCGACCGACATTTCGTCCAGCGCCTCGCCGGCAAGCGAGGCGATCTCGGTGCGCAGCTGCTGCTCGGAGGCGGATTCCAGGGCCGAAAGGTTCAGGTCCTCCAGAAGGCGCTTGTGGATCTCGACCTTGAGTTCGGTCAGGCGTTCCTTGCGCTTCTTTTCCTTGTCGGCCGCCATCGCCTCGGCCGGATTGCGCTGCGGGGCGGAGACGGCGGGGCGCATCGTGCTGGCCGGCTTTTCCGCCTGGGCCGTGGCGGCCGGATTGCCGGCGGGCGTGTTGTTCTTGAAGCGGCTAAACACGGATCAATCCCCCTTGATCAAGCCTTGGCGGACTCGGCCGCCTTGTTCAGGTCGTGCAAGGACTTGGCGAGTTTCTGCAGTTCCTTGCGCAGTGGGTTCTTGGCCGCGCTTTCGGCGATGGGCAGGCCGTGGTCATTGGCCTGGGTGATCTGCTCACCACCGTCGGGCAGCTGCACCTCGATGTCGATGTCCAGGCTTTCCGCCATGCGCTTGACGCGGGCCTTGGCGGAGAGGTCGGTGAACTTGGGCGCGCGGTTCAGGATGTAGCGGACCTTTTCGTGCGGCAGCGCCTCGGCCTTCAGGGCGCGGATGAAGCGCAGGATGTTCTGGGCCGAGCGCAGGTCGAGTTCCAGGAGCGCGAAATAGACGTGCGCCCGGGTCAGCACCGCCTCGGTCCAGGAGACGACGGTGGAGGGCATGTCGACGATCACGAAGTCGAAATTCGCCTGGGCGGTGTCCAGGATGCGGCCCACGTCGTCGGGCGTGATCATCTCGAGCGGCAGCATGTCGGCCGGAGCGGTCAGCACATGCAGCTTGTCGTTGAAGGTCTGCATCGACTTTATCAGGCTGTCGGCATCAAGGGCCGCGGTGTCGGTGAGGACTTCGAGCACGGCCTCCTTGCGCGACAGGTCGAGATAGGTGGCGATGGCGCCGAACTGCAGGTCGAGGTCAAGCACGCAGACACGGGTGCCCTCGCTGTCGGGAAGCGTGGCCAGCTCCCAGCCGAGGTTGGCGGCGAAGGTCGAGGAGCCGACGCCCCCCGCCATGCCATGCACGGGCAGGATCACGCCATTGCGGTCGCCCTTGGGGCGCAGGTTGGGGTTGAAAGTGCCGGTTTCGGGATCGAAGCCGGGGGGGACGACCGGATCGGGCCGGCGCAGACGCTCGATCGCCTCGTGCAGCGAGCCCTCGGGCAGCGGGTAGGGGACGAAATCGTCGGCGCCTAGCTTCAGCATCTGGTGCAGGACCGAGGGGCTGACCTGGTTGGCGATGAGCAGGACCTTGATCTTCTTGGCCTTGGCCGCCTTGATCACGTCGTTCATCTTGGACAGTTCGCTCTCGTCCTCGCTGTCGACGGCGATGGCGACGAACTGCATTCCGGTGCTGTCGGGCTGCTTGAGGAAGACAAGCGCGTCCTCGAAGTTGAGATCGCCCCAGGCTTCGCCCAGCTCCTGCTCCATGTCGTCGATCAGAAGGTCGAATCGCTGCACGTCGCGGGAAATCGTGCAGGCCAGGATCGGGGCGGGATCACTGTTCACGGTGGGCTTGCTTGTCATCTCGCTTTGCGTCCTTTCAGCACGGTACCGTAAGACATTGAACTGGCGTTAAATGTCGCAGCATGACGGGAAGCGACAACGACCATTTAACGGAACGGCCCGCACTTTTCTTACATGGGCGACCTTGGTCAGGAATGGTGGCGATATTGGGGCCAAAAATGCCTGATTCTGCGGTTTCACCACGAACCGGAAACGAAAAGGCCGGGCAGGTGCCCGGCCTTCGCGCAAGGGGATGTCCCGCCTCAGCCCCCCGGCGCAATCGTGGTGGTTTCGGCCGCCTTGCCGCCCGGCACCGCGCTGGCGACGTATTCGCGCCAGATGATCGCGGCGTATTTGCCGTTCAGCACCAGGGGATGCGACTCGACGAAGCCCGAGACCTCGGTGACGGTGCGGCGGTTGCGCTCCTCGGGCTGGTTGGTCTGCACGATCGGGCGCGTCTTGCCGTAGCTGACCACCGCCTCGAGACGGGACCGGGAAATCCCCTGGGCGGTGAGATAG
Organism: Tabrizicola sp.; assembly: GCF_041919135.1. GTDB lineage: Bacteria > Pseudomonadota > Alphaproteobacteria > Rhodobacterales > Rhodobacteraceae > Tabrizicola. The sequence continues at coordinate 189,464 of NZ_JAYRUJ010000002.1, read as the reverse complement.
GCCACGGCGGCCTGGGCCCGGCGCAGGCCGAGGCGCTGGTTGTAGGCGGCCGAGCCGACGAGATCGGTATGGCCGTAGACCCGGAAGCGGACCTCGGGGAACTGGCGGATGAAATGCGCCTGCTTGCGCAGGATCGCCTTGGCCTCTTCATCCAGCGTCGAGCTGTCGAAGGCGAAGTTGATCGTGTCCGGCACCTCGGCATTGAAACGCTCGGCCAGGGCCACGGTATAGCTGATCTGTCCGGTCTGGATCAGCGTGTTGTTCATCGTGGCATTGCCGAACTGGCCCTCGTCCAGCTGGGCGCCTGCTTCGCTGTCGAAGCTGTTGGTGTATTCGGCCCCGCAGGCGGTCAGTGCGAGGAGTGCTGTGGCGGCAAGCAGCCGGGGAAACATGGCGGTCATCGTCTTACTCCATCACATAGCCGTAGGAGGTGGAGAAGTCCTGACGGGCAACCTCGCCCACAGCACCGCTGTTCGCCGATTCGGCCACCGAGCCGAGCAGGAACAGCTCCCGCTCGGTCGGGATCCGGATCCGGTCGGTCGGCAGGGCCAGCGCCTCGCCCGAGACCGGGGTCACCAGATGCGGCGTGACGATGACGACGAGTTCGGTCTGCGCCCGCTGGTATTCCGAGCTGCGGAACAGCGCGCCCAGGACCGGAATGTCGCCGACCCAGGGCAGCTGCGAGTTGGCGTCGCGGAAATCGTCCTGCAGGAGGCCCGCGATGGCGAAGCTTTGCCCGTCGCGCATCTCGACCGTGGTCGAGGTCCGGCGGGTGCGGAAGGCCGGGATCACCGTGTCGTTGCCGGTGGAGATGCCGTTCGCGGTGTCGATCGAGGAGACGGCCGCGTTGATCGTCAGGTTGATGATGTCGCCATCGACGACCACCGGCACGAAGTTCATCTCGACGCCGAAGGGGCGGTATTCGATGGTGATGCCACCGGAATCGGATTCGCCGGGCACCGGATATTCGCCGCCGGCAAGGAACTTGGCTTCCTGGCCCGACAGCGCGGTCAGGTTCGGCTCGGCCAGGGTGCGGACCATGCCCTTGGCTTCCAGCGCCTCGATCAGGACGCCGAATTCAAGGCCGCCGATCGTGCCGCCGCCCTGGATGCCGCCGGCGATGCCGGGGCGATAGGTGAAGTTGCCTCCGTTCACGCCGCTGCCGAGCAGGGTGCCGGTCTCGCCGCCGAGGCGGCCACCGTCGCCGAAGGTCAGCGAGGAGGAGAGGTTCTTGGTGACGGTGCGGTTCATCTCGGCGAAGCGGACCTTCAGCATCACCTGCTGCGTGCCGCCCACCACCATCAGGTTCGACACCCGGTCGGGGGCATAGCGGTTGGCCAGGTCGAGCGCGCGGTCGAGCTTGGCGGTCGAGGAGACGGTGCCGGACAGCACGATGCCGTCGTTGGCGGTCCGCACCTCGATCCGTTCGCCCGGCAGGATCTGCTGCAGGCGCTCCTTGAACTCGGCCACGTCGGGCGTGACCTGCACGTCCACGTTCGAGATCAGCTGGCCCTCGGGCGACAGAAGCGTGAGCGTCGTCCGCCCCGGCGCCTTGCCGAGGACGTAGATCGAGCGGTCGGACAAGGTGGAAATATCGGCAATGCCCGGGTTCGCGATCGAGAGTTCCCCGAAGGGGACGTCGCTTTCGACGACGACAGCGCGGTTCATCGGAACGGCGAGGACGTCGGAGGCCTGGCCCTGCATGACGCGCAAGACCTCGGCATTGACCGGAGTCAGCGCCGTGGATGCCGCAAGCACCCCCAGGTAGCCCGCAATAACGAGTCGTTTCATGTTCATGTGATCTGCCCTTTCGACCACGCCTCGGTTGGGTCTTTTACTGCCCTTGATGGCGACACGATGCCGGAGGGGTCGATTTTTTGCAAGAATCAAGTGGTTGGATGGTTTTCTTGATGTGGATAAACTGCAACACGCGCAAGTTCTTGGAAAAGCAAAGGGGCGCGGCCCCATATGATGTGGCCGCGCCCCTGACGAAATCGAGCGGAAATCAGTCGGTGCAGGGGATCACGGTCTCGATCAACTCGCCGCCCTTGCGCGACTTGATGGTGCAGACCCGCTCGGCCTCGGGGGCGGGGGCGGCCTCCTCCTCGACGATGCCGAGCATGGATCTGGTGTTGACCTCGACCTGGCCTTCGATCACCGCGGCATTGGCGCCGACCAGCGAAAGCGACAGCTTGCCCGAGCTTTGCGCCTGGGTCAGGCGCGCGACCTGTTCGGGGCTGACGGCGACCGTCACCGACCTTGCGACCGTGTTGCCGGTCATCTGGCCTTCGTCGATCTTGCTGTCGACCGCGATGATCTGCACCGAATTCTCGATCAGCCGGGTGACCTCGCCGTCGGTGCCGCGCACGCTGCCGGTCCAGTAGATATCGACGAAATCGTCTGGCTTGACGAAGGCCGAGACGCCCGAGGCCACGCCGACGCGGATCGCAAAGGCGCGCTGGCCGGGTTGCAGCTTGGCGGTGAGGTTGGCGAGTTGCCCCGGTTCGGTCAGGCGCGAGGCGAGGACCGGCTCGAATGGCTCGGTCGGGCGCATGATGTAGCGCGGGCCGGGGGCATTTTCGGGGAAGAGGGCGGCCTTGTCGCGGAAGATCGTCGGCGGCAGGGCCTTCTCGGGCCAGTAGATCAGCTGGACGTCCGCTTCGGTAAGGGCGTCACCGTATTTCAGCGGCTTGGTGAAAACGAAGACCTCGACCAGCTTGCCGGCCTTGGCGTTGAATTCGCGCTCTTTCTGCAAGAGCGCCTCGGTCCGGGCCATGTGCTGCTGGATCAGGTAGACGGCGGCCCCCGCCAGCGCCATGCCGACGATAAGGACCAGTCCGAAAATCGCGCGCATTCGCATCCCCTTCGTGGGCTTGGGAAAAGTGTCTGGACGGTGATTCTAAAGTGAAAGGGGCGCCCCATCAAGCTGATGGAAGGGCGCCCCCGATGCGGTCTGGCCGGATCCGTCAGCGGTTCGCGGCCTCTTCCAGGTTGTCGCCGGCGACGCCGACCTGATCGCCGATCAGCACGGCCATGTCGCCGACGGCGCGGACGATCGGCGGCATCACCACGATCCCCAGGATCACCACGCCCGAGGTGAGGACGACCCAGTCGACCGTCACCGCCCCGCTTTCGTCGCGCAGAAAACGCTTGAACCGCGTCATGTCACACTCCCGAACCTGCGGCCGGGATCCCCCGCGCCCTTGGGATTATCCTTGCGGTGGAATAAGGCGAAACTTCAGCAGACTTTGGACAATTCGGCGTTTTGTGGGGGCAAACCGCCTTGTCTGTGGTCGGGTCGGCGGAATCGACAAGGGCCACGCTTCTGTTGGAAGCGTGGCCCGACGGTCAGAAGATGAGGGAGTGGCCTCAGTTGCCCGCGTCGATCATCGTCGAGCCAGCTTTGGTGACTTCGCTGCCGATGTCCGAGGCCAGCTGCGAAACGGCCGGAGCGACGAAGTTGAAGACGACGAGGCCGAGGGTCACGACGGCGGCGGTCAGGACGACCCAGTCAACGGTCACGGCGCCGGTTTCGTCGTTCAGGAAAGCGGTGAACTTGGTCATGATCTTGTCCCTTTCGAGGTGTTGCACTGTTACTTACAACCGCTTCGGGGGTGGCTCTCTGTCCGGGTGTCCCGCTCGGTATGGCCTTATAAAGCCCCTCAATCGTGGCAGCAGTTGGGAGGGAGGCCGAAGTTTTCGCGCCATTTCCGGGAAATGAGCGAAAGAGCCGCAAGCTATTGAAAAAGCATGAAACATTTCTTTATCAGAGGTTAATGCCGGACGCCTGGACCGTGCTTTTCGGGTCGAATTTGGCGGAAATGCCATGATTGTAGCCCAAAATCGCTGGCCGAACCCCTGCGAAACTGCGATTCCTTGTGGCAATGACAACGAGGCGAGCAGGCCCGATCATGGACATGACCTTCCGGACGGTCGCAGCGATTCTCTGCGTCCTTCTGCCCTGCACGGCGGCGGCAGAGGAGCATACGTTCAAGCGCATCAAGGTGGGCGAAAGCCAGCCCGGCAAGCGCATCACCGTGCAGATCGACCCCGAGGAGCAGGCGCGCTACCTGGCCGCGCTGCCGAAGGTCGATCCGCATCCCAAACCCTCGCCGGACCTGCCGCCGGTCGGGGCCGACAGGCCCGAGGGCGAGGCGGCGCCGGCCCCTGCCTCCTCATATGCCTGGTTCTGGGACAAGGTGCCGCCGGGCCTGAGCGAGGCGAGCGGCCGCTTCGACCTGGCGCTGGCGGCGCTGGCCCAGGGGCCGGATGGCACGGTGGTGGGCGCGCCGCGGATGCAGCATCTGCAGTCGGTCGCCGACCGCTATGGCAAGGACATCCTGCGCGCCACGCTGGACACGAGGGTCTCGCCGGCGCTGGTGCTGGCGGTGATCGGGATCGAGAGCGCGGGGCGGACGGATGCGGTCAGCCATGCCGGGGCCGTCGGGCTGATGCAGCTGATCCCGGCGACGGCGGAACGGTTCGGTGTCAGCGACAGCACCGATCCGGTGCAGAACATCGCGGGCGGGGTCGCCTACCTGGATTGGCTGCTGCGCGAGTTCGACAATGACCCGCTGATGGTGCTGGCCGCCTATAACGCGGGCGAGGGCGCGGTCCGGGCCAACCAGGGCGTGCCGCCCTATGCCGAGACGCGGGATTACGTGCCGAAGGTGCTGGCCGCCTGGCAGGTGGCGCAGGGCCTCTGCCTGACGCCGCCCGAGCTGGTGACCGATCCCTGCATCTTCCGGGTGATGACGGCCGGCGGTTAGCCGAAGACGTCTGCCCACTCGGGATGTTTCCTGCGCGTCGCGTTCACGAAGGGGCAGAGGGGGACGACCTTGAAGCCGTCCTTGCGCGCCGCGGCCACCAGCGCCTCGACCAGGGCGAGGCCCGCGCCGGTGCCCCGAAAGCTGTCCGGCACGGCGGTGTGGTCGGCGATGATCAGGCCGGGCGTCGTCACCGAATAGGTGAGTTCGGCCTCCTCCGCTCCGCGACGGATCACGAAGCGACCCTTGGTCGCCCCGTGTTCGCGCACGACCTGATGATCAGTCGACAATGGTCGCCTCCGTCGCGGCGCGGAGTTCTGCTTCCGTCACTCCGGGGGCGAGTTCCACGATGTGCAGGCCCTTGTGGCCGACGTCGAGGACGCCGAGGTTGGTGATGATCCGGTCGACCACGCCCTTGCCGGTGAGGGGCAGGGTGCAGGCCTTCAGCACCTTCGACTCGCCGTGCTTTGAGGTGTGGTCCATCACGACGACCACGCGGCCCACGCCCGCCACCAGGTCCATCGCCCCGCCCATGCCCTTGACCAGCTTGCCGGGGATCATCCAGTTCGCAAGGTCGCCATTCTCGGCCACTTCCATGGCCCCCAGGATCGCCATCGCGATCTTGCCGCCGCGGATCATCGCGAAGGAGGTGGCGCTGTCGAAATAGGCGGTCTGCGGCAGTTCGGTGATGGTCTGCTTGCCCGCGTTGATCAGGTCGGGGTCTTCCTCGCCCTCATAGGGGAAGGGGCCCATGCCGAGCATGCCGTTTTCCGATTGCAGGGTCACGTTCACGCCCTGGGGGATGTAGTTCGCCACCAGCGTCGGGATGCCGATGCCCAGGTTCACATACATCCCGTCGCGCAACTCCTGCGCCGCGCGGGCGGCCATGCCGTTGCGGTCCCAGCCTTTTGCCTCGCTCATCACACCGCCTCCTTCTTGCGCACGGTGCGTTGTTCGATCCGCTTCTCGTGCTGCCCGGCGATGATCCGGTGGACATAGATCCCCGGCAGGTGGATGCTGTCGGGGTTCAGCGAGCCGAGCGGCACGATTTCCTCGACCTCGACCACGCAGGTCTTGCCGCAGGTGGCGGCGGGGACGTTGAAGTTGCGGGCGGTCTTGCGGAAGACGAGGTTGCCGCTCGGGTCCGCCTTCCAGGCCTTGACGATCGACAGGTCGGCGACGATGCCGCGTTCCAGGATATAGGTCTTGCCGTCGAACTCGTGGTGTTCCTTGCCCTCGGCGATCACGGTGCCGACGCCGGTCGCGGTGTAGAAGCCGGGGATGCCCGCACCGCCCGCCCGCATCCGCTCGGCCAGCGTGCCCTGCGGGTTGAATTCCAGCTCCAGCTCTCCCGAAAGATACTGGCGCATGAATTCCGCGTTCTCGCCGACATAGGACGAGATCATCTTCTTGACCTGCCGCGTTTCCAGCAGGACGCCCAGGCCGAAGCCATCGACGCCCGCGTTGTTCGACGCGACGGTCAGGCCCTTGACGCCCGACTCGCGGATCGCCGCGATCAGCAGCTCCGGGATGCCGCAGAGGCCGAAGCCCCCGGCGGCGATCAGCATGCCGTCGTGCAGCACGCCCTTCAGCGCCTCGGCGGCGCTTGGGTAAACCTTGTTCATCCTTGTTCTCCCCGCCCGGACCCGCCTGTCGGGGCCCGGGGATGGACCGGACTGTGAAAGATTGCATCCCGGCCTGCCATCCGTAAGAATACGTAGATGCCTACGTAGATCGCCCGGATGGATTACGACCGCCTCGCCTTTCGCCATGCCCCGGATGCCACGCTGATCCTGGCGGACCGGGTGGTCCTGCGCGCCAGCCTGCGGGTCGAGGCGGTGTTCGGCTGGCGGCCGGCAGAGCTGGAGGGCCAGTCGATCCGCCTGCTTTACCCCGGCCAGACCGATTACGAGGTGATCGGCGAACGCGCCCGCAAGGCGATGCTGGCGGCCGAGGTCTATCGCGACGAGCGGTTCATGCGGCGCAAGGACGGGCAGGTGGTCTGGATGGAGGGGCGGGGCACGGCGCTGGACCGCGAGGATCCGCAGCGGCTGGCGGTCTGGACCTACCGCCCGCTGGAGGGCGAGGGGCCGGCGGGCACGCTGACGCCGATGGAACGGCGGATCGCGCGCTATCTGGTGAACGGCTTCACCTCGAAGGAAATCGCGCTGGCCCTGGGATCCTCGCCCCGGACGGTCGAGGTGCACCGGGCGAACATGGTGCGCAAGATGCAGGTCAGGAACAGTTTCGAGCTGGTGAGCCGGTTGCTGGCGGCCCCTGCGGTGGAGTGATCGCGGATGGCTGCCCGCCCGCGACTGCGCCACTCCTCGGCGGGCGGGCAGGCCGAGGAGGAGACGAAGTCGAACGAGGAGGGTCCGGCGGCAGGAAGGCGGTGGCGTTGCGTTGCGAAATCCGTATGGTGCCGCCACGGGGCCCGCGTGGTGGAACGGTAGACACAGGGGACTTAAAATCCCTCGGCTGCAAGGCCATGCCGGTTCGAATCCGGCCGCGGGCACCAAGGCTCCCCTGCTGCCGGATCAGGCCCCCGGCTGGGCGAGAAGCCAGTCGCGCACCTCTTGCGCGGGGCGGCTGAGGGCGACATCGCGCGGCCAGATGACGTGGAACTGCATCCCCGTGGCCAGCACATGGTCGGTGAGCCGGACCAGGACGCCGCTGTCCACCAGCCCCTCGACCAGATGCCGCCAGCCAAGCGCCACGCCCTGGCCCGCCATGACCGACTGGATCACCAGCACGTAATCGTTGATCTGCAGGCCCCTGGGCACCCGCCGCCCCTCGATGCCCACGGCGGCGAACCAGTCGCGCCAGGTCGCGGCCGAGCGATGGGGTTCTTCCAGGTGGATCAGCGGGTGGCTCAGCAGGTCGGCCGCGGTTTCGGGGCGCGTGCGCCCGGCCAGGTAGCTGGCCGCGCAGACGGGATAGATCTCCTCCGGGGCCAGCGGCTCGGCCTGGTATTGCGGCCAGTCGCCCGGATTGCCGCCGCGCACCGCCAGCGGGATGCCCTCGCCCACCAGGTCGAGGTCGCGGTCGGCCGACTGGATTCGCAGGTCGATATGCGGCAGGTCAGCGCGGAAGCGGGCCATGCGCGGCACCATCCACCAGGCCGCGAAGGCGGTGGAGCAGGCCAGGGTCACATGGCCGCCCGTCGCCACCGCCCGCAGGTTCTGCGCCGAACGCTGGATATGCGACAGGCCGATGGTGACATCGGCATGGAAGCGTTCGCCCGCCTCGCTGAGCCGGACGCGGCGATGCTCGCGCCGGAACAGCGCGGCGCCCAGATGATCCTCCAGCCGCGCGATGGCATAGGAGACCGCCGCCTGGGTCATGCGCAACTCCCGCGCCGCGGCGGTGAAACTGGAAAGCCGCCCCGCCGCCTCGAAGACGACGAGACTGTTGATCGAGGGCAGCAGGCGGCGCAGGTTTTCCATAAGAACAGTTTATCAAGTCGATGAAACTTTTCCAGCGTCACGCAAGGATCGCGCGGGCGTAATTTGCCGGCGGTTTATGCGAAGGGGGCGAGCATGGCAGACGGCGACACCACGGGCCAGGAAGCACGGCGCAGCCGCGGTGGCCGGCAGCAGCGCCGGGACGCGCGTGTCGGCGTCGAGGCGGGTATCCACCGCCCCTATATCGTGCGCGGCATCCCGACCTATGACATCCTGTCCGAGGAAAGCCTGCAGGCGATCGAGGCCACCGCCGACCGCATCCTGGCCGAGATCGGGATCGAGCTGCGCGAGGACCATGAGGCGATGCGGCTTTACAAGGCCGCCGGGGCCGAGGTCACGAGCGAGACCGAGGATGTCTGGCGGATCCGCTTCGCGCCCGGAATGCTGCGCGAGATCCTGAAGACCGCTCCGGCCGAGTTCACCCAGCATGCCCGCAACCCCGCCAACAACGTGCGGATCGGCGGCAAGAACGTGGTCTTCGCGCCCTCCTACGGCAGCCCCTTCGTGATGGACCTCGACAAGGGGCGCCGCTACGGCACGATCGAGGACTTCCGGAACTTCATCAAGCTGGCGCAATCCTCGCCCTGGCTGCACCATTCCGGCGGCACGGTCTGCGAGCCCACAGACGTCCCGGTGAACAAGCGCCACCTGGACATGGTCTATTCCCATATCCGCTATTCCGACCGTGCCTTCCTGGGTTCGATCACCGCGGCCGAACGCGCGGCCGACAGCGTCGAGATGGCGCGGATCGTCTTTGGCGAAGGCTTTGCCGACCAGAACTGCGTGGTGATGGGCAACTTCAACACCACCTCGCCGCTGGTGATCGACGGCGTGACCGCCGCCGGCATCCGCACCTATGCCGAGGCGAACCAGGGTTCGATCCACCTGCCGTTCCTCCTGGGCGGGGCGGTGGCGCCCCTGACCATCGCCGGGATGGTGGCGCAGGGCTTCGCCGAATCGATGGCCTCCTGCGCGCTGACGCAACTGGTGCGGCCCGGCTCTCCGGCGATCCTGGCCTCGTTCTTCTCGTCGATGTCGCTCAAGACCGGCTCGCCCACCTTCGGTATGCCGGAACCCGCCATCGGCTCGCTCGCCATGGGCCAGCTGGCCCGCCGCATCAACCTGCCGCTCCGCTGCGCCGGGAACTTCTCGACCTCCAAGCTGCCCGACGGCCAGGCGATGTGGCAAAGCATGATGTCGATGATGTCGGCGATCCAGGGCGGGGCGAACTATGTCCTGCACTCGGCCGGTTTCCTGGATGGCCTCCTGTCCATGTCCTACGAGAAGGTCGTGATGGACACCGACATCTGCGGCGCGCTGCATGCCTATCTCGACGGCATGGCGGTGAACGAGGACACGCTGGCCTTCGAGGCGCTGAACGAACTCGGGCCCGGCCAGCACCTGTTCTCGACCCAGCACACGCTGCGGCACTATGAGACGGCCTATTGGGACTCGGCGCTGGACGACAACCAGCCCTGGGAGACCTGGGACGAACAGGGCGGCATCGATTATGCCCAGCGGGCCAACACCCGCTGGAAGAAGATCCTGCGCGAGTATGAGGCCCCGGCGCTGGACCAGGGCATCGACGAGGCGCTGCAGGACTTCATGGCCCGCCGCAAGGCCTCGATGGCCGACATGTGGTACTGAGCATCCGACCGACCGCCGCCCCCGAACGCGGGGGCGGTGGCTCCGCGCATCCGAATCCGGCCGACGGGGGAATGCCCGACCGGACCCGGACCTTCGGGCCGCGCGACCAGTCTGCAACCCTGCCGGAACGGTGATCCATGGGGCCGTCGCATTTCGTCTTCCTCCTGCTCGACGGCTTTCCGCATATCTCGCTGTCCTGCGCGATCGAGCCGCTGCGGCTGGCGAACCATGTCGCCGGCGCCGAAATCTATCGCTGGAGCCTTGCCTCGCTTGACGGAGGGGCGGTCACGGCCTCGAACGGCCTGTCGACGCCGGTCGGCCAGGGGTTGATGCAACTCGAACGGCGCGAAAAGCTCCTGATCGTCGCGGGGGACGAGGCGCTGCGCGACCAGGGGGCCGACCTCGGTGCCTGGCTGCGCACCCAGCGCGCCCGGGGCGCGGTCCTGGGCGGGATCTGCTCGGGGGCCTATCCGCTGGCGCGGGCGGGGCTTCTGTCCGGACGCGAGGCCGCGATCCACTGGGCCTATCACGACGCCTTTTCCGAGCGGTTCCCGAACGTCCGCCTGACCAGATCGCTGTATGTGGCGGATGCGCTGCATCCGACCTGCTCGGGCGGCATGGCGACGCTGGACCTTCTGTTGCACATGATCTTTCAGGACCATGGCCGCGACCTGGCGGTGGCGGTGGCCGAGCAACTGGTCTGTTCGGGGATGCGCGACGGCAAGTCGCTGCAACGCTTCTCGGCCCAGTTCCGTCACGGGGTGCGCAACTCGCTTCTGGCCCGTGCCATCGCGCGGATGAACGAGAACATCGAGACGCCGATGCAGGCGCATGAGCTGGCCGAGGAACTGGGAATCTCCTGCCGCCAGCTTGAACGGATCTTCGCCAAGCACCTGGATGTCGCGCCGATGCGCTACTGGCTGGAACTGCGCCTGGGCCGGGCGCGCAACCTGCTCTTGCAGTCCGAGGCCAGCGTCTCGGAGATCGCCGTCGCCTGCGGCTTCTCGTCGATGTCGCATTTCTCCAAGGTGTTCCGCGCCCGCTTCGGCTATTCCCCGGCCAATGAGCGCGCGGTCCGGGCGGCGGCCGAGCCTGCGCCCAGGATCAGGCAAAGCGGTTAGGACAGCGGCAATCCGGCCCTCATGGCGGGGTGCCGGCATGGCCCGGGCAATTGCCCGCCCTGTCTCAGAACACCTCCTTCACCGCTTCCATCGCCACATAGGTCGAGGTCGAGGCGACATGCGGCAGGGCCGAGATCACCTCGCCCAGCACGCGGCGGTAGCTCTGGATATCGGCGGTGCGCACCTTCAGCAGGTAGTCGAAACTGGAGGCCATCATGTGGCACTGCTCGACCTCCGGCACATTCAGCACCGCCCGGTTGAAGGCGGTCAGCGCCGATTCGCGGGTGTCCGACAGCCGCACCTCGACAAAGGCGACATGCGCCTGGCCCATCCTGATCGGGTCCAGGATCGCCCGGTAGCCGGTGATGATCCCCGCTTCCTCCAGCCGTTTCATCCGCGCCTGGGTCGGCGATTTCGACAGGCCGATCCGGCGGGCAAGCTCGACCGCCGGGATCCGGCCGTCGGTCTGCAGGACTCGGAGGATGGCAAGGTCGAAGCGGTCCAGTTCGGCGCGGTCGGTTGGCATCGCATTTTCCATGGTTCGGCGTCCTATCGCCTGCATATCATCCAAGCTTCGGGAAAACAGCCCGGCAGTTTCGGTATATGCTGGGCGAAACGAAAGGTGCCCCCATGCCAAGCCAAACCGCCCCCTCCGCCTGGTCGATCATCCAGACCGGAACCCTGACCGACGAGACCGCGCTGGTGCAGCGCCTGGTGGCCGAGGCCGCGCTGGATGCGCCGGCCCGCGCCGCCATCGTGGCCAGGGGCGCCGATCTGGTGAAGCGCATCCGCGCCAGTTCGAAGCCGGGGCTGATGGAGGTCTTCCTGGCCGAATACGGCCTTTCCACCGACGAGGGCATCGCGCTGATGTGCCTGGCCGAGGCACTGCTGCGCGTGCCCGACGCCGAGACGATGGACGCGCTGATCGAGGACAAGATCGCCCCGTCCGACTGGGGCCGGCACCTGGGCAAGTCGGCCTCGTCGCTGGTCAACGCCTCGACCTGGGCCCTGATGCTGACCGGCAAGGTGCTGGACGACCGCGAGGGCGGCATCGCCGGCGCCTTGCGCGGGGCCGTGCGCCGCCTGGGCGAGCCGGTGATCCGCACCGCCGTTTCCCGCGCGATGAAGGAGATGGGGCGCAACTTCGTCCTGGGCGAGACGATCGACAAGGCGATGAACCGGGCCGAGGAGCTGGAGGCGAAGGGTTACACCTACAGCTACGACATGCTGGGCGAGGCCGCGCGCACCGAAGCCGATGCCCACCGCTATCACCTGGCCTATTCCCGCGCGATCACCGCCATCGCCCGGGCGGCCAAGGGCAACGACATCCGCACCAACCCGGGCATTTCGGTCAAGCTCTCCGCCCTGCACCCGCGTTATGAGGTCGCCAAGCGCGAGCGGGTGATGGAGGAACTGGTCCCCCGCGTCCGGGCGCTGGCCTCGCTGGCCAAGGCGGCGGGCCTTGGCTTCAACATCGACGCCGAGGAAGCGGATCGGCTGGCCCTGTCGCTGGAGGTGATCGAGGCCACGCTCTCGGACCCCGCGCTGAAGGGCTGGGACGGGTTCGGCGTCGTGGTGCAGGCCTATGGCCGCCGCGCGGGGGCGGTGATCGACTGGCTGCACGCCCTGGCCCTGCGGCTGGATCGCAAGATCATGGTGCGCCTCGTGAAGGGCGCCTATTGGGACGCCGAGGTGAAGCGGGCGCAGGTGCTGGGGCTGACCTCCTTCCCGGTCTTCACCCGCAAGCAGTCCACCGACGTCTCCTATATCGCCAATGCGCGGAAGCTCTTGTCGCTGACCGACCGCATCTATCCGCAGTTCGCCACCCATAACGCCCATACCGTCGCCGCGATCCTGCAACTGGCGGGCGCTCAGGGGCTGACGCCGCTGGACTATGAATTCCAGCGCCTGCACGGCATGGGCGAGCGGCTGCACGACATCGTGCTGACCGACAGCGCCACCCGCTGCCGGATCTACGCCCCGGTCGGCGCGCATCGCGACCTGCTGGCCTATCTCGTCCGCCGCCTGCTGGAGAACGGGGCCAACTCCAGCTTCGTCAACCAGATCGTCGACGAGGACGTGCCGCCCGAAACCGTCGCCGCCTGCCCGCTGACGGCGGTGGAGGGGCTGGCGACGATCCCGAACCCGGCGCTGGCGACCGGGCCGGCGCTATTCTCGCCCCGTGCGAATTCGCGCGGCTGGGACCTGACCGACACGGCCGAGCTTCAGGCGCTGGAGGCCGCGCGCAGCGCCTATGCCGAGGCCCCGTTCGACGCCGCGCCGCGTCTGGCGGGCCGGGCGGTGGGCGGGCCGCAGCTCGCGGTCCTGAACCCTGCCACCGGCGCGCTTGTCGGCCATGTCACCACCGCCGGCCTGCCGGATGTGGACACCGCCCTGCGCCTGGCCGAGCCCTGGGCCGCCGCCGCACCGGAACGCGCCGAGGTGCTGAACCGCGCCGCCGACCGGATGGAGGCCGACGCCGGCCGCATCTTCGCGGTCCTCGCGCGCGAGGCGGGCAAGACCCTGCCCGACGCCGTGGCCGAACTGCGCGAGGCGGTGGACTTCCTGCGCTACTACGCCAGCCAGGCCGCGCAGCCGCACCCCGCCCGGGGCGTCTTCGCCTGCATCAGCCCGTGGAACTTTCCGCTGGCGATCTTCTGCGGCCAGATCGGGGCTGCCCTTGCGGCGGGGAACGCCGTCCTGGCGAAACCGGCCGAGCAGACGCCGCTGATCGCGACGCTTGCCGTCGATCACCTCTTGGCGGCGGGCGTGCCGCCGACCGCGCTGCAACTCCTGCCCGGCGACGGGACCGTGGGCGCGGCGCTGACCCGCGACCCGCGCGTCAATGGCGTGGCCTTCACCGGCTCGACCGAGACGGCGCAGGCGATCCGGCGGTCGATGGCCGACCACCTCGACCCCACCGCGCCGCTGATCGCGGAAACCGGCGGGTTGAACGCGATGCTGGTCGATTCCACCGCGCTGCCGGAACAGGCGGTGCGCGATGTCATCGCCTCTTCCTTCCAGTCGGCCGGGCAACGCTGCTCGGCGCTGCGCTGCCTTTATGTGCAGGAGGATGTGGCGGAAAACGTCACCGAGATGCTCTTCGGCGCGATGGAGGATCTGGCGCTGGGCGATCCCTGGGCGCTTGCCACCGACATCGGCCCGGTGATCGACGCCGAGGCGCAGGCGGGTATCCGCGCCTATGTCGACGCGGCGCGGGCCGAGGGCCGGGTGCTGAAGGAACTGGCGGCCCCGGCACAGGGGACCTTCATCGCCCCCACGGTGCTGTCGGTGAACGGGATCCAGGACATGCCGCGCGAGATCTTCGGGCCGGTCCTGCACATCGCCACCTTCAGGGCGCAGGACATCGACAAGGTGATCCAGGCGATCAACGCCACCGGCTACGGCCTGACCTTCGGCCTGCACAGCCGCATCGACGACCGGGTGCAGAGCATCGTCGAGGGGCTGACCGTCGGCAACACCTATGTCAACCGCAACCAGATCGGCGCGGTCGTCGGCTCCCAGCCCTTCGGCGGCGAGGGGCTTTCGGGCACCGGGCCCAAGGCGGGGGGGCCGCACTACCTGGCCCGCTTCACCCTGCCGCCGGTTCCGGCCGCGGAACCGGACGGGGCCACGATGGCGCTGGCCGATGTCGCCCGCGCCCTGGCCGCGCCAGCGCCGGTGGTCGCGCCCCTGGCGCAGGACATGCCGGGGCCGACCGGCGAATCGAACCGGCTGACGCAGGTGCCGCGCCTGCCTGTCCTCTGCCTTGGTCCCGGACGGTCCACGGCGCTGGCGCAGGCCGAAGCGGTGCGCAGGCTGGGCGGCCATGCGGTCGAGGCGCCGGGCCTTGCGCCCGCGGCACTGGCCGACCTGAAGGGCTTTTCCGGCGCGGTCTGGTGGGGCGATGCGGCCGAGGGGCGCGCCTATGCCCGGGCGCTTGCCGGGCGGGCCGGGCCGATCCTGCCCCTGATCGCCGCGCCCGATGCGGGCCATGCGCTGCTGGAGCGGCATCTCTGCATCGACACCACGGCCTCGGGCGGGAACGCCCAGCTTCTGGCCGCCGTCGCCGAGGCTTGACGCCCCTGCGCGGATCGGGAACGCTGCGCCATGTTCCCGATCCGCGACCATAACCCGTCAGGCCAGACGCCCTTTGTCACCCTCGCGCTGATCGCGGTCAACGTGCTGGTCTTCCTGGGATTCTTCCTTGGACGGAATGATTTCCAGTTGCAGGAGCTCTTCTTCCAATGGGGGCTGGTCCCGGCCCGGATCATGGCGGGCCACAGCTACGAGACCGTCGTGACCTCGATGTTCCTGCATGCGGGCTGGCTGCATCTGGCGGGGAACATGCTGTTCCTGTGGATCTTCGGCGACAATCTGGAAGAGGAGATGGGGCATTTCGGCTTCCTCCTCTTCTATCTTGCCGCCGGGCTGGCGGCGGCGGGGTTGCAGACGCTGGCCGACACCGGCTCGCGCCTGCCGATGGTCGGGGCCTCGGGCGCGATCGCGGGGGTGATGGGGGGCTATCTGCTGCTGTTTCCCCGGGCGAAGGTCGATGTGCTGTTCATCTTCCTGATCTTCTTCCGCATCTTCGCGGTCCCGGCCTGGATCGTGCTGGGCCTGTGGTTCGGCATCCAGATCTTCGCGGGCCTCAGCACCCCCAGCGATGCCGGAGGGGTCGCCTACTGGGCCCATGCGGGCGGGTTCGTCGCCGGGCTGGTCCTGACCCTGCCGGCCTGGTTGCGGCGTGGGGCAGGGGACTACTGGCAGGCGACGCGGGGCCGCCCGCCGCATCCGGCCTCTGACTTCGAGGCCGCGCGGTCGAACATCCCGCTGGTGCCGAGACGGCGGAAATAGGAACCAAGATCCTTGAGGAAGGATTTTGACAAGTTTCTTCCTCAAGAAATTTGGGTCCCGGCGGACCTGTCAGCCCCGGAGAACCTTGGCGAAACCGTCGAACAGCCCGTCATTCGCCGCGATCAATGCGCCGTCCAGCGGATCGCTGCCCTCGCGCAGGCCCTGCACCATGCCGCCCGCCTCCTTGACGAGGAGGATGCCCGCCGCCACGTCCCAGGCGGAAAGCTCGCGCTCCCAATAGCCGTCGAAGCGGCCGGCGGCGACGAAGGCCAGGTCAAGCGAGGCCGCGCCCCAGCGCCGCACGCCGGCGCAGGCCGGCATCAGGCGGCCGAGATCCTTCAGCATCGCGGGCAGCGTCGACTTCGCGCCGAAGGGCACGCCGGTGGCAAAGACCGCCTCATGCATCGCGCGCCGGGCCGAGACGCGCAGGCGGCGGTTGTCGTTCAGCCAGGCGCCCGCGCCCTTTTCCGCCCAGAACATCTCGTCCTTGGCCGGATCGTAGACCACGGCCGAGACGATCTCGCCCTTGTGTTCCAGCGCGATCGAGATGGCCCAGTGCGGCATCCCGTGCAGGAAGTTCGTGGTCCCGTCCAGGGGATCGACGATCCAGCGCCGGGTCGGGTCGGCCCCGGCGGCGGCGCCGGTCTCCTCGCCCAGCCAGCCATAGGTCGGGCGGCCGCCAAGGAGTTCCTCCTTGATCAGCCGCTCGGCCTCGCGGTCGGCTTTCGTGACGAAATCGCCCGGCCCCTTGGCCGAGACCTGCAGGTTCTCGACCTCGCGGAAGTCCTTCACCAGGCTGCGCCCCGCCTTGCGCGCCGCCTTGATCATCAGGTTGAGGTTGGCCGAGCCCTGCATCATCCGCTCCACGTCGTTCAGGCCCGGGGCTATAGCGGTTCGGGGCAAGGAAAGAAAGGGGGCGGGCCATCAGCTTCGGGTGCGGGGACGGGGCAGCAGGCCGATCTGCGGCCCTTCGAGTTCCCGCAGGAGCTTGCGGCGAATTGCCTGCGGATAGTCGGCCTGCCGGGGGGCGACCTCGACAAAGGCGCCGGGGCCGCGGATCACCTCGTCGTGGAAATAGCGGGTCAGGTCCAGTTCGTGCTCGCCGATGGCCAGCGCGTTGACGGTGATGCCCTCGAACGGATCGCGCTCATAGACGCTGGCGACCGGCAGGCCCTGGTTGCTGCGCCCGTCGCCCGCCACGTCCAGCACCCGGCGCGCGCAGGGCGGGGCGGCGGTCATCAGTCCCGCGCCATAGCGCAAGGCCTCACCCAGCGCGGTGGCCTGCCGCCGTTCGGGCCGTGCCGCCCGGCGGATCGCCCGGACCGCCGCGTCCAGCGCCTCGGGCGTTTCCAGCAGGACCCAGGGCTGGACCAGGCCCTGATGCGCCGGGCCGCTCCACTGGTAGACGGACAGCGCCACGGTCCCCTCGGGGCCGAAGATCGCGGCGCGGACCTCGGCATCCTCCAGCGCCGCGGCCAGGCCCTCGGTCTGGATCGCATAGTCCGCGGCGTCGATCGACCGCGAGACATCGACCGCCAGCGCAAGCGCCAGGCGGCAGTCCCCCAGCGCCGGGGCGGCAGAGAGAAGCAGGGGCAGGAGGAGACAGATCCGCATGGCGCCCTCCGCCGGACAGTCTAGACCGGAAGGGCCATCCGGCAAAGCGCCCTAGAGACCGCGTTGCAGCTTCACCGGCTCGCTGCGGGCGAGGCGGAGGAAATGGGCCATGTAGGGCTTGGCCACATCCTTGTCCCGCGTCGCGGCATACATGCGCTTGGTCACCGGACCGGGGCCGAGCGGGCGGGTGACGTAATCGGCATTGGCCTTGACCTCGCGCATCACCCAGTCGGGCAGCACCGCCACCCCCCGGTTCGAGCCGACCAGCATCAGGATCACCGCCGTCAGCTCCGCCGTCCGCTGTGCCCGGGGTTCGACCTTGGCCGGAGTCAGGACCTCGGAGAAGATGTCCAGCTTGTCGCGGCCGACGGGATAGGTGATCAGCACCTGGTCGCGGAAATCCCCGGCGGTGATGAACGGCTTTTCGGCCAGCGGGTTCTGGGACGAGGCGACGAAGGTCGGGTGATAGTCGAAGAGCGGGTTGAACACGATCCCCGGCGGCGGCTCCCGGTCCGAGGAGATCACCAGGTCCACGTCCTCGCGGTTCAGGGCGGGCAGGGCCTCGAAGGCGAGGCCGGCCTTGATGTCCACGTCGATCTCGGGCCAGGCGTGGCGGAACAGTTCCAGCACCGGAAACAGCCAGTCGAAACAGGCGTGGCATTCGATGGCGATGTGCAGCCGTCCCGTCCGTCCGGCGCGCAGCGCGCGGAACTCCTCCTCCATCGCGTCGATCTCGGGCAGGATCCGCTCGGCCGCGCGCAGCATCCGGTGCCCGGCTGCCGAGAGGCGCATGGGTTTCGAGCGGCGGACGAAAAGCTCCATCCCCGCCTGGTCCTCCAGCCCCTTCACCTGATGGCTGAGCGCCGATTGCGTCATGTTCAGCATCTCGGCCGCCCGGGCAAGGCCCCCGGCCTGCTGGATCGCGCGGATCGTCCGCAGGTGGCGCAGCTCGACGTACATGAGCGATCCTCATCAAGAAGGTGAAAACTATGAATTGGTCTCACATCGGAGAACCTGCCACAAGGGGCCATCGAAGGAGAGCATCATGCCCGCACCCCGCATCAGTTTCGAATTCTTCCCGCCGCAGTCGCTGGACGCCTCGTTCCGCCTGTGGGAGACGGTGCAGGCCCTGGCGCCGATGCAGCCGTCCTTCGTCTCGGTGACCTATGGCGCTGGCGGCACCACCCGGACGCTGACGCATGAGGCGGTCTCGACCATCCACCGCAACTACGGCCTGCCGGTCGCCGCGCATCTGACCTGCGTCGATGCCACCCGGACCGAGACCCTGGCCATTGCCGAGGCCTATGCCGCCGCCGGGGTGACCGAGATCGTGGCGCTGCGCGGCGATGCGCCGAAAGGGGCCGCGCGTTTCGTGCCGCATCCGCTGGGCTTCGCCAATTCGGTCGAACTGGTCGAAACGCTGGCCCGCACCGGCAAGTTCAGGATCCGCGTCGGCGCCTATCCCGAGCCGCATCCCGACGCCGCCGACAGCCGCGCCGACGTGACCTGGCTCAAGCGCAAGATCGACGCCGGGGCCTCCAGCGCCATCACCCAGTTCTTCTTCGAGGCCGACACCTTCTTCCGCTTCCGCGATGCCTGCGTGAAGGCCGGGATCGACGCGCCGATCATCCCCGGCATCCTGCCGATCACCAGCTGGCAGGGCGTGAAGAACTTTGCCCGCCGCTGTGGGGCGCAGGTGCCGGCGAAGCTGGACGAGGCCTTCGCCACCGCCGCCCGCGACGGGCGCGAGGACCTGCTGGCGCTGACGCACTGCACCCAGCTTTGCGACAAGCTGCTGCAGGGAGGGGTCGAGGATCTGCATTTCTACACCCTGAACCGGCCGCAGCTGACGCGCGAGGTCGTGCGCGCCCTGGGCATCACGCCCGAGGTCGTGCTGGAGAAGGTAGCCTGAAACCTGCCCTTCCGGGCGAACGATGTCTCCCTGGGCGGCTTTCCGACCTGATCTGCAGGCCCCGGAAAGCCGCCATCTTTTTCTTTCGCTCCCCGGGCGGCCCGGCTAATCTCGGCCCATGTCCAAGCTTGTCACCCTTCTGAACGGCCCGAACCTGAACCTTCTTGGCCTGCGCCAGCCGGAAATCTACGGCCGCGAGACGCTGGACGACGTGGCCGCGCGCTGCGCCGACCTGGCCGAGGATCTGGGCCTGCGCCTGCGCGCCCTGCAATCCAACCATGAGGGCCAGCTGATCGACTGGATCCATGAGGCGCGGGAAAGTTCGGCCGGGATCATCATCAATCCGGGGGCCTATTCCCATACCTCGATCGCCATCCTTGACGCGCTGAACGCCTATGACGGCCCGGTGCTGGAGGTGCATATCTCCAATATCCACAAGCGCGAGGCGTTCCGGCACCACTCCTACGTCTCGTCCCGGGCCGAGGGGGTGATCGCGGGCTTCGGCACCGAGGGCTACCTTCTGGCGCTGCGCCGGATGGCGACGCTGCTGAACGCATGACCGAAGGCTTTCGCTGGCACCCGGCCGCGCGCCTGTTCGACAGCGCGGGGGAGGAGGCTGCGCGCCAGCCGCTTGCCGGCCCGGTGCTGCCCGACAGCCCGCAGGGTCTTGCCGCCGCCATCGGCCTGCCCGCCTTCCGCATCGGTGCGCCCGACCAGCCGGCGCCCTTGCCCCGGGACCAGCCGGTGTTCGAGACGCTGACCTCCGGCTCCACCGGCCAGCCGCGCCGGATCCTGCGGACGCAAGCCTCGTGGACCGCCAGTTTCGCGGTGAATGCGGATTTCGGCATCGGCCCCGGTGCAAGGGTGGCGGTGCTGGGGCGGCTGGTCCACTCGCTGGCGCTTTACGGCGCGGTCGAGGGGCTGCATCTGGGGGCCGAGGTGCATCTGCTGGACGCCCTGCGCCCGGACCGCCAGCGCAAAGCCCTGGCCAGGCTGCGGATTTCCCATCTTTACGCCACCCCGGCCCAGTTGCGCCTGCTGGCGGAAGGGCAGGGCGTCTGTCCCGACCTGCGGCTGGTGTTGGTGGGGGGATCGAAGCTGGACGCCCGGCTGCGGGCGGCGGTCGCTACCATGGCCCCGGCGGCGCAACTGTGCGAGTTCTACGGCGCCGCCGAGACCAGTTTCATCACCCTTGCCGATGACGGGACACCCGAGGCTTCGGTTGGCCACCCCTATCCGGGGGTCGAGATCAGGATCGAGGCCGGAGAGGTCTGGGTCCGCAGCCCCTATCTGTTCCTGCGCTACGCGGATGCGCCGGCGAACGCCGTCCATCCCGCGCTTCCCTCACCCATCCTGGGGGAGGGAGGGGAGGCGTCCGCCGTCGACCCGATGCGGGGCAGGACGCGCTGGCGCGACGGCTGGCTTTCGGTCGGCGAGATCGGGCGGCTGGAGGGCGGGTTCCTCTATCTGGACGGACGCGCGGGGCGGATGGTCACGGTGGCCGACCAGAATGTCTTTCCCGAGGCGATCGAGGCGCTGCTGGAGACCCTGCCCGGCGTCACCCGCGCGGCCGTCCTGCCGGTTCCGGATGCCCGGCGCGGCGTGGTGCTGGTGGCGATAGTGCTGGGCGATCCGGGGTCGGAGGCCGGGATCATGGCCCGGCTGAGAGCGGAGCTTGGGCCGCTGAAAGCACCCAAGGCGCTGATCTGGCAAGCGGACTGGCCGGTGCTGCCTTCCGGCAAGACCGACCTCAAGGCTCTCGGGGCACGGCTCGCATGGCCCGGCTGATCGCCGCCCGCCGCACCGCCGTGGTCCCGCGCGGCGGGGCCTTCGCCCGGTTGCGGATCGAGGATCTGGCCGCGCCGGTGGTGCGGGCGGTGCTGGCCGATGCCGGGATCGCGCCGGGGCAGGTGGATGAGGTGATCCTGTCCAACGCGCTTGGCGCAGGCGGCAATCCGGCGCGGCGGGTGGCGCTAGCGGCGGGGCTCCCGCATGTGGCCGGGCTGAGCATCGACCGGCAATGCGCGGGCGGGCTGGACGCGATCCTGCTGGCCCGGGCGCTGGTCGATTCGGGCGCGGCCGAGGCGGTGCTGGCGGGCGGCGTCGAAAGCTACTCCCGCCGCCCCCTGCGCCTTGCGCCCGACCCCGGGGGCGGCCCGCCGATCCCCTATGAGCAGGCCCCCTTCACCCCCTGGCCTGAGCGCGACCCGGACATGGCCGAGGCGGCCGACCGGCTGGCCGGGCGGCTGGGGATCAGCCGCGCGCGGCAGGAGGGCTGGGCGGTGGAAAGCCATGCCAGGGCGCTGGCGCTGGACACCGCCGAGATCGTCCCGCTGATCGGCGTCACGCGCGATGCCTTTCCCCGCCAACTGTCGCCCCGCCTCCTCGCCCGCGCGCCCGTGGTGCATGGCAGCGTCACGGCGGCCACGGCGGCGGTGGCGGCGGATGCGGCGGCGGTCTGCCTGGTGGTCTCGGACCGGCTGGCGCAGAGCAGGGGGCTGGCGCTTCTGGCCGGGGCGACCCTCGGCGGCGATCCGATGGAGCCGGGCCTGGCCCCGGTCGCGGCGATCAGGGCGATCTGGCATGGCGAAGCCTTGCAGATGGCCGAGGTGATGGAGGCCTATGCGGTGCAGGCCATCGCGGTGGTCGAGGGCGCGGGGCTGGACCCTGCCGTGGTCAACCCCGGCGGCGGCGGGCTGGCGCGTGGCCATCCCGTCGGCGCCTCGGGCGCGGTGCTTGCCGTCCGGCTGTTCCACGGGCTGAAGTCAGGCCGGGGCCTTACCGCCATCGCGGCGGCAGGCGGGATCGGGACGGCGCTGCTGGTCGAAGCCTCAGGCGCGTGACAGAAGCGAGGCCGGACGCATCCGCGCCAGGCTTTGCGTCACCATCCCCGCGAGGACGGCCTTGACGATGTCGCCCGGCAGGAAGGCCATGCCCAGGAAGGCGGCTTCGGTCGGCGTGACGCCCAGCATCAGCGCCATGCCGCCGATGCCGAAGACGTAAAGCACCCCGATCCCCCCGATGACCGAGGCCGCGCCCGCCGCGAGGCCCGTGGAAAGCGTCGTGCGCTCCATCAGCCAGCCGGTGACGAAGGCGGCGACGGGGAAGCCCACCAGATAGCCGACCGAAGGCCCGGCAAAGACCCCCAGGCCGCCGCGCCCGCCCGACAGCAGCGGCAGGCCGGCCGCGACGAGGGCCAGGAACAGCAGCACCGCCAGCGCACCCCGGCGCGCGCCAAGGACCGTACCGCACAGCATGATGCCCAGCGATTGCGCGGTGATCGGCACCCCGGCGGCAAGGTCGATCTTCGGGACCAGCCCCAAAACCGCGATCAGCGCGGCGAAGAGGGCGATATGGGTGAGGTTGCGTTCCATCTTCGTCTCCGGGTTGCGTCAGCCTATTAACCAGCCCCGCCCCGGGCCCGCAAGGCCTCGGCCGCGCGGTCGGCGTCGTCGAGGGCGGCCAGCGTCGCGGGCACCAGCACCCGCCAGCGCGGCGATCGCGGCGAGCGCGCGCGCCAGCTTTGCTTGATCTGCTCCATCCGCTCCAGCATCACCGGAATGAAGCGGACGACCAGCGCCATGGCCAGGGCCAGGCGGCGGGGCGACAGGCCCGTGACCGCCAGCGGCCGGGCGATGCGTTGCACCGTGGCGATCATGTCGGACAGCCGGGTGGTCATGGTGACGAAATTCGCCAGCGCCACGGCCGCCACCATGCGCAACAGGATCACGCCCCCGGCCTGCCATGCCCCAGTCCATAGGTGCCAGAGGCCGACGACGACGAGGAAGGGCCAGAGCGGGCGCAGCAATCGCAGGCCGGCCAGGGCAAAGCGGCCCCCGGCGCTGGCGTAAAGCCCGGCCACGGCCAGGGCCGCTGCGGCCAGCCAGAGCGGCCGGTCCAGCGTGAACAGCCCCGTCGTCGCCAGCGCCAGCAATCCCAGCTTCAGCCCCGCAGGCAGGCGGTGCGCCCAGGTCTCAACCGGCGAGGTCAGCGTCAGCATCGCAGGCTCCGATCCGTTCCATCTCGGCGGTGAAGGCGGGCAGCACCTCGGCGGGCGGGCCGTCCAGCGCGATCCGTCCGGCCTCGAGCCACACCACCCGGTCCGCCCCCTCCAGCGCCGCCGGGTCATGGGTGATGGTCACCAGCCGTTGCGGCAGGGCGGCCAGACGGCGGGACAGTCGCGCCTGGGTCGGCAGGTCCAGGCCGGCAAAGGGCTCGTCCAGCAGGATCGTCCGGGGCTGCATCATCAGGACCGCCAGCAGGCAGAGGTAATGCCGCTGGCCCTGGCTCAGGGTCGAGACCGGGGCCTGCGCCCAATGGCTGCGGCCCTCTCTGGCCAGAAGGTCATGGGTGCGGGCCAGGGCCTCGCGCTGCGGCAGGCCTTGCTGGACCAGTCCGAAGGCCAGTTCCTCCTCGACGGTGGGGAACAGGATCTGGTGGTCGGGGTTCTGGAACAGGATGCCGAGATTGCAAAGCGCGGCCTTGCGGTCGGCGAAGGGATCCGCGCCCTCGACCGTGACGCGGCCCTGATCGGGGGCGATCAGCCCGGCGATCAGCCGCAAGAGCGTGGTCTTGCCCGAGCCGTTGCGGCCCAGGATGCCGATGCGCTGTTCACAAAGGGACAGGCTCAGCCCGTCCAGCACGACACGCCCGCCAAGCCTGACCGTGGCCTGGTCAAGCCGGATGCCGGAAGGTGCGGGGTCGGGCATCGGCGGCCTTTCGCAAAGGGACGCGCCCTTTTAGCCATTGGCTGCCGGAGAGGGAAGGTGGTGCCCCCGCATCGCGGGACGCGGGGGCAGGTCCGTCATCAGCAGGGGGCGATGAACCGGCGGCCGTACTGGTCGCGGTAGTAGCAGTCGCCGCTCTTCTGGGCCGGCCCGATCAGTTGCGAGCCGACGAGGCCGACCACGGCGCCGATCGCGGCGCCCTTCTCGCGGTCGTCGTCCGACGAGACGGCGGCGCCGACGGCCGCCCCGCCCAAGGTGCCGATCGCCGCATTCTGCTCGGCCGGGGTGCAGGCGGCGAGGGCCAGGGGAAGGGCGGTAAGGACGATAAGGAATCGGGTCATGTGAGCCTCCGAGAGCTGATTTGTCGGCACTATAACGTGTGCCGTGGGGCCAAGTTCCCCCGGTCGAGTCTATCCGCGATTTTCCGCCGGTCCGATGTCAGAAGCGGTCCGCGCCGCCACCGTGCAGGCGGGCAAAGGCCCGCGCGCGCTCGTAGGCCGGGCGCAGTTCGGGGTTCAGCAGCGGCCGCTGCGCCGCGACCTGATAAAGGTGTCCGGGCGTCACGTTCGCCTCGTTCAGAAGCGGACCGGCCTCGGTCAGGAACACATCCCAGCCGATGAGGCCATGGCCGGGGAAGGCAAGATGCCCCTCGCGGCAGATCTCGACCGCGCGGGGCCAGTCGGGCAGGGTGGTGCCCAGGAACGGCCTGTCGGGGTCATGGCCATGCGTCAGGTCGGGGGTCAGCGGGTCGCGCAGGTTGCGCAGCCTGGCGATCCGGCCGGTTTCCAGCTCGATCAGCCCCCAGATCCGCAGGTCGTGGGCGTCGCCGTCATGCATGGCCGTCCGCGCGGGCAGGCGGATCACGGCATACCAGGGCTCGATCCCGCGCGCGGTCCACAGCGTCACGATCCGCACCGAGGCCATGGCCTGCCCGGTGTGGCTGCGGATCGAACCGGCGCATTGGTAGAAATCCTGGAACAGATAGCCCGCGCCCCAATCCTGCGCGATCTCGGCCGCCAGCGCCCGCACCGGCGCGGTTGCCCCGGTCAGGAAGCGCAGGCTGCCGGGCGCTGCAAGACCCGCGATCACCGTCGCGCCACGGGCAAAGCTGTCGGCGCGCGGCTTGCCGAAGGTGGGCAGGTTGGCCGGGTCGGAGAGAAAGCCCTCCAGCGCGGCGGGGCTTTCCAGCACCTTCAGCCCCGGCAACTCGGGCAGCGCCGCCGCGCCCGGCGGTTGCCAGACCGCGCGGCTGCGCGAGACGGGCAGGCCACGCGCCAGAAGCAGCGCCTCGGTCGCCAGCTTGTCGTTCATCACCGCCTCGGCCAGCCCCCGGTCGGGCATCAGGAGCGAGGCGTTGAAGGCCCGCTTGCGGTGGTTCGGCAGGAAGCCCTTCAGGAAGGCCCGCCCCCGATCCTTGCGCCATAGGGCATAGGTGAAATATTCCTCGGGCCGCACTCCGCTGCCGGACAGGGCAAGCCAGAGGATGTGCAGCGCCTGGCGCCAGGGGGAAGGTCCGCCCCTTGCCGCCAGGTCGTTGATCGCGGCCATGGTGTCATGGCCGCCCGCCCTGGCCGTCTCGCCAAGGTATTTCACCCGTCACCCCTGGCGGGCAGCGGCGACCGAGGCCTCGAGGATCTCCATCGCCTCGGCGAAATGCGCGTCGGGAATGGTGATCGGGGCCAGGAAGCGCACGACGTTGCCGTAGACGCCGCAGGTCAGCAGGATCAGCCCGCGCTTCTGCGCCTCAAGCCGGACCCGGCCGGTGAAGCCCGCGTCGGGTTCCTTTGTGGTGGCATTGCCGAACTCGACCGCGACCATGAAGCCGGGACCGCGGATGTCGACGATTTCCGGCGTGGTGGCGCGCAGGGCTTCCAGCCGCTGCTTCAACCGGCTGCCCAGCTCGTTCGCGCGGGCGCAGAGGTCTTCCTCCTCGATCACGTCAAGCACCGCATTCGCCGCCGCGATCCCCAAGGGGTTCCCGGCATAGGTGCCGCCCAGACCGCCGGGATTGGCCGCATCCATCAGCTCGGCCTTGCCGGTCACCGCCGCCAACGGCAGCCCGCCCGCAAGACCCTTGGCCATGGTGGTCAGGTCGGCCGCGACGCCATGCATCTCCATCGCGAACAGGTTGCCGGTCCGGGCAAAGCCGGTCTGCACCTCGTCCGCGATCATCACGATGCCATGCTTGTCGCACAGCGCCCGGATCGCCTTCACCAGATCGGTCGGGGCCGGATAGAAGCCGCCCTCGCCCTGCACCGGCTCGAAGATGATCGCGGCGACGCGGGCCGGGTCGAGGTCGGCCTTGAACAGCTTCTCGATCCCCGCCATCGCATCCTTGGTCGAGATGCCATGCGGCTCCATCGGGAAGGGAACGTGGAAGACATCGGGCATCATCGCGCCGAAGCCCTTCTTGTAGGGCTCGACCTTGCCGGTCAGCGACATGCCCATGAAGGTCCGGCCGTGGAAGCCGCCGCCGAAGGCGATGACGGCGTTGCGCCCCGTGGCGATGCGGGCGATCTTGATCGCATTCTCGCAGGCTTCCGCGCCGGTGGTGACGAAGATCGTCTTCTTGCGGAAATCGCCCGGCACCTTCTCGTTCAGCCGCTCGGCCAGGCGGATGTAGTTCTCGTAGGGCATCACCTGGTGGCAGGTATGGGTGAACTTCGCCATCTGGTTCGCCACCGCCGCCATCACCTTCGGGTGGCAATGTCCGGTGTTCACCACCGCGATCCCGGCGGCGAAGTCGATATAGCGATTGCCCTCGATATCCCAGATTTCCGAGTTCAACGCCCGGTCGGCGTAGATCTGCGTCATCATCCCCACCCCGCGCGAGATGGCTTCGTCGCGGCGCTTGGCAACTTCGGCGTTCAGCATGGTCTTGCTCCCAGAGACATGAAGGCGACCCCGGCGGCCAGACTCGACCTCGGGCTTTGCGCTATTTGATCAAATATCCGCGCCGGGTTCAATCCTCCCCTCGGGGATCCAAGAATTTAAGCAGTCGTTAACCCTGCCGGGTGCAGGCTCCGAATCGCGAACGAGGCGAGGGCCATCATGCCGGACGGGCAGCTTTCCACCCCACACCCCATTCCCCGGACGGAGGATGACCGTCTGGACCGGCTCCGCCTCGTCCGCTCCCGCCGGGTGGGGGCGGTGACCTTCCACCGCCTCATGGCCGAGCACGACTCCGCCCAAGCCGCACTTGCCGCCTTGCCCGGCATCGCCAGGGCAGCGGGGGTAGCGGAGTATGAGGTCTGCCCCCTGGGCGTCGTCCAGGCCGAACTGAAGCATGGGCGGGCGCTTGGTGCGCGGCTTCTGGTGCATGGCGATGCCGATTATCCCGCCGCGCTGGCGGACCTGCCGGACGCGCCCCCGGTCCTCTGGACGCTTGGCGACCTGGCGCATCTCCACCGCCCTTCGGTCGCGATGGTCGGTGCGCGCAATGCCTCGTCGCTGGGCCTGCGCATGGCGCGCCGCCTGGGGCAGGGGCTCTCCGAGGCGGGCTTTGCCGTGGTCTCGGGCCTTGCGCGCGGCATCGACGCCGCCGCGCATGAGGCGGCGCTGGAGGGCGAGGGGCGCACGATCGCCGTGATGGCCGGCGGGATCGACGTGATCTATCCGCCCGAGAATACCGCCCTGGCCACCCGCATCGCCGCGATGGGCTGCCGGATCAGCGAACATCCCCCCGGCCTTGTCCCCCAGGCCCGGCATTTCCCGCTGCGCAACCGCATCGTCGCGGGCCTTGGCCGCGCCGTGGTGGTGGTCGAGGCGGCGGCCAGATCCGGCAGCCTGATCACCGCGAAAGCCGCGCTCGACTACGGGCGCGAGGTGATGGCGGTCCCCGGCCATCCCTTCGACGCCCGCGCCTCGGGCTGCAACATGCTGATCCGCGACGGCGCGCTTCTGGTCCGTGGACCCGCCGACGTGGCCGAGGCGCTGGGGACCCCAACTCTGGCCGAGCCGGAGCTGCGCCTGCCGGCCCAGCCGCCGCTGCCCGGCCCCCAGGCTCCGCAGCGTCCGCTGAAGGATGTGGCGCTCCTCCATTCGATGATCCTGTCGCGCCTCGGGCCCAGCCCCCTGGCCGAGGATCAGCTGGTCCGCGACCTGAGGCTCAGCCCCGCCGAACTCGCGCCCGAACTCCTCAATCTTGAACTGGATGGCCGCATCGCGCGCCAACCGGGCGGCCTGCTCTCGCGGATCGACTGACGGACCCGGGCGTCCACACCGAAACCGGGCCTGGCCGATGCGTGACCGCGACAGGCTGCGCCGCCGGTTGACATTGCCGCCGCTTCTCCCACATGTTGCCGCGCCATTCGCAAGGCCGTCGGAGTTCGGGAAATCATGCCAGTCGTCGTCGTCGAATCCCCGGCCAAGGCCAAGACAATCAACAAATATCTCGGCCCGGACTTCACCGTGCTGGCCTCCTACGGCCATGTCCGCGACCTGCCCGCCAAGGATGGCTCCGTCGATCCCGAACACGGGTTCGAGATGCTCTGGGAAGTCGCGCCCGAATCGAAGAAACACGTCCGCGCCATCGCCGAGGCGCTGAAGACCGACGACACCCTGATCCTCGCCACCGACCCCGACCGCGAGGGCGAGGCGATCAGCTGGCACCTGAAGGAAGCCCTGCAAAGCTCGATCAAGAAAGGGAAAAAGGTCGCCCGCGTCACCTTCAACGCGATCACCAAGGACGCTGTGACCAAGGCGATGAAGGAACCGCGCGAGGTCGACCAGGCGCTGGTCGAGGCCTATCTCGCCCGCCGCGCGCTGGACTATCTGGTGGGCTTCACCCTCTCGCCGGTCCTCTGGCGCAAGCTGCCGGGGGCCAAGTCGGCGGGCCGGGTGCAATCGGTCTGCCTGCGCCTCATCGTCGAGCGCGAGATGGAGATCGAGGCCTTCAAGGCCCAGGAATACTGGACGGTGAAAGCCGTCTTCCGCACCCCCCGCGGGCAAGAGTTCGAGGCCGGGATGGTCACCCTCGGCGGCAGGAAGCTGGCGAAGTTCGACATCCCCACCGCCACCGCCGCCGAGCTTGCCGTCCAGGCCGCGACACACCGCGATTTCAAGGTGGCGGCGGTCGAATCCAAGCCCGCGACCCGCAACCCCTGGCCGCCCTTCATGACCTCCACCCTCCAGCAGGAGGCCAGCCGCAAATACGGCATGGGCGCGAAACAGTGCATGAACGCCGCGCAGCGCCTCTATGAGGCGGGGTATATCACCTACATGCGGACCGACGGCATCGACATGGCCCCTGAGGCCGTGATGGCCGCGCGCGACGAGATCAAGCGCCGGTTCGGGGCGGAGTACGTTCCGGATTCTCCCCGCATGTACAAGAACAAGGCCAAGAATGCTCAGGAAGCGCATGAATGCATCCGGCCGACCGACATGGGTCTCGGGCCGGAGAAGATCCGGGTCGAGGACGACCAGCGCAAGCTTTACGACCTGATCTGGAAACGCACGATCAGCAGCCAGATGGCCGCCGCGCGGCTGGAGCGGACGGCGGTCGACGTCGTCTCGCCGGATGGGGAAGTGGGCTTCCGGGCCAACGGGCAGGTGGTGCTGTTCGACGGCTATCTCAAGGTCTACGACCAGGGCCGCGATGACGAGGACGACGAGGAAGGCCGCCTGCCGCAGGTGATGCAGGGCGAGGCGCTGGCCAAGGGTGCCGTCACCCCCGACCAGCATTTCACCCAGCCGCCGCCGCGTTATACCGAGGCGACGCTGGTCAAGCGGATGGAAGAACTGGGGATCGGCCGGCCCTCGACTTATGCCTCGATCCTGACCACGATCGTCGACCGTGAATATGTGCGGAAGGACAAGAACCGCCTGTTCCCCGAGGACAAGGGGCGGCTGGTGACGGCCTTCCTCGCGAACTTCTTCAAGCGGTATGTGGAATATGATTTCACCGCCGATCTGGAGGCGGAGCTGGACGACGTCTCGGCCGGGGACCGCGACTACAAGGACGTTCTGGCCCGCTTCTGGCGCGATTTCTCGGCGGCGATTGCCGAGACGGCGGACCTCAGGATCGGCGAGGTGCTGGAGAAGCTGGACGAGTTCCTCGCCCCCCACCTCTACCCGCCGCGCGCCGATGGCGGCGACCCGCGCGTCTGTCCGACCTGCGGCACCGGGCGGCTGCACCTGAAGACTGCGCGCTCGGGCGGGGCTTTCATCGGCTGCGGCAACTACCCGGAGTGCCGCTATACCAGGCCCTTGGCGGGGGATGCGGAGAGCGTCGCCTCGGACGGGCGGGTGCTGGGGCAGGACGAGAACGGGCTGGAGATCAGCCTTCGGGCGGGCCGTTTCGGGCCCTATGTCCAGCGGGGCGAGGCGAGCGAGGCGCAGCCGAAACCGGACCGGGCGAGCCTGCCGAAGGGCTGGACGCCGGACAGCCTGACGCTGGAGCGGGCGCTCCAGCTTCTGTCGCTGCCGCGCGAGGTGGGGGTGCATCCCGAGGACGGCGTGCTGGTCGAGGCCGGGATCGGGCGGTTCGGGCCCTATGTGAAGCATGGCTCGGTCTATGCGAACCTGCCGGAGGTCGAGGAGGTGTTCTCGATCGGGATGAACCGCGCGGTCGAGGTCTTGGCCCAGAAGGCCGCGCGGGGCCGGGGCCGGGGGGCGGCGGTGGGGCCGCTCAGGGTGCTGGGGCCGCATCCCGACGGGGGCGAGGTCCAGGTGATGCCGGGGAAATACGGGCCCTATGTGAAGTGGGAAAAGGTCAACGCGACCCTGCCCAAGGGGGTGGAGCCCGAGGCGGTCACGCTGGAAGAGGCGCTGGTCCTGATCGCCGAGAAGGCGGGGAAGGCGGGGGCGAAGAAGAAGGCTCCGGCAAGGAAGGCGGCGGCTTCGAAGACGGCGGCTCCGAAGAAGGCCCCGGCGAAGAAGGCTGCTGCGGGCGAGAGGAAAGCCCCGGCGAAAAAGGCCGCCCCGAAGAAGAAGGCCGCGACGGGGGATTGAGCGTCCACTGTGGACAGATCTGCGGGACCAGCGGAATCAACGGGTTGGCCGCGGGCGTTAACCTGGGGTTAAGGTTTCAGGCGTGCCGGCTGCGTTCGGGCGGAGCCGATCGCCAAAGCCGGGATGCCACGGTCGCGGCGGCGGCCTGACGGAACCCGCCGACCGCAAGGGTTACGGACCGGAGGGGCTTTTCCGTGCGGCAGGGCTGCGGGCACGGCGGGCAGATTCGCAACTTTGCGATTTGATGCGGCATCCTTCAAATCGCTTTGCAAATTTTCGCATTCGCGCTTTCGCAATGTCCGGCCTCATGTAGATTGGCGCTGCCATCGGGCCGGGGGGAAGAGATGAAGGATATCCTTGACGAGTTGGAAGCGCGGCGGGCCGTGGCCCGGGCGGGCGGCGGCGAGAAGCGGGTCGCGGCGCAGCATGCCAAGGGCAAGCTGACCGCGCGCGAACGGATCGAGCTTCTGCTGGACGAAGGCTCGTTCGAGGAATTCGACATGTTCGTCGCCCATCGCTGCAACGACTTCGGCATGGACGGCGAGCGGCCGCCGGGCGACGGGGTGGTCACCGGCTGGGGCACGGTCAATGGCCGCATGGTCTATGTCTTTGCCCAGGATTTCACCGTCTTCGGCGGCTCGGTCTCGGAAACCCATGGCGCGAAGATCTGCAAGATCATGGACATGGCGATCCAGAACGGCGCGCCGGTGATCGGGATCAACGATTCGGGCGGCGCGCGGATCCAGGAGGGCGTGGGGTCGCTCGCGGCCTATGGCGAGGTCTTCCAGCGCAACGTGCTGGCCTCTGGCGTGGTGCCGCAGATTTCCCTGATCATGGGGCCCTGTGCGGGCGGCGCGGTCTATTCGCCGGCGATGACCGACTTCATCTTCATGGTGAAGGATTCCAGCTACATGTTCGTGACCGGCCCGGATGTGGTCAAGACGGTGACCAACGAGCAGGTCACCGCCGAGGAACTGGGCGGGGCGGGCACACATACGAAGAAATCCTCGGTCGCCGACGGGGCCTATGAGAACGATGTCGAGGCCCTGGCCGAGACGCGGCGGCTGATCGACTTCCTGCCGCTCAACAACCGCGAGAAGGCGCCGGTGCGGCCCTTCTTCGACGATCCGGCCCGGGTCGAGATGAGCCTCGACAGTCTGGTCCCGGACAATCCGAACCAGCCCTACGACATGAAGGAACTGATCCTGAAGATCGCCGACGAGGGCGATTTCCTGGAGTTGCAGAAGGATTTCGCGGCCAACATCATCACCGGCTTCATCCGGATCGAGGGGCAGTCGGTCGGCGTGGTCGCGAACCAGCCGATGGTGCTGGCGGGGTGCCTGGATATCGACAGCAGCCGCAAGGCCGCGCGGTTCGTGCGCTTTTGCGACGCGTTCGAGATCCCGCTGTTGACGCTGGTGGACGTGCCGGGCTTCCTGCCGGGGACGGGGCAGGAATATGGCGGCGTGATCAAGCACGGCGCGAAGCTGCTGTTCGCCTATGCCGAGGCGACGGTGCCGAAAGTGACGGTGCTGACCCGCAAGACCTATGGCGGAGCCTATGTGGTGATGTCGTCGAAGCATCTGCGTGGCGATTTCAACTATGCCTGGCCCACGGCCGAGGTCGCGGTAATGGGGGCCAAGGGCGCGGTCGAGATCCTGTATCGGTCCGAACTGGGCGAGCCCGAGAAGATCGCGCAGCGGGTGAAGGATTATGAGGGCCGCTTCGCCAACCCCTTCGTGGCGGCGGAAAAGGGCTTCATCGACGAGGTGATCATGCCCCATTCCACCCGCCGCCGGGTGGCCCGCGCCTTCGCCGCCTTGCGGACGAAGAAGCTGGCCAACCCGTGGAAGAAGCACGACAACATCCCGCTGTAAGCCGATGGCACGCCGCATCCTCGCCCTGCTTGCGCTGCCGGTCCTGGCGGGGCTCTCCGCCTGCCAGGAGGACGGCGAGGGGATCCCGGTCCCCTCGGGCCGCGCCTTGTCGCTGATCGAGGTGGTGACCAACGCGCCGGGGACCGAGGGCGCCGCGGCGCGCTTCCGCTTCCTCGCTCCGGGCCTGACCCCGGACGAGGCCGAGGCCGCGGCGGTGGACATGCAGGCCCTGTGTGACGGCTATGCGCTGCCGCGGACCGAGGGGATGGTGCCCGCGCCGCGGCAGATCATCATCTCGTTTTCCGGCAAGAACCTGCCGTTCGGCCAGACCGCGCCGGATGTGGTGCAGTTCTTCGAAAGCTATGCGATCGGCACGGGCACCTGCATCTGGGAGCAATTCTGATGCGGGCGCAAAATCTTGTAATTCCGGCTGGTCTTGCCCACGGGGCTGATGTAGGAACGCCACAGGCCGGGAACTTGGTTCGGCTGGCGTGTCATTCCTCTACCCGTTCGGGTATGGTGCCGCCAGGCCGCGCCAAATCGGCCGAAGTCAACAAACTGATGCCGGGTGCAGATTGCCCTCGTGCATCTCAAAAAGGATGGAGTAGAGGATGTCGAAGAGCGGACGTATCGTTCTGGTCGTTGCCATGTTTGCCGCTATGGCTGCTTGCGCGAAAAAAGAAGAAGTCGCAGTGGTCGAGCCGGTCACCGTCGAGCCGACCTACACCGGCAAGTACAAGTGACTTTCCGGAGCGGGCCCGTCGGCATCCGCTGACCGGGCCTGCTCGCCCCCGGGTCGATGACCCGCGCGCCGGCTGGCGCACCTCCCTCGACATCGCCGCGCCATTGCGCCTATGGGCGACCGCTTCGCTTTCGACTATTCGTGCCGCTGCAATCGCAGACAGGAGTGAAGTCAGATGCTGAAGCACCGCGGCTTTCCCGGCCGGATGCCGGGAACCGATTTCCAGTTCACCATCCGCCGCGCCAATGTGAAGGAAGGCGCGACCCGGCTGATCCGGCGCGAGCGGTTCAAGGACCGCAAGAACCTGGACCGGGCGGCCGACAGCGCCTTCATGGCCGCGCTCTGGCAATATTTCGGCGAGGAGCCCTTCGAGCGCGGCAATCTGGACGCGGGGCGGCTGTCGTGGCTGTTCGGGCGCGAGGTGGTGGCGGCCGAGGATCCGTTCGACCCCTGCTCGTACGAGGCGCTGCTGAAGATCGACGCGAAGCGGGCCGAGGCGGCTTTCCCCGAGGTCTTTGCCCCGGACGCCCCCGCCGCGCTGCACGACGACTGGGACGAGGACGACGAGGCGTGATGGCCCGGGGCCCATTCCAGGCGCGGCTGGTCCCGGTGGGGCGGTCTTTTGCCGACGGCTCCGGATGGGCCAGAAACCGCTTTGCAATCCGTGGCGTTGCGGTAGAATCTCGCGCAACAACAACACGCAAACGAGGCAGTTCCACATGCGCAAGTCCCTTGTCCTTTTCGCCATGCTCTCCATGCCGCTGGCCGGCTGCATGCAGGATCCCGCGTCGCGCGGTCTTGCCGGCGCCGCCGCGGGCGCGCTGGTCGCCGATGCCCTGGACGAGAACATGGTCGCGGGCGCGGCCCTTGGCGGTCTGGCCGGCGTCGCAACCTGCGGCATCGAGCTGGGCTTGCCGCCCTGCAACTCGGGCTACTGATCTAGCCGCCTCCGGGCGGGCACACCAACCACGCAGGACCATCCGGGCCGACCGCCCGGGTGGTCCTTTGCTTTTTGCGTCTCAAGGGGGAGCCGATGTTTGACAAGATCCTGATCGCCAACCGGGGCGAGATCGCCTGCCGCGTGATCAAGACGGCACGGAAGATGGGGATCAAGACGGTCGCGGTCTATTCCGACGCCGACCGCAATGCCTTGCACGTGCGGATGGCGGACGAGGCGGTGCATATCGGCCCGTCCCCGGCGGCGCAGTCCTATATCGTGATCGACAAGATCATGGCGGCGATCAAGGCGACGGGCGCGCAGGCGGTGCATCCGGGCTATGGCTTCCTGTCGGAAAACCGCGCCTTCGCGGCGGCGCTGGAGGCGGAAGGTGTGGTGTTCGTCGGCCCGCCGTCGCCCGCCATCGAAGCCATGGGCGACAAGATCACCTCGAAGAAGATCGCCCAGGAAGCGGGGGTCAGCACGGTCCCCGGCTACATGGGCCTGATCGCCGATGCCGAGGAGGCGGTGAAGATCAGCCGCGAGATCGGCTATCCGGTGATGATCAAGGCCAGCGCCGGCGGCGGCGGCAAGGGGATGCGGATCGCCTGGAACGACGCCGAGGCGGCGGAGGGCTTCCAGTCCTCGAAGAACGAGGCGGCGGCCAGCTTCGGCGACGACCGGATCTTCATCGAGAAGTTCGTGACCCAGCCGCGCCACATCGAGATTCAGGTGCTGGCCGACAAGCATGGCAACTGCGTCTACCTGCACGAGCGCGAATGCTCCATCCAGCGCCGGAACCAGAAGGTGATCGAGGAGGCCCCCAGCCCCTTCCTGGACGAGGCGACGCGGAAGGCGATGGGCGAACAGGCCTGCGCCCTGGCCAAGGCGGTGGGCTATACCAGCGCCGGGACGGTGGAGTTCATCGTCGATGGCAGCCGCAACTTCTATTTCCTTGAAATGAACACCCGTTTGCAGGTCGAGCATCCGGTGACGGAACTGATCACCGGCGTCGATCTGGTGGAACAGATGATCCGCGTGGCGAATGGCGAACCCCTGCCGTTCAGGCAGGAAGACCTGAAGATCCACGGCTGGGCGATGGAAAGCCGGCTTTACGCCGAGGATCCGTACCGGAACTTCCTGCCCTCCATCGGGCGGCTCACCCGCTACCGGCCGCCGGTCGAGGGCAAGACCGAGCGCGGCGGGATCGTGCGCAACGATACCGGTGTCTACGAGGGTGGCGAGATCAGCATGTTCTACGACCCGATGATCGCCAAGCTCTGCACCTGGGGGCCGACCCGGGCGGACGCGATCGAGGAGATGCGGCTGGCGCTGGACACGTTCGAGGTGGAAGGCATCGGCCACAACCTTCCCTTCGTCGGCGCGGTGATGGACCATCCGCGCTTTGTCGCGGGCAACATCACCACGGCCTTCATCGCCGAGGAATATCCCGAGGGCTTCCAGGGCGCCAGGCTGGACCAGCCCACGCTGCGCCGTGTCGCGGCGGCGGCGGCGGCGATGAACCGGGTGGCGGAGATCCGGCGGACGCGGATTTCCGGCACGATGGACAACCACACCCGCCGGGTCGGCGACGACTGGGTGGTGACGGCGCAGGGCGTGGCCTTCCCGGTCAAGGTGGCCGCCGATCCCGAGGGCTCGACGGTGGTCTTCGACGACGGGACCGAACTGCGTGTGACCAGCGACTGGACGCCGGGCCAGCCGCTTGCCCGGCTGCATGTCGGCGACGAGCCGGTGGTGATCAAGGTGGCGAAGATCCCGATGGGCTTCCGGATGCGCCTGCGCGGGGCCGAGCTGAAGGTCCATGTCCGCACCCCGCGCCAGCATGCCCTGGCCGGTCTGATGCTGGAAAAGGCGCCGCCGGACACGTCGAAATACCTGCTCTGCCCGATGCCGGGCCTGATCGTGAAGATCAATGTCGGCGTCGGCGACGAGGTGCAGGAGGGCCAGGCGCTGGCGACGGTCGAGGCGATGAAGATGGAGAACATCCTCAAGGCCGAGAAGAAGGGCGTGGTCAAGGCGGTGAAGGCGGCCCCGGGCGCGAGCCTGAAGGTCGACGACGTGATCCTGGAGTTCGAATGATGGCGCGACGGCGGAATTCGAACGAATTCCGTGTCGATTTCCGTTCGGAAATCGGTTCCGCCTCAGCGTCCGGCCGGATTCCTCTCCAGAATTTCCTGCCGGCGCAGGGGCAGCTTGTCGATGGCATGCGTGATCTCGCGCACATCCCAGGGCAGGGGCTTGCGGATCACCGGGCGCAGGTCCTTGTCCATGATCACCAGCGAAAAGCCGCGCGGGCGCAGTTTCTGGCGCCATTCGCTGCGCGCCTCGGGGTCGGTGTCGGTGACGAGGATCACGTCGCGCTCCTCAAGCTCGGGGTAGGATCGAGCGAGAAGCTCCATCTGGCGGGTGTAGCTGGGATCGTTGGGGCTGTCGGCAAAGACCACGATCGGGCGCTTGAGGTAGAGCTGGTCGGCCAGAACGACCTCGGCCGCGGGCAGCGGGCCGAAGGGCGGGGTCTCCTGGGCCGGGGCGGCCAGCGGCAGAAGGGCAGCAAATACAGCAATGTGCAGGGGTCGCATGGGGCCTCTCTTTGTCCCGGATATAGGGGCATTCGGGCGAAATCTAAAGGCTTTGGGGTGAGAGATGACGGATGATCTGAAGGCCTGGGCGGCCCTGGCGTCGAAGGAGCTGAAGGGGGCATCGCCCGACAGCCTGAACTGGCAGACCCTGGAGGGGATCACGGTCAAGCCGCTGTATACGGCGGCGGATACGGCGGACCTGCCGCAGCTGGGGGAACTGCCGGGCGTGGCCCCGTTCACGCGCGGCGTCCGGGCGACGATGTATGCCGGGCGGCCCTGGACGATCCGGCAATATGCCGGCTTCTCGACCGCCGAGGAGTCGAATGCCTTCTATCGCAAGGCGCTGGCGGCGGGGCAGCAGGGCGTCTCGGTCGCCTTCGACCTGGCGACGCACCGGGGCTATGACAGCGACCATCCCCGCGTGGTGGGGGATGTCGGCAAGGCCGGGGTCGCCATCGACTCGGTCGAGGACATGAAGATCCTGTTCGACGGGATCCCCCTGGAAAAGATCAGCGTTTCCATGACGATGAACGGGGCGGTGATCCCGATCCTGGCGAATTTCATCGTGGCCGGAGAGGAACAGGGGGTGCCCCGCTCGGCCCTGTCGGGGACGATCCAGAACGACATCCTGAAGGAATTCATGGTGCGGAACACCTATGTCTATCCGCCCGAGCCTTCGATGCGGATCGTGGCCGACATCATCGAATACACCTCCGCCGAGATGCCGAAGTTCAACTCGATCTCGATTTCCGGCTATCACATGCAGGAGGCCGGGGCGAACCTGGTGCAGGAGCTGGCGTTCACCCTGGCGGACGGCAAGGAATATGTGAAGACGGCCGTGGCGCGCGGGATGGACGTCGACGACTTCGCCGGGCGGCTGTCGTTCTTCTTCGCCATCGGGATGAACTTCTTCATGGAGGTCGCAAAGCTGCGCGCCGCGCGGATGCTGTGGCACCGGATCATGGACGGGTTCGGGGCGAAGAAGACGTCAAGCCTGATGCTGCGGACGCATTGCCAGACTTCCGGCGTGTCCTTGCAGGAGCAGGACCCCTACAACAACGTGATCCGCACCGCCTATGAGGCGATGGCGGCGGTTCTGGGCGGCACGCAAAGCCTGCACACCAACGCGCTGGACGAGGCGATCGCGCTGCCGACCGAGTTCGCGGCGCGGATTGCCCGGAACACCCAGCTGGTGTTGCAGGAGGAGACCGGGATCACCCATGTCGTCGATCCGCTGGCGGGCTCGTATTATGTGGAAAGCCTGACCGCCCGGCTGGCCGAGGAGGCCTGGAAGCTGATCGAGGAAGTCGAGGCGATGGGCGGCATGACCAAGGCGGTGGCCTCCGGCATGCCGAAGCTGCGGATCGAGGAATCGGCGGCGAAGCGGCAGGCGATGATCGACCGCGGCGAGGAGGTGATCGTGGGGGTCAACAAGTATCGCAAGGCCAAGGAAGACCCGATCGACATCCTGGACATCGACAACATGGCCGTCCGCGAGGCGCAGGTGGCGCGGCTGAAGGCGGTGCGCGCGGGCCGGGACGAGGGCCGGTGCCAGGCGGCGCTGGCGGAAGTGACGCGGCGGGCGGGGGAAGGCGGCAACCTTCTGGAAGCGGCGGTGGAGGCAGCCCGGGCTCGGGCCTCGGTCGGGGAGATTTCGGACGCGATGGAAAAGGTGTTCGGGCGGCATCGGGCCGAGGTGAAGACCCTCGCCGGGGTCTATGGCGCGGCCTATGAGGGCGACCAGGGCTTCCAGCAGATCCAGAAGGATGTCGAGGCCTTCGCCGAGGCCGAGGGGCGGCGGCCGCGGATGCTGGTCGTCAAGATGGGGCAGGACGGGCACGACCGGGGCGCGAAGGTGATCGCCACGGCCTTCGCCGACATCGGCTTCGACGTCGACGTGGGGCCGCTGTTCCAGACGCCCGAGGAGGCGGCGCAGGATGCGATCGACAACGATGTGCATGTGATCGGGATTTCCAGCCAGGCGGCGGGGCACAAGACGCTGGCGCCGAAGCTGATCGAGGTGCTGAACGCGCGCGGGGCGGGGGATATCCTGGTGATCTGCGGCGGGGTGATCCCGCAGCAGGATTATGAGTTCCTCAAGGCGGCCGGGGTGAAGGCGATCTTCGGGCCGGGAACCAATATCCCGGCGGCGGCGAAGGAGATCCTGGACCTGATCCGGGCGGCGCGGGGCTAGCAGACCGTAGACAGACGCGGCGAAATGCCGCAGCGTAATCCGAACTCCATCCCCGCCGGCGTGCCGGCGGGGCGAAGGCGGATGGATCACGCGACATGGACCAGAGCGAGCAGAGGACGTCCGAGGCACCCGCAGTCGTGTTCTTCGACGGCGACAGCCGTGGCTGGGGACCCATCGTCCACATGGCGCAGCTGATGGCGCGGCTGTTCGGCGCGCCGCTGGAACGGCCCGCAGCGCCGCAGCCCTCGCGCCTGCGCCTGGCGCAGCGGCATATCTTCAGGACCCGGAAGGGGACGGGGCACGGGGTGATCTATCTGGCCAGAGGGCCGCAGGACATTCCGCGGATCGTCGCCTTGCCGGGGTTCGACCGGCCGCATCGGTTCCGGGCGCTGTGGATCGTCGACAGCTTCTGGACCGAATGGGCCCCCTCGTCCCGGCTGTTCTCGCATTTCGATCTGGTTGCCTACATGCAGAAGGGCGAAGCGGCCTTTTACGAGGGAATGGCGCCGGGCCGGTCGCTCTGGCTGGGCTGGGGGGCGGATGTCCTTGGACTTGGCTCGGCACGGGCCGAACGCGATCTCGACGTCCTGCGGGTCGGGCGCCAGCCGACCGAATGGGATGACGATGCGCGCAGTCTTGAACTGTGCCGGGCGGCAGGACTGCGCTTTCACGGCCGGCCGCCCGCCCTTTCCGCCGGATGATCCGCAGGACCCTTCGGCCAGCCACCGCGCCCTTATGGAGTATTACGCGCGCAGCAGGTTCCTGATCGCGCATTCCAACCTTGCGGCCCCGGCACCCTATACCCATCCGGAGAAGGCCTATCTGACCGGGCGCTGGACCGACGCGCTGGCCTGCGGGGCCATCGTGGCCGGGCTTGCGCCGCACGAGGATGCCGGCGCCGCCGAGCTTTTCTGGCCGGGAGCGACGCTGGACTTCGACCGGATCGACCTTGGTTCCAACGTCGCGCAACTGGCCGACGCGGTCGCGGGCTGGGCGCCGGAGATGGCCGCAATGAACCATCGGCAGTCGCTGATCCGGCTGGACTGGCGCTGGCGCTTTGCCGCCCTGGCCGAGCGTCTGGGTTTCCGGGCACCGGCGCTGGAACCGGAGATGGCCGGCCTGAAGGCGGCGATCGCCAGGGCCGCAGCCTGAGGCATCGGGGGGTCGCTAAAGCTCGATCTCGCCGTTGGGGCCGGGGATGGGTTCGGTCGGCGTCACCAGGGGGGCGTTGCGGCGGATCAGGATGTCGCCGTTCGGCAGCATCACCGGCGCGTCGTAATTGCTGAAATCGTCGATCAGCGCAATGAACTGGCGCAGTTTCGGCCCGACCTCGGCCCCGAAGGCCTCAAGCGCGGGGCCGATCTGGTCCATCGCCTGGTCCATGTCGTCGAGCGCGGGCTGCATCTCGGACAGAAGGCCGCGCAGGACCAGTTTCGCGCCTTCCTCGATCAGGCTGAAACCATCCTCCCCGGGCGTCGGGGTGGGGGTGGTTTCCTGCGCGAAGGCGGGTGCGGCGGCGAGGGCGGCGGCAAGGAGAGGGGGCAGGGCACGTCTCATGCGGGCAATATGCGCGCGCGGGACCCGCATTTCAAATCACATCCGGCAGATCGACCGTCACCGGGAAATGGTCCGAGGCCTGCAGCACCGCCTCGCGCAGTTCGGGGACCGAGGCCACGCCGGGGTCGTTGAACGGATGCCAGATCCGCCAGTCCGGGCCGCGCGCGGCAAGGTCGGGCGAGACCATGACGAAATCCAGAAGCGCCTCGAAATAGCATTTCCGGGGCGCCATGTAGAAGCGTGCGGTGCTGGGCGCGAGGCCGACGCGGCTTTGCAGGGCCAAGGCGGCATGGGGATCGGTGAGGCGGAGTTTCGGATCCTGCGTGGTGCCCAGCACGATCTCGACCCCGGAATGGCCGAACAGCTTTTCGAATTCGTCGATGCCGGGGCCGTCGTTGAAATCGCCCAGAACCACCAGGCTCTCCCCCGCCGCAAGGTGGCTTTCCACCCGCTGCCGGATCCAGAGGCACTGCGCCAGCTGCTTGCGGCGGTTCTCGATCGAGAGCCGCATCTGCGCCTCGCGGCCGATGGCGCCATAGGGGTTCTTCGACTTGGCATGGACCCCGATCAGCCGCAGGTCCGTCCCGCCCGAGGTGGTCAGCCGCAGTTCCAGCGGCGGTTTCGAGAAACGGATGGTCTCGGAGATGCTGTCGGCGTCGAGGTCGTAGCGGAAGGTGGTGTCGAAGCGCGGGGCGTCGTGCGAGCCATGGCTGTTCGACGGCGCGCCCTTCGGGTCGTGCTGCACGGTCAGCCGGTCGGGATCGTAAAGGAAGGCGATCTCCTGCTCGGTCTCGGAAGGAAAGCCGATCAGCGCCTTGCGGGTGCGCAGGCCATAGGCCTGGGCGAAGGTCTCCAGCGCGCGGATGGTGGAACGCTTGCCGTTGGTGTCCGGGGCCTCGACGATGACGATCCCGTCGGCGTTCAGCGCGTTGAAGACGATCCCCAGCGCGCCAAGCTGTTCGGCCCGGCTGGTCTTGTAGCGGGCCGAGGGTTCGCCATCCTCGAGCAGGCGGCCGCGGTCGTCGAAAAGGGCGTTGAACCATTCGACATTGTAGGTGGCCAGGCGCAGGCCGGTCATGCGGCCTCCTTCGCCGAGATCTCGCGCCAGGCCTCGTTGATCAGCTGCAACCGGCGCTCGGCCAGTTTCATCGCCTCGGGCGGGACGCCGCGGGAATGCATGACATCGGGATGGGTGTCGCGCACCAGCTCGCGCCAGGCCTTGCGCGCCTGGTCCTTGCTGGCATGGCGCGGCAGGCCGAGGACGTCATAGGGATCGCGCGGCGCGCCTTCGACCAGGCGCGAGCGGACGATGCGGAAGCAGGCCTCGTCCAGGCCGAATTCATCGGCGACATGGGCCAGGAAGGCATCCTCGCCGCTGTGGTAGGAGCCGTCGGCGACGGCGATCTGGAACAGCGCCTCCAGGATGTCGACCAGGACATGGTGGTCGTCGGCGCAGATCCGGTGGCCGTCAGGATTGAACAGCCGCGCGATCTTGCGGGCATAGGCGTCGAAGCCCGCCACGTCCTGCCGGGCAAGGTTGTAGACGCGGGCGGCGTGTTCCTCCTCGCCCTCGGGGAAGGAGAAGATGCGGCGGAAGGCAGTGACCTCGTCGCGGGTCACGGTGCCGTCGGCCTTGGCCATCTTGGCGCCAAGCGC
The DNA here is from genome assembly GCF_041919135.1 of Tabrizicola sp. Lineage (GTDB taxonomy): Bacteria > Pseudomonadota > Alphaproteobacteria > Rhodobacterales > Rhodobacteraceae > Tabrizicola. Next base: position 146,842 of record NZ_JAYRUJ010000002.1, on the reverse strand, counting down.
GAGGACGGCGATGGTGAAGCCGACCGAACGCTCGGGCGCCGGGGCGCCGCGCAGGCGGTCGAAGACGACGGAGAGCGGCTCTCCCTTGGCGAGGGCGGCAAGCGCGTCGGCGATGCGGGTCCAGATCGACATGGGGCCAGTCTATCCGGCGGCATGGCGCTTGTCAGAGGAATTTCTGCATCAGCACAAGGTCCATGAAGCGGCCGAACTTGCGGCCGGCCTGGGGGATGCGGGCGATCTCGGCAAAGCCGATGCTGGCGTGGAAGGCGATGCCGTCGGGGTTCTCGGCCGAGACGCCGGCGATCAGCTGATGCGCCCCGGCGGCGCGGGCATGATCCTGGACCGCGGCCATCAGCGCCCGGCCGATGCCCTTGCCGCGGGCTTCGGGCGCAAGGATGACGGAATGTTCCATGCAGGTCGCATAGCCCCGCCCGCCGCGGAACTGGGCGTAGCTGGCAAAGCCGAGGAGATCCGGCCCGAAAGCGACGAAGGTGGCATGTCCCAGCGCGTCGCGGTCGGCGATCATCCCTTCGACTTCGGCGGCGGTCTTTTCGGAGGGGTTGAAGGTGACGGCCGTGTCGCGGATCCAGGGGTTCCAGAGCGCGGCGATGGCGGCGGCATCCCCGGCCGTGGCGCGGCGGATCATGGCAGGGCCACCGGGCCGCCGGGCGTGTCGATCACGGCGGCAAGGCCGGGCGGGCCGGCGGCGAAGTGGAGGCGCGGGTCCTCCAGCCGCAGGCGGGCGCGCAGGGCGGCGGCCTCGGGGTGGGTCACGGTCAGGCGGTTCAGCCGCAGGCCCCGGTCGGGCAGGGCGGCGGCGGGGTGGAGGCTCCCGTGCCACTGGATGAGCGCGGGGCAGGTGCCGTCGAAGGGCAGGCGGCCGTCCTCCGGGACGGCCATCTGCCAGCGGTAGTCGCCCCGCGCCAGTGCCATCGGCGCGCCCCAGCCGGGCGGGCCCGCCGCCAGCGCGGCCTCCTTGTCTTCGGTGGCGGCGATCCAGGTCGTCAGCCGGGGCGGGCCGGTGAAGCGGTCGAGGTCGAACCAGCGCGGCCGGCCGGGGGCGGGGGCCGCCGGGTCCACGGCGATGACCTCGAGATAGAGGTCGCCCAGCGACAGAAGCCGGTTGTGCGTCCCCATGGCGGGATGCTGGCCGCCCCCGGCCATGGTCACGCCAAGCGCCGCCTCGATCGCCGCCACGCCCTCGTCCAGGGACCGGGCCGAGACCGCCAGATGATCCAGCCGCAGCATCAGCGCGCCGGCGTAAGGCTGGTGACGCGGGTCTCGGCCTTCAGCGAGACGGCAAGCGACTGGAAGCGCGCGCGCGCGACCTCGCCGAACAGGGCCTCGCCGGCCGGGGTCAGCTCCAGCCCGAGAAGGCGTTTCTTCGGCTGCCAGCTCAGCCGCCCGGCCCGGGCCGGATCGCCGATCGAGAACATCGCGCCGAAGCGCATCGCCTTGCCCAGCACCTCGGCCGCCTGGACCTGATCCTCGGCCAGCAGGCGGAACATCGGCTCCAGCCGCGAACCGGAGCGGCTGTTCTTGTAGCGGTGCAGGAGGGCGAGGCCGAGGAACACCCTTCCGGCATGGTCCAGCCCGCCGAGGTTGGCGCGCGTCACGTTGTCGAAACAGGCCTCGGCGCGGAAATCGGGATGGGCGCGCCAGGTGGTGTCGTGCAGGAGGCAGGCCGCTTTGACCAGCCGCAGCCGGTCCACCGTCGCGCCGGAGAAGAGCGGCAGCAGGAAATCGTAAAGCTTGCGGCCGAAGCCGGGGATGCGGGCCTGGCCCTTCTCGGCCATGCGGGCGGCCTCGATCAGCGGATCGCGGGCGCGCAGCTTCTCCGGCATGTGTTCGTAAAGCGTGCCCTCGCGGATGCCATAGGCCGAGACGTCGATCTCGGTGGGCTTGAATACGGCGAGAATCTCGCGCAGCACCTCGCAGGCCAGGGGGACAAGCTCCATCCGCTCCTGGCTGGTGCCGGTTCGGCCGCGCAGGGCGGCAAGATCGGCGGCGGCCAGCCAGTCCAGCGTGTCGCCAAGGCCCTGCGGCGTCATGCGGTATTCGTGCAGGACCGTCAGCGGGTAGTTCCGCCGCTCCATGTCCAGCCGCGCGATCACCCGCCAGCTGCCGCCGACGAGATAGATCCGCTCGCCGCTGGATTTCAGGCTGGCCCGGGCCGCCTTCAGCAGCTTGGCGACATGCGTCCGGCGCGCCTTGGGGTCGGAGATCTGTTGCAGGCGGAACGGGCCGAGCGGGGTCGAGACGCGCTTGCCGACGCGGCCCTCGCCGATGCGGGCCAGTTCCATCGAGTTGCCGCCGATGTCGCAGACGATGCCCTGGGCCTCGGGCCAGCCGAGAAGCACGCCCTGGGCGGACAGCCGCGCCTCCTCGTCGCCATCGACGACATGCAGCCTGAGCCCGGTCTCGCGCAGGACCTCGGCCTGGAATTCGGGGCCATCCTTGGCCTCGCGCGTGGCGGCGGTGGCGACGACGGTGAGGGGCTGGACCTGCATCCCCTCGGCCAGAAGCGCGAAGCGGCGCAGCGCCGACAGCGCACGGGCGCGGCCCTGGGGGTTGAGGCGGCCGGTTTCGGCCAGGCTCTTGCCAAGGCCGCACATGATCTTTTCGTTGTAGAAATAGGCCGGGCTGCGCGCGGCGCCGTCGAAGACCACCAGGCGGACCGAGTTCGAGCCGACGTCGATCACGCCGACGCGCGAGAGGGCGCGGGCGGAGGGATCGTCGAACAGGGGCCTGCCGAAGGGGCCGTCATCGTCGTCCTCGGTCAAGGGCGCGTTGTCAGCCATGTCAGAATCCCCCGGGTCTTGCCGGCGGATAGTGCCGGTCCCCCGGCGCGGGGTCAACGGCTCGGGCGCCGTTTCCTGCGAAGGAAACGGGACGGAGTTTCTGAAAACTCCGGCAAAATTCCGGCGCCGGAATTTTTCGCCTTCCGTTCCTAGCGTGTCGGGCCGGGCGCTGCGGTCTCGTCGTCGCGCGCCATGATCAGGCGCGGCGCATCCTTCGCCCCGGCGGTGCCGCGGCCGGAAAGCGAGGGGTTCTCCATGAAGAACTGGTGGCAGGAGAAGAGCCGTGCCCCCTCGGGCCCGAGGTCGCGGGAATAGGTTCCGTCGGGCGCAAGGATCCAGCTTTGCGCCTCGTCCGCCAGGTTGGCGGCCATGATCTGGCTGAGGATCTGGTTCTTGACCGTGGGGTTCATCGCCTCGACCAGGGTTTCCACCCGGCGCGAAAGGTTGCGCCCCATCCAGTCGGCCGAGGAGAAGAACACCCGCGCCTTCTTCGCGGGCAGGCCGTGGCCATTGCCGAAGCAGACGATGCGGGAATGTTCCAGGAAGCGGCCGACGATCGACTTGACACGGATGTTCTCGGACAGGCCCTTCACGCCGGGGCGCAGGCCGCAGATGCCGCGCACGACGAGGCTGATCTTCACCCCGGCCTGGGAGGCGGCATAAAGCGCGTCGATCACGTCGGCCTCGATGATCGAGTTCATCTTGGCCCAGATCTCGGCCGGGCGTCCGGCGCGGGCATGTTCGGCCTCGGCCGCGATGAGTTCCAGCAGGCGCGGCTTCAGCGTGATCGGCGAAATCGCGAGGTTCTCCAGCCCCTCGGGCTGGACGTAGCCGGAGAGATAGTTGAACACCTTGGTCGCATCCCGGCCGAGTGCCCCGTCGCAGGTGAAGAAGCTGAGGTCGGTGTAGATGCGGGCGGTGATCGGGTGGTAGTTGCCGGTCCCGTAATGGGTGTAGGTGACCAGATGGTCGCCCTCGCGCCGGACGACGGTGCTGATCTTGGCATGGGTCTTGTAGTTCACGAAACCATAGACGACATGCGCGCCCGCGCGCTCCAGCCGGCGGGACTGGCGGATGTTCGCGGCCTCGTCGAAGCGCGCCTTCAGTTCCACCAGCGCGGTGACCGATTTCCCCGCCTCGGCCGCTTCGCACAGCGCGGTGACGACCGGGCTGTCCCAGGAGGTGCGGTAGAGCGTCTGCTTGATCGCCAGCACGTTCGGATCCCGCGCCGCCTGTTCCAGAAAGCGGATCACCATGTCGAAGGTCTCATACGGGTGATGCAGCAGCATGTCCTTCTGCCGGATCGCCGCGAACATGTCGCCCTCATGGTCCTGCACCCTTTCGGGCACGCGGGGGGTGAAGGGCGGCCACATCAGGTCCTTGCGCGAGGAGAGGAGCAGTTCCTTCAGGTCGGCGACGCCGAGGAGGCCCTTGACCTCGACCACCTCGTCCTCGGAGACGGCGAGTTCTTCCATGATCAGCGCGCGCAAGTCCTCGGGGGCGCCGGCCGAGAGCTTGAGGCGGATCACCTCGCCCCGGCGCCGCCGCTTGAGCGCGGTCTCGAATTCGCGGACCAGGTCCTCGGCCTCGTCCTCGACCTCGAGGTCGCTGTCGCGCAGCACGCGGAAGGTGCAGTGGCCGCGGTTGCTGTAGCCGGGAAACAGCATCCCCAGATGCAGCAGCAAAAGTTCCTCGAGCGGCAGGAAGCGGTTCTCGCCCTCCTTGCCCGGCAGGGGCACGAAGCGGGTGATCTGCTGCGGGATCGGCAGCAGCGCCTTGAGCGGGCGGCGGTCGGTGACGCGCTCAAGCTCCAGCGCCAGCGAAAAGCCGGTGTTGGGGATGAAGGGGAAAGGATGGGCCGGGTCGATCGCCAGGGGCGACAGGACCGGGAAGACATTGTTCAGGAAATGCGCTTCCAGATGCTTCAGGTCGCGCGCCGTCAGCTTGCCGCGCTGGACGAGGGTGATCCCCTCGGCCTCCATCTCCTTGCGCAGGCGGTTGAACGTGGTCTGCTGCGTCTGCATCAGGCGGCGGGCGTCGGCGTTGATCAGCTGCAGCTGCTCGGCCGGGCTGCGGCCGTCCTCGGAAAGGGCGGCGTTGCCGGTGCGCACCAATGCCCGCAGGCCCGCGACGCGGACGGTGTAGAATTCGTCCAGGTTGGTGGCCGAGATCGACAGGAAGCGCAACCGCTCCAGCAGCGGCACGGCGGGGTTCGCGGCCTCTTCCAGGACGCGCCAGTTGAAGGCCAGCCAGGAGAGTTCGCGGTTGAAGAAGCGGCCGGGGCCGGCGGTCTCGGCAAAGGATAGCTCGGCCGGGGTGGGGAACGGGGAACGCAGGAAATCGGACTGGGTCATGGGGGAGGGGAATAGGCCGGCATCGTGACGGAACGGTGACAGTGTTTCACCCCGGCGGCAGGCTGTCCAGCACCTCGGCCGCAAGGGCGCGGGTGATCGGGCGCCCCCCGGCCAGGGCGGCGGCATCCAGCGCCGCGACCAGCGCCCGCGCCGCGCCCACCGAGCGCGGCATTCGGCTGACGAGGTAGGGGATCAGGGTCGCGGGCACGGCGACCTGGCGGTCGGCGAAGAGCTTGACCAGCACCGCCGACAGAAGCGCGTCGTCGGGTGCTTCCAGCCGGGCAATCGGCGTGGCCTGCAACCGGCTGATCAGGTCCGGCAGCCGCAGGCCCCAGTCGCGCGGCGGGCGCTGGGCGGTCATGAGGAGGCTTGCCCCCTGGGTCACCAGGTTGTGCAGGTGGAACAACTCGGCCTCGGCCCCGTCCAGCCGGTCGGCATCCTCGACCGCGACGGGGGTGGCGGCAAGGTCGGCGGGGTCAAGCGTCCGCAGCGCGGCGGCGGGAAGGATCAGGGCGCCCGCCATCTCGGCCCAGACCCGGGCGAGATGGGTCTTGCCCGAGCCCTCGGGCCCGATCAGGAGAAGCTTGCGGCCGGGCCAGTTCCGCCAGTCCTCGACCACCTGCAGCGCAAGCGCGTTCGAGGGGGCGACGAAGAAGTCGGCCCGCGTCATCGCCTCGGTGCTGGGCAGGTCGAAGGCGAGCTGGCGGATCACGGGCCCGAATCCGCCTTGGAGCCCGCCTTGCGGCTGCGCCGGGGCGCGGCAGGCGGGGCATCGGGAGGAAGCACCAGCCCCTCGGCCCCGCGGTAAAGCAGGCTGGCGCGGTATTGCTCGACCGCGAAACGGGTCAGGACGCCGATGGAGGCGGCCACGGGAACGGCGATCAGCATGCCGACGAAGCCGAAGACCGAGCCGAAGGCCGACAGCGCGAAGAGAAGCCAGACCGGATGCAGGCCCACCGACTTGCCCACCAGCTTGGGCGTCAGGATGTTGCCCTCGATGAACTGGCCGACGGCGAAGATCGCGGCGATGATGCCGATCTGCACCCAGTCGCCCCAGAACTGCACCAGCGCCAGGCCCACCGCCAGCGTGCCGCCGATGATCGAGCCGACATAGGGGATGAAGGTGATCGCCCCGGCGATGGCCCCCACCACCAGGCCGAACTGCAACCCGGCCGCCATCAGCGCCACCGCATAGAAGGTGCCAAGCGCCAGGCAGACCGAGACCTGGCCCCGCACGAATCCGGCCAGAACCATGTCGATCTCGCCGGCAAGGCGGCGGATCGTCGGCGCATGGTCGCGCGGCAGCATGGCGTCGATCCGGGCGATCATCTCGTCCCAGTCCAGCAGCAGGTAGAAGGCGACGACCGGCACGACGACGATGAACAGGACGATCGAGATCACCCCCAGCGCCGAGGTCAGCACGCCTTGGGCCAGTTGCGCCGCGCGGGACTGGATCGCAAGCCCGATCTCGGCCAGGGTCTGGCGGATGGTCGAGGTGCTGTCGGCAAGCTCGGGGAAGCGGTCGAGGAGGAAGCCCTGCAGCCGCTTGGCGATGTCGGGGGTGGCGTCGATCAGCGCGGTAAGCTGGTTGACCAGCGTCGGGATCACCGCCAGCACCAGCAGGATCACCAGCACCAGCGCCATCAGCGAGATCAGCGTCGTCGCCGCGACGCGGGAAAGACCCGCCCGCTCCAGCCGGTCGGCGACGGGATCAAGGAAATAGGCGATCGCACCGCCCATCAGGAAGGGCAGAAGGATATCGCCCAGAAACCAGAACAGGCCCAGGAAGACCAGCGCGGCGACGCCCCAGTAACGGATCTGTTCTCTGATCGGCAGCGCCATCGCGGGTTCCTTCCTGGCTGGCCCCACATATCGCCGCAGCGGCGATGCGGCGCAAGCCTTGCCGGAGGTATGGAATCAGGCCGCGGGACAGGGCGGATTCCCGCCGTCAGCACCCGCTTACCGGCCGGACCCTAAGCGTCGGGGCCATGGACCACCACCGGCGGTTGCGGGCAGGTCCGGCCCGACCGGGGCGCATGTCCCGGCCCGGCCCCGTCGTCCCGGACGGCGGGCCGATCCCTCCCAGCCCGCAGGTGCGGGCGCAACGAAAGGTGACGCGATGACGTCGAAGTTCCTCCTCCCCCTCACCCTGGCCGCCTTCACGCCGCTGGCCGCCCTGGCGATGCCCGCTGTCGGCGACATGGTCGGCACCAACCCCGACGACGCCAAGGCCGCGCTGGAAAAGGCCGGCTGCGTGGTTGACACCTTCGATTCCGAGGACGGCAAGATCGAGGCCAAGTGCAAGGACAGCGCCACCGGCGCCGCCATGGAGGTCTACATCGACCCCGCCACCGGCGCGGTCACCGAGATCAAGACCGGGGATTGACCATGGCCACCCCCCGGACCGAAGCCGCCGCACCGCCCCGCCTGTGGGACCCGCTGGTTCGCCTGACGCATTGGGGGATCGCCTTCGTGATCCTGGCCAATGCGCTGGCGACCAAGGGGGGCAGCCTTGTCCATGTCTCGCTGGGCTGGGCGGTGATGGCGCTTTTGCTGTTGCGGCTGGTCTGGGGGGTGCTTGGCCCGCATGAGGCGCGCTTTGCCGCCTTTCCGCCGAATCCGCGCGCCGCGGCGCGCCACCTGGGCCAGCTCGTCTCGGGCCGGGTCCGGCACTATCCCTCGCACAACCCGGCCGGGGCGCTGATGATCTATGCCTTCTGGGCCACGCTGGCGGCGGCGATCGCCACCGGCCTGATCCTGACCGGCGGAGCGACACCGATGCAGGTGGCGGCGGACAAGGCGGCGGTTGCATCCGGCGACTGGTCTGCTTTGATCCGCGAAGACGGGGGGGACGAGGGCGACTCACCCCTGCGCGAGGTGGCCGGGGAGGTGCACGAGGTGGCGTCGAATCTGCTTCTGGTCCTCGCGGCCCTGCATATCGCGGGCGTCTTCGTCGAGGGCCGCGCCATGCGTCGGAACCTGGTCGCCCCGATGCTGTTTGGCGAAAGGCGCAGATGACGGCCACGATCGAGCCCCGGGCTCCCGATATTCGCAGCGCCGGGCGCCGCCAGACCGCGGCGCTTTCGGCTTTCCTGCTGGTGCAGACGCTGGGCACGGTCTTCTTCGTCGGCGACGTCATCGGCGACCTGCGCAAGGACCCGACTTCGGTGCATTTCCTGTTCGAGGCCTTCGTGACCTCGGCGCTGGTGCTGGGGATCCTGTTCGGCGCCTTCGCGCTGCGCCGCACGGTGGAACTCCTGCGCGCCCAGGAACAGGCGCTGGACGTGGCGCGGGGCGCCCTGTCCGAGGTGATCGACCGCCAGTTCCGCAGCTGGGGGCTGACCCCGGCCGAGCGCGATGTGGCCTTCCTGGCGCTGAAGGGGCTGGACGTGGCCGAGATCGCCGAGCTGCGCGGCGCGGCGCAGGGCACCGTGCGCGCGCAGCTGACCCGGATCTACGCCAAGGCCGGCGTCTCGGGCCGGGCCCAGTTCGCAGCCTATTTCGTCGAGGACCTGCTTGGCCAGGGCGTCGCCGCCTGAGCCCTTGCAGGGTGGGCGATATCGCCCGGGTTCCGCCCGTCAGGCCAGCGCCACCGCCACCGCGGCAAAGTGCAGGCCCGCCGCCACGGCGACGAACAGGTGCCAGATCGCGTTCTGGAACCGCAGCCTTTCCCAGACATAGAAGCCCACGCCGGCGACATAGGTCACCCCGCCCGCCGCCAGCAGCCAGAGCGAGACCGAGGGCAGCGCCGCCGAGACCGGGCCGATGGCGATGATCCCGACCCAGCCCAGCAGCACATAGGCCAGGATCGACAGCCGGTCATAGCGCCCCGGGAGGACCACCTTGACCAGGATCCCCAGCGCCGCGCCGGTCCAGACCACAAGACCCAGCGCCCAGGACCAGGCCGCGCTTTCCAGATGCGGGATCACCGCCGTATAGGTGCCCGCGATCATCACATAGATCATCGAATGGTCGAAGCGCCTGAGCAGCCATTTCAGCGCGCCGGGCGGCGTCATGTTGTAGGCCAGCGAAAAGCCCCACATCAGGAAGAACCCGGCCGCATAGACCGCCAGCGCCGCGAAGGTGCCGATCCCGGCCGAGGTCAGCGCATGAAAGAGCAGGATCGGGAAGGCGATCACCCCGGCCAGCAGCGCCAGGGCATGCACGATCCCGTCGGCCAGCAGTTCGTGCAGCGAGAGCTGGCGCTTCTTCAGACGGTAATGGTCGGCGGGCAGGGTCATGCGGCGATGCTGGCAGGAAAGGGTTACGGAAGGATGACCGCCACCCGGCGGAAATCAAGCCGCCTTCACCCGCCATGACGCAAGGTCAGCCGGGCCCGGCGGCCCGGCCGGGCCTTACCTGTGGGCCGCGTAGATCTGCGCGATGCGGTCGACGGCGGCCTCGGGGCTCATCTCCTCGCTGGCCCCGGTGCGGCGCGAGGTCAGCTCGACCACGCCCTTCTCCAGGCCGCGCGGCCCGACGGTGATCCGCCAGGGCAGGCCGATCAGGTCCATCGTGGCGAACTTCGCCCCCGCCCGCTCGTCCCGGTCGTCGTAAAGCGGTTCCAGCCCGCGGGCGAGCAGCGCCTTCTCCAGCCCGGCGCAGGCGGCATCGGCGGCGCCGTCGCCCTGCTTCAGGTTCACGATCCCGACCGGGAAGGGGGTGACCCCCTCGGGCCAGATGATCCCCTTGTCGTCGTGGGAGGCCTCGATGATCGCGCCCAGAAGGCGGCTGACGCCGATCCCGTGGCTGCCCATCTCGACCGGGACCTTGGTGCCGTCCTTGGTCACCACCTCGGCCCCCATCGCCTCGGAATACTTGGTGCCGAAATAGAAGATCTGCCCGACCTCGATGCCGCGGCCGACCTTGCGATGCGCCTCGGGCACCCCGGCGAAGACAGCCTCGTCATGGGTCTCGTCGGTGCGGGCGTAGAGGGTGGTGAACTCCTCGCAGACCTTCGCCACCTGGTCGCGGTCGTCGTAATCGATCTCGCGCTGGCCAAGCTTCAGCCCGGTCACGCGGTCGTCATAGAAGACCTCGGATTCGCCGGTGTTGGCCAGCACCAGGAATTCATGCGTGTTGTCGCCGCCGATCGGACCCGAGGCCGCGCGCATCGGGATCGCGGTCAGGCCCATGCGCTCGTAGGTGCGCAGGTAGCTGACCATGTGGCGGTTGTAGGCGTGCAGCGCCGCGTCGCGGTCGACGTCGAAGTTGTAGCCGTCCTTCATCAGGAACTCGCGCCCCCGCATCACGCCGAAGCGCGGCCGCATCTCGTCGCGGAACTTCCACTGGATGTGGTAGAGCGTCAGCGGCAGGTCCTTGTAGCTGTTGACGTGGCTGCGGAAGATGTCGGTGATCATCTCCTCGTTGGTCGGGCCGTAAAGCATGTCGCGGTCCTGGCGGTCCTTGATCCGCAGCATCTCCTGCCCGTAGTCGTCGTAGCGGCCGGATTCGCGCCAGAGGTCGGCGGGCTGCAGCGTCGGCATCAGAAGGGGGATGTGGCCGGCGCGGATCTGCTCCTGGTGGACGATCTCCTCGATCCGCTTCAGGACGCGGTAGCCGAGCGGCAGCCAGGAATAGATCCCGGCGGCCTGCTGCTTGATCATGCCGGCCCGCAGCATGTAGCGGTGGCTGACGATCTGGGCCTCGGCGGGGTTTTCCTTGAGGACGGGGAGGAAGTAGCGGGAGAGACGCATGGTCCGGGCCTTTGGCGATTGGGTCCTGCGTTTCCTAGCGGGTCGGGGCCGGGCAGGCAAGCGCGAGGGGCCGTCTACCGTGGACAGGCTGGCGGGCCCGAGGGATTCCAACGGGTTGGGTGCGAGCGTTCCGGCGCTCAGGCAAGACGCAGGCCCCGGTCGGGCGAGGCCGGGTGAACCCCGACTCCGCCCGACCCCGGCCTACTCCACCGTCACCGACTTTGCCAGGTTGCGCGGCTGGTCCACGTCGGTGCCCTTGGCGATGGCGGTGTGATAGGCCAGAAGCTGCGCCGGGACGGCATAGAGGATCGGGGCCCATAGGGGATCGACGGCGGGAAGGGTCAGGGTCTTCCAGCTGCCCTGGCCCGCGGCCCGGATCCCGGCGGCATCGGACAGAAGCAGGACCTTGCCGTTGCGGGCCATGACCTCCTGCATGTTCGAGACGGTCTTGTCGAAGAGCGCGTCCTTGGGGGCCAGCACGATGACCGGGACCTGGGCGTCGATCAGGGCGATGGGGCCGTGCTTGAGTTCGCCCGATGCATAACCTTCGGCATGGATGTAGCTGATTTCCTTGAGCTTCAGCGCCCCCTCAAGCGCCAGCGGGAACATGGCGCCCCGGCCCAGGAACAGGATGTCCTGCGCCTTGGCCAGTTCGGCCGCGATGGTGGCGATCGGGTCGGAGAGGCCGAGGGCGGCGTTCAGGATGCCGGGCAGGGCGCGCAGCGACTGGAGCCGCTGGCGCAGGTCCTCGGCGTCGATCCGGCCCCGGTCGGCGGCGGCCTTCAGGGCCATCAGGGCAAGCGTGACAAGCTGGCAGGTGAAGGCCTTGGTCGAGGCGACGCCGACCTCCACCCCCGCCATGATCGGCAGCGCCAGATCGCTTTCGCGCGCGATCGAGGAGGTCGGGACGTTCACCACGGCGACGACCTTGGCCACCTTCCCGCGCGTGTGGCGGAGAGCGGCAAGCGTGTCGGCGGTCTCGCCGGACTGGCTGACGAAGACGGCCATCGAGGCGGCGGAGAGGACCGGGTCGCGGTAGCGGAACTCCGACGCGATGTCGATGTCGGCGGGCAGCCCGGCAAGCTGCTCGAACCAGTATTTCGCGACGTGGCAGGCATAGGAGGCCGTGCCGCAGGCGACCAGGGTGACCCGGTCGATGCCTTTGAAATCAAGTTCTTCCGGCAGGTGCAGCGTGCCTTCTGGCGAGGTGTAGTGCTTCAGCGCCCCGGCGATGACGACGGGCTGCTCGGCGATCTCCTTGGCCATGAAATGCTTGTAGCCGGCCTTTTCCACCCGTGCCGCGTCGATCTGGATCAGGGCCTCGGGCCGGTTGGCGCGGCGGTTTTCGGCGTCGAAGATCTCGGCCCCGGCGCGGGTGACGATGGCCCAGTCGCCCTCTTCCAGATAGGTGATCCGGTCGGTCATCGGCGCCAGGGCAATGGCGTCGGAGCCGACGAACATCTCGCCCTTGCCCCAGCCGATCGCGAGGGGCGAGCCCTTGCGGGCGGCGATCATCAGGTCGTCCTGGCCGTCGAACAGAAAGAGGAGCGCGAAGGCCCCCTGCAGCCGGGACAGCGTGTCGCGCGCGGCCTCGACCGGCGAGGCGCCCCGGTCCATGGCGCGGCGGGTCAGGAGGGCGACGGTCTCGGTGTCGGTCTGGGATTCGGGGGTGTAGCCCTCGGCGGCCAGTTCGTCGCGCAGTTCGCGGAAATTCTCGATGATGCCGTTGTGCACGACCGCGACCCCGCCCGAGCGATGCGGATGGGCGTTGGTCACGGTGGCCGCGCCATGGGTGGCCCAGCGGGTGTGGCCGATGCCGGACTTGCCGGCAAGGGGCTCGTGCACCAGGAGGTCGGAGAGGTTCACCAGTTTGCCCACCGCGCGGCGGCGGTCGAGCCTGCCGGCGTTGACCGTGGCGATGCCGGCCGAGTCATAGCCGCGATATTCCAGCCGCTTCAGCGCCTCGACCAGCAGGGGGGCGGCCTCATGGTTCCCCAGAACCCCAACAATACCACACATTATGACTGTCCTTTGGCCTTGGCGGCCTTGATGGATTTCAACTTTTCAAACATCCGCGTCGCAAGCCCCGGTTTGGTGACCTGCCGCGCCCGGCCGATGGCGACGGCCTCCGGGGGCACATCCTCGGTGATGACGGAGCCGGAGCCGGTGAGTGCGCCATCGCCCACGGTCACCGGGGCGACCAGCATCGTGTCCGAGCCGATGAAGGCGCGCTTGCCGATCACGGTGCGGTGCTTCATCACGCCATCGTAGTTGCAGGTCACGGTGCCCGCGCCGATGTTGGCATGCTCGCCGACATGGGCGTCGCCGAGATAGGTCAGGTGGCCGACCTTCACGCCTTCGTCCAGGATGGCGTTCTTGATCTCGACGAAGTTGCCGACATGGACATCCTCGGCCAGTTCCGCGCCGGGACGCAGGCGGGCGAAGGGGCCGACGGTGGCGCCGCGGCTGACGTGGCAACCTTCGAGATGGCAGAAGCCCTTGATCTCGGCCCCGGATTCGACGGTGACGCCGGGGCCGAACAGGACGTTCGGCCCGATCACCGCGTCGCGGCCGACATGGGTGTCGAGGGCGAAGAACACGGTCTCGGGCGCGGTGAGGGTGACGCCGTTCTCCAGCGCCGCGGCGCGGGCGCGGGACTGGAAGGCGGCCTCGGCCTCGGCCAGTTGCGCGCGGGTGTTGACGCCCAGCGTCTCGGCCTCGTCGCAAAGGACCACGCCGGCCGAGAGGCCACGGGCGCGGGCGAGTTCCACGATGTCGGTCAGGTAGTATTCCTGCGCCGCATTGGCATTGCCGACTTCGGCCACGAGGGAGAGCAGGGTCGCGGCTTCGGCGCAGATCACGCCGGAGTTGCAAAGAGTTATGGCGCGCTCCTCGGGCGAGGCATCCTTGAACTCGCGGATGGCGAGAAGCGTGTCGCCTTGCGTCAGGAGACGGCCGTAACGTCCCGGCTCCCTTGCATGAAAGCCGAGGACGACGACGCCATGGCGCTTGCGCGCCACCAGCATGGCGCGCAGGGTTTCCTCGCGGATGAGGGGGGTATCGGCGTAAAGCACGATGGCCTCGCCCTCGACCCCGTCGAGGAGGGGGGCGGCCTGGGCGACGGCATGGGCGGTGCCGAGCTGGGGGTCCTGAACGACCGTCTCGACCACTTCGGACCAGTCGCGCGCGGCGGCGGCGACCGCCTCGCCGCCATGGCCGGTGACGGTGACGATGCGCGCGGGATCGAGGCCTTGCGCGGTGGCGAGCGCATGGTGCAGCAGCGGCGCGGCGGCCATGCGGTGCAGGACCTTGGGCAGGTCCGAATTCATCCGCGTGCCCTGACCGGCCGCCAGAACGATCACTGAAACCTGCATTCTGCCCCTTCCTTTATCATTGCGGCCGTTTTACCCCCATGGCGCAGGGTGGCAAGGGGGCGGGTCCTCACGCCATGTTACAGGATTGCGGACATGCGGACGGTGGTATTCGATCTGGACGGGACGCTGGCCGATACGTCGGCCGATCTGCTGGCGGCGGCGAACGCCTGCCTGCCGAGGGCGGTGCTGGGGCCGGAAGATGCGCTGACCGCCTTCCATGGCGGGCGGGCGATGCTGCGGCTGGGCTTCACCCGGCTGGGGCATGACTGGGGCGAGGCGGATGTGGACGCGGCCTATCCGCGGCTGCTGGAGGCTTATGGCGCGGCGATCGCGGTGCATACGCGGCTTTATCCCGGGGCGATGGATGCGGTCGAGGCGCTGCGCCACCGGGGTTTCGCGGTCTCGATCTGCACCAACAAGCCCGAGGCCCTGGCCGAGGGTCTGTTGCGGGCGCTGGGCGTGCGGGATGCCTTCGGCGCGCTGGTGGGGGCGGATACGCTGCCGGTGCGCAAGCCCGACGCCGCGCCCTATCGCGCCGCGGTGGAGCGGGCGGGGGGCCTCGTCGGCCGGTCGATGCTGGTGGGCGATACCGAGACGGACGCCAAGACCGGCGTCGCGGCCGGGGTGCCGGTGGCGCTGGTGACCTTCGGGCCGGAGGGGCGCGGGGTGGAACGCTTCGCCCCGGCCGCGCTGCTGGAGCGGTTCGAGGACCTGCCGGGGCTGGCGCAACGACTGCTGGCCTAGCGCGGGAGTATCGGCGCCAAGAGGAAGCACGATTTCGGTCGAATGCGACCGGGCGCGGGGCAGGGCGATCCCGGAGCGTCCGGTGGCGGGGCGATCCGGGTATTCCCGTCAGGAGGACGCACATCCGACGCGAGCGGGACGGGACGCGCTGCGGGGTCCGCGACGGTTTGACAGGACCCCGCGCCGCTCCTAGGGTCCGCGCCATGAGCCTTGCCGCTACCCCCCCTGCGCCCGTGAGCCGCCATGCGGTGAGCTTCGTCCTGATCACCGTGTTCCTGGACATGGTGGGCTTCGGATTGATCATGCCGGTCCTGCCCAAGCTGATCGAGGACGTGGGCCATGTCACCATCGACCGGGCGGCGATCATCGGCGGCTGGATGTTCGCGGCCTTCAGCCTGGCGCAGTTCGTCTTCGCGCCGCTGATGGGCAATCTTGCCGACCGTTTCGGACGGCGGCCGCTGCTGTTGCTGGCGATCTTCGGCCTGGGGCTGGACTTCATCCTGATGGCGCTGGCGCCGACGCTGGAATGGCTGTTCGCCGGGCGAATCATCGCGGGGATCTGCGGGTCGAGCTGGATCATCGCATCGGCCTATATCGCGGATGTGACTGCGCCGGACGACCGGGCCAGGGCCTTCGGGATGATGGGCGCGGCCTTCGGCGTGGGCTTCGTGATCGGCCCGGCCATCGGCGGCCTTCTGGGAGAGCTGGGGCCGCGCGTGCCGTTCTGGGTCGCGGCGGGGATCTCGCTGCTGAATTTCGCCTATGGCTGGTTCGTCCTGCCCGAGTCGCTTGCGGTCGCGAGCCGCCGGAGGTTCGAACTCTGGCGCGCCAATCCCTTCGGCGCCTTCCGGGTCTTCGCCACCTATCGCGGCGTGTTGCCGATGGTCATGGTGCTGGGACTGTTCTTCTTCTCGACCTCGGTCTATCCGGCGATCTGGACCTTCTGGGGCATTGCCAAGTTCGGCTGGTCCGAGGCGATGGTGGGCGGGACGCTGGCGATCTTCGGGCTGATCGCCGGGGCGTTCCAGGGGTTCCTGACCGGGCCTGCGACGGCGCGGTTCGGCGAGTGGCGGGTGGCGCTGTTCGGCCTGGTCTGCGCCACGCTGGTGGTCCTGGGCTATGGGTTCGTGGGCAGCCTTGGCGCGGTCATCGCGCTGATGATCCTGCACGGGCCCGAGGGCTTTGTGCATCCGCTGCTGACCTCGCTTCTGACCAGGCGGGTGCCCGAGGATGCCCAGGGCGAGTTGCAGGGCGGGATTTCCGCCGTCACCAATCTGGCGATGCTGTTCGGCACGGTGTTCTTCGCCTGGATCTTCGGGCATTTCTGGGCCGAGGCGCGCGTCTGGCGGTCGACCGACGTGGCCTATTGGGTCGCAGCGGGGTTCCTTGCGCTGACCACGCTTCTGTTCCTGATGTTGAAGAGGTCTGAAAAGGCATGAGCGAACGCTTTGACGGCAGTTTCACCCAGCAGGAGCCGATCCCCGAGGCCGGGATCGAGGCGGCGATGGCGGTGCTGCGGCATGGGCGGCTGCACCGCTATAATACCGCCGGCGAGGAGATCGCCGAGACCGCGCTGCTGGAGGAGGAGTTCGCCGCCCATGTCGGGGCGAGGTATTGCCTGGCGCTGGCCTCGGGCGGGGCGGCGATGGCCTGCGCCTTGCGGGCGTTGCAGGTGAAGCCCGGCGATCCGGTCCTGTCCAACGCCTTCACCCTGGCCCCGGTGCCGGGGGCGATCGCCTCTCTGGGCGCGCGGCCGGTGTTCGTCGAGGTGACCGAGGACCTGACCATCGACCTTGGCCATCTGGAGCGGCAAGCCCTGGCGAGCGGGGCGAAGGTGCTGCTGCTCAGCCACATGCGGGGCCATGTCGGCGACATGGATGCGATCATGGCGCTCTGCGACCGGCTGGGCCTGCGGGTGGTCGAGGATTGCGCGCATACGATGGGGGCGCGGTGGAAGGGCGTGCCCTCGGGGCGGCACGGGGCGATCGGCTGCTATTCGACGCAGACCTACAAGCACATGAACAGCGGCGAGGGCGGGCTTCTGGTCACCGATGACGCGGAACTGGCGGCGCGGGCGGTGCTGCTGTCGGGGTCCTACATGCTTTACGCCCGCCACCGTGCGGCGCCGGGGCCCGAGGTGTTCGAGGCGCTCAAGCTGGAGGTGCCGAACGTGTCCAGCCGGATGGACAACCTGCGCGCGGCGATCCTGCGGCCGCAGATCGGGATGCTGGACGACCGGCGGGCGCGGTGGCGGGTGCTGTATCAGGGGATGGAGCGGGGGCTTCGGGGCGTGGCGGGGCTGAAGCTGATTCCGCGTCCGCAATGGGAGGACTATGTCGGTTCGAGCTTCCAGTTCCTGCTGCCGGGCTGGGAGCCCGCGCGCGTGGCCGCCTTCGTGGCGGCGGCGGCGGCGCGAGGGGTGGAGCTGAAATGGTTCGGCGCGGCGGACCCGCAGGGGTTCACCAGCCGCTATGCGCATTGGCTTTATGCCGCGCCTGAGGTGCTGCCGCAGACCGACCGGGTGCTGGCCGGGCTGATCGACATGCGCCTGCCCCTGACCTTCCTGCCGGACGACGTGGAACTGATCGCCCGGATCCTCGCCGAGGAGGTAGCGCGCGCCGCGGAAGCGACGGAGCTGGCCCCGGTCGCCGCGCCGGTGGCGGACTAGATGCGCCTTCTCGGCCCGGCGCGGCGGCCGGGGCCGGTCGTGCGGGGGCTGCGGCGGCTGGTCGATCCGCGGCTCTGGCTCAAGCTAGGGCTTGGCGGGGGCGTCCTTCTGCTGGTCCTGCTGCCGATGCTGGCCGACCTGGCCAATGCCGCGCTGAAACGGGTCGAGGGCGCGGAGGGCGAGTGCCGGATCCTGCGGGTGATCGACGGCGATACGGTGACGCTGATGTGCCCCGGCGACGGGATGCAGAGCGCGCGGATCCTGGGCTATGACACGCCCGAGAAGTTCTCGCCGCAATGCCTGGCCGAACTGGTGGCGGCCGAGCGGGCAAGCTGGGCGCTTCGCACGCTGATCCAGAAGGCCGGCCGGCTGGCGGTGCTGCGCGAGGGGGTGGACCGCTACGGCCGGCTTCTGGTGCGGCTGGAGCTGGACGGGTTGGACGTCGGCCGCGCGATGATCCGGGCAGGCCATGCGCGGCAATATTCCGGCGGGCTGCGCGGGAGCTGGTGCTGATGCGGATCCTGCGCGAGACCGGGCTGACGCTGACCGTGGAACTGGGCGCGCTGACGGTGACCATGCTGTCGGACGGCGAGACGCGGATGCCGGCCGACTGCCTGCGCGCGCCTGACGGCGCGGCGCTGGGGCCGGAGGCGCTGGCGGATCCGGTGGCCGGAGAGCTGCGGCTGCCGGTGCGGGCCTTCCTGGTCCGGGGGCCCGGCGGCGCGCTGCTGATCGACGCGGGCGCGGCGGGGGCCTGGCGTCCCGGTCTCGGCCGGTTGCCCGAGGCGCTGGCCGAGGCCGGCCTGGGCAAAGGCGAGGTCACGGCGATCGCGTTGACCCATCCGCATGTGGACCATGTCGCGGGTCTGGTGGATGCCGATGGCGGGGCGGCCTTTCCGAATGCCGCGCGCGTCTTCGTCGCGGTCGAGGACCTGATGGCCGTGCGGGCCGATCCCCTCCTGTTGCCGATCCTGTCGCTGCTGGTGCCGCTGGAACAGGGCGACGGCCCGCTGCCGGGCGTCACCGCGATCGCCGCGCCGGGGCATACCGCCGGGCACATGGCCTATCTGGTCGAGGGGCGGCTCCTGATCTGGGGCGATCTGGTGCATAATGTCGCAGTGCAGTTCCCCCGGCCCGAGATCGGCTGGTGCCACGACGACGACCCCGCAAGCGCGCGCGCCTCGCGGCTGGCGCTGATGGAGCAGGCGGCCGAGGCCGGCTGGCTGGTCGCCGGCGCGCATTGCCGGATCCCGGCATCGGCCGGATCGGGCGGCGGGGCCGGGGCTATGCCTTCCACCCGCTCACCCGGGCCTGACCGGCGGGATCGGAACAGCGCCTTGCGGCGCATGCCCTTTGTCCCCTCACCGGGCTCGCCTCCTCCCCGAAGGCGCCTCCGGCGGGGAGGTTTGCCCCGGTATGAAAGGCATTTTCCGCTTTCAGGCCGGGAGACGTAGCCGGGGGGTCCGGGGAGGAACCCCCATCGCCGGCGAGGAGGCGAAGCCCGGTGACGAGACGGGAGGCGCGCGCCGCGGTGCGCCGCAAGACGGCGGGGCGGCGCGCGATTCGGTCTGGAACCGGGGGCGGCGCGGGAAAGGGGCGGGCTCCGGCCGGGTTCCGCCGTGGCGGGGCGGGCGCAGCCACCGGACGGCCCGGCCCGGCGCATCCGATTTTCTCGCCGCGCAAGCATCTGATTCCGCCCTGCCTTCGGTTGACCCCGCCGGGGGGCCGGAGTAAACGGGCGGGTGAGACTGGCGGGCCCGAGACTGCCCGCAAAGCTCGCACGTCGCCAGCTGCAAGGAGCCTACGCGTGGACCTCATCCTCCGAGAGTATCTTCCCATACTCATCCTCCTGGCTATTGCCGTGGGTCTGGGCCTGGTCCTGATCCTGGCGGCCGCGGTGCTGGCCGTGCGCAATCCCGACCCGGAAAAGGTCAGCGCCTATGAATGCGGCTTCAACGCCTTCGACGATGCGCGGATGAAGTTCGACGTGCGCTTCTACCTGGTGTCGATCCTGTTCATCATCTTCGACCTGGAAGTGGCCTTCCTCTTCCCCTGGGCGGTGGCCTTCGGCGACCTCAGCATGGCCGCCTTCTGGTCGATGATGCTGTTCCTGGCCGTCCTGACCGTCGGTTTCGCCTATGAATGGAAGAAGGGGGCCCTGGAATGGGAGTGATGACCGGCGCCAATACGGCGGGGGCCGACCGCGAGGTCGCCACCCAGGCCCTGAACCGCGAGTTGCAGGACAAGGGCTTCCTGCTGACCTCGACCGAGGACATCATCAACTGGGCGCGGATCGGCTCGTTGCACTGGATGACCTTCGGCCTGGCCTGCTGCGCGGTCGAGATGATGCATACCTCGATGCCGCGCTATGACGTGGAACGCTTCGGCACCGCGCCGCGCGCCTCGCCCCGGCAGTCGGACCTGATGATCGTCGCGGGCACGCTGACCAACAAGATGGCCCCGGCGCTGCGCAAGGTCTATGACCAGATGCCCGAGCCGCGCTATGTGATCTCGATGGGCTCCTGCGCCAATGGCGGCGGCTATTACCACTACAGCTACAGCGTCGTGCGCGGCTGCGACCGGATCGTGCCGGTCGACGTCTACGTTCCGGGCTGCCCGCCCACGGCCGAGGCGCTGCTTTACGGAATCCTGCAGCTGCAGCGGAAGATCCGCCGCACCGGCACTTTGGTGAGGTGATCCCATGTCCGAAGCCCTGCGCGAACTGGCCGGGATCATCGAGCTGAAGCAGCCGGAGGCGGTGCAATCCGGCACCGTCGCCCTGGGCGAGCTGACGCTGGTGGTCAACCTTGCGAACCTCAAGGCCCTTGTGGAATTCCTGCGCGACGACGCGGCCTGCCGCTTCTCGACGCTGGTCGACATCACCGCGATCGACAATCCCGAACGCCCGGCGCGGTTCGACGTGGTCTATCACTTCCTGTCGATGTACCGGAACCAGCGCATCCGCCTGAAGGTCGCGGTGCGCGAGGAGGAGATGGTCCCCTCGCTGGTCGACCTGCACCCGAGCGCGAACTGGTTCGAGCGCGAGGTGTTCGACATGTTCGGGATCCTGTTCTCGGGCCACCCCGACCTGCGCCGGATCCTGACCGACTACGGTTTCCGCGGCTATCCCTTGCGCAAGGATTTCCCGACCACGGGCTATACCGAGGTCCGCTATGACGAGGCGCTGAAGCGCGTGGTCTACGAGCCGGTTCGCCTGGTGCAGGAATACCGGCAATTCGACTTCATGTCCCCCTGGGAGGGCGCGGAATACATCCTTCCGGGCGACCAGAAGGCGGAGGGCAAGTGATGGACGGCGATATCCGGCGCAATACCTATGACGACGGCTCGACCGACTTCGAGACCGGCGAGCAGCGCATCCGCAACTTCAACATCAACTTCGGTCCGCAGCACCCGGCGGCGCATGGCGTGCTGCGCCTGGTGCTGGAGCTGGACGGCGAGATCGTCGAACGCTGCGACCCGCATATCGGCCTGCTGCATCGCGGCACCGAAAAGCTGATGGAATCGCGGACCTATCTGCAGAACCTGCCCTATTTCGACCGCCTCGACTATGTGGCGCCGATGAACCAGGAACATGCCTGGTGCCTGGCGATCGAGCGGCTGACCGGGGTGCAGGTGCCGCGCCGGGCCAGCCTGATCCGGGTGCTCTACTCGGAAATCGGCCGCGTCCTGAACCACCTTCTCAACGTCACCACGCAGGCGATGGACGTCGGCGCGCTGACCCCGCCGCTCTGGGGGTTCGAGGAGCGCGAGAAGCTTATGGTCTTCTACGAGCGGGCCTGCGGGGCGCGGCTGCACGCGGCCTATTTCCGGCCCGGCGGCGTGCACCAGGACCTGACGCCCGAGCTGATCGACGACATCGACGCCTGGGCGGATCATTTCCCCAAGGTGCTGGACGACATCGACACCCTGCTGACCGAGAACCGCATCTTCAAGCAGCGCAATGCCGATATCGGCATCGTCCGCGAGGAAGACATCCAGAAATGGGGCTATTCGGGGGTGATGGTGCGCGGCTCGGGCCTGGCCTGGGACCTGCGGCGCGCCCAGCCCTATGAGTGCTACGACGAGTTCGACTTCAAGATTCCGGTCGGCAAGAACGGCGACTGCTTCGACCGCTATCTCTGCCGCATGGCCGAGATGCGGGAATCGACCAGCATCATCCGCCAGGCCTGCGCGAAGCTGCGGGTGGAAAAGGGCGACGTGCTGGCGCGCGGCAAGATCACGCCGCCGAAGCGGGGCGAGATGAAGACCTCGATGGAGGCGCTCATCCACCACTTCAAGCTTTATACCGAGGGTTTCCACGTCCCGGCGGGCGAAGTCTATGCCGCCGTCGAGGCGCCCAAGGGCGAGTTCGGGGTCTATCTGGTCGCCGATGGCACCAACAAGCCCTACCGCGCCAAGATCCGGGCTCCGGGCTTCCTGCACCTGCAGTCGATGGACTGGATCTGCAAGGGCCACCAGCTGGCCGACGTCAGCGCGATCATCGGCACGATGGATGTCGTGTTCGGGGAGATCGACCGCTGATGCCCGACGTGACGATCAACCTCTGGACCCTGATCCTCGGCGCGGCCTCGGGCCTTGCCGGGGTGCTGGGGGCCAGGGCAGGCAATCGTTACGTCATGGGCGCCATCTTCGGCGCCGTCACCGCCGCAATCCTGACCATCGCCAGGGGATATATCTGAGCCATGCTCCGCCGCCTTCACGCCGTCCAGCCCGACAGCTTTGCCTTCACCGTGGCCAACCTCGCCTGGGCCAAGGGCCAGATCACCAAATACCCCGAGGGCCGTCAGGCCAGCGCGATCATCCCGCTGCTGTGGCGCGCGCAGGAGCAGGAGGGCTGGCTGTCGCGGCCGGCGATCGAACATGTCGCGACCATGCTGGGGATGGCCTATATCCGCGCGCTGGAAGTGGCGACCTTCTACTTCATGTTCCAGCTCGCCCCGGTGGGCAAGGTCGCGCATATCCAGATCTGCGGCACGACCTCCTGCATGATCTGCGGCGCCGAGGATCTGGTCGCCGTCTGCAAGGAGCTGATCTCGGCCACGCCGCATACCCTCTCGGCCGATGGCAAGTTCTCCTGGGAGGAGGTCGAGTGCCTGGGGGCCTGCGCCAATGCGCCGATGGCGCAGATCGGCAAGGACTATTATGAGGACCTGACGCCCGAAAAGCTGCGCGATCTGATCGCGCGCTTCACCAGGGGCGAGGTGCCGGTGCCGGGGCCGCAGAACGGGCGCTATGCGTCCGAGCCGCTGGCCGGGCTGACCTCGCTGACCGACCATGCGGCGGGGCGGGCCAAGCTGAACGCCAGCGCCGAGCGGGCGGTGGCGATCGGCGACACGATCAAGCGGATCGACGGGACCGAGGTGCCGCTGACCACGCCCTGGCTGGGCCGGGCCGAGACGGTGAAGCCCGCGCGCGGCAAGACGGCCGAGGCCAGGCCCGGCGCGGGTGTCGCCGCCGATGCGACCGGCGCGACCGTGCAGGAGGCCCCGGCAACCTCGAAGGGCAAGCCGGTGACCGAGGGAAACGCCCCGAACGCGACCCCGGCCGCGACGCCCGAGGCGCGGGTCCCGGCGGGCGAGGACACGCGGCCGGCCGGGCTGAGCGCCCCGCGCGAGGGCAAGGCGGATGACCTGAAGCTGATCCTCGGGATCGGTCCCAAGCTGGAGGCCCTGTGCCACAGCCTCGGCTTCTTCCACTTCGACCAGATCGCGGGCTGGACCACGAACGAGATCGCCTGGGTGGATGCGAACCTGGAAGGCTTCAAGGGCCGCGTGACCCGCGACAACTGGGTGGCGCAGGCGAAGATCCTGGCGGCGGGCGGCTCGGTCGCCGATGCCGAAGCCGCCGCGAAGAAATGAGCCGCTGGGCCATGCCGCAGCCGCACCCCAGCCCAGCCGACCTTGCCACCGCCCGGAAGGCGCGGCTGGTCGGCATCGTCCTGGGCGGGACGATGATCCTGTGGCTTGGGGCGCAGTGGCTGGGCGGACGCCTGGGCTGGGAGACGCGCTTCGTCTTCCTTTTCGACCTGGCTGCCATCGCCGCATTCCTGTGGGCCTTGGTGGTGACGTATCAGATCTGGCGGATGCGCCGGGGTTAGGAAGGCAGAGATGCTCAAGGATCAGGACCGCATTTTCACCAACCTCTACGGGATGCACGAGCGCAGCCTGAAGGGCGCCATGAAGCGCGGGCATTGGGACGGCACGGCCGAGATCATCCAGCGCGGCCGCGACACGATCATCGAGCAGGTCAAGGCGAGCGGATTGCGCGGCCGGGGCGGCGCGGGCTTCCCCACGGGGCTCAAGTGGTCGTTCATGCCCAAGCAGTCGGACGGACGGCCCAGCTATCTGGTGATCAACGCCGACGAGTCCGAGCCCGGCACCTGCAAGGACCGCGAGATCATGCGGCATGATCCGCACACCCTGATCGAGGGGGCGCTGATCGCCTCCTTCGCGATGGGGGCGAACACCTGCTACATCTACCTGCGCGGCGAATACATCCGCGAGCGCGAGGCGCTGCAGGCGGCCATCGACGAATGCTATGACGCGGGCCTTCTGGGCAAGAACGCCGCCAAGTCGGGCTGGGACTTCGACCTTTACCTGCACCACGGCGCCGGGGCCTATATCTGCGGCGAGGAAACCGCGCTGCTGGAAAGCCTCGAAGGCAAGAAGGGGATGCCGCGGATGAAGCCGCCGTTCCCGGCGGGCTCCGGCCTTTACGGCTGCCCGACCACGGTGAACAACGTGGAATCCATCGCGGTGGTGCCGACCATCCTGCGCCGGGGGCCGGAATGGTTCGCGGGCTTCGGGCGGCCGAACAATGCCGGGACCAAGCTGTTCGGCATCTCGGGCCATGTGATGAACCCCTGCGTGGTCGAGGAAGCGATGTCGATCCCGCTGAAGGAACTGCTGGACCGTCACTGCGGCGGCGTGCGCGGCGGCTGGAAGAACCTGAAGGCGGTGATTCCCGGCGGCTCCTCGGTGCCCTTGCTGACGCAGGCGCAGTGCGACGACGCGATCATGGATTTCGACTGGCTGCGCGAGCAGCGCTCGGGCCTCGGCACGGCGGCGGTGATCGTGATGGACCAGTCGACCGACGTGATCAAGGCGATCTGGCGGCTGTCCAAGTTCTACAAGCACGAGTCCTGCGGCCAATGCACCCCCTGCCGCGAGGGCACCGGCTGGATGATGCGGGTCATGGACCGGCTGGTGCGCGGCGAGGCGGAGGTCGAGGAGATCGACATGCTGCTTTCCGTGACCAAGCAGGTCGAGGGCCACACGATCTGCGCCCTTGGCGACGCCGCCGCCTGGCCGATCCAGGGCCTGATCCGCGCGTTCCGGGACGAGATCGAGGACCGGATCAAGGCCAAGCGCAGCGGTCGCGTCAGCGCGGTCGCGGCGGAGTGATGCGGATGGCGCTGGCCCTTTCCGTGACGCTTGCACAGGCCGCTTGCGTGGCGACGGCTCCGGCCGTTTCCGTCGCGCATGGGCCGGTGCGGGTCACGAATGGCGGCCAGCCGTTCCAGATGTGGGAAGGTGCGCTTGCCCGCAAGGCGGCGGATGCGCAATGCGGGGCCGGGGGCGTCAAGGTCTCGATCTACGACCGTTACGACCGGGCAACCGGCGCATGGGTCTATCCGGAGGGTTGCGCATGACGAATGGCGTCACCTTCGGTCATAAGGCGCTGATTACAGCGGTTTGTCATGGCATATCAAAGGGGTTCAACCCCATCTCCAGGCTGGAAACAGCCAAGGAGGCCATGATGCGCCCGTTCGTTCTGACCCTGACCCTGACCGCAGCCCTTGCCACACCCGCGCTGGCGCTGGTGCCGATCAACGAAGAGCCGGTGATCGGCGAGAAGCTCCTGATGGGGTTCATCGGCGATGCGATTGCCGACAACTGCCCGACGATGCAGGCCCGCAAGCTGCGCGCCCTGGGCGAATTGAACAAGCTGCGCGATTACGCGCTGGCGCAGGGCTACCCCTCGGAGGTGGTGCGCGAGTTCGTCACCTCGAAGGAGGAGAAGGCGAAGTTCAAGGCGAAGGCCGCCGACTGGCTGAAGGCCAAGGGCGCCGAGCCGGGCATGCCGGAGGCCTATTGCCGGATCGGCGAAGAGGAAATCGCCCGGGAGAGCCTGATCGGCTCTCTGCTGAGGTCGACGCGATGAGCGCCGGGCAAGAGACATATCACGGATGCGCGGCGGTGGTCCTTCACCGCTGCGGGCAAGGGGCGGCGGAGTAGGGCCATGACCAACCTCAAGAAAATCAGCATCGACGGGATCGAGGTCGAGGTCGATGGCGCGATGACCATCATCCAGGCGGCCGAGACCGCCGGGGTGGAGATCCCGCGCTTTTGCTACCACGAGCGCCTGTCGATCGCCGGCAACTGCCGGATGTGCCTGGTCGAGGTGGTGGGCGGCCCGCCGAAACCCGCGGCCTCCTGTGCGATGCAGGTCCGCGACCTGCGGCCGGGCCCGAATGGCGAGGCCCCGGTGGTCAAGACCAAGTCGCCGATGGTCAAGAAGGCCCGCGAGGGGGTGATGGAGTTCCTGCTCATCAACCACCCGCTCGACTGCCCGATCTGCGACCAGGGCGGCGAATGCGACCTGCAGGACCAGGCCATGGCCTATGGCGTGGACTTCAGCCGCTACCGCGAGCCGAAGCGGGCGTCCGAGGACCTGAACCTCGGGCCGCTGATCAAGACCGCGATGACGCGCTGCATCTCCTGCACCCGCTGCGTGCGCTTCACCACCGAGGTCGCGGGCATCACCCAGATGGGCCAGACCGGCCGGGGCGAGGACAGCGAGATCACCAGCTATCTGAACATGACGCTGGATTCGAACCTGCAGGGCAACATCATCGACCTTTGCCCGGTGGGCGCGCTGACCTCGAAACCCTATGCCTTCACCGCCCGGCCCTGGGAACTGAGCAAGACCGAGACGGTGGACGTGATGGACGCGCTGGGGTCCAGCATCCGCGTCGATACCAAGGGCCGCGAGGTCATGCGCATCCTGCCGCGCAACCATGACGGCGTGAACGAGGAATGGATCAGCGACAAGACCCGTTTCGTCTGGGACGGGCTGCGCCGGCAGCGGCTGGACACGCCCTATGTCCGCGAGAACGGCAAGCTGCGCAAGGCGGGCTGGGCCGAGGCGCTGACCAGGGCGGCCGAGGCGATGCGGGGCAAGAAGGTTGCGGCGCTGGTCGGCGACCTGGCCCCGGTCGAGGCGGTGTTCTCGCTCAAGCAGCTGGTCGAGGGGCTGGGTGGCAAGATCGAATGCCGCACCGATGGCGCGAAGCTGATCGCCGGCAACCGCTCGGGCTATGCCGGCACGGCGCGGATCGAGGATATCGACACGGCGGGCGGCATCCTGCTGATCGGGACCAATCCCCGGATCGAGGCGCCGGTGCTGAACGCGCGGATCCGCAAGGCCTGGACCAACGGCGCGGTCGTGGGGCTGATCGGCCAGGCGGCGGACCTGACCTATGAATATCACCTCATCGGCACCGACCGGGTGGCGCTGGCGGACCATGTGAAAACGGCCGAGGCCGCGCCGCCGGATGCCAAGCCCGGCGTGGTGATCGTCGGCCAGGGCGCGATCAACGAGGCGGATGGCGAGGCGGTCCTGGCCCATGCCATGCGTATCGCCGAACTGCGCGGCGCAAAGCTTCTGATCCTGCATACCGCGGCCTCGCGCGTCGGCGCGATGGACGTGGGCGCGGTGACCGAGGGCGGGCTGTCCATGGCGGTCGAAGGCGCGCAGGTGATCTACAATCTCGGCGCCGATGAGGTCGAGATCATCCGCGACGGCGCCGATGCGCCCTTCGTGATCTATCAGGGCAGCCATGGCGACCGCGGCGCGAACCGTGCCGACATCGTCCTGCCGGGCGCCGCCTGGACCGAGGAGAACGGGTTGTTCGTCAACACCGAGGGCCGCCCGCAACTGGCGTTCCGCGCCGGCTTTGCCCCCGGCGAGGCCAAGGAGAACTGGGCGATCCTGCGCGCGCTGTCGGCCGAGCTTGGGGCGACGCTGCCCTGGGATTCGCTGGCCGCCCTTCGGGCCGCGCTGGTGAAGGCGCATCCGGTGCTGGGCCGGGTGGACGAGGTGGCGGAGAACCCGTTGCAGCCGATCGAGCCGAAGCATCTGGGAAAGGCGAATTTCCGCAACGCGATCAAGGATTTCTACCTGACGAACCCGATCGCGCGGGCCTCCTCGGTGATGGCCGAAATGTCGGCCATGACCAAGGCGCGCGCCAGCACCGCGCTGGCGGCGGAGTGACCATGCAGCACCCGCTGACCCTTCTGGCGACCCTTGGCACCGCGACCGCGGCGCTGGGGGCTTGCGCGCCACAGGCAGAGGTGTCAGAGGATCGCGGCCAGCCGGTCCATGCCGGGATCCAGGCGATCCCGCTGGGCGACGGCATGGTCAGCACCGGCGTCGCATTGCGCGGCCCGGCCGACCGCGCCGGCGTCGAGGCCCATGGCCGCTGTGCGCCAGCGCGATATGCGCTGGATCGGGGATACGGGTTCGCGCGGCATGTGCGGACCAGCGCAAGGAAGGACGGGCAGTCATGGCACGGGGATGCGGTCTACCTCATCCCGGCCGGGCGGCCCGAGGGCCTGCACAGCATCGACGCCGAGGCGGCGGTGACGGAATGTGCCGGGCCTGGAATACCGACGGTTTGAGGATGAGGGACTGACATGGACGGGTTCTTTGCCACGGGGTTCGGAACGGCGGTGCTGATCGCGGCGCAAAGCCTTCTGATCGTGGGCTTCGTGATGATCAGCCTGCTCTTCCTGGTCTACGGCGACCGGAAGATCTGGGCCGCCGTCCAGATGCGGCGCGGCCCGAACGTGGTCGGCCCCTGGGGCATCCTGCAATCGGTGGCCGACGCGCTGAAATATGTCGTCAAGGAGATCGTGATCCCCGCCGGGGTGGACCGGCCGGTCTTCTTCCTGGCGCCGATGCTGAGCTTCATCCTGGCGATCCTCGCCTGGGCGGTGATCCCCTTCGATGACGGCTGGGTCCTGGCCAACATCAACGTCGCGATCCTGTTCGTCCTCGCCGTGTCCTCGCTGGAGGTTTACGGCGTGATCATGGGCGGCTGGGCCTCGAACTCGAAATACGCCTTCCTCGGCAGCCTGCGGTCGGCGGCGCAGATGATCTCCTACGAGGTGTCGCTGGGCCTGATCATCATCGGGGTGATCATCTCGACCGGGGGGATGAACTTCTCCTCGATCGTGGCGGCGCAGGACGGGGACTGGGGCCTGTTCAACTGGTACTGGCTGCCGCATTTCCCGATGGTCTTCCTGTTCTTCATCAGCACCCTGGCCGAGACCAACCGCCCGCCCTTCGACCTGCCGGAAGCGGAATCGGAACTGGTGGCCGGGTTCATGGTGGAATATTCCTCGACCCTCTACCTGCTGTTCATGGCCGGCGAATACATCGCGATCTTCCTGATGTGCGCGCTGATCAGCCTGCTGTTCTTCGGTGGCTGGCTCTCGCCGATCCCCGGCCTGTCCGATGGCTGGTGGTGGATGGTCGGCAAGATGTGGGTCTTCTTCTTCATGTTCGCCATGGTGAAGGCCATCGTGCCCCGCTACCGCTATGACCAGCTGATGCGGATCGGCTGGAAGGTCTTCCTGCCCTTGTCGCTGGCCTGGGTGGTGATCGTGGCGTTCCTCGCGAAATTCGAAGTGCTGGGCGGCTTCTGGGCCCGCTACACGATTGGAGGCTGACGATGGCCAATATCGACTGGTCCCGCGCCACGAAATACTTCCTGCTCTGGGATTTCCTCCTGGGCTTCAAGGTCGGGTTCAAGTATTTCTTCGCGCCGAAATCGACGGTGAACTACCCGCACGAGAAGGGGCCGCTGTCCCCGCGTTTCCGGGGTGAGCATGCGCTGCGCCGCTATCCGAACGGCGAGGAACGCTGCATCGCCTGCAAGCTGTGCGAGGCGGTCTGCCCGGCGCAGGCGATCACCATCGACGCCGAACCGCGCGAGGACGGCAGCCGCCGCACCACGCGCTACGACATCGACATGACCAAATGCATCTACTGCGGCTTCTGCCAGGAAGCCTGCCCGGTCGATGCCATCGTCGAAGGCCCTAACTTCGAATTCTCGACCGAGACCCGCGAGGAACTGTTCTACACCAAGGAGAAACTCCTGGAGAACGGCGAACGCTGGGAGGCCGAGATCGCCCGCAACCTCGAACTCGACGCCCCTTACCGCTGATGACCGAAGACCTCGCCAAGATGTTCGCCGCGATGATGGAGCAGGGCCAGAAGATGGCCCAGGCCTTCATGCCGGGCATGGAGAACTTCGACGCGAAGGCGATGGAAAAGTTCTTTCCGACGATGCCGAAGGAACTCCTGGAGATGTGGTTCGGCAAGACCTTCAACCCCGAGGGGCTGGACGCGCGGACCCGCTTCCTGGTCACCATCGCGGCGCTGACCGTGCTGGGGCCGGTGGGCGAGCCGCAATTGCGGATGACGATCAGGAACGGCCTTGCGGCCGGGGCCACCAAGCGCGAGATCGCGGAAGTGATCTGGCAGATGTCCATGTTCGGCGGGTTGCCCGCCATGCAGAAGGCGCTGGAAATCGCCCAGTCCGTCTTCGCCGAGACCCCTGAGGAGAAAGACGCATGACCGTCTTCAGCTTTGCCTTCTACCTCTTCGCCGTGATCACGGTGACGGCCGGCCTGATGGTCACCCTGTCGCGCAACCCGGTGCATTCGGTGCTCTGGCTGATCCTGACCTTCCTGTCGACCTCGGGCCTCTTCGTGCTTCTGGGGGCGGAGTTCGTGGCGATGCTCCTCGTCATCGTCTATGTCGGCGCGGTGGCGGTGCTGTTCCTCTTCGTGGTGATGATGCTCGACATCGACTTCGCCGCGCTGAAGGGGGAACTCGCGCGCTACATGCCGCTGGGGCTGCTGATCGGCGTCGTCCTTCTGATGCAGATCGCCATCGGCATCGGCGTCTGGACCGTGGCCGATGGGGCCGAGGGGCTGCGCCAGGCGGTGGCGCCGACCGAGATCGAGAATACCCGGGCGCTGGGGATGCTGCTCTACGACAGGTATTTCCTGCTGTTCCAGCTTGCCGGCCTGATCCTGCTGGTCGCGATGATCGGCGCGATCCTCCTGACGCTGCGCCACCGCAGGGACGTCAAGCGGCAGAACGTGCTGGCCCAGATGTGGCGCGACCCGGCCAAGGCGATGGAACTGAAGGACGTGAAGCCGGGGCAGGGGTTGTAATCATGCGCGCCGCTCTGCTCCCATTCATTGCGCTAAGCGCCTGTATCGCCGGGGAGGACGTCGGCGGCGTACCGGTGATTAGCGACACGAGTGCCGTAGCGGATGCTGGTCCTGTCAATGAAGGCAATGGAGTCGTCGGACTTGTTTCGGGCGGAATGACCGACACAGGCGCACAGCAGTGGCAGTATACTCAACTGGAATGCGCGACAGGGTCCTATGTTGTCATCAGCACCTATGATGAAATGGGCGTATCGGAACGGAGAGCATTCCGGCTGGCCAGATACGTCAAAGATCAGCGCAACGCAGGTACGACCGCCAGCCTGGAAACGTTCTTCAAGGCGTCCGCGAAAGCAGGAATGAGGCCACTGCAAAACCAGTTCCACAAGGGATGGGCAGACGAGAGCGGCTGCAAGAAGTTCTATCCGAGTGTCAAGCGAAACTGGCCGGAAATGACTGATGCAGAGAAGGCGCAGCTTGAAACTCAAAGGTCGCTGATTGCCTCTGTGGTGGGTGTGACCGTAACAAAACAATGACCGGTGCGCTGTAGCGCACCCTACGAAATCGGCCTTCGGGCCTGCGAAAGTTCGGGCCACAAGAGCCCAAGAGGGACCAGAAGATGATCGGACTTGAACATTACCTGACGGTGGCCGCGGCCCTCTTCGTCATCGGGATCTTCGGGATATTCCTCAACCGGAAGAACGTGATCGTCATCCTGATGTCGATCGAGCTGATGCTGCTGGCGGTGAACATCAACCTCGTCGCCTTCTCCTCCTATTCCGGCGATCTGGTGGGGCAGGTCTTCACCATGTTCGTCCTGACCGTGGCGGCAGCTGAAGCCGCCATCGGCCTCGCCATCCTGGTCGTGTTCTTCCGCAACCGCGGCACGATCGAGGTGGAAGACGTGAACGTGATGAAAGGCTGACCCAGATGGCATCGATCATCCTCTTTGCTCCGCTGATCGGGGCGATCATCTGTGGCTTCGGCTGGCGTCTGATCGGCGAGAGGGCAGGGCAGGTGATCACCACCTCGCTGGTCTTCCTGGCCGCCGCGCTGAGCTGGTACATCTTCCTGACCTTCGACGGCGAGACGCAGCAGATCACCATCCTGCGCTGGATCGAATCCGGCACGCTGGGCAGCGAATGGGCGATCCGCCTGGACCGGCTGACCGCGATCATGCTGGTCGTGGTGAACTCGGTCTCGGCCCTGGTCCATCTCTACAGCTTCGGCTACATGGCGCATGACGAGAACTGGCACGAGGGCGAGCATTACAAGGCCCGTTTCTTCGCCTATCTCTCGTTCTTCACCTTCGCCATGCTGACGCTGGTCACCTCGGACAACCTGGTGCAGATGTTCTTCGGCTGGGAGGGCGTGGGCGTCGCCTCCTACCTGCTGATCGGCTTCTACTACCGCAAGCCCTCGGCCAATGCGGCGGCGATCAAGGCTTTCGTGGTCAACCGCGTCGGCGACTTCGGCTTTGCGCTGGGGATCATGGGCCTGTTCTTCCTGACCGACTCGATCCGCTTCGTCGACGTGTTCGCCGCCGCCCCCGGCCTGGCCGAGACCAATCTCACCTTCCTCTGGACCGAGTGGAATGCCGCCAACCTGATCGGCGTCCTGCTCTTCATCGGCGCGATGGGGAAGTCGGCGCAGCTCTTCCTGCACACCTGGCTGCCGGACGCGATGGAGGGCCCGACGCCGGTGTCGGCGCTGATCCACGCCGCGACCATGGTGACCGCGGGGGTGTTCCTGGTCTGCCGCATGTCGCCGCTTTATGAATATGCGCCGCAGGCGACCGCCTTCATCACCGTGCTGGGCGCGATGACCGCCTTCGTCGCGGCGACGATCGGGCTGGTGCAGAACGACATCAAGCGCGTGATCGCCTATTCCACCATGTCGCAGCTCGGCTACATGTTCGTGGCCGCCGGGGTGGGCGTCTATTCGGTGGCGATGTTCCACCTCTTCACCCATGCCTTCTTCAAGGCGATGCTGTTCCTTGGCGCCGGCTCCGTGATCCACGCGACCCACCATGAGCAGGACATGCGCTACTACGGCGGGTTGCGTCGCCAGATCCCGATGACCTTCTGGGCCATGCTGATCGGCACGCTGGCCATCACCGGCGTGGGCATCCCGCTGACGCATTACGGCTTTGCCGGCTTCCTGTCGAAGGACGCGGTGATCGAAAGCGCCTGGGTGGGCTCCTCCTTCGCCTTCTGGCTCCTGGTCGTGGCCGCCTGCTTCACCAGCTTCTATTCCTGGCGGCTGATGTTCCTGACCTTCTTCGGCACCAGCCGCGCGAATGGACACGATGCGCATGGGCAGGATGCCCATGGCCATGACGCCCACCACCACCACGAGCCGCACGAAAGCCCGATGGTCATGCTGATCCCGCTCGGGGTCCTGGCCCTTGGCGCGATCTTCTCGGGGATGCTGTGGTACAAGGTCTTCTTCGGCGACGAGGCTGCGGTGCGCAACTGGTTTGGCATGGAGGCCGCCGCCCATGGCGAGGTGCATGGCGAGACCGCCGCCGCCGCGCATGGCACCGAGGCCGCGCCGGAGGAAACCGCCCCGGCGGAAACCGTAGCGACCGAGGCCGCCCCGGCCGAAGCCGTGGCGACCGAGGCCCAGGCCGAGGCGACCCTGTCCGGCGAGTTCCAGGCCGACGTCAGCGCCGCCCCCAAGGGCGCGCTGGTGATGCTGCCCTTCACGCCCGAAGAACAGGCCGTGGTCGACAGCCGCCTCGACGCCGAAAAGGCGGCCGCGGCAGAGCATGCGCCGACCACGATCATCAACGCGGCGCATGTGGTGCCGACCTGGGTCAAGCTCTCGCCCTTCGTCGCGATGCTGATCGGCTTTGCGATGGCCTGGCTGTTCTACATCCGCGATCCCAGCCTGCCGCGCCGCCTGGCCGCGCAGCAGCGCCCGCTCTACCTGTTCCTGCTGAACAAGTGGTATTTCGACGAGCTTTACGACGTGATCTTCGTCCGCCCGGCGAAATGGATCGGCGGCTTCCTGTGGAAGCGCGGCGACGGCGACGTGATCGACGGGACGCTCAACGGGGTGGCGATGGGGATCATCCCCTTCTTCACCCGCCTCGCAGGCCGCGCGCAGTCCGGCTATCTGTTCCACTACGCCTTCGCGATGGTGCTGGGGATCGTGATCCTCGTCACCTGGATGACGCTCTTCGGCGGCGCGAAGTAAGGGGCGCGCACAATGGAAAACCAGCTTCTCTCCATCATCACCTTCCTGCCCCTGGTCGCGGCGGTCATCCTTGCGCTCTTCATGCGCGGCGACGATGCGGCGGCGAAGAACGGGGCCCGGTGGCTTGCGCTCTTCACCACCACCGCGACCTTCGTGATCTCGCTCTTCGTGCTGTTCCGCTTCGATCCGTCGAACACCGGCTTCCAGTTCGTCGAGGAACGGGAATGGATCCTGGGCCTGAGCTACCGGATGGGCGTGGACGGGATCTCGGTCCTGTTCGTGATGCTGACCACCTTCCTGATGCCGATCACCATCGCGGCCTGCTGGAGCGTCGAGACCCGGGTCAAGGAGTACATGATCGCCTTCCTGGTGCTGGAGACGCTGATGCTCGGCGTGTTCTGCGCGCTGGACCTGGTGCTGTTCTACCTGTTCTTCGAGGCCGGGCTGATCCCGATGTTCCTGATCATCGGCATCTGGGGCGGCAAGGATCGGATCTACGCCTCCTTCAAGTTCTTCCTCTACACCTTCCTCGGCTCGGTCCTGATGCTGGTCGCGATGATCGCGATGTACATGGACGCGGGCACGACCAACATGGTGCAGCTCCTGACGCATGACTTCGGGTCCGAGACCTTCGGCCTGCTCGGCTTCCAGGTCGTGGGCGGGTTGCAGACCATGCTGTTCCTGGCCTTCTTCGCCAGCTTCGCGGTGAAGATGCCGATGTGGCCGGTCCATACCTGGCTGCCGGACGCCCACGTCCAGGCCCCGACGGCGGGCTCGGTCGTGCTGGCGGCGATCCTGCTGAAGATGGGTGGCTACGGCTTCCTGCGCTTCTCGCTGCCGATGTTCCCGGTCGCCTCGGACCTCCTCAGCCCCCTGGTCTTTTGGCTTTCGGCCATCGCCATCGTCTACACCAGCCTGGTGGCGCTGGCGCAGTCGGACATGAAGAAGCTGATCGCCTATTCCTCGGTCGCGCACATGGGCTATGTCACCATGGGCATCTTCGCGGCGAACCAGCAGGGCGTGGATGGGGCGATCTTCCAGATGCTGAGCCACGGCTTCATCTCGGGCGCGCTCTTCCTTTGCGTCGGCGTGATCTACGACCGGATGCACACCCGCGAGATCGACGCCTATGGCGGCCTGGTGAACCGGATGCCGGCCTATGCGCTGGTGTTCATGTTCTTCACCATGGCCAACGTCGGCCTGCCCGGAACCTCGGGCTTCGTGGGCGAGTTCCTGACCCTGGTCGGCATCTTCCAGGTCAATACCTGGGTCGCCGCCTTCGCCACCACCGGGGTGATCCTCTCGGCCTCCTATGCGCTCTGGCTGTACCGCCGGGTCGTCTTCGGCGACCTGATCAAGGAGGCGCTGAAGTCGATCACCGACATGGACCGCCGCGAGAAGGCGATCTTCGCGCCGCTGATCGCGATGACCCTGATCCTCGGCGTCTATCCCAGCCTTGTGACCGACATCATCGGGCCGTCGGTTTCGGCCCTGGTTACCGACTATCACGCCGCTCTGCCCGCTGACGCGGCCGAGCTGGCCATGCACTGAGGACGCCCGCGATGAGCTCTGCAGATTTCCAGATCCTTCTGCCCGAGATCCTGCTGGCGGGCTATGCCATGGCCACGCTGATGATCGCGGTCTACACCGGCAAGGACCGGCTTGCGCCGATGCTGATGTGGGCGACCTCGGGCCTGTTCGTGGCGCTGGCGCTGTATGTCGGGGCCAGCGGCGAGGGCGCGCGCGCCGCGTTCGGCGGGCTGGTCTCCGACGACCCCTTCGCCCGTTTCGCCAAGGTCACCGTCCTGCTGTCGGCCGCCGCCGTCCTGGTGATGAGCCAGGACTACATGGGCCGGCGCGGGATCCTGCGCTTTGAATATCCGATCCTCGTGACCCTCGCGGTGGTGGGGATGATGGTCATGGTCTCGGCCGCCGACCTGATCACGCTCTACATGGGTCTCGAACTGCAATCCCTGTCGCTTTACGTCCTGGCCGCGATGCGGCGCGACAGCGGCAAGTCCTCGGAAGCGGGGCTGAAGTATTTCGTGCTGGGCTCGCTCTCATCGGGTCTCCTGCTTTACGGGGCCTCGCTGGTCTATGGCTATGCCGGCACCACCCAGTTCGCCGGCATCCTGTCGACGCTGCAGGACGGCGTGCCGCTGGGCCTCCTGTTCGGCCTGGTGTTCATGCTCTCGGGCCTCGCCTTCAAGGTCTCGGCCGCGCCCTTCCACATGTGGACCCCGGACGTCTACGAAGGCTCTCCCACCCCGGTGACGGCCTTCTTCGCCACCGCGCCCAAGGTCGCCGCCATCGCGCTGATCGCGCGGCTGGTGCAGGACGCATTCGGCGGCATCCCCGGCCAGTGGGGCCAGGTGCTGGCGGGGCTCTCGGTCGCCTCGATGTTCCTTGGCGCCGTCGCGGGGATCGGGCAGCGCGACTTCAAGCGGCTGATGGCCTATTCCTCGATCGCGCACATGGGCTATGCGATGATCGGCCTTGCGGTCGGCACCGCCTATGGCGTGCAGGCGGCGCTGA
This sequence comes from Tabrizicola sp., assembly GCF_041919135.1. GTDB lineage: Bacteria > Pseudomonadota > Alphaproteobacteria > Rhodobacterales > Rhodobacteraceae > Tabrizicola. Next base: position 110,201 of record NZ_JAYRUJ010000002.1, on the reverse strand, counting down.
TCTACATGGTGATCTATGTCACGATGAACATCGGCACCTTCGCCTTCATCCTCTCGATGGAGCGGGACGGCCGTCCGGTCGCCGACATCAACGGGTTGAACCAGTTCGCGAAGAAGGAACCGCTGAAGGCGCTGGCGATGCTGGTCCTGCTGTTCAGCCTTGCCGGCGTGCCGCCGATGGTCGGCTTCTTCGGCAAGTTCTACGTGCTGAAGGCCGCCGTGGATGCCGGCATGGTCTGGCTTGCGGTGGCGGGGGCGGTGGCCTCGGTGATCGGTGCCTTCTACTACCTGCGCATCGTCTACTACATGTATTTCGGGGCCGAGCAGGACCCGGTCGACAGCCGCATGGCGCCGGTGCAATGGGCGATGCTGGTGGGCGTGGCGGCGATCATGGTGGTCGGCATCGTGAACCTGTTCGGGGTCGAGCCCGCCGCGGCTGTCGCGGCCGAAGCACTTGTCCGCTGAGGCAGGCACCGGGGCAGGGCGGCACATCGCCCTGCCCGAAATCGACAGCAGCAATGCCGAAGGCTTTCGCCGCGCCCCGGCGCTGGCGGGCCCGACCTGGATCACCGCCGGGCTGCAGACCGCCGGGCGCGGCCGCCGGGCCCGGCCTTGGGTCAGCCCGCGCGGCAATTTCCATGGCACCCTCGTCCTGAAACCGTCCGGGCCGCCCGAGCAGGTGGCGCTGCGCTCCTTCGCCGCCGCGCTGGCGCTGCGGGATGCGCTGGTCCGGCTGACCGGCCTGCCCGGCAGTTTCGCGCTGAAATGGCCGAACGACGTGCTGTGCAATGGCGGCAAGCTGGCCGGGATCCTGCTGGAGAGCCAGGGGCTCGGCGGTCCCGACCCGGTCCTCTGCATCGGCATCGGCGTCAACCTGATCGCCGCCCCCGATGCGGCCCAGGTCGAACCCGGAGCCGTCCCGCCCGTCTCGCTGTTGCAGGAAACCGGCCTGCGCATCACGCCCGAGGCCTTTCTCGCCGCCCTCGCCCCCGCCTATGCAAGCCGGGAGGCCACCTTCACGACCGAGGGGTTTGCCCCCCTGCGCAGCGAATGGCTCGCCCATGCCGCCCGCCTGGGCGAAGCGATCCGCGCCCGCACCGGCTCCGTGACCCGCGAAGGCGTGTTCGAGACCATCGACGCCAATGGCAACCTGATCCTGCGCATGTCGCAAGGCCCGGTTGCCATTCCCGCCGCCGAGGTGTTCTTTTGACCCGACCCGCGCCGGTGTCTAAAATTTTTCCAGAAAAATTTTAGACACCTTTGTCCCGAGAAAGACCCCGCCCATGCTTCTCGCCATCGACTGCGGCAATACCAACACCGTCTTCTCGATCTGGGACGGCAGCCGTTTCCTTGCCACCTGGCGCATCGCCACCGACCACCGGCGCACGGCGGATGAATATTTCGTCTGGCTCTCCAGCCTGATGGCGATCCGCAAGGTCGAGGCCGAGATCACCGAGGCGATCATCTCCTCGACCGTGCCGCGGGTGGTGTTCAACCTGCGCGTCCTCTGCGACCGCTATTTCAACTGCCGCCCGCTGGTGGTGGGCAAGCCCGACTGCCGCCTGCCGGTGGCGCCGAGGGTGGACCAGGGCACGACGGTCGGTCCCGACCGGCTGGTCAACACGGTCGCCGGCTTCGCGCGGCATGGCGGCGACCTGATCGTCGTCGACTTCGGCACCGCCACCACCTTCGACGTGGTGGACAGCGACGGCGCCTATGTCGGCGGGGTGATCGCGCCGGGGGTGAACCTCAGCCTCGAGGCGCTGCACATGGCCGCCGCCGCCCTGCCGCATATCGACGTGGCCAGGCCCGCGCGCGCCATCGGCACGAATACGGTGGCCTGCATGCAGTCCGGTGTGTATTGGGGCTATGTCGGCCTGGTCGAGGGCATCGTGCGCGAAATCCGGCGGGAGCGCGAGCGGCCGACGAAAGTTATCGCGACCGGAGGGCTTGCCAGCCTTTTCGCCCAAGGAACCGAGCTATTTCATCAGATCGAGGACGACCTGACCATGCATGGCCTCGTCCTGATCAACGCCTACAACAAGGAAAACCCATGAGCGCGAACCGACTGATCTACCTTCCCCTCGGTGGCGCCGGCGAGATCGGCATGAACTCCTATGTCTACGGCTACGGGCCGCGGGGGAAGGAACGGCTGATCCTGGTCGATACGGGCGTAGCCTTCCCGGACATGGACAGCTCGCCCGGGGTCGATCTGATCATGGCGGATGTCTCCTGGCTGCATGACAAGCTGGACCGCCTGGAAGCGATCTTCATCACCCATGCGCACGAGGACCATATCGGCGCGCTGCCGCATCTCTGGCCCGAACTGGGCAAGACGGTCTATTGCCGCCGTTTCACCGCCACGATCGGCCGGCTGAAGTTCGAGGAGGCGGGCCTGCCCGTCGACCAGATCGTCACGGTCGAGCCGCGCCCCGCCACGGTCGAGGCCGGCCTCTTCAAGGTGCAGTTCGTCCCGGTCAGCCATTCGATCCCCGAATCCTCGGCGCTGGTGATCGACACGCCGGCGGGCCGCATCTTCCATTCCGCCGATTTCAAGATCGACCACAGCCCGGTGGTGGGCGAGGCCTGGGATGACGCCCGCATCGCCGAGATCGTGGCCGAGCGCCCCGTGAAGGCGATGACCTGCGATTCCACCAACGTCTTCTCCACCCACGCGGGCCGGTCCGAGGCCACCCTGGCCGAACCGTTGACCGAGCTGATCCGCGGCTGCACCGGCATGGTGGTGGCGACGACCTTCGGCTCGAACGTCGCCCGGCTGAAGACCCTGGCCGAGGCCGGACGCGCGGCCGACCGCACGATCTGCGTCCTGGGCCGCTCGATGAAGCGGATGCTTGCGGCATCGGAAGAGGCGGCGGTGCTGTCGGGCTTTCCCCGGACCGTCACGCCCGAGGAGGCGCTGGAAGTGCCGCGCCGCAACCTGATGCTGCTGGTCACCGGCAGCCAGGGCGAGCGCCGCGCCGCCAGTGCGCAGCTGTCGCGCGGCAAGTATCTCGGGCTGGAGATGAAGGAGGGGGACACGTTCCTGTTCTCCTCGAAGACCATCCCCGGCAACGAGCGCGACGTGCTGCGGGTCTGGAACGCGTTCTCCGAGATGGGCGTGCAGGTGATCGACGACCAGGGCGGCAAGTATCACGTCTCGGGCCATGCCAACCGCCCTGACCTGGAGCATGTGCACCGGCTGATCCTGCCCGACATGCTGATCCCGATGCATGGCGAGCATCGGCATCTGGCCGAACATGTCCGCATCGCCACCGAATCCGGGATCGCGGCGGCGGTGGCGCCGAACGGGACGATGCTGGACCTGACCGGCGACGTCCCCGAGGTGGCCGAATACATCGAGACCGGCCGGATCTACCTGGACGGCACCGCGATGGTCGGGGCCCTGGACGGGGTGGTCCGCGACCGGATCCGCATGGCGCTGAACGGGCATGTGCTGGTCACGCTGATCCTGGACGAGGGCGACGAGCCGATGGGCGAGCCCTGGGTCGAGATCATGGGCCTTCCCCCGGTCGGGCGGGGCGAGCGGCCGCTGGCCGAGACGCTGGAGGCCGACCTCGCGCAGGTGATCGACCGGCTGGGCCGCAAGATCCTTGGCGACGACGACAAGCTCGAGGAGGAACTTCGCCGCGTCGTGCGCCAGATCTCGGTCGAGGAGATCGGCAAGAAGCCCGAGGTCACGGTGGTGATCAGCCGGCTGGTGGCGGAATAGCGCGAAAGAATAGGCCCCGCAGCGCGGGGCCTTCTCGTCTCAGCCTTCCGTGCCGGCCGGGATGGTCTCCTCGATCTCATCCTTCTGAGCGGGCTTCAGGGCGAAGCTGCGCAGGATGAAATCGGGCACATGGTCGCCCATGCCGATCACCGCCGGGCCAAGGTCGCGGTCGCGGCGCTGGTCGCGGCGGTCGTCCCGACGCTCCTCGCGCGGCTCGCGGCGCTCCTGACGCTCTTCCCGGGATTCGGGCCGGGGCTCGGACCGAGTCTCGCGACGTTCGCCCCGCTCCTCGCGCGGCTCGCGGCGCTCGTCGCGGCGGCGCGGCTCGCGGCGTTCCTCGCGCGGGGTCTCCTCCACGGCCGCCGGGGCTTTCGGGGCGGCGACCAGCGGCTCCATCGGGGCCACTTCGTCATGGGCCTTGACCGGACGCTCGCGCTCACGCTCGCGGCCGCGGGGGCTGCGTTCGCGGGTCTTGCGCTCGTCCCGCGGGCGGTCGGGCTTGCCCTCGCGAGTGTCGGGCTCAAAGCCCTCGGGCAGGGGACCGCGCGGGATTTCCGACTTGATCAGGCTCTCGATCGCCTTCAGGTATTTCTCGTCCGAGGGCACCGAGATGGTGAAGGCCTTGCCCAGACGCCCCGCGCGGCCGGTGCGGCCGATGCGGTGGACGTAATCCTCGGGGTGGCTCGGCACGTCGAAGTTGAAGACGTGGCTGACGGCCGGAATGTCGAGACCCCGCGCCGCCACATCCGAGGCGACCAGCAGGTGCAGCGTCCCGTCGCGGAAGGCGTCCAGCGTCTTCATCCGCTGCGATTGTTCCAGGTCGCCATGGATCGGCGCGGCATTGAAGCCATGCGATTTCAGCGACTTGGCCACCACGTCCACATCCATCTTCCGGTTGCAGAAGATGATCGCATTGGTGCAGGCCTCGCCCTCGGCGCGGATCAGCGCCCGCAGGCAGGCGCGCTTGTCGCCAAAGCTGCGGTCCTTGCGCAGCGGCTTCACCTCGATCAGGCTTTGCGTGATCGTGGTCGAGGTCGTCGCCTGCCGCGCAACCTCGATCCGGGCGGGATTGGTCAGGAAGGTATTGGTGATCCGCTCGATCTCGGGCGCCATGGTGGCGCTGTAGAACATGGTCTGGCGGGTGAAGGGGGTCAGCTGGAAGATGCGCTCGATATCCGGGATGAAGCCCATGTCGAGCATCCGGTCGGCCTCGTCCACCACCATGATCTGCACGCCGGTCAGCAGCAGCTTGCCGCGTTCGAAATGGTCCAGCAGGCGGCCGGGCGTGGCGATCAGCACGTCGACGCCGCGGTCGATCAGCTTGTCCTGTTCGCCGAAGGCGACGCCGCCGATCAAAAGGGCCTTGGTCAGCTTGGTATGCTTGGCGTAGATGTCGAAGTTCTCGGCCACCTGGGCGGCCAGTTCCCGCGTCGGCGCCAGCACCAGGCTGCGCGGCATCCGGGCGCGGGCGCGGCCCTGGCCCAGCAGCGTGATCATCGGCAGGGTGAAGCTGGCGGTCTTGCCGGTGCCGGTCTGGGCGATGCCAAGGACATCACGGCCCTTCAGCGCCTCGGGGATGGCCTGGGCCTGGATCGGGGTCGGGGTCTCGTAGCCGGCTTCGGTGATGGCTTGAAGCACGCGCGGGTCCAGCGCGAGGTCGGAGAATTTGGTCATGAGCGTCCTAATGGATGCGGTATCGGACCGCATGGATTATGGGACGCAAGTTTCCGGGCGCCCCGGCGTCTCGGCCCGTTTTGGCCGCAATTGGCCCTTATCGCAAATGCGCGGAAGGGTCAAGGCAGCGGGGAAGGGGTCGGCCTCAGGCCATCATCTCCTTGGTCGCGGTCAGCCTGACGCCGGGATAGTCGCGGACCACCCGGTCGATGTCCCACTGCAGGCGGGTCAGGAACACCAGGTCCCCGTCGCTGTCATGCGCGATATGGCCCTTGTTCACCGCGACCAGCTTCTCGATCTCGGTCTTGTCGCCGGAAATCCAGCGGGCCGAGACGAAGTTCGAGCCCTCGAAGCGGACGGGCAGCGAATATTCCATCTCGATCCGGCTGGCCAGCACGTCGAACTGCAGGGCCCCCACGACGCCGACGATATAGCCCGAGCCGATCATCGGCTTGAACACCTTGGCGGCCCCTTCCTCGGCGAACTGGGTCAGGGCCTTTTCCAGATGCTTGGCCTTCATCGGGTCCAGCGCGCGGATGGTCTGCAGAAGCTCCGGCGCGAAGGAGGGGATGCCGGTGAAACGCAGCGACTCGCCCTCGGTCAGGGCGTCGCCGATGCGCAACTGGCCGTGGTTCGGGATGCCGATGATGTCGCCGGCCCAGGCCTCCTCGGCCAGCTCGCGGTCGGCGGCAAGGAACAGGACCGGGTTGGTGATCGACATCGGCTTCTTCGAGCGGACGTGATGCAGCTTCATCCCGCGCTCGAAATGGCCCGAGGCGAGGCGGACGAAGGCCACCCGGTCGCGGTGTTTCGGGTCCATGTTGGCCTGGACCTTGAAGACGAAGCCGGTGACGGCGGGTTCGGCGGGGTCGACCTGCCGCTCGGCCGCCTTCTGCGGCTCGGGCTCCGGCCCGAATTCGCCGATTCCGTCCATCAACTCCTTCACGCCGAAGGAGTTGATCGCCGAGCCGAACCAGATCGGCGTCATCGAGCCGTTGAGGAAGGCCGCGCGGTCGAAGGCGGGCAGGAGTTCCCGCGCCATCTCCAGCTCTTCGTGGAACTTCTGCAAAAGGTCGGCGGGGATGTGTTCGGCCAGTCTCGGGTCGTCCACGCCGCTGATCTGGATCGATTCCGCGATCCTGTTGCGGTCGGCGCGGTCCATGATCTCCAGCCGGTCGTGCAGAAGGTCATAGGCGCCGACGAAATCCCGGCCCGAGCCGATCGGCCAGCTTGCCGGGGTCACGTCGATCGCCAGGTTCTCCTGGATCTCGTCGATGATCTCGAACGTGTCGCGGGCCTCGCGGTCCATCTTGTTGCAGAAGGTCAGGATCGGCAGGTCGCGCAGCCGGCAGACCTCGAACAGCTTGCGGGTCTGGCTTTCCACCCCCTTGGCCCCGTCGATCACCATGATCGCGGCATCGACGGCGGTCAGCGTGCGGTAGGTGTCCTCGGAAAAGTCGCTGTGGCCGGGCGTGTCCACCAGGTTGAAGCGATACTGCCGGAAATCGAAGGACATGGCGCTGGCCGAGACCGAGATGCCCCGGTCCTGCTCCATCTTCAGGAAGTCCGAGCGCGTGCGCCGCGCCTCGCCCTTGGCGCGGACCTGGCCGGCCATCTGGATCGCGCCGCCGAACAGCAGGAACTTTTCGGTCAGCGTGGTCTTGCCCGCGTCGGGGTGCGCGATGATCGCGAAGGTCCGGCGGCGGGCGATTTCGGGGGGCAGGGGGGCGCGGTTCGACATGGGGCTTCCCATAGCCTGCGCCGGGCCGCGCCGCAAGAAAGCCGGACGGATTTCGAATCCCGCGCCGGCGCGCGAAGACCTTTCCTCTCGTCGTCGGACCTCGCCGCCTCCTCCGACATCGGGGCTCGGGGGCCGGGGTGCTTCCCCTCAAACCGCCAGCAGGAAGATGCGGGCGCTTGCCCTTGGGCTTTCGGCTGCTAGGCTTGGGGAAAATGCGGGAGGATAGCGGATGGATCTGCGGATCAGGGGAAAGCGGGCGCTGGTCTGCGCATCGTCGAAAGGGCTGGGCCGGGGCTGTGCCGAGGCCCTGGCCGAGGCCGGGGTCGATCTGGTGATGAACGCCCGTGGCGCCGAGGCGCTGGAGGCGACGGCGGCCGGGATCCGGGCGAAATCCGGGGTGGACGTGGTCGCGGTCGCGGGCGACATCACCACCGAGGCGGGCCGGGCGGCGGTGCTGGCGCATGGTCCCTTCGACATCCTGGTCACCAATGCGGGCGGGCCGCCCCCCGGCATGTGGTCGGACTGGAGCCGCGAGGATTTCATCAAGGCGCTGGACGCCAACATGCTGACGCCGATCGCGCTGATGCAGGCGGTCCTGCCGGGGATGATGGCGCAAGGCTGGGGGCGGGTGGTGAACATCACCAGCGTTTCGGTCAAGGCGCCGGTCTCGGTGCTGGGCCTGTCGAATTCGGCCCGGACGGGGCTGACCGGCTTTGTCGCCGGAACCGCGCGGCAGGTGGCGGGCAAGGGTGTGACGATCAACAACCTTCTGCCCGGCATCCATGCCACCGACCGGGCCGTCGCGCTGGATCAGGGCGTGATGAAGGCCCGCGGGATCAGCATGGAGGAGGCCTTTGCCGAACGCGCCGCCACGATCCCGGCCGGGCGCTATGGCACGCCGGAGGAGTTCGGGGCGGCCTGCGCCTTCCTTTGCTCGCAGCACGCCGGGTTCATCGTCGGGCAGAACATCCTGCTGGATGGCGGGGCCACGAACACCACCTTCTGACCTTGCGGGCCTGCGACCTTGCCGGGGGGGAGCGGCGCTGCTAGGAAAGCCCGAGGAATTTCCACGGGTTTCATGCCGGACAGCACTCCCCTTCGTCTCGAGGTCACGCATCTGAGCCGCGCTTTCGGCGGGCGGCGGGTGGTGGATGACGTGACGCTGACCGTGGCGGCGGGGCAGGTGACCTGCCTTCTCGGCCCCTCGGGCTGCGGCAAGTCCACCACGCTGCGGATCATCGCGGGGGTGGAGCGGACCGACCAGGGCGAGGTGCGGATCGACGGCCGGCTGGTCGAAGGGCCGGGGGTGCATGTCCCGCCCGAGGCGCGCTCGGTCGGGCTGATGTTCCAGGATTTCGCGCTGTTCCCGCATCTGACGGTGGCTGAGAATGTGGGCTTCGGCCTGCGCGCCGATCGGGCGCGGAAGGCGCAGCGCATCGGGGAACTGCTTGAAAAGGTGGACCTTTCCGGCTTCGGCCAGAAGCACCCGCACGAACTTTCGGGCGGCGAGCAGCAGCGTGTCGCGCTGGCGCGGGCTTTGGCGCCGCGTCCTTGCGTGATGCTGATGGACGAGCCCTTCTCGGGCCTGGACAACCGGCTGCGCGACGGGATCCGCGACCGGACGCTGGAGCTTCTGAAGGAGGAGGGCACGGCGGTCCTTCTGGTCACGCACGAGCCGGACGAGGCGATGCGGATGGCCGACGAGATCGCGCTGATGCGGCAGGGCCGGATCGTGCAGAAGGGCGCGCCCTACAATGTCTACAACGCCCCGGTGGACAAGGCGGCGGCGGCTTTCTTCAGCGATATCAACGTGATCCAGGGCATTTCGCGTGGGGCGCTGACCGAAACGCCCTTTGGCGCCTTCCTGACGCCGGGCCATGCCGACGGGGCCGAGGTCGAGATCGTGATCCGGCCGCAGCACCTGCGCATCGACTTCGATCGCGGCGGGCGGGGGCCCAATCCGACGCCCGAGGACGGCACGCCCGCCCGGGGAACCGTGCTGCGCAGCCGCTATCTGGGCCGCGAGAGCCTGGTCGATTTCTCGATGGATTTCGAGGGGGCGAAGCTGACCGCCTCTGTGCCTGGGGTGTTCCTGCCGAAGCCGGGGACGGTCCTGTGGCTGATGATCCGGCGCGACCGCTGCTTTGTCTTCGGAGCGCATGGCAGGGGCTGAGGCCGCGAAACGCCGGGCTGGTCTCCGTCTGGCAAGCGTCTGGCAAGCGTATGGCACCTGTCGGGCGGCGAATCGGCCCCCGGATGATCAGCCATCGGTCCCGATTCCCGACTGCGGCAGGAGGGTGGCGATCTTGTACAAGAGGCTCCGCGCCGCCCTGGCCCTGGGATTGCCCTCCTCGCCGACATGGCGCAGCCCCTCGACCAGGGCCTCCAGCTCGTCCGGGGTCAGCATGGTCGGGGGCAGCATCAGCGGCGAGCGCAGGATGTAGCCCAGGCCCCGCTCGCCGGTTACCGGCAGGCCGGTGGCGGCCAGCATCTCCATGTCGCGCCAGATCGTGCGGGTCGAGACGCCCAGCCGCTCTGCCAGTTCGGCCGCGGTGTGCAGCCGCCCGTCCCGCAGCACCTGGACGATGTCGTAGAGCCGGGCGTCGCGCTTCATGGTCCTGGCCTTGGCTGGGCAGGATCGCCCGCCTTACTGACAAAATACTGTCAGTAGAGCGGGAGGCGCAAGTCGCTTGGCCCTTGGAAGCGGGGGGCCATCCGCCATATTGGGATGCAGTCAGGATGGATGCCCGCGTGATGCGGGACTTTACAGGAGAACCACCATGCACGCTCCGGGACCAATGCAGCTTCTGCTGATCGCCATCGTCCTTCTGGTGCTGTTTGGCCGCGGCAAGATCGCCTCGATGATGGGCGAGGTCGGCAAGGGCATCACCGCCTTCAAGAAGGGCGTGAAGGAAGGCAGCGACGAGATCGAGAAGGCCGCGGCCGACAGCGCCAAGGACGTCACCCCCGAGAAGGACAAGGCCTGATCCGACCGATCCTTCGGGAGGGAGAAGATGGACTTCAGCTGGTCCGAGATGATGCTGGTCGGGATCGTCGCGTTGATCGTGATCGGTCCCAAGGACCTGCCGGGCATGTTCCGCGAACTGGGCCGGATCACGGCCAAGATACGCTCGATGGGGCGCGAGTTCAGCCGTGCCATGGAGCAGGCGGCGAAGGAAACGGGCGTCAAGGACGTGACCGACGGTCTCAAGGCGGTCTCCAACCCCGCCGGGGCGGGGCTGGATGCGGTGAAATCGGCCGCCGACCGTTTCGAGAAATGGGATCCGCTGAAGAATCCGGCCAAGACGACGCCTGCACCGCAGACGGTTGCGGCGGTGACGGCAGCGGCGCCCGCGGCGGAAATGACGCTGGCGGCAGAACCCGCCGCGCCGGCGCCGGGCCCCGCCACGGCTGAACTGGCCCGGAAGCAGGCGGCGCGCAAGGCGGTGGCCGAGGAAGCGGCGGCGAAGATGCGGGCCATCGGCGCGGGCGCGGCCGTGGCGGAGGCGGGTCCCGCCGAACCTGCGCCGAAGAAGGCGGGCCGGGTCCGCAAGAAGGCCGACAAGACCGCAGGGGACCCGGCATGAGCGCCAAGAACGAGATCGACGACAGCTCGGCCCCGCTGGTCGAGCATCTGGCCGAGTTGCGCAACCGCCTGATCTGGTCGGTCGGCGCCTTCCTGGTCGCGATGGTGCTGTGCTTCATCGTGGCCGAGCCCATCCTCGACTTCATGCTGGCCCCGATCGAGGAAGCCATGCGCGCGCTGGGCAACCCGAACCCGGTGATGCAATACACCGCGCCGCAGGAATACTTCTTCACGCTGATGCATATCGCGATGGTGGGCGGGCTGATGCTCAGCTTTCCGGTCATCGCCTACCAGCTGTGGCGCTTTGTGGCGCCGGGTCTTTACCGCAGCGAGAAGCAGGCCTTCCTGCCGTTCCTGATCGCCTCGCCGCTCTTGTTCGCCATTGGCGGCGCCTTCGCGCATTTCATCGTGACGCCGATGGCGATGCAGTTCTTCCTGGGCTACGCCGACAGCGCCTCGATCCTGACCGCGCTGATTCCCAGCTTTGGCGAAGTGCCCGGCGATGCCGTGGTCGCGGCCCCGGCGGCGGCATCCAAGGGCATCGACATCGTCTTCCAGGGCAAGGTGAACGAGACGCTGGACATCAGCCTCAAGCTGATCCTGGCCTTTGGCCTGTGCTTCCAGTTGCCGGTGCTGCTGACGCTGATGGGCAAGGCCGGGCTGGCGAGTTCGGCGGGCCTGGCGGGGATGCGGCGCTATGCGATCGTCGTCATCCTGTTCGTGGCCGCGCTGGTGACGCCGCCCGACATCATGAGCCAGCTGATCCTCTTTGCCTGCATCTACCCGCTTTACGAGGTGTCGATCTTCCTGATCCGGCGGATCGAGAAGCGCCGCGAGGCCGAGTTGCGCGCCGAAGGCCTTTGGGTCGAGGACACCGACGGAGACACGGAGACCAAGGCGTGATCGACGACCCCCTGGAACGGATCGCGGCGGCGCTGGAGCGTCTGGCCCCCGCGCCGATGCCCGCGCCCGATTTCGCCGCCGAGGCCTTTGTCTGGCATACCGCGCCCGACCGGCTGGACCCGGTGGCCCATGTCAGCCGCGTGGACCTGTCGCTTCTGGTGGGCGTCAACCGCTCGCGCGATACGCTCATGGCGAACACCCGGCATTTCGCGGCCGGGCTGCCGGCGAACAACGCGCTGCTCTGGGGCGCGCGGGGGATGGGGAAATCCAGCCTCGTCAAGGCCGTCCACGCCCAGGTCCGGGCCGAGGGGCATGACCTGAAGATCGTGGAACTGTCGCGCGAGGACCTGCCGTCGGTCCAGCGCCTGCTGGCGCATCTGCGCGCCGCGCCGCATCGCTTTCTGCTGTTCTGCGACGACCTGTCGTTCAGCCATGACGACCAGCATTACAAAAGCCTGAAGGCGGTGCTGGATGGCGGGATCGAGGGGCGGCCGGAGAACGTGCTGTTCTACGCCACCTCGAACCGCCGCCACCTGATGCCGCGCGACATGATCGAGAACGAACGCTCGACCGCGATCAATCCCGGCGAGGCGGTGGAGGAGAAGGTCTCGCTGTCGGACCGTTTCGGCTTGTGGCTGGGCTTCCATCCCTGCACCCAGGACGAATACCTGGAGATGATCCGGGGCTATTGCGCCGCGCATGGGGTCGAGGTGCCCGAGGAACGGCTGCATGCCGAGGCGGTGGAGTGGCAGGCGACGCGGGGCGGGCGGTCGGGCCGGGTGGCCTGGCAGTTCTTCTGCGACCTCGCCGCGCGCGAAGGGGTGCGGATTCGGGCCTGAGCCCGGCGGCCCCTTGCATGGCGGTGCATTGCGCCTTACGCGTGTATTCATGCTAGCTGAAATCGTCGTCATCCTGGCCCTGATCGTCCTGAACGGCGTGTTGGCCATGTCCGAACTCGCCATCGTCAGCGCGCGTCCCGCCCGGCTGAAGCCGCTGGAGGGCAAGAGCCGCGGCGCGCGGCTGGCCCTGCGGCTGGCCGAGGATCCGGGCCGCTTCCTCTCGACCGTGCAGATCGGGATCACGGCGGTGGGCGTGCTGTCGGGTGCGCTGTCCGGGGCGACATTGGGCCAGCGGCTTTCGGCCTGGCTGGTCGGGCAGGGGATGACGGCCGAGATGGCCTCGACCCTGGGCGTCGGCGGCGTGGTCGTCGCGATCACCTATGTCAGCCTGATCGTGGGCGAGCTGGTGCCGAAGCAGATGGCGCTGCGCAATGCCGAGGGGATCGCGACCCGCATGGCCCCGGCGATGACGCTGCTGTCGATCGTCGCGGCGCCGCTGGTCTGGTTCCTGGACCGCTCGGGGCGGGCGCTGCTCTGGCTTCTCGGTCAGCGCGGCGAGAGCGAGAACCGCGTGACCGAGGAGGAGGTCCATGTCCTTCTGGCCGAGGCGCATGAGGGCGGCGTGCTGGAAACCGAGGAACGCGAGATGATCACCGGCGTGATGCGCCTGGGCGACCGCACGGCCCGGGCGCTGATGACGCCGCGCCACGAGGTCGAGATGCTGCCGCTGGAGGCGACCGGGGCCGAGGCCGTGGCCGCGATCCGCAAGGTCGCCCGGCCCCGGATGCCGGTCGCCGATGCCGAGGGCGACGTGGTGGGCATCGTGCTCTTGTCCGATGCCTTCCAGGCCGTCTCGCGCCGCGAGACGCTGGACCTGAAGGCGCTTCTGCGCGAGGTGCCCGTGGTCTCGGACCGGGCCGAGGCGCTGGACGTGCTGGAGATCCTGCAGAAGACCGAGCATCACCTGGCGCTGGTCTATGACGAATACGGCCATTTCGAAGGGATCATCACCAGCGGCGACGTGCTGGAGGCGATCACCGGCGCGGTGGCGGCAAGCGAGCCGGACGAGCCCGCCATGGTCACCCGCGCCGATGGCAGCCAGCTGGTGGCGGGCTGGATGCCGGTGGACGAGTTCTGCGACAAGCTGGGCCTGCCGCGCGAGATGGCGGGGGAATATGACACGGTGGCCGGGCTGATGCTGCACCAGCTGGGCCATATCCCCGAACTGGGCGCCAGTTTCATAGCCGAGGGCTTCTGCTTCGAGGTGATCGACCTCGACGGGCGGCGGATCGACAAGATCCTGGTGGCCAGGGTCGGGGACTGACCTGCCGGTCTTCCTGCGGGATCCTCGTCGTTCGACTTCGTCTCCTCCTCGGCAGGCCGCCGGCGAGGAGTGCACGAAGTGCGTCGACGAGCGGCCTATTGCAGATAGGTCATCGGGTCGAAGCTTTCCTTCGAGGTGTTGCGCACCTCGAAATGCAGGAAGGCCGGGTTGCCCGCCGCGACCGTGCCGATCGACTGGCCCCGGCCGACCTTGTCGCCCTTCTTCACGCTGACCCCGCCGACGCCGACATAGACCGTCAGGAGGTTGTTCGCGTGCCGCAGGATCACGATGCCCTTGCCGGTCGTATCCGAGGAGATCACCGTCACCGTCCCCGCATCCGCCGCCTTCACCGGCGCCCCGGCCGCGGCCGAGATGTCGATGCCCTGGTTCGACTTGCGGTCGTAGCCGCGGATGATCTTGCCCGCGACCGGCATCGCCATCCTCGCGGCCGAGGCGGCGGTCGCCTGTTCGCCGAGGTCGGGAGAGGGCGGGGTGGCCTTGGGCTTGGTGGCCGCGACCTCGGGCTTCTCGTCGGGCAGCGGCTTCGCGGCCGAGGGCGGCTCGGGTGTCGGGCTGCCGGAGCCGGGGGGCGTCGGCACGGGCTCGGGGTCGGGCGCGGGGGCGGTGGCGATCGGGATGATCAGGGTCTGGCCCTCGCGCACGGCCATGTCCGCGCCAAGCTGGTTCCAGTCGGCCAGCGCCTTGGCCGAGACATTGTAGGTCCGCGCGATGGTGAAGGCGGTCTCGCCGCGCGCGACGCGGTGGGTCAGCGGCTGGCCCGAGATCGGCTTCGACGCGGCGGGCGAGGCCGCGACCGGGGTCGGACCCGCCGCATCCAGGGCTGTGGTGGCGATCGACGAGATGTCGATCGGCCCGCCGCCGCCCGAGATGCCGCCGCTGGCGATGGCGGCGGGCTGTGGCGTGGCCGAGACGCGTGAGGGCAGTAGCAGCATCTCGCCCTCGCGCAGGGGATCGGTCGGGCGCAGCGCATTGCTCCGGGCCAGTGCCTCGGCGTTCAGGCCCAGGCGGCCGGCCATGGCCACGACGGTGTCGCCGCGCCGGGCCTTGGCGAGCTGGTAATCGGGATAGGACAGGATGCCATTCGCATCTGCCATGGGTGCCGCCGCCGTGGCCTGGCGCGCGGCATCCGAAGTGTCGCCGCCACCGGCCCGCATGTCCCAGTCCAGGTTGCGGGTATCCATGCAGGCCGTCAGGGCCAGAAGGCTGGCACCAAGGCCGAAGGGCCGCAGTCTGTCCAGGGAAATCCGCATCTGCCGCCTCATCTACTGCTGTCCGGGTTGATCCCGTCTCGGGACAAAGTCTACTCGGACCCCAGGCCTTCCACCAGAGGGACAAAGCGCACTGGGCGAAGTTCCTCGTAATCAAAGCCGCGTGATCCGCGCGTGACCTTGATCAGGCTTTGCACCGCATCCGACTGGCCGACCGGCAGGACCATGATCCCGCCGGGCTTCAACTGTTCCAGAAGCGGGCCGGGCGGGTCTTCGGCGGCGGCGGTCACCAGGATGCGATCGAAGGGCCCCTGGTCGGGCAGGCCGAACGAGCCGTCGGCGGCGATGGCGGTGATGTTGGTGATGTCGAGCTGGCGAAACAACTCGCCCGCCTCGCGCACCAGGCGGCGGTAGCGGTCCACGGTATAGACCCTTCGGGCCAGCTGCGACAGGATCGCGGCCTGATAGCCCGAGCCGGTGCCCACCTCCAGCACGGTATCGCGCGGGCTGACCTGCAACGCCTGCGTCATCAGCCCCACGACCGAAGGCTGGCTGATCGTCTGGCCGCAGGCGATGGGCAGGGGCATGTCCTCATAGGCGCGGTCGGCAAAGATGCCGCGCACGAAAAGCCCGCGGTCGATCTTCTCCATCGCGGTCAGGACGCGGGTGTCGGTCACGCCGCGCGAGCGGAGGGCGAAGAGAAAGCGCATCTTGCGTTCGGCAAGCGGATCGGAGGTCGGTTCGTCCTCCGGCCCCTGGGTCATGCGAGCCTGGCCTCGAGATCGGCGAGAAGGTCATGCGCGGTCAGGTCGGCGCGCATCGGCGAAATCGAGATGAAGCCGTCAAGGTTCACCGCCGCGTCGCTGCCGGGCAGGGTGGGCGTGTGCTGGTGCCCGCCCCTGATCCACAGGAACTTGCGGCCGGTGGGCGACATCTGCCGCTCGACCGTGAACGAGGTGTCGCGGCGGAAGCCTTGCGGTGCGACCATCATGCCCTTGGTCGCGGCGGCGGGCAGCGGCGGGAAGTTGATGTTGTAGAAGGTGCGGTAATCCTCCTCGGCCCAAAGCCCCTTGTCCAGCAGCGCGCGCACGACCGCCGCCCCATGGACGCGGGCGGATTCGAAAGGGTCGGCCAGCCTGGCGTTGCCCGGCCCGAAGAACTGCGACATCGCAATCGCCGGAACACCCTGCAACGCCGCCTCCATCGCGCCGCCGATCGTGCCGGAGTAAAGCACGTTCTCGGCGGCGTTGTTGCCCCGGTTCACGCCCGACAGGACCAGATCCGGCTTGGCACCGTCCAGCACGTCATAGATCGCCGCCAGCACGCAGTCGGCCGGGCTGCCCTCGGCCGCGAAACGGCGCTCGGCCAGTTCGGCGATCATCATCGGATGGGTATAGCTGATGCAATGCCCCACGCCCGATTGCTCGAAGGCCGGGGCGACGGTCCAGACCTCGCCTTCGGGTCCGGCGATGGTCATGGCGATCTCGGTCAGGACCTCAAGTCCCGGCGCGTTGATGCCGTCGTCGTTGGTGATCAGGATGCGCATGGTTCCCCCGGCTGATGCCCCTGATTAGACGAGCCGGGTTTTCCCTTCAAGGCGCGTCACCCGGTGCGGACCCAAAGGAAAAGCTTGCGCGGCGGTGAATTGCACGCTCATATAACAAGAAGCGGGGGGCGCATGACGACGGACAGGCCAGAGGCGATCAGGGTTGACGGGCTGCACAAGAGCTTTGGTGCGCATGAGGTGCTGAAAGGCGTCTCGCTGAGCGCGCGAGAGGGCGACGTGGTGGCGATCATCGGCGGCTCCGGCTCGGGCAAGTCCACCATGCTGCGCTGCATCAATTTCCTCGAGACGCCAAGTTCCGGCCGCATCACCATCGCGGGCGAGGCGGTGGCGATGCGCCCCGACGGCAGCCCCGCCGACCGCCGCCAGATCGAGCGGATCCGCCAGTCGCTGGGGATGGTGTTCCAGAGCTTCAACCTCTGGACCCACCGCACGGTGCTGGAGAACCTGATCGAGGTCCCGGTCCATGTCCTGAAACTGCCGAAGGACCAGGCCATCGTCCGGGCCCGCAAGCTTCTGGCCCGTGTGGGCCTGGCCGAGAAGGAGGGTGCCTATCCCGCCTTCATGTCCGGCGGCCAGCAGCAGCGCGCCGCCATCGCCCGCGCCCTGTGCATGGAGCCGCGCGCGATGCTCTTCGACGAGCCGACCAGCGCGCTTGACCCCGAACTGGTGGGCGAGGTGCTGCAGGTGATCCGCGGCCTTGCCGAGGAAGGGCGCACCATGATCCTCGTGACGCATGAGATGAAATTCGCCCGCGAGGTCTCGGACCACGTCATCTACCTGCACAACGGCCGGATCGAGGAGGAGGGCCCGCCCGACCAGCTGTTCGGCGCGCCGAAATCCGACCGGCTGAAACAGTTCCTGAAATCCGTCGCCTGAACCGGCGGAAGAACCAACAAGGAGAGTGCCATGAAGCTGAAATCCCTTGCCGCCGCGCTGATGCTGCTGGCCGCCCCGGTGGCGGCGCAGGAGGTCAAGATCGGCATCGCCGCCGAACCCTATCCGCCCTTCACCAGCCCCGACGCCGCCGGCAACTGGGTCGGCTGGGAGGTGGACATCATCAACGCCGTCTGCGCCGCCGCCGAGCTGCAATGCGTGATCACGCCGGTCGCCTGGGACGGGATCATCCCGGCGCTGACCGCGGGCCAGATCGACGCGATCATGAACTCGATGTCGATCACCGAGGAGCGGCTGCAGACCATCGACTTCTCGGACAAGTACTACAACACCCCGACCGTGGTCGCGGCGGCCAAGGGTTCGGGCCTGCAGCCCACGCCCGAGGGGCTGGCGGGCAAGGTGATCGGCGTGCAGGTGGCGACGATCCACGAGGCCTATGCGAACAAGCATTTCGCGGAGACGGCGGCCGAGATCAAGGTCTACCAGACCCAGGACGAGGCGAACCAGGACCTCGCGGCCGGCCGGATCGACGCGACCCAGGCGGATTCGATCGCGCTGGACGCCTTCATCGCCTCGGAGGCCGGGGCGGCCTGCTGCGAGATCGTGGGGGCCGTGGCCGATGACCCGGAGGTGCTGGGCCTTGGCGTCGGCGCCGGCCTGCGCAAGGGCGAGGACGAGCTGAAGGCGAAGATCAATGCCGGGATCGCGAAGATCCGCGAGGACGGGACCTACGACGCGATCACCGCCAAGTATTTCGCCTCGTCGATCTACGGCGGATAAGGGTCTTGGGCATCCTGTCGTCCCGGCGCGCGGGTGCCCCCCACCCCCGGCCCCTCCCCACAGGGGGGAGGGGAGCCGCCCGGCCGCCGCGGCCGCTCGATCCGCGACATCCCGTGCCCGGCATCTTCGGTCGGAGCCTCCGGCGGGGATATTTCTTCCAGTATGAAAGGCCGGTCCCCGCATGACGCCGCTTCTGGCCTCGACGCTTGACCTCCTGGCGCTGGAGCCGCCGGGCTGGGGGGCGGTGCTGCTGCTGGGGCTCTGGCGCTCGGTCCTCATCGCGGGGGGGGCCTTTGCGCTGGGCCTGGTGATCGGGTTTTTCGGGGCCTATGGCAAGCTTTACGGCGGGCCGGTGACGCGCGATCTCCTTGCGATCTACACCACCGTCGTGCGCGCGGTGCCCGAGCTGATCCTGATCCTGATCCTGTATTTCGCGGTGACCGACGCGCTGAACCAGCTGCTCCTCGCCATGGGGGGCGAGAAGGTGCAGATCTCGGGTGTCGTGGCGGGAATCCTGGTCCTGGGCGTGGTGCAGGGGGCCTATGCGACCGAGGTGCTGCGCGGCGCGATCCAGTCGGTTCCGGCCGGCCAGATCGAGGCCGCGCGCGCGATGGGGATGCCTGCGGCCCTGCTTGCCCGGCGGGTGACGCTGCCGCTGATGCTGGCGCTGGCCCTGCCGGGGCTGGCGAACCTGTGGCTGATCGCGACCAAGGACACCGCGCTTCTGGCGGTGGTGGGCTTTGCCGAGCTGACCCAGTCGACGCGGCAGGCGGCCTCGACCACCAAGGCCTTCTTCACCTTCTACGCCGCCGCCGGGGTGCTGTATCTCGCGGTCTCGATCCTGTCGACGCTGGTCTTCGCGCTGATCGAGCGGCGGGCGCGGCGCGGGCAACGGCGGGTCGCGGGATGATCCGGTCGCTGATGCTGCCGCGCCGGCTGGTGATGCTGGCCATCCTTGTGCTGATCGTGGCGCTGGTTGCGGTCTATGGCCGCTGGGACTGGCTGGCCAATCCGAAATACCAGGGGCTGATCCTGCGCGGCATCGGCAACACGCTCATCCTGCTGGTCCTGACCATGGGAATCGGCATGGCGCTGGCGATCCCCCTCGGCCTCGCCCAGGCGGTGGGGCCCTGGTATCTGGCGGTGCCGGCGCGGACCTTCTGCGGGCTGATCCGGGGCACGCCGCTGCTCTTGCAGCTGTTCCTGCTGTACTACGGCATCGGCAGCCTGTTCCCCGGCATTCCCGGGATCCGCGACAGCTTTCTCTGGCCGGTCCTGCGCGACGCCTGGTATTACGCGGTCCTCGGCCTGTCGCTCTCGGTCGCGGGCTATGAGGGCGAGGTGATGCGGGGCGCCTTCAAGGCGGTGCCGCATGGCCAGCTGGAGGCGGCGCGGGCGATGGGGATGCCGCGGCTGACGATGTTCCGCCGGATCTGGCTGCCGCAGGCGCTGCACCGGGTGTTGCCGACGCTGGGCGGCGAGACGGTGCTGCAACTGAAGGCGACGCCGCTGGTCGCGCTGATCACCGTGGTCGACATCTATGCCGTCGCCAGCCGGGTGCGGTCCGAGACGCTGATCACCTATGAGCCGCTGATGCTGCTTGCCGTGGTCTACATGGCGATCACCGGGCTGATCGTGCTGCTGTTCCGCTGGTTCGAGGGCCGGGTGCCGCAGCGGGTGGCCTGACGCCGCGCCTGGCGCGGGTCGTGGCCGGGGTTTGCGCCGTGGTCGGCGGATTCAGGCGTCGGCCCTGGCGATCCAGTCGTGGTCGGGATCGTTCTGGAACCGCCATTTCCGCAAGGGACCCGCCATCACGTTCAAATAGTACATCTCATAGCCATAGGGCGCGCCGCAGGGGTGGTGGCCCCTGGGGACCAGCACCACGTCGTGGTCCTTGACCGCCATCGTCTCGTCCAGCGCGCCATCCTCGGTATAGACCCGCTGGATGCCGAAGCCCTGGGCGGGGTTCAGCCGGTGATAATAGGTCTCCTCCAGATAGGTCATGCGGGGGAAGTCGTCCTCGTCATGGCGGTGGCTGGGGTAGGAGGACCAGTGGCCGGCCGGGGTGAAGACCTCGGTCACCAGAAGGCTGTCGGCGACCTCGCGCGCCTCCATCGCGATATTGTTGACGTGGCGGGTGTTGGTGCCCTTGCCGCGCGGGGTCAGCTCGATCCCCTCCGGCCCCAGCCGCCGGGCGGGGTGGTTGCCCTTGCCCGGCGCGGTGCAGACGGCAAGCGTGCAGGGGGTGGTGGCGACGGCCGTCCACGACTGCCCGTTCGGGACGTAAAGGCAATGCGGCGGCGTCTTTTCGAAGACGTCCATCCGTTCGCCCATCTCGCCCCAGTCCTGGCCTGCGGCCGCGACCTTGGCCTTGCCCTCGACCAGCACCAGGATCGCCTCGCGGTCGCCGGTCGCTTCGCTGGCCACGTCGCCGGGCTCCAGCCGGTAGAGGCTGAAGCCGACATAGGTCCAGCCCGCGCTTTCCGGGGTGATCTCGTGGACCTTGTCGCGCGCGGCGGCGGGGTGGCGCAGGAGCCGCATCAGCCGCCTCCGGGGGGCCGCATGAACAGCGCGTTGAAGGCCCAGCCGGTGAGGGCGGTGAAGACCGCGCCCCCGAGGACCGAGCCGGAGGAAAAGAACCAGATCGCCGCCGCGCAGGGCAGGGCGGTGAGCAGAAGGCGGAGGGCGAGGGGCCAGTCGGGATTCAGCATGGGTCCAACCTGCCGCCGGGCTCAGGGCTTGTCGAGACCCGTCTCGCGCGCCAAACGCCGCAGCGTCGCAAGGCCGAGGGTCTGGTAGAGCAGCGGATTGCGGAGGTTCGGGTCCTGTTCGGCCTCGATCACGATCCAGCCGTCGTATCCGGCATCGGCGAGGATCTTCAGGAGCGGGGCGAAGTCGATCCCGCCCTCCTGATCGCCGGGCACGGTGAAGGCCCCGGCAAGGACGCCCTGCAGGAAGCTGAGACCTTCGGCGCGGACCCTGGCGGTGATCGCGGGGCGGATGTTCTTGGCATGGAAATGGCGGACGCGGGCGATGTGCCTGCCCAGCATCTGGACCGGATCGCCGCCGCCAAAGGCGCAGTGGCCGGCGTCGAACAGCAGATGCGTGTGCGGGCCGGTGGCGGCCATCAGGGCGTCGATCTCCTCGGGGCTTTCCACGATCGTGCCCATGTGGTGATGGTAGACCAGCGTCAGGCCCTGCGAGGCGAGATATTCCGCGAACTGCTCCAGCTTTGCGCCGAAGGCCTGCATCCCGGCGGGGGTGAGGCGGGGGCGGTCGTTCACCGGCTTTGTCGCATCGCCGTGGATCGCGTTCGAGGTCTCGCAGACGATCATCACGCGGCAGCCATTGTGGCGCAGCCTGGCGATGTGGCGTTGCGCGGCCGCGATCTCGTCCTGAACCGGGCGGACCAGCAGTTCGGTCGAATACCAGCCGGAGATGAATTTCAGGCCGTATCCGGCCAGCAGCGCCCGCAGCGCCTCGGGGTCGTCGGGCCAGCGGTGGCCGTTCTCGATCCCGTCGAAGCCGATCTGGGCGGCCTCGGTCAGGATGCGGGCGGTCGGGATCTCGGCGCCGATGGTGCGGTCGTCGTCATTGGCCCAGGCGATGGGGTTGGTTCCGAATTGGATCATGGTTTTCTCAGTTCAACAGCCACCGGGCGCGGGTGCCCGCTTCATAGCCCTTGCGGGCCTCGTTCACTTCGCTCCGGTCCGAGACTTCCGGCACCGCCACGTCCCACCAATGCCCGCCCGCGCCGGTGCCGGGCGCAGGATCGGTGTCGATGACGATCACGGTCGGGATGGTCGCGGTCCTGGCCTTCTGCATCTCGGCTTCCAGCCCGGCGATGGAGGCCACCTTGACCGCGTTTGCCCCCATGCTGCGGGCATGGGCGACGAAGTCGATGGCCGCCGCGTTCACATGATAGCTGTCGTCCAGCAGGTTATTGAACGGCGCGCCGCCGGTGGCCTGTTGCAGCCGGTTGATGCAGCCGTAGCCGCGGTTGTCGGTCAGGATGACGGTGAAGGGGATCGCCATCATCACCGCCGTCGCCAGTTCCGAGTTCGCCATCATGTAGCTGCCGTCGCCGACCATGCAGATCACGTCACGCTCGGGCAGGGCCATCTTGATGCCCATCGCCCCCGCGACCTCGTACCCCATGCAGGAGAAGCCGTATTCCATGTGATAGCCTCCTTGCGCCGCGCGCCAGAGGACATGCAGCGCGCCGGGCATGGTGCCGGCGGCGCACATGATGAGGGAGTCCTTGCCGGTGTTCCGGTCCACCGCGCCGATCACTTGGGCGTCGGTGGGCAGGTCGTTGCCCCTGGGCGCGGCGAAGAGGGTGTCGGTGGTCTGGAACCACTTGGTCCGCGCGGAGAAGTCGGGGTCGGGGAAGCGGTGAGGCCCAAGCGCGGCGCCGATCTTTTCCAGCGCGACCTTGGCGTCGGCGACGAGGGCTTGGGCGGCCCGCTTGTGGGCGTCGTAGCCGTGGATGTTGATCGAAAGGAGCTTGCGGCCGGGGTTGGAGAAGACGGTCCAGCTTCCGGTGGTGAAGTCCTGGAACCGTGTCCCGACGCCGATCACAAGGTCGGCCTTTGCGGCGAGTTCGTTGCCGCAGCCGGTGCCGGTCACGCCGGGCGAGCCGAAGTGGAGCGGTTCCTCCCAGTCGACCGCGCCTTTCCCGGCCTGGGTCTCGACCAGCGGGATGTTGTGCGCCTTGGCGAAGTCGAGAAGCGTCTGTTCCGCGCCGGAGTAGAGGACGCCGCCGCCCGCGACGATCAGCGGCGCCTTGGCGGCCTTGATCGCGGCGACGGCGGCCTCCAATTCGCGCTGGTCGGGTTCCGGGCGGCGGATGCGCCAGATCCGCGGTTCGAAGAAGTCCACCGGATAGTCATAGGCCTCGGCCTGCGTGTCCTGGCAGAAGGCCAGGCAGACCGGGCCGCAGTTCGCCGGGTCGGTCATCACGCGAAGGGCGCGGGGCAGGGCGGTCAGGATATGCTCCGGCCGGCTGATCCGGTCGAAGTAGCGGACGACCGGGCGGAAGCAGTCATTGGCGGAGACGGTCGCGTCGTCGAAATCCTCGATCTGTTGCAGCACCGGATCGGGCGCGCGATTGGCGAAGACATCGCCGGGGAGGAACAGGACCGGCAGGCGGTTGACATGGGCGAGGGCGGCAGCGGTGACCATGTTGGTGGCGCCGGGGCCGATGGAGGAGGTCACGGCCATCGCCTTCCGCCGGTGCTTCGCCTTGGCATAGGCGATGGCGGCATGGGCCATGGTCTGTTCGTTCTGGCCGCGCCAGGTGGGGATCGCGTCGCGATGGGCGTGCAGCGCCTCGCCCAGCCCGGCCACGTTGCCATGGCCGAAGATCGCCCAGACGCCCTCGATGAAGCGGGAGCCATCCTCGGCCTGTTGCAGCGAGAGCCAGCGGACGAGGGCCTGGGCGGCGGTGAGGCGGATCGTGGTCATTTGGCTTCTCCCTCCCGCACCTTGTCCCAGAGCGCGGCAAGGCGGGCGTAACGGTCGGACATCAGGGTGACGGCCTCGGCGTCGGTCATCTGGCCCTGCATCCAGGCGCGGGCGGCGTCGCCAAAGATGGTGCGGCCGATGGCGAAGCCCTTGACCAGATCGTGTCTGGCGGCCAGCGCCAGCGAGGCGGCAAGGTCTTTTTCGCTGGCGTCGAGGCCGAGGACGACGATCCCGCGCACATGGGGGTCGTTCTTCGTGATCGCGGCGCAGGCGTTTTTCCAGGCGGTGTCGGTGGTGAAGGGTTCCAGCTTCCACCAGTCGGGGTAGATGCCAAGGTCATAGAACCGCTGGATGACTCTCGCGCTGGTCTGGTCGTCTGTGGGCGCGACCTTGGAAGGGATGATCTCCAAGAGCATCTCCAGCCGGTTGCGGCGGCAGGCGTGAAAGAGGCGCAGGACGGTGTCTTCCTGTTGCTGCTTCGTTTCGGCGTCGTCATTAGGGTGATAGAAGCAGAGAACCTTGACCACATGCTCCAGCGGCCATTCCTGCAAGCCGCCGTAATCCGGTCCGATTTCCGGTTCGAGGGTGAGGGGGCGCGAGCCGGGCCATTCGGCGGGACGGCCGATCCAGAGGCCGGTGCCCGCCGCCTGGAACAGGGCGTCGCGGCCAAGACGGCTGTCGCAGAGGATGCCATAGCCGGGCTTGCCATCGGCAACCTTCAGCGCGGCCTGCAGGCACAGCTCCTTGAAGGCCCCGATCCTGGCGGGCGTCGCGCCCGCCATCGCCTCAAGCTGCATCCGGTGGTCGAAGGCGAAGACGCGCATCGTGGACCAGTCCCTGTGGCGGTTGGTCGCCCAGTGGACTTGTTCCAGCGCCTGGTCCTTTCTCAGGGCCGGGGTGACGACGCCGCGCTTGAGGAAGAACTGCAGCTCCTCCCAGGATGGATAGGCCGGGGTGCAGCCGTGGCGGGAGACGGCGAAGGCGCCGCAGGCGTTGGCGTATTTCAGGGCTGTGGGCCAGGGCTCGCCGTCGAGCCAGCCTTTCAGGAGGCCGGACATGAAGCCGTCGCCCGCGCCGAGGACGTTGAAGACCTCGATCGGGAAGCCGGGGCCGGTCTCGCCATCGTCAAGGCTGTCGGGCACAGTCCCGGTGAAGGCGACGGCCCCCATCGGGCCGCGCTTGCAGACGAGGGTGGCCTTGCTGACGGCTCGCACCGCCCGCAGCGCAGCGATCGTGTCGGTGGTGCCGCCCGCGATGTGGAATTCCTCTTCCGTCCCGACGATCAGGTCGAAGAGATGCAGCGTCGATTGCAGCTTGGCGGTGACGGCGGCGCTGGCGATGAAGCGGTTCTCGCCGTCGCCATGGCCGCTGAGGCCCCAGAGGTTCGGGCGGTAGTCGATGTCGAGCGCCGTCTGCAGCCCGTGCTTGCGGGCGAGGGTCAGCGCCTTGAGGACGGCGGCCTCGGTCTTGGTGTTGGACAGATGCGTGCCGGTCGCGACCAGGGCGCGGGCTTCGGCGATGAAGGCTTCGTCGATGTCATCCTCACATAGCGCCATGTCGGCGCAGTTCTCGCGGTAGAAGATCAGCGGGAACTGCTTGTCGTCGCGGATGCCGAGAAGGACCAGCGCAGTCAGCCGCTCCGGGTCGGTCCTGACGCCGCGCACGTCCACGCCTTCCTTCGCCAGTTCCTCGCGGATGAAGCGGCCCATGTGCTCATCCCCGACCCTTGTGATCAGCGCCGAGCGCAGCCCGAGCCGCGCGGTGCCGGCGGCCATGTTGGTGGGCGAGCCGCCGATGTATTTCCGGAACGTCCCCATGTCCTCCAGCCGCCCGCCGACCTGCGCGCCGTAGAGATCGACCGAGGACCGGCCGATGGTGATGACGTCGAGGGGGCGGGTCTGGGACATGGAGGCTCCGCGGAACCGGGGCGAGTCGTCTGCCGGGATATGGAATGTTTATTCCATTTGGCGCAATCAGGGAAGGGTCAAGTTTCGCGCCGCGCCGCCACCGCCACCGCCAGCGAAAGCGCCAGCGCGATCACGGCGGAGAGCGAGCGGAAGGCGCCGAAGTCGATCTCGGTCACGGTGAGGATGGTGTCCCCAAGGCCCGCCAGACGCGTGGCCGGGGGATCGGTCAGAAGGACGACCGGCAGGCCCCGGGTGCGGGCCTCGCGGGCAAGGGCGAGGGTCTCGTCGGACCAGGGAGCGAAGGTGATGGCCAGAAGCGCGTCGCCGGGTTGCAGGATGGCGCGCTGGCCAAGCCCGGCCACCCCGTCATGCAGGATCGCCGGAAGGCCCAGCTTGTCCAGCACATAGGCCAGATAGGAGGCCACGGGGAAGGAGCGGCGGAAGCCCGCAAGATGGATGGTGCGGGCGCGGGACAGGGTCTCAACCGCCTGATCAAGCGCGGTTTCATCCAGATCGCGCGCCAATGCCGCCATCGACTGACGACCGGCCTCGACAAATTCGGCGACCAGCGCGGCCGGTTGCCCGGCCCCCCCGGCCTTCAGCTTTGCCAGCCGCATGGCATAGTCGGGCGGCGCGGTGGAGAGCGCCTCGCGGAACAGGCGCTGCATCTCGGCATAGCCGGAAAAGCCCATGATCTGACAAAAGCGCATCATGGCCGAGGGCGGAACGCCTGCGCCCCTGGCGATCTGCGCCACGGTCGAAAGCGCGATCTGGTCGAGATGGCCCGCCAGATGGTCGGCGCATTGCTGCAGCCGGCGCGGCAGGGTGCCGGACAGCGCCATCAGACGCTGGCGGAAGGCCTCGACCGTGAGGGGGGGATCGGAGGGGATTTCCTGCGGCATGCGGCCTTATAGCATATGGAACGAATGTTCCAACATGGAATCGAAAAGCCCCGCACCTTGCGGCACGGGGCTTTCGGGATCGACGGCCGGGACCTATTGGCTGAGCTTGTTGTACTCGTCCAGGCCGGTGGCGACGATGTCATACCATTCGCCGGATTCCCGCATCTCGGTGATGCCGCGGTTCAGCATGGCGATGTAGACGCGGCCGCGCGGATTGCTTTTCGAGGTCAGGAAATGATAGGTGATGAAGGTCGCCAGCGCGGGGTTCGGGGCCACGCGGTCCGAGGCGCCCAGTTCCTCGAAATTGGCCGTCACCGTCTCGGCCTCGATCGAATAGAGGTCGACCTGGCCATCCAGCAGCATCTGGGCGCAATCCAGCGGGTTCTTGGGATGGGCATAGGTCACCATCGGCTCGACCAGGCCCTGCACCTCGAGGTCGCTGGTCGGCCAGGCCTCGGGCCGGCAGATCCGCGCGCCGGCATAGTCGGCGAAGGTCCGGGCCTCGGCATATTTGCTGTCGACCAGGGTGTTGAAGGTATAGGCGGTCTCGTAGATCGGCAGCGAGAAGTCGAATTCGGTGCACATGCGGATCGCGAACTCGCCCAGGAGGTCAAGCTTGGTGCAGTCCGGCGCCTCCCAGGCGACCGAGACGTCGAAGGCCCCGGTCGGCAAGAGCACGTCGATATGCGACATCCAGTCGTCGACATAGGAGATTTCGTAGCCCCGGTCGTTGCCGCCGCGCTGCATCGCGGTGGCGGCCATGCGCACGAAGATCCCGCCGCCGGTAAGGCTTTCGTCCGCGAAGGGCATCCAGTTGTTCGAGGAGACGAATTTCAGCGGCGGCTCGTAGGTCTTGTTGCGCTTGGGTGCGGCGGCCTGACGCTCGGTCTCGGCCTGGATCACGGCGTTGAGTTCGGAATCGGCGGTGAGGCGGCCGTCCTCGCAAGGCAGGATCAGCTGGAGGCCGGGAGGCAGGCTGTTCGGGTTGGCGGCCAGCGCGTCGCGGTTGGCGTTGAAGATCATCTGGTAGTCGTAGGAGCCATAGGCCGCCTGCGCGATCGACCCCAGCGTGTCCCCATCCTTTACCGTATATGTCGTGCAGGCCTCTTGCGCCGCCGCGACGACCGGCAGGGCGACCAGCAATGCCGCAAGGGCGACGGAGTGGGACTTTCCGGAAGCAAGGTTCATTCGACGGTCCTCTTACGTCTTTTGCGGAAGGAGCGGGTGGACACGAAACCGAAACAATACTCGTTACAGACCCCAGCAAGACCCGCCGACATGGCACGATTATGGCAAATCGGTGGATTCACTGGAGAAATGCGTCAGGCAATCCAGGGATTTCATGCCGCGGCAACGGGGCTGTTTCATGTGCCACCTGTCAGTGCGGGTTCAGCGCGGTCGAGACGATCTCGTACCATTCGCCAGAGTCGTACATCTCGATGATGCCCGCATCGAGGCTGGCCAGCATGTCCACGGCGCGCTGGTTCGACTTGTGGGCGATGATGTGCAGGCTGGTGATCTCGGCCAGATGCGGGTTCTGTTCCACCTCCTTCACGAGTCCCAGCCGGGCGACCACGGAATCGCCCACTTCGGCGTCGATCGAGACCAGGTCCACCTCGCCCCTGGCCAGGGCCTCGAAACAGTCCGAAGCCCGCTCGGGGCGCGAGAGTTCCACCTGGTCCGCGCCCAGTCCGTTCGCCTCCAGCACGCCGGTGGTATAGCCCTCGGGGCGGCAGATCCGCTTGCCCGCAAGGTCGCTGTAGCGGGTGGCGGCGAAGAGGTCGCTGTCGCGGCGGGTGAAGAAGCCGTCGACGATTTCGAGGAAGGGGGCCGAGAAGGCGAAATCCTCGCAGCGCGACAGG
Organism: Tabrizicola sp.; assembly: GCF_041919135.1. GTDB lineage: Bacteria > Pseudomonadota > Alphaproteobacteria > Rhodobacterales > Rhodobacteraceae > Tabrizicola. The sequence continues at coordinate 81,798 of NZ_JAYRUJ010000002.1, read as the reverse complement.
TCACCGGCGTTCAGCGTATCGGGATTTTCGCAATCGGGGCGGATCCAGGGATAGCTCAGGTCATAGGCCAGCGAGGGCAGGAGCGCGTCGATATGCGCCTGCGGGTCGTTGATGAAGGTCAGCGAATAGGGGATCGACGGGTCGGCGCGGAAGACCGCCATCTCGACCAGCTGGGTGAACATGCCGCCGCCGGGCAGGTTTTCGTCCACATAGGGGGCGAAGTGGTTCACGGTGACGATCCGCAGCGGCATCCGCGGCGCATCAGGAACGGATTCGGCGGCGGCGGGCGCGGCATCGACCGCGGCGGGCTGGACGGTCGCTTCGGCGGCGGGCCGGGCGGCCGGGGCCTGGTCTGCCCCGGTCGGGTCCCCGGAGGCGGCCGGGCCTTCGGCGCAGGGCAGGCGCAGGGTCATCCCGATCTCGATATGGTCGGCCTTGGCGCCGATCAGGTCGACATTCGCCTCGTAGATCATCCGGTAGAGGTCGGCGTCGCCATAGGCGTCCCGGGCGATATAGCGCAGGTTGTCGCCCGCCTTGACCACATGGCTGCCGCAGGTCTCCTGCGCTGCGGCCAGCCCGCCGGTCAGGGTCAGCGCGGTGCAGCCCAGGGCCAGCATCTTCACGGTGTTCATCGCAGGCTCTTCTCCTGTGGGCGGAAGGGGTCGCAGGGCGGGGTCTGGCCGCGTGCGGGGCAGAGGCAGGGGCCGGGTCGGGCGGTCAGTGCTCCTGCGGATTGCGGGCGGCCTGGCGCAGGATCGCGCGGTCCAGCGCCGCGATCACATTGTCCAGCATGCGCACGGCCGCAGAGGGGGCGCCGGGAGCCTCGATGGTGATCTCCTCGGGGTCGGGGGCGGCCCGGCGCGGCTTTTGCGACATGGCTCCCTCACTCGGCCAAGGCGAGGCGCATCGCGCCGCCGACGACCTGGTTCTGGCGCACCACCGACAGCTGGGCCAGGGTTTCGCCTTTCCCGACCAGGGTCTTCAGCACCATGTCCACCGCATCGGGCTGGTCGAAAAGCGCCTGGGTCTGCTTTTCGCGGAACAGGACGTCGCCGGGCACCAGGTCGGTGGCGGCAGGGTCCGCAACGCTGGTGACCACGGTCTTCCAGCCCTCGTCCTGATGGCTGATTGCCAGGCCGACCCCGTTTGCCAGCGTGACGAGGCGCACGGTCGGAACGGTGAGGAGGCCGGTCCGGGACGCGGCGCCGGGAGCGGCATAATCCACCACCACCCGGGCGCGGCCATCGGGATCGACATGCAGCGCATCCAGCACGGCGGCGGTGAAATCCTTGCCCTCGGCGACCGGAACGCCGTTGACGGCGTAAAGCCGCAGGCCGGGGGCAAGCCAGTCGCCCGCGAGCTGGAGATCGCTGCGGCCGTCGAGCCGCGAGATGACGGTCACCTTTTCGTCGCCGACGATGCGGCTGGTGCTGTCGAAGGGCATCTGCACATCCCAGACCGAGAAGGCGATCTGCGCCTCGGCCGGGGTGCCCGGGGGCGCGGCGAGGCTGGCCTCGGCCGCAAGGGCGACGGCGTCGTCGGCGGAAAGGTCGGCTTCGGCCGGGGCGGGGGCTGCGGGCGCGCTTGCGACGGTCTCGGCGACAGCGGGCGGGGCGGTTTCGGCCGGGGCCGGAACCTCGGCGGGTGCGGCGGCTGCCGGCGCGGGGGCTGCCGCCGCCGGGACGGGCGCCGCACTGGCGGTGGCGGCCGTGGCGACCACGGCCGGGGCCGGCGCATCGCCCTGGCCGAGCAGGACATAGGCCCCGAGGATCACCACCAGCGCCACCGAAACCCCGGCGACGACCTGGGCCGGGTTGCGGCCGGACCTGGCCTGCGGGGGAGGCGACAGGGGCGCGGGGGTCGAGACAGGGCGCGCCGGCGGCGGGGGCGCGACCGAGGCTGCGGCAGGTCCCGGAACGGCAGGCTCGGCCTGGTCCTGGGTGAAGCCGACGACGGTCTGGCGCACGGCCTCGGCCGTTGCGTCGCGCTGCGGTGGGGGGGCGGCGCGGCGGAACATCACCAGCCATTCCTTCGCCGACTGCACCCGCTGCTTGGGCAGGGTATTCAGCGCGCGGTCGATCGCCTCGAGAAAGCCGGGCGGATAGTCCGCAAAGCGCCCGGCGAGGGGGAGATAGGGATCGGGCCGGTCATCCGCGAGCGCGGCAAGCCGGGCCTGACCGTTCATCGGCGCCTCGCCCGAGATCAGGTGGTAAAGCGTGGCCCCCAGGGCATAAAGGTCGCTCCACGGGCCCTGTTCGGAGCCGGCGATGTAGAATTCCTGCGGCGAATAGCCATCCTTCACCACCCGCAGCGCCGACATGGCGCGGCTTTTCTGGCTGGCCTGTTCCCGCGCGGCGCCGAAGTCGATCAGGATCGGCTCGCCCTTCTTGTCGATCAGCACGTTGTCGGGCGAGATGTCGCGGTGCAGCATGTCGTGGTCGTGGATGAAGCCGACGGCTGCCAGCAGCTTTTCGGTGATCGCGACGATCTGTGCCGGGCTGGGGGTCGCGCCCAGGCCGTCGATGATCTGCTGCACATCGAAGCCGTCGATGAAGTCGATCGCCATATAGGCGGTGCCGTTGTCCTCGAACACCTGATGGACGGCGACGATGTTCGGATGCACGATCTTGGCGAGGTTCCGCGCCTCTTTCACGAAAAGCTGCACGACCGAGCGCAGTTCGGCCGTATGCGCGCGCGAGCGGGCGGCGACGAGACTTTGGCTGCGGCGGCAGAAGGCGGCGGGGAAACATTCCTTGATCACCACGTCGCGGTCCAGGCTGTCGCGGGCGAGATAGGTGATCCCGAAGCCGCCGCTGTTCAGGTAACGGGTGATCGTATACTGCCCCTTGAGCAGCTTGGTGCCGGGTTCCAGCTCGTCGACAAGGTCCTCAAGCTCCGGTTCGGGAGCCTCGACAGCCTTTTGCTGCGCCATGTTGTTCCCCTTTCAGCACGACGGTCACACTGGAACGGCCTGGTGGGAGGTCTGGGGGTCCGGCGGACCACCGACAGGCTGGCAGCAATCGTCCACACAGGTGCACCAATACACAACTTTATCCTAGGTTGTGGATGACGGCAAAAATGCGGCAGCGCGGTGGAAACTTGAAGGTTGGCAGGGCGAAGCCGGGATTATCGCCCCGGTCGAGCGGAATTTCAGCCGCACCGCGAAGCGCCATCCGCCCGTTGCGGCGGGACTATCGGGGGAAAGCCACGGTCGGCATTTCCAACCGGGGGACAATGCCGTCAGAGGCGGCGGCGGACCGAGGCCGGACGGCCCTGCAGCGCCAGCCGGGCGTCGTTGCGCTGCCGCTCGGCCACCACCCGGCCCTTCGAGACCACCGCCAGCCGATCCGGCCGCAGGCGCAGCGCCTCGACCGGGTTGCCGGCGTCCAGCACCACGAGGCTGGCCAGGCGGCCGGGTTGCAGCCCGTGGTCCAGCCCCATGATCCGGGCGTTGGTCTCGGTCACCATGGTGAAGCAGCGCGCCATTTCGGCCGGATGGGTCATCTGCGCGACATGCAGGCCCATGAAGGCCACGTCCAGCATGTCGGCCGTGCCCAGCGAATACCAGGGGTCCAGCACGCAGTCCTGGCCCCAGCCGACGGGCACGCCCATCGCCTGCATCTCCTTCACCCGGGTCAGGCCGCGCCGCTTGGGATAGGTGTCGTGGCGGCCCTGCAGGGTGATGTTGATCAAGGGGTTCGGGATCGCGGCCATGCCGCTTTCGGCGATCAGCGGCAGCAGCTTGGACACATAGTAATTGTCCATCGAATGCATCGAGGTCAGGTGGCTGCCCGCCGCCCTTCCGCCGAGGCCATGCCGTGTCACCTCGCGCGCCATGGTCTCGACATGGCGGGACATCGGGTCGTCGGTCTCGTCGCAGTGGACGTCCCACATCAACCCGCGCTCGGCGGCGATCCGGGCGAGGTCGCGGAGGCTTTCGGCCCCTTCCTCCATCGTGCGCTCGAAATGCGGGATGCCGCCGACGACGTCCACGCCCATGTCCAGCGCGCGGACCACGTTCTCGCGCCCCGTCTTGGTGCGGTAGAGGCCGTCCTGCGGGAAGGCGACCAGTTGCAGGTCGAGATAGGGCGCGACGCGGCGCTTCACCTCCAGCATCGCCTCGACCCCGCGCAGGTGGTCGGGCGTGGTGTCGACATGGCTGCGGATCGCCAAGAGCCCCATGCTGACCGCCCAGTCGCAATAGCGCAGCGCGCGGTCCACCATCTCCTCGACCGTCGCGATCTCGCGCAACTCACCCCAGAGGCTGATCCCTTCCAGCAGCGTGCCGCTCGCGTTTACCCGGGGCAGGCCATAGCTCAGCGTCGCGTCCATGTGGAAATGCGGGTCGACGAAGGGCGGGGAGACCAGGTCGCCGGTGGCGTCGATCACGCGGCCGGCCTCGGCCTCCAGCTTGCCCACGGCGGCGATGCGGTCGCCCCTGATGCCGATGTCGGCCTGGGTGCCGTCGGGCAGGGTGCCGCCCTTGACCAGAAGATCGAACATTCAGCGTTCCCCCTTGTTGTAGGGCACCATCAGCGCCGCCGGCACTTCGGCGCGGCGCGACATCAGGATCAGGGCCAGGATGGAGAGGATGAAGGGCAGGGCGAGGAACAGCTGGTAGGGCAGGGCCGCGCCGAGCGGGGTTTGTTGCAGCCGGATCTGCAGCGCGTCGAAGGCGGCGAACAGGATCGCCCCCAGCACCGCTTTCCCCGGCTTCCAGGCGCCGAAGACGACCAGCGCGATGCAGATCCAGCCGCGGCCGTTGACCATCTCGAAGAAGAACGACGAGAAGGCGGAGAGCGTCAGGAAGGCGCCCCCCACCGCCATCAGGCCGGAGCCGACGATCACCGCCCCCATGCGCAGGCCGGTGACCGACAGGCCCTGCGCCTCGACCGCCGCCGGATTCTCGCCCACGGCGCGGACGGCAAGGCCGAGGGGCGTGCGGTAGAGGGTGAAGGCGACGACCCCGGCCACGGCGAAGGCGGCCCAGGTCAGCGCGGTCTGCGAGAGCGCCGCCCCCAGCCAGGGCAGGTCGGAAAGGCCCGGGATATGCAGCGGCTGGAAGGGGGCGATCTTCGGCGGGCTGGTGACCTCGGGGAGCATCAGCCGGTAGGCGAAGGAGGCCGAGGAGGTGGCGAGCAGCGTCACGCCAAGGCCCACGACATGCTGCGAAAGGCCGAAAGGCACGGTAAGGGTGGAGTGCAGCAGCCCGAACAGCATCCCGGCCAGCATCGCGATGGCGACCCCGCCCCAGAGCGGCAGGCTCTGGTAGACCGCCATCCAGCCCGCGAAGGCGCCGATGACCATGATCCCCTCGATGCCGAGGTTCAGCACCCCGGCGCGTTCGCAGATCAGCTCGCCCATCGTCGCCAGGATCAGCGGCGAGGCGATGCGGATCACGGCGGCCCAGAAGCTGGCCGAGATCAGGATGTCGATGATCTCGCTCATCCGCGCACCACCCGGAACCTTGTGAGAAGGATCGCCAGCACCATGCACAGAAGCGCGGTCGCCATCAGCATGTCGGCGATATAGGTGGGGACGCCCGCCGCCCGGCTCATCGCGTCGCTGCCCACGAAGATGCCCGCAACGAAGATCGCCGTGACGACGACGCCGAGCGGGTGCAGGAGTGCCAGCATGGCGACGATGATCCCGGTATAGCCGAAGCCCGGCGAGAGGTCGGAGGAGAGGTGCCCCTTCAGCCCGGCGACCTCGGACCAGCCGGCCAGCGCGGCAAGGCCGCCGGAGAGGAGGGCGGTCTTCACCAGCACCGCGTTGACCGGCATCCCGGCGAAACGGGCGGCCTCGGGGTTCTGGCCGACGGCGCGGATCTCGAAGCCGAGCGTGGTGCGGGTCTGGATCACCCAGACGGTGGCGGCGGCGATGATCGCCAGCGCGAAACCCCAGTGCAGGCGCAGGCCGTCGACGATCCGGGGCAGGCGGGCCTCGGGGATCAGGGGCGTGGATTTCGGCCAGCCCATGCCCATCGGGTCCTTCATCGGCCCCTCAAGAAGATAGCCGACGAGGAGGAGCATGATGAAGTTGAGAAGGAGGGTGGTCACGACCTCGTCGACGCCAAGCCGGGTCTTGAGGAGGACGGGGCCGAGGAGCAGCGCCGCCCCGGCGAGCATCGCGGCCAGGGCGGAGAGGGGCAGGACCAGCAGGCTTCCCAGCGAACCGCTGCCCAGCACGACGGCCACGATCGCCCCGGCGTAAAGCTGCGCCTCGGCCCCGATGTTCCACAGCTTTGCCCGGAAGGCGACGGCCACGGCAAGGCCGGTGAAGATCAGCGGCGTCGCGCGGTTCAGCGTCTCGAGGATCGCCAGTTTCGAGCCCAGCGCGCCCTTGGCGATCTGGCCGAGGACGCCGAGCGGATTGGCCCCGGCGACCAGCGCCAGCGCCATGGCGACCAGCATGGTCGCCGCGAGCGCCAGCGCGGGCAGGCCCAGCCGGCGCGCGGCCGAGGGGTTGGCGATGGCTTCAAGCCGCATTCGCGCCCTCGAACTTCTGGCCGGCCATCCAGAGGCCGAGATCGGCCGCCGACATGCTGCCCCGGGCGAAACCCGGCGAGAGGCGACCCTGAGAGATTACATGAAGAACGTCTGACAATCCCATGATTTCATCCAGATCCTCGGAAATCAGCAGAACCGCCGCACCCCGGTCGCGGGCGGCGATCAGCTGGGATTGGACATAGGCGATGGCGCCCACGTCCAGACCCCGCACCGGCTGGTTCGCCAGGATGATGTCGGGACCCGGGGCCATGGCGCGGCCCAGGATCAGCTTTTGCATGTTGCCGCCGGAGAGGAGCCGGATGCGGGTGTCGGGACCGGGACAGCGCACGTCGTAGCCCGCGATGATCTCTTGCGCGAAGGCGCGGGCGGCGCGCCAGTTCATCCAGCCCCGGCGCGAGAAGCGCGAGCGGTAGGCCTCCAGCACGGCGTTCTCGGTCAGGTCGAAATCACCGATGGAGCCCTGGTGGTGCCGGTCCTCGGGGATGCGGCCGATGCCCTTGGCCAGGGCGGCGCGGGGCGACCAGTCGGTCACCGGGGCGTCGCGCACCGTCAGCGTCCCGGCAGAGGGCAGCGCCAGACCCGCGATCACTTCGGCCAGCGCGGCCTGGCCATTGCCCGAGACGCCGGCCAGCCCGGTGATCTGGCCCGCGCGCAACGCCAGCGTCAGCCGCTTCAGCCCCGGCACCGCGCCGCGGTCGGGAGTCGTCACGCTGTCCAGCTGCATCAGCACCGGACCCGGCGCGCGGGCCCCGGCGCGGGGCAGGGAAAGCTCGCCCCCCACCATCAGCGCGGCGAGGCGGCCCTTGTCGGTGGCATGGGTGTCGACCTCGCCCACCACGCGGCCGTGGCGCAGGACGATGCAGCGGTCGGCGATGGCCATGACCTCGTGCAGCTTGTGGCTGATGAAGATCACCGAGAGACCGAGGGCCGTCGCCTTGCGCAGGGTGGCGAACAGCGCGTCGGATTCCTGCGGGGTCAGGACGGCGGTCGGCTCGTCCAGGATCAGGATGCGGGCGTCGCGGTAGAGCGCCTTCAGGATCTCGACCCGCTGACGCTCGCCGACCGAGAGACGGCCGACCTTGGCGTCGGGATGCACGGCCAGGCCGAAGTCGCGCGACAGGCGCTCGACCTTCCCGCGCGAATCCGGATGGCGGCGGGCCCAGAGACGTTCGGTGCCAAGCCGGATGTTCTCCAGCACCGTCAGGTTGCCCGCCAGCGTGAAATGCTGGTGCACCATGCCGACCCCGGCCGCCAGCGCGGCGCGGGGGTTGCCGGGGGGGAGAGGCCGGCCGAAGACCTCCACGCCCCCCTCGTCGGCCACGTAGTGACCGAAAAGGATGTTCATCAGCGTGGTCTTGCCCGCGCCGTTCTCGCCCAGGAGCGCCACGACCTCGCCGCGCCGCAGGGTCAGCGACACGGCGTCGTTCGCCTTCAGCGCGCCGAAGGCCTTGGAGATGCGGTCGAGGCGGAGGACGACCTCCGCCCCTTCATGCTTGCTCACGACGATTTCGGCTCGTTGTCGTCGATGGCGACCGTGAAGCTGCCGTCCTTGATCGCGGCCTCCTTCTCGGCGACCTTGGCCATGACCTCGGCCGGGACCTTGCCCTCGAAGGTGCCAAGCGGCGCCAGCGAGCAACCGCCTGCGTTCATGTAGGAGTAGACCCCGTAATTGTCGGCCTTGAAGGTGCCGCCCTGGATCGCGGCGACGGCGGCGTTCAGGGTGGGCTCGAAGTGCCAGAGCGCGGAGGTCAGCACCGTCTCGGGATAGTCGGCCTGCGTGTCGATCACGTTGCCGATCGCCAGCACGCCGCGTTCCTTGGCCGCGTCCGAGACGCCGAAGCGTTCCGCATACATCAGGTCCGCGCCGCCGTCGATCATGGCAAAGGCGGTCTCCTTGGCCTTGGGCGGGTCGAACCAGGAGCCGATGAAGCTGACCTGGAACTTCGTGTCCGGCTTCACCTCGCGCACGCCGGCCATGAAGGCGTTCATCAGCCGGTTGACCTCGGGGATCGGGAAGCCGCCGACCATGCCGATGTTGCCCTTGGTCATGCCGCCCGCGACGATGCCGGACAGATAGGCCGCGTCCTGGATGTAGTTGTCGAAGACGCCGAGGTTCGGGTTCGCCGCCGCATCCGGCGGGAAGGACGAGCCGAGGAGGAAGGCCACGTCCGGGTATTCCGCGCAGACCTCGCGCGCTTCCGCCTCGGCCCCGAAGATCTCGCCCACGATCAGCTTGACCCCGGCCTCGCAATATTCGCGCATCACGCGGGGATAGTCGGTGTTGGCCACGTTTTCGGTATAGGTATAGTCCACCGTTCCCGCCGCCTTCAGCGCCTCGGCGGCGATGTGGATGCGGCTGACCCATTGCTGTTCGACCGGCACCGTGTAGATGCCCGCCATCTTCAGCGGTTCCTGCGCGAAGGCGCGCAGCGGCAGGTTCGCCGCGACCGAAGCGGCCACGCCGCCCAGAAGCAGGCCGCGCCGTGAGACCAGGAAGTTTCCGTTCGTCATGCTGTCGCCATCCCTGTTGGTGTTTGTCGGTGATTTTTTACCGGACAGTAAAAACTGCCTGTCGATTCGATACAAGCTTGCTGGCAGCTTAAAGCGGATTGTCCGATTCAAGGGCAAGTCCCGCCGGGCTGCGGCGGCTTGACTAAGGGGCGCGGGGCGTGATCGCGGCGCCGTCCTGCAGGGCCGAGGAGGGGAAGACCACCACCGCCTGGCCCTCGGCCAGACCTGAAAGCACCTCGGCGCTGTCCTCGACCTGGCGGCCGATCTCGACCGGGACCAGCCGGGCCTTGCCTGCGTCCAGGCGGAAGACGGCCCAGCCGGCGCCGTGGCGGAACAGGGCGGATTGCGGCACCTGCAACACGCTGTCCTCTTGCCAGAGGAGCAGGCGGACATAGACCCGGAAGCCGTCGCCGAGGCCCGGCCGGGCGGCGGGCGGGTCGGTCAGGTCGAGATGGACGCGGACGCGCTGTTCCTCGATCCCGAGGGCGCTGATCTTGGTGACGGCCGAAGGCGCGACGCGGCGGACGGTGGCGGCCAGCGTGCCGGACCCGCCCCAGCGGTCGATCTCGGCCGCCATGCCGGGCGCGACCTGCACCGCGTCCGAGGACAGCAGGTCGACCACGATCTCAAGCTCGGTCAGGTCGCCAAGGGTCATCAGGGGCTCGCCGGCCTGGACGGGGCGTTCGGAGGGGTCGGCAAGGGTCAGGACCACCCCGTCATGCGGCGCGGTCAGGCGCAGGCAACATTCGCCGGGGTCGGCCTCGGGGTCGCCCAGCGTGGGGCCGATCAGCTGCGCCTCGGCCCGGACCAGCGAAGCGCGGGCGAGATCCACCTCGGAGCGGGCGGCGGCGAGGCGCTGCGCGGCGGTGATCTGGGCGGTCTCCAGCTCTTCCAGCGAGCGTTGCGGGATGGTGCCGCTGGCCGCCAGCGCCCGGCCGCGGGCAAGCTGGCTTTCGGCCTGCGACAGCGCGGCCGCGGCGACGGTCACCCCGGTCTCGGCCAGGGCAAGCGCGGCGCGGGCCTCGGTCACGGCGGCCTCGGCCTGGGCGCGGCTGCGGGCGTCCATCAGCACGGGTGCCGCAGGGCGGATGACGGCAAGCACCGTCTCGCCCTTCGTCACCGGATCGCCCACCTCGACCGGGCTGCGCTGCATCCTGCCCGAGATCGGGGCCGAGACGGAGAACGGGTCGCGCACCCTGGTCACGCCTTCGGCCAGGACGGTGCCGCGCATCGGGCCGGTGGCGACCTGGCCCAGGTCCACCTCCAGCGGCGCGGGCCACAGCGCCCAGACCACGGCCCCGGCTAGCGCCAGCGCCCCGAGCCCCCAGAGAGATCCTTGCCGCAGGTTCATCCGGTTCTCTCCTTCACTCACGCGATTTCAGGGCCGAGACCAGGTCGATCCGGTCCAGCCGCCGCCGCACCACCTGGACCGAGGCGAAGGCCGCCACCGCCGCCGCGATCCCGGCCAGCGCATAGGTCCGGCGGGTGATGGCGAGGGGCAGCTGGATGATGTCGCTGGAGACCGCGTTGACCAGGCCCTGCGCCAGCCAGGTTCCCGCCAGCCAGCCCAGGGGAATCGCGACGAAGGTCAGCAGCATCATCTCGCCCACCAGCACATAGGCCACCTCGCGGCGGGAAAAGCCCAGGACGCGCAGGGTGGCAAGCTCGTAGCTGCGTTCCGACAGCAGGATCTGCGCGGCATTGTAGATCACCCCCACGGCGATCATCATGCCGATCGCGGTATAGATCGTCACCATGGTCAGCAGGTTCTCGCGCAGGAGGGTCTGGAACTGGCGCTCGACCTCGACCCAGTCGATCAGGCCGGCCACCGCCGGAAGCGCGCCGAGGCGGGCGTCCAGCGCGCCGCGCTGCGCCGCGTCGAGGGACAGGTGCAGCTGGCTGACCTGCGGCACGCTGCGCAGCGCGGCGAACAGGGCGGGGGCGGCGATATGGGCCTCTTGCCCCATGCCTTGCGCGAAGACGGCGGTCACCGGCAGGCGCAGGGTCTCGCGCGGGGGGGCGAGGAGTTCGACCTCAAGCCAGGAGCCGGGGCCGACATCCAGCGCCCGGGCCAGCATCTCGGGCAGGACAAGGCCGTGCGGCGGCAGGGCGACCTCGGCCCCGTGGTCGTCGACGAGCCGGGCGAGGGTGGCACCCTGCCAATGCGCCTGCACCGCGCCAAGGCGTTCGGCGGTGCCGTTCACCAGCCGGGCCGGGATGGCATAGCCGGGTTCCGCCTTCAGCACGCCGGGCAGGGAACGGGCGGCAAGCAGCGCCTCCTCGCCCTCGGGTTCCGAAAGCGCGAGGGTCAAATCCTGCCGGTTCGCCGCGCCGAAGACGCTGGCCCCCAGAAGCTGGGCGCTGTCGAACATGAAATAGCTCATCACCAGCACCGCGACCGAGGCCGAGACCCCGAAAAGCGTGATCGCCGCCCGGCCCGGCCAGCGCAGGATCGAGCGCAGGATCATCACCGAGGTCTGGCGCAGGACCAGCCGGTCGAGCGCCCGGTCCAGCACCCCGCGCGAGAAGCTGGCCGGGGCGGGGGGGCGCATCGCCTCGGCCGCGGGCAGGCGGACCGACTGCCAGACCGCGCGCCCGCCGCCCAGGACCGCCACGCCAAGGCCAAGCACGGCCGAGATCACCAGCGCCGAGGGGTTGGCCGCGCGCAGGACGAAGGGAAAGCGGAAATACTCGGCGTAGAGGTCGATCATCGCATCGGCCATCCAGAACCCCGCCGCCCAGCCGGCCGCGATGCCGATCGCCCCGATCAGCAGCGCAAGCTTCAGGTAATGCCAGGCGATTTCGCGCGTGGAATAGCCCACCGCCTTCAGAAGGCCGATCTGCGGTCGTTCCAGCGCGATGAGCCGGCCGAGGACCATGTTGACCAGGAAGGCCGAGACCAGGAGGAAGACCGGCGGCGCATAGGTGGACATGGCGGAAAGCTGGTGCATCTCGCTGGTCATGAAGGCGTGCGACTGCTGCCGCTCGCGGTCATGCGCGCCGGTGCCGCCATAGGGGGCGAGCAGGCGGTCGAGGGCGATGGCCACGGCGCGCGGATCGGCCTCGCGCATCAGGCGCAGCGAGATCTGGTTGACCGCGCCCGTCATGTCCATCGCGGCGGCCACCGCGCGTTCGGGCATGAAGAGGATGCCGAAGCGGCGGTCGTCGGGCATGACCGAGCCGGGGCCGAGCGCATAGACGAATTCCGGCGACAGGACCCAGCCGGTGACGGTGAGGTGGCGGCGCTGGCCGCCGAGGATCACGCGCAGATGGGTGCCCGGGGTCAGGCCATGCGCCTCGGCGAAGGGTTCGGAGAGGGCGACCTCGTCCAGCCGGTCGGGCAGCGGCATCCGGCCCCGGCGCAGGACGGGCAGGTTCAGGACCGCGCCCTCTGACGCATGGGAGATGACCTGGCCGGTCGCGGGGACCGCCATGCCGGGCACCTGCACGAGCGCAAGCGTGGCGATCCGCCCCTCGACCTGGGCCACGCCGTCGATCAGGGCCACATCGTCCAGCACCCCGCGCGGGGCGCGTTTCAGGGTCGAAAAGACCTCGGCAAAGCGGGAGCGGTCGTAATAGGCGGCCAGCGTGCCGTCGAGCGTGCGCAAGGTGGCCTGCGCGCCGACGAGGACCATGATGCCGCAGCCCAGCACCAGCGCGATGGCCAGCGCCTGCGCCCAGATCCGGCGCAGGTCGCGCAGAAGCTTGCGGTCAAGCGCCCTTACCATGTCAGTTCGGCGGGTTGCAGCCGGTCGGCCACCGGCTCGTCCCGCAGGATGCGGCCGTCGGCCAGCACCACCACCCGGTGCGCGATGCGCTGGATCACCGCGTTATGGGTGATCAGCACCGTCGCCGTGCCAAGGTCGCGGTTGACCGAGTGCAGCGCCTCCAGCACCTGCGCCCCGGTGGCGATGTCCAGCGCGCCGGTGGGCTCGTCGCAGAGAAGGACGTCCGGCCGCTTGGCGATGGCGCGGGCGATGGCCACGCGCTGCTGTTCGCCGCCCGAAAGCTCGGCCGGGAAATGGTTCAGCCGGGGGCCGAGGCCCACCCGCTCCAGCGCCTCCTCGGGGGGCATCGGGCGGGCGGCGATCTCGGTCACGAGGGCCACGTTCTCGCGCGCGGTAAGGCTGGGGACGAGGTTGTAGAACTGGAAGACGAAGCCGACATGGGCGCGGCGATAGGCGGTCAGCTCGGCCTCGGTCGCGTGGGTCAGTTCGGTGTCGCGGAAGAAGACCCGGCCGTCCGTCGGGCGGTCCAGCCCGCCGAGGATGTTCAGAAGCGTCGACTTGCCGGACCCCGACGCGCCGAGGAGGACGACCATCTCGCCCTCGCGCAGGGAAAGGTCGATGCCGCGCAGGGCCCGGACCTCGACCGTGCCGCTGCGATAGACGCGGGTCACGCCTTCGGTGCGGAAGACCGGACGGGCCGGGAGGGACGCTTCGGGCTGCAAGGACATGCGTCCTTCTACACCATCGCGCGGCTTTGCCATTGATCTGTCGCAAGGATATGACCCTTGTGGACCTGCCACAAGGATCACGGGCCGGATGACCGATCCCTTCCACCACCTGACCGCCGCCGAAGCCCTGGCCGCGCTGGATGCCACGCCCGAGGGCCTGACCCAGGCCGAGGCCCGGCGGCGGCTGGAACGCCACGGGCCGAACCGGCTGCCCGAGGTGCGGCGGCGCGGGCCGCTGCGCCGGCTGCTGGCGCAGTTCGACAACGTGCTGATCCATGTCCTTCTGGCCGCCGCGATCGTGACCGAGGCCTTGCAGCACTTGGTGGATACCGGGGTGATCCTGGCGGTGGTGCTGGCCAATGCGGTGATCGGCTTCCTGCAGGAGGGCAAGGCCGAGGCCGCGATGGCCGCGATCCGGGTGATGCTGGCCCCCCGCGCCGCCGTCCTGCGCGACGGCCAGCGTGTTTCGGTGCCGGGGGACGAGGTCGTGCCCGGCGATGTCGTCCTGATCGAGGCGGGCGACCGTGTTCCGGCCGACCTGCGCCTCTTGCAGGCGCATGGGCTGGCCGCCGACGAATCGATGCTGACCGGCGAATCCGTCCCGGCCGGGAAATCCACCCGCCCCGCCCCGCGCGCGGCGGCGCTGGGCGACCGGCAGTCGATGCTGTGGTCGGGCACGCTGGTCACGCAAGGCACCGCGCGGGGCGTGGTCACCGCGACCGGGACGGCGACCGAGATCGGCCGGATCGGCGGGCTTCTGGCGCAGGTCGAGGATCTGACCACGCCGCTGGTCGCGCAGATGGACCGCTTCTCGCGCGCCCTGTCGGTGGCGATCCTGGGGGCCTCGGCGCTGCTGCTGGGCTGGGCCGGGATCTATGGCGAGCATGATTTCGCCGCGCTTTTCATGCTGGTGGTCGGCGTCGCCGTGGCCGCGATCCCCGAAGGCTTGCCGGCGGTGATGACGATCACGCTGGCGATCGGGGTGCAGGCGATGGCGCGTCGGCGGGCCATCGTGCGCCGCCTTCCGGCGATCGAGGCCATCGGCTCGGTCGGCGTGATCTGCACCGACAAGACCGGGACGCTGACCCGCAACGAGATGGTGGTGGCCGAGGTGGAGACGCCCGAGGGCCGCTTCCACGTCGGCGGCGCGGGCTATGCGCCCGAGGGGCGGATCACCCCTGCGGGGGACCTTGCGCGTCTGGCCCGGGCGGCGGCGCTTTGCAATGACGCCAGCCTTGTCCGGCAGGGCGATGGCTGGAGGGCCGAGGGCGATCCGATGGAGGCGGCGCTGCTGGCCTTTGCGGGCAAGGCGGGGGGGAGCGGCACCGCGCGGCGGCTGGACGCGATCCCCTTCGACAGCCGCCACCGCTATATGGCCGTGCTGGTCGAGACGGGGGAGGGGCCGCTCGCGCTGGTCAAGGGCGCGCCCGAGCGGGTCTTGCGGATGTGCGCGGGGCTGGACCGCGAAGCATGGCACGCCCGGGCCGAGGCCTTGGCCGGGCAGGGGCTGCGGGTGCTGGCGCTGGCCGAGCGGCCGCAGACCGGCGCGCGGCTTTCGGCCGGCGAGCTTGACTCCGGCCTGCATTTCCTGGGGCTTCTCGGGCTGATCGACCCGCCCCGGCCCGAGGCCGTTGCCGCCGTGGCCGAATGCCGGGCGGCGGGGATCGAGGTCAAGATGATCACCGGCGACCACGCCGGGACCGCGCGCGCCATCGCCCGCACTATCGGGCTGGCGCAGGCCGAAAGGGTGCTGACCGGGGCCGAACTTGACCGGCTGGACGATGCCGGGCTGGCCGAGGCGGTGGCAACGGTCGATGTCTTCGCCCGCACCAGCCCCGAGCACAAGCTGCGTCTGGTCGAGGCGCTGCAGGCGGGGGGCCATTCGGTCGCGATGACCGGCGACGGGGTGAACGACGCGCCGGCGCTGAAGCGGGCGGATGTGGGCATCGCGATGGGGCAGAAGGGCTCGCAGGCGGCGAAGGAGGCGGCGGACCTGGTGCTGGCCGACGACAACTTCGCCACCATCGCGGCCGCCGTGCGCGAGGGGCGGACGGTGCAGGACAACCTGCGCAAGGTGATCAGCTTCGAGCTTCCGACCAACGCGGGCGAGGCCGCGACCGTGGTGCTGGCGCTGCTGCTGGGACTGGCGCTGCCGATCACCGCGATCCAGATCCTCTGGGTCAACCTGATCACCGGCATCACCCTTGGCCTGGCGCTGGCCTTCGAGCCGACCGAGCCCGGCACCATGGCCCGCCCGCCGCGCCCGCGCGAGGCGCCGCTTCTGTCGGGGGCGCTGGTCTGGCATGTCGTCCTTGTCTCTGCCCTGTTCGCGGCCGCCGTCTTCGGCGTCTTCGCGCTGGCGATCGGGCGCGGCTATCCGACGCCCATGGCGCAGACCCTGGCGATGAACACCCTGGTCGTGCTGGAGATCTTCCACCTGTTCTTCATCCGCAACCTGCATGGCACCTCGCTCCGGCCCGGCATGGTCCGGGGAACGCCGGTGGTCTGGGCGGTGGTCCTGGCCGTGGCCGTCGCCCAGCTTGCCGTGACCTATCTGCCGGCCCTGCAGCCGCTTCTTGGCACCCGGCCCATCCCGCTGGCCGATGGCGCGATGGTGGTGGCGCTGGGAGCAGCCCTGCTTCTGGTGCTGGAGGGGGAAAAGCAGCTGCGCCTGCGCCTTGGCCGGAAGACGCGCTGACAGGATCGGCCGGGACCTGCGCCCCGCACTGGACGCCGGGGCGGCCAGCGGCCATATCTGTCGCATGTCGCTGCCCAACGGATTCCTCGACGAACTGCGCACCCGGGTGACGCTTTCGGCCATCGTCGGCCGCAAGGTGACCTGGGACCTGCGCAAGTCGAACCAGGCCAAGGGCGACTTCTGGGCCCCGTGCCCCTTCCACCAGGAGAAATCCGCCAGCTTCCACGTCGATGACCGCAAGGGCTATTACTACTGCTTCGGCTGCCATGCGAAGGGCGATGCCGTCACCTTCGTGAAGGAGTCCGAGAACATGGGCTTCATGGAGGCGGTGGAGGTCCTGGCGCGCGAGGCGGGGATGCAGATGCCCTCGCGCGATCCGAAGGCGGCCGAGCGCGCCGACCGCCGGACGCAGCTGCAGGCGGTGATGGACGAGGCGGTGAAGTTCTACCGCCTGCAACTCAAGACCGGGGCAGGGGCCGCCGCCCGCAGCTACCTGGCCGAGAAGCGCCGCCTGAACGAGGCCGCCTGGGACCGCTGGGACATCGGCTGGTCGCCCGAGAATGCGCAGGCCGTGGTCGAGGCGCTGAAGGCCAAGGGCATCCCGCCCGAGCTGATGGTCGCCTCCGGCGTGGTGGCGAAACATGACTCGGGCCGGCTTTATGACCGCTTCCACGCCCGGATCATCTTTCCGATCCGCGATGCGCGCGGCCGGGTGATCAGCCTTGGCGGACGTTCGCTGGACCCCAATGCCCGGGCGAAATACCTGAACGGCCCGGAGACCGAGCTTTTCGACAAGGGCCGCAACCTTTTCAACCACTCGCCCGCGCGCGAGGCGGCGGGGAAGGGCAAGCCCCTGATCGTGGCCGAAGGCTACATGGACGTGATCGCGCTGTCCGAGGCCGGGTTCACCGCCGCCGTGGCCCCCCTGGGCACGGCGGTGACCGAGGATCAGCTGCGCATGATCTGGCGTATCGCGGACGAGCCCATCCTGGCGCTGGACGGTGACAAGGCGGGACTTCAGGCCGCGCAACGGGTGATCGACCTTGCCCTGCCGCTGCTGGAGGCCGGGAAGGCGCTGCGCTTCGCCATCCTGCCCGGCGGCATGGACCCGGACGACCTGATCAAGGCGCAGGGCGCGCCGGCGATGCAGGCGGTGCTGGACGGGGCGAGGCCGATGGTGCAGCTCCTCTGGCAGCGCGAGACGGAAGGCCGCAATTTCGACAGCCCCGAGCGCCGGGCGGCGCTGGACAAGGTGCTGCGCACCCATCTGGCGCGGATCGCCGACCCTTCGATCCGCAACCATTACGCCGACGAGATGAAGCGGCTGCGGCGCGAGCTGTTCGGCAGCTTCGACGCCCGCCCCTTCCAGCCCGGCCCCTTCCGCCCGCGCGGCAAGAACGCCCCGCCGGGCGGCGCGCTGGCGACCACGCGCTCGTCGCTTCTGGTCCAGGCCGAGGGCCCGGTAGACGAGATCCTGCGCGAGGCGGTGATCCTGGCCACGGTGATCCTGCATCCCGCGCTGATCCACCGCTTCGAATCGGCGCTGGAGCGGCTGGACCTGACCGGCGAGGGGCATGAGACCCTGCGCCACCTGATCCTGAGCCATGCCGACGACGCCGATCCGCAGGCCAGGATCCGCGCGGCCGCGCCCGACGCCCTTGACGCGCTTCTCCGGCGACCCCATGTGGCCATAGCGCCCCCGGTCCGCAACGCTTCCGACGACGAGCTCGCCGCGCTCTGCCTTGCCGAGGAACTGGCCAAACTGGAAGCCCGACGCGGAGTGCGGCGCGAGATTGAAGACGCGATGGAGGATTTCGACGGCCTGCCCGACGAGGGGCTGACCTGGCGCCTGTCCAAGGCCGCCGAGGCCCGCCATCGCTCGGAACATGGCGCCGCCCGCGACAGTTCGGACCTGGGCGAGGACCGGGCCGCACTGTCAAGACATCTGCAATCGCTGATCGATAGCCAGGTCTGGGTCAAGAAAAACCGCTGATTCGGCCTTTCCCCCGATTTGATTCGCGGTATTGATTCGTCCCAGCCCCGACCGATTCGCGCCCCCGATAGGAGACCACATGGCCCTCAAGGACACCGACGACGCCAAGCCGGAAGCGGAAGAACCCGATGTCTCGCTCGACATGAGCCAGGCCGCGGTCAAGAAGATGATCGCCGATGCGCGCGAGCGGGGCTACATCACCTATGACCAGCTGAACGCCGTTCTCCCGCCCGAGCAGGTGTCCTCCGAACAGATCGAGGACGTCATGTCCATGCTGTCGGAAATGGGCATCAACGTCATCGAGGACGAAGAGGTCGAGGAAGGCGAGGCCCCCGCGGGCGAGTTGGTCGAGACCTCCTCCAGCCGCGAGATCGCCATCGCCGGCACCACCAGCGAGACGCTGGACCGCACCGACGATCCGGTGCGCATGTATCTGCGCGAGATGGGCAGCGTCGAGCTTCTCAGCCGCGAGGGCGAGATCGCCATCGCCAAGCGGATCGAGGCCGGCCGCAACACGATGATCGCGG
This sequence comes from Tabrizicola sp., assembly GCF_041919135.1. GTDB lineage: Bacteria > Pseudomonadota > Alphaproteobacteria > Rhodobacterales > Rhodobacteraceae > Tabrizicola. Next base: position 63,104 of record NZ_JAYRUJ010000002.1, on the reverse strand, counting down.
GGCTTTGCGAATCGCCCCTGACCTTCCAGGCCATCATAATCTGGCGCGACGAACTTCTGAACGAGGAGATCCTTCTTCGCGACGTGATCGACCTCGAAGCCACCTTCGGCCGCAGCCTCGATGGCGAAGAGGACATGGACGGCCCGGCGCTGGACGATGTCGAGGTCGAGAACGCCCCGCGCCGCTCGGCCAGCGCCGAGCCCGAGCTTGACGCCGACGGCAACCCGATCCTGCGCGAGGCCGACGACGATGAGGACGACGAGGGCTCCAACCTCTCGCTCGCCGCGATGGAGGCCGCGCTGAAGCCGCGCGTGCTGGAGACGCTGGACCTGATCGCCCGCGACTATGACAATCTGGCCGACATGCAGCAAAGCCGGATGAACGCGACGCTGTCGTCGTCGCAGCGGTTTTCCACCGCCGACGAGGCCGCCTATCAGAAGCTGCGCTCGGAAATCGTGCTGCTGGTCAACGAGCTGCACCTGAACAACAGCCGGATCGAGGCGCTGATCGACCAGCTTTACGGCATCAACAAGCGGATCATGTCGATCAACTCGGGCATGGTGAAGCTGGCCGATGCGGCGCGGATCAACCGGCAGGAATTCATCCAGGAATACCAGGGCTACGAGCTTGACCCGACCTGGCTGGACCGCATGTCGCAAAAGGCCGGACGCGGCTGGCAGGCGCTGATCGAGCGTTCGCGCGAGAAGGTCGAGGATCTGCGCAATGAAATGGCGCAGGTCGGCCAGTATATCGGCGTCGACATCAGCGAATTCCGCCGGATCGTGAACCAGGTCCAGAAGGGCGAGAAAGAGGCGCGTCAGGCCAAGAAGGAAATGGTCGAGGCCAACCTGCGTCTGGTGATCTCGATTGCCAAGAAATACACCAACCGGGGCCTGCAATTCCTTGATCTCATTCAGGAAGGCAATATCGGGTTGATGAAGGCGGTCGACAAGTTCGAATACCGCCGGGGCTACAAGTTCTCCACCTACGCGACCTGGTGGATTCGGCAGGCCATTACCCGCTCCATCGCCGACCAGGCCCGCACGATCCGCATCCCGGTCCACATGATCGAGACGATCAACAAGCTGGTCCGCACCGGCCGCCAGATGCTGCACGAGATCGGCCGCGAACCGACGCCCGAGGAACTGGCCGAGAAACTCCAGATGCCGCTGGAGAAGGTTCGCAAGGTGATGAAGATCGCCAAGGAACCGATCTCGCTGGAGACGCCCATCGGCGACGAGGAGGATTCGCAACTCGGGGATTTCATCGAGGACAAGAACGCGATCCTGCCTCTGGATTCCGCGATTCAGGAGAACCTGAAGGAAACCACCACGCGGGTTCTGGCCTCGCTGACCCCGCGTGAAGAGCGGGTTTTGCGGATGCGCTTCGGGATCGGCATGAACACCGATCATACGCTGGAAGAGGTTGGCCAGCAATTCAGCGTCACCCGCGAACGCATCCGCCAGATCGAGGCGAAGGCGCTGCGAAAGCTGAAACATCCGAGCCGGAGCAGGAAGTTGCGGAGTTTCCTGGATCAGTAGATCAGGGCGGGACCGACATGGCCTCTGGCTTTTCTGTCGAACCCAACGTCGCTCTGCGAAGACTGGGTAGCTTAGTACTGGTTTTCGCGCTGATAGGAGGCTTGCCGATTTTTGCGCGCATCATCGGCGCGCAGTTTCTGCCTTCGACAGCGTGGGTTTCTCATTCGGTATGGCTGGCGTGGGGCAGTGGAATCTTCTGTGCCGTCTTTTTCACGGTGATGTTCATGAGGAACAAGCCCCTTGTTGAGCCGGACATGAGACCGTTTATGTACATTCTGCTCATTATTTTCTCGCCAATCTTCTTTGGCAGCCTAGGGAAAGATGCCATCGTGGCCGGGGCGCCAATGCTCTACACGATGGTCGCAGGCAAGCCGACCGAACTGCAATATGTGGTCGAAAGGGCAACAGGCTTCAGCGATCGAAAATGCCGCAACGACATCGAACTCATGGACATGCCAAGTATGTATGATCGGCTGTGCGGCTTCCCCAAAGATTTTCGCGATAGTCTTCGGCCTGGGCAGACATTGATTGTCTCGGGACATGGCTCCTCGCTTGGAACCTTTGTCACTTCCGCCCATGTGGCAGGTCAATAGTTACTATTTGGCGGGCCGAAGCCCCTAAACCTCCACCCACTCCACCACCGTCCCCGCCCCCGGCACCTTCTCTCCTCCGGCCCGCAGGCCCTCCAGATGGAACGGGATCACCTCCGCCAGCGCGGCCTTGACCTTTGCGACAGTTGCGCCAGCCGCCACGCAGCCCGGCAGGTCTGGGACGTAACCGGAGTAGCCTTTCCCCGCCTTCTCGATCACCACGGCGTAACGCATCTCAATACCCCTTCAACTTCGTTTGCTTCAAGATAGAGTTGAACGTGCCGGGTGCCAAGTCGTCGCTGTCCTTGCCTGCCACTGTCACCCGCCCCGGCTTGAACGGATGCTCAAACTGTCGATGGCTGCCCCGAGTCGCGACAAGCACCCAGCCGTCATCCGCCAGCATCCGCAGAACGATCCTTATCTTTACGGCCGGCATGGCTGATCCCCGAGGGATTGTCGCGCCGACCTTCCCGTAACGGAGTTAATTCCATCCTAACGCTCTCGGACTCACCTTCCCTTGACTTACTGTACGCAATCACGTACATACCCGCCATGCGACACCTCTCCTCCACAGACCTCCGCGCCAATCTCTCCTCGGTCATGGACCAGGTGAACGACGACCATGAGCCGGTCATCGTCACCCGCGCCAAGGGCAAGCCCGTGGTCATGGTCAGCCTCGAAGACTGGGCCAGCATGGACGAGACGACTTACCTTCTGGCCAGCCCGGCAAACCGGGCCGAACTGCTCAAGGCGATTGCCGAGACGGACCCCGCGAAGATGATCGTCAAGACCATGGCCGAACTCGAGGCAATGGCCGAAGAGTGAACCTGCTATTCAGGCTGACGGGTTGGGAGCATTTCCTGTACTGGCAAGAAGCCGACAAGGTGACGTTTCGCAAGATCAACGCGCTGATCAAGGAGTGCCTGCGCCATCCATTCGAAGGCACGGGCAAGCCGGAACCCCTGAAGGGCGACCTCGCGGGTTACTGGTCCCGCCGCATCGACCGAGAGCATCGGCTGGTCTATCTCGTGACTCCGACCGCGATCGAAATCGTAGCCTGCCGCTACCACTACTGACCCCCCGACTCACCCCCATCCGTGCTATCCTCCCGCCCGCTTGCACCGCCGGGGAGGGCTCTGCCATGACCGTGATGAATGTTGTGCACATGCGAGTGAAGCCGGGTATGGAAGACGAATACATCCGCCTGCACCAGGATCTCGACGTGACGTCCTGGCAGGGGGGCCGCAACTTCTGGCTGGTGAAATCCGGCGAACGCAGCTTCATCGTGGTCGGCGAATGGGATGATATGGCGTCGATGGTCGCTGCCCGGCCCGCGATGATCGCCAGCCTCGACAGGCTGCGGCCCATCCTTGAAGACCTCGGCGGCGGGCGCGGGGTGACCGAGCCCTGGTCGGGCGAAGTCGCGCTGCATCTCGGCCGGTAGCTGCAGACCCGTTGCCTGCATCCACGCGGCCCCGGCAGGCGACCGGGGCCTCGAGTCATGTCCGCAAGCCATGCCGTGAGTCCCGCCCGCCACAGTGCCGGCCCCATATACTGCGGCGCAAATATATGCCTTCCCCAGATCCACGACCTCCTCCTATAGTCGGTAGAAGGAACCGGGGGACACACCCGGCCTTGAGGCAGGACCAACCATAAGCAAGGAGGGGCCGATGCGCTGCCCATTCTGCGGCAACATCGACACGCAGGTGAAGGATTCCAGACCGGCCGAGGATCACGTCTCGATCCGCCGCCGCCGGTTCTGTCCGGCCTGCGGCGGCCGCTTCACCACCTATGAACGCGTCCAGCTGCGCGATCTCGTCGTGATCAAGTCCTCGGGCAAGCGCGAGGATTTCGACCGCGCCAAGCTGGAACGCTCGATCCGCATCGCGATGCAGAAGCGCCCGATCGACCCGGAACGGATCGACCAGATGATCAGCGGCATCGTGCGGCGGCTGGAGAGCCTGGGTGACACCGACATCCAGTCCAAGCAGATCGGCGAGATCGTGATGGAAAGCCTCGCGCGGATCGATACGGTCGCCTATGTGCGATTTGCCAGCGTCTACAAGAACTTCCAGGCGGCGGACGATTTCGACCGCTTCGTGAGCGAGCTTCGCCCCGGCGCGCCGGGCGAGGAGTGAGCGACCAGGACCACATGGCCCATGCCCTGCGCCTTGCCGCGCGGGGCCTTGGCAATGTCTGGCCGAACCCGGCGGTCGGCTGCGTGATCGTCAGGCAGGGCCTGGTTGTCGGGCGCGGCTGGACCCAGCCCGGCGGCCGGCCCCATGCCGAGGTCCGCGCGCTGCAGCAGGCGGGCGACGCGGCCCGGGGCGCCACCGCCTATGTCACACTGGAGCCCTGCGCCCATCACGGCCACACGCCGCCCTGCGCCGAGGCGCTGATCGCCGCCGGCGTGGCGCGGGTGGTGACCGCGCTGACCGATCCGGATCCCCGCGTCTCGGGCAAGGGCCACGCGATGCTGCGCGCTGCCGGGATCGCGGTGACCGAGGGCGTCCTGGCCGATCGGGCCCGGCATGCGAACGCGGGTTTCCTGAAACGGGTCACGCGGGGGCTGCCCTTCGTGACGCTGAAGCTGGCGGCAAGCCTGGACGGGCGGACGGCGACGGCGACGGGCGAGTCGCGCTGGATCACCGGCGGCGAGGCGCGGCGCAAGGTCCATGCGCTGCGCCTGGCGCATGACGCGGTGATGGTCGGTTCGGGCACCGCCCTGGCCGACGACCCCGACCTGACCGTGCGCAACCTGGGGGCGGTGCGGCAGCCGGTGCGCATCGTGCTGGACCGGGCGCTGCGCCATTCCCCCGACAGCCGCCTTGGCCGGACCGCAGGCGACAATCCGGTCTGGATGCTGCATGGCGCCTCGGCCCCGGGAGCGGCGCGAGCGGCCTGGGGGGCCATGGGCGCAACCCTGATCGAGATCCCGGAAGCCGCGGGCCGGCTTGACCTGACCGCCGCCCTGTCGGCGCTTGCTGCGCGGGGATTGACCCGGATCTTCAGCGAAGGCGGCGGCACGCTGGCGGGCGCGCTGGTCCGGGCCGGGCTGGTGGACGAGTTGGCCCTGTTCTCCGGCGGCGCGCTGATCGGGGCCGAGGGGCATCCGGCGCTGGGGGCGCTGGGCCTGACGGCGCTGGCGGATGCCCCGCGCCCGCATCTGCGCGAGGTTCAGGCGCTGGGGCCGGACGCCTTTACGCTCTGGTCCTTCTGATCACAGTCCCAGCCGGTCGCGCATCGAATACCAGGTCATCGCCGTGACCAGGAGCGGCCAGCGCAGGGCCGCGCCGCCGGGAAAGCGGGGCTGCGGCAGGCTTGCCATCAGGTCGAACCGTTCCTGCTGTCCCGCCGCCGCCTCGGCCATCAGCTTGCCCGCCAGCGTCGCCATCGCCACGCCATGCCCGGAATAGCCCGAGGCCGACAGCACGTTCTGCCCCGGCCGGGTGAAGCAGGGCATCCGGTTCAGCGTGATCGCCAGCGTCCCGCCCCAGGCATGGGTGATCCGGGTCTTCGCCAGCTGCGGATAGACCTCCAGCATCGGTTTCGAGACTGTCCTGATGATGTCGGGAAAGCGGTAGCCATAGCTTTCCCCGCCGCCGAACAGCAGCCGGTTGTCCTCGCTCAGCCGCCAGTAGTTCACCACGAAGCGGGTGTCGGCGACGGCGACGGGCTCTGACAAGAGGTCCCGCGCGCGGTCGCCCAAAGGCTCGGTCGCCAGCATGAAGTTGTTGATCGGCATGACCTTTGCCGCAACCTTCGGGGAAAGCTGGCCAAGATAGCCGTTCCCCGCCAGAACCACGGTCGCGCAATCGGCATGGCCCGAGGGGGTGCGGACCACCGGCCTCGGCCCCGGCTCGACCCGGTGGACCTCGGACAGTTCGTGGATGCGGACGCCCGCCCTGGCCGCCGCCTGCGCCAGGCCGATGGCGTAGTTGAGCGGGTGCAGATGACCCGCATCCCGGTCGATCTCGCCGCCGACATAGGCTTGCGAGCCGATCAGGCGGCGGATCCCGGTGCGGTCCAGCGGCTCCAGATGGGCATAGCCATAGTCGCGGTGCAGCTTCTCGGCATAGGCATGGGTCTCGCGGACCTCGGCCTCGGACCGGCAGGCATGGGCAATGCCGGGGTGGAAGGTGACGGGCATCGCATGATCGCGGACCAGGTCCTTGACCAGCGCCTTCGCCTCCTCGGCCAGGGACCAGAGGCGGTGGGCGTTCTCTTTCCCGGCCGTCTTTTCGATCCAGACCTGATCCTGCCGCTGGCCGGAGCCGACCTGCCCGCCGTTGCGGCCCGAGGCGCCGAAGCCCACCCGGTGCGCCTCCAGCAGCACGACGTCATAGCCCTTCTGCGCCAGATGCAGCGCCGCGGAAAGGCCGGTATAGCCGCCGCCCACCACGCAGACATCGGCGCGGGTCGCGCCCTTCAGGACCGGGAAACGGTCGAGGGGTGCGGCCGTCGCAGCATAATAGCTGGCGGGATATTCGCCCCGCCGGTCGTTCGCATGCAGGAGGTTCATCAGACGTTCAGGAGCAGATGCTCCCTCTCCCACGGGCTGATGACTTGCAGGAACTCCTTGTATTCGTTGCGCTTCACCGAATCGTAGACCTTGACGAACTCGGGCCCCATGACCTCTTTCAGCGCCGCATCATCGTCCAGCATGTCCAGCGCATCGCCTAGGTTCACCGGGATGTCCTCGCTGTCGATATAGGCCGAGCCGGCGAACTCCGGCCGGGCCGGGACCTTGTTCATCAGCCCGAGATAGCCGCAGGCCAGGGTCGAGGCGATGCCGAGGTAGGGGTTGCAGTCCATGCCGGGAAGGCGGTTTTCCACCCGCCGCCCGTTCGGGCTGGAGATCGGAATCCGCAGGCCCGTGGTCCGGTTGTCGCGGCCCCATTCCAGATTGATCGGGGCGGCGAAGTCCGGGACGTAGCGGCGATAGCTGTTCACATAGGGCGCGAACAGGGCGACGGCCGCGCCGAGATGTTTCTGGAGGCCGCCGATGAAATGCATGAAAGCCTCGGTCTCCACCCCCTTCGGACCGGCGAAGATGTTCTTGCCGGTCTTCGTGTCGACGACCGAGGTGTGGATATGCATCGCCGAGCCCGGTTCGCCGGCGATGGGCTTGGCCATGAAGGTGGCGAAACAGTCGTGGCGCAGCGCCGCCTCGCGGATCAGGCGCTTGAAGAAGAAGACGTCGTCGGCCAGCCGCACCGGGTCGCCGTGGGCGAGGTTCAGTTCGACCTGACCCGCGCCGCCTTCCTGCAGGATGCCGTCGATCTCCAGCCCCTGCGCCTCGGCGAAGTCGTAGATGTCGTCGATGACCTTGCCGTATTCATCGACGGCGGACAGCGAATAGGCCTGCTTGCCCGCCGCCCGCCGGCCGGTGCGGCCCATCGGCGGGATCACCGGCAGGTTCGGGTCGATGTTGCGGGCGGTCAGGAAGAATTCCATCTCGGGCGCGACGACCGGACGCCAGCCCTGCGCGGCGTAGAGGTCGATGATCCGGCGCAGCACGTTGCGCGGGCTGAAGGGCACGAGGTTGCCCTGCTGGTCCTTGGCGTCGTGGATCACCTGAAGGGTGATGTCGGCGGTCCAGGGCGCGGCGGTCGCGGTGGACCAGTCCGGCTCCAGGATCATGTCGGGTTCGGTGAAGGCGTCGAAAGGGTTGTCGGCCCATTCGCCGGTGATCGTCTGCAGGAAGATCGAATTCGGCAGGAAATAGTTGGTCTGCTTGGCGAATTTCGCGGCAGGCATCGCCTTGCCGCGCGCCACGCCGGCGATGTCGCCGATGATGCATTCCACTTCGTCTACCCGGCGGTTGCCGATGTAGTCGCGCGCTGCCTCGGGCAGCTGGTCGGTCCATTTGGACATGGGTCACACTTGGGTTGGGGGGTGGCCCCCGCGACTGACGATCAGGCGCGGAGCTTCTCGGCCCCAGTTTTCTTGGCTTGGTGAGACAGGAAGAAATTCGCGATCCGGTCAGCCATCCGGGGGCTGTCGAGCGGCCCCTGGAAACGGTCGCGGGCGGCGGCCATCAACTCGTCCGGGACGAGACCGGGGCCGCGGGTGCGCATCAGCCCGTCCACGAAGGAGTTGGGAAATTCGGGATGGGCCTGCACGGTGAAGATGCGGTCATCGTAGAGGAGCGCCGCATTCTCGCAGAAGTCGCTGGAGCCGACAATCTCGGCCATCGCCGGCTTCAGGGTCACCTGGTCGCGGTGCCAGGCGTTCAGGGTGAACTTCTCGCCGCCGAAGTCATAGTCGGTGGGCCCGACCGACCAGCCGCCCGCATAGCGTTCGACCTTGCCGCCCATGGCCTGGGCGATGATCTGGTGGCCGAAGCAGATGCCGACCACCGGGACATGCTGGGCATAGGCCTTGCGGACGAAATCCTCCAGCGGCTTGATGAAGGGATGGTCCTCATAGGCCCCGTGGCGCGAGCCGGTGATCAGCCAGCCGTCGCAGTCCTGCACGCCGGCGGGGAACTCCATCGCTTCGACATGGAAGCGGCGGAAGGCCAGGCCCCGGCCCTGAAGCAGGCGCTCGAAGAAATCCGGGTAATCGCCGTGTTCGCCGCGCAATGCGTCGGGCGAGGCTCCGGTCTGTAGAATGCCGATCTGCATCTGTTGGCCCTTTGCTTTTCCCCAACGTGGGAGCGGAATGGCGCTTCGGTCAAGGGGGTGCTCGTCGTTCGACTGCGTCTCCTCCTCGCGGGGGGAACCGGCGAGGAGGAGCCGAAGGCGAACGAGGAGCGGTCAGACGGTGTCGAGATAAAGCTCCACCCGTTCTTCGGGCGAAAGCTCGGCGATGTAGTGCAACTCCTGCCGCTTGGTCTGCACCATGTTGCGGATCAGTTCCTTGGGCAGGAAACGGTAGAGGATGTCCGAATGCTCGAAGGCGTCGATCGCGGCCTCCCAGCTGGCCGGGATCTGCTGCAGGTCCATCGCATAGGCATTGCCCGTGACGGCGGGCGGCGGCTCCATCTCGTCCTCGATTCCGGTCAGGGCGGCCCCGAGGATCGCGGCGAGCATCAGATAGGGGTTCACGTCGCCCCCGGCCACGCGATGCTCGATCCGGCGGGCGGCGGGGTTGCCCGCCGGAATGCGGATCGCGGCGGTGCGGTTCTCGTATCCCCAGCTGATCGCGGTCGGCGCGTGCTTGTCGGGCACGAGGCGCTCGTAGCTGTTGAAATGCGGCGCGAAGAGAAGCGTGGAATCATGCATGGCGTTCAGGCATCCCGCAACGGCATGACGCAACTGCGCGGTGCCCTTCGGACCGCCGCTGTCGAAGATGTTGTCGCCCTTGGCGTCGAGGACCGAGAAATGCGTGTGCAGGCCCGAACCGGAATATTCCAGATAGGGCTTGGCCATGAAGCTGGCGGCAAACCCATGGCGGCGCGCCAGCCCCTTGACCAGCATCTTGAACAGCCAGGCATCGTCGGCGGCGCGCAGGGCGTCGTCGCAATGCATCAGGTTCACCTCGAACTGGCCCAGCCCGGTCTCGGAGGTGGTGGTGTCGGCCGGGATGTCCATCGCCTCGCAGGCGTCGTAGAGGTCGGTGAAGAAGGTGTCGAAGGCGTCAAGTGCCCGGATCGACAGGGTTTCGGCCGCCTTGCGGCGTTTGCCGGAGCGCGGGCTGGCGGGGACCTGCATGGTCTTGCCGCTGTCGTCGATCAGGAAGAATTCCAGCTCCATCGCGCAGACCGGGGTCAGGCCGCGCGCCTTGTACCGCTCCACCACCGCGCGCAGCGCGTGGCGGGGGTCGCCCTCATAGGGCTGCCCGTTCTCGCGGAACATCCAGATCGGCAAGAGCGCGGTCGGCGCCTCCAGCCAGGGCATCGGCATGAAGCCGCGCTCGGTGGGTTTCAGCACGCCATCCGCGTCGCCCTGTTCGAAGACCAGCGGGCTGTCGTCGATATCCTCGCCCCAGATATCGAGGTTCAGGACCGAGAAGGGGAACCGCGTTCCGTCCTTCACGACCTTTTCCGCAAAGCGGGCGGGCACGCGCTTGCCGCGGGCCTGCCCGTTCAGATCCGCGGCGGCCACGCGAATGGTCCGCACGTCGGGGTGCTTTCTCAGCCAATCCTTCATCATCATGTCTCAGGTAAGGGCACGATCCCCGCGCCCGGGGCATTGGATGCCCACCTGATGCGCAGGTTCGGACCATGCCCTTGGTCCTTCCCCTGGTTTCGATCGCCTCCCCCACGGGCCTTCTTGTCGGCGTTTCCACGGGGTCCGGGCGGGTGCCCGGATAATTTGATCAAAAATAGCCTACTACCGGATCACCTGCGGACGCAAGCGGATTCTGCTTTTCAGGTTCGACGGCAGATGCCGGTTGAGCCGCCGGTTGATCCGCCCGAACAGCCAGATCAGCGCCAGGGTGATCAGCACGAAATAGAAACCGACGATCGGATAGGGGATGAAGGGGTTGAAGGTCTTGTCGGCGAAGTAGTTGGCGTAATAGAGCGCGTCGCCACGCTGCTGGAAGGCGGGGAAGCCGCTGAAGAACACCAGCGTCGTGGCATGGAACAGGAAGATCGCCTCATTGGTATAGGCCGGCCAGCCCAGCCGCAGCATGGTGGGCCATTCGATGCGGCGGAACTTGTGCCAGCCCGAGATGCCATAGGCATCCGCCGCCTCCAGGTCGCCCCTGGGGATGGATTTCAACGCGCCGTGGAAGATCTCGGCCGAATAGGCGGCGGTGTTCAGGATCAGCACGAACAGCGCCCCGGCCCACGCCTTCGTCGTCCAGGCGGTCTGGACCGTCAGGCCGAAGACCTCGATCCCGGCCTTGGGCAAGAGGACCAGCGCCTCGTAGGCCAGGAAGAACTGGATGAAGAGGGGCGAGCCGCGGAAGACGAAGATGAACCATTCCGCAGGCTTGCGCAGCCAGGGATTGCGGCCGGCCTTGGCCAGCGCCAGCGCATTGGCCAGGAAGAAGCCCGTGAAGAGCGCCAGCACGCCGAAATAGACGTTCCAGATCAGGCCCGAGCCGATCAGCGTGAACTGCTGGCAGAGGTCATAATCCTGCCGTGGCAACAGCCGTTCGCCCTGGCCCAGCGAGCGCAGCGCATAGGCCTGGAAGGTTTCCCAACAGGTCATGCCGCGGCCCCCTTGCGCATCTCCTCGCCCGCCCGGGTGGCCTGGCCGTGCGACAGCCGCCGCGTCAGCCTTGCCAGCCCGATCTCCGAGATGCGGGTGGCCAGCAGGTAGAACACCAGCAGCGCGAGGAAATAGAACAGCCGCCAGTCGCCATGCGGGAAGGGGTTGTTGCCGCTGGTCTTGGCGCTGCCCAGCTCGCGCGCCCAGTAGACCGCATCCTTGATCCCGAGGAGGAACAGCAGGGGCGTCGCCTTGATCAGGATCAGCCAGAGGTTCGACAGGCCGGGCAGGGCATAGATCCACATCTGCGGCACCAGGATCCGGCGGAACACCTGGCGGTGCGACATGCCATAGGACTCGGCGGTCTCGAGCTGCGCGCGCGGCACGGCCTGCATCGCGCCGTACAGCACATTGGCCGCGAAGGCGCCGAAGACGATTGCGAAGGTGAAGACCGCCAGTCCGAAGGCATAGGCCCGCACGACCCAGGGCGCGGCATCCCCGGCCGGAACCTTGGCGTCCGCACAGACGCGGAATTCGCCGTTGTTCCAGACCGGCTGCGACAGGTCCTCGCAGACCATAAGGTGCCTGAACCACTCGATTCCCTGGTCAAGCGCGATGATGAAGAACAGGAAGAACACGATGTCCGGGATGCCCCGCACCGCCGCGATATAGGCCCGCCCGACCAGCGAGACCGGCATGACATGCGACCGCGCGGCCGAGGCGCCGAGAAAGCCGAAGGCCAGCGCGCAGGGCGCGGTGACAAGCAGCAGCAGGATCACCGTCCCGAAGGACCAGTAGAAGCTGAAATGCGTGGCGGTCGTGAGATAGCAGCCAAACCATCTCAGGCCGGAAAGCGAAGCGGGGTCGGTGCAGAACTCGAACATCGGCATGAGGGGGCGGCCCGAAGACCGCCCCTTTCCGTTCAGAACTTGTCGGAATCTTCGCCGAAGTACTTCACGATCATCGCGTTGAGCGAGCCATCGGCCTTCATAGCCTTGATCGCCTCGTCGAATTTCGCGCGCAGCTCGGTGTCGGACTTGCGCATCCCGATGCCGATGCCGCCACCCAGCGGCACGTCGTTGTCAAGCATGACCAGCGCGCCGCCCGAATCGCCGGCGATCGGCACCAGATAGTCCTTGTCGGCGAACACCGCATCGGCCTCGCCGTTCTTCACCGCGGCGACGGTCTCGTCCGGCGTGGCGAATTCCAGGAGCGTGTTGCCCGCCTGCTCGGCGATGTAGCCGGCCTGGATGGTGCCGGTCTGCGCCGCGATCACCGCGCCGTCGCCGATGTTGGCGTCGGCCGTCAGGGCCAGGTAGGCCGATTTCGACGGCGGGGTGTAGTTTTCCGAGAAGTCGATCACCTGCTTGCGCTCGTCGGTGATCGACATGCCCGCCATGATCGCGTCGTAGTTGCCCGACTGCAGGTTCGGGATGATCGAATCCCAGTCATTCTGCACGAATTCGCAGGTCAGCCCGGCGCGCTTGCACAGTTCCGCCCCCAGTTCGATCTCGAAGCCGACCAGCTCGCCGGTGGCCTGGTCGATATAGTTGTAGGGCTCATAGGCGCCTTCGGTGCCGATCTTGATCGCGTCCTGGGCGCCGACGGAGCCGGCGACAAGGGCGAAGGCGGTGGCCAGCAGCAGTTTCTTCATTCAAGGTCTCCCTCTGGATTGCAGTATGTTGATCTTACGCCACTGTCCGGTTCAGGTGCAGCGGGATTTCGTGGGTCGCGGGTCAGGCGGCCGTGGCCGACAGGAAGCCGCGCAGCCGTTCGCTTTGCGGATTGCCGAACAGGGTGGCGGGCGGGCCTTCCTCCTCGATCCGGCCCTTGTGCAGGAAGATCACCCGGTCCGAGCAATCGGCGGCCAGCTTCATGTCATGCGTCACCAGAAGCATCGTCCGGCCCTCGTCGGCCAGGGCCTTGATCACGCGGACCACCTCCTGCTCCAGCTCGGGGTCCAGCGCCGAGGTCGGCTCGTCGAACAGAAGCGCGCGCGGCTCCATGCACAGCGCCCGCGCGATGGCCGCGCGCTGCTGCTGGCCGCCGGAAAGCTGCGCCGGCCAGGCATCGGCCTTGTCGGCGATGCCCACCTTGGCCAGATAGTGCCGCGCCTTCTCCTCGACCTCCTTCGGGTCGCGGCGCAGGACGGTGACCGGCGCCTCCATCACGTTCTGCAGGATGGTGAGGTGCGACCAGAGGTTGAACTGCTGGAACACCATCGACAGGTTGGTGCGGATCCGCGTCACCTGCGCCCGGTCGGCCGGGTGACGGTTCAGCCCCTCGCCGCGCCAGCGCACCGCCTCGCCCTCGAAGCGGATCTCGCCCTGCTGGCTGTCCTCCAGAAGGTTGCAGCAGCGCAGAAGCGTGGATTTGCCCGAGCCGGAGGAACCGATCAGCGAGATCACATGGCCGCGCGGCGCGACCAGATCGACGCCTTTCAGCACCTCGAGCGGGCCATAGCTCTTGTGCAGGTCGTGGATTTCGATGACCGGGGGGTCGGAGGGGATTTCTGGCATCTGGCTTGTGGTCTGGGGCATCTGGTCCGGCAGTAGGGCAGGGAATCCGCGCCATTGCAACGAAGATTCGGGCGCTTTACCAAGCGGGCGGTGGCAATCTGATCAGTTGCCCGGCAGAACTGCCGGCGGGGCCGGCGGATTTGGCACCGCGAGGTAGTCCGCCAGCGGGATGCGCACCAGGCCACGCAGCCCCAGGCATTGCCGGTCCCCGGGCGACAGCGCGGCGATGGCCTCGGTCACGGCCGCGAAACCCGCCGCCGCATCCGCCCCCTGCGCCGCGATCAGCGGCAGGCCGGGGGTCGGATCGGTCATCCCCACCACCTTGAGCCGCGCCGCGGCCGCCTCTGCCGCCTGCAAAAGCCGCCAGGTCACCGCATCCAGCGCGGCGATCTCGGCCCGGCCTTCCGCCACCGCCTGCGCGGAAAGGCGGTGCCCGCCGCTGCGCAGGACCGGCACCAGCCGCAGGCCCAGCTTCGCCGCATGGTTCTGCGGCGCGGCCCAGCCCGACTGCGACAGGTCCTCGTTGAAGGCAAGCCGCGCGCCGTCGAAGGCCTCCACCCGGTCGCGGGGATCATCCGCGCGCGCGACCAGGACCGAGCGGTAATGGCCGGGCGCGCAGCCCTCGATGCCATAGTCCGGCGTGCCGACATAGGCCACGCGGTCGTGCAACCGGGCGCGGAACGGATAGCCGCAGGTCTGCGACAGCACCAGTTCCGGCGATTGCCAGGCGGGCCAATAGGCCGCCTCGCCACGGGTCAGGGCCTCGGGGGCGGCAAGGCCCCTGGCGCGCAACCGATCGCGGATGCCGGCCCAAAGCCGGTCGTTCGCGGCCATGGCGGGGCCGAAGTCATACATGCCAAGGCTGGCGATCACTCCTCGGCCTCGCGGCGCTCTGCCCGCTGCCGCGCCTGGGCGGATTCGACATCCGTCAGCCCCAGCAGGCTGGCGACCATCCGCATCAGCCGGTCCTCCTCGGCATCGCGGAGGCCGTCGGCCAGCGCCACCGACCAGAGCGCCGCCATCAGGTCGGCCCGGTCCTCCAGCGCCACCGCCGCCTTCAGAGCCCGGGTGAAGCGCACCGTGTCGGGCGCCTGCCGCTCCAGATCCTCGGCCTCGGTCCGCAGGCGCGCGGCCTCGAAGGGGCCAAGCCCGTGATACTGCGCCAGCGTGCGGTCGATCCGCTCCACCTCCTCGGCGGCGTAAAGCCCGTCGGTCCGGGCGATGCGCACCAGAAGCGCCGCCAGCGCGAGGCGGGCGTCGGGTTCGGGAAGGCGGGCGGGTTCGGGGGCGAGCAGCCGGCGGAGAATGTCGATCATTCGGGGTATCTAGGTCCTGGGCGCAGGCTTGGAAAGGCTGGCGAAACGGCGGGAGAGCGCCGCAAGCTCCTCCTCCAGTCCGAAGGGCGGATTGACGATGAAGAGGCCCGACCCCTCCATCCGGTGCCCCTCGCGCACCGGGGGGAAGCGGACCTCGTGGCGCAGGCCTTCGGGAAAGGCCGTCTCCAGCGCCTTCAGCATCGGCCCATGCGGCCCGCCCTTCAGGATCGGATACCACAGGATCAGGATGCCGACGTTCCACTTGCGATGGATGTTCGCCATATGGCGCGGGATCGCGTCATAATCGGCCTTCACCTCCCATGAGGGGTCGATCAGCATCAGCCCCCGGCGCGGCGTGGGGGGCGTCAGGGCAAGCGCCAGCTCGAACCCGTCGCGCTTGTGGACATGCGCGCCCCAGTCCCTTGCGGCGTCGCGCAGGTGGCCGAACTCTTGCGGGTGCAGCTCGGCCAGATGGATCGAATCCGTCTCGCGCAGCCCCAGCGCGGCGATCAGGGGCGAGCCGGGATAGGCCCGCGCCCCATGTGCGGCGCGCGCTTCGTCCAGGCGCTGGCGATAGGGGTGGTCGGGGGGAAACAGCGCCTCGGCCAGCGCGATCCCCGCCGCCGCCTCGCCGGTCTTGACCGCCTCGTCGGCCCCGAGGTCATAGACCCCGCGCCCGGCATGGGTCTCGATATAGGTCAGCGGCTTCGCCTTGCGGGTCAGGTAGTCCAGCACCCAGGCCAGCACGGCGTGTTTCTGCACGTCCGCCAGGTTCCCGGCGTGGTAGAGATGTTGATACGACAGCATGGCCCTGCCTATCGCGCCCGCCCCGGCTTGAAAAGTCCGCAACCGGGTTGTGCCTGTAGCGTTGTCCGCGTAACTACCCAGTCGAACCGGAACGCGACAGGCGGAGACAGCATGGAAATCTTCACCTACGAGGGCTTCATCGCCCTGCTGCAGGTCATCGGCATCGACCTGGTGCTTGCGGGTGACAATGCCATCGTGATCGGCCTTGCCGCGGCCGGGCTGCCTGCGCACCAGCGCGGCCGGGCCATCCTTGTCGGGATCGCCGCCGCCACGATCATGCGGATCGGCTTCGCGCTGATCACGACGCAGCTTCTGGCGATCGTCGGCCTTCTCCTCGCGGGGGGCATCCTGCTCCTCTGGGTCTGCTGGAAGATGTGGCAGGAACTGCGCGCCGGGGCGCACGAGCATGACATCGAGGCGGTCGAGGCGCTGGCGAACGAGGACCTGGACAGGGACGGCGCCGTGGCCGACGACGCGCCGCGCAAGACCTTTGCCCAGGCCGCCTGGCAGATCGTCATCGCGGACGTCTCGATGTCGCTGGACAACGTGCTGGCCGTGGCCGGGGCGGCCAAGGATCATCCGACGGTGCTGATCATCGGCCTGGCCCTGTCGATCGCGATGATGGGCTTCGCGGCAAGCTTCATCGCGAAGCTTCTGAACAAGCACCGCTGGATTGCCTTCGTCGGCCTGGCCATCATCGTCTATGTCGCGCTGAAGATGATGTGGGAAGGTTGGCACGAGGTGGAGCCGGTTCTGCTGGGGATGCTGGGCTGACCACAGGCCGGCCGGCTGCTCCCTGCAAATTCAAGGGTTTGCAGGCCGGCGTTCAGAGATCGTCAAGCAAAGGGCCGGGGCCGCAGGGCGCCCGGCCCTTTGCTTGGGGCGGGCAGGGGCCGCCCGTTATCCGACGCGGAAAGCCTGGCATTGCCGGTCTGTCCCGGTGGCCAGGCTAGAACAGCTTGTAGGGACAGAGCGGGTCGAACCGCAAAATCCAGCACCAGGGGAATGGTTTCCGCGACTTCGGCGTAGGAGATTTCCTTGACTGAGACGGTCTCGGCCCCGGCCGGGTGACACAGGAAGAAGAACAGGCTTGCGCGCGCGATCATGCCCGGAGCCTGACACCGGGCACCTGCCCGGGCAAGGGGCGGCAAACCGAAACGAAAACGGGCGGCGCGAGGGCACGCGCCGCCCGTGATCCTGCTTGCGTCGGATCAGAACGCGCCGGTCAGGGCGGCGTTCACCGCGCCGTGGCGCGGGTTGAAGATCGAATCGGCGACGCTGTTCAGCGGCGCCTCGGTGCCCTTGCCACCCAGCGGCAGCGTCAGGCCGATGCGGACGGTGTCGAGGTCGGCCGAGCCCGGCCCCATCTCCAGATCGGTGCGCGCCAGTTCCAGCGACACGACCGAGGCCATGCCCGTCATCTGCGACAGGTCGTAGCCGACGCCGAGGCCCATGGTGGTCACGTCAAGGTCCATCTCGTCCTGCGAGGTGCGGCTGACGCCGCCGAACAGCGAGAACTGGTCGTTGATGTCCCAGGCGGCGGCCAAGCCGATCATGTCGATATCGGCATCCATCGGACCCGAGCTCAGGTTGGCGCGCAGGAAGGCACCGCCGATGTCCAGATTCGGCATCGCGGCATATTTCACGGTCAGGCCGAGGTTGTCGATGTCGACACCCATGTCCGGGCTGGTCGAGGTGCGGCCGAGCGACAGGCCCAGGTCCCAGTCTCCGGTGGCATAGCCGACTTCCGCGCCGATGGATTTCAGCGCAATGTCGATCGGCGACCCGCTGATGCTGCCGTTCAGCTGCTCGGCATAGGCGCCGAAGGACAGGCCGTTCGACAGCCTGTAGCCAAGGTTCAGCTGCACGAAGTTCGCATTCATGTCGATCGGCGTGTCGTCGATGCCGAGATCGAGGTAGCCGGCCGAGACGCCAAAGGTCATGCCGTTGGCGAAGGCAAAGTCGACGCGGCCGTCAAGGCTGGCGGTCGAAAGATCCTGGTCGATCTCGTCGACGGAGTGCTGGCCGAAGCCAAGGGTAACACCACCCGACATGTCCTGCGCAACGGCGAGGCTGGGTGCAGAAATCGTAACAAGCAACAGTGCAAGACTGCTCTTCATGGCACAGTTCCCTGGGCAAAAGTCGGGTGGATCCCGACGGTTAATCTGTATTAACAAAGTATTAAGTCGACAGTCCCATGCGCAAGTTGGGATGTTCTCATATCCGAATGTATCACCGCCGATGTGGCAGATAAGGCATGATTTTCCACCCTGCGGCGAACGATAGAATTGCGATTCTACCCAGGGTAATCAACCCGCGAAGGGCCTAGACCAGACGCGAATTCTCGACCGCGGCGCGCACGAAATCGGCGAACAGCGGATGCGGGGCGAAGGGCTTCGACTTCAGCTCGGGGTGGAACTGGACGCCGATGAACCAGGGATGGTCCTTGACCTCGACGATCTCGGGCAGGCGGCCGTCGGGGGACATGCCCGAGAATACCAGCCCGCATTTCTCCAGCTGGTCGCGGTACTGGATGTCGACCTCGTAGCGGTGCCGGTGGCGTTCCTCGATCACCGTGGTGCCGTAGATCCGGGCCACCGCCGAGCCGTCCTTGAGGTTCGCGGTATAGGCGCCAAGCCGCATCGTGCCGCCCTTGGCATCGTCGGCCTTGCGGCGCACGGTGTGGTTGCCCTGGATCCATTCCTTCAGGTGGTAGACCACGGGGGTAAAGCGTTTCGCGCCCTTCTCATGGTCGAATTCCTCGGACCCGGCATCCTTGACGCCGGCCAGGTTGCGGGCGGCCTCGATCACCGCCATCTGCATCCCGAGGCAGATGCCCAGGTAGGGGATCTTCTTTTCCCGCGCGAAGGTCGCGGCGCGGATCTTGCCCTCGGTCCCGCGTTCGCCAAAGCCGCCGGGGACGAGGATGGCGTGGAAGTTCTCCAGCCAGGGGGCGGGGTCCTCGCGCTCGAAGATCTCGGCGTCGATCCATTCGGCGCGGACCTTGGTGCGGTTCGCCATCCCGCCATGGGTCAGGGCCTCGGCGATGGATTTGTAGGCGTCTTCCAGCTGGGTGTACTTGCCGACGATGGCGACGCGGACCTCGCCCTCGGGGTGGGAGAGGCGGTCCATCACGTCTTCCCACCGCGCAAGGTTGGGCTTCGGCGCGGGGGTGATCCCGAAAGCGTCGAGCACCGCCTGGTCGAGGCCCGCCTGGTGATAGGCGAGGGGGGCCTGGTAGATCGTCTTCAGGTCATAGGCGGGGATCACCGCCTCTTTCCGGACGTTGCAGAACAGGGCGATCTTTTCCCGCTCGCGGTCTGGGATGGGGTGTTCGCTGCGGCAGACCAGCACGTCAGGTGCGAGTCCGATGGACTGGAGTTCCTTGACCGAATGCTGGGTGGGCTTGGTCTTCAGCTCGCCACTGGCCGCGAGGTAGGGGAGCAGCGTCAGGTGCATCAGGATCGACTGGCCGCGCGGACGTTCGTGGATGAACTGGCGGATGGCCTCGAAGAACGGCAGGCCCTCGATGTCGCCGACGGTGCCGCCGATCTCGCACAGCATGAAGTCGACCTCATCGTCCCCGATGCGGAGGAAGTCCTTGATCTCGTTGGTGACGTGGGGGATGACCTGGATCGTCTTGCCAAGGTAGTCGCCCCGGCGTTCCTTCTCCAGCACGTTGGAATAGATCCGGCCCGAGGAGATGCTGTCGGTCTGCCGCGCATGGACGCCGGTGAAGCGTTCGTAATGGCCGAGGTCGAGGTCGGTCTCGGCACCGTCGTCGGTCACGAAGACCTCGCCATGTTCGAAGGGCGACATCGTGCCGGGGTCGACGTTCAGGTAGGGGTCGAGCTTGCGGAGGCGGACAGTGTAGCCGCGGGCCTGGAGAAGCGCGCCGAGGGCGGCCGAGGCGAGACCCTTGCCAAGGGAGGAAACCACGCCGCCGGTGATGAAGATGTATCGCGCCATGGCCTTGGCCCCCGTGTTTCATACGCGATTCGGATCGGTGGAATCGCAGCACCACGGGAGTCGTCCTATAGCGACTTCCCGCAAGATAGGCAACGTCCGCCGCTAGATCATGCGGGCGATGCCTGGTTCAATCCAAGTAGTTGTGGCGGATCTACGCCCGCTCAGGGATTGGGCGTCGGAGTGGTTGCGGGGGCAGTCGCGGGGGCCGGCGCATCCGCGCGGGGCGGGGTGGCGGGCGCGTCGCTGGTCGAGGGGGGCAGCAGGTCGCCGCCGAGGGCCGGGGTCGCGGGCGCCTCGGCCGGCGCGGGGGCCGCGTCGGTCGCGACGCTGTCGACCACCGAGCCGCCCTGGCCGCCACGGGTGGCAAGCACGGTCAGCGCGATCGAGGTCACGATGAAGGCGGAGGCGAAGATCCAGGTCAGCTTGGTCAGCGCGGTGGCCGCGCCGCGCGCCGAGACGGTGCCGCCCCCGCCGCCGATGCCAAGCCCGCCGCCTTCGGAGCGTTGCAGGAGCACGACGCCGATCAGGAGGAGCGCGAGGATCAGGTGGATGGTGAGGACGACGTTTTCCATGGGGCTTCCCGCAAGGTGACGCGCCTATCTAGGCGGAAGGGCCGGGGGGCGCAAGGGTCTGTTCCCGGACCGGGGAGCCGCCACGGGGGGCATCGAGCCCCCCGCGGCGGCGCTGCCGCGGAAGCCTGCCGGAGGGTGGGGGCCTGGGGACAGGCTGGACGCCTCCGGCGGGAGTATTTGGGAAAAAGAGCAAGATCGGGGTCGGGCCGGATTCCGGATGCAGGTTGTCGGGAGGATCGCCGCGGAGGGCGTCGAGCCTGCGGCGGCGGTGCCGGGGAACCGGCGAAGGGCGGGCCGGGGCCGGAGGAGCTGCCTCCGGCGGGAAGATCTGGCAGGAGAACGGCCTAGGGCCGGTCCAGGTGGACGGCGGAAAGCTTGTTGCCGTCCGGGTCGCGGACATAGGCGGCGAAGAAGCCGGGGCCGTAGGGACGCAGGCCCGGCGCGCCCTCGTCGCTGCCGCCATGGGCGAGGGCGGCGGCGTGGAACGCCTCGACCGCCGCCCGGCTGGGGGCGAGGAGGGCGGGCATGGTGCCGTTGCCCGGGGTCGCGGGCCTGCCGTCGAAGGGCAGCGTGATCCAGAGCCGCGTCGTGACGTCGCCCGGCAGGCCGTAGCCGACTTCGGTCTGTTCCGTGGCGCGCCGGACCAGGCCCAGGGGCGCGAGGGCGGCGTCGTAGAAGCGGGTGGCGCGGGGCAGGTCGCCGGTGCCGAGCGTGAGGTAGAGGAAGGTCTCAGCCATCGACCTCGTCCGTGGTCTGCTGTCCGGAAAGCCGCTGGCGCAGGATCGACCAGGACATGCCGATGCCGAGGATCAGCGACAGGACCAGGATCGCGAGCCAGGTGTTGAGCGCCGAATCGTCCAGCCCCAGCAGGCCCCAGTCGGTCAGCACCCAGAGCCCGGCGGCGAAGATCGCGGCGATGACCAGCGCGCCGATCAGGCCGATCGAGCGCATCGTCGCCACGACATAGACCATGGCCGCGACCGCCAGGATCAGGCCGAGAAAGACGATCAGCGGCATCTGCCGGTCCCACTCGGCCCGGGCCCAGGTAACGTAGTTCCAGGAGGTCGGGTTGAAGATCGCCGAGATCAGGAGGAAAGCGCCCAGCCAGCGCAAGAGAATGCCCATGGTCATGTCCTGAAGGAGTTGCGGTCCGGGCCATGCTAGCCAAGGCAAGGGCCGGGGGCCAGCCGGCTGATGCGGACGCAGGGAATGGGGGCGGCAGGGGATTGGGGTCGGGGAGTTGCCGGGAAAGGTCGCCCGGCGGGATCCGCGCGGCCCGGTGCGCCGGGTTTTGCAGGAACGTAAGGAGGTCACGGAGCGGCGGTGATCGCGTGTCCGACCGGCCGGGGGCGCGATTGGCGCAAGGGCCGGCTTGTATGGAAACGCGCCGGGCAAGGGTCGCGGCGCATGGGACGGGAACGTCGGACCTCCGCGCGGGCTCCGCCCCGCGAGGAAACCGGGCCGGGTCGCAGGGCTGCGAGCCGACCCGGCGGGGCGCGGCCACCGGCCTTTGGCCGCGAGGGCGTGGCGCATCAGGCGCGGGTGGACAGGACCACGACCTCGCCGTCCTCCTTGGTGAAGCTTCCGGTCTGCGGCGGCAGCAGGGCCAGCACGGTCTCGGAGGGACGGCAGAGGCGGGTGCCGAGGGGTGTCGCGACGATGGGGCGGTTCAGGAGCACCGGATGCGCCGCGATCGCGTCGAGAAGCTGCTCGTCGGTCAAGGCGGGATCGCCGAGACCGAGTTCGGCAAAGGGCGTGCCCTTTTCGCGCAGAAGGGTGCGCAGGGGCTGGCCCGTCGCCGTCGCCAGCGCCCGGATCGTCTCGCGGTCGGGCGGGGTCGTCAGGTATTCGACGACAAGGGGCTCGATCCCGGCCGCCCGGATCAGGGCGAGCGTGTTGCGCGAGGTGCCGCAGGCGGGGTTGTGGTAGATGATGGTGTCCATGCCCCTTGTTACCGCAGATCCGCAACGGCGCCATGGTGCAATTGCAGGGTTTCCCCTGCGGGCGGCTGCCGTTATACCCCGCGTGGTTTGACAGACTCGGGGATTGAACATGGCCAACGTCGTCGTCGTGGGTGCCCAATGGGGCGATGAGGGCAAGGGCAAGCTGGTCGACTGGCTGTCCGAGCGCGCCGATGTCATCGCGCGCTTTCAGGGCGGGCACAATGCCGGCCATACGCTGGTGATCGGCGAGAAGGTCTACAAGCTTTCGCTGCTGCCCTCGGGCATCGTGCGCGGCGGCAAGCTGTCGGTGATCGGCAATGGCGTCGTGGTCGATCCCTGGCACCTGGTGGCCGAGATCGAGAAGCTGCGCGGCCAGGGCGTCGAAGTCAGCCCCGAGAACCTGATGCTGGCCGAGAACGCCAGCCTGATCCTGCCGATCCATGGCGAGCTGGACCGTGGCCGCGAGGCGCAGACCACGGTGGCCAAGATCGGCACCACCGGCCGCGGCATCGGCCCGGCCTATGAGGACAAGGTCGGCCGCCGGGCGATCCGGGTGGCGGACCTGTTCGATTCGGCGACGCTGGACACGCGGATCGGCCGCCTTCTGACCCATCACAACGCGCTGCGGGCGGGGCTTGGCCTCGACCCGGTCGATCCGGCGGCGCTGAAGGCGCAGCTTCTGGAGATCGCGCCGCAGTTGAAACCCTATGCCGGGCCGGTCTGGAAGGTGCTGACCGAGGCGCGGCGCGCGGGCAAGCGCATCCTGTTCGAGGGGGCGCAAGGCTCGCTGTTGGACATCGATTACGGGACCTACCCCTATGTCACCTCGTCGAACACCATCGCGGGGCAGGCGGCGACCGGGACCGGGGTGGGGCCGACCGCGATCGACTTCGTGCTGGGGATCGTGAAGGCCTATACGACGCGCGTCGGCGAGGGGCCGTTCCCGGCGGAACTGCACGATGCGGACGGGCAGCGGCTGGGCGAGCGGGGGCATGAATTCGGCACCGTGACCGGGCGCAAGCGCCGCTGCGGCTGGTTCGATGCGGTGCTGGTGCGGCAGACCTGCGCCACCTCGGGCGTCTCGGGCATCGCGCTGACCAAGCTTGACGTGCTGGACGGGTTCGGGACGCTGAAGATCTGCGTCGGCTACGACCTCGACGGCCAGCGGCTGGACTATCTGCCCACCGCCGCCGACGAACAGGCGCGCTGCAAGCCGATCTACGAGGAACTGGAAGGCTGGTCCGAGACCACGGCCGGCGCGCGCTCCTGGGCCGAACTGCCGGGGGCGGCGATCAAATATGTCCGCCGGATCGAGGAACTGATCCAGTGCCCCGTCGCCCTTCTGTCGACCTCGCCGGAGCGCGACGACACGATCCTGGTGACCGACCCCTTCGCCGATTGACGGGGATGCTCATCGTGTCGCTTCGCTCGCTCTTCGCGGCGCTCGGGAACGGGGGCCCGAGATGGCGCTGAGCTACAAGGCGCGCAGGCGCTGGGCGCTGGTGATCCTGCTGATCGGCCTGCCCGCCTATGTCGTGGCGGCGGTGACGCTGGTGGGGCTGATCGAGCGGCCCTCGGTCCCGGTGGAACTGGCGATCTATGTCGGCCTGGGCTTCCTCTGGGCCTTGCCCTTCCGCTTCATCTTCCGTGGCATCGGCCAGCCGGATCCCGACGCCCCGCCGCAGCGGGAGGATTGAGGCCGGCCGAGCCTCAGGCCATGCGGCGGGCCTCGGCCAGATAGGGCGAGTGCTCGGCCAGGACGTAATGGCCGCGGCCGACCTTCTCGATCCGGCCGGTGCGCAGGAGCGTGCCGAAGCTGCGCAACCCTTCTTCGCGGCTGATCTTGGTGTCGCCGGCGCTGGCCAGCAGGCGGCGCATCAGCTGCGGCCGGGTGAACTGGCTGCGGTTCTCGACGCAGGTGGCATAGGCGGCGGCGGCCTCCAGCATGTCGACCATCGACTTGACGCCCACCTGTTCGGCAAAGCGCAACAGGCCGGCGGCGTCCGCATCGCTCAGGTCGTCGGCAAGATCGTCGTCCTCCTCCGCATCGGCCGGGCCCGAACGCTGTTCCAGCACCAGTTTCTTCGCCGGCAGCGTGGTCACCGCCGCAGCGCCCGCGCCGATCGCGCCGGTCAGGCGGCCGCTGCGCAGGCCGACCTTGGGTTGGGCGGCGGGGGCGGCAGCGGCGGGCGCCGCAGGGGTAGGGGCGGGCGGCTGGACCCGGTCGATCCGCTGCTCGGACACCAGGACCAGCGGCGGCGGGCTGATCATGCCCGGCCGGATCGTGCCGGGGCGCGGGTCCTGCGCGCGGACCGAGACCGTCTTGCGGCGCGGCTTGACCTGCGGCTCGGGCTTCGGCGGCGCGTCCGGCTCGGTCTGGGCCAGGTCGTCGCGATAGGGGTTCTGCCGGGCCTCGGCCGAGGGCTTCGGATCGGCCCCGGCGGCGCGGTCGGCCTCGGTCGCGGCGACGGCGGCCTTGAGATGGGCGATGGATTCCAGCCGGCGGCGATTCTCGGAATCCGACATGACGTCGTCGGCCTGGCGCAGGAGGCGGGCGAAATCGGCGTCGCCGCGATCCCGCGGACGGGTCGCGTTCGGGTCACGGGCCGGGGCGTCCTCGGTCGGGTGGAGGCGGACGACGCGTGAATTCACGCGCTTGCCCCGGCTTTTCGGCGCGGGGTCGGAGGCCTCTGCGGCTTCGGTCGGGGCGGCGTCCACCGGGGCAGGTTCCACCGGGGCGGGGGACAGGTCGGCGGAGGAACCCTCGGATGGGCCGGCCTCGGGCAGGGGGTCCTGAAGCAGCGCCTCGGCCAGCGACAGCGGGGCGTCCGGCATGGTTTCGGGCAGGATGTCGGCGGCCTCGGCGGGAAGCGGCGCGGGCTCCTCGCCGTGCTCATGCTGAACCTCGACCGGGCTCTCCGCCGTCTCGGCGATCTCCTCGGCGGCCGGGGTGGCGTCGATCACGGGGTCAGGCCCGGCCGTCAGGTCGGCGGGAAGGATCGTGGTTCCGGCGGCACTCGGGGCGGCCTCGGGCACGGGTTCGGCGAGGAAGGCGACCGCCGGGGCCTCGGTCGCGTCCGCGGGCTGGAGGCCGTCGTCAAGGGGGGTAACGGCCGGGGCTTCCGCCGCGGGCAGTCCGGGCGACACGGGCGCCACAGGGGCCTCGGCCACCGGCGCGAAGGCTTCGGGGGGCGGGACCGAGGGATTCACCGACTGACGGATACGCGCGAGCTTGCTGGCGACGCCCGAGGGGATCAGCTCCTGCAGGCCGGGAGCGACCTCGGGGTTGGCGCGCGCCCGCCCGACCGGTTCGCCCGGATCGCCGGCCGGCCGCGGCCGGGTGGTGACGCGGCGGATCGGGGCGGCCCCTTCCGACGGGTGGAGGGCCACGGCATTGTCGCGAATCCGGCCATCGGCAAGGCGGCCAACCTCACGCTCGGCGATTCGGTGCAGCATGGCCGCATCGGGTTGCGGCGGCTCGGCCCCGAAATAGCGGTCCTCGGCCGCCAGGTCGCGGAAATATTCGGCGATGGCCTTCATGGTGTTGAACGGGTCGTCGAACCCCTCCAGCGTGCAGCTGAAGGTGCCGTAGGACACCGTCAGGATCTTGCTTTCACTGGCCATGACCGGACCGCCTTTCACATTCTACCGCAGCCTATTTTGCAGATCGGCTGTCCTAATCCATGGACAGACATGGGTAATTTGATGGATTGATTGTGGCCGGGGTCAGAGAATCCTGCCTTATTTGGAGACAGTCTTACATGAAGCCGCCGATTGTCCAGACTTCAGCGGGGGTGACGCTCGCTGGTGGCGGGCCTTTCGGGGCGCGGGACCTGGCGCTGTGCCTGGCGCGCGCGCCGGTGGCGGTGGCGGCGGACCGCGGGGCCGACCGGCTCTTGCGCCTGGGGACCATGCCCGAGGCGGTGATCGGCGATTTCGATTCGCTCTCGGCGGCGGCGCGGGCGGCGATTCCTCCGGCGCGGCAGCATCACCTGGCCGAACAGGCCACCACCGATTTCGACAAGGCGCTGCGCTCGGTCGAGGCGCCCTTCGTGCTGGCGCTGGGCTTTGCCGGGGCGCGGCTGGACCACGGGCTTGCGGCGATGAACACGCTGGTCACCCGGGCCGAGCGGGCCTGCATCCTGATCGGGCCGAAGGACCTGGCCTTCGCCGCCCCGGCCCGGCTGGAGCTGGACCTTGCCCCCGGAGAGCCGCTGTCGCTGTTTCCGATGGCGCGGGTGACGGGGCGCAGCCGGGGGCTGGAATGGCCGATCGAGGGGCTGGAACTGGCGCCGCGCGGGATGATCGGCACCTCGAACCGGGTGGT
This sequence comes from Tabrizicola sp., assembly GCF_041919135.1. GTDB lineage: Bacteria > Pseudomonadota > Alphaproteobacteria > Rhodobacterales > Rhodobacteraceae > Tabrizicola. The sequence goes on along the minus strand of NZ_JAYRUJ010000002.1, from coordinate 36,413 downwards.
GGCGCGGCGCGTGGCGCTGGAGTTCGACGCGCCGGGGATGCTGGTGATCCTGCCGCGCCGGCGGCTGGACGCGGCGATCAGGGCGCTTCGGTCAGCGCCGCCGTAGCCGCCGAGGCCTTGTCGCGCGCCGACAGCCGCTCGCGGTGGATGATGTAGAGGCCCGAGGCGACGATGATCGCGATTCCGGTCCAGGTCACCGCATTGGGGAAGTCGTCGAAGATCAGGTAGCCCAGGATCACCGCCACCACGATCTCCGAATAATGCAGCGGCGCCAGCGTGGCCGAGGGCGCGTATTTCAGCGCATAGGTCATGCTCATATGGCTGACCGCCGCCCAGAAGCCGACCCCGAAGAGCCAGAGCCAGTTCCAGCCCTCGGGCCAGAGCGGATCCAGCGGGCCGATGCCCGAGCCGTCGAAGGCGACCATCACCGGCAGGCAGAGCAGAAGCCCGGTCCAGGAGGTGTGGAACTGCATCGCCACCGGATGCATCCAGGCCGAGACCGCCCGCGTCACCAGCATGTAGAAGGCAAAGCAGAAGGCGGTGCCCAAGGGCCAGAGCGCCACCAGGCCGAAGACCTGGATCGAGGGCTGGATCACCAGAAGCGCGCCGCCGAAGCCGACCGCGCAGGCCAGGATCCGGCGCGGGCCGACATGGTCGCCGAAGATCAGGCTGCCCAGGATCAGAAGGATGAAGGGCTCGACGAAGGCGATGGCGAGCGCATCGGCGATCGGCATGACCTGGATGCCGGAGACGAAGGAAAAGGTCGAGACGATCAGGAAGAAGGCGCGCAGCAGGCTGAAGGCGAAGGCGCGCGGCGTGAGCCGCAGGCTGAGGCCCATGGCCAGGACCACGGGCAGCATCAGCGCGCCTTGCACGAGAAAGCGCGCGGTGGTGATCTGTCCGACCGGCATCCCGTTCTCGGCCGCCAGTTTCGACGCCACGTCCAGCAGCGGCGCGATCACGCAGAAGAGGAGCATCAGGACGATGCCCTGGAGTGTGGTATCCCTGGCCATGCCCTTGACTAGCCTGCGAAACCGGGTGCTGCCTGCCTGAAAGCGACATCACGGGCGCGGCGGCGGTTTTCCTGCGGGGCGCGGTCCGCGCAGGTCTTCCGTTTCGCTTGCGCGCAGGAAGGACGCGCGCAAGCCCGGCGTCGGGGGCGCTTCGCCCCCCGAACCCCCCGAGAGTATTTTCAGAAAAGAGCAAGTGAATTTGCCCTTTTTCCAGATACTCCCGCCCGAGCCACCTGCGGGTTCAGCAGTTCGGGACGTTGACCGCGAGGCCCCCGAGCGAGGTTTCCTTGTATTTCTCGTGCATGTCGCGGCCGGTCTGGCGCATGGTCTCGATGCAGACGTCGAGGCTGACGAGATGCTGGCCGTCGCCGCGCAGGGAGAGGCTGGCGGCCGAGACCGCCTTGATCGAGCCGAGGCCGTTCCTTTCGATGCAGGGCACCTGCACCAGGCCCTTGACCGGGTCGCAGGTCATGCCGAGGTGATGCTCCAGCGCGATCTCGGCGGCGTTTTCCACCTGCTCCGGCGTGCCGTCCAGCACGGCGCAAAGGCCGGCGGCGGCCATGGCGGCGGCGCTGCCGACCTCGGCCTGGCAGCCGCTTTCCGCGCCCGAGATCGAGGCATTGTGCTTGCACAACCCGCCGATCGCCGAGGCGGTCAGCAGGAAGTCGCCGACCTGCGCCACACTCGCCCCCGGCACATGGTCAAGCCAGTAGCGGATCACCGAAGGCACCACGCCCGCAGCACCGTTGGTGGGCGCGGTGACGACCTGGCCGCCGGCGGCGTTCTCCTCGTTCACCGCCATGGCGTAAAGGCTCATCCAGTCGTTGATCGTATGCGGCGGGGTCAGGTTCAGCCCGCGCTCGGCCATCAGCGCATCGTGGATGCCCTTGGCGCGGCGGCGCACCTTCAACCCGCCGGGCAGGATGCCCTCGCCCTTCATGCCGCGGTCGATGCAGTCGTTCATCACCTGCCAGATGCGGTCGATCCCGGCGTCAAGCTCGGCGGCGGAGCGGAACTTCAACTCGTTCGCGCGCTTCATCCGGGCGATGCTCAGGCCCGATTTCTTCGCCATCTCCAGCATTTCGGCGGCGGTCTCGAACGGGTAGGGCACGTCCGCCCGGACCTTGGCCTTGGTGCCCCCGGCCTCGGCCTGCTCGGCCGCGGTCAGGACGAAGCCGCCGCCGATGGAATAATAGGTCTCCTCCAGGATCACGTCGCCCTGGGCATCGGTCGCCTTCAGGATCATCCCGTTGGCATGGCCGGGCAGCGCGGGGCCGAAATCGAAGTGCAGGTCCTTCACCGGGTCGAAGGCAAGCGGCGGCAGGCCCGGCACCTCGATCACCCTGGTGTCGCGGATGCGGGCAAAGGCGGCGTCGGCCTTTTCGGCGTCGTAGGTATCGGGCAGAAAGCCCGCCAGCCCCAGGATCGTCGCCCGGTCGGTGGCATGGCCGACCCCGGTGAAGGCCAGCGAGCCGTGCAGCGAGGCGCGCAGCCCGTGGAAATGGAAGGGCGAGGCGCGCAGCGTGTCGAGGAAGCGCGCGGCGGCGACCATCGGGCCCATGGTATGGCTAGAGGACGGGCCGATGCCGACCTTGAACATGTCGAAGACGGAGAGGAACATCAGGAACCTGGCTTGGTGAAGGGGTGGGGGCCGAGACGGTCCGAGGCCGCGACACGCTGCGCGGCGGGGCGCGCCTCATGCGCGGCAAGGACCGCTTTCAGATATGGGAAGTCGTCCAGCGCGACGCCATGGGGCGCGGGCGACAGCAGGATCAGCCAGCGCACCAGCACGCCGATGTAATAGCCCAGCACGCCGGGGTGGTCCGGCGAAAGCCAGCGCGGGGCCTGGGTGGCGATCATCGTCTCGATCAGGCCGAGGCGGGCGGTGATCTGCTCTTGCGCGACCGCTTGCGCGGCGGCGGAATTCGCCTCTCCGGCCGGGCGGTGCGGGTAGAACATCGCCAGCGCCGCCTGGTGCAGCGCGTTCGAGGTGAAGAAGAGCCAGGACAGGAACGCCCCCCGGTCCGGGTCCTTCGGGCCGGGGCCGAGGCGGCCGGTCTGGTCCACCAGCCACAGCAGGATCGCGCCGGTCTCGAAGATCGGGCCGCTGTCGGTTTCCAGCGCCGGGATCAGGCCGACCGGGTTCACCTGGCGGTATTCCGGCGTGGCCAGCGCGCCGCCGTCGATGTCGGCCAGCGCCAGCGTATGCGGCAGTTCCAGCTCCTCCAGCGCGAAGCGGATGATGGTCGAGGCGAAGTCGGGCGCGTGATGCAGGGTCAGGGTCACAACACGCTTCCTTCCGGCGGGTCCGGCTGTTCGGGCCGGGTGAAGGGATGCGGGCCCAGCCCCTCGGCCCGGGCGACGACGGGGGTCTCGACCCGCGCCTCCTGCGCGCGGGCCAGCGCCTGCAGGGTCGGGAAGGCGGAGGCGTCGAACCAGCGCGGCCCCTGCGGCGGGTAAAGCGCGGCCCAGCGGGCGAGGACCAGGGTATAGACCCCCAGCGGCGTCGCGGCGGCAAAGAGTTGCGGATGCTGCAGCGCCGCCGTCTCGAGCAGCGCGAAATGGCGCAGCATCCGGGCCGCGATGATCTCGTGATGGCCGCGATGCGCCTCGGCCGGGGCGTATTGGTGCGGGTAGAAGATCTGGCGCAGGTCGGCATGGGCCGTGTTCGACAGGAAGAACAGCCATTTCAGGAACAGGGGCCGGTCGGGATGGCCGGGGGCCGGGGCCAGCCGGTGGGTATCGGCCAGCCACAGCAGGATCGCGCCGGTCTCGGAAATCGGGCCCTGCGGTGTCTCCAGCACCGGGATCAGGCCGGTGGGGTTCAGCGCGCGATAGCTGGCGCTGTCCTGCTGCCGCGTCGCGCGGTCCACCAGCGCCGTCGCATAGGGGATGCCGGCCCCGTCCAGCACGAGGCGGACGATCAGCGAGGCATTGTCCGGGGCGTAATGCAGCAGATACATCGGGGTCCTTGGCTTCGTCAGGCGGCAAGAATGCGGCAAGCCATGCCAGAACCTCGGGTCAAAAGCGACTCACTTTGGCGGATATGGTGCAATTGCGCGGATTAACCTTTTCGCAACCCTGATGCGCAAAACTTCCCCGGACACGAGATCGGGAGGCGGGCATGGTTCGGATCATGGCGGCACTGGCGCTGGCGATGCTGTTCGCGGCGCAGGGGGCCTTTGCGGAAGACGGCGGGGACCCCCTGGCCGAGGCGATGGAGCGCAACCCCGAGCGTCTTGCCGCCCGGCTGGTGGATCTGGTGGCGGGCTTCGGCGGGCCTTTGGGCCTGACCGCCGCGGGGATCGAGGAGCATATCGCGCTGGAGCGCGCCGCAGCCCGCGCTTCGGCGCTGCGGCGGCTTTGGGCGATGGACCTTGATGGCGACGGCACGGTCCTGCGCGCCGAACTGGCGGTATCGCAGCGCGCCGCCAGCGCACGGGCGCGCGGCCGGATGGAGCGGCAGTTCGCGGCGGCCGACCTGAACCGCGACGGCGGCCTTGACCCGGCCGAGATGGCGGCCGACGGCCAGGCGGCCGCGCTGGCGGCGCTGGACGAGGGCGAGGCGGCACTCCTGCGCGCAAGCCTGCGGCTGGACGGCGACGGCGACGGCGCGCTGACGGCCGACGAGCTGCGCGCCGCCCTGGCGCGGCTCGACCAGGAGGCGTGAGGGGCGCGGCAGAACCCTCTCGCCCTTGCCGGACCTTTGCGTTATGCCGGGACAAACCAACGGAGTCCCGCCATGACCGCCGAGCTTTCGCCGATCGACCGTGCCAAATACGCCGCCGCGCGCCGGTCGGTGGATTTTGTCGAGGACGGGATGAAGCTTGGCCTCGGTACCGGCTCGACCGCCGCCTGGATGGTGCGCTGCCTGGCCGAGCGGGTGAAGGCCGAGGGGCTGAAGCTGACCTGCGTCGCGACCTCCTCGCGGACGGCCGACCTTGCGCGCGAACTCGGGCTGACCGTGGTGGGTCTGGACGAGGTTCGCTGGCTGGACCTGACCATCGACGGCGCGGACGAGTTCGACCCGAACCTGAACCTGATCAAGGGCGGCGGCGCGGCGCTTCTGCAGGAAAAGATCGTCGCCACCGCCTCGGACCGGATGATCGTCATCGCCGATGCCGCGAAGGAGGTCGCCCAGCTTGGCGCCTTCCCGCTGCCGGTCGAGGTGGTTTCCTTCGGCTGGCAGACGACGAAGGCGCTGATCGAGGAGACGCTCTACAGCCTCGACGTCCTCAACCGCGACGTCGCGCTGCGGCTGGACGAGGGCAAGCCCCTGCGCACCGACGAAGGGCATTACATCCTCGACCTGGACCTCAAGCGGATCGGCAACCCGCGCCAGCTGGCGCTGGTCCTGAACCAGATCCCCGGCGTGGTCGAGAACGGGCTGTTCATCGACATCTGCGACATCGTGGTGATCGGCAACGGCGACGGCAAGGTCACGGTGCGCGACATCAACTCCGGCCGGATCGAGGATGGCCAGGTCGACCTCGGCGAGGGGGCCAACATCTTCGCCGACCTTGGCGACTAGGGCCGGCCCCTGGCCATCGAAAGGCGGAAACCATGGCTTTCGACTACGATCTCTTCGTCATCGGCGGCGGTTCGGGCGGGGTGCGGGCGGCGCGCATCGCCTCGGGCGAACATGGCGCGAAAGTGGGCCTGGCCGAGGAAAGCCGGATGGGCGGCACCTGCGTGATCCGGGGCTGCGTGCCGAAGAAGCTGATGGTCTTCGCCAGCGCCTTCCCCGAGACCTTCGAGGAGGCGCGCAGCTACGGCTGGGACCTGGGCGACGCGCTCTTCGACTGGTCCGCCTTCCGCACCCGGCTCGAGGCCGAGCTTGACCGCCTGGAGGGGGCCTATCGCAACACGCTGACGAACGCCGGCGTCACCATCCACGACACCCGCGCCACGCTGGTCGATCCGCACCGCGTCCGCCTCGCCTCGGGCGAGGAGTTCACCGCACGTCACATCCTGGTCGCCACCGGCGGCTGGCCCTTCGTCCCCGAGATTCCGGGCAAGGAGCTGGCCATCACCTCGAACGAGATGTTCCATCTCGACGAACTGCCGCAGCGCGCGCTGGTGGTGGGCGGCGGCTTCATCGCCAGCGAATTCGCCTGCATCCTGCATGGCCTCGGCGTCGAGGTCTGCCAATATTACCGCGGCGCGCAGATCCTGCGCGGCTTCGACGACGAGGCGCGCGGCCATGTCGCCACCGCGATGCAGGCGCGCGGCATCCAGGTCCATTGCGGCACCGATGTCATGCGGCTGGAAAAGACCCACACCGGCATCCGCGCCATCGCCACCGACGGGACCGAGCGCGAGTTCGACCTGGTACTCTACGCCACCGGCCGCCGCCCGAATACCCGCGACCTCGGGCTCGAGGCGCTGGGCCTGACGCTCGGCCGCCATGGCGAGATCCCGGTGGACCGCTTCAGCCAGACCGCCGTGCCCTCGGTCCATGCCGTGGGCGACGTGACCGGCCGGATCAACCTGACCCCGGTGGCGATCCGCGAGGGCCACGCCTTCGCCGACACGATCTTCGGCGGCCGCGCCACCGCCTTCGACCACGAGCTTGTCGCCTCGGCCGTCTTCACCCAGCCCGAACTGGGCTCGGTCGGCCTGACCGAGGAAGCCGCGCGCGAGCAGGAGCCGATCGAGGTCTATTCCACCGCCTTCCGCCCGATGAAGACCGCCTTCGCCGGCAAGCCCGACCGGGTGATGATGAAACTCATCGTCTCGCAGGCCAGCCGCAAGGTGCTGGGCTGCCACATCGTCGCGCCGGAAGCGGGCGAGATGATCCAGCTTGCCGCCATCGCGATCCGCATGGGGGCGACCAAGGAAGACTTCGACCGGACCTGCGCCGTGCACCCGACCATGTCGGAAGAGCTGGTCACGATGCGAAAACCCACGAGAACCGCCTGATTGCGGCATCACGGCGGCTTGATTTCCGCCCCGGGATGCACAGCTAAGGCAGTGATGCGAAAAGAGAGGTTCTGATCCATGGCAGGAAGTGGCGGCCCCTGGGGCGGCGGTGGCGGTCCCGGCAATGACGACCGGGGCGGCAGGGGCAATGGCGACGGCGACGACGACCGTCGCGGCGGACGCCCCGGACCCGGCCAGGGCGGGCCGCAGATCCCCGAGATCGACCAGCTGGTCAAGCGCGGGCAAGAGCATCTGCGCGTGCTGATGGGGGGCCGTCCCGGCCGGCCCGGCAGCGGCGGTCCCGGCGGCGGCCCGGTCCTCACCCGGCAGGGCCTTGCGCTTGGCGGGCTTGCGGCCGTGGCGCTCTGGGCCTTCATGTCCTTCTACACCGTCCGGCCCGAGGAACGCTCGGTCGAGCTGTTCCTGGGCGAAAGCTCGGGCGTCGGCAATCCGGGCCTCAACTTCGCGCCCTGGCCGGTGGTGACCTATGAGAAGGTCCAGGTGACCGGCGAGCGCATCACCGACATCGGGACCGGGGACGCGGCGAACGACTCGGGCCTGATGCTCACGCGGGACCAGAACATCGTCGACATCGGCTTCCAGGTGGTCTGGAACATCGCCGATCCCGAGCAATACCTGTTCAACCTGGCCGACCCCGAGGACACGATCCGCGCGGTCAGCGAAAGCGCGATGCGCGACATCGTGGCGCGCTCCGAACTGTCGCCGATCCTGAACCGCGACCGCGGCGTGATCGCCTCCGATGTGCAGGCCCAGGTGCAGGCAACTCTAGACAGCTACAACGCCGGGATCAGCGTGATCCGGGTGAACCTGCAGCGCGCCCAGCCCCCGCGCGAAGTGATCGACGCCTTCCGCGAGGTGCAGGCCGCGCAGCAGCAGCGCGACACGCTGGAGAAGGAGGCCGACGCCTATGCCAACCGCGTGACCGCCGGTGCGCGCGGCGCCGCTGCGCAGCTTCTGGAGGAATCCGAGGCCTATCGCGCCCAGGCCGTGAACTCGGCCCAGGGCGAGGCCGCGCGCTTCGTCTCGGTCTACGACGAATATGTCAACGCCCCCGAGGTGACCCGGCGGCGGCTTTACCTCGAAACGATGGAGCGGGTCCTGGGCGGCATGAACAAGGTGATCCTCGACGGCGTCTCGGGCGGCGAGGCGGGGCAGGGCGTGGTGCCCTTCCTGCCGCTGAATGAACTGGGCCGGATGACCCCGGCGCAGGGCGCGGGCGGCAATACCGCGGGGGGGAGCAACTGATGCGTGCGATGTATGTGATCCCCGCCCTTGTCGTCCTGGGCGCGCTGGCCCTGTCGTCGATCTTCATCGTCGACGAACGCAAGAAGGCGCTGGTCCTGCAGTTCGGCCAAGTGACCCAGGTCAAGGAGGAGCCGGGCCTCGGCTTCAAGATCCCCTTCGTGCAGGAGGTGGTCTATTACGAGGACCGGATCCTCGGCCTGCAGACCAACCCCCTGGAAGTCACCATGCTGGACGACCGCCGCCTGGTGGTGGACGCCTTCTCGCGCTGGCGCATCGTCAACCTGGTCGAGTTCCGCGAGGCCGTCGGCACCGGCGGCGAGACCCAGGCTCTGCGCCGTCTGGAAGGCATCGTGAATCCCGCGATCCAGGAGGTCCTGGGTTCGGTCCCGTCGAACCGCGTCACCTCCGAGGACCGCACCGGGCTGATGAACCAGATCCGCGACATCGCCCGTCGCCAGGCGGCCGCGCTGGGGATCGAGGTGATCGACGTGCGCCTGACCCGCACCGACCTGCCGGAACAGAACCTCGAGGCGACCTTCGCCCGGATGCGGGCCGAGCGCGAGCGCGAAGCGGCGGACGAGATCGCCCGCGGCGGCGAGGCGGCGCAGCGCGTGCGCGCGGCCGCCGACCGGACCGTGGTGGAACTCACCTCGGACGCCCGCCGCCAGGCCGAGGTCGTGCGCGGCGAGGCCGATGCCGAACGCAACCGGATCCTGGCCGAAGCCTATGGCCGCGATACCGAGTTCTTCGCCTTCATCCGCTCGCTTTCGGCCTATGAGGCCTCGCTGAAGGGGGCGAATTCCTCGATCGTGATGCAGCCCGACAGCGAGTTCTTCGACTATCTGCGCAGCGATCAGGCCCCGGGCGCCGCGGCCCCGGCGGCGCCCGCTCCGGCTGCCCCCAGCCCATGAGCTTCGCGCTTCTGGCGCTGGGCCTTGTCCTCGTGGTCGAGGGGCTGGTGCTTGCACTGGCCCCCGGCCGGATCGAGGATGCGCTGCGCCTGATGGCCAGCCTCGGCCTCGACCAGCGCCGGATGATCGGCCTTGCCGCGCTGGCGCTCGGGGTGGTGCTGGTCTGGCTGGCGCGGGGCGGATGACAAATGCCTTCACATGGCGTTGAAGCGGTGTGACGGGGTTTGCATTGCGCATTCCGTTCACTCACTGTTTCTCTGCCCCCAAGGCGTGAGGCACGCGGCGACGCGGCGCTCCGCCATCGATGAACAGGAGTTTGCACCGTGCCTGACCTTACCCCTTCCATCCGTGCCGCCCTGCGGTCCAGCACGCTTCTGGCGCTGGTCCTCGGCCTGGGGCTCAGCCTGACGCCGGTCCAGCGCGCCGAAGCCTTCGGCGCGCCGGAAAGCTTTGCCGAACTGGCCGAGCAGATCAGCCCCTCGGTCGTCAACATCACCACTTCCGCCATGATCTCCGCCCCGACCGACGGCATGCCGATGGTGCCCGAGGGCAGCCCCTTCCAGGACTTCTTCGACGATTTCGGCGGTCCCGGCCATGGCGGCCCGCAGCGCTCCGAGGCGCTGGGCTCGGGCTTCGTCGTCAGCGAGGACGGTTTCATCGTCACCAACAACCACGTCATCGAAGGCGCGGACGAGATCCTGATCGAGTTCTACTCGGGCGAGAAACTGCCCGCCAAGCTGATCGGCACCGATCCCAAGACCGACATCGCCGTCCTGAAGGTCGAGGCGGGCAAGCCCTTGCCCTTCGTCAGCTTCGGCGATTCCGACCTGATGCGCGTGGGCGACTGGGTCATGGCCATGGGCAACCCGCTGGGCCAGGGCTTCTCGGTCAGCGCGGGCATCGTCTCGGCCCGGGGGCGTCAGCTGTCGGGCTCCTATGACGACTTCATCCAGACCGATGCCGCGATCAACCGGGGCAACTCGGGCGGGCCCCTGTTCAACATGGACGGGCAGGTGGTCGGGGTGAACACCTCGATCCTGTCGCCGAACGGCGGCTCGATCGGGATCGGCTTCTCGATGTCCTCGAATGTCGTCTCCAAGGTCGTCGACCAGCTCAAGCAGTATGGCGAGACCCGACGCGGCTGGCTGGGCGTGCGCATCCAGGACATGACCCCCGAGATCGCCGAATCCATGGGCCTGGCCGAGGCTTCGGGCGCCCTGGTGACCGACGTGCCGGAGGGCCCCGCGAAGGAGGCCGGGATCGCCTCGGGCGACGTCATCACCAGCTTCGGCGGCCAGCCGGTCCGGGATGCCGGTGACCTGACCCGCCGCGTGGCCGATGCGCCGATCGGCGAGGCGGTGCCGGTGATCGTCCAGCGCGAGGGCCGGACCGAGACCCTGGCCGTGACCCTCGGCCGGCGCGAAGAGGCCGAAGCCGCGACCATGCCCGCCTCCTCCGCCGCGCCGGACGAGCCGCGCCAGCTGGAATCGCTGGGCCTGACGCTGGCGCCGCTGGACGACGACATGCGCTCGCGGCTGGGGATGGATGCCTCGACCGAGGGCCTGATGATCATGGCCGTCGATCCGGCCTCCGAGGCCTATACCAAGGGCCTGCGCGAGGGCGACCTGATCACCGAGGCCGGCCAATCCCGCGTCCTGCGGCTGCAGGACCTGCAGGACCGGATCAAGGAGGCCAAGGACGGCGGGCGCAAGTCGCTTCTCCTCCTGGTGCGGCGCGGCGGCGATCCGCGTTTCGTGGCGCTGTCGATCGAATAGGTTCAGGCCCTTGAATGGCGGCGGGAACCCTCTCGCCGCCAGCTTTCCCGAAGGACGAAGCTTGCCGGAATCCCTCCGCCAGGATCCTGGCGCGACTCACGGCCGATCGCTTCCCCCGGCCCAAACCCCCGGTCCGGAAGCCGCGACGGATCCTCGATCGCGCGCGGCCCGGGATCGGGCGGGAAGGGGTTCGGGCATGAGAACACGAGCGGAACATCCGCCCGACCTCACCCTCTGGCAAAGCGGCGGGCTTTGGCCTATGTCGTGACAGGAAATTCCCGGGAGAGGCGGAAATGGCGAAGATCACCTATGTGGAACATGGCGGCAAGGAGCATGTCGTCGACGTGGCCAATGGCCTGACGGTCATGGAAGGCGCGCGCGACAACGGTATTCCGGGCATCGAGGCCGATTGCGGCGGTGCCTGCGCCTGTTCGACCTGCCATGTCTATGTCGATGCCGCCTGGGTGGACCGCCTGCCGCCCCGCGACAGCATGGAGCAGGACATGCTCGACTTCGCCTGGAACCCCGACCCGGTCCGCTCGCGCCTGACCTGCCAGATCAAGGTCACCGACAAGCTGGACGGGCTGCGGGTGCAGATGCCGGAAAAGCAGATCTGACCGACCGCTCGTCGATGACTTCGTCACTCCTCGCGCGGATCCCCGCGACGAGGAGACGAAGTCGAACGAGGAGCAGCCCTCAACCCAGCCGCTCGGCCTTGCGGCGCACCAGCACCGTGCGCAGATCGTGCATGGCCAGCAGCAGCGCGTCGGTCACCGTCTCGAGCTGGCCATCCGTCGCGCGCGACTGCGCCCAGTGCGTCGTCAGGTTGAGATGGTCCAGCGTGCGCCGGATGTCGTCCAGCTCGCGCGCGGCCACCAGCGCCCGCCGTTCCTCCAGCCAGTCGCGGATCGCCCGCAGGTCCGCCTCGGTCAGCGCCACCTCGCCATGTGGCCGGATGTTGCCGCTGCGCAGGTTGACCACCGCCAGCTCGTCCATCTCGATCCGGCGCTGGCGGCTCTCCGTGCTGACCCGGAACACCGAGGCGCCGTTCTCGCGCAGCCGGAAATAGTATTCGGGAAGGTCGGCGGACATCGGGCACTCCGGACTGGCACTCACGCGCCATTCCTTGCCAAAGCCCGCCGCCCCGTCAACCCGTCAGACGAGGCTGGCGCAGAAGCTCTGGATCCGGGCGCAGGCCTCGCGCAAGACCTCGTCGCTGGTCGCATAGCTGACCCGGAAATTGGGCGACAGGCCGAAGGCCGCGCCGAAGACCACGGCGACCCCGGTCTCCTCCAGAAGCGCGGTGGCAAAGACCTCGTCATTGCTGATCACCGTCCCCGAGGGCGTCGCCTTGCCGATGACACCTGCGATGTCGGGATAGACGTAGAACGCGCCTTCCGGCTTCGGGCAGCGAATGCCCTTGGCCTGGTTCAGCATCGACACCACCAGGTCGCGCCGGCCCTGGAACACGCGGCGCCAGTCGGCCAGGAACTCCTGCGGGCCCGACAGCGCCTCCAGCGCGGCATACTGGCTGACCGAGCAGGGGTTCGAGGTCGATTGCGACTGGATCGTCCCCATCGCCTTGATCAGCGAGACCGGCCCGGCCGCATATCCGATCCGCCAGCCGGTCATCGCATAGGCCTTGGACACGCCGTTGCAGGTCAGCGTCCGGTCGTAAAGGCCGGGCTCGACCTCGGCCGGGGTGCAGAATTTGAAATCGTCGAAGACCAGGTGTTCGTACATGTCGTCCGACATCACCCAGACCTGGGGATGGCGCATCAGCACCTCGGTCAGCCCCTTCAGCTCGTCCCGGGTATAGCCCGCGCCGGTCGGGTTCGAGGGGCTGTTGAAGATAAACCACTTGGTCTTCGGCGTGATGGCTGCCTCCAGCTGCGCGGGCGTCAGCTTGAACGCGGTCTCGATCCCCGCGACCACCGGCACCGGCGTGCCGCCGGCCAGCAGCACCATGTCGGGATAGCTCACCCAATAGGGCGCGGGGATGATCACCTCGTCGCCGGGGTTCAGCGTCGCCATCAGCGCGTTGTACAGGATCTGCTTGCCCCCGGTCCCGACCGAGACCTGCTGCGGCGTATAGGTCAAGCCGTTCTCGCGCAGGAACTTGGCGCAGATCGCAGCCTTCAGCTCCGGAATGCCGTCCACCGCCGTGTAACGGGTCTTGCCCGCGTCGATCGCCCGCTTGGCCGCCTCGCGGATGTTCTCCGGCGTGTCGAAATCCGGCTCGCCCGCGCCCAGGCCGATCACGTCCTTGCCCTCGGCCTTCAGGGCCTGCGCCTTGGTCGTGACGGCAATGGTGGGCGAGGGTTTGACGCGCGCCAGCGTGTCGGACAGGAAGGCCATCGGTCATAACTCCGTCAGGCGGTTTGCGATTGTCGGCTGCAGGTCTTAGGGTGGCCCCCCTACCGACACAAGCGATATCGCAAGAAGGAGAGGCGTGATGGCGGAAACAAGCTCCGAGACCCGGACCGGCAACTGGTATGCGGCGGATGTGGCGACCTTCGGCGACCGGCTGGCCGGCGCGCGCGAGGCGGCCGGACTGACCCAGGAGGAACTGGCGCAGCGCCTCGGCGTGCGGCTGGCGACCCTGCAGAACTGGGAGGAAGACCTGGCCGAGCCGCGCGGCAACCGGCTGCAGATGCTGGCGGGGATGCTGAATGTCTCGCTCGCCTGGCTCCTGACCGCCGAGGGCGACGGGCTGGCCGACCCCAATGAGTCCGCGCCGCCGCTGACCGGCGAGGCCGAGGCCGCGCTGGCCGAGTTGCAGCGCCTGCGCGCCGGAGCGGTTGCCTTGGCCGACAAACTGGCGCAAGTGGAGCGCAGGATGCGGCAGGCGATGCGGTCGGTGGCCTGATCGGGCGGGGGAAGCGATGGAAACGGCGGAAGCGCGGCTCAAGCGGATGCGGATGCGGTCCTGGCGGCGGGGAACCAAGGAGATGGACCTTGTCCTCGGCCCCTTTGCCGACGCCCGTCTGGCGGATCTGACCGAGGCCGAGCTTCTGGCCTATGACGCGCTTCTGGCCGAGAACGACCAGGACCTGATGGCCTGGATCCTCGGCCAGGCCAGCGCACCCGACGCGTTGGCCCCCCTCTTGTCCCGCATCGCCGCCTTCGCCGAAACCCGGCTGGCGCGCGAGAAATAGGTCAAGGTTCGCCGCAAGTTTACTGAATGTTTGCTGTTTGTGCCGATTCTGCCAGGAGTTGCCCTGCTGGAGATATCGGTGATGACGCATCATGCCCCCGTGCTGGACGGATCGCAAAAGGCCTTCCTGTCCTGCTATCTGGACAGCCTGGCCTTGGTCGAACGTCTGCACCGGCTGCTGCTCGACGTGATCAAGGATGAATTCGAACGGCTGAACCTGCTGGAGATCAACTCGGTCCAGGCGCTCTTGCTGTTCAACATCGGCGAGAATGAGGTGACGGCGGGTGAATTGAAGTCGCGCGGCTACTACCAGGGCTCGAATGTCAGCTACAACCTGAAGAAGCTGGTCGAACTGGGCTACATGCACCACCAGCGGTCCGAGGTCGACCGCCGCTCGGTCCGGGTGCGGCTGACCGGGAAGGGGCGTGAGGTGCGCGGCATGATCGCAGAGCTTTTCGCCCGCCATGCCGAGGGGATCGAACGTCGCGGCCTCGTGGATGCCTCCGGCATGGACGAGATCAACACCGCGCTGAAACGGATGGAGCGGTTCTGGACCGAACAGATCCGCTATATCTACTGACCCCGGCATGCGCCGCGGCAGGTCGGGTGGCGGCGGGCTCTCGCTCGATCACCTGCCGGGATCGGCCGGGGTTCGCAGGGCCGCCGCCGGTCGGGGTCGCACGGCGGAGGCAGGCGGGGCGCGACGGGAAGTCCTTCCCCGATCATCCGCCGGGCAGGCCGTCCTCAGTTGACCTTGCGCTGCGGCAGGAAGGGCAGGGGGGCGACGGGCAGGCCCTCCTCGATCATCGCCTTGGCATCGTCCAGCCTGGCCTCGCCATGGATCGACCGTTCCGGAGCCTCGCCCGCATGGATGCGCCGGGCCTCGGCGGCGAAGTTCACGCCGACATATTCCGAATTCTCCTCGATCTGCTTGCGCAAGGCCGCGATCGCCGCCTCGACCTCCGAGGCCGGATCGCGCAGCGAAGGAGCGGTTTCCTGCTTGCGGGCGGGGCGGACGGCGGGGGCCATCAGCTCCTTCTCGACCTTCGTGTCGCCGCAGACCGGGCAGGCCAGCTGCCCCGCGCCCTGCAGGCTGGCGAAGGCTTCGGCGCCCTGGAACCAGCTTTCGAAGCCATGGCCCGCCGCGCATTTCAGGCTGTAGCGGATCATCCCCCCGGTCCCTGCAATGGATCACTGGCCATAGCTATGGATTTGCCGCCCAAGGTCAATGGCCCGGCGCAGTCATTCCCCCGCGATCGGGGCGGGGCGGCCTTCCCGCGGCGGCACGAAGCGCAGGAGGATCCGCGCAAGCTCGGGCTCATGCACCAGGTCGGCGGCCACCTCGGGCGGGAACCATTGCCGGCGACGTTCCTTGACCTCGGGGAACTTCTCGGCCAGCCGCACCACCCGCAGCCCGTAGACCGCCACCGCGCAGGGCACCTGCGCCTCGGCCGACAGGACCTTGTGATAGCCGTAGCGGCCAAGGCTGACCGGGTTCATCACCCCCTCGACCCCGGCCTCCTCCCAGGCCTCCTGCGCCGCGGCCGCCTCGGGCGCAAGGCCCGGCATCGGCCAGCCCTTGGGGATGACCCAGCGCCCGGTGTCGCGGCTGGTGATCAGCAGCACCTCGACCCCGGCCGGGCCCTGCCGCCAGCACAATGCGCCATATTGTATTTTTGCTCCCACTCCCCCCTCGGAAAAGGGGGCGATCTGGTCTTGCCTGCCCATTTCTGTCACCCTGGCCGCCCGCTTCTCGCGGGTCTCGCCGCTGCTCTGCCACCTCAAACTTCAGTATGGCATGAAGTTTCCCAAAATCACAGGACAATTCCCGAAAGATTGACCCGTTGCAGGTCCGGATTACCTGCTCTGGCGGCCAATCAGGCGCAAAGGTCAGGCCATGCGACATTTCCCGACGCTTTTCCCGGCGGTGCTGGCCGCCAACCCCCTCGAATTGGCGCGGGACGCTTCGGCGAGCGGGCGCCGATCCGGGCCCTCCCTCCCGACGACGTCAAGCAGGAGCTTGCCGATGCGGCCACGGACAAGGAATACTGCGCCATGACCTTCGACGTCACGCCGCCGATGAGCAAGATCACCCCTGCCAGGGGCGAGGCCGCGCATCCCCCCTGCACGCGCGAGGCGACCGGCTGCCGGACCTTCGACAAGGTGCCGATCGCGCCCGATGGCCGCATGCCCGGCACCTGCGGCGCCCCGGCCCAGCCGGCCAGCGCCCGGATCGAGGCGATGCTGCAATGATCCAGGGACCGCCGCCCGAGGCGCCGCTCTTCATCGGGTCCGAGGTCTATCGCGGCTCCTCCTACGGCCCCGCCCACCCCCTGCGCGTCCCCCGCGTCTCGACGGTGATGGACCTCGCGCGCGCCCTGGGCTGGCTTCCGGCCGGCCGTTTCCGCGCCTCGCCCCGCGCGAAACCGGCGGCGCTCGCGCTCTGGCATGATCCCGCCTATGTCGCGGCGCTGCAACAGGCCGAGGCCCTGGGCGAGGCCACGCCCGGGATGCGCGCCCGCCACAACCTCGGCACGCTGTCGAATCCGGTCTTTCCCCAGGTCTACCGCCGTCCGGCGACCGGGGCAGGGGGCGCCATGCTGGCGGCCGCGCTTCTGGCGGCGCGGCCCGGCGCGATCCATGTCCCCGGCGGCGGCACGCATCACGGCCTGCCGGACCGGGCGAACGGCTTTTGCTACCTCAACGACGTGGTGCTGGCGATCAAGGTCCTGCAACGGGCCGGCCTCACGCGGATCGCCTATGTCGACCTCGACGCGCATCATCCGGACGGGGTGGATCTGGCGTTCACCGGCGATCCGGGCGTGCGCATGATCTCGGTCCATGAGGAGGGGCGCTGGCCCTTCACCGGCCTTCTTGCCGACACCGCCGGGGGCAGCGCCTTCAACCTGCCGGTCCCCCGCGGCTACAACGACAGCGAGGCGCGGATGGTCCTGCACGAGCTGATCCTGCCCCGCGTCTCCGAATTCCGCCCCGAGGCGCTGGTCCTGCAATGCGGTGCCGACAGCCTGGAGGAGGACCCGCTCTCGCGTCTGGCCCTGTCGAACCGCGCCTATCTCGAATCCGTCCAGGCGCTGGTCCCGCTTGCCCCCCGGGTCCTGGTCCTGGGCGGGGGCGGCTACAATCCCTGGTCGGTCGGCCGCCTCTGGACCGCGATCTGGGGGCATCTGGCGGGCCGAGAGCTGCCCGACCGCCTGCCCGCCGCCGCCGCCGCCGTGCTGGCCGCGCTCTCCTGGGGCGGCGGCGGCAGGCCCGCGCCGGCGCCCGCGCTCCTCACCACCCTTCTCGACGCGCCGCGCGAAGGCCCGGTCCGGCCCGAGATCCGCGACCGTCTTGCCGGGCTGGCCCGCCGATGATCCGCGCCTTCCTCGGCATCGCCTTGCCGCCCGAGATCCGCGGCGCCTTGCAGGTCCAGCAGTTCCTCCTGCCCCTGCCGCGCAAGGTAGAGCCGGAGACCCTGCACCTCACCCTCGTCTTTCTGGGCAACTGCCCCGAACCCGCGCTCGAGGCCGCGGATGAGGGGTTCCGGACCCTCCGCTCCCCCGGCCTGGTGCTTTCGCTGCAGGGCCTCGGCCTCTTCGGCAAGGACAAGCCCCGCGTCGCCTGGGCCGGGGTCGCCCCCTCGCCCCCGCTCCTCGCCCTGCAAGCGAAAGCCGAGACCATCGCCCGCCGCGCCGGCTGCGCGCTGGATGCGCGCAAGTATCACCCCCACGTCACCCTCGGCCGCTTTCCGCCGCCCGCGCCGCCCGATGCGATGCGCCTGGAACGCGCCATCGCCATGGGCGCGGGCTTTGCCGCCGGGCCCTGGCAGGTCGCGGAACTGACGCTCTGGCAAAGCCATCCCGGCGGCAAGACCCCGCGCCATGACGTGCTGGCCACCTATCCGCTCGCTTGACAGGCCGCGGCCCCTCATGCAGCACGTCAGCCAAAGGAGACCGCCCATGAAGATCGCCCACCGCGAGATCGGCCCGAACCATCCGCCCCTCGTCATCGCCGAGATCGGCATCAACCACGGCGGCGACCTTTCGGTGGCAAAGGAAATGGTGCGCCTCGCCGCCGGGGCGGGGTGCGAGATGATCAAGCACCAGACCCACATCATCGAGGATGAGATGACCGAGGAGGCGAAGTCGATCTTCCCGCCGAACGCCGATGTCTCGATCTGGCATGTCATGGAACGCTGCGCGCTGACCCGCGAGGAGGAGGCCGAACTCAAGCGTTACACCGAATCCCTCGGGATGATCTGGATCTCCACCCCCTTCAGCCGCGCCGCCGCCGATTTCCTTCAGGAACTGGACGTCCCCGCCTACAAGATCGGCTCGGGCGAGGCGGACAACCTGCCGCTGATCCGCCACATCGCGCGCAAGGGGAAGCCGGTGATCCTGTCGACGGGCATGCAGACCATCGACACGATCCGCGCCTCGGTCGCGATCCTCGACCAGGCCGGCATCGATTATGCGCTGCTGGAATGCACCAACCTCTACCCCTCGCCGCCCGAGATCGTCTCGCTCAAGGGCGTGACCGAGCTGCGGAACGCCTTCCCCAGGGCCGTCGTCGGCTTCTCCGACCATTCCATCGGCCCCGAGATGGCGCTGGCCTCCGTCGCCCTCGGCGCCTCGATCCTCGAACGCCACTACACCGACAGCCGCTACCGCAAGGGCCCCGACATCATCAACTCGATGGACCCTGCCGAGTTGCGCCACCTGATCGACCGCAGCCGCGAGATCTGGATCGCCGCCATGAACCCGAAACAGCGCACCGCCCCCGAGGAAGACGTCTACCGCTTCGCCCGCGGCTCCGTCGTGGCCGACCGCGACCTGCCCGCGGGCCATGTGATCCAGGAGGCCGACATCTGGGCGCGGCGGCCAGGATCGGGAGAGATCGCGGCCTATGACTTCGACAAGGTGGTCGGCAAGCGCCTGAACCGGGCGGTGACGCGGAACACGCAGTTGAAATGGGGGGATCTGGGGTGAGCCTGACCAGAGCGGATATCGGCGTCTGGCTGATCAACCTGCCGCGCGCAACCAAGCGCCGCGCCCGGATGGAGGCGCAACTTGCCCGCATGGACCTGCCCTACACCCTGTTCGACGGGGTGGACGGCAAGGCGCGCAAGGACGAGTTGGTCAAGCTGATGGACCTGCCCGCCTTCGAGCGCAACCTGGGCCGTAAGGTGCTATGGGGTGGCATCGGCTGCTACAATTCGCATCTCGGAGTCTGGCGGGAATTCCTGGCCACGGGCAAGCCGGTCGCGCTGG
The DNA here is from genome assembly GCF_041919135.1 of Tabrizicola sp. GTDB lineage: Bacteria > Pseudomonadota > Alphaproteobacteria > Rhodobacterales > Rhodobacteraceae > Tabrizicola. Next base: position 17,099 of record NZ_JAYRUJ010000002.1, on the reverse strand, counting down.
TGCTGGAGGACGACGTGGTGTTCCACGACGACTTCCTGCCCGCCGTGGACCTGGCGCTGGCGAACCACCATGCCTGGGATATGCTGAAGCTCAACCGCATCCGGGCCAAGCTGCCGATCTGCCAGGGGCGGCTCGGCCCCTACCGGGTGAACGCATATCTGGGGCCGGCCACCGGCACCGGCGGCTATCTGATCCACCGCGAGACAGTAGAGCGGCTGCTGCCCGGCATGATTCCGATCACCCGCGCTACCGACCACGAGATCAACCGCTTCTTCCGGCACGATTTCCGCCTGTTCGGTCTGGAGCCCTTCCCAAGCCATGTGGACGACGGCGGGCAAAGCCTGATCACCGGCACCGGCTTCGGCGACGTGGCGAAGTTTCCATGGTGGCAGCGCCTGCCGCACTACCGACTGAAGGCCGCGAACTATTTCCGCCGCGGCTGGTGGCTCTTGAAGCGGGGCTACCTGATCCCCCGTTGCGGTCGCGACCTTGCCCGTCAGCCCGACCAGGCCGCGCGCAGCCAGCGCGCCGGGCGGGTGGCCTGAGCCAGGTTGCCGCCGCCCCAGTAGCCGCGCACCGCGTCTTCCATCTTCGGCTCGCCGTGGAAGCAGACCACCTTGGCCCCCTCCGGCTTGCGGGGCGGCAGGAAAAGGTTCAGCGGCCTCGGCGGCCGGCAGTCGCGCTTGAAGCTGGCGATCCAAGCGTCCGGGAAAGGCTGGAAATCGCCCTTCGCCTCGGCCGAGGTTGAGGTGTAGATCTGCTCGCGCCCGAAGGACCGGCCCAGGGCCGCCAGCGGGTCGCGGGCCATGTCCTCGTAGATATAGCTATGCCGCTGCGGCTCGAACTTCTCCACCGACCCGTGGCCAAGCTCGTTCGACCCCGGCCCGCGCGACCAGTCATGGCGCATGGCGACCTTGCCGGGGGCATAGTCGCGCAGGTCGTCCGGGTTGCCCACCACCACCAGGTCGATGTCCATCAGGATCATCGGTCCGTCCAGGTCGGGCACCAGCGCCGGGTTGTAAAGGCTAACCTTGCGGAACGGCGATTTCCAGCCGCGCCGCGCCATCTCGGCGAACATCACTTTGTGGAAGGGTTCGTCCAGAAGCGGCAGGATCTCGATTTCGGGTTGGATGTCCGCGCGGTCGTCGGTCATGCAGAACAGGCGGATGTCGGAGGGCGAGTTCCGCTTCAGCCCGGCATAAAGCCGGTTGGGATATTCCGCGCCGTAGCGGCTACCGTATTTGATGCAGATGACATTGGTCACGGCCATGCTGGCCTCCATTGCTGGTCAGGTCCCCGCCTAGCGCAGGGCAGAGCCGCTGTCCACCGCCGAGCCGGGGCTGGCAGGCACGGCGTGCGACGGCTATCATGCGCCAGACAGACATACAGGCGGGGCGGGGCATGGCGAAGATCCGGCGCGAGATCGGGCGCCTTCTCGGTGGTCTGGACGATCTCCTGGCGATCCTGCCCGAGCGGCTGGCGCAGCGCCGCCGCGACGCGGCCTTCCCCGCCGAGTTGTTGCAGACCCCCGGGGCCTTGCCCGCCGGGGCAAAAGTGGCGATTTTCGTGCTGTTCCAGGCCCGGGGTATTGCGCCCTCGACCTTGCTGACTTGCGAGCATCTCGCGAGCCAGGGCTATGCCCTGCTTGTGATGTCGAATGCGCCGCTTTCTCCCGTCGACCGGCAGGCGCTTGCGGCGCGATCCTGGCGGGTGGTGGAACGCCCCAACCAGGGTCACGACTTCGGGGCATGGCGCGATGGCATCCGCCTTCTACGCCATTTCGGCCTTATCCCGGAATGGCTGGTACTCTTGAACGACAGCGTCTGGTTTCCCCTCGTGGAGGATGACAGCCTGCTGGCGCGGATGGAGACCGAGGACGGGTTCACCGGCGCCCTGTGGATGGAACGCCCCGGCCGCGTGCATCGCGCACATTTTCAAAGCTGGCTCACCATGTTCGGGCCCCGTGCGCTGGCCCATCCAGCCTTCCGCGCGTTCTGGGACGGCTATCTCGCCTCGTCCCGCCGGGCCTCGGTGCTCTTGCGCGGGGAGAAGGGCCTGTCGCGGGCTATGGTCCACGCCGGGCTCGCCTCCCCGCCTTTGGCGTCGCCCGCGCTCCTGCTTCGCCATGCCGAGGCGGCCGATGCTTCCGAACTAGCCCGTATCCTGGCTTATGCCGCCCTGACCGGCCCCGTCCGCGCCACCCGAGACCGGCTCTTGGTCGACCCGCAGGCACAGGGCTTCCACGCCGCCGCATTGGCGCTTATATCATCGACGCTGATGTCCGGACCCGTCCTTGAAACCCATCCCTACCTCGTCGCACAGGCCGCAGGCCTGCATATCCTGAAGAAGCGGAACGAGGCGACCTCGGTCGAGGCGCGGCGGCAATTCCTGCGCGCCGTGGATGCAGGCGATTTGCCCGCGCCGCCCCCGATGGTTCTCGCAGAAATCCGGGCGCGCGACCCATGACCCGCCACCTCCTCTTCCTCACCGGCACCCGCGCCGACTTCGGCAAGCTGGAACCGCTCGCCGCCGCCGCCCGGGATGCCGGCCACCGGGTCACCTTCTTCGTCACCGGCATGCACATGATGGACCGCTACGGCCTCACCCGGAACGAGGTCCGCCGCATGCCCGGCGTCGCGGTCGAGGAATTCGTCAACCAGCAGGAGGGCGACCCCCAGGACCTGATCCTCGCCCGCACCGTCACCGGCTTCTCCGCCTTCGTCCACCGCGCCCGGCCCGACCTCGTCATCCTGCACGGCGACCGGATCGAGGCCATGGCCGGCGCCCTCGTCGCCGCCACCAACTACATCCGTTCCGCCCATGTCGAGGGTGGCGAGGTCTCGGGCACCATCGACGAGGTATTCCGCCACTGCAACACCAAGCTCTGCACCCACCATTTCGTCTCCTCCGAGTCCGCCGCCCGCCGCGTCCGCGCCCTGGGTGAGCCCGAGGAGACGATCCACGCCATCGGCTCGCCCGAGCTGGACTTCCACGCCCGCCCCTCCGGCGTGACGATCGACGAGGTGCGCGCCCGCTACGCCATCCCCTTCGCGGAATTCGGCATCGCCACCTTCCACCCCGTGACCTCGGAACAGGACACGATCGGCCGGCAGGCGGCCGACCTCTTCGGCGCGCTTGCCGACAGCGGCCGCAGCTTCGTCACCATCGCGCCCAACAACGACCCGGGCTCGCAAGCGATCTTCGAAGTCCTTGAAAAGCTGCCGAAAGACCGCTTCCGACTGCTGCCTTCCATGCGCTTCGCCCATTTCTCCGAGCTGATGAAGAACGCCGCCTGCATGGTCGGCAACTCCTCCGCCGGCGTGCGCGAGGCGCCCTTCCTCGGCCTGCCCTCGCTCGACATCGGCACCCGCCAGTCCAACCGCTCCGACGCGCCCTCGGTCACCGCCTGCGAGGCCGAGGACCGCGCCGTGATCCTCGAATTCCTCAAGACCCACTGGGGCCGGCAGGCCATCCCGCATGCAGGCTTCGGCCAGGGCACCGCCGCGCAGCATTTCGTGGACACCCTCGCCCGGCCCGAGTTCTGGAGCCTCAGCCTGCAAAAGGCCTTCCGTGACTAGGCCCGGCCTTGCGCTTTCTGCATATCTCGCGGCCTCCCGCGCGATCCCGCTTCTCGCGCCCGGCCTGCTCCGGCGCCGCCTCGCAAGCGGCAAGGAGCTTCCCGACCGCTGGCGGGAAAAGCTCGGCCAGCCGAGTGCCCAGCGCCCCGACGGCCCCCTGGTCTGGCTCCACGCCGTCGGCCTTGGCGAGACGCTGGCGCTCCGTGGCCTGATCGGCGCAATGGCCGCCAAGACCCCCAAGGCGGAATTCCTCGTCACCTCCACCACCCGCGCCTCGGCCGAGGTGCTGGCCGCCAACCTGCCGCCCCGTACCCGGCACCAGTTCCTCCCGCTGGACGCGCCGCGCTATCTGGACAGCTTCCTCGATCACTGGCGCCCGGCGCTTTCCGTCTGGGCCGAGCAGGACCTCTGGCCCGGCGCCGTGGCCGCCACCGCGGCGCGCGGCATCCCGCTGGCCCTGGTCAACGCGCGGATGAATGCCGAGGCCTTCGCCCGCCGTGCCCGCTGGAAATCGCTCTACGCCGATCTTTTCGCCCGTTTCCGCCTGATCACCGCGCAGGACCCGACCAGCGCCCGCCACCTGCACGCCCTTGGCGCGGCGCAGGTCGCCATCACCGGCTCGCTCAAGGCCGCCGCCCCGCCGCTGTCGGCCGATCCCGCAATGCTGGCACGGGTGCGCGCGGCGCTGGCCGGCCGCCGCCCCGTCCTCCTCGCCTCCTCCCACCCCGAGGACGAGTTCGCCCTTTTTGCCGCTCTGCGCGCCCAGCCCCGCCCCTTGGTCCTGATCGCCCCGCGCGACCCGCATCGGGGGCCCGGGATCGCCGCCCGCGCCGCCGAACACGGCCTTGCCGCCACGCTGCGCAGCGCAGGGCAGGGGCCCGACGCCGACCTCTGGATCGTGGACACCTTCGGCGAGATGGGCCTCTGGTATCGCCTCTGCCCGGTCACGCTGATCGGCGGCAGCTTCGGCCCGACCGAGGGCCACAACCCGTGGGAGCCCGCCGCGCTTGGCTCCGCCATCCTGCACGGCCCGCGCATCGCCAATTTCGCCGCCGATTTCGCCGCGCTGCATCAGGCGGGCGCGGCCCGGCCGGTCCAGCCCGAGGGCCTCGCCGCCGCGCTGGCCGAAGACCACAGCGCCATGGCCGCCCGCGCCAGGGCGCTCTCCGACACCGCGCAAGGCGCACTCGGTCCCCTCGCCGCCGACCTCCTGAAACTGGCGGGCCTTGCATGAGGCTCTGGTTCTTCCTCCGCTTCTGGTCGCTGCTCTGGCATCTCGGATTGCCGGTGGTGCTGCTCTACCTCTGGAAGCGTGGCCGCAAGGATCCGCTCTATGCCCGCCACCTTGCCGAGCGTTTCGGCCGCTACCGCCAGCACCTGCACGGCGCGGTCTGGGTCCATGCCGTTTCCCTGGGCGAGATGCGCTCTGCCGTCCCGCTGATCCGCGCGCTACTCGACCGGGGCGAATGCGTCGTCACCACCCATTTCACCCCCGCCGGCCGGCGCGAGGCCGAACGCGCCTTCGCCGCCGAGATCGCCGCCGGCCGCCTCGCCGCCGTCTGGATCCCGTTCGAGACCGCCTGGGCCTATGCCGGATTCTTCCGCGCCTTCCGGCCCCGCGCCGGGCTGGTGATGGAGATAGAGATCTGGCCGCGCATGATCTTCGCCGCCCGTGGGGCGGGTGTGCCCCTGTTCATGTGCAACGCGCAATATCCATCTAAATCAATGGCTCGCGATGCAAAGCTAAAGTTGCGTCACAAGTTGATGCAGGGCTATGCCGGGGGTTTCGTCAAGTCCGGGCTGCAAGCGGAACGCTTCGCCAGCGTGGGCGTCCGCAACATCACCGTCACCGGAGAGCTGCGCTTCGACCAGCCCGTCCCCCCCGCGCAGGTCGCCGCCGCCGAAGCCCTGCGCCCGGCGCTGGCAGGCCCCCGCCCGGTGATCACCTTCGCCTCCGCGGTCGAGGGGGAGGACGACCTCTACCTCGACGCCATCGCCCAGGCGCTTGCCCACCCCTCGCGCCCCTTCGTGGTCTACGTTCCGCGCAAGCCCGAACGCTTTGACGAGGTGGCCGGGATGCTCGCCGCGCGCGGCCTCGACTTCCTGCGCCGCAGCCGGTCGCTTGACGCCACGCTGACCGCCAAGGGCCTTCCTTCCTCCCCGCGGGGAGGGGGTGGGGGGCACCCGGCGGGAAGCCCGGACCTCCTCCTCGGCGACAGCCTCGGCGAGATGTATTTCTACATCGCGCTGGCCGATCGCGTGGTCACCGGCGGCGGCTTCACCCCGCATGGCGCGCACAACATCATCGAGCCCCTGGCGCTGAAGCGCCCGGTCATCGTCGGCCCCGAAATCCACACCATCGAATACCCGGCGGTCGAGGCGATTGCGGCCGGTGTCTGCCTGCGCGTCGAGACGCCAAAGGCCCTGGCCTCTGCCCTGACCGACTGGCAAGGCCCGGGTCCGCAGACCATTCAGGCCTTCTTCGCCGCCCATTCCGGGGCGACGCGGAAAACCCTCGCGGCGCTCGACGCACAGGTTAAGATCGCGTAAACGCGATCCGCGAAGCTATTGATTGTGAAGGTTTATCAAGATCTGTCCACCGTGGACAGACCCACCTCACCACCCGCTGAACCCGCCGTCGACGTTGATCATCTGCCCCGTCATATACCCCGCCTGGGCCGAGGCGAGGAACAGCATCGCATCGGCGATCTCGTCCGGCTTGGCCATCCGGTCCAGCATGATCAACTCCCCCACCCGGCGCTGGAATTCCTCGGAATGCCCGTTGAAGACGGCCCCCGGCGCGATCGTGTTCACCGTCGCCCCCCGCGGCGCCCAGTAGCCTGCCAGCCAGACCGTCAGCCCATGGACCCCCGCCTTCGTCACCCCGTAGGCCGAGAAATTCTTGAACGGCATCCCCTCGTAGATCCGGTGATGCGCCCCGTTCAGGGCATACATCGAGGCGACGTTGATCAGCGTGCAGGGCCATCTGCCCACGATGTCCCGGTCCATCTGCCGCGCCACCATGAACGGGCCGGTCAGGTTGGTCCGCAGCGTCTTCTCCCAGTCCGAGACCTTCAGGTCGGCGAAATCCGGGAACGGCTGCCCCGCCCCCATCAGCAGCTCCCCCGTGATCGCCGCGTTGTTCAGCACCACGTTCGGCTCCCACCCATCCTTCAGGATGCGGGCGAAGATTTCCGTCACCTCGTCCTCGTTGGCGACGTCCAGCGGGTAGAAGCGGAACGCCTCCTCCCCCCCATGCGCCGCGACCAGCGCCTCGGCCCGCTTCCCCGGCAGGTCCGAGGCGATCACCCGCGCCCCCTCGGCCAGCATCCGGCGGACGTAGGTGGAGCCCAACACGCCCCCCGACCCGGTGATGAAGACGGTGCGGCCTTTCAGTTGCTCAGCCATGCTTGGCCTCCTGCATCAGGAATTCGACAAGTCGGAAATCGAAGGGCGTGTCGATGTCGACGCAGCGTTCCGGCGGCATCAGGTAGGGGATCACCCGCCCCTCCCACAGCCCTTTCGAGCGTTTCAGATAGGCGGGGTCCACGACATAGGTCGAGGCCGCATGTTCATAGACCACCGGCGCCTGCTGCCGCGCCACCACGCCCCCCGGCAGCGGTTTCGAGACATGCAGCGCGCCGGTCGCATCCGGCTCTACCAGGTTGAAATAGGGGTTCTTCCGCGCCTCGCAACAGCTCATCACCATGTCGGGACGCTCGGCCCGGAACAGCTCCAGCGCGGCGGTGATGTCCGAGGGCAGACGCAGCGGCGAGGTGCAGTCGAGGTCGAGGAATGCCTCGACCGGCCCGACCAGCGCCTCCGATGCCGCCAGCGCATGCTGCCAGACGCCCCATTTCCCGGCGGTGTCGGTGGCCAGATGCGCGGGCCGAAGGCCGATCTTCAGGCAGCCCTTGGCGACGGCATGGTCATAGATTTCCTCGTCATCCGTGCTGACGACGACCGCATCCACCAGCGGATGCTCGAGAAGCTGGTCCAGCGACCAGTCGATCAGGGGCTTGCCCTGGATCATGCGGAAGTTCTTGCGCGGCACGCCCTTGGAGCCCTTCCGCGCGCCGATGTGACCCAGGATCATGGGATCTCCTTGACAATCTCGCCGACGAAACCGCGCATCGCCCAGGCCCGCGCCACCAGCCGGGCCGAGGGCAGGCAGAGGTCCAGCCGCGGCAGAAGCGGGTTGCCCGACAGCGCGCCCCCGAAGGCCAGCGCCAAAAAGTCGCGCATCGCGTCGAGGAACATCGTGTTCCGCTCCAGTTGCAGCGGCAGGTCCTGCGGACCGGAAGACCCGGTCACCCGGTAGCTTTGCGCGGCGAAGTCGAAGTCGTGCATCCGCTCCGTCCCCCGCAGCAGCGTGCGGCGGTGCAGTTTCGGCGTCAGGTAGTCCATCGAGACATCGCCGACAACCGCCTGACCCCGCAGGGAAATCCGGCTGGCCACGTCAACCCCCGGATAGGCGGGATGGCCAAGGCTTTCCACCCGCGTCACCTCCAGCCCCGGAAACAGGCAGGCGGCCAGGTCCAGCTCATGGCAGAGGTCCAGCAGCACCCCGCCGCCCTCGGCCCGCGCGGCGTAGCTTTGCGAAAAGCGCCAGTTCGCCCGCCATTGCGTCACGTCATGGCCGATGCTCAGCGCGAACTGGAAGACGTCGGACAGGTCCGCCGCCGCCAGGGCGCGCACTGCCGGGTGATAGCGCATCATGTAGCCCAGCATCGAGCGGTCCGCGACCGGGGCGGCGGCCTCGGCGATCGCCTCCACCTCATCGGGCCGGAAGGCGAGCGGTTTCTCGACATAGATCGGCAGGCCGCGGGCCGAGGCGGCCTGGACCAGCGGCAGGCGGATATCGGTCGCGGTGGCGATCACCACCGCCTCGGCCCCGTCCAGCACGGCAAGTGCGCCGCCAAGCCCCGCCTCGCGCCAGGAGACCAGCCGCGACGACGCGCCGAGCGACTGGAGATTGTCGTGATGCCTGCGGCCGATGGAGCCGGAGCCGATGACCAGAACGCGCATGCTGCCCCCTTTGGGCCAGCCCTAGCGCGAAACCGGCGCCGGGACCAGAGGCGGCCGGCGCTGCGGCCATTCCGTCGCGCGGTGCCAGGCCTGGCCGATGGCCAGAACGCCCATGTCGTCGCCCGAGCGGCCGATGACCTGCATCCCCATCGGCAGGCCTTGCGGCCCGAAGCCCACGGGCACCGAGAGGGCAGGCAGGCCGATCAGGCTGGCGGGGACCACCACCTCCATCCAGCGGTGATAGGTGTCCATCTTGCGCCCCGCGATCTCCTCGGGCCAGCGCCATTCGGCCGGGAAGGGCCAGACCTGCGCGCTTGGCAGGACCACGGCGTCATAGCGGTCGAACAGCCGCGCGGCATGGGCGTGCCAGCGGCTGCGGATCACGCTGGCCTCGTAGACCGCCTGGGCGGACAGTCCCATGCCCTGCTCGATCTCCCAGATCGTCTCGGGCTTCGTCAGCGCCCGCTTTGCCGGATCTTCGGCCAGCGCCCGCTTGCCGCCCGCGTTCAGCATGGCGCGCAGCGTGACCCAGGCGGACCACAGCTTCTCGGCCGGGAAGGGCGGGGGCAGGGGCTCGACCACCGCGCCCATGTCTTCCATCTGGCGCAGGGCCGCCTCGCAAAGCTCCAGGATCCCCGGCTCCATCGGATAGGCCCCGCCCCAGTCCGCCAGCCAGCCGATCCGGCAGCCCGTGAGGTCGCGGTCCAGCGCAAGCTCCGGCACCGCGCGCGGGAAGGGGGCCTCGGGGTTCTCGCCCGCCAGCACCAGCAGCAGCCGCGCCAGATCCTCGACCGTGCGGGCCATCGGGCCTTCGGTGGACAGGGTGGACAGATAGGTGTCGCCCTCGGCATCCTGCGGCACCAGGCCCCAGGTCGGGCGGAAGCCATAGACGTTGCAGAAGGCGGCCGGGTTGCGCAAGCTGCCCATCATGTCCGACCCGTCCGCGACCCAGGCCATCCGCGCCGCCAGCGCCGCCGAGGCCCCACCAGAAGACCCCCCGGCGCTGCGCGTCAGGTCATAGGGGTTGCGCGTCACCCCGAAGACCGGGTTGAAGCTGTGCGAGCCCTGGCCCCATTCCGGCACATTGGTCTTGGCCGCGATCACCGCGCCAAAGGCCCGCAGCCGCGCCGCCACCAGATCGTCCTTTACCGGCACATGGTCCTTCCAGACCGGCGAGCCCCAGGTCGTCCGCAACCCTTTCGTTGCCACCAGATCCTTGACCGGAAAGGGAATCCCGTGCAGCCAGCCCTGCGGCGCGACATCGTCCAGCGCCCGCGCCTCGGCCATCAGCGCATCCGGGTCGCGCAGCGAGACGATGGCGTTGACCGCCCCGTTCAGCGCCTGGACCTGGGCCAGCCAGGCCGCCATCACCTCGGAGGGTGCGACCTCGCGCGCATGGATCGCCTGCGACAGCCGGGTTGCAGGCCAGTCGAGCATGGCTTCCTCGTGGCAAGAATACTCAAGGGGCGTCCGGGGGCCACGAAGACCCCCGGACATATTCCGGGCTTACTTCTGCAGCTCGGTCCAGATCGCGGTCATGTAGTCCAGCCCCTTGCCGGTGCAGGTCGGCAGGAACACTCCGGCCGCCTTGTGCTCTTCGGGGACCACCACCTCGGGCGCGGTCTTCATGTCTTCCGGCATGAATTCCTCGGAGCCGGCGATGCCGTTGGCATAGCGCGCAAAGGCCGAGATCATCGCTGCATTCTCGGGCAGCATGATGAAGTCCATGAACTTGTAGGCTTCCTCGACGTTCTTGGCGTCCTGCAGCAGCATGACCGAGTCCATGAAGATCGGATAGCCTTCCTTGGGATAGCCGTATTGCACGTCGCCGTTGGTGTTCAGGCGCACCCGCATCGTCGAACCGTTCCAGTTCACGCTGGCCGCCCAGTCGCCGTTCGACAGGCGTTCGGTCGCGCCATAGTCCATGCTGATCCAGTCGGGCTTGGCCGCCAGCAGGACGTCACGCACCTTCTTCATGACCTCGGGGTCTTCCGAGCAGGGTTCGCCGCCGACATACATCGTGGCCAGGGACAGGATGTCGACCATCTCGGGAACGACGTTGATCTTGCCGACCAGTTCCGGCGGGACGTCAAGGAAGACGGCCGAGGTATTGATGTCGCCGCCATAGACCTTGGTGTTGACCGCGATCCCGGTCGAGCCCCACTGCCACGGAATCGAGAGCTTCCGGCCCGGATCCCAGGCCACGTCCATCCATTCCGGCGCGATGTTCTTGTGGTTCGGCAGCTTGGACAGGTCCAGCTCCTGCACCAGGCCCTTCTCGGCCCAGATCGGGACGAAGCTGGCCGAAGGCACCACGAGATCGAAGCCCGAGCCGCCGGCCTCGACCTTGGCCAGCGCCACGTCGTTGCTGTCAAAGTCGGTGACGGTGACCTTGATCCCGGTCTCGGCCTCGAATTTCTTCAGGAGTTCGGGGCTGGTGTAGTTGCCCCAGTTGTACAGTTGCAGCTCGCCCTCGGCTGCGGCGAGCGTGGCCGAGGCGAGAAGGATCGCGGTTGCGGACAGAAGATGTTTCATCTTGGTCTCCCCAGTTGGTTTCAGTCTTTCTTGCGCGTCAGCAGGAAGAAGACGGTCAGAAGCACGACCGTCACTGCCAGAAGCATGGTCGAGATCGCGTTGACCTCGGGCGTGAAGGCGCGGCGAAGCTGGCCGAGCATGTAGGTGGGCAGGGTGTCCTGCCCGCCGGACTTCACGAACTCGGTGATCACCACGTCGTCGAGGCTGATCACGAAGGCCAGCATCGCCCCCGCCATGATGCCGGGGGCGAGCAGGGGCAGGGTGACCCGGCGGAAGGTCTGGAAGGGGCTGGCGTAAAGGTCGGCCGCGGCGGTTTCCAGCGACAGGTCCATGCTCTCCAGCCGGGCGCGGATCGGCAGGTAGGCGAAGGGGATGCAGAAGGCGGTATGCGCGGCGATCAGATAGCCCAGCCCCTGATAGCCGGTCGCGACCTTCAGGATGCCGAAGAAGATCAGCAGCGCCACGGCCGTCACGATCTCGGGCACCATCAGCGGCTGGTTGAGCATCACATAGATGAAGGTCTGCCCCTTGAACGCCCGCCGCCGCGTCGTCCCCAGCGCGGCCAGCGTGGCAAGCGTCGTCGACAGCACCGCGGCCGAGGCCCCGATGATCAGAGAGCGCATCGTCGCCGCCTTCACGTCGGCATTGTTCCAGGCATCGCCATACCAGCGCAGCGAGATCCCGCCCCAGGTCGCAACCGAGTTCGAGCCGTTGAACGAGAAGATCACCAGCGTGACGATGGGCAGGTACAAAAGCACGAAGGCCGCGATCGCGACGGTCGCAAAGCCCGGCAGGCGGGAGATCTGGAAGCCGCGCTCAGCCATTGCCCGTCCCCCGGTCCCGGTTCGCGGCCTGGACATAGACCAGCAGCGCCGCCATCACGATGATCAGCAGCGTGACCGACAGCGCCGCGCCCAAGGGCCAGTTCTTGCCCTGCAGGAACTGCAGCTCGATGAAGTTGCCCAGCATCATCTTCTTGCCGCCGCCCAGGATGCGCGGGGTGACATAGGCCCCGAGCGAGGGCACGAAGACCAGGATCGATCCGGCGACGATCCCCGGCTTGACGATCGGCAGGATCACCCGGCGCAGCGTGCGCCAGCGGCTGGCGTAAAGGTCGTAGGAGGCCTCGAGTAGCCGCATGTCGAAACGCTCGATCGTGGCGTAGAGCGGCAGCACCATCAGCGGCAGGTAGACATAGGTCATGCCGATCAGGACGGCGCCCTCGGTATAGTTGATCTGCAGCGGCGCATCGATCACCCCGGCCCAGAGCAGCAGCGTGTTCAGGATGCCCTCGTTGCGGATCACCTCGTTGATCGCGAAGGTGCGGATCAGAAGGTTGGTCCAGAAGGGAATCGTGATCAGGAACAGCCACATCGCCCGTTGCTGCGCCGGCCTCGTGGCGATGAACCAGGCGGTGGGGAAGCCGACGGCGAAGGTCAGGGCCGTGGTGGCCAGCGACAGCCAGACCGAGCGCCAGAAGATTATCAGATGCGCGTCGGCCAGCGCATAGCGTTCCTCGAAGATGTCATAGGTCAGGAAGATGCCCTTCCAGCCCTCGATGCTGAAGGCGCGGATCACGCCGCCGGTGTCGTTCGCGGTCAGGAAGGAATACCAGACGACGATCAGCAGCGGCCCCGAGGCCGCCAGCGCCAGCACCACCAGCGCCGGGGCGGACAAAAGCCAGCCGTTGCGGGCCGAAGTCCTGACGGCGTTTTCCTCGGCCGGGCTCATCAGTCCTCCACCCGCTGCACGGCGCCATCGGCAAAGCGGATGCCGACCGCCTGGCCCTCGCTCAGCCCCGCCTCGCCCGAGGCCGGGCTTTGCAGCCGGGCGACGATCTCCGTCCCGTCGGCAAGCGACAGGTGGCAATGGGTGTCGGTGCCGAAATAGACCAGCGTCTTCACCCTGGCCTGCAACCCGCCATCGGTCGGCGCGCCCAGACGCAACTGCTCCGGCCGCACGATCACCGTGGCCTGCCCGCCCGCGCGCAGGCCCGGGGCGTCGATGCGCTCGCCGGTCGGCAGGCGCAGCGCCGCGTCCTCGGCGGTGCCGGTCAGGAAATTCGTCTCGCCGATGAAGCTGGCGACGAAGCGGTTCTTCGGGTGGATGTAGATGTCCTTCGCCGTGCCGACCTGCTGGATCTTGCCCGCGCTCATCACCGCGATGCGGTCGGACATGGTCAGGGCTTCTTCCTGGTCGTGGGTGACGAAGATGAAGGTGATCCCGGTCTCGGTCTGCAAACGCTTCAGCTCGATCTGCATCTCCTTGCGCAGCTTCAGGTCCAGCGCCGACAGCGGCTCGTCCAGGAGCAGCACCTTCGGCTGCGGCGCCAGCGCCCTGGCCAGCGCCACCCGCTGCTGCTGCCCGCCCGACAGCTGGCTGGTCTTGCGCCCCGCCATCGCCTCGAGCTTGACCAGCGCCAGCATCTGCGCCGTCCGCGCCTTCACCTCCGACCCCGGCTTGCCCAGCATCTCAAGTCCGAAGGCGATGTTCTGCGCCACGGTCAGGTGCGGAAACAGCGCGTAGGACTGGAATACCGTGTTCACCGGCCGCCGGTTCGGCGGCAGGGTGGTGATGTCGGTCCCGTCCAGCAGGATCGTGCCCTCGGTCGGCATCTCGAACCCGGCGATCAGCCGCAAGAGCGTGGTCTTGCCGCAACCCGAAGGGCCGAGGAGCGTGAAGAACTCCCCCCGCCGGATATCCACCGAGACATCGTCCAGCGCCCGCACGGTGGCGGCGCCCTGCCCGAAAGCCTTCACGACATTGCGTGCCGAGATCGTCACGTCACCGGCCACGGCCGCACCCCTGATTCATCCTCATTTGATCATATTGAGACGGGCAATCGCGGAGTGACAAGCGATTCCTTCCCCTCATGCCGCCATCGGCGCCCGTTTTCCCGCCCAGGGTGCGGCGCGCTCAACCTCTGCGCACAAGGCGATCAGGGTTTCATCCTGGCCGAAGGCAGCGGCGAGGTGGATGCCGATCGGCAGGCCCGAGGACGACCAGCCCAGCGGCAGGCTTGCGGCGGGCTGGCCGCTGGCATTGAAGGCCGCGCAGAACGGCGAATAGGCAAAGATCCCCTGCGGCCCGGTGCGATAGGCGACATAGTCCTCGGTCGTCGGCGTGAAGCGGCCGACCCTTGCCGGGGGCTCCGCCAGCGTGGCGGTCAGCAGCACATCCGGCCCCTGGTCGAAGAACCCCGCCATCTGCCGGCCGAAAGCGTGGATTTCGCCCACGGCCTGCAGATAGCGCGTCGGATGCAGGGTCTGCGAATGCGCCCAGGCGCCCCGGCTGACCCCCTCCACCTCATCGGCGGTCGGCGGGCGGTCGCCGAGCTTGGACCGGATCGACAGCGCGGTGCCGACGCCGACGATATCGGTCCAGGCCCGCATCATCATCGGCACATCAGCAGCAGGCCGCGCCGGTTCGACCCTGTGCCCCAGCGCCTCCAGCAGCTTGCCCGCCGCGCGCACCGCCTCGGCCACCTCCGGGTGGATCGGCTCTCCCGTCAGCGTGGTGTCGCAGATCGCCACCCGCAACCGGCGCGGCGGACGGCTGATCGCCGCGGCATGGCCCCGCTCCAGGGGCGGCGCGACATAGGGCGCGCCCAGGTCCGGCCCCTCGCAGGCGTCCAGCATCACCGCCGTGTCGCGCACCGACCGCGTGAGGAACCCGTCGATCGCCATCCCCGCCCAGCCCTCGCCCGCATAGGGGCCATCCGGCAACCGCGCCCGCGTCGGCTTGAACCCGAACAGCCCGCAGGACGAGGCCGGGATCCTGACCGATCCGCCGCCGTCCGAGCCATGCGCCATGGCCACGATCCCCGCCGCGACCGCCGCACCGGCGCCGCCCGAGGACCCGCCCGAGGTATGGTCAAGGTTCCACGGGTTCCGCGTCGGCCCGCCATAGACCGTCGCTTCCGTCACCGTGCCCACCCCGCCCTCGGGGCTGGTGGTGCGGCCGAAGGTCACCACGCCCGTCGCCTTGATCCGCGCGAAGATCGCCGAATCCTGCCCGTAGGTCGTGTTGGCGAACAGGCGCGAGCCGTTGTGCGAGGGGAAATCCTTCGCCTCGGCGCCAAGGTCCTTGATCAGGAACGGCACGCCCCGGAACGGCCCGACCGGCAGCCCTTCGGCGATCGAGCGGCGCGCCACCTCCTCCTGCACCAGGACGACGGCATTGATCGCCGGATTCCGCGCCTCGACCGCCGCCAGCGCGGCGTCCAGCAGTTCCGAGGGGCTCACCTCTCCCTTCGCCACCAATCCCGCCAGTTCCGTCGCATCCGCCGCGCCCAGGTCGCCGATCATCGCATCCCCCATATTGCTGTCCGAACCCTGCCGCCCCGCGCGGCCAAGGTCAAACGCTTACCGCCATCCAAAGGTCGTTCCGGCCGTCTCCTTGCCCTTCTCGCAAATACTCTCGGGGGTTCGGCGGGCGAAGCGCCCCCGGGCGAGGTCAGGGCTCCAGCGCCACCTCCTGCCGCAGCCGCCCGTCGCGGCCGAAGACCAGCAGGCGGTCATCCGCCGTCACCACCGCGATCCAGCCTTCGCCGAAGGTCACCGCCTGCGCCCTGGCCCCGTCGGGCAGGGCAAAGCCCTCGGGCAGGCCGGGGGCGGGTGTTCCCAGCGCCTGCGGCATCCGGGTGACAAGCAGGGCCACCACGGTTATGACACCGCCGATCATCGTCAGCGTCAGCACGATGACCAGCCATTTCAGAAGCCGCAGGCTGGGCGGCAGGGCCGGATCGGGGGCTTCAGGCGTGGCGGGATCGGACATGGAGATGCCTTTCGACGAGGACGGAGACCAGGATGGGCCGGGCGACGAGGCCACCGTCCTGACCGTGACCATCGGCCCGGATGCCCCTGGCCGTCTTGATAAGGCGCTTGCCGCCGCCGTGCCAGAGGGGGCGTCCCTTTCCCGTTCGCGCCTGGCCCGGATGATCGCCGAGGGCGCGGTCAGCCGCGAGGGCGTGGCGGTGACCGACCAGAAGGCGAAGGTGGCCGAGGGCGAGGTCTACAGCCTTCGCCTTGATCCCGCCGCCACGATCGAGACCCTGCCCGAGGCGATCCCGCTGACCGTGGTCTGGGAGGATGCCGAGCTGATCGTGATCGACAAGCCGGTGGGCATGGTCGTCCATCCGGCGCCGGGCACGCCCTCGGGGACGCTGGTGAACGCGCTCCTGCATCATTGCGGCGACACGCTTTCCGGCATCGGCGGGGCGCGGCGGCCGGGGATCGTGCACCGCATCGACAAGGACACCTCGGGCCTGCTGGTCGTGGCCAAGACCGACCGGGCCCATCACGGCCTTGCCCGGCAGTTCGAGGAGCATTCCGTCACCCGCCGCTATCTTGCGTTGGTGCATGGGGTGCCGATGGCCTCGGATCCCCGGTTGCGCGGGTTGCGCGGGGTGACGGCCGAAGCGGCGGGGGTGCTGCGCATCGCGACCAACCTGGCCCGGCACCGCACCGACCGGCAGCGGCAGGCCGTGGTCTGGGAGGAGGGCCGCCACGCCGTCACCCGCTTCCGGGTGGCCGAGGCCTTCGGAACCCAGGCCGCGCTGGTGGAATGCTGGCTGGAAACCGGGCGGACGCATCAGATCCGGGTCCACCTCGCCTATGCCGGGCACGGGCTGGTGGGGGACCAGACCTATGGCGGCAAGAAGCGGCTTGGGTCGGTGCTGGGGCAGGGGGCGGTGCTGGGCAACGCCTTTCCCCGGCAGGCGCTGCATGCGGCGGCGCTGGGGTTCGACCATCCGGTGACGGGGGAGCGGCTGGAGTTCTCCTCTCCGCTGCCGGCCGACATGGCGGGGCTGATCGAGGCGCTGCGGGCGGGCTAGGCTGTGAACTCATAAACGGGATTTCCGCGGGTTCTGAAGCGTGATTCACTCGCCTCGATGGAGGTGGTGATGGCGCGTTTTGATCTTTCGGACTTCGAATGGGATCTGATCCGAGCGCTGCT
>NZ_JAYRUJ010000001.1:48991-387356 GCF_041919135.1 Tabrizicola sp. | reverse complement strand
TCAGCAAGCTCAAGCAGTTCCGAAAGATCGCAACCAGATACGAAAAAACCGCGACCAACTACCTGGCCGCCGTCCTTCTCGTCTGCTCAAGACTATGGACCCGCGCTTATGAGTCCGCAGCCTAGGCCGCGCTTTTGCGGTAGGTCACCTGGTTCCGCCCCGCGCCCTTCGATTCCAGCAGCGCAAGATCGGCCTGTTCCACCAGCGCATCCACCGAGAGCGGCATCCCCTCGGCCAGCGCCGAAACCGCCACCCCGATCGAGACCGTGACCGTCAGCCCCAGCCCCGAGGGCAGCCGGATCGGACGCGCATCCAGCGCCGCGCACAGCCGTTCGGCGACGCGCCGCGCCTCGGGCGTCGCGCTGTCGGGCAGGACGGCCAGGAATTCCTCGCCGCCGATCCGGGCGAGAAGGTCGCCCTCGCGCAGGTTGGCCCGCAGCCGCCGCGCGACCTCGGCCAGGACGGCATCGCCGGCGGCATGGCCATGCTGGTCGTTCACCACCTTGAAGCGGTCGAGGTCCACCACCATCACCGCAAGATCCCGGCCCCGCTCCACCGCCCGGGCGGCGATCGCGGTCAGCGCCTGCGCCGCATAGCGCCGGTTGTGCAGCCCGGTCAGCGGGTCGATCATCGCCAGGCGCAGGTTGTCCTCGATCCGGGCGCGGGTGCGGTCGCCCTGCCGCTTGCGGCGCAGGAGGCTGCGGGTGCGCAGCGCCAGTTCCGTCGCGGTGACATGCGGCGCCACCACGTCATCCGCGCCAAGGTCGAAGGCGATCGCGGCCTCCTCGCCCTCGGCCGCCCGGCCGACCACGCAGACCGCGGAATGCCGGGTGGCGAGGTTGCTCTTCAACTCGGACACCAGCCGCAGCGAGGAGCCCGCATCGCCGTCCTCGTCATGGATGATGAAGACATCCGGCACCTCGGCCCCCTGCGCCGCCGCCGCCTCGGCCAGCGCCTGGGCGCGCGACAGGACCACCAGCCGGTCGCGCAACTGCCCGGCAAGGTCCGCCTGCAGCTGCCGCGCCACCTCGGCCTGCCCGGTCACCACCGCGACCGTGGCGCTGGGCTCGAAGGTCGCCGCCGCCTCGGCCAGGCCGGCGGGCTGGAGTTCGGCATCCGAAAAGACGATCTCGGCCCGCGTGCGCAACAGGTTGCGCACCCGCGCCAGCAGCACCTGGTCGCTGGCCGGCTTCACGATCACATCGTCCGCCCCGGCCGAGAAGGCCTTGAGCCGCGTCTCGCTGTCGCGCGCGGCGGTCAGGGCGATCACCGGAATGTCGCGCAGCCGCGGATCGCCCCTGAGGCGGCGCAGCACCTCGTAGCCGGAAATGTCGGGCAGGCCGATGTCGAGCAGAATCAGGTCGGGCCGTTCCGCCAGCGCCAGCGCCAGACCGCTTTCGCCGTCGCAGGCCAGCACGGGTTCGTAGAAGGCCGCCGCCAGGCGCGCCCGGTAGACGATGCGGTTTGTCGCCACGTCGTCGACAATTAGGATCCGTCCACTCATCTTTTCGCAGCCATGCCTGGATGACCAAGGTGCTGTACAGTCTGTTACCGAGAGAGTTAAGAAATCCTTTCCGAATTACGGCGAAGGCAGTATTTCGGGCCCGAGGCAGATGGAAATCAGCATGAAACCGGCCCAGAACCCGCGGGAATCCGCGCAGATGCTCGCGTTGCGGGCGCTTGCCTGGCTTGCCGCCGACGCCGGGCGGATCGGCGGCTTCATGGCTGCAACCGGCGCGGGCCCGGCGGAACTTGCCGCTCGCGCGCAGGATGCAGACTTCCAACTGGCGATTCTCGATTTCCTGCTCATGGACGATCGCCAGGTCATCGCCTTCTGCGATGACGAAGGCCTGCCCTATGCCGCACCGCTTTCCGCCCGCGCCGCCCTGCCCGGCGGGGCCGAGCCCGACTGGACCTGAAGATGATCGACGGACTGCTTTTCGACAAGGACGGAACCCTGTTCGACTTCCGCCTCTCCTGGGGCGGCTGGGCCGCCGGCTTCCTGACCTCCGTCGCCCGGGACGACGCCCATGCCGAGCGCATGGCGCGGGCCATCGGCTATGACCTTGCCGCCCGCGACTTCGCCCCCGACAGCCCGGTGATCGCCGGGACCGCGGCCCAGATCGCCACCACGCTTTTGCCCGAGCTTCCGGGCTTTACGCTGGACGATCTGACCGACCTGATCAACGACACCGCCGGCACCGCCCCCATGGCCGAGGCCGTGCCGCTGCGCCCGCTGCTGACCGGCCTGCGCGACCGGGGGATGCGGCTGGGGGTGGCGACCAACGATTCCGAGGCCCCGGCCCGGCGGCATCTTCAGGCGCATGGCATCACCGGCCTTTTCGACTATATCGTCGGCTACGATTCCGGCCATGGCGCCAAGCCCGGCCCCGGCATGTGCCTGGGCTTCCTGCATGCCTTCGGCCTGCAGCCCGCCCGCACCGCCATGGTGGGCGACAGTCTGCACGACCTTCACGCCGGCCGCGCCGCGGGGATGCGCACCATCGCGGTCCTGACCGGCATGGCCGCCGCCGCCACGCTGGCGCCCCATGCCGATGTCGTCCTGCCCGACATCGGCGCCATTCCCGGCTGGCTGGCGCAACTTCCCGACTGATCGCCTGAAAACGACGCATTTGCGTCGCTCTTGCGGTTCCCATCCTTGCCTCGCTTCCGTCATCCTGCCGCCAAGACAGCGGAGGATCCGATGACCGATGAGCCAACCCGTAAGAAACGCGCCGGTGGACGCGCGGGCATGAAGGTGCGCGCGGGTTCGGCCGCCATCGACCAGATGCCCTGGCGCATCCCGGTCAACCCCGACGCCCCGACCGAGCCCCTGGATGCCGAGGGCGTGCAGCGCATCCACAAGACCGCGATGCGGATCCTGTCCGACATCGGGATCGAGTTCCTGAACCCCGCGGCGGTGGAGCATCTGCGCCGCGCCGGCTGCATCGTCACCGGCACCAACGTCCGCATGGACGAGGATTTCGTGCTGGAGATGCTCGCCCGCGCGCCCGAAAGCTTTACCATCACCCCGCGCAACCCGGAGCGCGAGGTGGTCATGGGCGGCAAGCACATGCTGTTCGTGAATGTTTCCTCGCCGCCGAACGCCTGGGACATGGAGCGCGGCAAACGCTCGGGCGATTTCGAATCCTTCAAGGAATTCATGAAGCTGACGCAGTATTTCAACTGCATCCACATCGCGGGCGGCTATCCGGTGGAACCCGTGGACATCCACGCCAGCGTCCGCCATCTCGACTGCCTCTACGAGAAGCTGACCCTTACCGACAAGGTGGTCCACGCCTATTCGCTGGGGGCCGAGCGGGTCGAGGACGTTATGGAGATGGTCCGCATCGCCGGCGGGCTGTCGCATTCCGAATTCGACGCGAAGCCAAGGATGTATACCAACATCAACTCGGTCTCGCCCCTGAAGCACGACTATCCGATGCTCGACGGCGCGATGCGGATGGCCCGGCGTGGCCAGCCTGTCGTGGTGACGCCCTTCACGCTTGCCGGGGCGATGGCCCCCGTCACCCTGGCCGGCGCGGTGGCGCTGTCGATCGCCGAGGCGCTGGCGGCCATCGCGCTGCTGCAATACATCGCGCCGGGCTGCCCGGTCGCCATCGGCACCTTCACCTCGAACGTGGACATGAAATCCGGCGCCCCGGCCTTCGGCACCCCGGAATACATGCGCGCGACGCAGATGACCGGGCAACTCGTCCGGCATTACCGCCTTCCGCTCCGCTCCTCCGGCGTCTGCGCCGCGAACGTCCCCGACGGGCAGGCGATGTGGGAGACCTCGAATTCGCTCTGGGCCTCGGTCCAGTCGCGCACCAACATGGTCTACCATGCCGCCGGCTGGCTGGAGGGCGGGCTGATCGCCAGCCCCGAGAAGTTCATCATGGACTGCGAGGTCCTGCAGATGATCCAGCGCTATTTCGAGGGGGCGACCTGGGCCACGACCGAGGACGACCTCGCCTTCGACGCGATCCGCGAGGTCGGCGCGGGAGGGCATTATTTCGGCGTCCAGCACACCCAGGAACGCTACCAGCACGCCTTCTATGCGCCCTTCGTCAGCGACTGGCGGAACTACGAGGCGTGGCAGGCGGACGGGTCGGTCTGGACGGTCGAGCGGGCGCACCGGATCTACAAGCAGATCCTGGCCGAATTCGAGGCGCCGGAGATGGACCATGCGGCGCAAGAGGAACTGACCCGCTTTGTCGCCCGAAGGAAGCAGGAAGGCGGCGCGCCGACCGATTTCTGACCCGGCGCATCACCCCGGTCAAAGGCTCCGGCGCGATGTCTTCGACGACATCGCCCTCCTTCGAAAGGACGCGACATGACCCCTGTCGAAGCCTCCCTCGCCGATCTCGCCGCCGCTTTGGCCGAAGGCCGCACCACCTCGGTCGCGCTGCTGGCCGCCTGCCTGCAGCGCATCGCCGCCTATGACCGCTCCGGCCCCCGGCTGAACGCCATTCCGGTCCTGAACCCGCAGGCCTTTGCGGAGGCCCGCGCCTCCGACCTCCGGCGCGCGGCGGGAAAGGCGCTCGGCCCGCTCGACGGCATCCCCTACACCGCCAAGGACAGTTACAAGGCCAGGGGGCTGAGCGTCGCCGCGGGCTCGCCCGCCTTTGCCGGGCTCATCGCCAGCGACGATGCCTTTGCCATCGCCCGGCTGCGCGCCGCCGGGGCGGTGCTGGTCGGGCTGACCAACATGCCCCCGATGGCGAACGGCGGCATGCAGCGCGGGCTCTACGGCCGGGCGGAAAGCCCCTACAGCGCGGACTGGCTTACCGCCGCCTTCGCCTCCGGCTCCTCCAACGGATCGGGCACGGCCACCGCCGCCGGCTTCGCGGCCTTCGGCCTTGGCGAGGAGACCTGGTCCTCTGGCCGGGCCCCCGCCGCGCTGAACGGGCTTTGCGCCTATACGCCGTCGCGCGGGGTGATCTCGGTCCGGGGCAACTGGCCGCTGGTGCCGACGATGGATGTGGTCGTCCCCCATACCCGCAGCATGGCGGACCTCCTGCTCCTTCTTGACACGCTGGTCGCGGACGATCCCGAGACGCGCGGCGACTTCTGGCGCGCCCAGCCCTGGGTTCGCCTGCCGAAACCCTCGCAACATCGCCCCGCGAGTTACCCGGCCCTTGCGGCAAGCGCGACGCTGAAGGGCAAGCGCATCGCCATCCCCGCCATGTACATCAACGCCGACGCCCAGGCCGGAGGGCAGGGGATCGGCGGTCCCACCGGCCAGCGGATCGAGACCCGCGCCTCCATCATCGCCCTTTGGGAAGCTGCGAAAGCCGCGATGGAGGCGGCCGGGGCCACGATCCTTGTCACCGATTTCCCGGTGGTCACCAACTACGAAGCCGACCGCCCCGGCGCGCCCTCGATCGCCACGCGCGGCCTTGTCCCGCCCGGCTACCTCAAGCGCGAGATCGTCGACCTTTCCGCCTGGTCCTGGGATGATTTCCTGCGCGCGAACGGCGGCACGCCGGGCAGCCTGGCCGAAGTGGACGGCGCGACGATCTTTCCGCAGCCGCCCGGCGCGCTGCCCGACCGCTATACCGGGTTCGACGACGACATCGCCCATTACCCCGACCAGGCCCGCGCCCATCCCTGCGACGACTTCCGCCGGATTCCCACGCTGGAGGAGGGTCTCAAGGGCCTGGAAGCCACCCGCAAGCAGGATCTCGAGGACTGGATGGACGCGCTTCGGCTTGACGCCGTGGTCTTCCCGGCGCTGGCCGACGTGGCGCCTGCGGATGCCGACACCAATCCCGCCTCCGCCGATCTTGCCTGGCGCAACGGCACCTGGGTCGCGAACGGCAACCTGGCGATCCGGCACCTGGGCATCCCGACCGTCACCCTGCCGATGGGCAGGATGGCGGACACCGGCATGCCCATGGGCCTGACCTTCGCGGGCCGCGCCCATGACGACGCGGCGCTCCTGCAACTGGCCCTGGCGTTCGAGGCCACCGGCCCCTGCCGCACCGCGCCGCCGCGCACCCCCGACCTGCCCGCGCCGCCGGTCCTGTCCCCTCGCGAGACGGATGCGCCAGGGCTCACGGCCACCATCTCGCGCCGGCAGGGGCGGCTTGGCCTGACCCTGGCCGCCAGCGCGCCGATGCTCTGGGCCTGGGTGGACGACCGGCCCGTCCCCGGCCTGCCCGCCACTTCGGCCAGCCTGACCCTGGCCGGGAACACGCACCGGCACAGCCCCTGGCTTCCGCCCTACGGCCCGCTGGTGATCGCGCTTTTCGCGGACGGGCAGGGCGCGATGCTCGACCTTTCGGCGTCGGATCCCTGACCCGCCGCCGGTCCCCCGCCGCTCAGACCCGGGCCAGCCGCCAGAACCGCCACATCAGGCTGCCGGCCGCGCAGAAGAGGCCCACCACCAGCCCCAGCCACAGCCCGACCCCGCCCAGACCCGCCTGGAAGGCCAAAAGGTAGCTGCAGGGAATCCCGATCAGCCAATAGCTGACCGCCGCCAGGATCATCGGCACCCGCGTATCCTGCACCCCGCGCAAAAGGCCCAGCGCCATGACCTGCATCCCGTCCGCCAGCTGGAACAGCCCCGCCACCATCAAGAGCACCGTGCCATAGGCCAGGATCGCCGCGCTTTCCGGCTTGGCCATGTCCAGGAACAGGCCCACGATCGGCCGGGGCAGGGTCAGGAACACCGTGACCGAACTGACCGCCACCACCAGCGACAGGGCCACCGCCACCCCGGCGGCCCGGCGCAGCGCGGGCCATTCCTTGCGCCCCTCGAACCGCGCCACCCGGATCGTCGCCGCGCTGGACAGCCCGACATGCAGCATGAAGGTCAGCGCCGCCACCTCCAGCGCGATGCCATGCGCGGCCAGCTCTACCGTGCCGATCCAGCCCATCATCAGCGCCGAGGCATGGAACAGCCCGCCCTCCGCCAGCCCGGTCAGCCCGATCGGCACGCCCAGCCGCCAGACCAGCCGCAGCGAGGACCAGTCCGCCCGCCAGAACCGCTGGAACAGGTGGAACTTCCGCAAATCGGGCAGAAGTCCGGCGTATAGCCCCAGCAACAGCAGCGACATGACCTGCACGCTCAGCGTCGCCACGGCCGAGCCGCGCGCGCCCATCTCGGGAAAACCCCAATTGCCGAAGATCAAGAGCCAGTTGACCGCGATGTTCAGCCCGACCGCCGCCAGCGTGACCCAAAGCACCACCTGCGTCCGCCCGAAGGCGGAGAGGTAGCTTTGCAGCACCGTCACGCACAGCGCCGGCACCAGCCCCGCCCCGGCGATCCGCAGATAGCCCTGCGCCAGCTCCGCGACCTCGGGCTTCTGGCCCAGCGCCAGCAGGATCGGCCCGGACCACCAGAAGACCGGCGCCACCGCCAGGCCAAAGCCGATCGAGAGCCACAGCCCCATCCGCGTGTCCCGCCGCACCTGCGTCTCGTCGCCCCGCGCCAGGGCGGCGGCGACCATCGGCAGCACCGCCTTGGCAAAGCCCGCGCCCAGCACATAGACGATGAAGAAGGACGAGGCGCCCAGCACCACCGCCGCCAGCGGCACCACGCCATACCAGCCGACCATGACCACATCGGTCACATGCAGCGCCATCTGCGCCAGCGAGGACCCCGCAAGGGGAAGTCCCAGCGCGAGCGTCTCCCTCGCGTGGGTGGAGTTGGACATGTCCTGCGTCATGCGGTCAGGCTTAGCCAAGGGGCGCGGCCTTCACAAGCCACCGGATCCGCCGCGCCGCGGCGACAGGCCCGGCCTGCAGGGAGAGGCCCGCCGCGACAGGGCCTCGCGGCCGGCCGGTGCGCCGCAGCGCAACAGAGTCCGCTCGCCGCATCCGCGGCCCGAGCCTTCCGCCGCGGCGTCAGGCCCCGCGCCACAGCAGCATCAGCGCCGCCAGCGCGATCGCCGTGCCCAGGGTCAGCTCCAGCAGCGGGATCATCCGCGCGATCCGCCCGCCGCCAAGCCCGGCCAGCGCGCCCTCGCGCGCCCAGACCGCCATCAGCGCCACCGCCACCGTGACCAGCGCCGTGCCCAGCCCCATGACGAAGGCCCCGACCACCCCCGCCAGCGCGATCCCCAATTGCCAGGTCAGCACCAGCACGAACAGCGCGCCCGAACAGGGCCGGACCGCGATTCCCGCCACCAGCAGCGCCGCGTCGCGCCAGCCCGCGACCCGCTCCACCTCGGCGACCGAGGGCCCATGCGCATGGCCGCAGCCCGGTCCGTGCCGGTGGTCATGCGCATGGCCGTGGTCGTGCCCGTGATCATGCCCCAGGCCCCGGACCCCGCGCAGGACCAGCCAGAGCCCCAGCCCCGCGATCATCGCATGGCCCATGGGCGTCAGCCAGTCCTCGGCCGCGCCCTCCACCGCGCCGCGCGCCAGGCCCAGTGCCGCGACCAGCGAATAGACCAGCGCCACCGCCACCGCCGCCTGCGCCAGGCTGGAGATGAGCGCCAGCCCCGCCAGCCGCCCGACCGGCACCCGCCGCGCCACGCCATAGCCGCCGATCACCAGCTTGCCATGCCCCGGCCCCGCCGCATGCAGCACGCCATAGGCCAGGCAGGCGCCCCAGAAGGCGGCCAGCGCCCCCGGCTCTCCGCCGCGCAGGGCCCGGATCGCGCCCGCCAGCCGCTCCTGCGTCGCGCGCTGCGCCGCCTCCAGCCACAGGGCCGGCGCGTCCAGCGCCCCGCCCAGCCACAGCAGCACCAGGACCAGCACCAGGGCCAGCCCGGCCAGCCCTAACCCGCGGCGCATGTCACCCGCACCTCGTCGGCGAAAGTCGCCCCCACCTCGGGAAACTCGGCCTCCGGATCCGCATCCGGCGCATAGCCCGCCAGCGCCGCCAGCAGGTCCTCTTGCGCCGCATCGGGATCCGGCCTGACCACCCGGGCCGAACAGCCCTCGCCCCCGGTCAGCACCGCGCCGCCGGGGATCGCATAGGCGACGTAATAGCCCGGATCATAGGCCCGGATCACCAGCTCGCCCCCCGCCAGCGGCACCGGCGCGTCGAAGACCCGCAGATGGGTCGAGGTGATCTTTCCCCCGTCATATGAGGCCGAAACCTCCATCGGCCGCGACAGCGCCAGCCCGGCCCCGGCCTGCGCCGCATGGGTGTCGCCGGCAAAGCCCTGGTCCCAGTTCATGTCGAAACCCGACAGCCGCGCCACTTCCTCGGGCGTGAGCTTGCCGTCCCAATCCGGATCCAGCCCCAGGTCGCCGATGATGTACAGCGAGTAAAGCTCGTCATAGGTCCAGCCGATGCGGATCCCGGTGGCCTCGTTCCGCCCGTTCAGGATCACCTCGACCGTGGTGTCTATGAACACATGCGGATGCGCCAGCGCCGGGCCCGCCGCCAGAATTCCACAGATCGGGCCGATCATCCGCATGGCCCGCAGCCTAGTTCCCCGCGCCGCCGGGGAAAAGAGGGGCGCGGCACTCCCTGGCAAGGAATCTCCGGTCTTGCTCTTTTTGCAAATACTCTCAGGGGGTTCGGGGGCAGAATGCCCCCGACGCCGAGGAGGAGGGCGCAAGCCCCGACGACGAGAGGAAAGGCCTCGCGCGCCAGCGCCCGATCCGGCAGCCGTCCCTCACCCGCGCTGCATCGCCGGATGGGTCGCCGAGTCATAGATTTCCGGCCCCATCCCCAGGACCTGCACCGCACGGCCCACGATCAGCGGATCGGGGGTGCCGACCACGGCATGGTCCTTGTTCGGATATTCAAGCGTCGACAGGAAATGCCGCATGCAGTTCAGCCGCGCCCGCTTCTTGTCGTCCGACTTGACGATCACCCAGGGCGCATCGGCGGTGTCGGTGTAGAAGAACATCGCCTCCTTCGCCTCGGTATAATCGTCCCACTTGTCGAGGCTCGCCTTGTCGATCGGCGACAGCTTCCACATCTTCAGCGGATCGGTCTCCCGCGCCAGGAACCGCGCGCGCTGTTCCTCCCGCGTCACGCTGAACCAGTATTTGTACAGCCGGATCCCCGAGCGCACCAGCATCCGCTCCAGCTCCGGCGCCTGGCGCATGAACTCCAGGTATTCGCTGGGCGTGCAGAAGCCCATCACCCGCTCGACCCCGGCGCGGTTGTACCAGGAGCGGTCGTAGAACACCATTTCCCCCGCCGTCGGCAGATGCGCGATGTAACGCTGGAAGAACCATTGGCCCTTCTCCACGTCCGAAGGCTTGGTCAGCGCGCAGACCCGGGCGTAACGCGGGTTCAGATGCTCCATGAACCGCTTGATCGTGCCGCCCTTGCCGGCCGCGTCGCGGCCCTCCATCAGGATCACGAACTTCTGCCCGGTCTCCTGCGCCCAGATCTGCACCTTCAGCAGCTCGGCCTGCAGCTTGGCCTTTTCCGACTCGTAGGTGGCGCGGCCCATCAGCCGGGCATAGGGGTAGCGGCCGGATTCGAAGGCCTGGTGCAGGGGGCTGTCCGCCACCGGAAAGCTTTTCGGACCGGGCGCGGCAGGGGCCCCGGCGGTCACGGCGGCGGCGGTGTCGATCGTCTTGCTGTCGTCCATGGGCATCTGCGCTCCTGCACTGGGTACACCGGCGGCACCCATGCACAAAACCCTGCACGCCGCCTTGACCCGGATCAACCCCGGCGCGAAAGACAAGGAAAAGGGGCGGCGCGGGTCCGGATCCTGCCGCCCCATGGCTCAAGGATAGCTCGGAAAGAGGGGCCGCCAATGCCTTGCGGTCCGACCAGACTAGCCGCCGGCGGAACGACCCGCATACCCCATCAAGGGTAAGCGACCGCGGCCTGCGCCTGCATCCGCTCCACCGCCTCCAGCACCTGCGGCCAGGCCGCGAAGAACAGAAGCTGCCCGGTCCCGGCCAGGAATTCCACCTCCAGATGCGGATAGTCCGCCGCCAGTTCGCGGATCGTCTGCACCGGGGACTGCGGGTCCTGATCGCCCTGCAAGAGCCGGACCGGCACCCGCACCGCATGCACCACCGCCGACCAGTCCCGCTCGGATCCGATGCATTCGGCGGAAAAGGCCGCATGCGCCGACCATCTCGTCGCCAGGCAGACCTCCGAGCCCTCCAGCACCGCCGCCTTGACCTCGGGTTGCGCGAAGGTCGCCATGTCGGCCGGGCTGCCGCCGTTCACCTGGCGGAAGAAGGCTTCCTTGCCCAGGCGGCGGGCCAGGCTGAAGCCCGCCTGCACCAGGAAGGGCAGGACCCTTGGCGCATGGCGCGCATTGGCCAGGATGAAGCGCTGCCACTTGTCCATCCGCTCGTATTGCGCGGGCGTGCGCACCGGCAGCTGGCAGGCGGCGCCGACGATGCCGCGCACCAGATCGGGCCGCAGGTTCGCCAGCTGCATCGCAAAGCGCAGGTCCGCGCCCAGGGGCAACGCCACCGCGCCCTTCAGGCCCAGGTGGTCCAGCACGGCGGCGTAGTCCTGCGTCACCCCCTCCAGATGGTCCGCGCCCCTGGGCAGAGGGTCGGTGCGGCCATAGCCCGCCCGCACCGGCACGATCACCCGCAGCCCCCGCGCCGCCGCCGCCCGCTCGGCCGCGGCGGGCCAGCGGATCAGCCCGTAGTCGAGATGCATGTAGAGGACCGGTCGCCCCGCCGGATCGCCGAAGCCGATCCATGTCAGCCGCCGCCCGTCCGGCCCGCGCATCTCCTGCACCGGCCGGGCCTCCAGCGCGCCGCGCGGCACCGGACCGGCCTGCCCGCCCAGGGGCAAGAGCGCCACATCCATCAGCCCCAGCACCACGCGCACCAGTTCCGACTGGCTGTGCGTCTCGGTCTTGGCCAGGACCGAGCGCACCTGCGTCCGCACCGTCTCCAGCGACCGGCCCCGCGCCTCGGCGATGTCGCGCAGCGGCAGGCCCAGCGTCACCCCGCGCACGATCTCGACCTCGGCCGCCGTCAGGCCGAAGGCCTCCTGCACCGTGTCGGCAAAACCCTCGGGCCAGACCAGTTCGGTCGAGACCACCAGCGCCAGCGGCCTTGCTCCGCCGCCCTCGACCGGGCTGACCCGCAGGATCACCGGGCTGCCGGTGACGGTCGAGCGGATGCGCAGCGTCACCACCTTCTCGGCCCGCCGCGCCGCGACCTTGCGGATCACGCCCTGCAACAGCTCGCGATCCTCGGCATCGAAGGGCAGGGCGGCGAAGGGCCCGCCCTCGGCGACCCCGAAGGCCGCCACCGCCGCCCGGTTGCAGCCGGCGACCTGCGCCCCGCCATCCGCCAGGAAGGCGGCCGAGCGCGGGATCTCCTCCAGCACCGAACGCGGCCCCGCCTCGCGCGCAGCCGCCTCATAGCGGTCCAGGAACACCGAGGCCCGCGCCAGATGCGCCTCGATCTCGGGATCCTCCAGCGCGATGGCGCTGTCGCGCAAGCGGGCGACGCTGCCCTCCCAGACCTCCAGCAGTTCCTCCAGCCGGATCGGATCCACCGCCACGTCGTAAAGCCGCTCGACGATCTCGGCCCGGTGGTCGCGATCGGCGAAGGATGCGGTGACGATTTTCGGCCCCGACTCGGTCATCTCGCCACACTGGTCACGTTCCGGCCCCGCAATTCGGCACAAGCAATACCAACAGGCAAGCGGCCCAGGCAAACGGCGCAAGGGCCCCCTTTTTCTTGCCTTCTACACCCACTAGGCTTTGCCCGTCACCACAGGAGTTTTCCGATGCCCACCCTTTACGGCGTCTTCCGCAGCCGCGCCTCGCGCCCGGTCTGGCTGATGTACGAGCTGGACATGGCCTTCGACCATGTCCCGGTGATCCAGGCCTACCGGCTGCCGCAGGCCAGCGCCCCCGACGCGCCGCTGAACACCACCTCTGCCGCCTTCCTGCAGGTCAACCCGCAGGGCCAGATCCCGGCCTATGTCGAGGGGGACCTGACGCTCACCGAATCGCTGGCGATCACCAACCATATCGCCCGCACCCGTGGCGGCGACCTCGGTCCCCGCACCCCGGCGGAACAGGCGTTGATCGACCAGTGGACGCTTCTCGCCGTCACCGCCGTGGAAGGCCCGGCGCTGGAGATCCTGAACATCGTCGGGGCCGGCGGCGACCAGACGCCCGAGGGCCAGGGCGCCATCGCGATCTGCGCCGAAAAGCTGCGCCGCCCGCTGAAACGGCTCGAGGCGCATCTGGCCGTCCACAGCCATCTGGTCGGCGACCGCTTCACCGTGGCCGACCTCAACCTCGCCGAATGCCTGCGCTATGCCCAGGGCCACCCGACGCTCCTGGCCGAGTTCCCGGCGGTGAAGATCTGGCTCGAGACCTGCCAGTCGCGCCCGGCCTTCCAGAAGATGTGGACCGCGCGGCTGGCGGAACCCGCGTAAGACCGGCGAGACGATCTCCAGGCCAGCCGGTTTCATACTGGTGCAAATATCCCACGGGGGTCCGGGGGTGTGAAACCCCCGGTCCGACCCCACGGCCGGCGCTGCCCCCACATCTTGCGCCTCTCCCCCGCAAGGTGATCTAATACGGCCAAGCCCAGACAGGATGCCCCATGCCGAACGACCTTCTCTCCCAGGCCGCGACCACCTATGACGCCTCCTCGATCGAGGTACTCGAAGGCCTGGAGCCGGTCCGCAAGCGCCCCGGCATGTACA
The DNA here is from genome assembly GCF_041919135.1 of Tabrizicola sp. GTDB lineage: Bacteria > Pseudomonadota > Alphaproteobacteria > Rhodobacterales > Rhodobacteraceae > Tabrizicola. The sequence continues at coordinate 373,783 of NZ_JAYRUJ010000001.1, read as the reverse complement.
TCGGCGGCACCGACGAACGCGCGCTGCATCACATGGTCGCCGAGATCCTGGACAACGCGATGGACGAGGCGGTGGCGGGCCACGCCAACCGCATCGAGGTGGAGCTGCACGCCGACAACTCCGTCACCGTCCGCGACAACGGGCGCGGCATCCCCGTCGACCCCCACCCGAAATTCCCCGGCAAATCCGCGCTGGAGGTCATCCTCTGCACCCTCCACGCCGGGGGCAAGTTTTCCAACAAGGCCTATTCCACGTCCGGCGGCCTCAACGGCGTCGGCTCCTCGGTCGTCAACGCCCTCTCCGATGCCCTGACCGTCCAGGTCGCGCTGAACAAGGAACTTTACGAACAAAGCTTCTCGCGCGGCATCCCGCTTGGCCCGATCCAGAAACTCGGGCCCATCCAGAACCGGCGCGGGACGTGGTTCACCTTCCACCCCGACCCGGAGATCTTCGGCCACCAGACCCTGAAACCCGCGCGCCTGTTCAAGATGACGCGGTCCAAGGCTTATCTCTTCTCCGGCGTCGAGATCCGCTGGAAATCTGCGGTCAGCGACGGCGACACGCCGCAGGAAGCCACCTTCCACTTCCCCGGCGGCCTCGCCGATTTCCTGAACGATTCCTTGAAGAAACTCACCACCTATTCCGAACGCCCCTTCGCCGGGCGGGTGAGCTTCGAGGAGAAATACCAGATCCCCGGCTCGGTCGAATGGGCGATCAACTGGACGCCCGCGCAGGACGGCTACCTCCACTCCTACTGCAACACCGTCCCCACCCCCGAGGGCGGCACGCATGAGGCCGGGTTCTGGGCCGCGATCCTGAAAGGCATCCGCGCCTATGGCGAGCGGGTGAAGAACCGCAAGGCCGAGGCGATCACCCGCGACGACCTGCTCACCGGCGGCTGCGCGCTGCTGTCGATCTTCATCCGCGAACCCAGCTTCGTCGGCCAGACCAAGGACCGGCTCTCGACCGAGGAAGCCGCGAAATGGGTGGAGAACGCCGTCCGCGACCATTTCGACACCTGGCTTGCCGCCGACCCGAAATCCGCCGGCGCGATCCTCGACTTCCTGGTCCTGCGCGCCGAGGAACGCCTGCGCCGCCGCGAGGAAAAGGAAACCGCCCGCAAGACCGCCACCAAGAAGCTGCGCCTGCCCGGAAAGCTGACCGACTGCTCGGCCAAGAACCGCGAGGGGACGGAACTTTTCATCGTCGAGGGCGACTCGGCCGGCGGCTCGGCCAAGGGGGCGCGCGACCGCAACTTCCAGGCCCTCCTGCCGCTGCGCGGCAAGGTGCTGAACGTCCTCGGCGCGGCGTCGTCGAAACTCGGCGAGAATGCCGAGATCCGCGACATCTGCGAGGCCCTGGGCACCGGCATGGGCACCAGGTTCAAGGTCGACGACCTGCGCTATGACAAGATCATCATCATGACCGACGCCGACGTCGACGGCGCGCATATCGCGAGCCTCTTGATGACCTTCTTCTTCACCCAGATGCGCCCGCTGATCGACAAGGGCCACCTCTATCTCGCCTGCCCGCCGCTCTACCGCCTGACCCAGGGCGCGCGGCGGATGTATGTCGCCGACGACGCCGAGAAGGAGGAATGGCTGGCCAAGGGCCTGGGCGGCAAAGGCAAGATCGACGTCCAGCGGTTCAAGGGCCTGGGCGAGATGGACGCCAAGGACCTGAAGGACACCACGATGAACCCGGCGACCCGCAAGCTGATCCGGGTCAGCATCGACGACGAGGACGGCGGCGAGACCGGCGACCTGGTCGAGCGCCTGATGGGCAAGAAGCCGGAGCTGCGCTTCCAGTACATCCAGGAGAATGCGCGGTTCGTTGAGGAACTGGATGTGTGACCTCGCACCGTCGCAGGGTGCGCCGAAGCGCATCTGACATCCCCCGCGTAGGGTGCGCCACAGCGCAGCCTGCCCCCTACCACCACCCCCGGCCCGCCAGCCATCCCTGCGCCTTCGCCAGTTTCCGGTTGACCGGCCCGGCCCCCAGCCCCTCCCCGGTGGCCAACCGCTCCAGCACCACCTCTACCGGACAGGCCCGCCCGCTGACCGGGTCCCGGTAGCGCGGGTATTCGACCAGGGCGCCATGGACAAGCCGCTCCAGGCTGAGCGGCCCCCGCCAGTCCGGCACCGGCGCGAGGTCCCGCGTCAGGCCCCGGCCTGCATAGAACGGCGTCCCGAGGCAGGTGACCGGCACCCCCCGGACCAGCGCCTCGAAGCCCAGGAGCGAGGTCATCGTCCAGACCTCGTCCACCTCGGCCAGCAAGGCCGCGGGATCGGCCCGCTCCAGCACCAGATCGGCCGGCCCCGCCATCGCCCCCGGCCGCAGCCCCGCCACCACGTCGGGATGCGGCTTGTAGATCACCACCGCCCCCGGATTCTCCGCCCTGACCGCCCGCAGCAGGGCCAGGTTCGTCCGCACCGCCCCGGCCCCCCGCAGGATCGAGGCGTCGTCCTCCACCTGGCCCGGCACCAGGATGCGGCGGCCCTTCGGCAATTCGGGCAGGGGCGGGGCGGCGAGGTTGTATTTCGACAATCCCCGCTGACGCAGCACCGAGATCAGCGCCCGCGCCCGTGCCTCGCCACCCGGCGGCATCGGGGTGGCCAGCAGCGCGTCCAGCCGCGAGGGGCGCGAAGGGTCGAAGTAGATGCCCCGGTCGTCCGTCACCAGCGAGAGCGGCGGCACCAGTTCGGCCCCCAGCCCGCGCGAGCGCAGGAACCCGTCCTCCACCCGCAGGCAGGGCGCGCGCGGGCGGAACCCCTCCGGCTCCTTCCCGGCCCAGAGCAGCAGCCCGCGTCCCGTTTCGGCCGCCAGCCGGTCCGCCGCCGCCGGATCGGCGCGAAACCGCAAGGGCCCGAAGAAACCGCGCAGATGCGGCCGCTTCCACAGCCGCATCCCCGCCGCCACATGGCCACGCCGGTCCTCGCGGAAGGTGCGGACCTCGGCCTCGAGCTGGTCGATCACCGTCTCGACCTCGCAGAGCCGGTCGCGGCAGGGGTCATACCAGAGCGGCACACGGATCATCGCGCCCGCGAACAGCTCCTCGACGCTCAGGCGGCGGGTGCGGCGGGGCAGGGGGCGCTCGTCCCGGCTCAGGCCCCAGCCGGCATAGAAGGGCTGGCCGAAGACACGCGGGCGGTGGCCCTGCAGGATCGCCTCGAAGCCCAGCTGCGAGGACACCGCATAGACCGCCGCCGCCCCCGCCAGCAGCCGCTGCGGCGCGACCGGAGCGGTCAGCAGCGCGACCCGCCCCCCGGCCCGGTCGAAATGGCCGGGACGCAGGCCGGCCGTCGTCTCGGGATGGGTGCGGATCACGATCCGGCTCTCGGGATGCTCGCGCAGCGCGGCGGCAAGCATTGCCTGGAAATCCTCGGCGCTGGCCCCGGAATGCCGGATCGCCGCGTCGCCCCTGGTCTGGTCCACGACCAGCACATAGCCCGGATCGGGCGCAGACAGGTCAAGGTCGAAATTGTTGTATTTTGAAAGATGAAGATGCTGGATCCGCGCCATAGCCAGCCTTGCACGGTCCAGAATGTTCGAATCCTGCAATTCCGCCGCCAGCGCCGCCTCCAGCGCCGAGGGGGTGGAACTGTCGAAGTGAACGCCCAGCGGATCCACCAGCAGGCCAAGGGGCGCATCCCCGCCCGCCCGGCCGGGGTGGATCGAGCGCAGGAAGGCGTCCTCGACCCGGATCAGCGGCAGGCCCGTTGCCGTCGCCAGCCTTTCCCCCCGCCAGGCCGTCGGGCTCCGGCCCCAGACCAGCAGGCCGTCGCCCTTCCGGGGCAGGCCCAGGCGCAGCTCGTGCCCGGCAAGTTCCAGCATCCGGTGCAGGCGGCGGTCGCGCGCCAGCGACAGGTTCTGATGCCAGAGCCGTCGCGGAACCCCGGCCAGGCCCTTGCCCGCCACGGCCGGGTCAGTTGCCGGACGTGGCGGTATTGGCCAGGGTCGACGCCGCCCCGGTGGTGCCGGTGACCGCGCCCAGCGTCTTTTGCCACTGCACGAAGGGGGCCTCGGTCACGTAAAGCGTGTCGCCGTCGCGGATCTGGAAATCCCGCGCCTCGAACAGGCCGGTGGGTTCCGTCAGGTCCAGCACATAGATCATCCGCTGTTCGCCCACCAGATCGGCCCGCCCCAGCACGTCCCGCGCCACCGCCTCGTCCTCCTCGCGCAGGACGAAGATGCCGGTCGGGTCGGCCGAGCCGGTCGAAAGCCCGCCGACCGTGGCGATCGCCTCCAGCGCCGAGAGGGTCTCGGATTCGAAGGGCACCAGGTTTTGCCCGCCGGTCGCGCCAAGCGCGATGAAGCTGCGGCTGTCCTCCTCGATCACGATCTTGTCGCCGGGGCGCAGCGCGATGTCCAGCGCGGGGTTCGCGTAAAGGTCCTTCAGCCAGATCTTGCCGGTCTGGCCGCCGCGCGTCACCCGCACGATGGCGACGCCGGGGTCGATCGCCACGCCGCCGGATTTTGCCAGCATCGTGGCCAGCGTCCGTGTCGGGGCCTCGATCGGATAGACGCCATTCGCCCCCGCCTGACCCGAGATCGAGACCGTCGCCCCGTCCCCCGCCATGCGGGTGACGCTGACCTGCGGGTCCGGGGTCTGGTCCTCGAGCTGGCGGGTGATCGCCTGGCGCAGCCCCTCGGGCGTCTGGCCGGCGGCCTTGATGCGCCCGGCATAGGGGATGTAGATAAAACCCTGCCCGTCGACCTGGATTTCCTGCAGGCTGGTCACCCGCTGGCCGGAATTGCCCAGCAGCGGGTCGTCCTTCACGTTCTCGAAGACGCTGACGCCCAGCACATCGCCGGCGCTGATCACGTCCGACCCCATCAGCCCCGCCTTGCGGAAGGACTCGCTGAAGCCGAAGCTTGGCTGTATCGCGGTGGCCCGGCTGACGGCGGGGGTCACGGGAACGACATGGGCATTGCCCTCGCGCTCGACCGAGCCGGCGAGGACCTCGCGCTTGGTCGGACCCGAGCGGGGCAGCCCGCAGGAGGGGACCATCGAAACCAGGGTCAGAAGGGCGACCGCCCTGACCAGATACCGTCTACGCACTGCCGGATTCCTCGCGCTCCGCCCGATGCGGGGAAACTAGCGAAACTGCCGGGGCTGCGCCAGCCGGTCCTGCCGGAATCAGCGCACCAGGCGCAGATTTTGCCGTGGCGCCGCGCTGCCGGACAGAAGCGCCTGATAGGGGTCGTCGGGCGCAAGCATCAGGTCCACCACCTGCCGCAGCAGGTATCGCCGGCCGTCTGCGGAATAGAAGCCCCCGACCAGCTGCGAGGTCTCCAGCAGGAACTGCCGGTAGTCGCGATAGGCGCGGGTATCGGGGCCTTCCGGGGCGGCGAAGAACTCGGCCAGCGGCTGCGAGGAGACGAACTCCGGCTTGGCATAGACCGCCGCGCCGAAACTGCGCAGCGGCACCCCGCGCCACAGGGCCTGCTGCCCGGCGGTGGAATTGACCGTCACCGCGCCGCGCGCCTCGGCCAGCAGCCCGGCCAGCTTGCCGCCCCGGACGAAATGCACGCGCGCGCCGATCCCGTGCAGCCGCGCCAGACGCCGGATCTCGGGCAAGAGCGGCACGCGGCCGTCCTCCAGCGGATGGGCCTTGAACACCAGATGGTGATGCGGCGGCGCGCCACGGGCGAAGCTTTCCACGACCAGCGCCAGGAAGTCGGTCATGCTGGCGAAAGGGGAATGGGCGCGGAAGCTTGCGTCATGCTCCAGCTGCAGGATCGCCAGATGATAGGGAAAGCCGCCGCGCCGGATGCGGCGGGTGGCAAGCCGGCGCTCGACCCGGTAGAGCGGCATCAGGAAGAAGCGCCGCAGGTGCAGCCGGAACTCCTGCCCCACGGTAAGGGCGCGATGCGGGCGGAAGTTGCGATAGGCCCGGCGGCCAAGCGCCACGAAGGCATGATAGATCGCGCCCCAGAACATGTGCTGGCGCATGTCGCCCCAGGTGCCGGGCGAATCGGGCAGGTCGCGGTCCACCCGCTCCAGCGCCGCCCGCATCTCGGGCAGGGTCAGCTGCATCAGCCGCGAATGGCCGTTCGACCCGCCGCGTTCGTAGCTGACCCAGTAGGGCCGGAGGTAGCCTTCCTCGAAGACATGCACGGTGATCCCGCGCGCGCGGGCCAGGCGGACGGCCTCGGCATGGATCGGCCGCGTGTCGCCGTAAAGCACCAGGTCGGTGATCCGCAGCCTGTCCATCAGCGCGGCGCAGGTCGCGGGCCAGAGGTCGTGGCTGTCCTGGAACGGGATATAGCCCTCGCCGCGCCAGAACATCCGGTCGCCGAGGTTGAACCCCACCCGCCAGACCCGCGCCCCGGCCGCGCGCAGCATCCGCCCCAGGCGGTGGAACCAGGGGCCATGCGGCCCTTGCAGGAACAGGAAACGACGGTCGCTCAACCCAAGGTCACTCGTGCGCATCACGCCCGCGGAGGCGTGGCAAGAAGTCAGGCCCGGATCATGACACCTTGGCCCTTGGGCTTGCAAGCGGGTCGGGGCGGCTTTACCTCAGGGGAAAAGCAGGAGAAGCGGATGTTCACCGGAATTGTCACCGATGTCGGCCGGATCGTCGAGACGAAGCTCACCGGCGACCTGCGCGCCCGGATCGCGACGCGCTATGACGTGGCGGGCATCGACATCGGCGCCTCGATTGCCTGCGACGGGGTCTGCCTGACGGTGGTGGCGCTGGGCCCCGACGGCTGGTTCGATGTCGAGATCTCGGCCGAGACCCTGTCGAAGACCAATCTCGGCGGCTGGGCCCCCGGCAAACGGGTGAACCTCGAACGCGCGCTGAAGGTCGGGGACGAACTCGGGGGGCATATCGTCTCGGGCCATGTCGACGGGCTGGCCGAGGTGGTGGGGGTGCGGCAGGAGGGCGGCTCGGTCCGCGTGACCTTCCGCGCGCCCGAGGCCCTGGCGCGGTTCATCGCGCCGAAAGGGTCGGTGGCGCTGAACGGCACCTCGCTGACGGTGAACGAGGTCGCGGGGGCCGAGTTCGGCGTGAACCTGATCCCGCATACCCAGGAGGTGACCACCTGGGGCGAGGTGAAGGCCGGGGACCGCGTGAACCTGGAGGTCGACACCATGGCCCGCTATGTGGCCCGCCTGCGCGAGTTCGACTGAGGGCGGGCCGGGGGTTTCATACCCTCGCGGCCAGTGGTGCCATGGCGCGACTACTGGCACCCGCGGGTTCGCTCCCAGCGCAATCTGACCCGAATTGCGCCGAAAGGGCGGCCATGAAAAACGGCGGCCCCGAAGGACCGCCGTTCCTGCAATGTCCGGCAGATCAGGCCGCGCGGCTGACCAGCACGCTGTCCACCTGCTTGGCGGCACCGGCCTCGTCCACGCCGGAGACGGCGGCGACTTCGCGGGTCAGGCGCTCCAGCGCCGCCTCGTAGAGCTGACGCTCGGAATAGGACTGCTCGCGCTGGTCGTCGGCGCGGTGCAGGTCGCGCACCACTTCGGCGATCGACAAGAGGTCGCCCGAGTTGATCTTCTGCTCGTATTCCTGCGCCCGGCGCGACCACATCGCGCGCTTGACCTTGGCCTTGCCCTTCAGCGTGTCCAGCGCCTTGGTCACCACATCGGGGGCCGACAGCGCGCGCATGCCGATGTCCAGCGCCTTGTGGGTGGGGACGCGCAGGGTCATCTTGTCCTTCTCGAAGGAGATGACGAAAAGCTCCAGCTGAATCCCGGCGATCTGCTGCTCCTCGATCGAGATGATCTTGCCCACGCCATGCGCGGGGTAGACCACGAAATCGTTCGGGCGGAATTCAGGCTTCTTCGGTTTGGTCATACGGCACATTCCCCAGATCGGAACCCTGTTCCACAACAAACTCCGCCCACCGGGGCACCCCAGCCCTGGTGTGTGGAGTTGGCTAGTCGCAGAAACACACGGCCGGGCGGGATGCGCCAAGCCGTCAGACAGGCTTCCATGCTTGTTTGTAGACAAACCATAACACAAAACGCGCCTGATTCCAACTGCCGCAGAACCGGGTCCCTGGCAGGGAAAGCATTGTATTGTCACGGTTTATCCGGGCGAAGCCCGGCTTGCGCCTTTCCGTGGCCCGAATCGGTCGGCGATCAGCCGCCGGTTCCGGGCGCCTCGGAGAAATACTTCTCGCGCTTGTTCGGTTCCCCGTCGCGCTCCTCATATCCGGGCAGCGGGTCCTTTTTCGTCACGATCACCGGCCATTGCACCGCATATTTGCGGTTGAAGGCCACCCATTCCTCAAGGTTGGGCTCGGTGTCGGGGCGGATCGCGTCGGCGGGGCATTCCGGCTCGCAGACGCCGCAGTCGATGCATTCATCCGGGTGGATGACAAGCATGTTCTCGCCTTCGTAGAAGCAATCCACCGGGCAGACCTCGACGCAGTCGGTGTATTTGCAGGCGATGCAGTTGTCGATGACGACATAGGTCATGGCGTGACTCGGATGCGATGCGTTCAGGGTTAGCTAGAGCAGGCGGGCGGATCATTCAAGCGGCTCCGGCGTCGCAGGCGGCTCGAGATCGTGGTAAAGCGTCTGCGCCTCGCCGGCCGGGCCGCGCCGCTGGCCCAGGGCCAGGATGCGGACCACCCGGATGCGGCCGCCTTGCGCAAAGGTCAGGACGTCGCCCGCGCCGACGTCGCGGCCGGGGCGGGTGACGCGGGTGCCGTTCACCCGGACCGCGCCGGATTCGATCATCTCGGCGGCCAGGCCACGGCTCTTGAAGAACCGGGCCTGCCAGAGCCATTTGTCCAGACGCAGGCCGGGGGCCGCCGAAGGGTTCGGCTTTCCCGACGGCCCGGCCAATCAGACCTTGCCCTTGAGCGCGAGGAGCGCGGCGAAGGGGTTGTCGGGGTCGATCGGCTTTTCGGCGCGGGGCGGGCGGGCCTCGAAGCTTTTCTGCCGCTCCTCGCGCGGGGGCTTGCCGCCCTTGCGGTCGGGACGGTCGCCCTTGGGCCGGTCGTGTTTCGGCCGATCGCCCTGCGGACGCTCGCCCTGGGCTTCGCGCCGGGGGCGGTCGCCGCGCGGGCGGTCGCCCTCCTTCCGCTCGGGCCGGGGGCCACGGTCGCCGCCGCGTTCCGGCCGGGGACGCGGCTTCGGCGCCCAGGTGAAGGTGTAGAAGGATTCCATCTCCGGCGCGGCCTCGGGTTCCGGCGCGGGTTCCGGGGCGAGGATCGAGACTTCCTCGGGGATCGGCACGCCGGCGGCGATGGCGGCGGCGGCTTCCTCGGAGATTTCGGGCGCCTTCGGGGCCTCGGCCGCCTTGACCTTGACCCGCTCCGCCTTCTCGCCCTTGTAGCCAAGGCCCGCCATCAGGTCGGCGAACTGGTCCAGCGTCATGCCGGTGATCGACAGCATGTCGGGCGTCGCCTCGAAGCCCGCGCGGCTGTCCTTCTGCCGCAGGATGTCGGCCAGGCGTTCCAGCATGTCGATGCGGATCGCCCGCGCGCCGGCCGGGTGATAGCCCGCGAGCGTGTAATGCTGTTTCGGCACCTCGGCCACGTTCGGGATCGTCACCAGGCCCGGAGGCGGCGATTCCGGGAATTCCTGCAACCCGTTCCACAGCGACCACAGCACCAGCCGCAGCCGGGTGGGGGCGGGCTTCAGCAGGGCGGGCAGGAAGATGGTGAACTGGCCGAAGCGGACGCCATGCTTGCGCAGCGCCCCGCGCGCCTCCTGGTCCAGCTCCTTGACCTCGGTCGCGACGGCGTCGCGCGGCAGGACGCCCATCGCCTCGGTCAGGCGGAAGGCGAACCCACGGGCGAGGCCGGTCAGCGCCTCGTCCCGGCCCATGGCCAGAAGCGGGTCGAACTGGGCCGCGACCTTGCGGTCGATGAAGTGCTGCAGGCGACGGCGCACCTTTTCGGCGACCTCGGGACCGGCTTCCTCATCGACGAAGGCCTCGACCGCCGGTTTCGCGGGCTCGGCGCCCTTGACCAGCTTGCCAACGGCATTGCTGCCCCACATCAGGCCGCCCTGTTCGGTGAAGTCCAGCTCGGTATCCGGCGCGTTGTAGAAACGGTCGGCGCGCAGGTGGAACTCGGGCTTCAGCGCCTGGAGCGCGGCCTGCGCCAGCGTGCGCGCGGCATCGCCCGTCGCGCTGGCATCCTGGCGGAAGCGGAATCCTTCCAGCCGGCCGGCGAACTCGCCCTCGACCGTCACTTCGCCCTTGTCGTTCACTTCGGCCACCAGAGCCTCCTTCTGCTTCAACCGGCGAAGCAGGACAGAAGTCCGCCGGTCGACAAATCGTTGCGTCAATGCCGCATGCAGGGCATCCGACAGGCGGTCTTCTACAGCGCGGGTTTCCTCGCGCCAATGGCTTTCGTCTTGGACCCAGTTTTTCCGCTGAGTGACATAGGTCCAGGTCCGGATATAGGCCAGGCGGCGCGACAGGGCGTCGATGTCGCCCTCGGTCCGGTCGATCCGTTTCACCGCCTGCGCCAGCCAGTCCGAGGGGATCCGCCCCCCGCCAAGGCCCCTGCCGACCAGGAATTCGTAGATCCGCGCCAGCAGGGCGGCATGTTCCGTGCCGGAGGAGGACCGGAAGTCCGGAATGCGGCAGACGTCCCAGAGAAGCTGCACGCGCTTCGGTTCGGTCAGCCGCTCCCGCACCTCGGGCATGGCGGCCAGCGCCTTCAGCGCCAGCAGGTCGTCGGCGTCCCGCGCGCGGGTCAGCCAGTCGTTCGAGGTCGGCTCCTCCAGGCTGCGGATCAGCCGCTCGGCGCTGCCGAATTCCAGCGATTCGTTGCGCCAGTGCAGCTTTCTGACCGGGGCGAAGCGGTGGCTCTCGATCGCCTCTACCAGATCCTCGTCGAAGGGCCGCGCCTCGCCGGTGACGCCGAAGGTGCCGTCCTCGGTATGGCGGCCCGCCCGGCCCGCGATCTGCGCCAGCTCCTGCGGATAAAGGGCGCGCATCCGCCGCCCGTCGAACTTGGCCGTCGCCGAAAACGCCACATGCTTGATGTCGAGGTTCAGCCCCATGCCGATGGCATCGGTCGCCACCAGATAATCCACGTCGCCGTTCTGGTAGAGCGCGACCTGCGCATTCCGCGTGCGCGGGGACAGCGCGCCCATCACCACCGCGCAGCCGCCCTTCTGGCGCCGGATCAGCTCGGCGATCGCATAGACATTCTCGACCGAGAAGCCGACGATGGCCGACCGGGGCGGCATCCGGCTGATCTTCTTCGACCCGGTATAGGCCAGCGTCGACAGCCGGTCGCGGCGCAGGAAGGTGACATGCGGCACCAGCGCCGCAATCGCGCCGCGCATCGTGTCGGACCCCAGGAACAGCGTCTCGTTCAGCCCGCGCGCCCGCAGCAGGCGGTCGGTGAACACATGCCCCCGGTCGGCATCGGCGCAAAGCTGGATCTCGTCCACGGCGACGAAATCCGCGCCGATCTCCAGCGGCATCGCTTCGGTGGTGCAGACCCAGTATTGCGTCCGCTCCGGAACGATCCGTTCCTCGCCCGTCACCAGCGCCACGACCGAAGGGCCGACGCGGGCGACGATCCGGTCATAGACCTCGCGCGCCAGCAGCCGCAGCGGCAGGCCGATGACGCCGGTGCGGTGCGCCAGCATCCGCTCGATCGCATGGTGGGTCTTGCCGGTGTTGGTCGGTCCAAGGACCGCCGTCACCCGCCGCTGGGCGTCCATCGGTTAAAGCTCCTGCCCCTCGGCCTCGGTCTCCAGCCGCTCCACCGCTTCGGGGATGCCCTCCAGATGCGGATGGATCGCCAGCGCCGCCCGATAGGCCGCCAGCGCCTTGTCCGGCCGGTCGCTGTCCTCGAAGATCGCGCCCAAGCCCGCCAGCGCCCCGAAATGGCGCGGGTTCAGCGTCAGCACATGCGCGATGTCGGCAAGCGAGGGCCCGAACTCCCCCGCCTGGAAATAGGCCGTGGCCCGCCCGTTCCAGCCCTCGGCGAAATCGGGGTCATGGTCGATGACGGCGGTGAAATGCGCGATCGCCTGCCCGGTGTCGCCCAGTTCCAGCGCATCGCGCCCGCGCTGCAACAGAAGGTCGATCGCGGGCGACCCCGATTTTGACCATTCGATCCAGATCTCGCTCTCGATCCGGGCGGCCTCTGCGGGCGTGGCGGTCTGCAACCGGGTGAACAGATCGTCCAGCCGGGCGCTATCCCCGGCCGCGGCCAGGCCGCAAGTCAGGAAAAGCGGAACAAGTGCCGCAACGATACGATTGAGAATGGCGGCACGGACACCCATAACGTGAAGGTAACCGATCCGCGCGAGATTGCCAGTGGCGCCCGGGTCACGAAGGAGAGATGCGATGAGCGAACTGATCGATGCGGCGGTAAAGGCACTGTCGGCGAAACTGTCGGGCGGCTATGACGGGGTGGCCAAGTTCGTCATCCCGGGCGAGGGGGCGATCATGCTCGACCACGCCGGCGTCCGCGCCGGGGATGACGAGGCCGACGTGACCCTCACGGCCGAGGCCGATGTGTTCCGCGCCATCCTCGACGGTGCGATGAATCCGACCATGGCCTTCATGACCGGCAAGCTGAAGGTGGACGGCAGCATGGGCCAGGCGATGAAGCTTGGCGCGGTGCTGGGGTGATCCAGGGGCTGACGCCTGCGCCCTTCCACGAAGGGATCGCCGATGCGCCGCCGGGCGCGGTCGCGGTCTGGGCGCGGGCGGGTGCTGTGCGGATCCGGCTGGCCTGGTGGCAGGGCGGGACGAAGGGGACGGTGTTCCTGCTGCCCGGCCGGACCGAATGCGTCGAGAAATACGGCCGCGCCGCGGGCGACCTCATCGCGCGGGGCTGGTCGGTCATCACCATCGACTGGCGCGGCCAGGGCCTGGCCGACCGGGCGCTGCCCGATCCGATGGCGGGTCATGTCGGCGATTTCGCGGAATACCAGCAGGATTTCGACGCGATGCTGGCCGCCGCCCGGCAGGCCGGCCTGCCCGAGCCCTGGCATATCCTGGCCCATTCCATGGGCGGCTGCATCGGCCTGCGCGGCCTGATGCGCGGCCTGCCGTTCCGCTCGGCGGTGTTCTCGGCGCCGATGTGGGGGATCTCGATGGCCGCCTGGCTGCGTCCGGTGGCGCATGTGGTCTCGGCGCTGGCCGGCCCCCTGCGCTATGCCCATCGCTATGCCCCGACGACGGGGGGCGAGTCCTACATCCTGACCGCGCCCTTCGAGGGCAATGTGCTGACCACCGACCGCGAGATGTGGGAGTATATGGCCGCGCAATTGCATGCGGTGCCCGGGCTGGCGCTGGGCGGGCCGTCGATCGCCTGGCTGCGCGCGGCGCTGCGCGAATGCGCGGCACTCGCCACGCGGCCCGCGCCGGACCTGCCGGCGATCTGCGCCATGGGGTCGGGCGAAAAGGTGGTGGACCTGGCCCCGGTGCATCTGCGGATGGCCCGCTGGCCGGGGGGCGAGCTGGACATCTATCCCGGGGCCGAGCACGAGATCATGATGGAAGGCCACGAGGTCCGCCGCCGATTCTTCGACCGCGCCGCCAGACTCTTCGACGCCTCCCGTCCTTAGGGCGAATCGCCCGGCGCCCGAAGAGCGCCGGCAGGACGGAGGAACCACCCACCCCGCGCGAGGGTTCCGCAACTGTCCCCACCGGCGCGGGTGGGCGATCCGCCCGGCTTCCGGACCGGGGATCACTCGGCCGCGTCGCTGCCGAATTCCAGACTCTGCCCTTCCGGTCCTGTCAGCACCAGCTGCCCGCCTTCGGTCACCTCGGCCCGGCTCATCGCCTCCAGCGCGGCGAAGAAGGCCGCCTCATCCGCCAGACTGTCGCAGGCCATCCGCGTCGCCCGGATGCCTTGCAGCTTCAGCTCCGGCAGGGTTGCCCCGTTCAGGCTTGACCAGTTGTTGCACGGCGCCTTCCCGGCCAGCGTCCCGTCCGCCTCGATCCGCAAGGTGGCGCGATAGTCGACCGCCACCCCGTCGACCGAGACGAGCCGCCAGTCGACCCCGACGGGGTCCTGGGCGCAGGCGGCCGTGGTGGTCACGGCCAGAAGGGCGGCAAGGGAAAGCAGACGCATGTCACCGGCTCCATATCATCGGGTTCGTCATCCCTTCGACGCATCAGAAGGCCCCGGGCTTGGCCTCGCGCGCCATGTGGTCGAGGACGGCGTTGACGAACTTCGGCTCCTTGCCCTCGGGGAAGAAGGCTTTCGCCACGTCGACATATTCGGTGATCGTGACCTTGGGCGGCGTCGCCATGTCCACCAGCTCCGCCCCCGCCGCGCGGAACAGCGCGCGCAGCACCGGGTCGATCCGGTCGATCGGCCAGGCCGCGACCAGCGCCCGGTCGGTCATCTGGTCGATCTTCGCCTGCCAGTTCACCGCCGCGCCCACGACGGCGCGGAAATGGTCGACATCGCCCTCGGCGAACTCGCCCTCGTCATAGGTCGCGCCAAGACGGTGCGTCTCGAACTCGCGCGTCACCGCCTCGACCGTCTGGCCCGAGACTTCCATCTGGAAAAGCGCCTGTACGGCGTAAAGCCGCGCGGCCGATTTCATCTGGCGCTTCTGCTGCCCCTTGTCCGTCATGCCCGAAAGCCGATCCCCTTGGATTTTCCGGCCCATTTGCGCGAAAGCGCGATCAGGTGCAAGGCCGCCGCCGCCGCCCCGCCGCCCTTGTCCTGGCCCGAGGGATCCGCCCGCACCTCGGCCTGGGCGCGGTTCTCCACCGTCAGGATGCCGTTGCCGATGCAGGCCCCCTGCAACCCCAGCAGGCTGAGCGCGCGGCTGGAATCGTTGCAGACCGTGTCGTAATGCGTCGTCTCGCCCCGGATCACGCAACCCAGCGCGACATAGCCGTCATATTCCGCCAGCCTTTGCGCCATGGCGATGGCCGAGGGCACCTCCAGCGCGCCGGGGACCTCGACCAGGTCGACCTCGGCCCCGCAGGCCGCGCCCACCGCGCGCGCGCCCGCGATCAGGTTGTCGGCGATGTCCTTGTAGTAGGGCGCCACCACGATCAAAAGCTTTACCGGCTTGTCGAAGCCGGGCAGGGGCAGGGTGTAATGCGTCTCGGTCCCGGCCATGGGATCACTCCTTGATCGGATGGGTGCCCGCGATGGTCAGCCCGTAGGCATCCAGCCCCACGAACTTCGGCGCGGCGGAATTCGTCACCAGCGTGATCGACGACAGCCCCAGCGCGGAGAGGATCTGCGCCCCCACGCCATATTGCCGCAACGTCTGCGGCGAATGTTCGCCCGGCGTCACCATCTTCATCGTCGTGTCGCGCAACAGCACCACCACCCCGCGCCCCTCGGCCGCGATGATCCGCATCGCCGCCGGCAGCTCGCCGCCGCCGCCCACGCCCAGAACATCCTCCAGCGGGTTCAGCGCATGGACCCGCACCAGCACCGGGCCGGGTGCCGCGAGGTCGCCCTTCGACAGCACCACATGCTCGTCGCCATGGGTCTCGTCGGCAAAGACCCGCATCAGCCAGTCGCCGCCATGCGCCGAGGAGACCGATTTCACCGCCTTTTCCGTGATCAGGTTGTCATGCCGGCGGCGATAGGCGATCAGGTCGCTGATCGTGCCGATCTTCAGCCCGTGCTTCTGGGCAAAGGTGATCAGGTCCGGCAGCCGCGCCATGGTGCCGTCGTCGTTCATGATCTCGCAGATCACGCCGCTGGGGTTCAGCCCGGCCAGGCGGCTGACGTCCACCGCCGCCTCGGTATGGCCCGCCCGCACCAGCACCCCGCCCTCGCGGGCGCGCAGCGGGAAGATATGGCCCGGCGTCGCGATGTCGGCCGCGCCCTTGGTCGGGTCGATCGCCACCGAGACCGTCCGCGCCCGGTCGGCGGCCGAGATCCCCGTCGTCACCCCCTCGCGCGCCTCGATCGACAGGGTGAAGGCGGTCTCGTGCCGGCTGGAGTTCTTCGGGCTCATCAGCGGCAGGCCCAGGGCGTCGATCCGTTCCTTCGGCATCGCCAGGCAGATCAGCCCCCGGCCATGCGTCGCCATGAAGTTGATCGCATGCGGCGTGCACATCTGCGCCGGGATCACCAGGTCGCCCTCGTTCTCGCGGTCCTCGTGATCGACGAGGATGAACATCCGCCCGTTGCGGGCATCCTCGATGATATCCTCGGTCGAGGAGATGGCGTCGGAGTAGTCTGACATGGGCGGCATCCTGCGTCTGGTTCCGCCGATGTATCGCGGCGCCGGCGCAAATGCCAGAGCTTCGGATGTGCGCGGAACGCAGACTCACCCCGCGCTGGCGGCAAGGACGGCCAGGCAGGCCACCTCGGCCAGTTGCTCCGCCGCGCCCAGGATATCGCCGGTCTGCCCGCCGATCCGCCGCAGCGCCAGCCGCGCCAGCCATAGCACGGCCAGCGCCGCCAGCGCCACCATCGGCAGCGCGGCGGCCCCGGCGAAGATCAGCGCGATCAGCACCGCGATCCCGATCCCGGCCAGCACCCGGTCCCTGGGCGGGCGGCCGGTGGCATGGCTCAGCCCGGTGCCGCGCGCATTCGGCAGGCCGGCCATCAGCGCCGCCATCGGCGACCGCGCCAGCGCACCCACGGCGACCAGCGCCCAGATCTCTCCGGCCGCGAGGATCGTCACCAGCGCCGACCAGCGCGCCAGCGTGACCAGCAGCAGCGCCAGCACGCCATAGCTGCCGACCCGGCTGTCCTTCATGATCTCCAGCCGCCGCTCGCGCGTCCAGGCGCCGAACAGGCCGTCCGCCGTGTCCGACAGCCCGTCCTCGTGCAGCCCCCCGGTCAGGATCGCCCCCAGCGCCAGCACCATGGCCGCCGTGACCCCCGGCGTGAAGCCCAGCCACAGCGCGATCCCGGCCAGCGCCGCCGCCAGCGCCCCCAGCGCCGCCCCGACCAGCGGCCAGGCCCAGGCCGAAGCCGCGCCCGTCCCCCGGTGATCCGGCATCGGCAGCCGCGTCAGCAGCGCAAAGCCCGAGGCAAGATCATCCCACATTCCGTTTCCCCCAGTTCACCCTGCGGCAATCCGACGCCATGTCGCGAAGCGGGCCCAAAGCGGCACATCCCGGCTGGCCCTGCCTGTGGCCATGGGGTAGCCCCAACCCATCTCAGGATCAATCGGGAGTAGATGATGCCGTTCCAGACCCTCGCCGAATTTCGCAGCCTCCTCGACCGCCTGCCCGCACCGGACGCGGCGGCGCTGGCCGGGGCGGAGGCGCGGAACGGCCAGTTGACCAAGCCCCCCGGTGCGCTCGGGCGGCTTGAGCGGGTGGCGCTCTGGCTGGCGGGCTGGCAGGGCACCGACAGGCCGCATGCCGACCGGCCGCAGATCGTGATCTTCGCGGGAAATCATGGCGTTACCGCGCAAGGCGTCTCGGCCTTCCCGCCCGAGGTCACGGTGCAGATGGTGGCGAACTTCGCCCATGGCGGGGCCGCGATCAACCAGCTGGCGAAGGCGTTCGGCGCGAAGCTGGATGTCGTCCCGCTGGAGCTGGAGCGCCCGACCGCCGATTTCACCCAGGGCCCCGCGATGACCGAGGCCGAGGTCGTCGCGGCGCTGCGCCTGGGCTACGGCGCCGTCGATCCCGAGGCTGACCTGTTCGTCGCGGGCGAGATGGGGATCGGCAATACCACCGTCGCCGCCGCGCTGGCCGCGGCGCTTTATGGCGGCGCGGGCTGGGCCGGGCGCGGCACCGGGGTGGACGATGCGGGCCTTGACCGGAAAGAGGCCGCCGTCGCCGCCGGAGTGGCGCGCCACGCGGCGATGCTGGGCGATCCGCTCGAGGTCCTGCGCTGCCTCGGCGGTCGCGAGCTGGCGGCGATGACCGGCGCGATCGTCGCGGCGCGGATGCACCGGGTGCCGGTGATTCTCGACGGTTTCGTCGTCTGCGCCGCGGCTGCGGTGCTGGAACGGTCGGTGCCCGGCGCGCTTGACCATTGCATCGCCGGGCATCAATCGGCCGAAGGCGCGCATCCCCGCCTGCTGGAGCGTCTGGGGAAAGAGCCGCTCCTGTCGCTTGGCCTGCGTCTGGGCGAGGGGTCCGGCGCCGCGCTGGCGATCGGGGTGGCGCAGGGCGCGGTGGCCTGCCATTCCGGCATGGCAACCTTCGCCGAGGCCGGAGTCGCCGCCGGTTCCTGACCGGATGCTCCTCGTTCGACTTCGTCTCCTCGTCGCCGGGCGGCGAGGAGTGACGAAGTCATCGACGAGCGGGGCGGCCAGTCCCTAACAAAGGGTGAATGTCCGCAGCCAACCCATTGATTTCAAGCGAATCGCATTTGCTGTCCGCAGTGGACAGTCACGCTCGCGGCAGCTTCAGGCTGAGCAGCCGCCCGCCCTTCTGATAGCGGACCTCGGTCTCGGTGATCGCCTTGATCGTCCCCCCGTCGATCTTGTCCCCCACCGTGACCTTCTTGTAGCGCCCGTTCGATTGCCGGATCAGCGCATACCGGCGCGAGTCGGTGCCGTAGGTCCCGATCAGGTTCAGTTTCGACAGGTTGATCGCATCCGCAAAGGTCGCCTGCTTGGCCACGCTGGCCTTGGTCGGGATCGACGGAGCCGCGCTGGCGGTCTCGGGCTCGTTCAGCTCGTCCAGTTCCTCGGGCTTGGCCTCGGGGGCCGGGGCGGCGGCGGCGACCTCCTGCGGTTCGGGCGCGCGCACGGCGGCGGCGACGGCGGCCTCGACCGCGCCGGTGAAGTCCTTCGGCCGGGCTGCCGGGCGCATCGAGATGGCGACGATGGAAGGATTCCGCGCCTCCAGCGCCTCGGCGGCGGCCAGGTTCGCCTCGGCCTGGGCGGCAAGCGAGGCGCCCTGCGCGCCAAGGTCGGCTGGCTTGGCCGCGGCGGCGGCGGCGAGAACGGTCTCGGGGCGGGGCAGGGGGCGGCGACCGGCGAATTCCGCCGCCGCTGCCGGATCGGGCGTCAGCGCGGCTCCATCCCCGGTGGCGGGGGGAACCAGCGTCTCGGGCCGGGGGCGGGGGCGGAATTCGGCGAGCGCCGGGTCGGCATAGGCGGGAGCGGCGGCAGGTTCGGCCGCATCGGCGGCGGTCACCAGCGAGGCATCGGCGGCGGTGGCGGCGGCGGGATCGGCTGCGGGTGCCGCAGGTGCGGGCTGGGCGGCGGCGGCCAGGGCGGCGGCGGTTTCGCTGCGCGAGGGCGGCAGGCGCGGCGGCTTGCCCGCGATCAGGAACACGCCGTCGGGGCTGACGATCCCCTCTTTCGTGGGCTTCAGAAGGCCGTTCGCATCGAACTGGTAGACGGTGCCGAAGGCCGGGGGCGGCATCGTGGGCGCGGGCGCGGCGTCGGCCCGGTCGACCGGGGCGGGCAGCGCCAGGGCATCCAGCGCCGCCGGCGGCGCGTCCATGGCGGAGAGGAAGATCTCGTCCTGATCCTCGGCCGGGGCCTCGGCGGTCGCCACCTCGGTCGCGACGGCGGTCCCGGGCGCGGGTTCGGCGGCAGCCGCCTCGGTCGCCGCCTCGGGGGCAGCTTCCGGCACGGCTTCCTCCAGGGCCAGATTCACCGCAGCGGGGTCGGCCTCCGGCGCGGCACCGGCCGCTTCCGCCGGCGGAGCCGTCTGGCCCTCGGGGTCCTGCATGTCGGCCAGCATCTCGTCGTCGATGCCGGGGTCGGCCGTGGTGATGGCGGTTTCCTCGGTCGCGCCGGGGTCGCCGCCCGCGAGGTAGTAGGACGACCAGGCGGCGATCAGCGCGAGGAACAACAGAAGGAGCGCCACCAGGACCGTGAAGACGATCCCGGTCCGCCCGCGCGTCGGTGCGGCGGCCCCGAAGGTTCCGCCGGGGCGCGAGGGCGATTTCACCGTGGTCGGGCCCGGCATCGCCGGACGCGGGATCTCGGTGCCCGGCTTCAGCTTTGGCTTGCTGCGCGTGCCGGGAATCGTGGGGGCGGTGACCAGGCCCTGAAAGCCCTTGGTGGCGGGCGCGGGCCGGCTGGCCGCTGGCGGCACGGCCCCGGGGCGCAGCGTGGCCTCGGCCCCGCGGGGCGGGGCGGCGACCGGCGGGGCGGAGGAGGGCGCCGCGCCTTGGGTCCCGGAGCGGCGGCTGGCAAAGGCCATCAGCGCCGCCGAGGGCGGGGCGGGCGGGATTTCATCCTCCAGCTCCGGCGCGGTCACGCTGGGCTTCGGCACCACCGGCGGCGGGGCGGGAGGCGCATCCTCGTCGGCGACCTCGGCGAAGGGGGCTTCCTCGACCTCGTCGACGCGCGGGGTCGCAGGTTCCGGGGCGGCGGGCATTGCCGCGACAGGTTCCACGACCGGCGCGGGTTCGGGCGCGGGTTCGGGCGTCGGCTCGGGCCGGCGGGCGGGCTCGGGTGCGGGCCGGGCGAGATCTTCCGCGATCGGCTCTGCCTCGGGCACGGGGGCCGCGGGCAGGTCCGGTGCGGGCGGCAGGTCGGCGGTCCGCGCCTCGTCCGGACCGGGAGGGCTGTCGTCCGCGGCGATCGCGGCTTCGGCCGGCGGGGGGGCCGGCTCCTCCACCACGGCCGGCTCCTCCGCCACGGGCGGAACCTCGGCCATCGGCGGCGTTTCGGCGACGGCAGGCGCGCGCGCCGGGGGAGGGGCGACGGGCAGGTCGCGTTGCAGGATCGAGACCGGCTCGCGGTCCTTCTCGACCGTCTCGCCTTCGGCAAGGATGGCGGCGGCGGCATCGGTCTGGCCGAAGAACGGCTCGCCCACGAAGCTGCCATCCTCGGGGATCGCGACGAAGCCGACCGGGTTCAGCCGGTGCCGGGTCGCGAAGCCCTCGGCCTCCTCCAGGGTCTCGCGCGCCACGACGGCGACCTTCACGGTCGCGCCCTTGCCGGACCAGTCGAACACCAGGTCGTCCACGGCATAGGGCGTCCGCCCCTCAAGCGCGGCGGCGATCTGGCGGCGCTTCTCGTCGCGGCTGGGGCCGGGGGCATTGACCTCGGTATAGAGGATCTGGCTGTTGGGCAGGACGATCTTGGTGGCCATTCCCAGCGGAGAGAGACCGAGCGCGGTCTTGCGCAGATAGGCCAGCGCCTCGTCCAGGTCGGGGGCGTCGAAGGCCACCTCGCCCAGCGGCAGCCAGCCTTTCGGCGTCCGATGCAGAAGGCCCACGACGTCGCGGGTGAGATCAAGTGCGAAAGTCGGTTTCATGCGGCGGGTCTAGCACGGAAAATGAAAGCGCGGGAACTTGCCGCGCGGGGGTGGCGCAGAACTACAGCAGCTTTTCGCCGAAAGAAAGGGAAAGGGCCAAGGATCGGCTTGCCTGCGACGTCACAAACCCGAAAACCTGCGCCGAACCAAGGAGAAACCCGATGCGCCAACTCACTGCCCTTGCCCTTGCGGCCGCCCTTGCCCTGCCGCTTGCAGCCCCTGCCATGGCCGAGGAGGCGCGGGTGCCGATGATCAACGTGACCGGCACCGGCACGGTCGAGGCGGCCCCCGACATCGCCACCCTCTCGATCGGGGTGACCACGCAGGGCGAGACGGCGGTGGCCGCGCTGGCCGCCAACTCCGCCGCGATGGAGGCGGTGATGGCGCGGCTGACCGCGGCCGGGGTCGAGGCGCGGGACATGCAGACCTCGAACCTGTCGGTCAACCCGAACTGGACCGGCTATGACAGCGGCACGCCGGCGATCTCGGGCTATGTCGCGGCGAACCTGCTGACGGTGACGATCCGCGACCTGGCGGGCCTGGGTCCGGTGCTGGACGCGGCAGTGCAGGACGGGGCCAACACGCTGAACGGGCTGAGCTTCGGCGTTGCCGATCCCGACCCGCTTCTGGACGAGGCGCGCAAGGAGGCGGTGGCCGATGCAAGGGCACGGGCCGAGCTTCTGGCCGCGGCGGCGGGGGTGAAGCTGGGCCGCATCCTCTCGATCAGCGAGGGCGCGCCGGAGGGCGGGCCGGTGCCGATGTACAAGGCCGAGCTTGCGGCGGCCCCGGTGCCGGTGGCGGCGGGTGCGATGGATGTGGCGGCCTCGGTCACGATCTTCTACGAGATCGCCGAGTGACGGGATCCGGCCGAAACCGCAACTGCACCGCCGTTTCGGCCTGATTTTGCCCAAGTTTTCGGCAAGACAGCGTCGGAAGGCGGGAGCGAGGTTAATGGTGCGTCGGATCAGCTTGGCCATCCTTGGCACTGCCGTGTTTGCGGCGGTGGCGCTGGTGCTGGGCGGTCCCGGCCCGCTGGAGCGGATCCTGCCTCGCCAGGCGCTGGACTATCTGGAAAGCGCGGGCGTCTTCGGCCTTCATGGCCGTTCGGGCCAGAGGCCGCAGGACTTCCTGCAAGAGGGCGCCGACGGCCTTGTCGCCGTGGGGCCGATAGCGGCCGGGGCGGGCAATCGGCCGGTCTTCATCGGGGATGTGGTGGCCGGCTATACCACTCGGGCCGCAGCCGACATCCCGGCCGAGGTCACGACGATCCGCCCGATCATGGGTTGCCGCCCGACTCCGCCGCAGGAGGGGACGCATTTCGGACATGTCACCGCCGGGACCAGCGGGATCGGGCTGGCGCTGTCCACCTACGACGACAGCGACCTTGCCGCCGGGGTGCAGCGTCTGGTCGATCACTATCGCCAGACCGGAAATGCCGCGATGCCGGATCTCTCCGGTCCCGGCTATGAGGCCTATGACGTCGCGGTGACCGAAACCTCGGCCCCGGTCTACCTGGTCCTCGAGACGGGCGCGGGCAACCGGATGTGGAACCTGCACCTTGCCCCCGGCGCCCGGATCGAGCGGGTGATCCTGCTGGGCGGCACCCAGGCCGGGATCGCCAACCTGGACCCGGTCGTGCCGGTCGAGGTCATCCTGGATGCGGACCTGGCAAGCTGCGGCATCCATCCGGCCTATGGGTCCGAGGGCATGTCGTCCGGGGCCGAGGCCTATGACCGCTGGTTTCTGGATGCCTTCGGGGTCGCGGCCTCCTCCAGCCGGATCGGGTTCGACCGGGGCACGATCTCGCTGGTCGGCCCGGTTCCGGGGGCCGAGGGCCCGAAGGCGAGCTACGCCCCGATCAACGGCGCAAGGATCCGCGCGACCCAGGACCAGTTCTTCGAGATCCGGGGCCAGGCCGGCAAGGGCGAGAATTTCGCGGCGCGGGTGAAGGCCATCGCCCTGACCTTCGCCTTTGGCGATCTGGACTACCTTCGGCAGGGGGCAAGCTTCTGATGCCGCGCCTGTTGATCGCATCCGGCCTGCTGCTGATGGCCGTGGGCTTCGGCACGGCCGGCTGGAAGCATTTCCGCTCTCCCCCGCCGCGGGCCGAGGCCGAACTGCCGCCGCCGCCGCCGGGGATGCCCCGGCAGGGCTGGCTGATCTCGCCCTCGGGCGGGCTGGTGCCGCAGGACGAGGCGCTGGCCTTCCTGCGGCAGGATCGCTTCATGCCGGCCCGGACGGTCACCGTGCTGCGCGATGCGCATCTGGCCGATCTGCTGGTCCAGGGCGAGAAACTGCCCGATGCGCCCTATCTGCAGGTCCTGGCCGACATCCGCGCCCCGATGCTGGCCGGGATGCTGTGCAAGGAAATGACCACGACCCTGGCCGCCGATTGCGCGGTGAACCGGGCGCGGGTCGAGGCGGGCAGCGTCGATCCGCTGGAAGGCACGGCGAGGTTCCGCATCGAGCTGGTGTTCCGCCTGAAGCCCGAGGCCGAGGAACTGCCGGACCTTGGCACCCATGTCCTGACCGGAGCCCGCCGGACCCTGGACCTCGACCCCGGTGCCGAGGGCACGGAATCCCCCGAGGCCGCGCTTGCCGTCGCCCTTGCCCAGGCGCAGGCCGCCTGCCCCGAGGAGGGGCTGTTCTGCCGGATCCAGCGCCTTGCGGTGGACTGGTCCGAGGCGGCGCCGGTCAGCCTGACGGCCGAAGTCGCCTGGCTTCGGCCGCTGCCGAAGGGCGTCATCGCGCTGCCGCCGCTGGAGGCCGCCCCGGGGGGCTGACCTCCGCGCCGCGAGGGCTCAGGCCTTGGACAGCGCCTGGTCGAGATCGGCGATGATGTCCTCGACATTCTCGATCCCGATCGAGAGCCGCACCGAATCCGGCGCGGCGCCGGCCTTGATCTGCGCCTCCTCGGACAGTTGCCGGTGGGTGGTCGAGGCCGGATGGATGATCAGGCTGCGGGTATCGCCCAGGTTCGCGACATGGCTGAACAGCTTTACATTGTCGATCAGCCGGACGCAGGCCTCATAGCCGCCCTTCACCGTGAAGGTGAACAGCGCGCCGGGGCCCTTGGGGGTGATCTTCTGCGCCAGATGGTAGTAGGGCGAGGATCTCAGTCCCGGCCAGGTGACCGAGCCGACCCGCGGATCCTGCTCCAGCCACTCGGCCACGATCTTCGCGTTCTCGACATGGCGCTGCATCCGGAGTGCCAGCGTCTCGATCCCCATCAGCGTGTAATGCGCGCCCTGCGGGTTCATCGTCATGCCGAGGTCGCGCAGGCCGATGGCGATGGAGTGGAAGGTATAGGCCATCCCGCCCAGCGTCGGGTGGAAGACAAGGCCGTGATAGGCGGGTTCGGGTTGCGAAAGCGAGGGGAACTTGTCGCTGGCCGACCAGTCGAACTTGCCCGAGTCGACCACGATCCCGCCGGTGACGGTGCCGTTGCCGGTCAGGTATTTGGTGGCCGAATGCACGACGATGGTCGCGCCCAGGTCGATCGGGCGGCAGAGATAGGGGCTGGCGGTGGTGTTGTCGACGATCAGCGGGATGCCGGCCTGGTTCGCCACGCGGGCGATGGCGGGAATGTCCGAGATCGCGCCGCCGGGATTGCAGATCGTCTCGCAGAACAGCGCGCGGGTGTCGCCGTCGATCGCGGCCTCGATCGCCTTGGGATCGTCGAAGTCGACGAATTTCGCCGACCAGCCGAACTTGCGGATCGTGTTCGAGAACTGCTGGATCGTGCCACCGTAAAGCCGGGTCGAGGCGACGACGTTGCGCCCCGGCTGCATCAGCGGGAACAGCGCCATGATCTGCGCCGCATGGCCCGAGGAACAGGCGATGGCCCCGGCCCCGCCTTCCAGCGCGCAGACCCGGTTCGCCAGCGCCGAGACGGTGGGGTTGGTCAGGCGGGAATAGATGTTGCCGACTTCCTGCAGGTTGAACAGCCTGGCCGCATGTTCGGCGTCGCGGAAGACGTAGGCCGTGGTCTGGTAGATCGGAATCTGCCGGGCCCCGGTGGCGGGGTCGGGCTCGGCGCCAGCGTGGATGGCGAGGGTTTCGAAGCCAAGGGGTCTGTCGGTCATGGGGTCCTCCCGTATCTGGCGGCAGGGTATGCAAGGATGCGGGCAGGCGCAACGGGGGCGGGTGGTGAAGGATGATGATAGGGAAATCAATGGCTTGGTTCGGGGGATCGGAGGGAAATCCTTCCGGCCGCCGTGCGAGGTGGGCTGTAGCGCATCCTACGCCGCCGGACGGTTGATTTGCGTCAATGCGGCGGTGTGCCGGTCGGGTCAGTCTGGGCGGGCAATTCGCGTGCTTCGGAGGATGGCGATGAAAGGGATTGTGACGATCGGACTTCTTGCGGCACTCCTTAGCCTTACGGCCTGTGCGGAGACCGGGCAGTATCCGGTCGGGGGCGACCAGTGCGGCCCGACCGATCCGGTGCAGAAGCTGGATGCCGCCGATTGCGTGGTTCCGGGCCGCTGAGCCTAGCGCAGCCAGAAGCCCTCGCGTTTCAGCGTGTTGCGGATCGCCTGCTCGCGGTGGGGCAGGTGGTCGCGGTCGAAAAGCGCGCGCACCTTGCGGCCGCGGTTCTGGTAGACCATCAGCCGCAGCGCCTCCCAGTCGCGCAAGGCGGGACGCAGCGCCTTGTCGCGGGCGACTGCCTCCAACACCGCGACGGCGCGGTCGCTTTCCCGCGCATAGAGGAGCGGCAGGGTGCGATAGTGGCAGGTGGCAGCGCCGTCCAGTGCGGCAAGTTCCGGCCCCGGACGGCCGCCGCCGAAGGAATGCAGCACCAGCGGCAGGGTGATCTGGTCCAGCCAGGGGAAAAGCTCCTGGCAGACCAGTTCCGCGGGCGGGTTGTCGCGGATCTCTCTGGCCCAGGCAAGGAAGCGGCCGCCGAAGCGGGACGGGCTTTCGTGGAAGAACCAGCCCGCGTTGAAGTAGAGAAAGCGTTGCCAGTAGTCCTCGGGCTGGCGCGGGTCGAGCGAGGCGTCGAAGTCCAGGCCGAAACGGTCATACAGCGATTTCCAGGTCTGGCTCGGGGTGGGCCCGTAAAGCTCCACCGCCGGCCAGGTATTCTCGCGCCGCATCGAGGCCGAGGGGCGGGAGAAGTCGAAGGCGATGGCCGAGACCGGCCCGGTGATCAGCGTATCGGTGTCCAGGAACAGGAACGGCGCCTCGGGCAGGGCCGGCAGCGCCTCGATCTTGTTGCCCTGGGGATAGTCGGCGCCGAAGACCCGCGCCTCGAAGGGCAGGATCTCGGCGCCAAGCCCGGTCAGGATCGCCCGGGCGCGGTCGGACAGGCGCGGGTCGCCCGGCCATGCGCCGCCCGGCTGCGGCTCGGCGATGAACAGGCGGCCCGGAAAGCCGGGATCGGACTGGCGCAGCGAGGCCGCGAGCAGGATCGCCTCGAACTCCAGCCGCCCGGCCTGCCCGACGGCGAGGATGTTGAAGCTCATTTCCGGGGGGTGAACCGTAGCGACAGGCAGGACATGCCGCCGTCCAGCCTGGCGCATTCCGAATTGCCGATCTCGCGCACGGTATAGCCCGCCGCCAGGATGGCGTCGCGGGTGCGGGGAAAACCGGCGGGCATCAGCACCAGGTCGTTGAAGCGGATCGTGTTGGCGGCCGCCTCCTCGCCCTCGGCGACGTCGATCACCCGGTAGCCATCGAAGCAGCCCGAGGCCGAGAGGCGCGTGGTGGACAGGATCGTGTCCACGTCCAGGAGTGAGCAGTCGGTCTTGAAATGCAGCACTCCGGGGGGCGTATGCACCTCGCGCAGCTTGTGGCCCCAGGGGGCGACCAGCCCCGCCAGCTCGGCGATGCCCGCGGCATTGGTCCGGGCCGAGCGGCCGACGAGGATCTCGCGTTCGGTGACCAGGATGTCGCCGCCCTCGATGAAGCTCTCCGCGCCGGTGATCCCGACCACCTCGCCGTAAAGCGCGCGCAGATGCGGCGCCATTTCCGCCGCCTCGCCCAGCCGCGAGGGGGCGCCGGGGCGCATGACGACCGCCCCCTGCGGCAGGCAGAGCGCGGTATCCTCGACGAAGACGCTGTCGGGATAGGTCTCCAGCGGCGGCAGTTCGATCACCCTGGCCCCGGTCTCGCGCAGGGTGGCGACATAGCTGTCGTGATGCGCCTGCATCAGCGCGAGGTCGGGGTTGCCGGTATCCACCGCGCGCAGGCCGCGCGTGATCGAGGCCGCCGGGCGGCGGGTGATGGCATGGGTGAAATGGATAGAGAAAGACATGGCGGACCCCGTGGTGTGACCGAGGGTGTCGCATTCCGGAAGCCGCGCCGCAAGAGAAAGCGCAGCGGGCTTGCGGCCCCGGCCGCAAGAGCTAGGGTGCCGGGCGGCGGGACGGACCCGCCGCTGGGGGCGGGAACCATGGCCGGCAAGGTGCAGATGCGAACCCCGCGCGACCGCCTGCGCCACGCGATCCTGTTCGAGTTGATCGCGCTGGCCCTGGTCGCGCCCCTGGGCGGATTGGTCTTCGACGTGGATGTCGGGCATTTCGGTGTGGTGGCCCTGGTCAGCACCACCCTGGCGATGCTGTGGAACTATGGCTACAACCTGGTCTTCGACGTTGCGCTGCTCCGCCTGGGCCTCGGCCTGAAGAAATCGCTGCGCCTTCGGGCCGTCCATGCAGTGCTGTTCGAGGCGGGACTGCTGATTCTCCTGGTCCCGTTCATCGCTTGGTATCTGGCGGTGCCGCTGTGGGAGGCTTTCCTGATGGACGTCTCGCTGGCCGGTTTCTACCTGGTTTACGCCTTTGCCTTCAACTGGCTTTACGACCTGGCGGTACCGCTGCCGAGCCCGGACGGCTAAAGCACCCGTGCCCGCGCAAGGCCGGTTGAGCGGGGCCGGAACCGTAGTACACCATTCGATGGAATGGTGGGCGACCCTGGAATCGAACCAGGCGTGGGTCGCCCCGGGGGAGTTACAGTCCCCTGCCGCACCTTGCAGCTCGTCGCCCGCCGGGGGTGGGTCTACCCAAGGGGGCGGGGGGCGTCAAGGGTGGTCAGGCAAGTTTTCGGCTTGCATCGGGGGGCAGGCCCGCGCAAAGGTCCCGGCTGGTTTTCATGGGGTCGGGACATGGCGGCGGGCGGAAAGAAACCGGCCTGGGTGGTCGAGAAGGAACGCGGCGAGCGGCGCGAGGCGCGGGAGACCGTCTGGCTTTTCGGCCTGCATGCGGTGCGCGACGCGCTGATGAATCCGAAGCGCGAGAAACTGCGCCTGGTGCTGACGAAGAACGCGCTCGACAAGCTGGAGGCGGCGGTCGCGGCCTCGGGGATGGCCCCGGAAGTGGTCGAGCCGCGCCGCTTCGACGTGCCGATCGACGAAGGCTCGGTCCACCAGGGCGCGGCGGTCGAGGTGAAGCCCCTGAACTGGGGCAAGTTCGCCGATGTCTGTGCGGCGGGCGAGGGCCTGCCGCTGGTGGTCCTTCTCGACCGGGTGACCGACCCGCACAACGTCGGTGCGATCCTGCGTTCGGCCGAGGTGTTCGGCGCGCGGGCCGTGATCGCGCCGAAGCACCATTCGGCGCCGGAGACGGGGGCGCTGGCCAAGACCGCGAGCGGCGCGCTGGAGCGGCAGCCCTATCTGAAGGTGACGAACCTGGCCGAGGCGATGGAAGCCCTGCGCGACATGGGCTTCACCCTGATCGGGCTGGACGGCGAGGCCCCGGTGACGCTGGATCAGGCGGTGGCGGGCGCGAACGGCAGGCCGATCGCCCTTGTCCTCGGCGCGGAAGGGCCGGGGCTGCGGGAGAAGACGCGCGAGACCTGCGACGTGCTGGCCCGCATCCCCTTTGCCGGGGCCTTCGGCAGCCTCAACGTCTCGAACGCCGCCGCCGTGTCGCTGTATGCCGCGACGCGGGGATGATCACGACTCTGCGACGGACCTTTAACCGGGCGTTCAGATTCCTAAATGACAGTAAGGAGGCACGGGACCGGAACCCCGTCCTTGACTTCACTGTCCCTCGTTCCGCGACTGGGTGCCTGGGGTAATTCCCCGGCACCCTTTTTCATTCAGGGGGTATCATGCCGACCGATTCCGAGATCCGCGAGATCCTGACCTCGACCAAGACCATCGCGCTGGTGGGCTGGTCGCCGAAACCCGATCGGCCCAGCCACCGGGTCGCCGCCTTCCTCAAGGCACGCGGCTACCGGGTGATTCCGGTCAACCCCGGCCAGGCGGGCCAGGTGGCGCTGGGCGAGACGGTGGTGGCCAGCCTGGCCGAGGCGGGGCCGGTCGACATGGTGGACATCTTCCGCCGCAGCGAGGAAGCGGGCGGCGTGGTGGACGAGGCGATTGCCGCCGGGGCCAAGGTGGTCTGGATGCAGCTGGGCGTGGTGGACGCGGCGGCGGCCGCGCGGGCCAGGGCGGCGGGGCTCAAGGCGGTGATGGACCGCTGCCCGGCGATCGAGATCCCGCGGCTGGGGCTGTAGCGCCGGGATTATTCAAAGCCCTTGACGGCTCCGGTCCGATTTCTTCGAGGAAATCGGTCAGCGCCTGGCTTTTTCGGCAATCCCCGAGGTGCCTTCGCGGCGGTCGAGTTCCGCCAGCACCTCGGCAAGGGTCACGTCGCGCGCGGCAAGCATGACGAGGAGATGGTAAAGCACATCCGCGGCCTCGGCCGTCAGGCGGGCGCGGTCGCCCTTCACCGCCTCGATGATCGCCTCGACCGCCTCCTCCCCGAACTTCTCGGCGCATTTCTCCGGCCCCTTGGCCAGCAGTTTCGCGGTCCAGGAGGTTTCCGGATCGGCCCCCTTGCGGGCAACGATGGTGGCGGCGAGACGTTCCAGGCTCATGACAACCTCACGGGGATGCCGGCGGCGGCCATGTGGGCCTTGGCCTGACCGATGGTGAAGGTGCCGAAGTGGAAGATCGAGGCGGCGAGGACGGCGGAGGCGTGGCCTTGGGTGATGCCCTCGACCAGGTGGTCCAGCGTGCCGACGCCGCCCGAGGCGATGACGGGAATGTCGACGGCATCGGCGATGGCGCGGGTGAGGGGGAGGTTGAAGCCCTGTTTCGTGCCGTCGCGGTCCATCGAGGTCAGCAGGATCTCTCCCGCCCCCTTCGCGGCGACGGTGCGGGCGAAGGCGACGGCATCGATCCCGGTGGCGCGGCGGCCGCCGTGGGTGAAGATCTCCCATTTGCCCGGCGAAACCGTCTTGGCGTCGATGGCCACCACGATGCACTGGCTGCCGAAACGGTCGGCGGCGCGGGCCACCACCTCGGGGTCGGCCACGGCGGCGGAGTTGAAGCTGACCTTGTCGGCCCCCGCCAGGAGAAGCTTGCGCACGTCCTCGGGCGTCCGCACCCCGCCGCCGACGGTCAGCGGCATGAAACATTGCTCGGCGGTGCGGGTCACGAGGTCGAGCATGGTGGCCCGGTTGTCCTCGGTCGCCATGATGTCGAGGAAGCAAAGCTCGTCGGCCCCGGCCGCATCATAGGCCTTCGCGGCCTCGACCGGGTCGCCGGCGTCGATCAGGTCGACGAAGTTGACGCCTTTCACCACGCGGCCGTCGGCCACGTCGAGGCAGGGGATGATGCGGGTCTTCAGCATGGGCACTTCCGCTTGGGTCACGTCCTTCTAGTCCGGAGGCGGGGAAAGGACCAGTGGGCTGCTCGTCGATGACTTCGTCACTCCTCGCAGGGTGATGCGACGAGGAGACGAAGTCGAACGAGGAGCAGGCGGGTCAGGCCACGAGCGCCTTCAGCGCCTGGGCCAGGTCGATCGCCCCGTCATAAAGCGCGCGGCCGGAGATGGCGCCGGCGATGACCCCGGTGTCGCGCAGCGCGATCAGGTCTTCCATGCGCGAGACGCCGCCCGAGGCGATCACCGGGATCGAGACGGCGCGGGCCAGTGCCTCGGTCGCCGCGATGTTCGGGCCCTGCATCGCGCCGTCGCGGTCGATGTCGGTGTAGATGAGCGCGGCGACGCCGGCATCCTCGAACGAGCGGGCGAGGTCGGTGGCCATCACATCGGTTTCCGTGGCCCAACCCTTGGTGGCGACGCGGCCCTTGCGGGCGTCGATGCCGACGGCGACCTTGCCGGGGAAGGCTTTCGCCGCCTCGCGCACCAGGGCGGGATCTTCCACCGCGACGGTGCCGAGAATCACGCGGGCCAGGCCCTTTTCCAGCCACATCGCGATGGTGCCCATGTCGCGGATGCCGCCGCCGAGCTGGGCGGGGACGCTGACGGCCTTCAGGATCGCCTCGACCGCGGCGGCGTTCACCGGCTGGCCGGCGAAGGCGCCGTTCAGGTCGACGAGATGCAGCCACGCGCAGCCCGCGTCCTGGAACTTCAGCGCCTGGGCGGCGGGGTCGTCGCCGAAGACGGTGGCGGCCGACATCTCGCCGCGCAGGAGACGGACGCACTGGCCGTCCTTCAGGTCGATGGCTGGGTAAAGGATCATGGCAGGCTCTCCGCTTGCGGTCGCGCCGGTCTTTGGCATGGGACGCGGGGAATGAAAAGCCGCCAGGCGCGACCCGACGTCACGCTTGATCGGTTTTGCAGCTCGCGCAAGGTCACGGGCAGGGAGATTGCGAGGAGGATGCAACATGAAGGTTTTCGCACTTGCCGCGGGCTTTGCGGTCATGGCCGGGACGGCTTTCGCCGATCCGGTCGAGGGGGTCTGGCAGACCCGGAAGGACGACAACGGCAATTTCGGCCATGTCGAGATCAGGCCCTGCGGCCCGGCCTATTGCGGCACCCTCGTCCGTGCCTTCGACGGGGCGGGCAAGGAGATCGAGAGCCCGAATGTCGGCAAGCGCATCGTCTGGGACATGGTGGCCTATCCGGACGGGCTGTATGACGACGGCAAGATCTGGTCGCCGGACCGGGACAAGACCTATAACGGTGACATGACGCTGGCCGGGGACAGCCTGAAGGTCAGAGGCTGCGTGCTGGGGATCTGCCGCGACGGCGGGACCTGGACGCGGGTGAAATAGCCGCAAGCTTCGGGTCGCGGCGGCGCGCGGCTTCTGGCATCGGGGCACCATGCGAGCGAGCGACTGGATATTGCTGTGGAGCCTGTCCCTGCTTTGGGGCGGGTCTTTCCTGTTCAACGAACTGGCCCTTGCCGGCCTGCCGCCGGTCAGTATCGTCTGGGGCCGGGTGGCGCTGGCGGCGGTGCTTCTGGTGCTGGCGGCAAGGCTTTCGGGCCAGGGGATGCCGCCCCGCCGGGTCTGGGGGGCGCTGGCGGTGATGGGGGTGCTGAACAACCTGGTGCCGTTCAGCCTGTTCGTGCTGGCGCAGGGGCAGATCACCGGGGCGCTGGCCTCGGTCCTGAATGCGACGACGCCCTTGTTCACGGTGCTGGTGGCGCATCTGGCGACGCAGGATGAACGCTTGTCGCCGATGAAGGCGGCGGGCGTGGGGCTGGGATTCGCCGGGGTGCTGGCGATGATGGCGGGCGAGGATCTGGGCGGTGCGCTGCCGGCGATGCTGGCCTGCCTGCTGGCGGCGCTGTTCTATGCGCTGGCCGGGGTCTGGGGGCGGCGGTTCCGGAGGGCAGGGGTGACGCCCTTGCAGACCGCGGCGGGGCTGGTGACGGCAAGCACGGTGATGCTGACTCCGATCTGGCTGGCACTCGACCGGCCCTGGATGCTGCCCTGGCCGGGGGCCGTGCCGGTGGCGGCGGTGGTGGCGCTGGCGTGGTTGTCCACGGCGCTGGCCTATCTCATCTACTTCCGCATCCTTGCGCGGGCCGGGGCGACGGCGATCTCGCTGGTCACCTTCCTGATTCCGTTCTCGGCGGCGGGCCTGGGCTGGCTGGTGCTGGACGAGCGGCTGGAGGCGCGGCATCTGGCCGGGCTGGCGCTGATCCTGGGCGGGCTGGCGCTGATCGAGAGGACGCGGGGACGTTGACCTTCGGAGGCGTTGACCTTGGGGGGTCGGGGGCGCAGGCTGGGGGGATGCAGCCGCAAGCCATCCTGGAGACCGCGATCTACGCCGCCGACCTGGGCGCGGCGGAGGCGTTCTATGGCGGGCTCCTGGGCCTGCCGGTGATCGTGAAGGTCCCGGGGCGGCATGTGTTCTTCCGGGTGGGCGCGGGGGTGCTGCTGGTCTTCAACCCCGATGCGACCGGGCATCCGTCCGGCAATCCGGCGCTGCCGGTGCCGGTGCATGGCGCGCGGGGGCCGGGCCATGTCTGCTTTGCCGCCAGCCGGGAGGAGATCGCAAACTGGCGCGCGCGGTTCGGCGCAGCGGGCCTGGCGGTGGAGGCCGAGTTCGATTGGCCGAACGGGGCGCGCTCGCTTTACCTGCGCGATCCGGCGGGGAATTCGGTGGAATTCGCCGAACCCCGGCTGTGGGAGAGCTAGCCGAAGATCGACCAGCCGGTGCGCCGAGCCAGCATCTCCAGCGCCTCGGTGCCGAGCTGGGAGTTGCCCTGCGCGTTCAGCCCCGGCGACCAGACCGCGATCGAGGCGCGGCCGGGGGCGATGGCAAGGATGCCGCCGCCGACGCCGGACTTGCCGGGCAGGCCGACCCGGAAGGCGAACTCGCCCGAGCCGTCGTAATGGCCGCAGGTCAGCATCAGCGCGTTGATCCGGCGCACGCGCTCGGGCGCGATCAGGTGCTGGATCCCGGCCAGGAAGCGGCCGGCGCGGGCCAGTTGCTCGACCGTCATCGCGATGGCGCATTGGTGGAAATAGGCGCCCAGCACCAGCTCGGGCGGGTTCATCAGGTTGCCCTGCGCCTTCAGGAAATGCGCCAGCGCGAAATTGCGGTGGCCGGTCTCGGTTTCCGACCGCGCGACCTTGCCGTCGATGTGGATACCCTCGTCACCCGCGGCGGTGCGGACGAAGCTGAGGAGTTCCGCCAGATATTCGCGGGGCGCGCGCCTGCCCAGGGCGGCGTCGGCGGTGACGATGGCGCCGGCGTTGACGAAGGGGTTGCGCGGGATGCCGCCCTCGTTCTCGAGCTGCAGGATCGAGTTGAAGGCCAGGCCCGAAGGCTCGCGACGGACGCGTGTCCAGAGCTGGTCGCCAAGACGGCCAAGCGCGATAGCCAGGCCGAAGACCTTGGAGATCGACTGGATCGAGAAGGCCGTGGCGCTGTCCCCGGCCGAAAGCTGCGCGCCGTCGGCCAGGCAGACCGAGATGCCGAACTGGTCGGGGGCGACGGCGGCAAGCTCGGGGATGTATTCGGCCACGCGGCCCCGTTCGCTGCGCTCTGCCATCTCGGCCGCAATCTCGGCCAGATGCTGCGCCAGCGCCCCGGTCACGGCGTCCAGCGCAGGAAGTTTCCGATCAGGTGCAGGCCGGCGGCCTGGCTTTTCTCGGGGTGGAACTGGGTGCCGACGATGTTGTCGCGGCCGACGATCGCCGTGATCGGCCCGCCATAGTCGCAATGCGCCAGGAGATGCGCGGGGTCGGTGGCGCGGAAATGGTAGGAGTGGACGAAATAGGCGTGGTCGCCGGTTGCGATCCCCTCCAGCACCGGGTGCGGCCGGTCCAGGATCAGGTCGTTCCAGCCCATGTGCGGGACCTTGAGCGCGCGGTCGGCGGGTTCGATCCTGACCACGTCGCCGGGAATCCAGCCGAAGCCCTCGGTCAGGCGGTATTCGTGGCCGCGCGAGGCCAGCATCTGCATGCCGACGCAGATGCCGAGAAAGGGACGGGCCTTGCGGATGACGGCCTCCTCGATCGCCTCGAACAGCCCGCCATAGGCGCCGAGCGCCGCGCGGCAGGCAGGGAAGGCGCCATCGCCCGGCAGGACGATGCGGTCGGCGCGGGCCACGTCCTCGGGCCGGGAGGTCACCAGGATCTCGCCGCCGCCCACCTCGGCCGCCATGCGCTGAAAGGCCTTTTCGGCGGAGTGCAGGTTGCCGGAATCATAATCGACGAGGGCGGTCAGGGGCATGGGTCTGGTCTCTGGGTGCTGCAAGCATTTGCGAGAATTCTTGCAGATCTATTCAGGAAGATGCGCGCGGCCGTCACAGGGCGCCCTTGGTCGAGGGAAGCGCGTCGCCAAGACGGGGATCGGTTTCCACCGCCTCGCGCAGGGCGCGGGCGACGGATTTGAAGGCGGCCTCGGCGATATGGTGGCTGTTGAAGCCATGAGCCTTGTCCACATGCAGCGTGATGCCGCCATGGGTGGAGAGGGCCTGGAAGAACTCGCGCACCAGCTCGGTGTCGAAACTGCCGATCTTCGGGGTCGGGAAATCGACGGTCCAGATCAGGTATGGCCGGGCCGAGAGGTCCAGCGCGCAGGCAATCTGCGCGTCGTCCATCGCCAGACGGAAATGGCCATAGCGGCGGATGCCGCGC
The DNA here is from genome assembly GCF_041919135.1 of Tabrizicola sp. Taxonomy (GTDB): domain Bacteria; phylum Pseudomonadota; class Alphaproteobacteria; order Rhodobacterales; family Rhodobacteraceae; genus Tabrizicola. The sequence goes on along the minus strand of NZ_JAYRUJ010000001.1, from coordinate 338,425 downwards.
TTGTCGCCAAGCGCCTTCGCCAGCGCCTGGCCGATGGCGATGCCCACATCCTCGACCGTGTGGTGGTCGTCGATGTGCAGGTCGCCCTTGGCGCGCACCGTCAGGTCGATCAGGCTGTGCCGGGCAAGCTGGTCCAGCATGTGATCGAAGAAGCCCACGCCGGTCTGGCAGTCATGCCGGCCGGTGCCGTCGAGGTCCAGCTTGACCGTGATCGCGGTCTCGGCGGTGGTGCGGGTGATCTCGGCCTGGCGCATCGGCAATCTCCGGCGGTTGCCAGATGGCTGGTAAACCCTTGGGCGCGCTGCGGCAAGACCCGCGGGAAAGCAGAAGGGCGCCCCGCTGGCTGGTCCGACTGGAACGGGCGATGAGATTCGAACTCACGACCCAAAGTTTGGCAAGATTGCACTGAACGGCCGCCAGAGTATCAGAGAACGCGAGAAAATGCTATAAATCATGTAGTTAAGTCGGATAGTGTTCGCTGCCGCTCGTGCGCGACGCCACACCGACCCGATGCAGCAGACGCATCTGTTGCAGTGCTGTGATCTTGGCGTCGCTTCGCTGTCATCCCCACCTGCTACCGCCTGTTCAGTCTCCCCGGAACAGGACGTCACCCTGATGAAGCACCTATTCACCCCCGGCCTGCTTGCCATCGGCCTTGCCACTGCCCCCCCGCTTGCGGCGCAGGATGCAATCCGCTTCGCCGTCACCGATATCGACGGGATGGAGGCACTGCAGCGCGAGATGGGGCCCTTCAAGGATGCGTTCGAGGCCGCCTCGGGCCTGAAGGTCGAGTTCTTTCCGGTCTCGGGCCGCACCGTTGCGGTCGAGGCGATGGCGGCGGAGCAGGTCGATTTCGTGCTGACCGGCCCGGCGGAATATGTCGTCTTCAACGCCCGTCTCGACGCCCGGCCCGTGGTCACCTGGGTGCGGCCCGACTATTACTCCACCGTCGTCGTGCTGGACGAGAGCCCGGTCGAGGCGTCCGTCGACCTGAAGGGCCAGATGATCTCGTTCGGCGAGATCGGCTCGACCTCGCAGCACCTCGGTCCGGTCGATCTGCTGGCCAAGGCCGGCCTGACCTATGCCGTGGACTACCAGCCCGTATTCCTGAACCGCAACGTCGCCGTCGAGGCGCTGATCAAGGGCGAGATCGCCGGGATCGGCCTGAACCGGACCCATATCGACAGTATCACCGAGAAGTTCCCCGACCAGAAGTTCCGCGTCCTGGTGAAGGGTGACCAGCTTCCGGATGACATCCTGCTCGCCTCGGCCAAGGTGCCGCCCGAGGTGGTGGAGACCGTCAGAAAGACCTTCACCGACCACGGCGAGGAGATCCTGGCGGCACTGATCAGCACGGAAGAGAACGCCAAATATGCCGGCGGCAAGTTCGACCCGACCGTGACGAATGCCGACTACGACGTGGTGCGGAAGATGTTCGAGAACATCGGCATCACCGAGTTCACCGAGTTCGTGGGCGAGTGAGCCGCCGATGAACGCGCCTCTCCCCCCGCAGGCGCTGGCCGGTTCTGCCCTGGCAGAGCCGGTCCTTTCCGTCGCGGGCCTGACCAAGGATTTCTCGGGTCGCCCGGTGCTGCGGGGCCTCGATTTCGCCCTTGCGCCCGGGCAGGCAACGGCCCTGATCGGCGCGAACGGATCCGGCAAGTCCACGCTCCTGCGCTGCCTGGTCCGGCTGGTCGAGCCGACCTCGGGCCGGGTCCGGCTTCTTGGCCGCGACATGACCGCCCTGCCGCCCCGCGCGCTGCGGCAGGTCCGGGCCGAGGTCGGCATCGTCTGGCAGCGCCACAACCTCGTCCCCCGGCTTTCGGCCCTGTCGAACGTCATCCACGGCGCGCAAGCCCGGATGTCCGGCCCCCGCATGTGGGTGCAGTCGCTCGCCCCGGCGACCGTGAGGGACGAGGCCATGTCCTGCCTCGGCCGCGTGGGCCTTGCCGACCGCGCCCTGGCGCGTGTCGACAGCCTTTCCGGCGGCCAGCAGCAGCGCGTCGCCATCGCCCGGATGCTGATGCAGCGCCCCGCCGTCATCCTGGCCGACGAGCCCGACGCCAGCCTCGATCCCCAGACCGGGGAGGAGGTCATGTCCCTCCTCCTGAACCTCGTCCGCCAGGAGGGCCTCTCGCTCCTCGTCATCTCGCACCGGCTGGAGCATGCCTTGCGCTACTCCGACCGCATCCTCGGCCTGGCGAACGGCCGGATCGCGCTTGACACCGCGACCGGCCGCGCCAACCCCGCCAGTCTCCGGCAGTTCTTCGATCAGGCGGAGGCCGCATGACCGCGCTTGCCCCCACCCGTTTCCAGCATCGCAGTCTGCTGGAATATGCCGCGCTCCTGGCCGTGCTGGCCCTGGTCGTGACCTCGCTCGCCGCCACCGCCCCCGCGCCGGACAAGCTTGGCAGCGGGATCGCCCGGCTGTTCGCGCCCTCGGGTCTCCTGACCCGGATGTTCCCGCCGGACTTCGCCCGCATCGTCCCCATCGGCTGGAAACTTCTCGAAACCCTGCAGATGGCCGTCGCCGGCTGCTTCCTGGGCCTGATCCTTGCACTCCCCTTCGCCATCCTCGCCACCGACCGCCTGTCGCCGCATCCCCTGGTCCGCCACGCTGCCCGCGCGCTCATCGCGCTTTTCCGCACCGTGCCCGACCTCGTCTGGGCGATCATCTTCATCATCATCGTCGGCCTTGGCCCCGCCGCCGGAGTCATGGCGATCATGGTCGACAAGATCGGTTTTGCCGGCCGCTTCTTCGCCGAGGCGATGGAGGAAACCGATCCCGGCCCGCAGGACGCGCTGCGCGCCATCGGGGCCTCGCGGCTGGGCCTCATCGGCTCTGCCGTGATCCCGGCCTGCCTGCCGTCCTTCACCGCCACGTCCCTGTTCGCGCTGGAAAAATCCGTGCGCGGATCGGCAGCCCTGGGCCTGGTCGGGGCAGGGGGCACCGGGGTGGACCTCAAGGTGGCCTTCGACCTCTTCAACTACGACGAGGCCCTTGCGATCATCCTGATGATGCTCGCCCTCGTCATCGCCGTCGAGCAAGGCTCGGGCTGGATCCGCAGGAAGCTGATATGACCGACACCGCCACCGCCTATCGCTACTGGAACACCGAATGGCAGAAGGCCGATGGCAGTTCGCCCTGGGCCATGCCTGAACCCTGGGTCATGAACCATGCCTCGACCCTTGCGCCGGGGTCTCGCATCCTGGACCTCGGTGCCGGGATCGGCCGCCACGCGCTTGCCTTGGCCGCGATGGGCCACCAGGTGACGGCGCTTGATGCGGCCGGGGCCTCAACCGCCGCAGTCGCCGCCGCCGCCTTCACCAGGGGGCTTGCCGTCGAAACCGTCGAGGCCCCGATGACGGAATTGCCCTTCGATACCGCCTTCTTCGACCATGTGCTTGCCTGGAACGTGATCTACCACGGTGACGAATCCGTCGTCCGCCGCACGATCTCCGAAGTGGCCCGCGTCACCCGTCCCGGCGGCAGCTTCATGGCCACCATGCTCTCTGCCCGCCGCCTGCCCGTCGAACAGGCCAAGGCCAGGGGCCGCGAGATCAGCCGCAACACCTGGGTCTTCGAGGGTGAGGGCGACAAGATCCACCCGCACTATTTCTGCACCGCGCCGGACCTTCTTTCGCTCCTGTGGGGCTTCGAGGTTTTCACCCTTTTCGACCGGCCGCACGAAAAGCCCGGTTCCTGGCACTGGCATCTTCTGGCGGAGCGTCTGGCATGACTGCTGAACTGATCGAAGGCGCGCGCGTCATCCTGGAAGACCGGATCGAGACCGCTTCCGTCCGGATCGAGGACGGCCGCATCACCGGCATCGACGTCGCCCGCGACGGCGCGGCGGTGATTCCGGCCAGGGGTCGCCTTCTTGCTCCGGCCTTCGTCGACATCCACGGTGACGCCTTCGAGCGCCAGCTCATGCCCCGCCCCGGCGTCATGGTCCCGGTGGAAACCGCGCTTCTGGAGACCGACCGCCAGCTTGCGGCCAACGGAATCGCCACCGCCTACCACGCCCTGACCCTGTCCTGGGAGCCCGGTCTTCGCAGCGTCGATACCGGCTGGCAGGTCGTCCGCGCGCTGGAGAGGCTTCGCCAGCGCCTGACCGCAGACAACCGCATCCAGCTGCGCTGGGAAACCTTCTGCCACGAGGCCGAGCCGCTGATCGCCCATGTTCTCTCGGGGGCCGACCGACCGGCCTTGGCATTCAACGACCATACGACCTCGATGCTGCTGCACCCGGACGTCCCGGTCCAGGACCGGCCCTTCGACCAGGCCGATCCCTATCCGGTGACATCCTTCGAAGCCCCGCGCTTCCTGAAGAAGATGCAGGACCAGGCCCGCCGCGCGCATGTCTCGCCCGAGGAATATGTGGCGCTGCTGACCGGGGTGTGGAGCCGTCGGGCTGAGGTGCCGGCGCATATCGCGCGCGTTTCGGCCCTGGCCCTCGCGCGGAACGTGCCGATGCTGTCCCACGACGACAGCCAGGCCGAAACCCGCGGCTATTACCGGGGGCTGGGCGTGACGGTCGCCGAATTCCCGATGCACGAGCGGGTATTCCTCGCTGCGCGCGAGGCGGGCGATCACATCGTCCTTGGTGCGCCGAACGCGATGCGAGGCGGCAGCCACCTCGGCAGCCCCGGCGCGGCCGGGATGATCGCGCGGGGCCTTTGCGACATCCTCGCCTCGGACTACTTCTACCCCGCCATGCTGGGGGCGATGGTGCGGCTGCACGCCGACCGCGTTGCGCCCCTGCAATCGCTCTGGAAGCTCGTCTCGCTGAACCCGGCCCGCGCGATGGGCCTGACCGACCGGGGCCGCATCGCTCCGGGCCAGCGCGCCGATCTTCTGCTCCTCGACTGGCCCGCAGGTCAGGCTCCGGCCCCGCTGCGCACCTGGGTTTCGGGCCGACCCGGCTATTCCGCCCTGCCGCTTCTTCCCCAGCCCGAACCTGCCTTCTAGGAGGCATCCGATGTTCGATGCGCTCGCCAATTTCGCCGCGCCGCCCGCCGCGCCTGCCCCCGAGGAGGTCTGCGACTGGCCGCGCCACATCAGGTGGCAGGCGCGTCACACAAGCTTCACCCAGCCTTCGGCAGCCTGTCACATCCCGCCGCTACCACCGTCCCAGACGCAAAGCGAATGGAACACAGATGCTGGATGTGCAGGGCGTGACGCGGATGTTCGGCCAGAAGGCCGCCGTCGACAACATCAGCTTCCGTATCGAAGGCCCCGCCTTCGTCGGCATCATCGGCCGCTCCGGGGCCGGGAAATCCACCTTCCTGCGCATGATGAACCGGCTTCTCGACGCCACCTCCGGCGAGATCCGGGTCGAGGGCCGCAACGTCCTGTCGCTGACGGGCGCCGAGGCCCGCGCCTGGCAGTCCCACTGCGCGATGATCTTCCAGCAGTTCAACCTCGTGCCGCGGATGGACGTCGCCTCGAACGTCCTGCACGGCATCCTGAACCGCCGCTCCACGCTCCAGACCATGTTCAACCTCTGGCCCCGCGCCGACATCCTGCGCGCGCTGGAGATCCTCGACCGGCTCGGCATCGCCGAGCAGGCCACCAAACGGGCCGAGGCGTTGTCCGGCGGCCAGCAGCAGCGCGTCGCCATCGCCCGCGCCCTGATGCAGGACCCGAAGATCATTTTGGCCGACGAGCCCATCGCCAGCCTCGACCCGATGAACGCCCAGGTCGTCATGGACACGCTGAAGCGCATCAACGTGGAAGACGGCCGCATGGTCATCGCCAACCTCCATACCCTCGATACCGCACGCCGCTACTGCGACCGGGTGATCGGGATGCGCGACGGCCGCATCGTCTTTGACGGCACGCCCGACCAGCTGTCCACCGGCGTCGCCCGCGACATCTACGGCGCGGACGCCAGCTTCAACGAAGCGGCCACCTCCACCTCGATCCCCACCGACACCGGCCCGGACCGCAGCTACGCGGACCTGATGCTGTCGTGACCCGCCCGCTCATCATCCGGCCTTCGGGCCTCAACCTCATGGAGACCCCATGCAAAAGCTGCTGACTGCTACCGCCCTGACCGCGCTCCTTGGTTCTGCCGCGACCGCGCAGGAGATCAAGGAATTCAACATCGGCATCCTCGGCGGCGAGAACGCCCAGGACCGCCTGACCTCGAACGAATGCTTCCGCGCCAGGATCGAGGCGGAACTCGGCGTCCCGGTCAAGCTCTTCACCCCCGCCGATTATGACGGCGTGATCCAGGGCCTGCTCGGCGGCACGCTCGACTATGCCTGGCTCGGCGCCTCGGGCTATGCCAAGGTCTACCTGACCGACCCCGAGGCCGTGGAAGTCAAGCTGACCAAGCAGAACATCGACGGCTCGACCGGCTACTATTCCATCGGCTTCACCCGCAAGGACAGCGGCATCACCTCGATGGAAGACGCCAAAGGCAAGGTCTTCGCCTTCGCCGATCCGAACTCGACCTCGGGCTATCTCGTCCCCGGCGCGGAACTCGCCGCCGAATACGGCGACCTCAAGTCCTACTTCGGCGAAGTGAAGATGTCCGGCGGGCATGAGCAGACCATCGTCGGCGTGGCCAACGGCGATTTCGACGCGGGCGTCAGCTGGGCCGACGGCCTTGGCAACTGGGAAGACGGCTACAACTCGGGCGCCTTCCGCAAGGCCGCCGACGCGGGCGTCGTCGACATGTCGAACCTGGTGGAGATCTGGCGCTCCGCCCTGATCCCGGAAGGCCCGATGGTCGTTCGCAAGGCCCTGCCGCAGGACGTCAAGGACAAGGTGACCCAGCTGACCGCCGACCTCTGGGAAACCGACCCCGAATGCGCCTATGCCGTCGCCGCCGGCGAGGCCAAGGACTTCGTTCCGGTCGAACATTCGGCCTATGACGGCATCCTCGCCGCCCGCAAGATGCAGGAAGGCACCTGAGCCATCCTCCCGGCCGGACCCCGATGCTCCCCGGGGTCCGGCCTCCTCCTATTTGCGGATCCTCTGATGGTTGATGCAGCTTTCGGCCCCGAGCCGGGCCAACGCCCGAACCTTGCCGACCCCCGCGAGGCCTATCTGGAGATGGTGCGGCGCAAGCGGATGTATGGCGGCATCCTGCTGGTGGTGTTCATCGCCCTCATGGCCTCGGGCTGGAGTCTGGCCGAGGACCGCAACGCCGGCAGCTTCCTGCGCGGCCTGGACCAGATCTTCGCCTTCCCCTCGGAGGTCCTCTCCGAAGCCTGGGAAAAGCGCGCGTTCCTTCCCGCGATCTTCCGGGACCACATTCCCGCCCTGATCGAGACGCTGAACATTGCCGCCGTCGCCACCTTGCTCGGCGCGCTTATGGCCATGCCTCTCTCGCTTCTCGCCACACGCGGCCTTGCCCGCTGGCCCGCCCTGATCCCGGTCTTCCGACGCAGCATGGACGCCCTGCGCGCGATGCCGGAAATCGTCATCGCACTGGTGCTGATCTATATCCTTGGCGGCGGCCCGGTTCCCGCCGTCATCGCCATCGCGCTGCATACCGGCGGCGCCCTTGGGAAACTCTTCTCGGAAGCCGCCGAAAATGCCGACTTCAAGCCCGTCGAGGGCCTCGCCTCCGTCGGGGCCAACTGGTCGCAGCGCATGTGGCTGGGCATTGTCCCCCAGGTCGCGCCGAACTGGCTCAGCTACGCGCTCCTGCGATTCGAGATCAACGTCCGCGCCAGTGCCATCCTCGGATTCGTGGGCGAAGGCGGGATCGGCCACGACCTGAAGCTGGCGATGCAATGGGGGCAGGGACGCTATGATGAGGTCGTCGCGATCTTCTTCCTTCTCTTCCTCGCCATCGTCGCGATCGACCGGATTTCCGACCACTACCGCCACAAGCTGGTGAAGGGGCACTAGGCCATGACCATGACCGCGACTGCCCCGTCCCTGTCCGAGACCGTCACCGCCAGTTTTGGCCGCAAGCGCCGCCTGACTTTCGCCATTCCCGCCGCGGTCCTGGCCTATCTCGTCTGTGCAGCGATCAGCTTCGACATCGCGGGTCTGGTGCAGCGCGCCAGGTTCGACAATGCCGCAATTCTTTTGTCCGACTTCTGGTCCCACAAGACCCACGTCACCCGCGACAACCGCTCGGGCGATGTGGTGGTGGCGATCGAGGGCGAGAACAAGGGCACCTACCCGCGGGACAAGCTGCCCGACTGGGTCGCCATCGCCGGGCCGGTCACGACCATCGACTTGGGGCAGGGCCATGTCGTCACCTACGACGATCAGGGCGCGCGCTATGTCGTCCCCGGCTACGGCACCGTCGACATCCGCCCCGAAGGCGGCAAGCCGGTCCTGACCGCCCCGGAACCGATTCCCGGCTGGATTTCCGTGTCAGAGAACAAGGTCAGTGTCACCACGGATGCAGGCCGCTTCAGCTATTCCCGCGCCAAGGTCGAGACCTTCAAATACGAAGCGGGCTGGGAGCGTTGGTTCTTCACCCTCGACAGCCCCTTCTACGGCAAGGGTTTCGGCGAACTCCTTGGCCTCGCCGTCTCGGGCGACCGGATCGACCCGGCCCGGTCGAACCTCGGCTACATGGCCAGCGAGTTCTGGACCAACAAGATGTGGCGGCACGGCGACGTCGCCTGGGCGATCTTCGAGACCATCCTGATGGCCTTCCTCGGCACGATGACCGCCGCGCTGGTGGCCCTGCCGCTTGGGTTCCTCGCGGCGCGGAACTTCAACCCGCTCGGCCCCCTGCGCTTTGCCGCCCGCCGGGTCTTCGACTTCATCCGCGGCGTGGACGGGCTGATCTGGACCATCATCCTTTCCCGCGCCTTCGGTCCCGGCCCGATGACCGGCGCCATCGCCATCGCGCTGACCGATACCGGCACCTTCGGCAAGACCTTCTCCGAGGCGCTGGAGAACATCGACGAGAAGCAGGTCGAGGGAATCCGGTCCACCGGCGCGAACAGCCTGCTGCGCGCCCGCTTCGGGGTCATCCCGCAGATCACGCCGGTCCTGCTCTCCCAGGTGCTTTACTACCTGGAATCCAACACCCGCAGCGCCACCGTGATCGGGGCCATCGTCGGCGGCGGCATCGGGCTCTTGCTGACACAGGCGATTATCACCCAGAAGGACTGGGAGGAAGTGGCCTACTACATGGTCCTGATCGTGCTGATGGTCATGCTGATGGACAGTCTCTCGGGCTGGCTGCGGCGCAAGCTGATCAAGGGCGCCTGAGCCATGCCGTGGTCACCAGGGACGTGCCTTCCTGCATGATCATGGCCGGCATTCCGGCCCAACCGCTGCGCCCCCGCCTCCCGCCCGGCATAGCCGACCGAACGACCGGCTGCGCGCCGCCCTGCCGGATTTCCGCGCGCTGAAGGCCGGGGAATTCCTGGAGGAGTATCAGGGCAGATCGGCGACCGTCAGCGTCACCCGCTCGCCCGCAAACCAGGTCATGCCGTACTCCACGGGCACGCCCTTCGGGTCCACGTTTACCGCCATTGTCCGCAGCACCGGCGCCCCCGGCCGGACCGCCAGCGCCAGCGCCAGCACCGGGTCCGCCAGCTGGGCCGTCAGCCGCGTCTCGGCCCGGGTATAGTCGGGCAGGCCCGCGGCCGCGAGGGCCTGGGTGATGGATCCGGACTCCTGCACAAGGGCCAACAGGCCGGGAAACCGCGCCGCCGGAAAGACCGAACGGAAGGCCGCGATCGGTTGTCCGTCGGCCATGGACACACCTTCCACCACATGCACGGCGTCGCCGGTCCTTACCCGAAGCGCGCGTGCTTCCTCGGCGTCGCAGGGCCGTGTCTCGGCCCGGCCGATCCGGCGCGAGGGAGTCCGGCCGGCGGCAATGACGTTCTGATGGAAACGGACCCGGCGCCCCAGCGGGTAGTCCGTCGGACGCTGGGCCACAAAGACGCCGGCACCGCGCCGCGAATGCAACAGACCCCGTTCGGCAAGCGCCGCAAGGGCATGGCGTATGGTGTGCCGGTTGACCCCGAACCGCGCGGCAAGGGCGGCCTCGGTCGGCAGCTTGTCTCCGGGGCGGTAGTGGCCGGTGCCGATTTCAGAACTCAGCGTGGCGGCGATGGCGGACCAGAGCGAGTCTTTGATCAAGCGTTTCTCCTGTCATGAAAATTTCACAACTCTCCGGTTGGACCGAAGCCGTCCATTGGGTATAAGTTGTATAGTTGTATAGAACACTGGACAACCCCCTCAACCTGTCGAGATGCAGATGACCGACGCCTCCCCATTTGCCCGCAAGTCCTGGATGGCAACGCTCGCCAAGGCCTCGCCCGCGCGGCTGGCCGGGCTTTTCCCCGACCTTCCCGCGCATACCGTCCTGCGCCATCCCGAGATCGGCGCGGTGATGGTGCGCGGCCGGATCGGGGGCACCGGCTCCGCCTTCAACCTGGGCGAGATGACGGTGACGCGCGCGTCGGTGCGGCTTGCGTCGGGAGAGGTCGGGCACGCCTGGGTCCAAGGCCGCGACAAGGACCATGCGCTGCGGGCGGCGGCGGTGGATGCGCTCATGCAGACCGACCGTGCCGCCGACCTGACCGCAAGCCTGCTGCGCCCGCTCGCAGCGGAGTCCGGGGCCGCAAGGGACCTTCGCGCGGCAAAGGCGGCCGCGACCAAGGTCGATTTCTTCACCATGGTCCGGGGGGAAGACAAATGACCCCCGCCCAGGCCTCCGTCACGCTCGGGGGCGGCTTCACCGATGCTCCCGTCCAGTCCGCCCGCGCCTTCCGCGAGATTCTCGAGGCGTTGGCTCGGCCCGGCACGATCCGCCGGGTCTCGGGCGCGACGCCGCCCGCCCCGCTTTCCATCGCCGCCGGCGTAGCCCTCCTGGTCCTGACCGACCCGACCACGGCTCTCCATCTGTCAGGTCGGGTCGATTGCCCGGACGTGCGCGACTGGATCGCTTTCCACATCGGCGCGCCGCTTGTCGCGGCCGAGGACGCCGATTTTGCCCTCGGCCCCTGGGAGGCGCTTCACCCCGTGTCACGCTTCAGGATCGGCCAGCCTGACTATCCCGACCGCTCGGCCACGCTGATCGTCGAATGCGACCAGTTGGCGACCCGGGGGCCGATGCTGACCGGGCCGGGGATCGAGACGGCAACCAGGCTGAACCTGCCCGAGACGGCCGCCTTCCGCGCCAACCGGGCGCTGTTCCCGCTGGGCTTCGACACGCTTTTCACCGCCGGCGACCGCATCGCCGGTCTGCCCCGATCCACCCGCGTGGAGGCGATCTGATGTATGTGGCCGTCAAGGGTGGCGAACGCGCCATCGACAATGCGCACCAGTGGCTGGCCGAGGAGCGGCGGGGCGACCCAGCGGTGCCCGAACTGACCATTCCGCAAATCCGCGAGCAGATGAAGCTTGCGGTGAACCGGGTCATGGCCGAGGGCTCGCTCTACGATCCCGACCTCGCGGCGCTGGCGATCAAGCAGGCGCGGGGCGATCTGATCGAGGCGGTGTTCCTGATCCGCGCCTACCGCACGACGCTGCCGCGCCTTGCGGGCTCGCGTCCGGTGGATACCGGCGCGATGGCGGTGGGCCGGCGCATTTCGGCGACCTTCAAGGACGTGCCGGGCGGGCAGGTGCTGGGGCCGACCTTCGACTACACGCATCGGCTGCTGGACTTTGCTCTGATGGCCGAGGGCGTGCCCCCCATCTCCTCCCCACAAGGGGGAGGGGAGGTTCCCGGTTCCACGGTCTTGCGCCACGCCGACGCCGAAGCGCCTCCCTCCCCCCTCGTGGGGGAGGGATGGGGTGGGGGGGCATCGCGCGTTCCCCATGTCACGAGCTTCCTCAACCGCGACGGCCTGATCGAGACCGCCGAACCCTCTGACGCCACTCCCCCCGACCTGACCCGCGAGCCGATGGAGCTTCCCGCCGACCGGGCGCTGCGCCTGCAGGCGCTGGCGCGGGGGGACGAGGGCTTCGTCCTCTCCATGGCCTATTCCACCCAGCGCGGCTATGGCCGGACCCACGCCTTCGTGGGCGAGCTGCGCATCGGCACCGTGGCGGTGGAAGTGGACATCCCCGAGTTGGGTTTCGCCGTCGAGATCGGCGAGATCGAGTTGACCGAATGCGAGACGGTGAACCAGTTCAAGGGCAGCCGCAGCGAGCCGCCGCAGTTCACCCGGGGATACGGTCTGGTGATGGGCCAGTCCGAACGCAAGGCCATCGCGATGAGCCTCGTCGAGCGTGCCTTGCGCTGGCAGGAGCTGGGCGAGGATTTCACCGGCGCCCCGGCGCAGGACGAGGAATTCGTCCTGATGCATTGCGACAACATCCAGGCCACCGGGTTCCTGGAACACATCAAGCTGCCGCACTACGTCGACTTCCAGGCCGAGCTGGAACTGGTCCGCAAGCTCAGGACCGAGGCGATGGCGATGCAGGAGGCGGCGGAATGAGAGACCCGGCCCTACTTCAGCCGCCACGCGATCCAGAGCGCAATGGCGATGCCGATGGCAGAGATGATGACGGTCGGCGCGTCCATTCGAGGTCCCCCTGCGAAGGAAAGTCGAAATGACCGAGCTTTGTTCCACCGCCGCGACGGCGTCCGCCTACAACTTCGCCTATCTGGACGAGCAGACCAAGCGGATGATCCGCCGGGCGATCCTGAAGGGCATCGCGGTGCCGGGCTATCAGGTCCCCTTCGCCAGCCGCGAGATGCCGATGCCCTATGGCTGGGGCACGGGCGGGGTGCAGGTGACGGCGGCCTGCCTGGTGCCCGAGGACCGGCTCAAGGTCATCGACCAGGGGGCGGACGACACCACGAACGCCGTCAGCATCCGCCGCTTCTTCCAGCGCACCGCCGGAGTCGCCGTGACCGAGGCCACAGCGGAGGCGACCGTGATCCAGACCCGCCACCGCATCCCCGAGACGCCGCTGACCGAGGGCCAGATCCTCGTCTACCAGGTCCCGATCCCCGAACCCCTGCGTTTCCTGGAACCGCGCGAGACCGAGACGCGGAAGATGCACGAACTGGAGGAATATGGGCTGATGCATGTGAAGCTGTACGAGGATATCGCGCGGCACGGCCAGATCGCGACCAGCTACGCCTATCCGGTCAAGGTAGAGGGGCGCTATGTGATGGACCCTTCGCCGATCCCCAAGTTCGACAACCCGAAACTGTCGGGCAACCCGGCGATCCAGCTGTTCGGGGCGGGACGCGAACAGCGGATCTACGCCCTGCCGCCCTGGACCGAGGCCGTGAGCCTCGATTTCGACGACCACCCGTTCGAGACCTCGAAGGCCCCGCATGACTGCGATCTCTGCGGCGCGAAGGACAGTTACCTGGACGAGGTGATCACCGACGACGCAGGCGGGCGGATGTTCGTCTGTTCCGACACCGATTTCTGTGCGGGGCGGCGGGCGAAAGGTCACGCGGGACGGTTGGGCGGGGACCAAAAGTCTTCGAAGACTTTTGCAAATTCCTTCGAAGGAATTTGGCCTGAAACGGAGGGCGCGCGATGACAATCCAGACCGGCATCACGGCCACGCCGCTGCTGCAGGTCGAGGGCCTGACCAAACGCTACGGCCCCCGTATCGGCTGCGCGGATGTCTCCTTCGACCTCTACCCGGGAGAGGTGCTGGGGATCGTCGGCGAAAGCGGCTCGGGCAAGTCGACGCTGCTGTCCTGCCTCGCCGGACACCAGCACCCCGATCTGGGCCGCATCGCCTATGGCGGGTGCGACGTGCTTGGCATGAGCGAGACCGACCGCCGGCGGCTGTCGCGCACCGACTGGGCCTATGTCCACCAGAACCCGCGCGACGGGTTGCGGATGGGGGTCTCGGCGGGCGGCAACGTGGGCGAACGGCTGATGGCCGTGGGCGCGCGGCACTATGGCCAGATCCGCGGCAAGGCGCTGGACTGGCTGGGCCGGGTCGAGATCGCCGAGGATCGGGTGGACGACCGGCCCTCGGCCTTTTCCGGCGGGATGCAGCAGCGGCTCCAGATCGCCCGGAACCTGGTGACCTCGCCGCGCCTCGTGTTCATGGACGAACCGACCGGCGGCCTCGACGTCAGCGTGCAGGCGCGGCTTCTGGACCTGTTGCGCGGGCTGGTGCGGGACCTCGGGCTGTCGGTGATCATCGTCACGCATGACCTCGCCGTCGTCCGGCTGCTCGCCCACCGGCTGATGGTGATGAAATCCGGCCGCGTGGTGGAGCAGGGCCTGACCGACCAGGTGCTGGACGACCCGCAGCACGCCTATACCCAGCTTCTCGTCTCCTCCGTCCTGCAGGTGTAAGCCCATGATCCGCATCGAGAACCTGTCGAAGTCCTTCACCCTCCACAACCAGGGCGGCGCGATGATCCCGGTGATGGCGGGGGCGAGTCTCACCGTCGCCCCGGGAGAGTGCGTCGGCCTTACCGGCCAGTCCGGCGCGGGGAAATCCACGCTGATGCGGATGGTCTACGGCAACTACCTTGCCGCCGGGGGCCGCCTGATCGTCGGCGACCTGGACGTGGCCCAGGCCGAGCCGCGCGAGATCATCGCGCTGCGTCGGCACAGGCTCGGCTATGTCAGCCAGTTCCTCCGCGTCGTGCCGCGCGTTCCCACGCTGGACGTGGTGGCCGAGCCGCTGCTCGCCCTCGGCGTACCGGCAGCCGAGGCCCGCGACAGTGCCGCGATCCTGCTGAAGCGCCTCAACATCCCCGAGCGGCTCTGGTCCCTTTCGCCGACCACCTTCTCGGGCGGCGAGCAACAGCGGGTCAACATCGCCCGGGGCTTCGCCCATGCCTATCCCGCGCTCCTCCTCGACGAGCCCACCGCCAGCCTCGACGCCGCCAACCGCGAGGTGGTGCTGATGCTGATCGAGGAAGCCAAGGCCCGTGGCGCGGCGATCCTGGGCATCTTCCACGATGAGGCCGCCCGCGCGCGGGTCTGCGACCGGCTGGTCGATGTGACCGGCTTCACTCCGGGGGCTGCGGCATGATCTTCGCCATCGTCGGCCCCTCGGGCGCGGGCAAGGATACGCTGATCCGGGGGGCGCTGGCTGCCCGACCCGACCTGCGCCTCGTCCGCCGCGTCATCACCCGTCCGACCGAATCCGGGGGCGAGGACTTCGACGGCGTCACGCCCGAGGAGTTCGCCCGCCGCCAGAGCCTTGGCCACTTCGCCCTGACCTGGGAGGCGCATGGCCTGTCCTACGGCATCCCGAGGGACCAGATCACCGGCCCCGGCGATGTGATCTTCAACGGCAGCCGTGCGGCGCTGCCCGAGGCCGCGCAGGTCTTTCCCGGCCTGCGCGCGATCCTGGTCACCGCGCCCGACATCCTGTTGGCCGTCCGCCTGGCCGCCCGGGGCCGCGAGACGGCACAGGACATCCGCAGCCGCCTGTCCCGCGCCTCGTTCGAGATGCCCGCGGGCATCGCCTTCCGGACGGTGATCAACGACGCGAGCCCGGAGATTGGCATCGCGCGGCTTCTGGCGGCGCTTCAGCCGGTGAGGGCGTAGCGATGCAAGAGGTGAAAGCGTCCGGACCCGTCCTCGCCGAAAAGGCACAGGTCCTCGACCACGAAGGGGCGCGGCAGGACCGGATCGAAGAAGGCCTCCAGCGCGACCCGGGCGGGTTCCGGCCTCTCCAGCCGGTCGGTCAGGGTAAGATGGAAGCGGAATTCCTCCATCACATGCGGATAGCCCCAGCGATCCAGCAACTCGCGCTGGCGCGGCGACAGGCGGTCGGGGCGTCGGCGGGCGATCTCGGCCCCGGTCAGGGGTGCCCGCAGGCTGTTCGTCCCCTCGACGACCGCCGCGCCGAGGTCCAGCAGGGCCGCCTCGCAGCCGAGCGGCGTCAGCGCGACGAAACCGTGCAGCACCTCCACGCGCAGCCCTTCACAGATGACGGGCGCAAGGCGCGCGGCGAGGTCCGAGACGGTGGCGCGGATCCGGTCCTCGCCTATACCCTCCGCCGGGCGGAACGGTGCCCGGATCGTGCCGTGAAAGCCGTAGCGGCGCGGTTCGGAGGTAATGTCGCGGGGGTCGCCGATGGCCGGCAGCACCGGCTGCGGCAACTCGCGGCGGCTGCCCGGCTCACGGCCCAGCCAGTCGTTCGCCCGGAAGGCGAAGGCCCCCTCGCGCGGGGCGTAATAGATTGCATAGCGTTGCATCGGATCCATGCGCGGAGAGGTAGCCGGGTTTTGTCACACCAGTGTGACGGGGCCGTGTCACGAGAGGCCACCGCGATGCGGACCGCAAGACCCAAGAGGACGACATGACCCGTGAAACCATCCTTGCCAATGCCATCCTGGTCCTGCCGGACGAGATCCTGCGCGGGCAGGTGCGGATCGCCGACGGCCGGATCGCCGATATCGCCGAGGGCCCGGGCGTGCCGGCCGGGGCAGAGGACTGCGGCGGCGACCTGGTCATGCCGGGTCTGATCGAGCTGCACACCGACAACCTGGAACGCCACATCGAGCCCCGACCCAAGGTCGACTGGCCCCATGCCGCCGCGATCATCGCCCACGATGCCGAGCTTGCCAGCGTCGGCATCACCACGGTCTTCGACGCGCTGCGTGTGGGCTCGGTCGTGTCCAACGCCAAGGCCAATTACGGTGAATATGCCCGCGCCCTCGCCGACGAGATCCTGGGCCTCCGCGCCGGGGGTGCGCTGAAGATCAGCCACTTCCTGCACCTGCGGGCCGAGGTCTGTTCGGAAACCCTGGTCGAAGAGCTGGACAAGTTCGGGCCCGAGGACAGGATCGGCATCGTCAGCCTGATGGACCATACCCCCGGCGAGCGGCAGTTCCGCGACCTGACGCAGCTGCGCAAATATGTCATGGGCAAGCACGGCATCAGCGAGACCGAGTTCGAAGCCCATGTCGCCGCGCAGAAGGCGCTCTCGACACGGCACGGTGCCGTCCACGAAGCGGCCGCGGTCGCCGCCGCCCGCCGCTACGGCGCGGTTCTGGCCAGCCATGACGACACTGACGTCACCCATGTCACCCGGTCCGCCGCGCACGGCGCACATATTGCCGAGTTTCCCACCACGGTCGAGGCGGCACGGGCCTGCAACGACCACGGCATCAAGGTGATGATGGGTGCGCCGAACCTGATCCGGGGCGGCAGCCATTCCGGCAATGTCGCGGCCCGCGACCTGGCCGAAGCGGGCCTTCTGGACATCATCTCTTCCGATTATGTCCCCTCCTCGCTTCTGTCCGCCGCGCTGATGCTGGGCGACCTGTGGGGCGACATCCCCCGGGGCATCGCCGCAGTCACCAGCGCCCCTGCCAGGGCCGTCGGATTGTCGGATCGCGGGGAAATCCGGCTTGGTGCAAGGGCGGACCTGGTCCGCGTCTCCAGGATCGGGGGGACGGGCTCCGTGCGTGGTGTCTGGGCCCAGGGACGCCGCGTGGCCTAGATCCGGACGGCCTTAATCCGGACGGCCTTGGGCAATCCTGTCTTCGGTTTCCGCCCGTGGACCAACTCGCTGCGCCAGCCAGACTGGTTCGGGCTTTCGGGACCGACGCGAGCAGAACAAGCTCCTGCCACTTGTTTCGGCCGCCTGACGCGGAGCGAAGCTGAAAATCGGGCGCAGATCGGTCGATTCTGTCATCGCCGCCGCCGCTACACCATCCGTTCCGAAACCGGCTGCTTGCACGGCTTGTCCGAGAACCCAGACAAGCAAATGGCGCCCCGAGGGGCGCCATCTAAGCTTTTGCAAGCATTGTCCCAACTGGAGCGGGCGATGAGATTCGAACTCACGACCCTAACCTTGGCAAGGTTATGCTCTACCCCTGAGCTACGCCCGCGCCGGTCTGGACGAGGGGGGATGTATAAAGACCTGCAGATGGCCGCAAGGGGAAAAGTGCGTCGAACGCGAAAATTTCTGCGACTCAGGCGTCGGGAGGGGCATTTTGCGAAAGGGCAATCCGCCCACCAGCACCAGTGCGCGCGCAGCGTCAATGGGGGAAATGCGCCGGTAAAACCGGCGTGAAGATATTGCAACAGTCTGGTATCTGGCAATGATCCTAATAACTTGCGCGGCGAAGGCATCGGGCCTTCTTGCGCGGCCGCACTTCGCTGCGTCGCCGCATTCTGGAGAAAGTAAATGAAGAAGTTCGCTCTCGTTCTGGCCGCTTCGGCCCTGACCGCCGCCACCGCTTTCGCTCAAGAAGCCGCTCCGGCTGCGGAAGTCGTGGACACCGACGCCAACGGCACCTTCTCGCTGGCCGAAGTCCAGGCTGTCTACGCCGCCGTGACCGAAGAGACCTTCAAGGCCGCCGACACCGACGCTTCGGGCGAACTGTCGGCTGACGAGCTGAAAGCCGCTGTGGACGCCGGCGCCTTCGCCGCCTGAGCCACATCCGGTTGACCGGACGAGGGGCCGTCCCGAGAGGGGCGGCCCCTTTCCTGTGGCCGGATGCCGCCGAGCGGGCGCGGGGGCCGGAACCGGGGGCAGGGGGCGCGCGTCAGTCCGGCATGGCGCCGCAAGGTCGCGGCGCGCAGCAAAGGAGACGCGAGATGAACAACGACCAGATCGCCGGCAAGTGGAAGCAGATGAAGGGCGAGGCCAAGATCATGTGGGGCAAGCTGACCGATGACGAACTCGACATCGCCGAGGGCCACAAGGACAAGCTGTCTGGCCTGATCCAGGAGCGGTACGGCCGCACCCGGGACGAGGCCGAGCGGGAAGTCAGCAACTTCTTCGACCGTTTCTGACCGGGGCCCGGCAGGCAGGGTGGGTGAATCACCCACCCTGCGCCTTCACTCCAGTTCGACCAGCAGGTCCTTGGCCTCGATCTGCGCGCCGGGATGGACGTGGATCGCCTTCACCAGCGCCTCGCGGTCGGCGTGCAGGCCGGTTTCCATCTTCATCGCCTCGATCGTCAGCAAGAGGTCGCCCGCGCGCACCTTCTGCCCCACGGACACCGCGACGGAGGCGATGGAACCGGGCATCGGCGCGCCGACATGGGCCGGATTGCCCTCGGCCGCCTTGGGGCGGGCGGCGGTCTTGGCCTTCACCGCGCGGTTCGGCACCCGGATCACCCGGGGCTGGCCGTTCAGCTCGAAGAAGACGCGGACCTCGCCCTCGTCCGTGGTCTCGCTGACCGCCTGCAGGCGGATCTCCAGCGTCTTGCCGGGGTCGATCTCGGCGCTGATCTCGTCTCCGGGCTGCATCCCGTAGAAGAAGGTCCGCGTCGGCAGGACCCGCACCGGGCCATAGATCCGGTGCCTGGCGCGATAGTCCATGAAGACCTTGGGATACATCAGGTAGCCGTTCAGGTCCTCTTCATCGACCTGGGCATCCTCGGCCTCTTCCGCGCCGGCCTTCATCTCGGCGGCGAGCTTCTGCCGCGCGGCGTCGAGGTTCACCGGGGCGAGCGAGGCGCCGGGGCGTTCCGTGATCGGCTTGTCGCCCTTCAGCACCTTCTTCAGGATCCCTGCCGGCCAGCCGCCGGGGGGCTGGCCGAGGTTGCCCTTCAGCATGTCCACCACGGATTCGGGGAAGGCCACGTCCACGGCCGGATCCTCGACCTGGGCGCGGGTCAGGCCCTGGGCCACCATCATCAGCGCCATGTCGCCCACCACCTTGGACGAAGGCGTCACCTTCACGATGTCGCCGAACATCCGGTTCGCATCGGCATAGGCCTGCGCCACCTCGTGCCAGCGTTCTTCCAGGCCGAGACTGCGGGCCTGGGCCTTGAGGTTGGTGAACTGGCCGCCCGGCATCTCGTGCAGGTAGACCTCGGAGGCCGGGGCGGGCAGGCCCGATTCGAAGGCGGCGTATTGCTTGCGCACGCCTTCCCAGTAGTTCGAGATCTCGCGGATCGCGGCGATGTCGAGGCCGGTGTCGCGCTCGGTATGGCGCAGCGCCTCGACGATCGAGCCGAGGCAGGGCTGCGAGGTCCCGCCCGAGAAGGCGTCCATCGCCGCGTCCACCGCATCCACGCCCGCGTCGCAGGCGGCCAGGATCGTCGCCGCCCCCGCGCCCGAGGTGTCATGGGTGTGGAAGTGGATCGGCAGGCCGACCTCCTGCTTCAGCGCCTTGACCAGCACGCGGGCGGCGGCGGGTTTCAGCAGGCCCGCCATGTCCTTCAGCCCCAGCACATGCGCGCCGGCGGCCTTCAGTTCCTTGCCCATTGCGACGTAGTACTTCAGGTCGTACTTCGGCCGCGACGGGTCGAGAAGGTCGCCGGTATAGCAGATCGTGCCCTCGCAGACCTTGCCGGCCTCGACCACGGCGTCCATGGCGACGCGCATGTTCTCGACCCAGTTCAGGCTGTCGAAGACGCGGAACACGTCCACCCCGCTGGCGGCCGCCTGTTTCACGAAGGCCTGCACCACATTGTCGGGATAGTTGGTATAGCCCACCCCGTTCGAGGCGCGCAGCAGCATCTGCGTCATCAGGTTCGGCATCGCCGCCCGTAGGTCGCGGAGCCGCTGCCAGGGGCATTCCTGCAGGAAGCGGTAGGCCACGTCGAAGGTGGCGCCGCCCCAGCATTCGACCGAGAAGAGCTGCGGCAGGTTCGCGGCATAGGCCGGGGCCACGCGGATCATGTCGAAGGACCGCATCCGGGTCGCCAGCAGGGACTGGTGCCCGTCGCGCATCGTGGTGTCGGTGAGCAGCACCTTGGTCTGCGCCTTCATCCAGTCGGCGACGGCCTGCGGGCCCTTCTGCTCCAGCAGGTTGCGCGTGCCATAGGCCGGTTCCGCCTTCAGCGCCGGGGGCTTCGCGGCGCGGGCCTCGGCCGGGGGCAGGGCGCGGCCCGCGGTCTCGGGGTGACCGTTGACCGTGATGTCGGCGATATAGGTCAGGATCTTGGTCGCCCGGTCCTTGCGGCGCTTGAAGTTGAACAGCTCGGGCGTCGTGTCGATGAACTTGGTCGTATAGGTGTCGTCCAGGAAGGTCGGGTGCTTCAGCAGGTTGATCACGAACTCGATGTTCGTGGCCACGCCGCGGATGCGGAATTCGCGCAGCGCGCGGTCCATCCGGCTGATCGCCTTTTCCGGCGTCTGGGCATGGGCGGTGACCTTCACCAGCAGCGAATCATAATAGCGCGTGATGACCGAGCCGGCATAGGCCGTGCCGCCGTCCAGCCGGATGCCGTTGCCGGTCGCCGAGCGATAGGCGGTCAGGCGGCCATAGTCCGGGATGAAGTTGTTCAGCGGATCCTCGGTGGTGACGCGGCACTGCAGCGCATGGCCGTTCAGCTTGACCTCCGCCTGGCTGGCCACGCCCGTCGCCTCGGACAGGGTCTTGCCTTCCTCGATCAGGATCTGGGCCTGGACGATGTCGATGCCGGTCACTTCCTCGGTGACGGTATGCTCGACCTGGACGCGGGGGTTCACCTCGATGAAGTAGAACTTGCCCTCGTCCATATCCATCAGGAATTCGACGGTGCCGGCGCATTCATAGTTCACATGGGAACAGATGCGCTTGGCCATCTCGCAGACTTCCTCGCGCTGTTCCTGCGTGAGGTAGGGCGCGGGGGCGCGTTCGACCACCTTCTGGTTGCGGCGCTGCACGGTGCAGTCGCGTTCCCACAGGTGCCAGACATTGCCTGCCTTGTCGCCCAGGATCTGCACCTCGACGTGGCGGGCGCGCAGGATCATCTTTTCCAGGTAGCCCTCGCCATTGCCGAAGGCGGCCTCGGCCTCGCGCCGGCCCTCGCGGACCTTGGCCTCCAGCTCGTCCTCGGAGAGGATCGGGCGCATCCCGCGTCCGCCGCCACCCCAGCTGGCCTTGAGCATCAGCGGATAGCCGATCTCCCTGGCCTGCTTCTTGATCTTCGCCATGTCGTCGCCCAGCACCTCGGTCGCCGGGATGACGGGCACGCCCGCCGCCACCGCGACGCGCCGGGCGCTGGCCTTGTCGCCAAGGGCGCGCATCGTCTCGGCCTGCGGACCGATGAAGGTGATGCCGGCCTGGTCGCAGGCCTCGACGAAATCGGGGTTCTCGGAGAGCAGGCCATAGCCCGGATGCACCGCATCCGCGCCCGACATCTTGGCGACCCGGATGATCTCGGGGATCGAGAGATAGGCGCCCACCGGCGACAGGCCCTCGCCGATGCGGTAGGCCTCGTCGGCCTTGAAGCGGTGCAGGCCTAGCTTGTCCTCTTCGGCATAGACCGCGACGGTGCGCTTCCCAAGCTCG
This sequence comes from Tabrizicola sp., assembly GCF_041919135.1. Classification (GTDB taxonomy): domain Bacteria; phylum Pseudomonadota; class Alphaproteobacteria; order Rhodobacterales; family Rhodobacteraceae; genus Tabrizicola. Next base: position 316,347 of record NZ_JAYRUJ010000001.1, on the reverse strand, counting down.
TTCGCGGCGCGCATCACGCGGATGGCGATCTCGCCGCGGTTGGCGATCAGGATCTTCTTGAACTCAGGCATTGGCGGCCTCCCCGGGGCAGAACGGGGGCAGATTAGGGGCGCTGCGGTGCAGCACAAGGGGGTTTGCCGCCGTTTTCCGACCGAAATGCGACAGTCCGCCGCTGCGCGGTTTCGGCGCGGCCATGCGACGGGATGCGGGGCCTGAACAATCGGTGAACGCGGGCCTTCCCCCGGCCGGGGATGCGTATATACTGGCGGGATGAACGGATGGGATGAAGACGAGGCATTCGCGGCCGCCGCCGCCCCGGTGCCGCTGTCGCAGCGGGCGATGGCGGGGCGGCCTGCGCCCTATCTGGACGACCTGAACCCCGCCCAACGCGCGGCGGTCGAGGCGCTGGACGGCCCCGTGCTGATGCTGGCCGGGGCGGGGACGGGGAAGACCAAGGCGTTGACCGCCCGCATCGTTCATCTGCTGCGCCAGCGGCAGGTGCGCCCGAACGAAATCCTGGCCGTCACCTTCACCAACAAGGCCGCGCGAGAGATGAAGGAGCGGGTGGGGCGCCTGTTGGGCGAGGTGGCCGAAGGGATGCCCTGGATGGGCACCTTCCACTCGCTGTCCGTCAAGATTCTCCGCCGCCATGCCGAGCTGGTGGGACTGAAGCCGAACTTCACCATCCTGGACACCGACGACCAGCTGCGGCTGCTGAAGCAGTTGGTCCTGGCGGCGAACATCGACGAAAAACGCTGGCCGGCCCGGATGTTGGCCGGGCTGATCGACGGCTGGAAGAACCGCGCCTGGACGCCCGAGAAGGTGCCGTCCTCCGAGGCCTCCGCCTACAACAACCGGGGAACCGAGCTTTACGCAGCCTATCAGGAGCGGCTGAAGACGCTGAACGCCACCGATTTCGGCGACCTCCTGCTGCACTGCGTGACGATCTTCCAGAACCACCCGGACGTGCTGCAACAGTATCAGCGCCGGTTCCCCTACATCCTGGTCGACGAATACCAGGACACCAACGTCGCCCAGTATCTCTGGCTGCGGCTCCTTGCGCAGGCGCACCGGAACATCTGCTGCGTCGGCGACGACGACCAGTCGATCTACGGCTGGCGCGGGGCCGAGGTCGGCAACATCCTGCGTTTCGAGAAGGACTTCCCCGGCGCGCAGGTGATCCGGCTGGAGCAGAACTACCGCTCGACCGGCCATATCCTCGCCGCCGCCTCGGGGGTGATCGCCAGGAACAACGGCCGGCTGGGCAAGACGCTGTGGACCGCCGGGGAACTGGGCGAGAAGGTGCGGCTGATCGGCCATTGGGACGGCGAGGAGGAGGCGCGCTGGATCGGCGAGGAGATCGAGGCGATCCAGCGCGGCACAAGGGGGATGGAGCCGGTGGACCTGGACCGGCAGGCAATCCTCGTCCGCGCCAGCCACCAGATGCGCGCCTTCGAGGACCGTTTCCTGACCATCGGCCTGCCCTACCGGGTGATCGGGGGGCCAAGGTTCTATGAACGCCAGGAAATCCGCGACGCCATGGCCTATTTCCGGCTGGCGGTCTCGCCCGAGGATGACCTCGCCTTCGAGCGCGTGGTGAACCTGCCGAAGCGCGGCCTTGGCGACACCGCGCAATCGAAGATCAACGTGCTGGCACGCGAGGCTGGGGTCTCGCTGCTGGACGGTGCGCGGGAGGCTTTGGCGAAGGGGGTGATCCCGGGGAAGGGGGCGGCGCAGCTGCGGGCCTTCGTCGAGGGGGTGGACCGCTGGCACCTCGCGACGCTGCACCCCGAATACGACCACATCCGGCTGGCCGAGACGATCCTGGACGAATCGGGCTACACCGGGATGTGGCAGAACGACAAGACGCCCGAGGCGCCGGGGCGGCTCGACAACCTCAAGGAACTGGTGAAGGCGCTGGAGCAGTTCGAGAACCTGCAGGGCTTCCTGGAACATGTCAGCCTGATCATGGACAACGATCAGGAGGGGGCGGAGGAGAAGGTCACGATCATGACCCTGCACGCCGCCAAGGGGCTGGAGTTTCCGGTGGTCTTCCTGCCCGGCTGGGAGGACGGGCTTTTCCCCAGCCAGCGCAGCATGGACGAATCGGGCGTGAAGGGGCTGGAGGAGGAACGGCGGCTGGCCTATGTCGGCATCACCCGGGCCGAGGAGCTTTGCACGATCAGCTTCGCCTCGAACCGGCGGGTCTATGGCCAGTGGCAAAGCCAGCTTCCCAGCCGCTTCATCGACGAGCTTCCGCCCGAGCATGTCGAGGTGCTGACCGCCCCCGGCCTGTATGGCGGCGGCTATGGCGCGGCGGCGCAGGTCGGCTTCGGGTCCAGCCTGGAAGACAGGGTGTCGAAGGCCGATGTCTACAACTCGCCGGGCTGGCGCCGGATGCAGGAGAACCAGTCGCACCGCCCGGTCCGCCAGCCTGCGGAAGCGCGGCACATGGTGATCGATGCCGAGGCCGTGTCGCCCTATGTGCTGGGCGACCGGGTGTTCCACCAGAAGTTCGGCTACGGCGAGATCATCGGGATCGAGGGCGACAAGCTGGATGTGGAATTCGACCGCGCCGGGCTGAAGAAGGTGGTCGCCCGCTGGGTGATCCCGGCCGATCAGGTGGACGAGGTTCCCTTCTAGGCGCAACCGAATTCCGAACGGAATTCGGCACGATTTCCGTTCGGAAATCGTTCAGCGCCCGGATTTCAGGCGGTCCAGCCCCTGCGCGCCGATCCCGGCGACCAGGCCCCAGAAGGCCGCGCCGATCCCGAAGGCCGCGACGCCCGAGGCGGTGACCGCCAGGGTCAGCACCGCCGCGAATCGCTGTTCGGGCAAGGCGAACCCCGCCGTCAGCGCGCCCATCAGCGGTGACAGCAGCGCCAGCGCCACCAGCGCCAGAATCACCGGGCCGGGCAGCGCGGCCAGCAGTTGCAGCACCGTCGGCTCAGCAATCCCAGAATCACCCAGGCTCCGGCATAGGCCAGGCCCACCACCCAGCGTCGTTCCTTCTCGGGATGGACATCGGGGCCAAGGCAGATCGCCGCCGTGATCGCCGCCATGCTGACCGTATGCGCCCCGAATGGGGCCGTCACCGCCGACAGAAGCCCCGTCACCGTCAGCGCCGGCGTGACCGGCGGCTCGTATCCCGCCGCGCGCAGGGTGGCGAAGCCGGGCAGGTTCTGCGAGGCCATGGTGACAAGATAGAGCGGCAGGCCGAGGCCGAGCAGGACCGAGAGCCGGAACTCGGGGGCGACCGGCTCCAGCACCGGCGCGGCAAGGGCGAGGGTCGAGACATCCGCCCCCGCGAAAAGCGCCAGCAGGATGCCGGTGGCGAAGGCCGCCAGCACGGCCAGCGCGGGGTTGAGCAGCCGCACCAGAAGAAAGACCGCGATCATCGGCAGGACCACGGCGGGAAGAGCCTCGGCCGCACCGGCGCCTTTCAGGCAGAACGGCAGGAGCACGCCCGCCAGCATCCCGGCCGCGATTCCGTCGGGGATGCGGGCGACCAGCGCGCCCAGCGGCCGGATCAGGCCTGTGGCGGCGATCATGAGGCCGGCGACGATGAAGGCGCCCACGCCCTCGGCCAGGGTGATGCCCTCGGTCGCGGCGATCAGCGCGGCGCCGGGGGTGGACCAGGCCAGCACCACCGGCACCCGGTAGCGGAAGGACAGGAAGGCCGATCCCGCCGCCTTGGCCAGCGACACCGCCAGAAGCCAGCTTGCCGCCTGCGCCTCCGTCGCCCCCAGCGCCGTGGCTGCGGCCAGCACGATGGCCACGCTTGCCGCGTAGCCCACCAGGGACGCGACCGCCGCCGCCGAAATCACCGAAACCCGCATGTCACCCCCGAACGCATCCGGGCGGACTATCCGGTGGCGGGGGCAGGGCTGCAAGGGGGGAGAGGGGCGGCGACCCCGAGGGAGGAGGAGAGGGGCCGCCGCAGGTCCAGATGCCCAAGGGAGGAGGAGAGGGCACCCGAAGCCGGTGGGGCGCAGGGCCCCGGATGGGGGCGGCAGCGCCCGGGAGGAGGAGGGGCGCCACCGCGGTATCGAACGCCCCAGGGAGGAGGAGGGGACGTCCAATCTCTGGGCCATGACGGCCCGAATGGGGGCGGCAGCGCCTGGGAGGAGGAGAGGCGCCGCCGCGGTATCGAACGCCCCAGGGAGGAGGAGGGGGCGTCCAATCGCTGGGCCATGACGGCCCGGATGGTTTGTGCGGCGACCCCGAGGGAGGAGGAGAGGGGCCGCCGCCGCCAGATGACCCAAGGGAGGAGGAGAGGGTCACCCGGATCTCTGGGGGCTGGTGCCCCCGAAGGGAAGGGGCGGCGATGCCAGGGAGGAGGAGGGCATCGCCGCCGATCGCACAGGCCCCAGGGAGGAGAAGGGGGCCTTCACGAAACCTTACTTGCCGAAGGCGGCCTCGCGCGCCACTTCGACGATGCCGAGCCGGCTGATGCCGAGGTCCGCGAGTTCGCGGTCGCTCAGGGCGTTCAGTTCGGCCACGGTCTGGGCATAGAGCCTGCGGGCCTGGATCGCGGCCAGGACGCGGTCCTTGAGGTCGGCCAGACGGTCGAGAAGACCTTTCTGGGCGACGCGGGTGCTGTTGACGTATGCCATCTCGGTTTAGCCTCTGTAGTGCTTCAGCGACGTTCTGTTGCGCTGTTGGAGGCAAGATGGACCTTATGCTGCAACTGCACAATAGCTCCCAGCTGCAATGCTGCCATGCGGCATCCGCATGGCTCTGGTCGCGAAATATTCCTGCTTTTTTAATGCCTTCGCCGAAATTTTGAGCAACTGGTCAACAGGCCTTGCCTCTCTGCGCGATAATCACGACGATAAGGGTCAGGAGTTCGATGGCGGGGGATGCGATGGCACTCGATCGGGAAGCGGTGGCGCGGGTTCTGGCGGGGGTTCCGCTGCCCGGCGGGGGGGATCTGGTCGGCCGCGACCTGATTCGCGCCCTGACGGTCGAGGGCGGCACGGTCCGCTTCGTGATCGAGGCGGCGACGCCGGACGAGGCCCGTGCGCTGGGCCCCGTCCAGGCCGAGGCCGAGGCGCGGCTGAAGGCGCTGCCCGGCGTGACCTCGGTCCAGGTGGTGATGACGGCGCATGGCCCGGCGCCCAAGGCCGCCCCGCCCAGCCTGAAGATCGGCCAGCACCCGACGCCGCAGCAGGGCGGGCCGCAGCGGATCTCGGGGATCGACCGGATCATCGCCATCGCCTCGGGCAAGGGCGGCGTGGGCAAGTCCACCGTGGCCTCGAACCTCGCCGTGGCGCTGGCGCGCGAAGGGCGGCGGGTCGGGCTGCTGGACGCCGACATCTACGGGCCGAGCCAGCCGAAGATGATGGGGGTGAGCCAGCGTCCCGCCTCGCCCGATGGCAAGACGATCGAGCCCTTGGTCGCGCATGGCGTCACCATGATGTCGATCGGCCTGATGCTGAAGGAAGGCGAGGCGGTGGTCTGGCGCGGGCCGATGCTGATGGGGGCGCTGCAGCAGCTTCTGGGGCAGGTGGCCTGGGGCAAGCTGGATATCCTGATCATCGACCTGCCGCCGGGAACGGGGGATGTGCAGCTGACGCTGGCGCAGCGCACGCAACTGACCGGGGCGCTGGTCGTCTCCACCCCGCAGGACGTGGCGCTGCTGGACGCGCGCAAGGCGCTGGACATGTTCGCCAAGCTGAAGACTCCGGTCCTGGGCCTGATCGAGAACATGTCCACCTTCTGCTGCCCGAACTGCGGCCATGTCACGCCGATCTTCGGCCATGGCGGCGTCGCGACCGAGGCCAGAAAGCTGGACCTGCCCTTCCTGGGCGAGCTGCCGCTGGCCCTGGACGTCCGCGTGGCCGGCGACAGCGGCACCCCCATCGCCGTGACCGACAGCCCGCTGGCCGAGCCCTACCGCGCCCTTGCCCGCCGCCTGATCGCCGGCGGCATGGCCTGACCCACCCCGACCCCGGCAGCTTTCCGCTGCCGGGGTTTCTTCGCCATTGTAAACATACCGACTGGTTGGTATCGTTATGGCGAGAGGAGGACCAGATGATGACCCAACCGATCCGTACCGTCCTGTGGTTCAACGGCCGTGGCCGCGAGGCCGCCGAGTTCTACTGTTCCCTTATTCCCGACAGCCGCGTCACCGGCTTCTACGCCAGCGACAACGGCGGCCCCGATGGCAACATGCATTTCGAGGTGGTGGATTTCATCCTGCGCGGCGTGCCCTACCAGATCCTTGACGCGGGCCCGATGTTCCCGCTCTCCGAATGCGTCTCGATCATGGTCGAGACCCCCGACCAGGCCGAGACCGACCGCCTGTGGGAGGCGCTGGCCGCCAATGGGGGCAGCCACGGCCCCTGCGGCTGGCTGAAGGACCGCTACGGCCTGTCTTGGCAGGTGGTCCCGGCCGAGGTCTCGCGCCTGATGCTGCAGCCCGACCGCGCCCGGGCCGAGCGGGCGCTGGCGGCGGTGATGCACATGGGCAAGATCGACCTGGCCGCCGTCCAGGCCGCGGCGGCATAGGGGGCCAGGATGACCGACATTCCGCAAGAGCAACGCTATCGCCCCGGCGACCGGATCATGCAGGGCGTGATCCCCTATCTCGGCCTCGCCGGCCAATGCGGCGCGGCGGCCGCCTTCTACGAGAAGGCCTTCGCCGCCCGCGACATCGGCCGGATGCCGATGGAGGGAGAGCCGGACAAGTTCATGCACCTGCAACTCGAGATCAACGGCGGCGCGCTGATGCTGACCGACTACAGCGACATGTCGGGCACCCAGGCCTCGGACAGCGCGATGCCGCGCGGGCATCTGCAACTGGTCGTGCCGGACGGGCAGATGTGGTGGGACCGGGCGGTCGCGGCGGGCTGCACGGTGCTCGCCCCCTATGAGCGGCAGTTCTGGGGCGATACCTGGGGCCTCCTGGCCGATCCTTTCGGGCTGAAATGGGCCTTGTTGACACCCGATCCCGCGCTCTGGGACAAGGGATCATGACGACAGGCGCGGCAGGGTGACGGAAATGGCCCGGGTTCCACGGGGCGAGGCGCGCGCGCGGCTGATCGAGGCCGCGCGTTCCCTTGTCCGGCACAAGGGCTTTGCCGCCACCAGCGTCGACGACCTCTGCGCCGCCGCCGGGGTGACCAAGGGCGCCTTCTTCCACCATTTCCCGTCGAAAGAGGCGCTGGGCGTCGCCCTGATCGAGGACTGGACCGAAACCACCGGCGCGATGTTCGCGGCCCATCCCTACAACAGCCTGCCCGACCCGCTGGACCGGGTGCTGGCCTATCTCGACCTGCGGCGCCAGCTTCTGGAACTGCCGATCCCCGAGTTTTCCTGCGTCGCCGGAACCACGGTGCAGGAGGCCTATGAAAGCTCGCCCCCGATCCGGGCGGCGGCGGCGGCCAGCCTCCGCTCGGGCGTCGACCATGTCCGCGCCCACCTCGCCGCCGTCCTTGCCGCGCATCCGGTGCCGGGGGTGACGGCCGAAAGCCTGGGCCGCATGTTCCAGGTCGCGGTGCAAGGCGGGATCGTGCTGGCCAAGGCGCTGGACGACCCCGCCCCCGCGCGTGAGGCCTTCGACCATCTGGAACGCTACCTGCGGCTTCTGTTCGGCCGCCCGGCCTGACGGGCCTGCCGGGGCGTTCGAATCACAGGCTCCGGGATTTCATGGGAAAGGGCGGTCAAAGCCCTTGCCATGGCGGGTGATTCCGGGCGGGAACGGTGGATCACCCCGGATTTTGCCGAAGACTTCCAATCTCTCTACCCGAATTCCGGGAAATCACGGGACCGTCATCTGCCGTGAACAGCCCACAATATCTAGCGTGGTTCTTGAGAGGTTCTTCCTACAGTTTGGAATTCCGCCGCGAAATCCAATACAAAATGCTGGACTCCGCCCCCTGCGGGCACAAGATGCAGGGCTCGCCGCCCAAATTTTCCCTTGCGTTCCCATGTAATCCCATGCACCTTGAGTTCACGACGATGCGATGGGCAGTGAATGGCAGGGGCGGCTAAAAGACCCCGAACCAAGGCGTAAGGCACCTTCATACAGGCAGCCCCTTTCATCGGCGACACAGATCCGGCGCGCGAGCGAGCAGACATCTCCCCCAGGTGGCGCGCGTAGCTGGACGCCCAGCGATGGGACAGCGGCGGATCGGGTAGTGGCAGCAACCCGATCCGCCTTTTTCATTCCATCGCCCCGGGCTCGACGGACATTTTGGAAGGCCGCAAGGCATGGCAGAGGCGTTCAGAGGCGAGTTCTACCAGAAGGTAGATGCCAAGGCCCGGGTTTCGATCCCGGCCGCCTTCCGCGCCATCCTGAATGCCGACGATCCCCAGAAGGGCGAGAAGGGCGGCGCGCGCCTCTACCTGGTCTACGGCGGCAAGGCGCGGACCTTCGTCGAATGCTATTCCAAGCGCGGCGCCGACCGGCTGGCCGAGGATATCGAGGCGATGGAAATGGGCTCGCCCGAGCGCACCCGCGCCGAGCGCGACCTGATCAGCCGCTCGGTGATGGTCGAGATCGACGCCGACGGCCGCATCGTCCTGCCCCCGCGCGTGCGCGAGAAGATGGGCTTTGCGGGCGACCTGCCCCCGGACGCCGAGGCCGCCTTCGCCGGCTTCACCAACCGCTTCCGCCTCTATCGCCGCGAAGTCTATGACGCCGAACTGGCCGAGGACGACGAGGACGACGACATCGACCCGCTGACCCTTGTCGGGCGGCACAAGCGGACGGGGTAGGGACATGTCGGCTCCGCTGCCAGGCCGCCCCTCCGAAGACCCGCATATCCCGGTATTGATCGACGCGATCCTGCGGGAATGTTCCCCCGTGTCCGGCGTCTGGCTGGACGGGACCCTGGGGGCAGGGGGCTATACCCGCGCCCTCCTGGCCGCCGGGGCAGAGCGGGTGATCGGCATCGACCGCGACCCGCTGGCGCTGGAGATGGCGGCTGGCTGGGCCGCCGACCATGGCGACCGGCTGCGGCTGGTGGCGGGAACCTTCTCGGACCTCGACTCGCTGGCCGGCGAGGCGCTGGACGGGGTGGTGCTCGACCTTGGCGTCAGTTCGATGCAGCTGGATCAGCCCGAGCGGGGGTTCTCGTTCCAGAAGGACGGGCCCCTGGACATGCGGATGAGCCAGTCGGGCCCCTCCGCCGCCGATCTGGTGAACACGGCGGATGAGGGCGTGCTGGCCGACATCCTCTATCACTACGGCGAGGAACGCGCCTCGCGCCGGATCGCCCATGCCATCGCCGCCGCCCGCAGCGTCGAGCCGATCACCACGACCGCCCGGCTGGCCGAGATCGTCGCCCGCTGCCTGCCGCGCCCGAAGCCCGGCCAAAGCCATCCCGCGACCCGCAGCTTCCAGGCGATCCGCATCGCGGTGAACACCGAGTTTTCCGAACTGGCCGAAGGACTTGCCGCCGCCGAACGCGCGCTGAAACCCGGTGGGCTCCTGGCCGTCGTCACCTTCCACTCCCTCGAGGACCGGATCGTGAAGCGGTTCTTCCAGCTGGCCAGCGGCCATGAGGCGAACGCCAACCGCTATGCCCCGGCCAAGGCCGACACCACGGCCCGCTTCGACCTCGTGACCCGCAAACCCGTGGCCCCGGACGAGGACGAGATCGCCCGCAATCCCCGCGCCCGGTCCGCCAAGCTCCGCGTCGCCCGCCGCACCGCCGCGCCCGCGCAGGCCATCGACCCGGCCGACCTCGGCGTGCCGCAGATCCGACCGAAAGGACGCCGCTGATGCGCTCCGTGCTTTATGTCCTCTCCTTCCTCGCCCTGATCGCGCTGGGCTTCTGGGCCTACCGCGAGAACTATGCGACGCAAGCCGCGCTGAAAGAGGTCGAAGGTCTGCAACGCCAGATCGTCGGCCTGCGCGAGGCCCTGTCGGTGCAGCGCGCGGAATGGGCCTACCTCAACCGCCCCGACCGCCTGCGCGAACTGGCGACGGTGAACTTCGACCGCCTCGGCCTGCTGCCGATGGAGCCGGGTCAGTTCGGCACCGCGGCCCAGGTCGCCTACCCGCGCCAGACCCTGCCCGAGATCGACATGCCCGTGGACATCCAGGCACCCGAACCGATCGAGGAGGGCCTTTGATGCGCACCCCGCTGCGACCGCTCGCCCGGATCCTGCAAGCCCGCGAGGACGGGCTGAATCCCGACCAGATCGAGAAGGAGAACCTGCGCCTGCGGCATGAGGCGATGCGCGAGAAATCGCGCTCGCGGGCCGAGTTCCGGCTGCTCCTCCTCTCGCTGGGCTTCGTCGTGGCCTTCGGCGCGATCGGCGCCCGCATGGGCCTGATGGCCGCGACCGAGCCGGTGGAGCCGCGCGCCTCCGCCCCCGGGGCCGAGATCATCGCGCAGCGCGCCGACATCACCGACCGCAACGGCCGGATCCTGGCCACCAACATGACCACCCACGCGCTATACGCGCATCCCAAGGTCATGGTGGACCCCAGGGGCGTGGCGGTGAAGCTGGCCGAAATCTTCCCCGACCTCGACGCCAAGGCGCTGGAGCGCCGCTTCACCGACGGGCGCAGCTTCGTCTGGATCAAGAAGGTCCTCAGCCCCGAACAGATGCAGCTCGTGCACGAGATCGGCGACCCCGGCCTTCTGTTCGGCCCGCGCGAGATGCGGCTTTACCCGAACGGCACGCTGGCCGCGCATGTCCTCGGCGGCACCTCCTTCGGGGCCGAGGGCGTCCATTCGGCCGAGGTGATCGGCACCGCCGGCATCGAGAAGGCGCTGGACGCGCGGCTGCGCGATCCGGCCCAGGCAGGCAGGGCGCTGACCCTCTCGCTTGACCTGTCGATCCAGGCCACGATCGAGGAAGTCCTGTTCGCCGGCATGCAGATGCTGAACGCCAAGGGCGCGGCGGCGATCCTGATGGACGTGCGCACCGGCGAGATCCTCGCCATGGCCTCCTTGCCGAATTTCGATCCCAACGACCGGCCGAACCCGCTGGTCGACAAGAATGCCGAACCCGGCGACAGCCCGCTGTTCAACCGCGCGGTGCAGGGCGTCTACGAGCTTGGCTCGACCTTCAAGATCTTCGCCGTGGCCCAGGCGATGGAACTGGGCCTCGTCTCGCCCACCACCATGGTCGATGCCAATGCGCCGATGGTCTGGGGCAAGCACAAGATCAAGGAATTCGAGGGCAAGAACTACGGCCCCCTCCTGTCGGTGACGGATGTCATCGCCAAGTCGTCGAACGTCGGCACCGCCCATATCGCGCTGATGATCGGCCCCCTGCGCCAGCAGGCCTTCCTGAAATCGCTCGGCTTCTTCGAGCCGACGCCGCTGGAACTGGTCGAGGCCCCCGGCGCGCGGCCGCTGATCCCGAAGAAATGGCCCGAGATCGTCACCATCACCACCTCTTACGGCCATGGCATGTCGGCCAGCCCGATGCACCTGGCCGCCGCCTATGCGGCGATCGCCAACGGCGGGGTGATGATCAAGCCCACGCTTCTGAAACGCGAGGGGCCGACCACCGGCGTCCGGGTGATGAGCGAAAAGACCGCCCTCGACTCCGTCGCCATGCTGCGCCGCGTGGTGACCGAAGGCACCGCCAGCCTTGGCGAGGTGCCGGGCTACGAGGTCGCGGGCAAGACCGGGACGGCGGACAAGCCGAAGAAGACCGGCGGCTACTACAAGGACAAGGTGGTCAACACCTTCGCCTCGGTGTTTCCGGCCTCGAACCCGCAATATGTGCTGATCGTGACCCTGGACGAGCCGATGGACACCACGCTGTCGCAGGCCCGCCGCACCGCCGGCTGGACCGCGGTTCCGGTTGCTTCCGAGATCATCCGTCGCGTCGCGCCGCTCATGGGGCTGCGTCCCAAGCTTGAACCCCCTGCTCCGGATGCGGTAACAGCCGCCAGCAACTGACAGGGGGCGGCGGATGACTTCGCGCGCGACACGGCTATCGGACCTGGGCCTGACCGCCCGGGCCGGACGCGACCCGGCGCTTTCCGGGGTGACGGCGGACAGCCGTGCGGTCCGGGCCGGGATGCTTTTCGCGGCACTGCCCGGCACCGCGACCCACGGCGCCCGCTTCATCCCCGCCGCGCTGGAGCAGGGCGCGGCCGCGATCCTGACCGATGCCGAGGGGGCGCGGCTTGCGGCCGCAGAACTGGCCGACAGCGACGTGGCCCTGGTCCTGGCCGAGGACCCGCGCGCCGCGCTGGCCTGCGCGGCCGCGCTGTGGTTCGGCGCCCAGCCCGAGGTGATGGTCGCGGTCACCGGCACCAACGGCAAGACCAGCGTCGCGACCTTCACCCGCCAGATCTGGGCCGCGCTGGGGCATGAGGCGATCAACATCGGCACCACCGGGATCGAGGGGGCCTGGACCGCGCCCTCCGGGCATACGACGCCGGACCCGATCACGCTGCAAAAGCTTCTGGCGGCGGCGGCGCAGGGCGGCGTGACCCATGCGGCGATGGAGGCCTCCTCGCACGGGGTCGACCAGCGCCGGCTGGACGGGGTGCGGCTGCGCGCGGCGGGCTTCACCAACCTGACGCAGGACCACCTCGACTATCACGGCACCATGGCGGCCTATTTCCAGGCCAAGGCCCAGCTTTTCACCCGCCTCCTGCCCGAGGACGGGGTGGCCGTGGTCAACCTCGACGGCGCGCGCGGCGACGACATGGCCGAGCTTGCGCTGGCCCGCGGCCTGCGGGTCCTGACCGTGGGCAAGGGGCCGGGCGCCGACCTGCAGATCGCCGCGACCAGGCCGGATGCGACGGGGCAGGAGGTGCGCTATCTGTGGCAGGGCAGGGCGTTCCAGACCCGGCTGAACCTGATCGGCGCCTTCCAGGCCGAGAATGTCGCCGTGGCGGCGGGCCTTGCGATTGCCGCCGGCGATGCGCCCGACGCGGTGCTGGCCGTGCTGCCGCGCCTGACCGGGGTGCGCGGCCGGATGCAACTGGCCGCCACCCGCAGGAACGGGGCGGCGGTCTATGTCGATTATGCCCATACCCCCGATGCGATCGAGACCGCGCTTCGGGCGCTGCGCCCGCATGTGATGGGCCGGATCATCATCGTCTTCGGCGCGGGCGGCGACCGCGACCGCAGCAAGCGTCCGCTGATGGGCGCGGCCGCCAAGGCCCATGCCGATGTGCTGTATGTCACCGACGACAACCCCCGTACCGAGGACCCGGCCGCGATCCGCGCCGCGATCCTTGCCGCCTGTCCCGAGGCGCAGGAGGTCGGCGACCGCGCCGAGGCGATCCTGCGCGCGGTCGATGCCCTGCAACCGGGCGACGCGCTTCTGGTCGCGGGCAAGGGCCACGAAAGCGGGCAGATCGTCGGGACCGACATCTATCCCTTCGACGATGTCGAGCAAGCCTCGGTCGCGGTGGCGGCCCTGGACGGGGTGATCTGATGCTCTGGACCGCCGCCGATGCCGCCAGGGCCACCGGGGGCCGCCTGACCGCCGGCTGGCAGGCGTCCGGCGTCTCGATCGACACCCGCACCCTGCAAGCGGGCGACCTTTTCGTCGCGCTGAAGGACCTTCGCGACGGGCATGACTTCGTGGCGCAGGCGCTGGCGAAGGGGGCCGCCGCCGCCCTCGTCTCCCGCATCCCCGAAGGCCTGGCCCCGGACGCGCCGCTGCTGGTCGTCCCCGACGTCCTGCGGGCGCTGGAGGCGCTGGGGGCCTTTGCCCGCGCGCGGACGAAGGCGAAGGTCGTCGGCATCACCGGCTCGGTTGGCAAGACCTCGACCAAGGAGATGCTGCGCGCGATCCTGTCCGGGCAGGGCAAGACCCATGCCGCGGAAGCCAGCTACAACAACCATTGGGGCGTGCCGCTGACCCTGGCCCGGATGCCCGCCGACGCCGATTTCGCCGTGATCGAGATCGGCATGAACCACCCCGGCGAGATCGCGCCGCTGGCGCGGCTGGCCCGGCTGGACGTGGCGCTGGTCACCACCGTCGCGCCCGCGCATCTGGAGGCTTTCGCCAGCGTCGACGAGATCGCTCGCGAAAAGGCCGCGATCTTCCAGGGGCTCAGGCCCGGCGGCACCGCGATCGTCAACGCCGACCTGCCCGTCACGCCGATCCTTCTGGCCGGGACGCAGGGGGCAACGCCCATCACCTTCGGCGCGGCCGAGACCGCCGACTACCGCCTGATCGAGGCGCGGATCGTGGACGAGACCACCGTCTGCCGCGCCACCCGCCGGGGTGAGCCGCTCCTCTACAAGGTCGCCTCGCCCGGCCGCCATTTCGCGCTGAACGCGCTGGGCGCCCTTGCCGCGGCCGAGGCGCTGGGGGCCGACCCGATGATCTCGGCGCATGACCTCGGCCGCTGGGCCCCGCCCGCCGGACGGGGGCAACGCGAGAGGATCGTGCTGGATCTGGTCGAGGAGACCTTCTTCGACCTGATCGACGACGCCTTCAACGCCAACCCGGCCTCGATGGCGGCGGCGCTGGACGTGCTCATCGCCGCAAGGCCCACCGACGGGATCGGCCGGGTCGGCGGCGGGCGGCGCATCGCCATCCTTGGCGACATGCTGGAACTTGGCCCGACCGAGATCGACCTCCATGCAGCCATCGCCCGCCATCCCGGCCTTTCGGCGGTCCACCTGATCCATTGCGTCGGCCCCCGGATGCGGGCGCTGCACGCGGCCTTGCCGCGCCAGATGCGGGGCGAATGGACCGAAGGCGCGGCCGAGCTGGCGGCCCGCGCCCGCAGCCTGATCGACGCGGGGGATATCCTGCTTGTGAAGGGCTCCAAGGGATCGAAGGTCAGCCTGGTCGTTGACGCGCTGCGGAAAATGGGGCAGGCCGCAGCCCCGAAGGAAGGAACCCCGTAAATGTTCTACTGGCTGGCCGAATTCGCTGACGGCGGCGGCATCTTCAACCTGTTCCGCTACATCACCGTCCGGGCCGGCGGGGCCTTCGTGACCGCGCTGGTCTTCGGTTTCCTCTTCGGCCGCCCGCTGATCGACCTTCTGCGCCGCAAGCAGGGCAAGGGCCAGCCGATCCGCGACGACGGGCCGCAAAGCCACCTGTCCAAGGCCGGCACCCCGACGATGGGCGGGCTTCTGATCCTTTCGGCGCTGATGGTCTCGACGCTGCTCTGGGCGCGGCTCGACAATCCCTTCGTCTGGATCGTGATCCTGGTGACGCTGGCCTTCGGCCTGATCGGCTTTGCCGACGACTATGCCAAGGTGACGAAGCAGAACACCAAGGGCGTCTCGGGCAAGCTGCGCATGGGACTGGGCCTGCTGATCGCGGCGCTGGCCAGCTATGCGGCCTCGATGTTCCATCCCGCCGCCCTGACCGACCAGCTGGCCTTTCCCTTCTTCAAGGACGCGCTTCTCGACCTTGGCATCTTCTTCGTGCCCTTCGGCATGGTGGTGATCGTCGGCGCGGCCAATGCGGTGAACCTGACCGACGGGCTGGACGGGCTGGCGATCATGCCGGTGATGATCGCGGGCGGCACGCTGGGGATCATCGCCTATGTCGTCGGCAACTCGAACTTCACCGAATACCTGGGCGTGCATTTCGTGCCCGGCACCGGCGACCTTCTGGTCTTCACCGCCGCCCTCTTCGGCGCCGGGCTCGGCTTCCTGTGGTACAACGCGCCCCCGGCGGCGGTGTTCATGGGCGATACCGGCAGCCTGGCCCTGGGCGGCGCGCTGGGCGCGATCGCGGTCTGCACCAAGCACGAGATCGTGCTGGCCATCGTCGGCGGCCTCTTCGTGGTCGAGGCGCTGAGCGTGATCATCCAGGTGCTCTACTACAAGCGCACCAGGAAGCGCATCTTCCTGATGGCGCCGATCCACCACCATTTCGAGAAGAAGGGCTGGGCCGAGCCGCAGATCGTGATCCGGTTCTGGATCATTTCGGTGATCCTGGCGCTGATCGGCCTCGCCACGCTGAAGGTCAGGTGAAGGCATGGGGTGGGTGACCCGCCCACCCTGCCCGGGCGCGCAACCCCAGCGTGATCAAAGTTGCCCCGGCGGAAACACTGGCCGCAGTTTCCTTGGTTCTGCCACAAACTTGCAGCAGTAATGGCCCATTCCTGAAGGTTCCTACCTGCAAGAAACCGATCCCGGGGGGTTCACCATGCCGACTGCCATCCGCAAGTTCCTGCGCCCCGCCCTGATCGCGCTCGGCGCGCTCGCCCCCGTCTCCGCCGCCGCGCAGGAGGCATGCACCACCTATACCGTCCAGGAGGGGGACACCCTGGGCGAGATCGCCTTTGCCGCCTATGGCTCCTACAACTACCAGATGATCTTCAACGCCAACCGCGATGCGCTGGGGCAGAATTTCAACAACCTCCCCGCCGGCCTGCAACTGATCCTGCCCTGCGAGGACGGCCGCCTGACCGCCGACAGCGAGCTTTCCGCCGTCATCGCCGCCGAGACCGAGAAGCAGGAGACCACCCGCTCGGCCGACCGGCCCTATGCGCCCAAGCTGAAATTCGTCACCTCGAACGACTGGAAGCCCTTCACCGACCAAAGCCTGCCGGGCGGCGGGATCTATGTGCAGATGGCCGCCACCGCCATGCAGCGCGGCGGCAACGACCGCGACTATACCATCAACTATGTCGACGACTGGGGCTCGCATATCGAGACGCTGCTGCCCACCAACGCCTTCGACATGTCGATCGCCTGGTCGCGGCCCGATTGCTCGCGCATCGACCTGCTGGGCGAATTCGCGGTCAAGATGTGCACCGAGTTCGACTTCTCGCTGCCGATCTACGAGGTCGCCTATTCCTACCACACGCTGATCGACAGCAAATATGCCGAGGCCCGCAGTTTCGGCGACTATGCCGGGGCCCGGATCTGCCGCCCCGAAGGTTGGCCGACCTCGGATCTGGAGGTCGAGGGCCTGTCCGAGCCGACGGTGACCTTCCTCCATCCCAAGACGCCGATGGAATGTGCCAAGATGCTGCTGGCGGGCGAGGTCGACCTCTATTCGATCGAGATCGAGACCTCGACCGCGAATTTCGAGGCGCTGGGGGCGACCGACAAGGTGGCGCTGAACCCGGCGCTGGCCACGTTCAACACGCATCACATCGTGATCTCGAAGAAGAATCCGCGCGCGGCGGAATACATGGAGATGGTCAACCGCGGCATCGCCGAGATGCGCGAGAGCGGCGAATGGTACGACCTCGTCGCCACGGGGCTTGCGGAATGGAACAAGTCGCAGGAGTAGCCTTCCCCTTTGCCGCGTCCTGACCTATCCCATGCGCAGGGCATTCAGGGGGCTGGCATGATCCCGGTCAAGGGCTACAAGGGCGCGAAGGTGGCGGTGCTGGGGCTGGGCCGGTCGGGCCTGGCAACCGCCGCCGCGCTGCGCGCCGGGGGGGCCGAGCCGCTTTTGTGGGACGACAGCCCCGAGGCCCGCGCCAGGGCCGAGGCCGAGGGCTTCACGCTCACCGACCTGACCCGGAACACCGCGCTCGAGGGGCTGGCCTGCCTCGTCACCTCGCCCGGCATCCCGCATCTCTATCCCGCGCCGCATCCCGTCATCGCCCGCGCGCTGCAGGCCGGGATCCCGGTCGACAACGACATCGGCCTCTTCTTCCAGAGCGCGGCCGACAGCACCTGGGCCGAGATGGAGACCCCGCCCAAGGTCGTCGCGGTCACCGGCTCGAACGGCAAGTCCACGACGACGGCGCTGATCCACCACATCCTCCAGGTCGCCGGCCGGCCCACGCAGATGGCGGGCAACATCGGCACCGGCGTCCTTTCGATCGACCCACCGCAGGATGGCGAGGTCATCGTGCTGGAACTGTCCTCCTACCAGACCGAGCTTGCCCGCGCGCTGACCCCCGATGTCGCGGTCTTCACCAATCTCTCGCCCGACCACCTGGACCGCCACGGCGGCATGGGCGGCTATTTCGCCGCCAAGGCCCGGCTTTTCACGCTGGGCGGTCCCGACCGGGCCGTGGTGGGCGTGGACGAGGCCGAGGGGCGTTTCCTGGCCGGACAACTGGGGCAGGGGCCGCAGGATGACCGCGTGATCCGCGTCTCCTCGGGCACGAAGCTGGAAGATTTCGGCTGGTCGGTCTTCGCCCGCAAGGGCTTCCTCGCCGAATGGCGCAAGGGCCGCCAGGTCGCCTCGATCGACCTGCGCGAGGTCCGGGGCCTGCCCGGCGCGCACAACCACCAGAACGCCTGCGCGGCCTATGCCGCCTGCCGCGCGCTCGGCCTTGCGCCGAAGCTGATCGAGGGCGCGCTGCACAGCTTCGCGGGCCTGCCGCACCGCAGCCAGCTGGTCGGCGAAAAGGGTGGCGTGCGCTTCGTCAACGACAGCAAGGCCACCAATGTCGACAGCGCCGCCAAGGCGCTGCAGGCCTTTCCCCGCATCCGCTGGATTGCCGGGGGCCTGGGGAAAGAGGGCGGGATCGCCGCGCTCCGGCCGCTTCTCGGCCCGGTGGTCAAGGCCTATCTCATCGGCCATTCCGCCCGCGACTTCGCGCTGCAACTGGGCGATACCCCGCATGAGATCTGCGAGACGATGGACCGCGCCGTCGCCCGCGCCGCGGCCGAGGCCGGGCCGGGCGAGGTCGTCCTGCTTGCCCCGGCGGCGGCCAGTTTCGACCAGTATCCGAACTTCGAGAAGCGGGGCGAGGATTTCACCGCGCGGGTGCGGGCGCTTATCGGGCCGGGGGCCTGACATCGGAGAGAGTGGCAGATGTTACCGCTTGCAGATTTCAAGTCGATCACGGTCGAGCCGACACCCACCGAGGCGCCGGCGTCGCATCTGGGCACCGAACTGGCCGTGGCCGGAGGGGTGCTGCTGGTCCTCCTCCTCGTCTTCCTGCGCCCCCGCCTGCGCCCCAGGGCAAAGCCCGCGGCCGAGGAATGGATCCTGATCGACGGCTCCAACGTGATGCACTGGCAGGACAATACCCCCCGGCTGGACCCGGTCCGCGCGGTGATCGCCGAGGTGCGGAAGAAGGGCTATGTTCCGGGCGTGGTCTTCGACGCCAATGCCGGATGGAAGCTGGAAGGCCGCTACATGCACGACGGCGATTTCGCCCGCCTGCTGGAGATGGACCCGGCCCAGGTGCTGGTGGTGGAAAAGGGCACCCAGGCCGACCCGTTCCTGTTGCAGACCGCGCGCGAGTTCGGGGCCAGGATCGTGACCAACGACCGTTTCCGCGACTACGCGGCGGACCATCCCGAAGTGGAGGAGCCCGGCTTCCTGATCCCCGGCGGCATGCAGGGCGGCAAGCTCCGGCTGGAGGGGTTGCCCGCCCCCGCCCGCAAGGGCTGACTCACAGCGCGAGCAGGCAGCCGCCGCCGCGCGCGGAAGCCTCGGCCCGGTCCAGCAGCCGCTGCAGGCCCGCGCCACGGGCAAAGTCGGGCTCGCAGGGGCCCTCGCCCCGGATCGCCGCGATGAACCGCTGATAGATCGTCGGCACCGGCGGGCAGTCGATCTCGGTCCAGGTCGCGGTCTGCGCATCCGGGCCAAGACAGGCGCGCAAACGGCTTTCCGCCTTCTCGAAGCTGACCTCCAGCCCCCCCGCCAGCCCGAAGATCCGCAGCCGCAGGTCGTTCAGATGGCCGGTCGCGAAGCGCGTCGCCGCCACCGTCCCCAGCGCGCCATTGGTCAGCCGCAGCTGCAAGGTCGCGCTGTCGTTGGCGTCCAGCACATATTCCCCGATCCGCCCCTCCGGCGCCTTGTCGAAGGTCTGGAGCAGGCAGGACACCTCCCGCGCTTCCAGCCCGGCGATGAAGGTGGCGAAGTCCAGGATATGGATGCCCACATCGCCCAGGACCCCTTTCGATCCATGCGCCGTCGACAGCCGCCACAGCCATTGCGGCTCGCGGTCCCACTGGCCCCAGGCGGGCTGCGTCAGCCAGCTTTGCAGGTATGAGGCCTCGAAATGCCGGATCTCGCCGATCGCGCCCTCGCGCACCATCGCCGCCGCCTTCTGCAGCGCCGCCACGTTGCGGTAGGACAGGTTGACCATGTTCACCACCCCCGCCACCCGGGCCGCCTCGGCCATCTCCTCGGCATGGGTGGCGTTGGTGGCCAGCGGCTTTTCGCACAGCACATGCTTGCCCGCCGCCAGCAGCGGCAGGGTGGTGGCATGATGCGCCGCATCCGGCGTGGCATTGGTCACCGCGTCGAACCCGCCCCAGGCCAGCGCCTCGCCCAGCGAGGCGAAGCCATGCGCGATGCCATGCGCCGCCTGGAAGGCCGCCAGCGGCTCGGGCCGCGTGTCGACGCCGGCGACCAGCGTCACGCCGGGGATCGCCGCGAAATGCGCGGCATGGTTCTTCGCCATGCCCCCCGTGCCCAGGATCAAAAGCCGCACCGGCTGCATCAGCGATAGCCCGCCTCGCCGTCCTGATGCAGGCGCGGCCCGCGTTCCACGATCGGCTCCAGCGCCTTGGCGACCGGCGTGTTCGGTGCCGCCGTCACGTTCGGAACCCGCGCCTCGGGGTTGTGCGCCCAGCGGACGGCGTTGCAGATCACCTTCTGCACCAGGGGCTGGTGATAGGTCGGATAGGTCTCGTGCCCCGGCCGGAAGTAGAACACATTCCCCGCCCCCCGCCGCCATGTCAGGCCCGAGCGGAACACCTCGCCGCCCTGGAACCAGCTGATGAACACCGTCTCCAGCGGTTCCGGCACGCCAAAGGGCTCGCCATACATCTCCTCGTATTCCAGCTCGAAATGGTCGGGGATGCCATGCGTGATCGGATGCTGGCGCGCGGCGACCCAGATCCGCTCGCGCTCGCCCGCCTCGCGCCAGGTCAGGTTGCAGGGCGTGCCCATCAGCCGCTTGAAGGGTTTCGAGAAATGCGCCGAATGCAGGAAGATGATCCCCATGCCCGACCAGACCGCCTCGATCACGCGCTCGGTCACCTTGTCCGAGACCTCGCCATGCGCGGCATGGCCCCACCAGACCAGGACATCCGTCTCGGCCAGCCGCGCCGCCGTCAACCCGTGCTCGGGGTCCTGCAGCGTGGCGGTGCCGGCCTGGATCCCGTGTTCGCGGTTCAGCGCCTCGGCGATCGTGCCATGCATGGTCTTCGGATAGACCCCGGCCACGATGCGGTTCTTCTGTTCATGGACGTTCTCGCCCCAGACGGTGACGCGGAGCTGCATGGCGGTCTCCCTCTCCTGATGCCGGAAGCCTGGGTTGCAAAAGGCCCCGAGTCAACGCGGCCCCCGTCCGCTTGTTCCCTTGCGCCCGCGGGCGGGGCGGGGGATGCTGGCGGGATGACGGAACAGGCGACATTGAAGCTGCGGCTTCTCATCGGCGACAGGCTGGTCTTCGGCCCCGGCAAGGCCGCACTTCTGGCCCGGATCGCCGAGACCGGCTCGATCGCCGCCGCCGGTCGCGCCATGGGGATGAGCTATCGCCGCGCCTGGGCCCTGGTCGAGGAGATGAACGCCGCCTTCCGCACCCCCCTCGTCAGCAGCGCGCGCGGCGGGGCAGGGGGCGGCGGCGCCAGCCTGACCGACACCGGAGCCGAGGTCCTGTCGGCCTATCAGTCGATGCTGGCCCGCGCCGAGGCGGCCGCCGCCCCCGAGGTCGCGCGGATCGCGGCGCTGCTTCGCGATATGTCCGAAGGGAAATAACGCTTGCCTCGCGCGGCTCTTCGGGCCATATGTTCGGCCAGACATATCGGAGTCCCCAATGCGCCTTGCCCTCTTCGCCCTGCTGCTCTCCACCCAGGCCGCCGCCGCCGAAGTCACCGTCTTCGCCGCCGCCAGCCTCAAGACCGCGCTGGACGAGATCGCGGCCGATTACACCGCCGGGACGGGCACCCCGGTGACCCTCTCCTATGGCGGCAGCTCGACGCTGGCCAAGCAGATCGCCGAGGGCGCGCCGGCCGACATCTTCCTCTCCGCCTCGACCGCCTGGATGGACGATCTCGCCGACAAGGCGCTGATCCAGCCCGACAGCCGCCGCGACCTCCTGGGCAACCGGCTGATCCTCGTCGGCCCGCCCGATGCCGCCCCGGTCGCCATCGACGCCACGCTCGACCTTGCGGCGCTGCTGGCCGGGGGCAAGCTTGCGATGGCCATGGTCGATTCCGTCCCCGCCGGGCAATACGGCAAGGAGGCGCTGGAAAGCCTCGGCCTCTGGGCCGCGGTCGAACCCAGCATCGTGCAGTCCGAGAACGTCCGCGCCGCGCTGCAACTGGTGGCGCTGGGCGAAGCGCCCTACGGCATCGTCTACGCCTCCGATGCGGTGGCCGAACCCGGCGTCAGCCTGGTCGGCACCTTCCCCGAGGACAGCCACCAGCCCATCACCTATCCCGGCGCGCTGACCCTGACCGCCTCGCCCGAGGCGGCGGATTTCCTCGACCATCTCGCCTCGCCCGAGGCGGCCGGGGTCTTTTCCGCCAATGGCTTCTTGCCCCTGACCGCCGCGCCGTGACACGATCGGCGCATGTTTGACGGACTGTCGCCCGCCGAGACCCAAGCACTCCTGCTTTCGCTGCGGGTCTCGTTCTGGGCCACGCTCGCCAGCCTGCCTCTCGGGCTGCTGGCAGCCCATGCCCTGGCGCGCTGGCGCTTTCCCGGCCATGGCCTGCTGAACCTGATCGTCCACCTGCCGCTGATCCTGCCGCCGGTGGTCACCGGCTACCTGCTTCTGCTCAGCTTCGGGCGGCAGGGCTGGGCCGGCGCGGCGCTCTGGGACTGGTTCGGCTTTACCTTCGCCTTCCGCTGGACCGGCGCCGCCCTCGCCGCCGCCGTCATGGCCTTCCCGCTCCTCGTCCGCGCCATCCGCCTTGCGCTCGAGGCGGTGGATCCCCGCCTCGAAGAGGCCGCCGCCACCCTCGGCGCCTCGCGCGGCATGGTCTACCTGACCGTGACCCTGCCGCTGATCCTGCCCGGCCTCCTTGCGGGCGCGGTCCTCGCCTTCGCCAAGGCGATGGGCGAGTTCGGCGCCACCATCACCTTCGTCGCCAACATCCCCGGCGAGACCCAGACCCTGCCCACCGCGATCTACAGCTTCCTCCAGGTTCCCGGCGGCGATGCGGGCGCGCTGCGCCTGGTGCTGGTCTCGGTCGCCATCGCCACGCTGGCGCTTGCGCTCTCGGAATGGCTCTCGCGCCGCATCGCCGCAAGGATCGCCGGGCGATGACGCTGGAAATCCGCCTCTCCCATTCCCTTCCCGGCTTCCGGCTCGAGGTGGACCTGACCGCGCCGCCCGGCCTGACCTGCCTCTTCGGCCGCTCGGGCTCGGGCAAGACCACGGTGATCAACGCCGTCGCGGGGCTTCTCCGGCCGGACCGGGCCGAGATCCTGCTCGACGGGGAACCCCTCCACCACCTGCCGCCGCACAAGCGCCGCATCGGCTATGTCTTCCAGGACGCCCGCCTGTTTCCGCACCTGACCGTGCGCGGCAACCTCGGCTATGCCGCCCGCATCCGCCGCAAGCAGCCGCGCGACCTCGACCGGATCGTGGCGCTTCTCGGTATCGCGGCGCTGCTCGACCGCCGACCCGGCGCGCTTTCGGGGGGCGAGCGTCAGCGCGTCGCCATCGGCCGGGCGCTCCTCTCCGAGCCCCGGCTGATCCTGATGGACGAACCCCTCGCCGCCCTGGACGAGGCGCGCAAGGCCGAGATCCTGCCCTATATCGAGACGCTGCGCGACGAGCTTGCCCTGCCGATCCTCTATGTCAGCCATTCCCTCCCCGAGGTCGCGCGCCTTGCCACCACCATCGCCGTGATCGAGGCCGGGCATTTGGTCGCCCGGGGCCCGGCGGCCGACCTGCTGTCCGATCCGGCGATCGCGCCGGTTCTGGGGCTGGGCGATGCGGGCGCGATCCTGACCGCCCGCATCGCCGCGCATGAGGGCGACGGCCTGTCCCGGCTGGAGTTGGCCGCCGGCCCGCTCATGCTGCCCCTCTGGCTCCCGCGCGTCGCGGGCGCGCCGGGCCAGACGCTGCGCCTGCGCATCGCGGCGCAGGACGTGATCCTGTCGCTGTCCCGGCCCGAGGGCCTGTCGGCCCTGAACATCCTGCCCGCCCGCGTCTCGGCGCTGCATCATGGCAGCGGGCCGGGCGCGCTGGTGCGGCTCGACCTCGGCGACCAGCATCTTCTCGCCCGCGTCACCCGCCGCTCGGCCGAGGCGCTGGCTCTCGCCCCCGGCCAGCCGGTCTTTGCCATCGTGAAATCCGTCGCCGTCGCCCGCGACAGCGTCGGCCATACCGTCACGCCCTGAGGCGAAACCCGCGGCTTCCCCTTGTCGAATATGCTCTCAGGGGGGCCGGGGGTGGAATGCCCGCGGCGTCGGCCTCACCCCAGCGCATAGCCCGCGCCGCGCACCGTCCGCACCGGATCCGCGCCGCCGAACTGCATCAGGCTTTTCCGCAGCCGCCCGACATGGACATCCACCGTCCGGGTGTCGACATAGATGTCCCGCCCCCAGACCAGGTCCAGCAGCTGCTCGCGGCTGAAGACCCGCCCCGGCCGCTCCATCAGCGTGACCAGAAGCTTGAACTCGGTCGGTCCCAGCTTCAGCACCTTGTCGGCGCGGTAGACCCGGTGGCTTTCGGGGTCCAGCCGGATATCCTCGTGCTCCAGCACCACCCCGGCGGTCGAGGGCCGGACCCGCCGCAGCTGGGCCCGGGCGCGCGCCATCAGTTCCAGCACCGAATAGGGCTTCACCACATAGTCGTCCGCCCCGGTCTCCAGCCCGCGGATCCGGTCCACCTCCTCGGCCCGCGCGCTCAGCATGATGATCGGGATCCCCCGGGTCTCGGGCCGCATCTTCAGCCGCCGGCAGACCTCGATGCCGCTGACCCTCGGCATCATCCAGTCCAGGATGATGATGTCGGGATCCTCCTCGTCGACCAGCACCAGCGCGTCCTCGCCGTTGTCGGCCTGGGTCACGGCAAAGCCCTCGGCTTCCAGGTTATAGGCCAGGACCGTCCGCTGCGCGGACTCGTCCTCGACCAAAAGCACCCGCGGCTGCCCGCTGCGCGCCATCGCCTCAGCCCCCCGTCGCGGTGGCGTCGAACTTCGGCCGCTCGTCGCCCGGCATCTCGCCGGTGACGAGGTAGATCACCTGCTCGGCCACGGCGGTGGCATGGTCGCCCACCCGCTCGATGTTCTTGGCGATGAAATGCAGATGCATGCAGGGGCCGATGTTGCGCGGGTCCTCCATCATGTGGGTCAGGAACTCGCGGAAGATCGAGTTGTACATCTGGTCGATCTCGCGGTCGCGCTGGCGCACGTCGCCGGCCAGTTTCACGTCGCGCCGGATATAGGCGTCCAGCGCGTCGGCCAGCATCTGCACCACCGCCTTCGCCAGCCGCCGGATCGCGCCCGAGGCGCCGGGGACCTGGGTCATCTGCCCCAGCACCGTGGTCCGCTTCGCCAGGTTCTTCGCGTAATCCCCCGACCGCTCCAGCGCGCCCGCGATGCGCATCACGGTCAGCACCGTGCGCAGGTCTCCCGCCGTCGGCCCGCGCAGCGCCAGAAGCCGGGCGCATTGGCTGTGGATCTCCTCCTCCAGCGCATCGATCGCGGCATCGCCCGTCCGCACCTTCTGCGCCAGTTCCTCGTCGCGGGTGTCCAGCGCCTCGGCCGCGTCCAGCAGCGCGGTCTCGACCAGCCCGCCCATGCGCATGACCAGGGCCTGCGCCGATTCCAGGTCGCGGTCGAAGGCGGAAACGATATGTGCGGTGCTCATCGCGCTCTCCTCAGCCGATCCGGCCGGTGATGTAGGATTCGGTCCGGGGGTCCTTCGGGTTGGTGAAGATCCGGGTCGTGCTGTCGTATTCCACCAGATTGCCCAGGTGGAAGAAGGCGGTCTTCTGGCTCACCCGCGCGGCCTGCTGCATCGAATGGGTCACGATCACCACCGAGAACTGGTCGCGCAACTCGTCGATCAGCTCCTCGACCTGGGCGGTGGCGATCGGGTCCAGCGCCGAGCAGGGCTCGTCCATCAGCAGGACCTCGGGCGCGGTGGCGATGGCGCGGGCGATGCACAGCCGCTGCTGCTGACCGCCCGACAGCCCGGTGCCGGGCGCGTCCAGCCGGTCCCTGACCTCGTTCCAGAGCGCGGCCCGGCGCAGCGCGGTCTCGACGATGGCGTCAAGCTCGGCCCGGTTGCGGGTCATGCCGTGGATGCGCGGGCCATAGGCCACGTTGTCGTAGATCGACTTCGGAAAGGGATTCGGCTTCTGGAACACCATGCCCACCCTGGCGCGCAGCTGCACCGGATCGACACGGGCGTCATGGATATCCTCGCCGTCCAAGAGGATCCGGCCCTCGATCCGGGCGGTGGCCACGGTGTCGTTCATCCGGTTCAGGCAGCGCAGGAAGGTGGACTTGCCGCAGCCCGAAGGCCCGATGAAGGCCGTGACCGACCGTTCCGGGATGTCGATGTCCACGTCGCGCAGGGCGTGGTTCTGGCCGTACCAGACCTGCACCCCCCTGGCCGAGATCTTCGCCGCCCGCGTCGCAAGCTCCTGCTCTGCCGTCTGCATCCCGTCCATCTTTCCGCTCCATGCCGCTGCGAGACCGCAGCCCGCCCCGCCCCTATAGGCCGGCCCGGTGAAGCCTATGCGACAGAAGTGTAACAGCCGAATGACAAGGGGTCAGCCGCGCGCCAGCAGCGCGTCGATCTCGGCCCGTGTCGGCATCGAGCGCGCGGCCCCCGGCCGGGTGACGCTGATCCCGGCGGTGGCGCAGCCGAAGCGCACCGCCTCGACCACGTCGCGCCCTTCCGCCAGGGCCACGGCGAAGCCGCCGTTGAAGGCATCGCCCGCGCCCGTCGTCTCGACCACCGGGCCCGCGCCGACCGCCGGGACATGCACGCTGCGGCTGCGGTCGCGATACAGCGCGCCATTGGCCCCCAGCGTGATCACCACCGCGCCGACGCCCCGGTCCAGAAGCGCATCCGCCGCCGCCTCGGCCTCGGTCAGGCTCGTCACCTTCAGGCCGGTCAGCCCCTCGGCCTCCGACTCGTTCGGGGTCAGATAGTCGCACAGCGCCAGCATCGCATCGTCCAGCGCCGCCGCCGGGGCCGGGTTCAGGATCGTCGGCACTCCGGCCGCCCGGGCGATCTCCAGCCCGCGCCTCGCGGCCGGGATCGGCTGCTCCAGCTGGGTGACGAAGACCGAGGCCCCCCGGATCAACTCCGCCCGCGCCTCGAGGTCCCCGGCGGCGATCCGCGCCGCCGCCCCCGGCGAGACGATGATCGCATTGTCCCCCGTGGCCGCCTCCAGGAAGATGAAGGCCGCGCCGGTATAGCTTTCGTCGTCCTCCGTCACCTCGGGCCGCACCCCTGCCTGTTCCCAGGTCGTCCGCGCGATCCGGGCAAAGTCGTCGCGCCCCAGCCGGGTGATGAAATGCGTCTCGCCCCCCGCCATGGCTGCGGCCACCGCCTGGTTCGAGCCCTTGCCGCCGGGCCCCAGCGCGAAGCTCTGTCCCAGGATGGTCTCGCCCATGCGCGGCATCCGCTCGGCGCGAAAGCTGGTGTCGGCGACGAAGATGCCAAGGATGACGATGGGTTTCATGGTCTCATACCTCCGGAGGGATCACGCCCTTGCGGAACATGAAGCAGCCGTAAAAGCGCCGTTCCCCGGTCTGGATCACGGCAAAGGACTGGCGGGCAAGGTCGTAGAAGGCGAAGCGTTCGATGCCGGCCATCGGCCGCGCCCGCCCCTCGGCGCGGTCGATCTCGGCCTGGACTTCCTCCTGCACCGGCGGGATCTCGCCCGGCGCGCCCACCACTTCCATCCGCCCGGCGAAGTCGTCGACGAAGGTATCCAGCGGCAGGACCGACAGGATCGCCGCCGCAGCCTCGGCCGCGCCCAGGTTCTCCATCCGCAGGGGCCTTCCGGTCACCGTCGCCCGCGCCAGCGCCTCGGCGGGGAAATTGGCATCCGCCAGGATCAGCATGTCGCCATGCCCCATGGCGCGCAGGCAGGCCAGCACATCGGCGTTCAGCCGGTGGTCGATTCCCTTCAGCATCCGGCCCTCCCCGGCCTTGTCGGATCGCGTATCGGCGGAAGGATTGCACCTTTTCCGCCCCGGTTGCAAAGGCCCCGCGCGATGCGGTCTGGACATCCCCGGCCACACCCTCCCTCATGGGCCGACACCAGGGAGAGGGGCCCCGCATGATTGCCGCAAGCCGCATTTCCGTTCCGCCCGGCGGGATCGGGCAAAAGCCGTGACCCGCCCGCCCTATGCCTGGCCCGACCCCGACCGCGAGCATATGAACGGGGTCTTCATCCCCGGCGCCGACGATCATCCCGCCCGTTGGGCCGAACGCGCCGCCGCCTTCCGCGCCGCCTGCCGCCGGGCCGAGCTTGACCTGTCCTATGGTCCCGCCCCGCGCGAAAGGCTCGACCTCTTCCTGCCCGAAGGTCCGCCGCGCGGCGTGGTGGCCTTTGTCCATGGCGGCTATTGGCTGGCGCTGGACAAGGCCGACTGGTCGCATCTGGCCGCCGGGCCGCTGGCGCAGGGCTATGCCGTCGCGCTGCCGGGCTACACCCTGGCGCCAAAGGCGCGGCTGGCCGGAATCACCGTCGAAATCGCCCGCGCCTGCCGCTTCCTGGCCGCGCGGCTGCCCGGCCCGCTGGTGGTGACCGGCCATTCCGCCGGTGGCCACCTCGCCGCCCGGATGGGCTGCGCCGACCTCGACCTGCCCGTGGCGCGGGTGGTGCCGATCTCGCCCCTGGCCGAGCTTGGCCCGCTGATGGCCACCACGATGAACGCGACGCTGCGGATCGACGCGGAGGAGGCGGCAGCGGAAAGCCCGGCCCGGTTGCCGCTGCGCCCCGGCGTCTCGGCCCATGTCTGGGTCGGAGCCGAGGAACGCCCCGCCTTCCTCTGGCAGGCCCGGACCCTTGCCGAGGAATGGTCCTGCCCCTGGACCCCGGAACCCCTCCGCCACCATTTCGACGTGATCGAAGGGCTGGAGACCCCCGACTCCCCCCTCTGCCGGACGCTGCTCGCCGGGCTTTAGGCGGTCCGGCCCGGCCTCGGCGACAGCCGTGACAACCGGAACGCCGGAACCCCGCCGGCATATCCCGGCGTCGTGCTGCCTCCTGTCTGGCTTCCGTCTGGCACCCGTCTGGCTTCCGTCTGGCCCTTCTCCCATCCGGCGCTTGTCCGGCGTTGGCCCCGTTGCCTCCCGCCGTCCCCTGGCAGGCGCCGGTGCCGAGCCCTTCCGGCGGGCCTCAAGCCTCGCGCGCCAGCACCTTGTCCAGCGTGGTCAGGAACTGGTCGAGGTTCGCCATCGAGAACGGCAGCGGCGGGCGGATCTTCAGGCTGTCCCCTGCGGGTCCGGTCGAGCTGATCAGGATCCGCTCCTCGCGCAGCGCATTGACCAGCCGCGCGGTGCGGGCCGGGTCGGGCCTGCCGCCGGTCAGGATCGTCTGGCCCAGGAACAGCCCCGCCGCCCGGGTCTCGCCCAGGGCCTCGTGGCGCGAGGCCAGCGCGCGCAGCCCCTCGGCAAAGGCCCGGCCGACGCGGGCGGCATTCTCCTGCAACCCCTCGTCGCGGATCACGTCCAGCACCGCCAGGCCCACGGCGGCGGCCACGGCATTGCCGCCGAACGTGTTGAAATACCGCGCCTTCGCGCCGAACTCGGCAATCGTCTCCGGCTGCAGGACCAGCCCCGCCAGCGGATAGCCATTGCCCATCGGCTTGCCCAGGCTCACCATGTCCGGGACCAGCCCATGCCGCTGGAAGCCCCAGAACCGGCTGCCGGTGCGGCCAAAGCCGGGCTGCACCTCGTCGGCCAGGAACAAACCGCCCCGCGCCCGGATCGCGGCGGCGGCGGGGGCGAGGAAGCCCTCGGGGTCGGGATAGACCCCGTCCGAGGAAAAGACCGTGTCGACGATCAGGAGCGCCGGCCGGATTCCCTGCGCCGCCATCCGGTCGCAGGCATCATCGACCGCCCGCGCAAAGCCGGCCGCGACGCCCTCCGGATAGTTCGCGGCCGAAGGCGCGGGGACCGGAAAGACCGCTGGCCCCGGCGCGACGGCCGGGCCGATCGACATCGACATTTCGGCCGTGGCCAGGGTGACGCCGTGATAGGCATTGTCGGTGACGATCACCCCGGTCCCGCCGGTGCAGGCCCGCGCGATCCGCAGCGCGAGGTCGTTCGCCTCGGATCCGGTGCAGGTGAACATCACATGCGCAAGCCCGGCCGGGAACAGCGCCAGCAGCCGCTCGGCATAGGCCAGGATCCCCTCGTGCAGATAGCGGGTATGGGTGGCCAGCGTCGCGGCCTGCCGCGCCATCGCCTCGACCACGCGGGGATGGCAATGGCCGACCGAGGCCACGTTGTTGTAGGTGTCGAGATAGGCCTTGCCGTCGCGGTCATAGAGATGGACGCCCTCGCCCCGGACCAGATGCACCGGCGTCTCGTAGAACAGCCGGTAGGCCGGCCCGAGCGCCCGGCCGCGCCGCTCGGCCAGCGCGCTGTCCTCGGGCGACAGATGCCCGGCTCCGGGGGTATAGGCGTTCAGCATCGTGGTCTGGCGGGTCATGGCGGGGTCTTTCGCAAGGCGAGGGCAGGATAGCCGCTTGCCCGCCGGGGGCCAGCGGAATGTGCGGTTGACATACCTGAGTATTTCACTAAGGATGCGATCGAGCCCAGCCAGCCCCGACCGGGGCCAGCCCCGGTGTCCTTCGAACGGATGGAGTTCACCATGCCCGACCGCCAGGCCCTGCGGGGCGACCTTCTGGAATTCCTGTTCAGCATGTCCGGGGCCTTTCCCGGCGTGATGATCGAGACGCTGCTCGCGCGACTGGAGGCCGGACGATGAACGCTTTCGTCGAAACCTGGCTTACCGCCGATGCGACCCCGGCGCATGACGCCCGCGCCCTGACCGAGGGCGGCAGCCTGGCGCGGATCGTGCTGGACGGGCAGGTCTATTCGCTGCGCATCACCAAGGCGGGCAAGCTGATCCTGACGAAGTGAGGGTCGGGGCGGGCCAAAATCCTTCGAAGGATTTTGCAAATCTTTTCGAAAAGATTTGCTCCGGCCCTCAGCCGCCGGTGTGGCTCATGTGGCGGGTGATCTGGCCCTGCACCTTCTGCCGCGAATAATCGAAGTCATGGCCCTTCGGCTTCCTTGCGATCGCGGCGCGGATCGCCTGGTCCAGCGCCGCATCCTCGGGACTGGAACGCAGCGGCGCGCGCAGGTCGGCCACATCCTCCTGCCCGAGGCACATGTAAAGCTGCCCGGTGCAGGTCAGCCGCACCCGGTTGCAGCTTTCGCAGAAATTATGCGTCAGCGGCGTGATGAAGCCGACCTTCTGCCCCGTCTCCTCGATTCGGACATAGCGCGCGGGGCCGCCCGTGCGCTCGGCCAGGTCGGTCAGCGTCAGGCGTTCGGCCAGCCGGGCGCGCAGGTCCTTCAGCGGCCAGTACTGGTCCAGCCGGCCCGCCGTCATGTCCTCGCCCATCGGCATGACCTCGATGAAGGTCAGATCGTGGCCTTCCTTCGCGCTCCAGTCCAGGAGCGGGAACAGCTCATCCTCGTTGAAGCCCTTCAGCGCCACCGCGTTGATCTTGACCCGCAGTCCCGCGGCCTTCGCGGCCGCGATCCCCTCCAGCACCTGCGGCAGGCGGCCCCAGCGGGTGATCTCGGCGAATTTCGCCGGATCCAGCGTGTCCAGCGAGACATTGACCCGCCTCACCCCGAGGTCGGCCAGGGGCCGGGCGAATTTCGCCAGCTGGCTGCCGTTCGTGGTCAGCGTCAGCTCCTTCAGCGCGCCCGAGGCCAGATGGCGCGACATCGCCTCGAAGAAGGTCAGGATCCCCTTCCGGACCAGGGGCTCGCCCCCGGTGATGCGCAGCTTTTCCACGCCAAGCCGCACGAAGGCCGAACACAGCCGGTCCAGCTCCTCAAGGCTGAGAAGCTCGGCCTTGGGCAGGAAGGTCATGTGTTCCGACATGCAATAGGTGCAGCGGAAATCGCAGCGGTCGGTGACCGAGACGCGCAGATAGCTGATCCGGCGGGCGAAGGGATCGACAAGCTGTTCCATGCCGGAAAGGTAGGATCGGGCGGCTCCCCGCACAAGCGGGAAAGCGGCGATTGCGACGCTGTTGGCGTCAGGCTAGGCTTCGGCCATGCGCCATGTCCTGCTTGTCCCGCTTCTCGCCCTGGCCGGCTGCGGCCTGTTCCCCGCCTCGGACGAACGCCCCGGCTCCGTGACCGGCCCCTCGGCCCCGCAGCCCGCGACCGGAATCGCCCCCGCGGTCTCGCCCACGGCGCTGGGGGCGCGGGCGGTCAGCGCGGCCGCGCTCGACAGCACCACGGCCGAGGAGAAGGCCGCCGCCCTTTCCGCCCCCGCCGCCAGCGGCGAGCGGGCGCTGGGCAAGGTCGTCGTCGCGCTCGGCCCCCCGGCCGAGCAGGGGATCTGGCTTTCCACCGCGCTGGTGGACAAGCCGGTCCAGGGCCGGATCGAGACGGCGGCGGGCAAGAGCCTGACGCTGGAGCTGCGCCCCGGCAGCGGCGGCGCGCTGCTGTCGCTGGCCGCCTTCCAGGCGCTGGGCCTGTCGCTGACCGACCTGCCCGAGGTCACGGTCTACGCCCGCTGACGGCCGCGCGTCACCCCTGCAGATGCCGCGCGGCCTCCTTGCGGGCAAAGGGTTTCAGCGCGGCCCCATGCTCGGCCAGGAAGGCGCGGGCGCGCGCGGCGTCGTGTTTCGACAGGTCGCGGATCCACCAGGCCACCGCCTTCTGGATGAACCAGTCCGGGTCCGTGGCCAGGGTGGCGCACCAGCCCAGCACCCGGTCGCGGATCGCAAGCTCCTCGGGCTTGGGGAAGTTCTGCTTGGTCCAGGGCAGCGTCATCACCAGCGCCGCGCGCCGGGTCCACATGCGCGGGCTGGCGATCCAGTCCGCGACCGTCTCCAGCCGCGCCGGATCGGCCACCAGCCGCTTTTGCCCGGCGATGGCGGCATGGTCGGCGATGGCCCAGGCGTCGAAATCCGGCACCCATCCGGCGATCAGCTCCCAGGCCGCCTGGTCGGGGCGGATGCGGGCCTGGGTCAGCAGCTTGGCCGCGGCGATCCGGGCCTCGTGGATGTTCGTCTGCCAGAGGTCGGCGGCCAGCCGGAGGCGTTCGTCCAGCGTCCGCTCGGCGCGCCAGCGGTCGGCCAGATCGTCGATCTGCGGGACGGAAAGGCCGAGATAGGGCCGCTCGGCCTTGTGATAGGCCTGCATCTCGGCGGCCTTCGCGGGGTTGGCCAGCGCCTGGAGTTCCTGAAGCGGTGTCACGGGCCTGGCCTCGATCCCCATGGGCAGGCCGTCGATGCGGCGTGCCGGTTGCACAGGGGGCAAAGACTGCCAGCCGGGGCCGGGAAGGGCAAGCCGCGCCGGGAAAGGATTAATCGAATCTGAACGTCCGCAGCCAAGGTGTTGATTTCGCTTGAGGGCGGGATCGCGTCCAGGGTGGACACCCGCTGGCGTGACTTGACCTTTCCCAGCCGCTCGCAGAAGGTCGCGCGACGGACAGGCGGGGCAGATGGCAACGAAAACGGCACCTTTCTCGGGCTTTGAATTCATGATCGCCTGGCGCTACCTGCGCGCCCGGCGGGCTGAGGGCGGGGTCAGCGTGATGACCTGGATCAGCCTGATCGGCATCACCCTGGCGGTCTTCGCCCTGATCCTGACGCTGGCGGTGCGCGCCGGCTTTCGGGCCGAGTTCGTGGACACGATCCTGGGCGCGAATGCCCATGTCACCGTCTATTCCGCCGGCGAGGTCGGGTCCGAGGGTCAGCTGGTCCGCGGCTTCAGCCAGCCCGAGGCCATGGCCGCCGCCATCGCCAAGGTTCCGGGCGTGACCCGCGCCGCGCCGCTGATCCGGGGCAAGCTCATGGTCTCGGACGGCGAAGACACCACCGGGGCCGAGGTCTACGGCCTCCTGCCCGAGGATTTCGCCTCGATCCCCCGGATCGGCCGCGGCTCGGAGGCGATCGGCGAGCTGGAGCGGTTTCCCGAGGGGATCGCCCTGGGCTCCGGCGTCGCGCGTGAGCTGGGGGTGACCGTGGGCGACCGCGTCCGCCTGATCGCGCCGGGGGGCGTCAAGACCGCGATGGGCACCTCTCCGCGGGTGAACGCCTATGAGGTCGTCTACATCTTCACCGCCGGCCGCTACGACATCGACTCGACCCGGATCTACATGCCCTTCGTCGAGGCGCAGAGCTTCTTCAACAAGGAGGGCCTGGCCGATGAGATCGAGGTCATGGTCGAGAACCCCGACGCGATCGACGACTTCAGCCTGCCGATCCTGAACGCGGCCGGGCCGACCGCGCTGCTCTGGACCTGGAAGGACAGTTCCGGCGCCTTCCTGCGGGCGCTGGACATCGAGGACAACGTGATGTTCGTCATCCTCTCGGTGCTGGTGCTGATCGCGGCGATGAACATCGTCTCGGGGCTGATCATGCTGGTCAAGAACAAGGGCCGCGACATCGGCATCCTGCGCACCATGGGCCTGACCGAGGGGTCCGTCCTGCGCGTCTTCTTCATCTGCGGCGCCTTCACCGGGGTGATCGGCACCGTCGCCGGGGTGGCGCTGGGCTGCCTTTCCGCGCTGAACATCGACCAGATCATGTCCTTCATCAACTGGATCAACGGCTCCGAGGTCTGGGATCCCTCGATCCGCGGCATCTACTCGCTGCCGGCCAAGCTGCAACTCGGCGACGTGCTTTCGGCCGTGGCGCTGTCGCTGGGCCTGTCCTTTGTCGTCACCTTCTTTCCGGCCCGCCGCGCCGCGCGGATGAACCCGGTCGAGGCGCTGCGCTATGAGTGAGACGATGCTGGAGCTTGAGGGCGTCGAAAAGGGCTACAACCGGGGCAAGCCCTCCGAGGTGCTGGTCCTGCGCGGGGCGACGCTTAAGGTCGCCAGGGGCGAGGTCGTGGCGCTGGTTGCCCCTTCGGGCGCGGGGAAATCGACGCTGCTGCATATCGCGGGGCTGCTGGACGTGCCGGATGCGGGCACGGTCCGGCTGGGCGGGCGGGCGATGGGCGGGCTCTCCGACCGCGCGCGCACCGAGGCGCGGCGCGAGGAGGTGGGGTTCATCTACCAGTTCCACCACCTGCTGCCCGAGTTCACCGCGCTGGAGAACGTGACGATCCCGCAACTGGCAAATGGCGTCCCCCGGGCGCAGGCCGAGGCGCGGGCCCGCGAGCTGCTGGAGAAGGTCGGCGTCGGCGCGCGGGCGGGGCATCGCCCGGCGGCGCTTTCGGGGGGCGAGCAGCAGCGCGTCGCCTTTTGCCGGGCGCTGGCCAATGCGCCGAAACTTTTGCTGGCGGACGAGCCGACGGGGAACCTCGACCCCGCGACCTCGGACCAGGTGTTCCACCTGCTGATGGAACTGGTGCGGGCCACGGGCCTTTCGGCGCTGATCGCGACGCACAACCTGGAACTGGCGGCGCGGATGGACCGCATCGTCCGGCTTTCGGCCGGCGCGGTGAGTTGATGCAAGACAGCAAAGGACATCCCATGCGACGCCTCATCCTGGCCCTGCCCCTGGTGCTTGCCGCCTGCATCGAGCCCGATGTGCCCACCGGCAAGGCCGATTTCGCCGATTTCTGCGCCAGTTGCCACGGGATCAGCGGCAAGGGCGACGGCGAGGCCGCGGCGCATCTGGAGCGCAAGCCGGCCGACCTGACGCGGATCGCGGCCCGCAATGGCGGCACCTTCCCCGGCACGAAGGTGATGGCGAAGATCTGGGGCTATACCGGCGGGCGCGACGGGGCCTCGCCGATGCCGGGGTTCGGGCCGCTCCTGCAGGGCGAACTGGTGCCCTATGACGGCGGCGACGGAATCCAGACGCCGACGCCGGTCCGGCTGGTGCAGCTGGCGGAATACCTGAAGTCGATCCAGGAATAGGCGCCTGTGACCGGGCGTTGCGCGGGGTGCCGCGCGGCGCGCGGTGCGGTCAGGCGGTGTTGAGGCTGCTCTCCTAGGGTCGCGGGCCACGGCGATCCTGCGGAGGTATCCATGCCCGACGAAACGACGATCCTGTCGCTGCCCCTGATCCTTCCGGCGCAGGCGCAGAAGCATGTCACCCATAACGAGGCCCTGGCGCAGCTGGACCTGATCGTCCAGCTGACGGTGATCGACCGGGTGCGGACCAGCGCCCCGACCCTGTCCTCGGTCGGCGACCGGCATATCGTCGCGCCGGGCGCCAGCGGCCCCTGGGCCGGGCAGTCCGGGCGCATCGCGCTGTATTCGGCGACCGGCTGGCAGTTCACGCAAGCCCTGCCCGGCTGGCGGGCGCATGTGCTGGCCGAGGGGCAGACGGCGGTCTTCGACGGCCTGGGCTGGAGCGCGCCGACCGACGGGCCTTTGAGCGTGGGCGAGCTTGGCGTCTCGGCCACGGCCGATGCGACGAACCGGCTGGCGGTCTCGTCTCCGGCGACGCTGCTGAACCATGCGGGGGCGGGGCACCAGCTGAAGCTGAACAAGGCCGCGCCGGGCGATACGGCGAGCCTGCTGTTCCAGACCGGCTTTTCCGGGCGGGCCGAGATGGGGACGGCGGGGTCGGAGGATTTCAGCGTCAAGGTAAGCGCCGATGGCGCGGCCTGGTCCACGGCGCTGCAGGCGGCGGCGGCCACGGGCGAGGTCACGCTGCCGCAGCCCCTGCACCTGGGCGGGCAGGTGGCGGACCCGCCGGCCCCGGCGGACGGGACCCTGTGGCTGGATGCCGCGACGGGTCAGGTCCGGGTCCGCTCGGGCGGGGCGACGCTGGCGCTGGGCGGCGGCGGCGGCGGGGTGACGGACGGGGACAAGGGGGACATCACCGTCTCGGGTGGCGGCGCGACTTGGAGCATCGACGCGGGCGCGGTGGGGCTGGCGAAGCTGGCGGATCTTGCGGCCGGCACGATCCTTGGCAATGACACGGGTGCCGCGGCGGCCCCGATCGCGCTGACCCCGGCGCAGGTCAGGGCGCTGCTGGCGATCACCGCGGGGGATGTCTCGGGCCTGGCTGCGGTGGCGACCAGCGGCTCGGCCAGCGACCTTGGCGCGGGGACGATCCCGGCGGCGCGGCTGAGCCTGACGAAGGCGGAACTGAGCGCGGCCGTCACGGATGGCGATCCCCTCTATGTCGGAGACGTGACCGGCAACGCGACCCATACCGGGGATGTCACCGGGGCGACCGCCCTGACCATCGCAGCCGGAGCCGTGAGCAATGCCAAGCTGGCGAGCGTCGGGACGGGCACGATCAAGGGGCGCGCGACGGCCGGGGCCGGCGCGCCGGAGGATCTGACCGGGGCGCAGGTGACGGCGCTGCTCGATCCGTTCGGCGCCGCGACGAAGGGGGTGGTGCC
The DNA here is from genome assembly GCF_041919135.1 of Tabrizicola sp. Lineage (GTDB taxonomy): Bacteria > Pseudomonadota > Alphaproteobacteria > Rhodobacterales > Rhodobacteraceae > Tabrizicola. The sequence continues at coordinate 279,117 of NZ_JAYRUJ010000001.1, read as the reverse complement.
GGCCTCGGGCGGGGGGACGGCGAATTTCCTGCGGGCGGACGGGACCTGGGCGGCCCCCGCGGGCGGCGGGGGTGGGGCACCCGGCGGAGCCTTCGGCGAGATCCAGTACAACAATGCCGGGGCCTTCGCGGGCGCGGCGGATGTGGAGATCGAGGGCGGGCAGCTGCGCCTTCCTGCCATCGCCATTCCCTCGGTCCCGGCCGCCGGGGGGCTGAAGCTGTTCGGACGGGACGTCGGCGGGCGGATCCTGCCTGCGTCCATGGGGCCGTCCGGGCTGGATTCGCCGCTGCAGCCGCATGTCGGGCTGAACCGCGCGGCCTGGTGGGTGCCGCATGGCAACGGCACGGCGGTCTCGGCGATGGGGATGACGGCGAGCACGACCGGCACCGCGACGGCGACCAACGTGGCGGCCGGGTCCATCGTGGGCATGATGCGCCGCCTGGGCTATCACGTCACCACCGCCTCCGCCTCTGCCGTCGTCGGCTGGCGGTGCAATGCCAATCAGTTCTCGGTCGGCGGCTCGGCGGCCGGTCTGGGCGGGTTCCATTTCATCACCCGCTTCAACGGCAGCCTGGGGATGGCAAACGCCAGCCACCGCGCCTTCGCCGGCCTGCGGCCGCAGAACACGCCGACCGACGTGAACCCGTCCACCCTGCAGAACATGGTCGGCGCGGGTTATGACGCAGGCGATTCCAGCTGGCAGATCATGGCCAATGACGGGGCCGGCACGGCCACGAAGATCAGCCTCGGGGCCGCGTTCCCGAAGCCCAATGCCGACAATGCGGATGCCTATGAGCTGGCGCTGTTCTCGCCGCCGGGCACGGTCCAGTCGGTGTCGTGGCGGTTCCGCAACCTGACCACCGGGGCCGAGGACACGGGCCTGATCACGGCCGACCTGCCCGGCCCGACCTCGCTGCTTGCGCCGACCTTGCAGATGAGCGTGGGCGGGGTCAGCGCGACCATCGGGCTTGCGATCACCAGCATCTACATCGAGACCGATTACTGAGGATCTCCTTCCGGATCGCATGAGGATGCGGTCCGGCTATCCCTTTGGCCATTTGACAGCCGCCGTCGGCCTCCATAGACAGGCCCTCGGCTGCATTTGGGGTTTCTCATGCGCATTGCGATGATCGGGACGGGCTATGTCGGGCTGGTCTCGGGGGCCTGTTTCTCGGATTTCGGGCATGACGTGGTCTGCGTCGACAAGGACGCAGGCAAGATCGAGCGGCTGCGGGCCGGCGAGGTTCCGATCTTCGAGCCGGGGCTGGAGGCGCTGCTGGACAAGAACATCGCGGCCGGGCGGCTGTCGTTCACCACCGACCTGGCGCAGGCGGTGGACGGGGCCGAGGCGGTGTTCATTGCCGTGGGCACCCCCACCCGCCGGGGCGACGGCCATGCCGACCTCAGCTATGTGATGGGCGCTGCCGCCGAGATCGGGCGGGCGCTGACCGGCCCGGCGGTAGTGGTCACCAAGTCCACGGTTCCGGTCGGCACCAACCGCAAGGTGGCCGAGGCGATCCGCGCCGCCAATCCCGAGGCCGAGTTCGACGTCGCCTCGAACCCCGAGTTCCTACGCGAGGGCGCGGCGATCGACGATTTCATGCATCCCGACCGGGTGGTCGTCGGCGTCGAATCCGAGCGGGCGAGGAAGGTCATGGCCGAGCTTTACCGGCCGCTTTCGCTGCGCGAGTTCCCGGTGGTCTATACCGGGCTGGAAAGCGCGGAGATGATCAAATACGCGGCCAACGCCTTCCTTGCGACCAAGATCACCTTCATCAACGAGATCGCCGCCCTGTGCGAGAGGGTGGGGGCCGATGTGAAGGCCGTGGCCCGCGGCATCGGCATGGACGGGCGCATCGGCGACAAGTTCCTGCATGCCGGGCCGGGCTATGGCGGCAGCTGCTTTCCCAAGGATACCAGGGCGCTGGCCCGGATCGGGCAGGAACATGCCGCGCCGGTGCAGATCGTCGAGACCGTGATCAAGGTCAATGACGAGGTGAAGCGGCGGATGATCGACAAGATCCTCGACCTTTGCGACGACTGCCTGCGCGACCGGACCATCGCCGTCCTGGGCGTGACCTTCAAGCCCAACACCGACGACATGCGCGATGCGCCCGCGCTGACCATCGTGCCGGCGCTGGTGGGCGCGGGGGCGAAGGTGCGGATCAGCGACCCCCAGGGCCGGCGCGAGGGCGAGGCGCTGCTGCCGGGGGTGACGTGGATCGACAATCCCTACCAGGCCGCGACCGGGGCCGACCTGGTGGTTCTCCTGACCGAATGGAACGAGTTCCGGGGCCTCGACCTGGCCAGGATGGCGCAGGCGATGGCGGTGCCGCGCATGGCGGACCTGCGCAACATCTATGACCGCGACGAGGTGCTGGAGGCGGGTTTCACCGCCTATGCCGGCGTCGGCCGCTAGGCGGGATTTTCGGAAAATCCGGCGGAAAGGCCCCAATTCGGCCCGGATGGCTTCAGCGGAAAGTAAGGACGTCCGGGCAAGCCTGATCCTTGGGTAAATAGGGTCTGTGTGGGGCCTCGGGTGTTCAAAGTCCATGTTGTGGAGACGTTCACGGCTGCGCCGCTGAACCTGGTCTCCGGTATCTGTGACATGCAGCTGGCGGCGCGGGGCGGGAACCTGGTGCTGTATACGGCGACGCGCGCGGGCGGGGGGGTGCTGGCGCTGGATGTCGATGGCGCGATGGCGCTGATCGACCAGGAGGGCATCGCCCCCGGCACCACGCTGCCGGCCCCGGCGGGGCTGGAGCTGTTGCAGGTCAATGGCGCGCCGCATCTCGTCGTCTCGGGCGCGAACCAGGGCGGGGTACGGACGCTCGCGCTGGACGGAGGGGGCGCGCTGGCCGGGGACACCTGCAATATTTGGGCATCAGAACCGCATCGGTTCATGGCCGACCCGATCCACAAGATGCCGGGACTGAACAACTAGCTACGGCGGGATTTGTGTATCTCCCCTAGAAGACGATGCGAGAGTTAATCGAAAACTCCGGTACTGATGCATTTCAAGAGGCTCTGTTTCACGTGGAAGCAAGTTGATAAGTTTATTGGGCCATACGGGCCATAACAAGAACATCACCCAGAACGAGTAGCCAGTTCGGCAATAAGAGCCTTCACGCCATCTTCATTATCATCGTACTGGCGAGTGCACTCCAGATGTGCCCCGATGATTGTCGCCGCATCTATGACAATAGCGGCGCCAATTGCATCTCCGTTTGTCGTCAAGAACTCAGACATGTCCCTCAGGACAGGCAAAACCCAGTCAAATGTGTGCACACTCATCGCCCTTTCCAGTGGCTTCACACGCAAGGGTAGATCGAATTGCTTACAGCTTTATTAAGACGCTAGGATCCTGCGGTCACCTGTAGTCCGGCCCCCGCTACCAGAACCTTCGCAGCTCTCCTCCAGAACCTCACAACCTTCCACACCTTCGCGGCCCAGACGCGGAAGCGCCCTTTCCCCGCCACCTTCAGGACCAGCCCGCGGTTAGGAGGTCGAGGCTGCGCAGCACGGTGGCGGGGCTGGTGCTGGTCTCCTGCCCAGCCAGCGCCGCGCCCAGCATCGGTTGGGCGGACAGCGCCGCGATCAGCCTGGTGGGCGTCCGGCCCGAGGTGAATCCTCCACCGCATTTGCGCAAGGAAGCCCCTCCATGGAGAAACTCCGTCCTCATCAAAACTGCGCTCCGATGAATTAATCAGGACAAGGCCAAAAGGTGGGGCCAGAGCCGCTTACACAGATGGCAAGAAGTTTATAAATTCTAACACGACACAATAACCAATCGTAAAGGCCGATGCGCGAGGATACACTTGGCGCGAGGATACACCGGGTTCGGGTGGGAAAATGGCGAGAATTCAGCTTCATGACTTGTCGAAACCTGGGCTAGGCGCCGGGCAAATCATCTCACAAAACATCTTTGGAGCAAACTTCCTATTTGATCGAGACGGAGGTCAGTCGACTGGCTCCATCTCCAATACCTATGCTGCTTTCGCGAACGACGTCAGTTTGTACAATTTGCGCTACCCGGGCGGTACTATGACGGAAGCGCATTTCGATCTTGCCAATCCAGACGCGCCAAATCAGAATTACTCGGGGATTATCTCCAAACACAAAGAGCCGACGGTTGGTATTTCCGACTTTCTCGACTATGCTGGAAGTATCGGAGCATCAGCAACGATTGTTCTCCCCACCTACAGGTTTCTCAGTGAGACGCCAGATCCATCCGGTCATCGAACAATAGACTTCTCGGAGATGCCGGTTCTGCGGGGGTTTGTTCAATACGCACTTGACAAGGCGCTAACCGCAAATATCACAATCGCTGCGTTTGAAATTGGAAACGAGTGGTGGGCCGATAATTCGGCGATCTTCGGATTTAGGATGACTCCGGTCGAATACGGTCGAGTTGCTTCTGCTATTGCAGATCTGCTTCAGGACGAAATCAGGCGATACAGCGACTCTGTTCCGGAATTCGATTGGGAAACTCCCGCAATCGTTGTCCAAGTTGGTCCAGGCGGTAACGCTGAGTGGTATACTGCCTCTGGTCATCAAGCTCCTGAGGATTATTCAGAAACGGTGGTAGCTGCGACAGAGCTGATCTTTCAACAATTTGAAGATTCCAATAGTCTAGGTGCCGTAGATGGCATTGTCACTCATCGATATCTCCACGGGAGGGACAGCGCGATAAGTGGTTGGCCCTATGACCCTTTCGAAAGATGGGCATCGCTGGCAACGTCACATTCCAGCGCAAAAGATGTAGACCGCTATGTAACCGAATGGAATGTTTCTGCGAGAAATACCGACGAGCTCGGCCTAAAGCAATTCGATACGATGGTTGAGCTTGTTGAAGAAATGATACGCGCTGGTGTGGATTATGCCAATGTTTGGGCTGTTCAGCAGAACAACAGGACAAGGCTGATTGGGAACACAGGGCTGGGAACCGAGACTTATTCTGGCCTGACGTTCTCTGGCCTTGCCTTTGATCTAATGTCTACTCACCTGCCTGGATTGAAAGTGCTTTCGGTGCCTCAGGTCTCCAGCGGGATTGCACAGAGCGCTTTTGGTTCCGATGAGAAGCTGGTGTATTTTCTGACAAATAGAAGTGAGGTTGGGCGCGTTGACATACTGAACATCCTTGGGGGTGTGGTCGGCGCGCAGCATGCGGTTATTTATCAGGTAGACAAAGGTATAGACGGAAATCCTTCTTTGACTCTATCGGCTCATGATCTGCGGGCTGGCTTGAATAACTTTACATTGGCGTTCTCGCCCAATGAGACGATCATGGTTGTGGTGTCGCGCGCTGATCTTGGAGACGTCTTTACGGGTTCGGCCTTCGCCGACACGCTGGCGGGCGATGCGACGGCGAACCGCCTGGCGGGCGGGGCGGGCAATGACAGCCTTGCGGGCCGGGCGGGCAACGACACGCTGGACGGCGGGGCGGGTGACGACACGCTGGTCGGCGGCGCGGGGGCGGACCTGCTGATCGGCGGTGAGGGGCTGGACATGGCCGCCTACGAGGTCACCACCGCCCTGCGGCTGGACCTTGCCACGCCGCTCTTGAACACGGGCGAGGCGGCGGGGGATGCCTACGACGGGATCGAGGGGCTGATCGGCGGCGCGGGGGCCGACACGATCGGCGGCGACGGGGGCGCGAACCGGCTGGTCGGCGGCGCGGGCAATGACCAGATCCAGGGCCGCGAGGGCGAGGACAGTCTGGACGGCGGCCTTGGCAACGATTTCCTCTGGGGCGGCGCGGGACAGGACAGCCTTGCGGGCGGGGCGGGCAACGACCTCTTGCAGGGCGAGGAGGGCGACGACCGCCTGTCCGGCGGCGACGGCAACGACAGCCTCTGGGGTGGCGCGGGGGCCGACTGGCTGGAGGGCGGGGCGGGTCTGGATACCGTCTTCTACAGCGATGCGGGAATGGGGCTGATACTCGACCTTGCCGATCCGGGCCGCAACGCCGGGGCCGCGGCGGGCGACATGCTGCTGGGGGTGGAGGCGGTGGTGGCAAGCGCCTTCGCCGACAGGCTGGCGGGCGACGGGCTGGCCAACCTTCTGCGCGGCGAGGGCGGCGACGACTGGCTCTCGGGCCGTGCGGGCAACGACAGTCTTTACGGCGGCGAGGGGGATGACACGCTGATCGGCGGGGCGGGGGCGGACCGGCTGGAGGGCGGCGCGGGGCGCGACCGGGCAAGCCATGCCGATGCCGCAGCGGCGGTGAAGGTGGACCTTGCCGCGCCGAGGGGGAACCTGGGCGATGCCAAGGGCGACAGCTATTCCGGCATCGAGGACCTGGAGGGTTCGGCCCATGCCGACATGCTGCTGGGCGATGCGGCGGCGAACCTGATCCTCGGGCTGGACGGCGCCGACAGCCTTGCGGGCCGGGCGGGCAACGACACGCTGGACGGCGGCGCGGGCGACGACACGCTGGCCGGCGGCGCGGGGGCGGATGTGCTGATCGGCGGCGACGGGCTGGACATGGCAAGCTATGCCGACATGACCGCCGCGATCCTGGTCGACCTCTTCGATCCCGCCCGCAACCTGGGCGAGGCGGCGCTGGACCTTCTGGTGGGGATCGAGCAGGTCACCGGCACCTCGGCCGCCGATTCGCTTTTCGGCGACCAGCTGGCGAACCTGCTGATCGGCGGCGCGGGCAACGACCAGATCCACGGGCGCGGGGGCGACGACCGGCTGGAGGGCGACGCAGGCAATGACCTTCTCGACGGGGGCGAGGGGATCGACACCCTGAACGGCGGGGCGGGCAACGACATGCTTTACGGCGGCGCGGGGGATGACCTGCTGATCGGCGGCGCGGGCCGCGACCTTCTGGACGGGGGCGAGGGGTATGACCTTGCCAGCTACCGGACGTCGACCGCCGCCCTGCGGATCGACCTGGCGCTGCCCTCGGCCAACAGCGGCGATGCGCTGGGCGATCTCTACCTGGGGATCGAGGCCCATGAACTGGGCCAGGGCGCCGACCGTTTCCTGGGCAGCGCGGATGACGACCGGGTCTGGGGCCTTGCCGGCAACGACTGGCTGGAGGGCCGCGCGGGGGATGACTGGCTGGCGGGCGGGGCGGGAAATGATTCGCTCCTGGGCGGCGAGGGCGACGATACGCTGACCGGCGGGGCGGGGGCCGACCGGCTGGACGGGGGGGCGGGGCGGGACCTTGCCTCATACGCCGATGCGGCGGCCGGGGTGGTGGCGGATCTGGCGCTGCCGGCGCAGAACCAGGGCGATGCGAAGGGCGACAGCCATATCTCGATCGAGGATCTGGAGGGCTCGCGCTTTGCGGATCGGCTGGCGGGGAATGCCCTTGCCAACCGGCTTGCCGGCGGGGCGGGCGATGACAGCCTTTCGGGACGCGAGGGCGACGACTGGCTGGATGGCGGCGCGGGGAACGACTGGCTTTCCGGCGGTTCGGGCGCGGATACGTTTGTCTTCACCGGCGGATGCGACATGCTGGCCGACTTTACCGGGGGCGAGGACCGGATCCTGCTGTCGGCGTCGCTCTGGCCCGGCGAGCCGCCGCCGCTTGCCGCGCTGCTGGCGGGCGCGACGGTCACGGATTCGGGGCTGATGCTGGACTTTGGCGCGGCGGGGTCGCTGGACATCCGGGGGATTTTCGACGCAACACTCCTGACGGACGAGATTCAGTTCCTGTGACGCGGGAAGGTCGAAAGATGACGGGCAAGGTGCTGGTGACGGGCGGGGCGGGCTATGTCGGCGCGCATGCCTGCAAGGCGCTGGCGCGGGCGGGCTTTACCCCGGTGGTGTTCGACAACCTTTCGACCGGCTGGGCCGAGGCGGTGAAATGGGGCCCGCTGGTCCGGGGCGACCTGATGGACCGCGCCATGATCGACGCGGCGCTGGCCGAACACCGCCCGGTCGCGGTGATGCATTTCGCGGCGCTGTCGCTGGTGGGCGAGTCGATGCGGGACCCCGGCCACTACTGGCGGGTGAACATCGGCGGGGCGCTGAACCTGCTGGAGGCCTGCGCGGCGGCGGGGGTGCGGAACTTCGTCTTCTCCTCGACCTGCGCGACCTATGGCGACCAGGACGGGGTCCTCTTGACCGAGGAGACGCCGCAGCGCCCGATCAACGCCTATGGCGGCTCGAAACTGGCGATCGAGGGGATGCTGCGCGATTTCGGCGCGGCCTTCGGGATTGCGCATGTGATCTTCCGCTATTTCAACGTGGCCGGCGCCGACCCCGAGGGCGAGATCGGCGAGCAGCACCGGCCCGAGACCCATCTCATTCCGCTGATGCTGGACGCCGTGGCGGGCCGGCGTCCGGCATTGAGCGTCTTCGGCACCGACTACCCGACGCCGGACGGCACCTGTGTGCGCGATTACGTCCATGTCGCCGACCTTGCCGAGGCGCATGTCCTGGGCCTGCGGCATCTCTTGCAGGGCCGGGGCAACGGCGTCTTCTGCCTGGGGACGGGGCGGGGCTTTTCGGTGCGCGAGGTGATCGAGGCCAGCCGCGCCGTCACCAACCGCGAGGTTCCGGTGGTGTTCGCCGGGCGGCGGCCGGGGGATGCGGCGGCGCTGGTCTCGTCGTCAGGCCGGGCGGTGCAGGAACTGGGCTGGGAGCCACGGCACTCCAGCCTGCGGCAGATGATCGGCGACGCCTGGGCCTGGGCGCAGAAACCGGGATATTCCGCGTAGCGCCGGGGCGGGACTTCGATTTCCGGTGTCTCAGAGGTCCCAGTCTATCGGCTTTCTGGCCGGGGGGGCCGCGGTCGCGCCAAGCCCCAGCCAGCCGCCCCGGATCGGCAGCCTGCGCTCCGCCCCCCAGTCGCCGGTGACGGTCAGCACGTCGCCCTCCAGCATCACCCCGGCCACCGACTGGCCCGAGGGCCAGCGGATCGCGCCCAGGATATGGCGGACCTCGGCCGTGCCCTGCGGGTCGAGGCGCAGCAGCGCGGGCTGGCCGGCGGCGGTCAGGGGATCGGGGTCCTCGCGTGAGGACAGTCCGAGCACCGGCAGGACCACGCCCTCCTCGACCCCGAGGCAGGCCCGGTGCCGGCCGTTCCAGGGCGCGTAGTCCCGGCCGCCGTTCGAATGCCAGAGCATGGTCATCGGCAGACTTGCGGGATTGCGCAGGGACAGGAAAAGGTCGCCCTCCCTTGGCCGGACCACGGCGGTCCAGCCCAGATGGGAGGCCGGGTCCTCGACGCCGGCGACGAAATCCTCGTGCCGCTCGCCCCAGGGATAGAGGTGCAGGTTCACCGTGCCGCCATCGGCGCCGGGAAACCCGGCCGCGTCCTCGGCCCGGCGGGGATAGGCGAGGCAGGACCGGCCGCCCGCCGTCTCCAGCGGTTCGGCCAGCGTCTCCCACCAGCGTTTGCGCGAGAAGGAGAGTTTCGCGCCGTTCGGCACATGGACCATCGCGTGGTTCGAGACCGGCAGCGCGCCGGTGCCGCCGATGAAGAGGTGGCGCTGGTAGACGAAGGGCTGGCCGTCGGCGACGGCAAGCTCCTTGACCAGGGTCGCGCCATGGACCGCGCCGTCCAGCACCGCGCGCAATGTGCCGGGGTCGGAAGGCATCACCCGCCAGTCGCCGTTCGCCGCCAGCCCGTGCAGCCCCTCCGGCCCCGGCCCCATCGGCGCGGCGAGGAAATCCCCGGCGAGCCAGGCCTGGTGCGGCGGGGCATCGGCGGGAACCTCGTCGGCCGCCCAGGGGGCGTGGTGCAGGGGGGCGATCTCGGCCCCCTCGTCGGTCACGGTGAACTGCCGCAGCACGCCGCCCCTTGCGGCGAAACTGGCGGCGATGCCTTGGGCGCTGATCTTGTGGAGCATCGGAGCCTCGCTTTCCGGGGCAGGCTAGCCCCGCCGGGCCGGCAAGGGAACTGGCATGTCGGTTTCCTCCCGGCTAGGCTGGCCGGGCAGCAGGGGAGGCGCGGATGGGACGGCTGGACGGCAAGACGGTTCTGGTGACGGCGGCGGGGGCGGGGATCGGGCGGGCCTCGGCGCTGGCCATGGCGGGGGAAGGCGCGCGGGTGATCGCGACGGATGTGAACGCCGAGGCGCTGCAGGGCCTGCAGGGCTGCGAGACGAGGGTGCTTGACGTGCGCGACCCGGCCGCGATCACGGCCATTTTCGCGGCGATCGGCACCCCGGATGTGCTGTTCAACTGCGCGGGCTTCGTGGCGAACGGCACGATCCTGGACTGCGACGAGGAGACCTGGGCCTTCAGCCTGGACCTGAACCTGACGGCGATGTTCCGCATGTGCCGGGCGGTGCTGCCCGGGATGCTGGCGCGCGGGCACGGCAACATCATCAACATGGCCTCGGTCGCGGGGTCGATCATCGCGGCGCCGAACCGGGCGGTCTATGGCGTGACCAAGGCCGGCGTGATCGGCCTGACCAAGGCGATCGCGGCCGATTTCGTGGCGAAGGGCATCCGCTGCAACGCGGTCTGTCCGGGCACGGTCGACACGCCCTCGCTGCGCCAGCGGATGCGGGACAGCGGCGACTATGAGACCGCGCGCGCCAGCTTTCTGGCCCGCCAGCCCACCGGGCGCCTGGCCGCGGCCGAGGAGATCGCGGCGCTGGTGGTCTATCTTGCCTCGGACGAATCCTCGTTCACCACCGGGGTGGCGCATGTGATCGACGGCGGCTGGTCGAACACCTGACCCTGTTCAGCCCCGCGTGACGCGCTTCTGCACCGGCGAGGTGCCGAAATGCGCCCGGAACACGCGCGAGAAATGCGAGGTGGTCTGGAACCCGCAGGCCATCGCGATCTCGGTGATCGACTGTTCGGTCTGCAGCAGCAGGTTCTGCGCCCGGTGCAGCCGCATCTCCATGAAGTAATGTTTCGGCGTGGAGTTCAGGTAGCGTCCGAACAGCCGCTCCAGCTGCCGGGTGGAGATCCCGAGGTCCTCGGCGATCAGGCTGGGCGAGATCGGGGTCTCGATCGTCTTCTCCATCATGGCGATCGCCCGCATCAGGTGCTGGTTGCGCATCCCGTGCCGCGACTGGATCGAGACGCGCTGCGCCGCCGTCCCCTCGCGCACGGCGTTGTAGACCATCTGGTCGGCCACTTCGGTCGCAAGGTTCTTGCCATGGTCGCGGCCGATCAGGTGCAGCATCAGGTCCGCGGCCGCCGTGCCGCCCGAGGCGGTGATGATCTTCTCGCGCGCGGCAAAGACATTGCGCACCAGGCGGACATCGGGAAATTCCTCGGTGAAAAGGTCGTGCCAGGCCCAGTGGACGGCGGTCTCCACATCGTCCAGGAATCCCGCCTTCGCCAGCACATAGGCGCCCGAGCAGATCGCGCCAAGCGGCGTGCCGGCCGCCCGTTCGCGCCGCAGCCAGGCCAGCACCGGCGCCGAGGTCAGGTTCTGCACATTGGTGCCCGAGATCACGAACAGCCGGTCGGCATGGCGCGTCGGCTCCAGCCCCTGATCGGTCAGCGTGACCGAGCCGTTCGAGCAGGTGGCGCTGTGGCCGTCCTCGCTGGCCAGCGTCCAGCGGTAGAGCGGCCGGCCCGAGACGTAGTTGGCGATGCGAAGCGGTTCCACGGCGCAGGAAAAGGCGAGATGGGTGAATTCGCGCAGGAGAAAGAAGGTGTAGTGCGCGGTCCCGGTCATCTGCCTTCGCTCCATGCAAAAGGGGGCCGCCCGCGACGGGCGGCCCCCGGGCTCAGTCGGCCGGTGTCACTGCGCCACGGCGCGGGCTTCGGTCAGCCAGCCGTCGAAGGTGGCGCGGTTGTCCACGATCCACTTGTCGGCCAGGGCCCAGATCGCCTCGTCGCTGTTGGCGCCCTTCGACACTTCCAGCGCCTGGGCCGAGACGTCGTTGACCGGGATCTTCGCCACTTCGAACAGTTTCGCGGCGGCCGGGTTGGCCTCGAGGAAGTCGTTGCGGGCCAGGACGCCCACGTTCTCGACCGCGAAGCCGACGTTCTTGCCGTCGACCGTGGTGTTCTGGTCGCCGCCCTCGGGCAGCGAGGTATAGGGCACGGTCATCCATTCGACATCCTTGCCCGGGACCAGCACGCCCGAGACCCAGTAGGGTGTCCAGGTATAATAGACGATCGGCTCGCCGTTGGCATGCCGGGCGATGGCATCGCCGATGATCGCCTGATAGGCGCCCTGGTTGTGGGTCACGGTGTCGCGCAGGCCGTATTCGGTCAGGTGATGCTCGATCACCCGCTCGCAGCCCCAGCCGGGGGTGCAGCCGACCAGATCGGCCTTGCCGTCGCCGTCGGTGTCGAACTTCTTGGCGACTTCCGGGTCCTTCAGCATCGAGATGTCGGTGATGCCGGCGTCATAGCTGGCCTTGTCGACCAGATAGCCCTGCAGCGCGCCCTCGATCAGGACGCCCACCTTGGTCATCACATCGGCGCCGCCCGATTCCTCGTAGAAGGCCTGGTGCAGCGTGTGCCAGTGGTTCGCGGTAAAGTCCGCATCGCCGCCGCCGATGGCGATGTGCATGGTCTGGTATTCGGCCTCCATCGGCTCGGCGGTCTCGTAGCCCAGCTCTTGCAGCGCGCGCAGCAGCACATAGTGGTGGAAGTGCTCCTCGATCTGCGCCGGCATCACGACGCGGACCGGATCCTTGCCCTCGCCGGGCTTGTTCGGGTCCTGCGCCAGGGACGGTCCTGCCAGCAAGAGCGCCAGCGCGGTGGTGAGGGTGAACATCTTCATCAGTGGTGTCTCCTTGTTGATTTTACAGTCGGATTCTTTTTGCTCGCAGGTTCTTCAGCCGCGTTTTGCGAAAAGTCCGGTCAGCAGGCCGACGGGCCCGGTCTGCCACCAGTGGCGGTGTCCCTTGTCGCGCCCCGAGCGGCCCAGGCCCTGGGTGATGCGGTCCAGCACGATGGCCAGCATCACGATCCCCAGGCCGCCGACGATGGCCTTGCCGGCATCCAGCCGCCCCATCGCGCGCAAGACCTCGTTGCCCAGCCCCTTCACCGCGATCATCGAGGCGATCACCACCATCGAGAGCGAGAGCATGATCGTCTGGTTCAGCCCGGCAAGGATCGTCGGCGTCGCCAGCGGCAGTTCGACCTTGCGCAGGATCTGGCCAGGCGAGGCCCCGAAGGCCCGCGCGGCCTCGACCACCGAGGGGTTCACGCCGCGAATGCCCAGCGAGGTCAGGCGGACCAGCGGGGGCAGGGCGAAGATGATGGTGACGATGACGCCCGAGACGTTGCCGATCCCGATCATCATCACGACCGGCACCAGATAGACGAAGGCGGGGATCGTCTGCATCGTGTCCAGGACCGGGCGGATGAAGGCCTCGAACCGATCGCTCTTTCCGGCCAGCACGCCCAAGGGCAGGCCGATCAGCACGCAAAGGATGACCGAGGCGATCACGATGGCCAGCGTGGTCATCGCCAGGTTCCAGGCCTCGGGCGCCAGGATCCCGAGGATCAGCAGGCAGGCCGCGACCAGGATCGCGGCGCGCCGCCCTGCGGTCTGCCAGGCCACCAGCACCAGCACCGCCAGCATCACCAGGGGCGGCACCGCATGCAGCGCGCTTTCGATGCCGGTGATCACCGTCTCGAAGAACCGCTTGGTCGGCTGGATCAGGTCGCGGTTGGAAATCGCCCATTGCTTGATCCCGTCCGCCCAGCTGGCGATGCCGAGGTCGATCGAGGCGAAGGGGTTCAGCCAGTCGAAGGTCTTGTCGGCCATCAGGCAGCCCTCTCTTCTTCGCGTCCCTGGATGCCGCGCAGAAGCGCGCGCTTGGTCACCACGCCGACGGGCCTGCCCTCGGCCGCGATCAGGATCGGATGGTCGGTGCCGACCGCCAGGTCGACGAGGTCGTTCAGGTTCATCTCCGGCCGTCCGACCGGCCAGGTTCCGCTGTCCTGCGGGCCATGCGCCTGGGTATAGGCCGCGAAGGGCTGCATGATCCGCGCCGCCGTCACCAGGTCCAGCTTGGAAATGCCGGCGACGAATTCGGCGACATAGTCGTCGGCCGGCTCGGTCACGATCTCTTCCGGCGTGCCGATCTGCACCAGCACCCCGTCCTTCATGATCGCGATGCGGTCGCCGATGCGGATCGCCTCGTCCAGGTCATGGGTGATGAAGACCGTGGTCTTGTGCAGTTCGGCCGAAAGCTCCATGAAGGTGCCCTGCAACTGCCGCCGGATCAGCGGGTCGAGCGCGCTGAACGGCTCGTCCATCAGAAGGATCGTCGGATCCGCCGCCAGCGCCCGGGCCAGGCCCACGCGCTGCTGCATGCCGCCCGAAAGCTCGTCGGGATATTTCGCGTCCCAGCCGGTCAGGTCCACCATCTCGATCGCCTTGGCCGCGACCCGCGCGCGCTCGGCCTCGGACTTGCCGCGCACCTCGAGCGAGAAGGCCACGTTGTCGCGCACGGTGCGGTGCGGCATCAGCGCCATCGACTGGAACACCATGCCGATCTTCTCGGCCCGCAGCTTGCGCAGGGCCTCGGCGTTCATCGCGTTGACGTTCTCGCCCTCGATATAGACCGCGCCCGAGGTCGGCTCGATCAGCCGGTTGATGTGGCGGATCAGCGTCGACTTGCCCGATCCCGACAGGCCCATGATGCAGAAGATCTCGCCCCGGCCGACGGTGAAGCTGGCATTCTGGACGCCCACCACGCAGTCGAATTTCTCGCGGATGTCCTTCTTCGACAGGCCCTGGGACCGGACGGCCTCCATCGCCTGACGCGACTTGTCGCCGAATATCTTCCAGATGCCTTCGCAGCGGATCACGTCCTCTCGGGCCTCGGCCATGCAGAATCTCCCCCCGGTTTGGTGGACTAAAAACACAAAACTTTGCTGTAGACAATATGTATTTTATGCGACTACACAGAGGGCGGGCTACCTGATTCACGAATGGCGTCAATCCAGGGTCAGGCAGGAGATCATCCAGTGAATGCAGAACCGCGCAGCAAGAAGACCCAGTGCATCGAGGACCTGCGCCGCAAGGTCCTGACCCAGATTCTGGAGCCCGGCGCCTATCTCGACGAGACCGAACTGGCCGAAACCTATGGCATCTCGCGCCCGCCGCTGCGCGAGGTCCTGCGCCAGTTGCAGGGCGAGGGCTATGTTGTGCTGCATGAGAACCGGGGCGCACAAGTGGCCCCGATGTCGCACAAGACGCTGCGCAATTTCTTCGTCGCCGCCCCGATGATCTATGCCGCCGTGACGCGGCTGGCGGCCGAACATGCCACGCCGGCCCAGATCGCGCGGCTGAAGGACACGCAGGTTTCCTTCCGCATGGCCATTGCCTCGGGCAATGCCTCGGACCGGGCGCTGTGGAACCAGCGGTTCCATTCCGTGATCGGCGAGATGGCCGACAACGAATTCCTGATGCCCAGCCTGCGGCGGCTGTTGATCGACCACACCCGCATCGGGATGACCTTCTACAATCCGCGCAAGGAGGCGATGGCCTGCGTCTCGGCCACCGCCGCCGACCAGCACGACACCTTCATCGCCCTGATCGAGGCCGGCGATGCCGATGCCGCCGCCGACCTGGCGGTGGCCCATTGGGAGCTGTCGCGCGCCCAGATCGAAAGCTTTGTCACCCCCCCCAGCATCCAGAGCCCGCTTGGCCGTGCGCCCGAGGCTGATGATCAACGAGGAGTCGCATGAACTTCGAAGGCATCTACACCCCCGCCATCACGCCGCATCGCGAGGATGGCTCGATCGACCGCGATGCATTCGTCGCGCAACTCGACTACCTGATCGCCCAGGGCGTTCACGGCATCATCAACGGCGGCTCGACCGGCGAATATTACGCCCAGTCGATGCAGGAGCGGCTGGAAATGGCCTCGCTCGCCCGCGAGGTGACCAAGGGCCGGACGCATCTGATGGTCGGCACCGTGGCGATCCGGCTGGAGGACAGCCTGACCATGGCCGAACATGCCGCCAGGATCGGCGCCGACAGCATCCTTGTCGGCTCGCCGCCCTATTCGGTCCCGACCGAACAGGAAAACGCGCTGAACGCGCTGGCCATCGACCGCGCCGCCGGCCTGCCGATCATGCTTTACAACTATCCCGGCCGGATGGGCATCAACATGGGCGAGGAGTTCCTCGACCGCGTCGGCCGGTCCGCCAATTTCTGCGCGATCAAGGAAAGCTCGGGCGACATCAACCGCGTCCACCTGCTGGCCCGCGACTATCCCCATATCCAGATGTCCTGCGGCATGGACGACCAGGCGCTGGAATTCTTTGCCTGGGGCGCGCGCAGCTGGGTCTGTGGCGGGTCCAACTTCCTGCCCGCCGAACACCTTGCGCTTTACAAGGCCTGCGCGGTCGAGGGGAACTTCGACAAGGGCCGCCGGATCATGTCGGCGCTGATGCCGCTGATGCGGGTGCTGGAGCAGGGCGGCAAGTTCATCCAGTGCATCAAGCACGGCTGCGAGATGATGGGCCAATACGCCGGTCCCCCGCGCCCGCCGCTCAGAGGCCTGAACAAGGACGACAAGCGCCAGCTGGAACAGACCGTGCGCGTCCTCAAGACCACCATCGCCCAGATCGTTGCGGAGTAAGCCATGAGCCTCCTGACCACCGAAGAATACAAGGCAATCGCCGCCGGTCTTTCCTTCCCGACGACCGCCTTCATCGACGGCCATTTCCGCCCCGCCATCAGCGGCAAGACCTTCGACACGCTGAACCCCGCCACCGGGGAGGTGCTGGCCAAGGTCGCCGCCTGCGGGCCCGAGGACGTGGATCTTGCCGTGGCGAAGGCCCGCGATGCCTTCGAGGACGGCCGCTGGTCGCGCCTGCATCCGAAGGAACGGAAAGAGGTGCTGATCAAGCTGGCGAAGCTGGTGAAGCGCAACGCGCGCGAACTGGCGGTGCTGGAAAGCCTCGACAGCGGCAAGACGATCTACGACTGCGAACAGGTCGACGTGCCGGAAACCATCAACTGCCTGACCTGGCACGCCGAGCTGATCGACAAGATCTACGACCAGGTCGCCCCCGCATCCGACAACCACATCGCCATGGTCGTGCGCGAACCCGTGGGCGTCGTCGGCCTGGTCCTGCCCTGGAACTTCCCGCTTCTCATGCTGGCCTGGAAGATCGGCCCGGCCTTGGCCGCAGGCTGCTCGGTCATCGTGAAACCGGCCGAGGAAACCCCGCTCACCACCCTGCGCATGGCCGAACTCGCGATGGAGGCGGGCATTCCGGCGGGCGTCTTCAACGTCGTCCCGGGCACCGGCCCCGACGTGGGCGAACCCATCGGGCGGCACATGGACATCGACGCGGTGTCCTTCACCGGCTCCACCGAAACCGGCCGCCGCTTCCTGCGCTATGCCGCAGAGTCGAACCTGAAAGAGGTCACGCTGGAGATGGGCGGCAAGAACCCCGCCGTGGTGCTGGACGATGCCGAGAACCTCGACCGGGTGGCGGCGCATGTGGTGAACGGCGCCTTCTGGAACATGGGCGAGAACTGCTCCGCCTCCTCGCGACTGATCGTGCAGAAGGGGGTGAAGGACGCGCTCCTGAAACGCATCGTGGCCCATGCCCGGGAATGGCCGATGGGCGATCCCCTCGATCCCGCCAACCGCGTCGGCGCGCTGGTGTCGAAGGGCCATTACGACAAGGTGTGCAGCTATCTGGACAAAGGCCCCAAGGTCATCCTCGGCGGCAAGGCCGAAAAGGGCTTCGTCGAGCCCACGATCCTCGAAGTCTCCCGCGACGCGAAACAGGCCCGCGAGGAAATCTTCGGCCCCGTCCTCTCCGTCCTCACCGTCGACAGCTTCGACGAGGCCATCGCGCTGGCGAACTCCACCGAATACGGCCTTGCCGCCAGCATCTTCACGTCGAACGTCAAGCGCGCCCTGCGTGGCGCCCGCGCCCTGCGGGCCGGCACGGTGACCGTCAACTCCTTCGGCGAGGGCGACATCTCCACCCCCTTCGGCGGCTTCAAGCAATCGGGTTTCGGCGGTCGCGACAACGGCATCCAGGCCCATGACCAGTATACCCAGGTGAAGACGATCTGGGTCGATCTGGCCGATGACGCGGACGAAGCCGTCGACTGACATGCGCCTCGGCTTCCTCGGCACCGGAGAGATCACCGCCGCGATGGTGCGCGGCCTGCAAGGCCAGGGTCACAGGATCCTGGTCTCCCCCCGCAACGCCGCCGTGGCCGCGACCCTTGCGGCCGAGGTTGCCGACGTCACCGTCGCGCCCAACGAAGACGTGGTCGCCAGGTCCGACGTGGTCTTCCTCTGCCTCCTCGCCCGGGTGGCAGAGGAGGTGCTGCCCGGCCTTCCCTTCCGCGCCGACCAGTCCGTGATCTCGGTCATGGTCGACGCCCCGCTGGCCAAGCTCCGCCAGCTTTGCGCCCCCGCGACCGACATCGCGATCACCATCCCGCTTCCGCCCATCGCCGTCGGCGGCTGCCCCCTCCCGGTCTACCCGGCCTCTCCGGTGCTCGACTCGCTCTTCGGCGTCCGCAACCTGATCCTGCCGCAACCGTCCGAGGCCGCCCTCAATGCCCATCTCGGCGCCTCCGCGCTCTGCTCGCCGATCCTCGACCAACTGCTCACCGCTGTCGACTGGCTTGCCACCCACACCGGCAACCCCGCCGCCGCCGAGGCCTATATCGCCGCCATGATCCGCGGCTACCTGCCGGAACGGGCGCAACAGGGCGACCTTGCCACCGCGCTGAAAAAGCTGTCCACCGAAGGCGGCCTGAACGCCACCCTGCGCGCCGCGATGGCCCCGGCGAAGGACAGCCTGCGCCAGGGCCTCGACGCCTTCCACAGCCGCCTCGGGCTGAGCGACCCCAAGGGACGGACATGACCACGCATCAAGCCCGCCGCACCCCCGTCCACAAGGGCCCCGCCGCCTGGTCCGCCATCCTGCCCGGCCAACCCGCCCCCGTGCCTCTTCCCGGCAACCGGACCGTCGATGTCGCGATCATCGGCGGTGGCTTCGCGGGTCTTTCAGCCGCCCGCCGGTTGCGCCAGATCGACCCGACGCTTGCCATCGCCGTCATTGAGGCCTCCCGCCTCGCCGAGGGGGCCTCGGGCCGCAACTCCGGCTTCATGATCGACCTGCCGCACGAGCTGACCTCGGACGACTACGCCGGGCACGGCGACGACCGGGGCATGATCGCGCTGAACCGCCAGGCCATCGCCTTCGCCAGGGGCGCGGTTCAGGACTACGGCATCAAAGCCGACTATTTCGATCCCGTCGGCAAGGTGAACGGCGCGGCTTCCGACACCGCCGATGCCTTGAACCGCTCTTACGCCGACCACCTGACCTCCCTCGGCGAGCCGAACGAACGGTTGGACGCCCAAGGCATGTATCAGCTCACCGGCAGCCGGCACTATGTCTCCGGTCTCTACACCCCCGGCACGGTGATGCTGCAACCCGCCGGCTTCGTGCGCGGTTTCGGCGAAGGCCTCCGGGCGGCGGGTGTCGGCATCTGGGAGAACACCCCGGTCACCGCCTTCGCCCGCACTGGCCACGGCTGGACCCTGACCACCCCGCACGGGACAGTCAGCGCAGGCAAGGTGATCCTCGCCAACAACGGCCATCTGGAAAGCTTCGGCTTCGCGCAGAACCGGCTGATGCACGTCTTCCTCTACGCCTCGATGACCGTCGACCTGCCCGCCGAAACCCTGAAAGCCTTGGGCGGCCAGCCGCGTTGGGGCGTCACGCCATCGGACCCGATGGGCACCACCATGCGCCGGATCGACACCGCGTTGGGCGGCAACCGCGTCATCACCCGCACCTGCGCCAGCTTCCTGCCGGGGATGGAGCCCTCCGACGCCGCCCTTGCCCGCACCGCCGCCGTCCACCGCCAGAAGTTCGCCGACCGCTACCCCGCCCTTGCCGGGGTGAAGCAGGAATATACCTGGGCAGGCCACCTCTGCCTCACCCGCAACGCCGTCTCCATCGCCCGCGAACTGGAACCCGGCCTTTTCGCCGCCACGGTCTGCAACGGCCTTGGCACGGCGCGGAGCACGCTGACCGGCATCGCGGCGGCCGAACTGGCACTGGGCCTTCAGACCGACACCACCCGCCATTTCGCGGCCGAGGCGCAGCCGACGAGACTCCCCCCGAAACCCTTCTCCACCCTCGGCGCAAACGCCTTCCTCCGCTTCAAGGAATGGCGCGCCGGGGCGGAGTGATCAGGACCGACCGATGACCTTCAAGCGCATGATCAATGCCGTCGACACCCATTCCGGCATCCCGATGCGGGTGATCACCGGCGGCGTCGGCCATATCCCCGGCGCCAGCGTGCAGGAAAAGATGCGCTGGCTGGAGGCGAACGACGACCAGCTTCGCCTCCTGATGCTGCGCGAACCCCGCGGCTACCCGGCGCATTGCTGCAACCTTCTCGTGCCGCCCAGCCACCCCGAGGCGCAGGCGGGCTATATCATCATGGAGCAGGTCGAATACCCGATGATGTCGGGCGGCAACACGATCGCGGTCGCGACCGTGCTTCTGGAAACCGGCATCCTGCCGATGGTGGAGCCTGTAACCGAACTGACCCTCGAAGCCCCCGCCGGGCTGATCCGGGTCAGGGCCGACTGTCAGGGCGGCAAGGTGAAGGCCGTCACCTTCCGCAACGTCCCCGCCTTCGCCGCGCATCTCGACGCCGAGATCGACGTGCCGCATCTCGGGAAGGTCCGGGTGGACGTGGGTTGGGGCGGCATGTTCTACGTCATCGCCGATGTCCGCCAGTTCAAGGGGCTGGAGCTGATCCCGGAACACGGTGCCGAGATCACCCGCGTCTCCGCCCTCATCCGGCAGGCGGCACACGAGCAGCTTCCGGTCGCACACCCCGACTATCCCGGCGTCGGCATCACCATCTCGCAGCTCTCCGGCCCCTCCGACGACCCCGGGGCCGACTGGAAGAACGCCGTCACCATGGCGACCGGCCCGCTGAACTGGGACGATCCCGCCACCTGGACCGGCGCCATCGACCGCTGCCCCTGCGGCACCGGCACCTGCGCCAAGATGGCGGTCCTGCATGCCAAGGGAGAACTGCCGCTGGACCGGGATTTCCGGCATCAGGGGATCCTCGGCACCGTCTACACCGGGCGGCTGGTTGAAGAGGCCCGGATCGGGGACCGCAAGGCGGTGGTCCCCACCATCTCGGGCCGGGCCTGGATTTCCGGGTTCAACACGCTGGTTCTGGATCCCGAGGATCCGCTTCCCAATGGCTACACGCTGGGCGACATCTGGGCGTGAGAGACCCTGTCCACGGTGGACATTTCCTGAAAACCTGACGCTCGCAATCACATGGCTGCGGGCGTCAGGGCTTTCTTAACCCGTCACGGCAGCGACAGCTGCACCATCCGTCCGCCGTCGATGGTCCAGACCTGACCGGCGACAAAGCCCGCCTCTTCCGAGGCCAGCCAGGCCACCAGCGCCGCCACATCCTCGGGCTTGCCGGTGCGGCCGACCGGGTGGATGCGGGCGATGTTGGCCCGAAAAGCGGCCGGGTCGGGGAAGCTGTCGATATAGGCCTCGGCCAGGTCGGTGTCGATCCAGCCTGGTGCGACCGCGTTGCAGCGGATGCCCTCGGCGCCGTGGTCGACCGCGATGGCCCGCGTCAGCCCGTGCAGCCCGGCCTTCGTCGCCGAATAGGCGGCGTGGTGCGGGTTGCAGCCGATGCCCTCGATGCTGCCGATGTTGACCACGGCCCCCCGCGCGCTGCGCAGATGCGGGAGCGCCGCCTTGATCAGCAGGAAGGGCGCCGTCAGGTTGATGGCGATCATCCGGTTCCAGTCGGCAAGCGACATGTCCTCGGCCCGCGCCTCCTGCATGAAGCCGGCGTTGTTCACCAGCACGTCCAGCCGCCCGGCGCGCGCGATCACTTCGGCGACGACCAGCGCCGGGCAATCGGGATCTGCAAGATCCGCCTCAACGGCCTCGAACTCGGCATCCTGCCCGCGTTGTGCGGTGAAGACCCGCGCGCCCTCGTCCCGAAGCCTGCGGGCGATGGCGAGGCCGATGCCCATCCGCCCGCCGGTGACCAGCGCGACCTTGCCTGCGAAGCGCATGTTTCCCCCGCTCATTTCACCGGCTTCCCGCCATTCACCTCGACCACCGTGCCCACGATGTAGCGCGCGGCATCCGAGGCGAGGAACAGGATCACATCGGCAATGTCCTCCGGCTCCGCGATCCGGCCCAAGGGCACCGTCTTGCCGAGTTCCGCCACCGCCGTATCCGGGTCAAAGCCTCGCTTCACAAAGCCCGTCCGCAGCATCGGCGTGTTCACCTCGTTCGGGGCGACCGCGTTGATGCGGATGCCCTTGTCGGCGTGGTCCATCCCCATGCATTGTGTCAGCGACGCAATTGCCGCCTTGGTCATGCAATAGACCGCATGGCCCGGCCCCGGCCGCAGGCCCCAGCACGACGCCACGTTGACGATGGCCGACCCCGGCCCCAGAAGCGGGATCGCCGCCCGACAGATGCGGAAGGGGGCTTCCACGTTCACGCCCACCGACAGATCCCAGTCGGCGTCCGAGGTCTCGTCCACCTTGCCCCGGGTGATCACGCCGGCGTTGTTGACGATGATGTCCAGACCGCCCAAAGCGGCCTTCGCCGCCGCAGGCAGGCCGTCGGCATAGGCGCCTTCAAGCAGGTTCCCCGGCAGGTGCGCCTCGGCCTCCACCCCCGACACGTCGCGGTCGGCCACCGCCACCAGCGCGCCTTGCGCCCGCAGCGCCTTGACGACCGCCGCGCCGATGCCGCCCGCCGCGCCGGTGACCAGCGCCTTCCTGCCCTTGAGATCGCTCATCTTTCCCTCATCCAAACGAAGCCACCGGGGCCCCGAACATCCCTTCGTCCGGCACCACGCCCAGGCCCGGCCCTTCGGGCAGGCGGATATGTCCGCCCTCGATCTTCACGCCGCGCCGCGAGTCGTAGTGGCCGTCGATATAGGGCTGGGCCAGCCACGCCCCCTCCATCAGCTTCGGCTGGACCGTCGCGCCGACATGGGTGCAGGCCGCCGCGATGATGTCGCCGCCCCAGCTGTCGTCGCAGGTGTGCGGCAGGTTGCGCACCGCGCAGAGGTCGCGGAAGACCCGCATCGGCTGCAGGCCCCCGATCCGCGTCACCTTCATCCCGAACCCGTCGACCAGCCCGGTGCCGACCGCCGTGACGACGGTGTTCAGGTTGATGCTGTTTTCGTCCATGTAGATGCCGTGCCGCACCTGCGGCCGGATCTTTGCCAGATCCTCGACCGTGTTGCAGGGTTGCTCCATCACGAAGGGAATGTCCGGGCATTCGCGCGAGAGGGTCAGCGCATCGCGGGTGGTCAGGCTGCGGTTGCCGTCCACCGCCATGCGCACACCCTTGCCGCGTATCTTCTCCCAGACCTTGCGGACCGTCTCGACGTCTTCCTCCACGGCACGCCCGCCGACCTTGATCTGCAGGCGGGGATAGCCCTCGGCGGCCTTTTCGGCGGCGATCCGGGCGGTTTCGTCCGGCGCCCCGACGATGGTGGAATAGTAGGAGGGCACAAGGGTGGTCAGCGCCCCGCCCAGAAGGGTTGCGACGGAAACCCCCAGCGCCCGGCCCATCAGGTCATGCGCGGCGATGTCGATGGCGGCCTTGGCGTAGTTGTGGCCGTTCAGCAGGCTCTCCATCCGCTGATGCAGCGGCAACGGCGCGACCTCGGCGCCGATCAGGCCCGGTGCCATCGCCGTCAGCGCCGCGCGGGCGCCGTCGACATGCATCTCGGCATAGGTGGAGCCGACCGGGCAGGTCTCGCCCCAGCCGACATGGCCGCTGTCCGAGACCAGCTTCACCAATGTGGTGGGCAGGGTCCAGACCTCGGTCATGGCCATGCGGTAGGGGCCGTTCTTCACCGGCAGGTCGTGGGCGTAGATATGCAGTTCGGTGATCTTCATCAATTCCCCCAAAAGCCCACGGGTTCGCCCAGGGCGTCGGTCTTCACGGTGATCCCCAGACCTGGCAGGTCGGGGGGCAGGATGCCGCCGTTGCGGGCTTGCGGCTGGAAATCTGCGGTCTTCAGCGTCACCATGTCCCGGCTGTTCAGGATGCAGCGCAACAGGCGCGGCGGCACGGTGGCCCCCATATGGGTGATCGCGGCGAAGGCGATGTCCGAGCCCGTGGTGTCCTGCACGCTGATCGTCAGCCCAGCCGCCCGGCAGATGTCGCGCTGGCGACGCGAGGGGGTGAGGCCCCCGGCCTTGGTGATCTTGAGGCCAATCCCGTCGGCGGCATCGTCGGCGATCAGCCGGGCAAGGCTTTCGTCGTCCTGCACCAGCTCGTCCAGGATGATCGGCACCGGGCAGCGGCGGCGCAGCGACAAGGTCTCGCGCCAGGTGGCGCAGGGCGCTTCCAGCACGAAATCCAGGCCGGGCTTCAGCATCCCCAGCATCCGAAGCGCGGTTTCCGGGATCAGCCCGCCATTGGCATCGGCGATGAAATATTCGCCGGGGCGACGGTCGGCGAAGCAGGCGGCGATGCGCTCGGCATCCAGCGCCGGGCCGCCCTCGCTGTCATGCGCGCCGATCTTGATCGAATGGCCCAGGTAGCCCCTTGCCCGGTGGTCGGCGACCCGGGCGCGCATGTCCTCGGGATCGCCCGCGTAGATCGAGGAGATGGTGCCCATCGGCACCCCGGTCGATCCGCCCAGCAGTTCGCAGACCGGACGGCCCAGGGATTTGCCGAGGAGATCCCAGCAGGCGATGTCGATGGCGGCCTTGGCGTGCAGATGGCCGACCAGCACCTCGTCCATCGCGTCATGGATGCGGTCGGTCTGGCGCGGGTCGCGGCCGATCAGATGCGGGGCGATCTCCTCGATCCCCGCCCGCGCGCCTTTGGCATGGGCGGCGATATAGGTGCCGCCGAAGGGGGTGCTTTCGCCCCAGCCCTCGGTGCCGTCATCGGCCAGGACGCGGACGATGGCGGCGTCGAAGCCGCGGTATTCCCGCCCGCCGGACAGAAGGTAGACCCCGCCGGAATAGGGCAGGTGCGGCATGTAGAGTTCGATGCGGGCAATCTTCATCCGGCGTCCCCGGGGGGGATCAGGACCAGTTTGCCGACATGGGCCTTGGACAGGAAATCCTTCTGCGCCTGGACGATGTCCGACAGCGGGTAGGTGCGGGCGACGAGGGGGCGGATGTCTCCCGCCTCGATGTAGCGGATCAGGTTTTCGAAGACCGCATCCTCCTGGAAGGTGCAGCCGAACATCGCCAGATCCTTGAGGTAGAGCGTGCGCAGGTCGATCCCGGCCATCGGCCCGGCGATTGCCCCCGCGATGGCAAAGCGCCCGCCGGGGCGGAGGAGCGTCAGCAGGGTCGCGACCCCCGGCCCGCCCACCATGTCGATCACCACGTCGACGCTGCCCGCGCCGAGTTCCGCCAGCAGGTCGGCGTCGCGGTCGATCACCCGGGTTGCCCCCAGCGCCTGCACTTCGGCGGCCTTCGCCCTTGCCGCGACCGCAATCACGCTGGCCCCCCGCCGCTTCGCCAGCTGCACCGCAGCCGAGCCCACCCCGCCCGAGGCGCCGGTGACCAGCACTGTCTCGGCGCCGACGCCCGCCCGGTGCAGCATGTTCTCCGCCGTCGACCAAGCGCAGGGGATCGAGGCCAGCTCGGCATCCGACCAGTCGCAGCGGACGGCATAGGTCTCGCGCGCGGGGGCCAGGGCATATTGCGCGAAACCGCCGTCGCATTCCGAGCCGAAGGTCCAGCATTCCCAGGGCCGCCAGCCCACGGGCGAGCGCAGCATGTTGCGCACCAGCACCCGCTCGCCGATCCGCGCCTCCGGCACGCCCGCACCGACCGCCACGATCCGGCCGCAGGCATCGGCGCCCTGGATGCGGGGGAAGGCCAGCGGCACGCCCGACCAGCTGGCATCCCGGTCCTCCGCCGCCGCGAACCCGCCCGCGCCCCCGGCATTCGACCCGTCGGTCACGGCCCTGGAATACCAGGCGGTGCGGGTGTTGATGTCGGTGTTGTTGACCCCGGCCGCCGCGACGCGGATCAGCACCTCGCCCGCTTTCGGCTGCGGCACCGGCACATCGGTGCGATACTCCAGCGCCTCATAGCCGCCGTGGCCGGTCAGCAGGACTGCGTGCATCGTCTGGGGCAATCGCCTCTCCATCGCGAAGAAATGGCCCCCGGAAGGAGGCCGGATCCAAGGCTCAGTATTCGGTGTTCAACTCGTCCACGGCCGGGATCTCGCGTTCGCGGCGGGCGATGTAGTCCAGGAGGGCCTCGTTCACGCCCTCGTCCAGCTTCGGCTCCTCATAATCGGCGAGGAGCTGCTTCGCCCGGTCAAGGGCGCGCTGGGTGATCTCGACGGAACCCTCGGCCTGCCACTGCTCGATCGAATTGTTGTCGAAGAGTTTCGGCATGAAGAAGGCGCGCTCGAAGTTCTCCAGCGTGTGCGGATGGCCGAGGTAGTGGCCGCCGGGGCCGACGTCGCGCACCGCCTGCATCGCGGCGTCGAAATCGTCCCAGCGCGGGCCTTCCGCCATGCGGTAGCCCATCTGGCACATCTCGGCATCGACCACGAACTTGGCGACGGAACAATGCATCCCGGCCTCGTTCCAGCCAGCGGAGTGCCAGATGTAGTTGGCCCCGGCATGGAGGACGGCGTTCATCGTCATGGCGCTTTCATAGCCCGCTTGCGCGTCGAAGGTCTTTGCCCCGCCCAGAAGGTTCGAGGTCCGCCACGGCACGTTGTAGAAGCGCGCCATCTGGCCGATCATGAAGTTCATCAGGCTGATCTCGGGCGTCCCCGCCATCGGCGCGCCGGATTTCATCGAAACGGTCGAAAGATAGTGGCCGTAGATCGCGGGCGCGCCCTTGCGGATGACCTGGGTATAGGCCAGCGCCGAGAGCGCCTCGGCGTTCAGTTGTGCCACCGCCGGGGCGACAGAGGCCGGAGTGTTCGCGCCGCCAAGGACGAAGGGGGAGCAGAGGACGGGCTGGTTGCGTCGGATGAAGGCGCGCATGGCCGACAGCATGGTCTCGTCCCAGACAAGGGGCGAGTTGCCGTTGCAGTTGCCGGTGGTCACCGGCGTCTCCTCCATCACGTCGCGGCCGAACAGGATTTCGCACATGTCCATCACGTCCTCGGCATTCTTGCCGCTGGTCGTCATGCCCATGAAGGTCTTGTCGGAATGTTTCATCGAGGAATAGGTGATGTGCAGGTGCCGGTGGCTGACCTTCATGTCCATCGGCTCGACGATGTGATGCGCGGTGGAATGCAGCGCGGGCGACATGTGGGCGAGCTTGTGGAACATGTTCAGGTCGGCGATCGTCGGCCAGCGGCGTACGTCGTCGAGGTCGCGCAGGAAGGGCGCGCCGGTCATCGGCACGAAGATCGACTGCTTGCCGCCGAAGGGGAGGGAGCGGTCGGGGTTCCGGGCGCGGTAGGTCCAGCCCGAGGGGATGGTGGAGATGAGTTCCCGCACCAGGCCGCGGTCCAGATAGACGCGCTCGCCCTCGACCTTCGCGCCTGCCCGCTTCCAGTCGGCAAGCGCGATCCCGTCGCGGAAGATCACGCCGACCTCCTCCAGGATCCGCATCGAGGCATCGTCGATCTGCTCGACCCGGCCCTGGTCCATGACCTCGCATTCCGGGATGCCGCGCTTGAGGGCGGGGAGCATCTCGAAATCCGGGGCCGAGCGCATTGCACGGCGGGCGCCACGGCCCCCGGCGCGGGCGGTTCTGGTGACTTCGTTCATGGTTGGCCTCCAAGCGATGCGGATGCGTCATCTGCCGCCCTCCGGGCCCTTGCCACAGTCACGGCGACGAAGCGGGCTGGCGATTTTGCGACATGGTGCGGCTCTCTGCCGGCGGGGCGGCCATGACATTCGGCATTGGCGGCAGGGCGCAGGCCGTGGTCTATTCCAGGGGCGGCCGGTCTGGCGGGCCGCCAGCGGGGGGAGATCAGACATGCATCCGGCACTTGCGAAGGGCGGCGTGGCCGTCGTCACCGGCGCGGCTTCGGGCATCGGGCTGGCCGCGGCCCGGCATCTGGCGCGGTCGGGGCTGCGGCTCTGTCTGGCCGATCTGGACGACGCCCGTCTGGAGGCCGCGCGGGCGCTGCTTCTGGAGGATGGCGCCCTGGCGGACGAGGTGATGGCGGTGCCGATCGACGTGGCCGAGGCCGAAGAGCTTCGGGCGCTGGCCGATCGGGTGGCGGCGGACTGGGGCGCGGTCAATGTGCTGATGAACAACGCCGGGATGCAGCCGGGCAGTTCGATCTTCGACGTCGAGGGCAACTGGGACCGGATCCTCGCGGTCAACATGATGGGCGTGATCCGGGGCGCGCAGATCTTCGCGCCCCGGATGCTGGAGAGCGGCGAGCCGGGGCTGATCATCAACACCGGCTCGAAGCAGGGGATCACCACGCCGCCGGGCGATCCGGCCTACAATGTCTCGAAGGCCGGGGTGAAGGTCTTCACCGAGGCGCTGCAGCACGCCCTGCGCAACATGCCCGGCGGCAAGGTCGAGGCGCGGCTGTTCATCCCCGGCTTCGTCTGGACGCCGCTGACCGCGGGCGGGCGCGGGGAAAAGCCCGCCGGGGCCTGGACGCCCGAGGAGGTGGTCGAGTTCCTTTTCGCCTCGGTCGAGCGGGGGGATTTCTACATCCTCTGCCCGGACAACGAGGTGGACCGCGCGACCGACGCCAGGCGCATCCTCTGGGCGGCGGGCGACATCGCCGAGAACCGGCCGCCGCTCTCGCGCTGGCATCCGGAATATGGCGAGTTGTTCAAGGACTGGCTGAAGGCCTGAACCGGAGGAACCCATGTCCGACACGATCGACAGCATCGAAACCCCGGCCTTCGTCGTCACCGAACCCGTGGCCCTGCGCAACATCCGCGCGCTGCAGGACCATTGCGACCGGGTGGGCCTGCACCTGCGGCCGCATATCAAGACCCACAAGCTGATCCGTTTCGCCAAGGCCCAGGTCGCGGCGGGGGCGAAGGGGATCACCTGCCAGAAGATCGGCGAGGCCGAGGTGATGGCCGAGGGCGGGCTGGACGACATCCTGATCACCTACAACATCCTTGGCACCGCCAAGCTGGCCCGGCTGCGCGCCCTGTCCGACCGGCTGGCCCGGCTGGCCGTCACCGCCGACAACGCGGAGGTGGTGGCGGGCCTCTCGGCGGCCTTCGTTGCCGCGCCGCGCCCGCTGGAGGTGCTGGTCGAATGCGACACCGGCGGGCGGCGCTGCGGGGTGCAGGACCCGCAGGAGGCGCTGGCGCTGGCCCGGGGCATCACGGCCGCGCCCGGCCTGAACTTCGGCGGGCTGATGACCTATCCCGCCGCCGGTGGCGCGAAAGAGGCGGCGCGCTTTCTGCGCGCGGCCCGCGATCTGCTGCGCGAGAACGGGCTGGAATGCCCGACCGTCACCTCGGGCGGAACCCCGGACATGTGGGCCTCGGAAGCCGGGGGCGTCCTGACCGAGTATCGCGCCGGGACCTACATCTACAACGACCGCTCGCTGGTGAAGCGCGGCACCTGCGGCTGGGAGGATTGCGCGGGGCAGGTGCTGGCGACGGTGGTCAGCACGCCCACCCCGGACCGGGCGGTGATCGACGCGGGCTCCAAGGTGCTGAGTTCGGACCTGCTGGGCCTGACCGGCCACGGCCATGTGCCTGGCCATCCGGAAATCCAGATCACGGGCCTGAGCGAGGAGCATGGCGTCCTGGAGGTCGATCCTTCCCGGCCGCTGGCGGTGGGCCAGCGGATCCGGATCGTGCCGAACCATGTCTGCGTCGTCTCGAACCTGTTCGACCGGATCTGGATCGAGGGCGCCGATGGCAGGCTGGAACAGGTGCCGGTCGATGCGCGCGGGCGCGTGACCTGAGCGGGGCAGGCGGCCGATGGGCAGCGCGCGTCACGGATCGGGGTCCTCCGGCTCAGCCCTCGCCCCTCACCCGCGCAGTCGCGGCTGGACTGCAAGGTCGGGATCGACCGCCCCGCATTCGGTCCCGGCCAAAAGCCGCGATAGACTCGCGGCCAGGGCCTTGATCTAGTGCGTCCCGCGACAGCATGGAGTTGACGGAATGGAAAGCCGCTGGCTGGAAGACTTCCTGAGCCTTGTCGACACCCGGAACTTCTCGCGATCCGCTCAGGCGCGTTATACGACGCAGCCCGCCTTCAGCCGCAGGATAAAAAGCCTGGAGGAATGGGTCGGGGCGCAGCTTTTCAACCGCACGACCCAGCCGATCACGCTGACCCTGTCCGGCGAACGCTTCCGCCCGGTGGCCGAGGATGTGCTGCGCCGCCTGTACCAGGGGCGCGAGGAGGCGCGGCGGATCGGCGAGGTCAGCTCGCAGACCATCCGCTTTGCCGCGACGCACAGCCTGTCCCTGAACTTCTTCCCCGGCTGGCTGCGGGCGCTGGAATTGCGCAGCCACACGTTCAACACGAGGCTGGACACCAGCCAGTTCAACGAATGCATCCACATGCTGCAACGGGGCGAGTGCCAGTTCCTGATCAGCTACACCCATCCGGTGATCCCGATGCAATTGCCGACCGAGCATTTCACCTCGAAGATCGTGATGCGCGACCGGCTGGTGCCGGTGACCCTGCCCGATACCGAGGGCCATCCCGTCGATCAGCTTCCCGGCACCGAGGACGAGCCGGTGCATTACCTCGCCTATGCCGAGACCTCGGCCATCGGGCGGGTGGTGGAGCACATGATCGCGACCTGGGAGGAACCGCTGCATCTGAACCGGGTGTTCGTGTCGCATATGGCGGCGGTGCTGAAGGCGATGAGTTCGGAAGGGCGGGGCACGGCCTGGCTGCCGGAAAGCCATCTCACGCGCGAATTCGCCGAAGGGACCCTGGTGCGGGCCGGGGACAAGCATTGGGACATTCCGGTCGAGGTGCGGATGATCCGGTCGCGCGATCCCTTGCCCGACATGGCCGAGGAACTCTGGACCCTGCTGCCGGGCGAAGAGGATTGCGGCTGGGGCTGATGCGCCAAAGGCATGACGGGTGCCGCAGCTTGCATTGGCCAGCACCGCTGCACCGGGGTTAACTGACCGGGACCGCCCGCCGCCTGCCGGGCCTGACCTTGCCCGGAGCCTGCCATGACCACCCTTGCCAGCCTGGAAACCCCCTGTCTGATCCTTGACCGGGGCCGGCTGGAGCGGAACGCGGCCCGGATGACGGGCCGCTATGCCGGGACCGGGGTCAAGCTGCGGCCGCACATGAAGACGGCGAAATCGATCGACGTGGCGCGGATCGCGCTGGCGGGAAACTTCGGCGGGATCACCGTTTCCACCCTGAAGGAGGCGGAGTATTTCGCCGACCACGGCATCGACGACATCACCTATGCGGTGGGGCTGGTGCCCGAGAAGCTGCCCCGCGTCGCGCGGCTGATCCGGCGCGGGGTGCGGCTGGGCGCGATCACCGACAGCCGCGCCATGGCCGAGGCGATCAGCCGCGCCGCCGTGGCGGAAGGGGTGGTCGTCGACCTGCTGGTCGAACTCGACTCGGGCGAACGGCGCGGGGGCCTGATCGCGGGCAGCGCCGGGGTGGTGGACCTTGGCCATGCGCTGCACGTGCTGCCGGGAACCCGGCTGGCCGGGGTGCTGACCCATGCCGGGAACTCCTATCACTGCCGGAGCCTGGAGGATCTGCACCGGGTCGCCGAGGAGGAGCGCCTGGCCGCCGTGACCGCCGCGGACCAGTTGCGCGCGGCGGGGCTGCCCTGTCCGGTGGTCAGCGCGGGCTCGACCCCCACGGCGGTGCATGGGCGGAATGTCGACGGCCTGACCGAGATGCGCTGCGGCGTCTACATGTTCGGCGACGTGTTCCAGCACGAGATCGCCTCGCACGGGCTGGAGGATATCGCGGTCTCGGTCCTGGCCACGGTGATCGGCCACCGGCCCGACCTGGACGCGGCGCTGATCGACGCGGGCGGACTGGCGTTGTCGAAGGACCGCAGCACCGGCGC
Source organism: Tabrizicola sp. (assembly GCF_041919135.1). GTDB lineage: Bacteria > Pseudomonadota > Alphaproteobacteria > Rhodobacterales > Rhodobacteraceae > Tabrizicola. Next base: position 247,248 of record NZ_JAYRUJ010000001.1, on the reverse strand, counting down.
GCCGGGCCTGGCCGAGGATGTGGGCTTCGGCATGATCATGGACGAGACCTGCTCGCGCCGGATCGGCCGGCTGCGGGTGGGGCATGTCTACCAGGAACACGGGATGCTGGTCAGCGACGGGCCGTTCCCCTTCGACCAACTGCCGGTGGGCGCGCGGGTGCGGGTGCTGCCGAACCATGTCTGCATGACCGCGGCGATGCATGACGGCTACCGCGTCGTCGATCCCGCCGACCCGCGGCGCGTCGCGGATTTCTGGCCCCGCGTCAACGGCTGGTGACACCATTTCAACCGAAAGGGAGCGCAAGCATGGGCGTCTTCGACCGCCTCCGTCTTGACGGAAAGACCGTGTTCATCACCGGCGGCAGCCGGGGCCTCGGCCGCGAGATCGCGCTGGCGCTGGCCGAGGCCGGGGCCGATGTCACCATGGCCGCCCGCAGCGCCGAAAGCCTGGAACGGACCGCCGCCGACATCCGCGCGCTGGGCCGCAAGGTGGTGACCATCGTCGCCGACATGGCCGACCCCGCCGCCTGCGAGGCCGCCTGCGCCCGCGCGCTGGAGGAAGCGGGATGTTTCGACATCCTGGTCAACAACATCGGCGGGCGGCGGGTGAACCTGGGGCTGGAGGAGATGGCGCTGGACCAGTGGCAGCAGCTGCTGGACCTGAACCTGACCTCGACCTTCCTGTGCTGCAAGCACATGGGCGGCGCGATGATCCGGCGCGGCGCCGGCGGGCGGATCATCAACCTCGCCTCGATCAACGCGATGGTCGCCGGGCGCAACATCCAGGGCCGGCATTACGAGGCGGCGAAGGCGGGCGTCCTGATGCTCACCCGCTCGCTGGCGGTGGACTGGGCCAGGCACGGGATCACGGTCAACGCGATCTGCCCCGGCATCTTCGCGACCGAGCCGAACCGGATCTGGGCCGAGAAGAATCCCGCGACCATCGAGGCCTATGTCCAGACCATCCCGATGGGCAAGCTGGGCGAACCCGAGGATCTGGGTCCGCTCGCGGTCTATCTGGCCAGCGACGCCGCCCGCTACATGACCGGCGCGGGGCTGGTGATCGACGGCGGCTATACCTGCCTGTAAGCGGCGGGCGGGCGCTCAGCCCGCGCCGCCCTCGGCCCACCATCGGCCGCGCAGCACCATGCCGCGGCTGACAAGGCCGGTCTCGGCCAGGATCACCTCGCCCGAGACGTCGACATGCTCGAACCTTCCCTCGGCCAGTTCCAGGATCGTCGCGTCGCCGGGCGTGCCGGGTTTCAGCGATCCAAGCTCGGGCCGGCGCAGGGCGCGGGCGGGGTTCTGGGTCGTGGCGCGGATCACCTCGGTCAGCGACATGCCAAGCGCCATGAACTTGGACATCACCGCCAGCACGTCATGCGCGGGGCCGTCGCAGCACAGGACATGCACGTCGGACGAGATCACGTCGGGCAGGATCCCCTCGGCCAGCATCGGGCGGGCGGACTTGAAGGCAAAGCCGCCGAAGCCGTGGCCGATGTCGAAGATGATGCCCCGCGCATGCGCGTCCAGGATGTCCTGCCTTATGCGGCTGCCCCTGGTGATCGGGGCGTTGGGGAAGGGGCGGAAGCAATGCGTCAGCACGTCGCCAGGGCGCAGCGCGTCCAGCACCTCTTTCCGGCCGGGCGGCGGAAAGTCGATATGCGCCATGACCGGCAGGTCCATTTCCTCGGCCACCTCGATGGCCAGGTGCAGCGGCGCGAGGCCGGAACTGCCCCCCGCCCGCGCGCCGACGCGGGCCTTGATCCCGACGATCAGGTCCAGGTTCTTCTCGGCCAGGGCCAGGCATTCGCGGCTGTCCAGAAGGCGCAGGTCCTCGCATTCGCCCATCATCACGGTCTTGGAAAAGGCGAAGATGCCGGGGAAGGAGATGTTGAGATAGGCCAGGATGCGCGGCGCGGCGGGTTCGACGATGAACTTGCGCAGGCCCGCGAAATTGCCCGCCCCGGCGCTGCCCGCGTCGACGAAGGTCGTCGTGCCGCTGCGCTTGGCGATGGTCTCGGCATCGACGCCCAGCGAGGTGCCGCCCCAGTAGACATGGGAATGCATGTCGATCAGCCCCGGCGTGACGATGCGGCCCGCGACATTGCGGACCTCGCGCGCCTCCCGCCCCAGATCGGGGCCGAGGGCGGCGACCTTGCCACCCGCGAAGGCCAGGTCCAGCACGGCATCGAGGCCCTGTTCCGGGTCGATCACCCGGCCGCCCTTCAGGATCAGGTCATGCATGCGATTCTCCCGTGGCGTCAGTAGCGGATGCCGACATTCTTGGTCTGGACATAGCCGAGCAGCGCCTCTTGCCCCTTCTCGCGGCCATAGCCCGAGCGTTTCATGCCGCCGAACGGCGTTTCAACCCCGCCGGCCCACCATTCGTTGACATAGACCTGCCCGGCGACCAGCCGCTCGGCCGTCCAGTGCGCCAGACGCAGGTCGCGCGTATAGACACCCGCCGCCAGACCGTAATCGGTGCCGTTGGCGATCGAAAGCGCCTCCTCCGGCGTGTCGAAGGGCAGGACGACAAGGACCGGGCCGAAGAATTCCTCTTGCGCGATGCGCATGTCCGGGCGGACGCCGGTGAAGATGGTGGGCGCCATGAAATGCCCTTTGCGCTGCGCCACCCGTGCGCCGCCGATGACAGGCGTCGCCCCTTCGGCAACACCGGCGCGGCACAGCGCCTCGACCCGATCCAGCTGGCGGGCGTTGATCAGCGGACCCATGTCGCAGCCCTCCACTCCCGGCCCGACGCTGCGGGCCCTGGCCAGTGCGGCGACGCGATCCACCAGCTCGTCATGGATCGAGCGATGCACGATCAGCCGCGCCCCGGCCGAGCAGATCTGCCCGGCATGGTGGAAGATGCCCCGCGTGGCCGAGGCGGCGGTCTGCTCCAGGTCGGCGTCGGGATAGACGATGGCGCCGGACTTGCCGCCAAGTTCCATCACGCAGGGAATGACCCGTTCGGCTGCGGCGCGCAGCACGCTTTTCCCGGTCTCGACCGAGCCGGTGAAGACGATATGGTCGATGTCGGGATGGCCGACCAGCGCGGCCCCGGCCTCATAGCCATAGCCGCAGACGATGTTCACCGCCCCGGCCGGGACGCCGGCCCGGTGGCAGGCCTCGGCCAGCAGGAACAGGCTGAGGGGCGAATCCTCGGGCGATTTCAGGACGACGGTATTGCCGGTGACAATGGCGCAGGCGATGGAGCGGGCGCCGACCGGCAGGGGGCCGTTCCAGGGCACGATCTGGGCCGAAACGCCATAGGGTTCGTGGGTGGTATAGTCGACATAGCCCGCCCCGAGCGGGATCTGCCGACCCTCGAGCTTGTCGGCCAGACCCGCATAATACTGGAGATAGCGCCGGGTCAGCGCGACCTCGGCCCGGCCCGCCGCCAGCGTCTTGCCGTTGTCGCGGCATTCGACCAGTGCGATCTCCTCGGCCAGTTCGCCCAGATGGCGCGCGACCTCGAGCATCAGGTCGCCGCGGCGATGCGGGCGCAGGTCGCGCAGCACGCGGCTGTCGAAGCAACGCCGGGCGGCCGCGACGGCGCGGTCGATGTCGGCGGCGGTCCCGCGCGCGACCTCGGCGATGGGCTCGTCCAGCGCGGGATCGGTCACGGTGATCCGCCTCCCGTCGCCGCCATCGACCCAGGCGCCATCGATGTAGTTCTGCCAGTAGGGCCGCACCGTCTGTGTCATCCGCTCCACCTTCGCCGTCTGGCGCAAGGTATTCACCCGCGCGGGGCGTGGCGAATGCCGAATGCCGATACCGCCATGCGGCAAACGCATGTGGCGGCGACCATGCCGCAGGCGCATCGCGCTAGACCGACCTTGCATTGGCGGCCGGGCGCCGGCGCGGCCTATCGTTTCCCCAGACACCTGGACCGGGAATACAGGAATGCCCACGAACGCCCCCCGCCGCGTCGCGATCCTTGGCCTGATGCTCGAGAGCAACCGCTTTGCCCCCGTCGTCACCGAGGAGGACTATCTCAAGCGGGTCTACCTTGCCGGGGACGAGGTCCTCGAGGACCTCTACGGCCCGGACCCGAAGCTGCCGACCGAGATCCGGGGCTTTCGCGCCGAGATGGACAGCCGCGACGACTGGACCCCGGTGCCGATCCTCGTCGGCCTGGTCGAGGCGGGCGGGCCGCTGGACCACGCCTTCTTCGAGACCGCGATGCAGGAGATCCGCAGCCGGCTGACGGCGGCGCTACCGCTGGATGCGGTCTACATCTCGAACCACGGGGCGATGATCACCACGGCCAGCACCGACCCGGACGGCGAGATCTTCGCGGCGGTGCGGGCCATCGTCGGACCGGAGGTGCCGGTGGTGGCGACGCTGGACCTGCATGGCAACGTCTCGGAACGGATGATGGCCAGCGTGGATGCCATCGTGGCCTATCAGAGCAACCCGCATGTCGACATGCTGGAGCGCGGGCGCGATGCTGCCGCGATCCTGCACGAGCTTTTCGCCGGGATGAAGCCCGAGGTCGCCTTCCTGCGCCTGCCGCTGGTGCCACCGACCGTCACCCTGCTGACCGAGGCCGGCCCCTATGCCGACATCATGAATTTCGGCCAGTCGCAGCTGGACGACAAGGTGATCAACGTCTCGATCCTGGGCGGGTTCGCCTATAGCGACACGCCGAAGAACGGGCTGGCGATCATCGTGACCTCACGCCTGCGGGACGGCAGCGCGCGGCGGGCCGCGAACCGGATCGCGCGCTTCGCCTGGAACCAGCACAGGCGCTTCGTGCCGAAGCTGACCGGGCTGGAGGATACGGTGCGGCGGGTGCTGGCGGTGGGGGCCGATCCGTCCCTTCCGCCGGTGATCCTGGCCGATGTGTCGGACAATCCGGGCGGCGGCGGCAACGGCAACACGATGTGGATCCTGGAGGCGCTGCACAAGGCCGGCGCGACCGGGGTGATCGTCGGGGTGATCAACGATCCGGCGCTGGCGCAGGAGGCGGCGACGCTGGGGCAGGGTTCCCGCTTCCGCGCGGTGTTCAACCGGGTGCCGCCCGACGACTACTCGCGCCGGTTCGAGGCGGATGCCCGCGTCATCGCGATCCGCGACGGCGATTGCGTCGGTCGCCGGGGCTTCTATGCCGGGCGGCGGATGAACCTGGGGCTGTCGGTGCTGCTGGACCTGGGCGGCATCCAGGTGGTGGTGATCTCGATCCGCACGCAATGCGCCGATCCGATCTTCCTGGAGATGATGGGCCTCGACATCGGCAAGGCGCGGGCCGTGGTCGTCAAGTCGCGCGGCCATTTCCGGGCCGGCTTCGACGAGTTCTTCCCGCCCGCGCAGGTGATCGAGGTCGATGTGCCCGGCCTGACCTCTCCGGTGCTGACGCGGTTCGACTTCCGCTTCATGCCGCGCCCGGTGTTCCCGATCGACGCCGAGGTCGACTGGACCCCGCCGCAGGACTGAGCGGCGAAAACGGCCCCGCCTTCGCAAGAAGACGGGGCCTTTCCGCCCCGGCGTCCGGGAGGAAAAGCGCCGGGGCCGGATGGTCTAGTAGTCGACTTCGATGCCCTGGCCACTGTCCCGCGCGCGCCGCACGGCCAGGTCGGCCACCACCAGATCCTGAAGCGCGACGCCGGTGCCGTCGAAGAGCGTGATCTCGTCGGCCGACTGCCGACCCGTCGCCATGCCGGCCAGCACCGCGCCCAGCGGCGTAAGCTGCGCCGGCGCGATCAGTCCGGCGGCGAAGGCGTGCTGGCAGTCGCCGATGCTGATCGCCTGCGCCGCCTCGTCCACGAAGACCCGGGCGGCGGCGACCAGGGCGGGGTCCAGCTCCTGCTTGCCCTTGGTGTCGGCGCCCATGGCGCTGATATGGGTGCCGGGGCGGATCCAGTCGCGCATCAGGATCGGCTGTTGCGAGGGGGTGACGGTCACGATGATCTCGGCCGCGCGGGCGACCGCCTCGGCCGTGGGTTCCGCCGCGCAGTCGATGCCCATCTCGCCCAGAGTCCGGGCGAAGCGGGCGCTCGTCTCGGGGTTCATGTCCCAGGCATGCACCTTCGCGATTCGCCGCACCGCCATCGTGGCGCGCAGCTGGTGCAGCGACTGGGCGCCGGTGCCGATGATCCCCAGCACCGAGGCATCCTTGCGCGACAACTCCCGCGTGGCCAGGGCCGAGGCCGCGCCGGTGCGGATTCCGGTCAGGTGGTTCGCGCTGACCAGCGCCGAGGCGCGGCCGGTGTCGGGGTCGAACAGCAGGGTGGAGGACTGGTGGTTGGTCAGCCCCCGGCCCAGGTTGTGCGGCCAGTAGCCCCCGGCCTTCAGCCCCAGGAAGGGGGCCGAGACATCGCCGCCCGCCTTCACGCCATAGACCGCACCGGCATGGCCCAGGACCTCGCGCACCACGGGGTAGTTGCGGGCCTCGCCCCGCGCCATGGCGGCGAAGGTGCCGGCGACCGCCTCGATCGCCTCCTCGACGCTGACCAGCTGCTGCGCGAGGGATTCGGAAATGATCAGCATGGCCGCCTCCTACTGCGATTCCAGGATGAATTCGCCGATCATCACGTTCATCCCGGCCAGAAGCCCGCCATCCACGGGCAGCGCGACGCCGGTGATGTAGCCGGCCTCGTCCGAGCCGAGGAACGAGACCGCCCTGGCGATGTCCTCGGGCTCCGCCACCCGGCCCATCGGATACCAGCGGGCAAGCTTTTCGAAGACCTGCGGGTCCTTCTCCTGCCGGATCTTCCAGGTGATGTTGTCGGTGCGGACCGAGCCGGGCAGCACCGCATTGCAGCGGATGCCGTGGCGGCCGTATTCCGAGGCGACCGATTGCGTCAGGTTGATCAGCCCCGCCTTCGCCGCGCTATAGGCCGGATTGCCGAAGTAGCGCACCCCGTTGACCGAGGCGATGTTGACCACCGCCCCGCCGCCCCGCGCCTGCAGCCGGGGCAGCACAGCGCGCAGGCAGTGATAGGCGCCGTTCAGGTTGACGTCGATCTCCTTGTGCCATGCCTCCAGCCCGATCCCGGCCAGGTCGCCCGCATCGGTGAAGGCGGCGTTGTTGACCAGCAGCGTCAGCGGCCCGATCGCCGCCTCGCAGGCGTCCAGGGCGGCGGTGACGGCCGCCATGTCGGTGATGTCGCATCCGGTGGCAAAGGCGGTGCCACCCGCAGCCTGGATCAGGCGGGCGGTTTCGGCTGCCCCCTCGGCGTCAAGGTCCAGAACGGCCACGGCCGCGCCTTCCCGCGCCAGATGCCGGGCGATGGCGCGGCCGATGCCATGGGCGGCGCCGGTCACGAGGGCGGTGGTGGTGTGATGTCTGGGCAAGGCGTCCTCCGGTCGGATCTGTCACAGGGCGCGCGCGACCCAGTCCAGGGACTGAAGCCGCATATGCCCGTAATTGTAGAAGGAAATCCGGTCCGCCCCCGCGGCCCGGGCGGCGGCGACACAGGCGGCAAGCTCCTCGGCGCCGGTCACATGCGGCCAGGTCGGGCGCAGGATGACGCCAAGGCTGGCCTCTGGTCCCGCCGTGGCGCGGACCTCGGCGATGTCGGCGGCGATGGCCTCCGCCCCGCGCTGGTAGGCGGTCACCTCCAGCCGGTCGGCGGCGCGGGCCAGGGCGGCCAGGTCGCTGCCTTCGCGCCAGCACAGGCTGTTCGGGGTCTGGACCGAGGGGATGATCGACAGCCCGGTCCCGCGCGGCAGGGCCTCGCGGATCTCGCGGACGAGGCTGGTCACGGTCTCGGCCCGCAGATCCTGCATGGCGGCCCAGTCGGGATCGTGTCGCGGGTCGGGCAGGGGGGCGCCGCCATCGGCGAGAAAGGCGTCGAGCGCGCGCCGCGCCTCGGCCGCCAGGGCCTGGCCGTCCAGCCCGGCCTCGCGGGCGCGGGTCAGGCAGGCGGGGCAGAAGCAGATGCCCAGCAGCGTCTCGGCCGCCGGGGGCAGGTCCAGCAGCTCGAACTCATGGTGGTGGCCGTGGCGAAAGGTCTGGAAGCCCGGCGTCTCGATCGCGACCTCGCGCACGCCCGGCTGGGCGGCGGTGTCGAGGCAGAGCGCGGTCAGATAGCGCCGGACCTCGGGCTGCGAGGGGCAGAGCGCGTTGACCAGCACGTCGCCGAAGGGCGTCTGGCAGGCCAGGTCGGGATGCGCCGCCCCCAGGCGCGAGTTGTGCAGGCCCACGGTCCAGGCGGTGACCTGCAACCCGGGCGCATGGCGGGCGAGTCCGGCCAGCGCGTCGTGGTCGCGGACCATCCGCGCCGCCTGCGGTTGCAGCCGGCCATAGCGCGAGGGATCCGGGCGGAAATAGACGGTGCCGTCCTCGGGGAAGTACACCCGGCCGCGCGGCGCATGCGGGCGCAGGAACTTGCCCGCGTGATAGGCGGTGGCAAGCGAGACCGCGTTCAGCCCGGTCCCGGTCAGCCGGGCGGCGACCTCGGCCGTGCCCTCGTCCTGCAGGTCCCAGGGATAGACGAACATGCCGCGCAGCAACGCTTGCCTCCATCGCGCGCGGTTGCGCGCCAGCCGACCGCAGGGGCAGGGCGCCCCGTTTCCTGCCCTGACGCTATCGCCGGGGCGGCGGGGCGGCCAATGCCTTGCCGGCATGGCGGCATTCGGGAAACGCATTCGCCTGCGGGCGGAGGGCAGTCTAAGGAAGTCTGGCGCATCGTTCGCCGCTGGTGCCGGACGGGTGGGGAACGCCCGGCATGGGCTGGCTTGAGCGATGTGCAATGCATTGAAGGGAGAGCCGCAGATGAAGAACATCGTCGTCACCGGGGGCAGCGGCAAGGCGGGCCGGGCGGTCTGCCGCCATCTGGTCGAGCGCGGCTATTCCGTGCTGAACGTGGACATGGCGCCCTCGTCCGATCCGGTCTGCCCGATGCTGCGGGTCGACCTGACCGACTTCGGCCAGGTGATGGATGCGATGCAATGGACCGGCGGCAAGGACCATCCGTTCCGCCAGTTCCGCACGCCGGATGCCGTGGTGCATCTGGCCGCGATCCCGGTGCCGGACACCAATCCCGAGGAACTGACCTTCCGCACCAACATCGTCTCGACCTACAACGTCTTCGACGCGGCCCTGCGGGCGGGCGTGCGGCGCATCGTCTGGGCTTCGTCCGAGACCACGCTGGGCCTGCCGCTCAGCGCCGCGAATCCCCCCGCCTACGCGCCGATCGACGAGGATCACCCGATGCGGCCGGAAAGCGCCTATGCGCTGTCCAAGGACCTGTCCGAGGAAATGGCCCGCCAGATGGCCCGCTGGAACCCCGGCACCACCTTCATCGGCCTGCGCCTGTCGAACGTGATGGAGCCGCAGGACTATGCCCGCTTCGCCGGCTGGCAGGATACGCCGCGCTTCCGGGAATGGAACCTCTGGGGCTATATCGACGCCCGCGACGCGGCCCAGGCGGTGCGCCGGTCGCTGCATGTCGACATCGAGGGCGCGGAGCATTTCATCATCGCCAACGCCAATACGGTGATGACCCGCGACAGCGCCGGGCTGATGGCCGAGATCTTCCCGGGGGTCGAGCTGCGCGGCCCGGTGAGGGGGCGCGAGACGCTTCTGTCGATCGACAAGGCGCGCCGCCTGCTGGGCTATGCGCCCGAGCATGACTGGCCCGGTCCGAACGGCTGACCCGCCGCCATCGCGCGACGCCGGATTCGGGGCGCCCCGCCGCAAGGCCGGGCGCCCCATCCTGTTCCAGGGAACCGTGTTTCCCTTTGCTTTTCAATCCTATGCAGGGCCAACATACCCCCATGCGTTAATTCAATTTCTATTGCCGGGCTTCGGACTTCACAGTGGGCCCATCAAGAACGGCCAGCAGAAGCCGCTTCGGAACAAGCACCGCGAATCCCGTAACACCAACAGGAGACAACTCCACATGACCCATCCCTTCCGGACGTCGACGGCGATCCTGGCCCTCAGCCTGGGCATGGCCGGCCTTGCCTCGGCCGAGACCGTCGTCGATTTCACCGTCGCCGAATACAGCTCGAAGACCGGCCCCTTTTTCCAGGAAGTCGCCGACGCCTTCCAGGCCGAGAACCCCGACATCAAGATCAACATCGAGGTCGTTCCCTGGGACACGCTTCTGCAGCGGCTGACCACCGATGTGGCCGGCGGCAGCGCGCCCGACATCTCGATCATCGGCACCCGCTGGCTGCTGGATTTCGCCTCGCAGGGCGTGGCCGAGCCGATTGACGGCTACCTGACGCCCGAGTTCAAGGGCACCTTCATCGACACCTTCATGGCGCCGGGCGTGATCGAGGGCCAGACCATGGGCCTGCCGGTCGCGGCCTCGGCCCGGGCGATGATGGTCAACATGGATCTCTACGAGAAGGCCGGGGCAAGCCCGCCCAAGACCTGGGACGAGCTTTACGAGGCCTCGAAGAAGATCGCGGCGCTGCCGGAAACCTTCGCCTTCGGCCTGCAAGGCAAGGAGATCGAGACCGACGCCTATTACTACTACTCGCTCTGGACCCATGGCGGCGACATCCTCAAGGCCGACGGCACCAGCGGCCTTGACACGCCCGAGGCGCTTGAGGCGGCGAATCTCTACAAGAAGATGATCGACGAGGGGCTGACCCAGCCCTCGCCCACGAACTACACCCGCGAGGATGTGTTCAACCTGTTCAAGCAGGGCAAGGTCGGCACCATCTTCACCTTCCCGATGCTGATCCCGCAGATCAAGGCCGAGGCGCCGGACCTGAAGTACCAGATCCTGCCCTTCCCGGAAGGCAAGGCCAAGGCGACCTATGGTGTCACCGACACGCTGATGATGTTCGCGGATTCGGACGCGAAGGAAGCGGCGTGGAAGTTCATCGAATTCGCCTACAAGGATGAATGGCGCGAGAAGTTCGACATGGGCGAGGGCTTCCTGCCGGTGACGAAGAACGTGGCGGCGCTGCCCTACTTCACCGAGGACCCGGACGTGGCCGGTTTCGCGGCCGGCTTGCCCTATGCCAAGTTCGCCCCCACCATCGCGAACTGGGAAGAGATCGCCGACGTGACCGTGCGGACCATGCAGCAGATCTACCTCGGCGAAGTCACCCCGGAAGACGGGCTGAAGGCTGCCGCGGGCGAGATCAACAAGATCCGCGGTCTCTGATCCTGACCAGAAAGAGAGCGGCCCCGCGCCGCTCTCTCCTGCCCGAACGACGAGGCGCCCCGCAAGGTGCGGGGCCGGGGGAACCATGGCAAACCGCTTCCAGAAATCCGTGCCGCTGATGATGATCCTGCCGGGCCTGGCGCTTGCGGTCGCGATCATCGGCTACCCGATCTTCGACCTCGCCTGGACCTCGATGCAGGACGTCAGCCGCTTCGGCAAGCTGACGGGGATGAACGGCGGCGAGAACTATCACGAGGTCTTTGCCGACCCCCTGTTCTGGGAATCGCTCTGGCGCACCGGCATCTGGACCTTCGCGGTCGTGGGCGGGACGCTGGCGATCTCGATGCCGGTGGCGATGATCCTGAACGACGATTTCCACGGTCGCGGCCTGGCGCGGGTGATCATCATGCTGCCCTGGGCGATCTCGCTGACCATGACGGCGGTGGTCTGGCGCTGGGCGCTGAACGGGCGCGCGGGACTTCTGAACGCCACGCTGATGAACGCGGGCATCATCGACCAGCCGGTCGAATGGCTCGCCACCGCCTCGACCGCCTTCGTGGTCGAGATCCTGGTCGGCATCCTGGTCTCGATCCCCTTCACCACCACGATCCTGCTGGGCGGGCTGTCGTCGATGCCGCAGGACGCCTATGAGGCGGCAGTGGTGGACGGCGCCTCGGGCTGGGACCAGTTCCGCCACATCACGCTGCCGCTGATGAAGCCCTTCATCAACATCGCCATCGTGCTGAACGTGATCTACGTCTTCAACTCGCTGCCGATCATCTGGGTGATGACCGAGGGCGGGCCGGCCAATGGCACCGACATCCTCGTCACCTACCTCTACAAGCTCGCCTTCCGCTTCGGGCAGCTCGGCAAGGCGGCGGCGATCTCGCTGGTGATGTTCTTCGTCCTTCTGGCCTTCACCATGCTTTACGTCGCCCTGGTCAGCCGCAACGACCGCGACGATGCCGCCCCGGAAGAGGAGGTCAAGGCATGACCGGCAAGCTGAAGCGCAGCCTGATCTACTGGGCGATCCTGTCGCCGCTGATGGTGGTGATCCTGTTCCCCTTCGGCGTGATGTTCGTCACCGCCGTGCGCCCCCGGGCCGAACTCTTCACCTATCCGCCGACCTGGGGCTTCAGCGAATTCCGCTGGGAGAACTTTTCGGAGATGTGGGTCAAGACCAATTTCGGCGGGGCGCTTCTGAACAGCCTTTACGTCAGCGTCGCGGCCACGGCCGTGGCGCTCCTGCTGTCGATCCCGGCCGCCTATGCGATGTCGCGCTATCGTTTCGCGGGCAAGGGGGCCTATCGCACCTTCCTGCTGATGACGCAGATGATGTCGCCCATCGTCCTGGTGCTGGGCCTTTTCCGGCTGATGATGAGCCTCGGCCTCGTCAACGACTTGAACTCGCTGGTGCTGACCTATGCCGCCTTCAACATGGCCTTCACCATCTGGATGCTGCAAAGCTACTTCAACTCGATCCCGCGCGACCTGGAAGAGGCCGCCTGGATGGACGGGGCCAGCCACCTGACCAGCCTGGTCCGCATCTTCCTGCCGCTGGCCGTGCCGGCCATGGTGGTGACCGCGATCTTCACCTTCATCAACAGCTGGAACGAATTCGTCCTGGCGCTGACCATGATGCGCTCGTCCGAAGACTTCACCCTGCCGGTGCAGATCTATGCCCAGGTCGCCGGGCGCTACCAGGTCGAATGGCACCATGTGATGGCCGCGACCGTCCTGGCCACCGTTCCGGTCGCCATCGTGTTCTCCTGGCTGCAACGCTACCTCATCCGGGGCATGGCGCTGGGTGCCGTCAAATGACCCGGCCGCTTCACAACGCCAGACTGCTCAACAAGGCCCTGCTGCCTAATAAGGATTGAACGATGTCCTCTGTCACCATCCGCGGGGTCAGGAAGAAATACGGTGCGATGGAGGTGTTGCACGGGATCGACCTGCAGATCCGCGACCGGGAATTCGTCGTGCTGGTCGGCCCCTCCGGCTGCGGAAAGTCGACGCTCCTGCGCATGATCGCGGGGCTGGAGACGATCTCGGGCGGCGACATCCTGATCGGCGACCGGGTGGTCAACGACGTGCCGGCCAAGGCGCGCGACATCGCCATGGTGTTCCAGAACTACGCGCTTTACCCGCATATGTCGGTCTACGAGAACATGAGCTTCAGCCTGCGCCTGAAGCGGATGGCCAAGGACATGATCGACCGCAAGGTGCGCGAGGCGGCCGAGATCCTGAACCTGTCGAAATTCCTCGAACGCTCGCCCCGGCAGCTTTCGGGCGGCCAGCGGCAGCGGGTGGCGATGGGGCGCGCCCTGGTGCGCGACGCGCAGGTGTTCCTGTTCGACGAGCCCTTGTCGAACCTCGACGCCAAGCTGCGCGTGGTGATGCGGACCGAGATCAAGGCCCTGCACCAGCGGCTCCAGACCACCTCGGTCTATGTCACGCATGACCAGATCGAGGCGATGACCATGGCCGACCGGATCGTGGTGATGAACGCCGGCAACATCGAGCAGATCGGCACGCCGCTGGAACTGTACGACACCCCCGCCAACCTTTTCGTGGCCGATTTCATCGGCTCTCCCTCGATGAACTTCCTGCGCGGCAAGCTGGAGCAGGGCGCGGTTGTCCTGCCCGACGGCAGCCGCCTGGCGCCGCCGGGGCAGGGCGCGGCGGGGCAGGCGGTGGTCTTCGGCATCCGGCCCGAGCATCTGGTGCTGTCGGCCGATGGCGCCGGCCTTGCCGCCGAGGTCGAGGTGGTCGAGCCGACCGGCGCCAATATCCAGGTCTATGCCCGGGTCGCCGGGATGCCGCTTTGCGCCGTCTTCACCGAGCGTCACGATTTCCGCCCCGGCCAGAGGATCCACCTGACCTGGCCCGCGGGGAAGGCACATCTTTTCGACGATGCGACGGGGCGCCGGATCCAGGGCGGGGCCGGCTGACCTGCCCGGCTGGCAAGCGCAAAAGGAGGCGTTGGACGGAGGCGAACCCGGTGAACCGGACCGACCTGCCGTCCTTGCCCGCCATCTGCCGCATGGGAAGCCTGCACCGGCTAAAAGAGATCGACCTCTCCCGCCGCATGCAGGGGAGTTTGGCCAATCGGCTCCCGCCGCGCCCCCAGCGCCTCGGCAAGCTTGCGCAGCCGCAGCCGCCGTGCCGGACCCGCGACCGCCAGCCGCAGGTGGCCATCGGTTTCCAGCGCGACATCGTCGAGGAAATGCGACAGTTCGTTCAGGGTCTGGACGATATGATCCAGCCCCTGCAACGAGTTGCGCAGCCGTTCTGCCCCGCTGGCGCCGTCAAGGATCACGTCGCCGACGCGATCCTCGATCCCGCGCCCCTGCAGCGCCTGTTGCCGCAGCTGTTCCGCCAGGGTGGCAAAGAGATCGCGCAGCGGGATGGTCCCGGGGGGCTGCGGTCCGGTCATCAAAGCGGCCCGACCACCGCCTGCAGACAGGCCCTGAGTTGCGGGGTGCTGAAGGGCTTCTGGATGTAGTTGTTCATTCCAAGCGCCTTGCCGGCGTTCATGATCTCGGGTGTCATCCGGCCGCTGACCAGGACGAAGCCGATCCTTGCGGTGACCCGGTTCTCGCGCAGGCCCTTCAGCAGGCCCAGCCCGTCCATCCCCGGCATGTTGTAGTCCGAGATCACCAGATGCACCGGGTTCGCCACCAGCGATTGCAGCGCCTCGGCCCCGTCCTTGCGGAAGTCGATCTTCCTGATCCCCATTTCCTCCAGCGCCATGATGATCAGGCTGCGGCTGGTCGCCATGTCGTCGACCACCATGATCGAGATGCTGTCCTTGAGTGCCATGTCCTGCTCCTGATCCCTGGTCACCGGCCCCTGGCCGGGTCGCCGTTGCGTCGGTGGATGGTATTGCCCACCATAGTGAAACGGCCCTTCAACGAGGGCGAAAGCCGCTCGGAATGGCCGATGAAGAGGTGACCGCCGGGACGCAGCACCTGATGGAAGCCGGTCCAGATCCGCTCCTGGGTGGGGCCGTCCATGTAGATCGCGACGTTGCGGCAGAAGATCGCGTCGAAACGCCCGCTGAAGGGCCAATGGCCGATCAGGTTGAGCGGCCGGAAGGTCACCATCGCCTTGATCTGCGGCCGGGGCGTGCGAAGATCGCCGCCCGGGACCGGATCGAAACAGCTGTCGATCAGCGCCTTCGGCACGCCCCGCAGGCTGCCCGGCGGATAGAGGGCCGTGACCGCCCGGGCCAGCACGGCACGGTCGATGTCGGTGGCCAGGATCTTGAGGTCATGCTGCGGCGCCTCGGGGAAATGCTGCAGCAGGCATATCGCGATGCTATAGGCCTCCTCCCCGGTCGAGCAGCCCGCCGACCAGATCCGGATCCGCTCTCCGGCGCGGGCGCGCGTGATGAAATCCGGGATGATCTGCCCGGCCAGATAGTCGAAATGATAGCTTTCCCGGTAGAAATGCGTGGTATTCGTCGTGAGGGAGGAGATCAGACGGTCGCGCTCCTCTCCCGCCAGGGAAGATGTCGCCCTGTCCACATAGGTCGAGAAACCGTCGAGCCCGAGGTCATGGACCCGCCCGGCCAGCCGGGCATAGACCATCCGCTCGTTCGCTTCGGTCAGCCGGATTCCGGTGGCGTCATACATGAACCGGGCGATCCGCTGAAAATCCTCGGGCGTATAGGACAGGTCGCGACCTGGCCGCGACCAGCCGGCGGTCAGCGGAGCGGGCGTGGTCATGGCCGCTCCTGCCGGGTGGCGATCGGGGGCAGGACGGCCTCGATATCGATCAGCCGCAACATGCGCTGGTCGATCGCGATCACGCCCTCGAAGAAGGCGCGGGTGATGTCCGAGGAGACCGCCGGAGTCGGCTGGATCAGCGAATGCCTCACGCTGAGGATGTCCGAAACGGCGTCGACGAGGAAGCCCACGGTCTGATGGTCGACGACGCAGATCACGATGACATGTCGGGCATCGGGGCGGATCGGCTCCAGCCCCATGCGCGCGGCAAGATCGACGATCGGCACCACGGCCCCGCGCAGGTTGATCACCCCGAGAATATAGGCGGGTGCGTGCGGCAGGACGGTGGCCGGGGTCCAGCCGCGGATCTCGCGCACCGCCATGATGTCGACGCAGAAATCCTGCCCGCCGACCCGGAAGCTGACCAGTTCGCGGTCGTCGGCCTTTGAAAGCTCCGCTGCTGCGGACATGTCACATCTCCTCGGTCAGAAGGGCGGGGGCGAAGGCGGTCTGGGGCCGCCTGCGCTGCGCGGTTTCATCGGGATCGATGATCAGGGCGATCTTGCCATCGCCCAGGATCGTCGCCGCGGCGACGCCGGGCACATGGCCGTAGTTCGCCTCCAGCCCCTTGATCACCACCTGGCGCTGGTCATGGATGCGGTCCACCGCCAGGGCCCAGCGTTCGTTCCCGCCGGATTCGACCAGCAGCAGCACCATGCCGGAATAGTCCGGGCTGGCCGGGCGGTGGCCGAAAGTCTCGGCCAGGTCGATGATCGGCACGAATTTCTCGCGCACCGCGACCACCTTGCCGGCGCCGGCGACCGGGTGGATGTCGGCCGCCGCCGGTCGCAGCGTCTCGATGATCGCGGTGATCGGCACGACCATGGTCTGGCCCGCGACATCGACCACCATCCCGTCCAGCACCGCCAGCGTGAGCGGGAGGCTGATCGACATCGTGGTGCCCTTGCCGGGGGAAGAGGTGATGTTGATGCGGCCCCCGAGGCCCTGGATTGCGCTGCGCACCACATCCATCCCGACGCCGCGACCGGACAGATCGGTCACCTTTGCAGCGGTCGAGAAGCCGGGGAGGAAGATCAGCTTGTCGATCTCAGCGTCGCCCAGCACCGCATCCGGCGGGATCAGCCCCCTGTCGACCGCGATCTGCCACACTTTCGGGCGGTTGATCCCGGCACCGTCGTCGGTGACCTCGATCAGCACCCGGCCCGAGCGATGGGCCGCCGACAGGCAGATGCGACCGGCCGCGGGCTTGCCGGCCGCTTGCCGCGCCGCCGCCGGTTCCAGCCCGTGATCGACCGAGTTGCGGATGATATGGGTCAGCGGATCGACCAGCCGCTCGATCACGGTCTTGTCGACCTCGACCGCGTCGCCTTCGGTGATGAACTCGACCGTCTTTCCGGCAAGATCCGAAGCCTCGCGCACGATGCGGGCCATGCGCTGGAACAGCGGCTTCACCGATTGCGCGCGGATCGCCATGACATTCTCCTGCAACTCCCGCGCGAGGTTGCGAAATTCGTCCAGCCCGGCGCCCACGTCGCTTTGCGCCCCGATCCCGGCATCCTGCACGCATTGCGCAAGCACCGCCTGGTTGATCACCAGCTCGCCCACGATGTTGATCAGCCGGTCGACCAGTTCCAGATCGACCCTGACCGAGCCCTTCTGCCCACCCTGTGCGCCAGACCTGGCGGCGCCCGGGCGCGGTGCGACGGGACGGCTTCCCCCGACAGGCTCGGCCGCCTGGAGGGCCTCCGGCTCCGGCGCTGGCGCGGCGGTCGCTGGCGCGACAGCCTCGATCTCACCGACCTCCAGTGTGCAAAGCCCGTCGACGAATTCGAAGATCTCATGGACGGATTGCTGCGATTCCGTCGTCCGCAGGACCAGGTCCCAGGTCAGATAGGCGGAGGCCCAGTCCATTTCCTCCAGCGGCGGCAGCGCGGTGGTGTCGGCCCTGGTCTCCAGCGCGCCAAGTTCGGCCAGGGCGCGGAACATGTGCACCGGGTCGTTGCCGCTGGCGTAAAGCTGCTTCGACGCCGCAAACCTGATCGCGTATCCCGCCGGGCCTTCCGGTTCGGGCGCGAAGTCGAAGGCGAGTGCGATCGGCTGAAAGCCCGGATCGTCCGCCTCGGGCGCAGGAGGAGCGGCGGGGGGCGCTGCCGCGGTCGGCATCCGCGCGCCGTTCGCGGGGACGAGTTGCGCCAGACGCTCCATCAGGTCGGACCCGGAGGTGCTGGTCGGTGGCGCTCCGTCGCGGGCGCCGGAGATCAGGTCGGCCAGATAATCGGCCGAACGCAGGAAGATGCGGATGATGTCGGGCGCGGACATCAGCTTGCCCGAGCGCATCGCGTCCAGCGCGGTCTCGAACTGGTGGGCAAAGCGGACCAGAGCCTCCAGCCCGAAGGCGGCCGCCCCGCCCTTGATCGAATGGACGGCGCGGAAGACCGCATTCACCGTCTCGGACTCGAAGCTGCCGTCCTCGCTGGCGGAGGCGAGCGCGTTCAGCCCGTCATCCAGCGCCTCGAGCAGTTCCTCGCATTCCTGGAAGAAGGTCTGGCGGATATCGATCGAGGAACTCATGGTGACCTCAATGGCCTGCGATGCGCTTGATCGCCGAGACGAGCTTGGCGTCGTCGAACGGTTTGACGATCCATCCGGTGGCACCGCTCTTGCGCGCCCGTTCCTTCAGGTCGGCTGCGCTTTCGGTGGTCAGCACGAGGATCGGAAGCGCGGCATGAGAGTTGCCGGCGCGGACCGCCTCGATCACCCCGAATCCGTCCATGCGCGGCATGTTGATGTCAGTGATGATCACGTCGGGGGCGACCTCCCGCAGCTTCTCCAGCCCGTCGAGGCCGTCCACCGCGACATGGACGTCGAAGCCTGCGTTGCGCAGCGTTTCCCGCAGCATCTCCCGGATCGTGCGGGAATCGTCGATTGCCAGAATGGTCAGCATCACGCGGTCGCCTCCTCTTGCGCGATCTCGGACAGGACGCCCAGCCGATCGAGAACGTCCCGCAGGGCGACCGAGGGGGCGAAGGTGAAGGGCAGGCCGGCCGCGCGCCAGTCACGCGCGGCGGCCAGCAGGATCTGCGCGGCCAGGGTGCCGCCGGTGCGGACCGCCGAGCCGTCGATCGAGATCGGTCGGCCGCGCAGGGCCAGAAGCCGGCCGTAGAGATCGCGCGCGGCGTCGAAGTCCAGCCTTTCGGGAAGCTGCAGGATCTCGCTCATGGGACGTTCCTCTCGGGTCTTGCTCCGGCCCGGCGGCCCGGGAATCTAGAAGAAGGTGACATCGTCGTCGCTCCGCGCTGGAACCCGGGGGGGCGGTTGTGGCGCCAGGGCGTCCGGTTGCACGATCAGCTGCTGGGCCTGGCCGGTCGTCGGCGTGAAACGCACCCGCCGGGCAAGCGTGCCGCCCAGGCTCTGCGCCAGGCAACGGATGCCCTCGTCGGCCAGGAAGCGCCGGGCAAAGGCGGCATTCGCGGCCCCGATCCGGCCAAGCCCGTCATTCATCATCGCGCCGCCAAAAAGCTTGGCCTCGAGCCGGTCCTTGCTGGCCCCCTTCTTCAGCAGGCCATTGATCAGCAGCTCCATCGCGTAAAGCCCATAGCGGAACTGCCGACCGTTGCCCGGTCCGTTGTCGGGCAGCAGGAAGTGGTTCATTCCGCCGACGCCAGCCATCGGATCGCAGATGCAGGTCGAGACACAGGAGCCCAGGATCGTCGTGAGGACCGTGCCGGGCTGATCCGAGACCACGAATTCGCCCTGCACCACATGGACATAGGTCGGACGGTCGTGGAGTCTGCCATCTGGTCGGGCATTGAACATCATTCGTTTCCTGCCTGCGGGGATCGGGGAATCCGGCGGACCCGGTGCCAGGTCCGCCGGGGCTGGGTCAGAAATCCTCCCACCCCCCCGGTTCGGTCTGTGGCGCCAGGGCCGCGGAGCCCTTGATCGGCGTCACGGTGCTGCGGGCCGGTTCGGTGCGGGCGGCCTGTCCGCGGCTGGCGCGGAACGGCAGGACCGGGTCCGCAGACCCCTCGGCCTGCACCTTGAATTGCGACATGGTTCCCACCAGGGCCACGGCATCCTTGGTCAGCCCCTCGCTTGCGGCAGTCGTTTCCTCCAGCCGCGCCGCGTTCTGCTGCGTGGACTGGTCCAGCTGGGTGACGGCCGTGTTGATCTCCAGCAGGTTTGCCGACTGCTTGCGCGATGCGACGGCGATGTCCGAGACGAGCCCGGCGATCTCGGAGACCGAGTCGGCGATCTGCTTCAGCGCCTCGCCGGTCTTGTCCACCAGCGTCACGCCCCGACGGACCTGGGTGCCGCTGTTCGCGATCAGGTCGTTGATCTCGCGCGCGGCGTCCGAGGAGCGTTGCGCGAGCGCCCGGACCTCCGAGGCGACGACCGCGAAGCCGCGGCCCGCGTCCCCGGCCCGTGCGGCCTCGACGCCGGCGTTCAGCGCCAGGAGGTTGGTCTGGAAGGCGATGTCGTCGATGACCTTGATGATCGAGGTGATCCGCTCGGAGGAGCCGGCGATCTGGTCCATCGCCGAGACCGTCTCGACCACGACCTTGCTGCTGCTCTCGGCATTGGCCTTGGCGGTGCTGACCGCCTGGTCCGCCCGTTCGGCGCTGTCCGCCGTCGCCTTGACCGAGGCGGTCAGGAGGTCCAGGGCCGCCGCGGTCTGCTCCAGCGTGGCGGCCGTGCTTTCGGTGCGGCGCGACAGGCCCTCGGCGGTCAGGCTGATGTCGCGAGCCTCGTTCGAGATGCTCTCGGCATTGGTCAGGATCGCGCGGATCGCCCTGGACATGCTGAGGACGGTGCTGTTGAAGTCCTGGCGCAGGTCCTCGTAATTGCCGGCGAAGGGCACGTCGATGCGGGCGGTCAGGTCGCCCGCGTTCAGTTTGCGCAGCCCCTGACGCAGCGCCTCGACGACGGCGGCCTGCTGCTGTTCCGCTTCGGCGCGCAGGCGACGGGCGGAGTCCAGCTCGGCCTCGGCGCGGGTCACGTCCTTGCCGAGCAGCAGGATTCTTACCGGGCACCCGTGATGATCCTTGACGCAGCCGAGACTGCCGTCGACGATGGCCGGCGTTCCGGCGGCGCGGACAAGCTCCATCATCCCGAAATAGGCTTCCCCCTGGACGATCGTACGCAAGATGGCGGAGGCATCGCCGCCGGGGATCCCGAGCATCTCGGCAAGCGTCTTGCGGCGGGCCCCTTCCAGGGTCTGGCCCATGATGGTCAGGAAGGGCGTGTTCGCGGCAAGAAGCGTGCCGTCCACTGCGAATTCGGCCTTGATCTGGTTCGCCTCGATCGCCTGGATCACCGCCGAGTTAAGCCAGCTCTGCGTGACATCCACCCATTCCATGACATGGCCGACCGCCTCGCCCTGGCTGTTGCGGATCGCTGAGGCGGAAACCGACAGGCGCGCCTCGCCGACGGTGATGACCGTGCTGAAGGTGGCCAGGCCGGGATTGTGCATCTCGCCGCTGGCAGGGGCGTGCTGGCGCTCGATCTGGAACTGCGAGACCTTGAGGCCGAGGATGTTGTCGGGATCGAACCCCGGGACGCGGGCGCGCAACCCTGCCGCATGCGCCCGGAAAAGCTCGACCATCCGGGGATTGAAATGGGTGACCGCCATGTCGCGATCGACCAGAATCATCGCGACGGACGATCCCATGAAGGCCGCGCTCTTGCAGGTGCTGTCAAGCTCGGCGGCCTGGGCCCGGGCCAGTGTGTCGCGCAATTCCTCCAGCGAGGCGGCGATGGCGCCGAGTTCGTCGCCGCGGTCCTGCATCGGGACGGGACCGGAATAGTCGCGGTCGGCGAAGCTGCGGATCACCGACCGGATCCGGCCAAGCGGCCGGGTGACGACACGGCTGACGAAGAACATGAAGGCAAGGACGGCCGCCAGGAAAGCCGCGGCCGAGATCGTGATCGCCTTGAACTCCTGCTCGCGCAGCCGCTGCACCAGCGGTTCCGGCGTCCAGCGCGTCGCGACCGCGCCGACGACATCGGCGTTCTCGCCGAAAAGGACGGGAACGGCCGCGGCAAAGCCGTCCTCGGCCGTGACGAGGCGGTTTTCGTCCAGCGCGCGGCGCGCAAGCTCGGTCATGGCGGGATCGGTCGCCGTGGCCTGGTCCGAATAGCCGAAGAGTGCGCCGTCCGGTGTCACCGCGATTGCCAGGGCGGCGATGCCCCTGGAATGCGTGAGGAGATGGGCAAAAGCCTCGTTCACCTTGTCGGGGCGGCCAAAGCGCAGGCTGCCGGCGATCTCGTCGGCCAGGTCGGGCGTTTCGGTCGATACCCGATCCCGCACGATCTGACCCAGTTGTGCGCGGTTCGCGCCATGATTGAGGGCCGTCAACGTGCCTGCCGCACACGCGGCGCAAATTGCCGTCACGCCGGTGATCTTGACGAACAGCGATCTGAGCCCGGAGGTCCGAGGATGCGATTGCATGGAAATCTCCCGTTCTGGGGCCGCGCAGGCGGGCGGGTCAGAAGGATTCGGCGTTCAGCCCGACGGTCACCGCGCCAATGGGCTGGCCGGTCGTCGGCTCGGTCAGCGCAAAGGAAACCTGCGCCTGGTAGATCTGGGTGGACATGTCCAGCTCGACCTCGGAGACATGCAGGCCGGCCGGCCCGACGAGATAGGTCTGCCGATACTTCGCCTCATCGCCCTGCCAGTAATCCGACGTGGGCTCGCTGACCGCGACGTTCAGCCCCCTGGCGTCCATGACGATCAGTTCGGTCACCTTCCCGCCCGAGGCCATGATCCGTTCGCGCAGATAGACCGAGGCGGCATTGTCGGTGATCGCCGCGACCAGTTCGCCATTGGTGCCGACCTCGGCCTGCCAGCGCGCCTCCAGCGCGTCGATGTCGCCGGGGGTGAGGGCCGCATTGCCGAGGTTGGCTTCCTGCACCATGGCGACGACGGTCGGATCGGAAAACCAGGCCTTGACCTCGTCGGTGACGAAGGTGGCCATCCGGTCTTCCAGATCCCCGGCCTGCGCGGGGAAGGCGGCAAGCAGCAGGGCGGCGACGTTGCAGGAATGTCTCATGGCATCATGCTCCAGATCCGGGGATTGTTCCGCGTGTGTTCTGGACGTTACGGCGCAAGCGTTAACAATCTGTCGCCCGGCGACGGACCTATTGCGAAGGATTTGCACGATCCACGCGGCCGGGATGAAACAACAACGAATGCATGGGGTTAACCCGGCCGCCCCGGTGCAGGCGGACCCGGCAGCCTCTACCGTCCCGCCGCGCGCGCGAGGATTCTCCGGTTCCGGTCTGTCCAGCGGTCCCGGTTGGTGGCATCATGGGGCGAATGCCGCCCGGGCGGCTGGAACCTGCGGGACCAAGCCTATGGAGACTGAGTTCACACCCTGGGCCGCGCTTGCGGGCGGCGCGCTGATCGGAGCAGCGGCGGTGCTGCTGCTGGCGGTGCATGGCCGTATCCTTGGGGCCACGGGGATTCTGGGCGGGCTGTTCCGTCTGGGCGACGCGGCAGACTGGACCCTGCGCGCGGCGGTGATCGCGGGGATGATGACGGGGCCGCTCGTCCATCTTCTGGCCACCGGCGAGCGGCCGGTGCTGGACCAGCCGGTGCCGGGCTGGGCGGTGGCCCTGGGCGGGCTGATCGTGGGTGTCGGCGTGAGCCATGGCGGCGGCTGCACCTCGGGCCACGGGGTCTGCGGCCTCGCGCGCCTGTCGCGCCGGTCGATGGTGGCCACCGCCAGCTTCATGGCCTCGGCCGTGCTGACCGTCTTCCTCATCCGGCACGGGGTCTGAGATGCGCCTTCTCTCCGCCTTCGCCATCGGCCTGATCTTCGGGCTGGGCATCACGGTCTCGGGGATGATCAACCCTGCCAAGGTGCTGAACTTCTTCGACATTGCCGGGACCTGGGACCCAAGCCTCGCCTTCGTGATGGCCGGCGCCCTGGGCGTCGCGGTTCCCGGCTACCGGCTGGTGCTGCGCAATCCCGCCCCCCGGATGGCGGACCGCTTCCAGCTGCCGGATACGCGGGTGATCGACCGCAGGCTGATCCTCGGCTCGGCGACCTTCGGGCTGGGCTGGGGCATCGCAGGCTTTTGTCCCGGCGGCGCATTGCCCGCACTGGGAACCGGGGCCCTCGATGTCCATATCTTCATCGCCGCGCTGGTCGCGGGCATGTTCGTCGCACGCTGGCTGCGCTCGCGTCCCCCGGTCGCGACCCGGCCGCTCTGATCGCAGGAGGACCCGATGCAGGTCGATCTATCCGTCAAACCCGAGGTCACCAGCTTCTTCGACCCGGCCACCAACACGATCAGCCATGTGGTGAAGGACCCCGCCTCCAATGCCTGCGCGGTGGTCGACAGCGTGATGGACATCGACTATGCCGCCGGGCGGATCACCTATGACCATGCCGACGAGATCATCGCCCATATCCGGGCGCGGGGGCTGGTGCTGGACTGGCTGATCGAGACCCATGTCCACGCCGACCACCTTTCGGCCGCGCCCTATATCCAGCGCGCCCTGGGCGGCAGGGTCGGGATCGGCCGCAACATCACGCTGGTGCAGGACACTTTCGGCAAGATCTTCAACGAGGGGACCGAGTTCCAGCGCGACGGCTCGCAGTTCGACCGGCTGTTCGACGACGGCGACAGCTACAAGGTCGGGCAGATGACCTGCCATGCGATCCATACGCCGGGGCATACGCCGGCCTGCATGACCCATGTGATGGGCGACGCGGCCTTCGTGGGCGACACGCTGTTCATGCCGGACGGGGGCTCGGCGCGGGCAGATTTTCCGGGCGGGGATGCGGGGCAGCTTTGGGACAGCATCCAGAAGGTACTGGCGCTGCCCGACGAGACCCGGCTTTTCATGTGCCACGACTACGGCCCGAACGGCCGCGACATCCGCTGGGAGACGACGGTGGGCGAGGAGCGGGCCCATAACATCCACCTCGCCGGCAAGACCCGGGAGGAGTTCATCCAGCTTCGCACTGCGCGGGATGCGACGCTGGCGATGCCCCGGCTGATCATCCCCTCGCTGCAGGTCAACATGCGGGGGGGCGACCTTCCCGAGGCCGACGAGAGCGGCAAGCGGTTCCTGAAGGTTCCGATCAACGGGCTTTGACTGTCCACGGTGGACAGGCCGGGAGAGGCAAGCGTTTCCAAAGGGTTGGGCGCGGGCGTCAGGGGATTGTCACGGCCGCTGGCTCGGCCGGGGCCGGGAATGGCGCCCGAGCCAGACTCGCCCGCAGCCTCTTACCCCTGCAAGGTCCGGACCCCATAGCCCTCGCCGCGCGCCTTCATCGCGGCCACGGCGGCCACGCTGGCGGCGGCGGTGGTGAAATAGGGGATCTTGTCCATCAGCGCCACGCGGCGGATGTCGCGGCTGTCGCTGACGGCCTGGGTCCCCTCGGTGGTGTTCATCACCAGCGCGATCTCGTTGTTCTTCAGCCGGTCGACGATGTTCGGGCGGCCTTCGTAGACCTTGGCGACGGATTCGGCCGCGACGCCCTCGGCGGCCAGCCATTGCGCCGTCCCCTTGGTCGCGACGATGGTGAAGCCCATCGCCACCAGGTCGCGGGCGGCCTCGGCCAGGGCCTCGGTCTTGTCCATGTCCTTGACCGACAGGAAGACGCGGCCCTCGGTCGGCAGGATCGTGCCCGCGCCCATCTGCGCCTTGAGGAAGGCGAGCGCGAAGCTGCGGTCCCAGCCCATCACCTCGCCGGTCGAGCGCATCTCGGGGCCGAGGAGCGGATCGACGCCGGGGAAGCGGGCGAAGGGCAGGACGGCCTCCTTGACGGAGAACCAGGGGGTCTGCGGATCGGCGAGCGTGTTCGCGTCGGCCAGGGGCAGCGGCGTGTCGGGGCCGACGCCGGCCGGGTAGGGCGCGCGCATCGGGAAGTTCGACAGCGGCTCGCCGGCCATGAGGCGGGCGGCGATCGAGGCGATGGCGCTGTCGGTCGCCTTGGCGACGAAGGGCACGGTGCGCGAGGCGCGCGGGTTCACCTCGAGGACGTAGATCACCCCGTCCTTGATCGCGAACTGCACGTTCATCAACCCGACGACGTTCAGCGCCCTGGCCATGACTTCGGTCTGCCGTTTCAGTTCGGCGACCGTTTCGGCCGAGAGCTGATGCGGCGGCAGGCAGCAGGCCGAATCGCCGGAATGGACCCCGGCTTCCTCGATATGTTCCATGATTCCAGCGACATGCACGGATTTACCGTCGCTTAACGCATCCACGTCAACCTCGACGGCACCGGAGAGGTAGGAGTCGAGCAGGACGGGGCTGTCGCCGGAAACCTGGACGGCGGTGGAGATGTAGCGGTCAAGCTGTTCGTCCGAGCGGACAATTTCCATGGCGCGGCCGCCAAGCACGAAGGAGGGACGGATGACCAGCGGATAACCCACTTCTTTCGCCACGGCGAAGGCTTCGTCCCGGCTGCGGGCGGTGCCGTTGTGCGGCTGTTTCAGGCCGAGGTCCTGGAGGAGGCGCTGGAAGCGTTCGCGGTCTTCGGCCAGGTCGATGGCGTCGGGCGTGGTGCCGAGGATCGGGATGCCTTCCTCATGCAGGGCGTTCGCCAGTTTCAGCGGCGTCTGGCCGCCGAACTGGACGATGACGCCGTGCAGCGTGCCGTTCTCCTGCTCGACCCGCAGGATTTCGAGGACGTGTTCCAGGGTCAGCGGCTCGAAATAAAGGCGGTCGGAGGTGTCGTAGTCGGTGCTGACGGTCTCGGGGTTGCAGTTGACCATGATGGTCTCGTAGCCGCGTTCGGTCAGCGCGAAACAGGCGTGGCAGCAGCAGTAGTCGAATTCGATGCCTTGGCCGATCCGGTTCGGGCCGCCGCCGAGGATGACGACCTTCTTCGCCGCCGTGGGGCGGGATTCGCATTCCACGTCGCCCATCGCGGGGGCTTCGTAGGTGGAATACATATAGGGGGTCTGGGCCTCGAACTCGGCGGCGCAGGTGTCGATGCGCTTGAAGACGGCGGTGACGCCAAGATTCTTGCGGATGCGGCGGACCTCGGCCTCTGCCCGGCCGGTAAGGCGGGCGAGGCGGGCATCGGTGAAGCCCATCATCTTCAGCGCGCGCAGGCCCTCGGCACGCGCGGGAAGGCCCTCGGCGCGGATCTGCGCCTCGGTGTCGATGATCTCGCGGATGCGCGACAGGAACCAGGGGTCGAAGGCGGTGACGTCCTGGATCTCGTCATTCGTCAGCCCGTGGCGCATGGCCTGGGCGATGACGCGCAGGCGGTCCGGGGTGGCCTGGCCCAGGGCCTTGACGATGGCCGCCTTCTCGGGCGCGCCGGGAATCGCGATCTCGTCAAAGCCGGTGAGGCCCGTTTCCAGGCTGGCCAGCGCCTTCTGCAGCGATTCATGGATGGTGCGGCCGATGGCCATCGCCTCGCCGACCGATTTCATCGCGGTGGTGAGGTTGGGTTCCGAGCCGGGGAATTTCTCGAAGGCGAAGCGGGGGATCTTGGTGACGACATAGTCGATCGACGGCTCGAAGGACGCGGGCGTGACCTTGGTGATGTCGTTGTCCAGCTCGTCCAGCGTATAGCCGATGGCGAGTTTCGCGGCGATCTTGGCGATGGGGAAGCCGGTGGCCTTCGACGCCAAAGCGGACGACCGCGACACGCGCGGGTTCATCTCGATGACGACCATGCGGCCGTCGGCGGGGTTGATCGCCCATTGCACGTTGGAGCCGCCGGTTTCGACCCCGATCTCGCGCAGCACGGCGATGCTGCCGTTGCGCATGATCTGGTATTCCTTGTCGGTGAGGGTCAGCGCCGGGGCGACGGTGATGGAATCGCCGGTGTGGACGCCCATCGGATCGACGTTCTCGATCGAGCAGACGATGATGGCGTTGTCGGCGCGGTCGCGCACCACCTCCATCTCGTATTCTTTCCAGCCGAGGAGGGATTCATCGACCAGGACCTGCGCGACTGGGGAAGCCTCCAGCCCGGATTTCACGATGGCTTCATAGTCGTCGCGGTTGTAGGCGACGCCGCCGCCGGTGCCGCCAAGAGTGAAGGCAGGGCGGATGATGGCGGGCAGGCCGACATATTCCAGCGCCTCCATCGCCTCGCGGACCCCGGCGGCGATGTCGTACTTGCCGGAGGCGAGCTTGGGGGCGGCGACGATGGTGGCCTTGGGATTCTCCAGCCCGATCCGGTCCATCGCCTCGCGGAAGAGCTTGCGATCCTCCGCCATTTCGATGGCGTCGCGCTTGGCGCCGATCAGCTCGACCCCGAGCTTGTCCAGCACGCCCATGTCGGCGAGCGCGAGGGCGGTGTTGAGGCCGGTCTGCCCGCCCATGGTCGGCAGAAGCGCGTCGGGGCGCTCCTTCTCGATGATCTTGGCGACGACTTCGGGGGTGATCGGCTCGATGTAGGTGGCGTCGGCGAGGCCGGGGTCGGTCATGATCGTCGCGGGGTTCGAGTTCACCAGGATGACCCGGTAGCCCTCCTCGCGCAGCGCCTTGCAGGCCTGGGCGCCGGAATAGTCGAACTCGCAGGCCTGGCCGATGACGATGGGACCCGCGCCGATGATCATGATCGACTTGATATCGGTCCGCTTCGGCATGTCAGCCCCCATCCATATGCGCAAAATTGGGCGGGTTATAGCGAGAGACCGGGGGGGCGCAAGGGGAAACGGCGGCGGCGGGGCGGGGCGAAATCCTTCGAAGGATTTTGCAGATCCTTTCGAAAAGATTCGCGGGGCGGATCGGGGGGCCGGTCGCAAAGGCGGGGGCCGGGGTCGGGAAAGGCTCTGGCGCGGGGGGCGGGATCGGCCTATCTCGGGGCAGGGACGATGGGGGCGGGTGTGATCCTTCTGGAACATGGACCGGGCGGCAAGGCCGCGCTGTTCACGGCGCCGCGGCGGGTCATCCTGGCCGAGACGCCGGGCGAGGTCATGCGCGCGCTGGAGCGGGCCGAGGCGGAACGGGCGCGGGGGGCCTGGGTCGCGGGCCATGTCGCCTATGAGGCGGGGTTCGCGCTGGAGCCGAAGCTCGCGCCCCTGATGCCGCGCCGCCGGCCGGGGCCGCTGGTCGCCCTGGGCATCTATGATGCGCCCGAGGCCGCCGACGCGGTGCTGGAGCAGGCGGCGGCGGAGGGGCGGGCGACGGAGATGACCGCGCCCGCGCCCATGGTCGGGCGGCGGGCCTATGGCAATGCGGCGCGCAGGGTCTTCGACTATATCGCGGCGGGCGACTGCTATCAGGTCAACCTGACCTTTCCGATGGCCGCCCGGCTGGTCCGGGGCACGCCCCTGGGTCTCTTCGGCGCCTTCCGGCGCACCGGGGCGGTCGGGCACGGGGCCTTTGTCGATCTGGGCGTCGGGCCGGTGATCGTCTCGCGCAGCCCGGAGCTGTTCTTCCGGGTCCAGGGCGACCGCATCGTCACCCGTCCGATGAAGGGCACCCGGCCGCGCGGCAGGGATGCGGCGGAGGATGCGGCGATCATCGCCGACCTGCGCGCCTCGGAGAAGGACCGGGCCGAGAACCTGATGATCGTCGACCTTCTGCGCAACGACATCAGCCGCCTGTCGCGGGTCGGCACGGTGCGGGTGCCGGCGCTTTTCGCCATCGAGACCTATGCGACGGTGCATCAGATGACCTCGACGGTCGAGGGCGTGCTGGACGGGCCGCCGACCTTGCCGGGGCTGATGGCCGCGCTATTCCCCTGCGGCAGCGTGACCGGCGCGCCGAAGATCCGGGCGATGCAGATCATCCGCGAGGTCGAACCCTGGCCGCGCGGGGTCTATTGCGGCGCGGTGGGCTGGATGTCGCCGTCAGGCGATGCGGATTTCTCGGTGGCGATCCGCACGCTTTCGGTCAGCGGCTCCGAGATCGTGATGAATGTGGGCGGCGGGCTGACGCATGGCTCGAGCGTGCAAGGCGAATGGGAGGAGGCGCTGTGGAAGGCGCGCTTCGTGAAGCCGGCGGTGAGCCAGGGCTGAAGCTGATCGAGACGGCGCTCTGGGACGGGGCGCGGGCCCCGCGCTGGGC
Source organism: Tabrizicola sp. (assembly GCF_041919135.1). Taxonomy (GTDB): domain Bacteria; phylum Pseudomonadota; class Alphaproteobacteria; order Rhodobacterales; family Rhodobacteraceae; genus Tabrizicola. The sequence continues at coordinate 217,423 of NZ_JAYRUJ010000001.1, read as the reverse complement.
GCTGCACATGGCGCGGCTGCGGCGGTCGGCGGAGCTTCTGGGCTGGGACTGTCCCGGGATCGACGCGACGGGCCCCGGGCATCCGGCGCGGCTGCGGCTGACGCTGGACCGCGAGGGAAGGGTGGAGTGGCAGGTCGCGGCGCTTCCCCCGGCGAAGGCGGTGTGGCGGCTGGGGCTTGCGGGGGAAAGGCTGCGCTCGGCCGATCCCTGGCTGCGGGTGAAATCGACGCGGCGCGAGGCCTATGACCGGGCGCGGGCGGCCTTGCCCGAGGGACTGGACGAGCTGGTCTTCCTGAACGAGCGGGGCGAGGTCTGCGACGGCTCGATCACCACGGTCTTCTTCGACCGGGGGCAGGGGATGCGCACGCCGCCCTTGTCCTGCGGCCTTCTGCCGGGGGTGCTGCGGGCCGAGCTGGCCTGCCCGGAGGAGGTGCTGCCGGCCGGGGACCTGCCGAAGGTCCGGCTTTGGGCCGGCAATGCGCTGCGCGGGCTGATCCCGGCGGTCTGGGCGGGCTAGCGGTTCAACCGGCCGAAGAAATCCAGGTCGGCAATGCCGATCCAGCCCGAGAGGATGATCGCCGCGATCAAGGCCCAGACCGGCGTGGCGAAAAGCGTGGTGATCCAGGCGATGCGGCCGACCTCCTCATGCGCCGGAGCGCCGGGGGGCGTGCCGGGGACGACATGGTTCTCCTCCTCCTGGGTGCGGGTGCGCAGCGGCATCACGACGAAGAGGGTGACGAACCAGACGATCGCGTAAAGGACGACGGCCCCGGTGATGGTCATGCCTGTTCAAGCTCCACCAGGCAGCCGTTGAAGTCCTTGGGATGCAGGAACAGCACCGGCTTGCCATGCGCGCCGATCTTCGGCTCGCCCGAGCCCAGGACGCGCGCGCCCGTCGCCTTCAGATGGTCGCGGGCGGCAAGGATGTCGTCGACCTCGTAGCAGATGTGATGGATGCCGCCGGAGGGGTTCTTTTCCAGAAAGCCGGTGATCGGGGAATTCTCGCCCAGGGGGTGCAGAAGCTCGATCTTGGTGTTCGGCAGTTCGATGAAGATGACGGTGACGCCATGCTCGGGCTCGGGCTGCGGCGCGCCGACCCTGGCGCCAAGGGCGGTGCGATACTGCTCGGCCGCGGCGGTCAGGTCCGGCACGGCGATGGCGACATGGTTCAGGCGTCCGATCATCTGGTCCTCGCGCAGGGTTTCGGCCATGGGATTAGGGCAAGCGCGAGGTGGTCGCAATCCTGTTTACCGGCTGTTTACCGGGGCGGGCGCAATCTGGCCCCGTTCCAGACCGAGGCCCGCCATGCCCTTCCCCCCCGACGGCCCGCCGCCGCCCTCTGATTCGCCGCTGCCCTTGCGCGGCCTCACCGTGCTTGCGGTCGAGGACAGCCGCTTCGCCAGCGACGCGCTGCGCCTGATCCTGACCCGCGCCGGGGCCCGCCTGCGCCGGGTCGAGACGCTGGAGGCGGCGCGGGCGCATCTGGCCAGCTACCGGCCGGACCTGCTGATCGCCGACCTCGGCCTGCCCGATGGAAGGGGGGAGGCGCTGATCGCCGCCGCCGCGGCAGGGGGGATCCCGGTCCTGGCGATCAGCGGCGATCCCGATGGCCGGGCTTCGGCGCTGGACGCGGGGGCGGTGGCCTTCTTCGACAAGCCCTTTCCCTCGATCGCGGGGTTCCTGCGGCTGGTGCGGCAGCTTCTCACCGGCACCGGGCCGGATGTCGCGGCCGAGGCGATGGAGGCCCCGCCCGCCGATCCGATGGCGCTGCGCGACGACCTGGCCCGGGCGGCCGCGCTGGTCGAGGGGGCGGGGGACGCGGGCTATCTGTCGGGCTTCGTCCGGGGACTTGCCCGCACGATCGGCGACGCGCCGCTGGAGGCGGCGGCGGTCCGGGCGCGGGACGAGGCCGGGCGGCAGGCGCTGTCGCGGCTTCTGGCCGAGCGGCTGACGGCGCTTCAGCCGGTCTGACCGCGCAGGGCGGGGTCGTCATTCGCGCGCAGCGGGCCGGTGAGGTCGGACAGGCTGGTGCGCTGGCGCCCTCCGGCGTCGAAGTTCGCGGGCGCGAGCCAGGTCGTGAAGGCGCGCGAGAGGGCGGGCCACTCGCTGTCGATCACCGAGAGCCAGGCGGTGTCGCGGTTGCGGCCCTTGACGATCATGTGCTGGCGGAAGACGCCCTCGAAGCTGAAGCCCAGCCGCCCGGCCGCCCGGCGCGAGGGCAGGTTCAGCGCGTCGCATTTCCACTCATAGCGCCGGTAGCCCGCGTCGAAGGCCCATTGCATCATCAGGAACATCGCCTCGGTCATCGCGGCGCTGCGCTGGAGATGGGGGGCGATGCAGATATGGCCGACCTCGATCCCGCCCGCCTCGGGAGTGATCCGCAGGTAGGAGGCGATGCCGCCGGGCCGTCCGGTCTGCGCGTCGCAGAGCACGAAGAAGCGCGGATCCTCGCCATCCTCGCGCGCGCGGGCCCATTGGTGATAGTCCGCAGCCGAGGCGAAGGGGCCGTAGCCGAGGTAGTCCCAAAGCGAATCATGCCCGGCAAAACCCGCGTGCAGGGCTTCGGCATGGGTATCGGCCTTCAGGGGTTCCAGCCGGACCAGCCGCCCCTGCATCGGGGCGTGGTCGGGTCGGCGGGGCGGGGACCAGCCCTGAACCACGGCTCCCAGTTTCCGTTCCGTCATGCCACCCCCCGCCGCATCTGCCCGCGCAGGCTAGGACGCGGCGCGGGGCGGGGCAAGGGGCGTTCAGGCCTCTTTCGGCAGGACGCGCAGCCGCAGCTCGCGCAGCTGTTCGTTCGTGGGTTCCGACGGCGCCCCCATCAGCAGGTCCTCGGCGCGCTGGTTCATCGGGAACATGATGACCTCGCGGATGTTCTGGGTGTCGGCCAGAAGCATGACCAGCCGGTCGATCCCGGCCGCGCAGCCGCCGTGCGGGGGCGCGCCATACTTGAACGCCTTGACCATGCCGCCGAAGCGCTTGTCGACCTCGCTGTTCGGATAGCCGGCCAATTCGAAGGCCTTGTACATGATCTCGGGCTTGTGGTTGCGGATGCCGCCCGAGATCACCTCATAGCCGTTGCAGGCCAGGTCGTACTGGTAGGCATGGACCTTCAGCGGGTCGCCCATCAGCGCCTCGAGCCCGCCCTGCGGCATCGAGAAGGGGTTGTGCGAGAAGTCGATCTTCCCCTCCTCGGTCGTCTCGTACATCGGGAAATCGACGATCCAGGCGAAGCGGAAGCTGTCGCGGTCGGTCAGCTCCAGCTCCTCGCCGATCACGTTGCGTGCCCGGCCCGCGATCGCCTCGAAGGCCTCCGGCTTGCCGCCGAGGAAGAAGGCGGCATCGCCCTTTTCCAGCCCCAGCTGCTGCCGGATCGCCTCGGTCCGCTCGGGCCCGATGTTCTTGGCGAGCGGGCCGGCCGCCTCCATCCCCGAGCCATCCTCGGCCTCGCGCCAGAAGATATAGCCCATGCCGGGCAGGCCCTGGCTTTGCGCGAAGGCGTTCATCCGGTCGCAGAACTTGCGCCCCACCGGCTCGCCCGAGGGCCCCTTCGGCGCGGGAATGGCGCGGACCTCGTTGCCGTCCTGCTCCAGCAGTCTGGCGAAGATCGCAAAGCCCGAGCCGCGGAAATGCGTGCTGACGTCCTGCATCCGGATCGGGTTGCGCAGGTCGGGCTTGTCCGAGCCATACCACTTGAGCGAGTCGCGATAGGCGATGCGCGGCCAGTCGGCATGGACCTTGCGGCCCTTGCCGAAGGCCTCGAACAAGCCTTGCAGCACGGGCTGGACGGCGGCGAAGATGTCGTCCTGGGTGACGAAGCTCATCTCGATGTCGAGCTGGTAGAAGTCGGTCGGCGAACGGTCGGCGCGCGGGTCCTCGTCCCGGAAGCAGGGCGCGATCTGGAAATAGCGGTCGAAGCCCGCGACCTGGATCAGCTGCTTGAACTGCTGCGGCGCCTGCGGCAGGGCGTAGAACTTGCCCGGATGCAGGCGGCTGGGCACCAGGAAGTCGCGCGCGCCCTCGGGCGAGGAGGCGGTGATGATCGGGGTCTGGAACTCGGTGAAGCCCTGGTCCCACATCGCGTTGCGCAGCCAGCGCACCACGTTCGAGCGCAGCATCATGTTCTGGTGCATCGACTCGCGCCGCAGGTCGAGGAAGCGGTAGGTCAGGCGGGTTTCCTCGGGATATTCGGTGTCGCCGAAGACCGGCAGCGGCAACTCGTCCGAGGCGCCCAGGACCTCGACCTCGGTCACATAGACCTCGATCTCGCCGGTCGGGATCTTGGCGTTCACCAGCGACGCATCCCGCGCCTTGACCTTTCCGTCGACCCGGACCACCCATTCGGCGCGCACCTTTTCCAGCGCGGCGAAGGCGGGGCTGTCGCCGTCACAGAGCAGCTGTGTGATCCCGTAATGGTCGCGCAGGTCGATGAACAGCACGCCGCCATGATCGCGCACCCGGTGGACCCAGCCGGAGAGGCGGACGGTTTCGCCCACATGGGCCTTGTTCAGCGCGGCGCAGGTGTGGCTGCGATAGGCGTGCATAGTCGATCCCTTTCCAAGGGGCAGAATTCCATCGCGCCGATACACCTTGACCGGGCGGCCAAGTCAAGCCCGCGTCAGCGCCCGGCGGCGGCGAGGCGGTGGAAGAGATGGGTGAAGGTGGCGACGCCCAGCACCGGGATCACCAGGTTCAGCACCGGCACCGACAGCGGCGCGGCCATCAGCGTGCCCGCCAGCCAGAGCCGCAACCCGTTGCGCCGCCGCATCGCCTTTGCCTCGGCCGGGGGCAGGCGGCGGAGTGCGACGAGGGTGAAGTATTCGCGGCCGAGCAGGAAGCCGTTGATCGCCCAGAACACCAGCGGGATCGCGGGGCCGGCGAGGGGGTAAAGGAAGAGGGCCAGCAGGTTCACCGCGATGACGACGCCCAGGAAGTTGACCGACTGGCGCAGGCCCTCGGCCCAGGGCAGGGCGGTGGCGGGGGGGAGATGGGGGTAGTGCCGGTCCTCGACCGCATCGGCCACGTCTTCCAGGAACAGCCCGGTGAAGGCCGAGGCGACGGGAACCATAAGGAAGACCGAAAGCCCCAGCATCACCAGGATCGAGGCCCAGCCGAGGAGCGTGTCGATCCCGGTGACGGGACCGACGAAGGGAATCTCGATGCTGTCGGGGGAGAGCCACCAGACCAGCTGCAGGAAGCCCGCATAGGCCGCGACCAGCAGCGCCAGCGCCAGAAGGACGCCGAGCAGCAGCACCCGGCGGAAGCGGCGGTCGCCGATCTGGCCCAGGGCGCGGAGGAAGGCGCCGAGGATCACGCCTCCACCCAGGTCACCAGGCTGGCAAGCTCGGGGCGCGGGCGGTCGGGCCCATCTTCGGGCGGGGTGCCGATATGGACGATCCCGGCCACCGTCTCGTCCCCCTGGCAGCCGAAGGCGCGGGCGGCGAATTCCGGGTCATGCGCGGGCCAGCCGGTCAGCCAGTTCGCGCCCCAGCCCGCGGCCTCGGCCGCATTGAGGATGTTCATGCACAGCGCGCCGGCCGACAGGAGCTGCTCGACCGGCGGGATCTTGGGCAGGGGTTTCGGCGAGGCGATCACCACCACCGCAAGCTTGCCGAGGTCATATTGCCCGCGCCCCTTGGCGATCTTCTCGTCATCGCCGCCAAGCGCGCGCGCGCGGGCCTCGGCCAGGTCGGCAAGCCGGGCGAAGGCCGCGCCGCGCAGGACGACCAGCCGCCAGGGTTGCAGCTTGCCATGGTCCGGGACGCGGGTGGCGGCGGTCAGGATCTCGACCAGCTGGTCACGGTCGGGGACGGGGAGGGTGAAGAGCTTGGCCGGGCGCGAGCGGCGGGCGGACAGGAAGGCGAGGGCGGCGTCGTTGCGGGCGGGCATCTGGGATCCTTCTCACGGTTGCGTGCAAGCTAGCCGGGGCGGGACCCGGATGCCAGAGGGCGGGCTTTTCTCGGGCCCGCGCTCGGGGTATAGCGGCGCATGTCCGAAAACCCGCCGATCCTCCGCCCCGACCTTGCCCGCGCGCTGGTCCCCGACACCCGCCGCGACGGCCAGCCGACCATCGGCATGGTCAGCCTTGGCTGCCCCAAGGCGCTGGTCGACAGCGAGCGCATCCTGACCCGCCTGCGGGCCGAGGGCTATGCGATTTCGCCCGACTACAAGGGCGCGGATGCGGTGATCGTGAACACCTGCGGCTTCCTGGATTCGGCCAAGGCGGAAAGCCTGGAGGCGATCGGCGAGGCCCTGCAGGAAAACGGCCGGGTGATCGTGACCGGCTGCCTGGGGGCCGAGCCGGAATACATCACCGGCGCGCATCCGAAGGTGCTGGCGGTGACCGGGCCGCACCAATACGAGGCGGTGCTGGACGCGGTGCATGGCGCGGTGCCGCCTTCGCCCGATCCCTTCATCGACCTTCTGCCCGCGACGGGCGTGTCGCTGACCCCCAGGCACTATTCTTATCTAAAGATTTCCGAGGGTTGCAACCACAAGTGCAAGTTCTGCATCATCCCCGACATGCGCGGCCGCCTGGTCAGCCGCCCGGCCCATGCGATCCTGCGCGAGGCGGAAAAGCTGGTCGAGGCCGGGGTGAAGGAGCTGCTGGTGATCAGTCAGGACACCAGCGCCTATGGGGTGGATCGCAAGCATGACCTGAGCCCCTGGAAGGGTGGCGAGGTGCGGGCGCATATCACCGACCTCGCGCGCGAACTGGGGAAACTGGGTGCCTGGGTGCGGCTGCATTACGTCTATCCCTATCCGCATGTGCGCGAGCTGATCCCGCTGATGGCGGAGGGACTGGTGCTGCCCTATCTCGACATTCCCTTCCAGCATGCCCATCCCGACACGCTGAAACGCATGGCGCGGCCTGCGGCGGCGGCGAAGACGCTGGACGAGATCGCCGCCTGGCGCGCGGTCTGCCCGGAGCTGATGCTGCGCTCGACCTTCATCGTCGGCTATCCCGGCGAGACCGAGGCCGAGTTCCAGACGCTGCTGGACTGGCTGGACGAGGCGCAACTGGATCGCGTCGGCTGCTTCCAGTATGAGAACGTCGCCGGCGCGCGATCGAACGACCTGCCCGACCATGTGCCCGCCGAGGTGAAGCAGGAGCGGTTTGATCGCTTCATGGAAAAAGCCCAGGCGATTTCGGCGGCGAAACTGGGTGAAAAAGTTGGAAAAGTGCTAGAGGTGATCGTCGACGAGGTGGACGACGAAGGCGCCACCTGCCGCACCAAGGCCGACGCGCCCGAGATCGACGGCAATCTCTTCATCGACGAGGGCTTCGAGGAACTTGCGCCCGGCGACATCGTCGAGGTCGAGGTGGACGAGGCCGGGGAATATGATCTCTGGGGGCGGCGGCGGTAGCCCCCGGCCCCAGGGGCCGGAGGCCACAGGTCACAGCCAGTAGGGCGGGACGCCGTAATAGTCGTAGCTGCGGCGATGGTAGTCGGGATCGTCGAACCAGGTCCTGCTCCAGGAGGGCGCGCCGGTCAGCTGCTCTTGCGTGATGTCGGTGACGAAACCGCCGAGATTGGTGTCATAGGTGAGCTTCTTCCACGGCACCGGGTGTTCACCGGCGCCGAGACCCAGGAAACCGCCGAAGGTCATCACCGCATAGGCGATCTGGCCCGAGACCTTGTCGATCATCAGGTGGTCGATCTGGCCCAGATGGTCGCCAGAGGGGCTGTAGACCTCGGTGCCGTTGACATCGGCGCTGGACACCATGGACGAAGGGGTGCTGTCGCGCGCGCCGCCCGAGGCGGCGGCGCGGTCGGCAAAGGGTGCGTCTTGCATTTCGGTGCCTCTTTCGTTGCGGGTTCCCCGTCAACCAGAGAGGCGGCCGTTTGGTTCCCGGCCCGTCAGGGGCGCAGGGTGAAGCTGCGGCCGAGCGAAACGAAGACCATCGGCGATTCGGCATGCCCGTCGGCATCATCGCGCCAGATGTAGCGCAGGCCGCTGGCAAGCTCCCAGTCGCGGGTTAGCGCGGTGCGGTAGGTGACGCCAAGCCCGGTTTCCTCGATCCGCTCGGAGGCGGCGTCGCTGAGCGCCCAGGAGGCATCGGCGGCGAGAGAGGACAGCGCGTTGATCTCATGCGTCCACTCGACCGAAAGGGCGGTGTCGACGGTCGTCTCGCCATCGTCCGAATCATAGCTGGTGGACCGTTCCAGGCTGACCGTCACCCCGCCGTCCGGAAGCCGTTGGCTCCAGTCAAGGCCGCCGACGAGATCGGTGCCGCCCAGGTCGGACCGGCTGAGCCCGAGCCGCGCCGCGAGCGTGCCGGCGGGCAGTTCCAGCGTGCGGCCGAGGGTGATCGTGGTGCGGTCCTCGCCGCCGTCCTCGGTGCTGTGCGTCAGATCCAGCGAGGCGCTGCCGTTCGCCAGCGCATGCTCCAGTCCGAAGGCGGCGGTCAGCGTGTCGGTCGTGTCGGGCGCGCCGTCCTCGTCCTCGCGGGAAAATTCCAGCGAGACGGTGCCGGTCAGCACCTCGGAGAAGCGCAGGCGGGTGCCGGCTTCCAGGCTGGTCGTCGTCGTGTCGATCAGGTCGGGATCGGTGGTGTCCTCGTATTCGGTGACCTCATGGGCCGCCGTGACGAAGAAGCTGGCCGGCGTGGTGCGGCCGGTCTCGAACCGCAGGGCGACGCCATAGTCGGTCTCGGTTCCGGTGGCATCGGCATCCTCCAGATCCTCGGCCAGGCTGTCGACGTCGTCGCGGATATAGCTGAGGTCGATGCCGAAGACCGCGTTCGGAACCTCGCGCGTGTAGGAAAAGCCCAGCCGGGGGCGGGCGAATTCGGTCACGGTCCCGTCGGTGTCCGGCGCGTTCTCGACCAGCAGCGCGGCCGAGGCGGTGAACTCCAGCCGGTCGAGCGGCGTGGAGGAGTAGAGGCCGAAGCTGAGCGTGGTCGCGGCACTGGCGGTCGAGCCTTCGGCCGGGACCGCGAGCGCAAGATTGCGGCCGTATTCAAGGCGCTCCTCGATCCCGAAGACCAGCCGCAATCCACCCTCCGCATCCTGTGCGGTGGCGGTCGATGCCATCAGGGCGGCGCCAAGACCGATTGCGCCGCCAAGCGGAAATCTTCGTTGCATGGGGGCGCTTACTCGAACAGGCGGCGTTGCGGGACGACGATCACGTCGCCATCGACGAGGCGGGTGGTATTCGAGGCGCCGCGCTCGATGGCGTCGAAGTCGATCCGGTAGATCTTTTCGCTGCCGGACTTGTCGATGCGCCGCAGTTGCAGCCGCTTGGTCGCGGCAAAGGGCGAGAGCCCGCCGGCGGCGGCTATTGCCTGGAGGACCGTGGTGCCGGGGGGGACCTCGACGCGGCCGGGCGTGTTGGCGGCGCCGAGGATGAAGATGTCGATGGTGCGCGCCGGGGCGGCCACCCGCTCGGCCAGGGTGGCGAGGGTCACGAAGACGGTGGGCGGTTCGGCGAAGTTCGGGGCAAGGCGGGCGGCGAGATCGGCCTGGATCTGCGCCAGCGTGCGCCCGGCGGCGCGGACCGAGCCGGTCAGGGGCAGCGAGATCTGGCCGTCCGGCAGGACCATGGCAGAGCGGTTGAGGGTGGTGTCCTCAAGCACCTCGACCTGGACGGTGTCGCCGGGGCGAAGGCGATAATCCTGGGCCAGGCCGGGGTCGGCCAGGAACGGGATGACCATAAGGGCCGCAATCAGCGCCAGCACAAATCTCATCTTGCCTAATCCTTCGTCGGTGAGTCGTGCCAAGCACGCGATTGGATGGTGGGAACCATACGGATTCGTGCAAGCGTCGCAAAGGGTGAATGGCGATTTTTCGGCACTCGGGGCCAAATGCGATCCTTTGGCCCTTTTTGTTTCCTTTCGGGGTGGGGATTCCCGACGGGCGGCCCCGCCCGGCTTGCCCCGGAGGCACCGCAGGACTTAGGGTAGGCGCTACAGAACCTGCGCGAGGCCGGCGCCGGTCGCATTCCCCGGCAAGCGCCGCCCGATGGCGGGGCGGAAAGGGGGGCGAAGGGTGCAAGGCTTTGCAGGACAAGAATTTTCAGTAATCCCTGTTTGCGTCGGGCGGTCTTGAGTATGGAATGGGTCGGAAACGAGGGTGGCGCTGGCGAGAACCTGATCGCCATCGTGGGAATGGCTGCCCACCTGCCGGGGGCGGCGGACATCGGGCAGTACTGGGAGATGCTGCGCGAGGGCCGGTCTGCCGTGCGCCGGCTGACGCCGGAGGAACTGACCGCCGCCGGGGAAAGCCCGGCCGTGCTGAAGAACCCGTCCTATGTCCCCTTTGCCGCTCCGCTGGAGGGATTCGACCAGTTCGACGCCGAGTTCTTCGGGTTTTCGCCGAAGGAAGCCGCGATCCTGGATCCGCAGCACCGGCAGTTCCTGGAGGTGGCCTGGGAGGCGCTGGAGGATGCCGGACACCCGCCCGAGGTGTTCCGGGGCCGGATCGGCGTCTTTGCCGGCTGCGGGATGGGCAGCTATTTCTACTTCAACCTCTGCTCGAACCCCGGCCTGGTGGAGAGCACGGGGATGTTCCTTCTGCGCCATACCGGCAACGACAAGGATTTCCTGTCCACCCGGGTCAGCCATGTCCTTGACCTGAAGGGGCCATCGCTCTCGATCCAGACCGCCTGTTCCACCTCGCTGGTGGCGGTCCATACGGCGGTGCAGTCGCTGCTGGGCGGCGAATGCGACATGGCGCTGGCGGGCGGCGTGACGATCGAGCTGCCGCAGAAGCGCGGCTATCTCTACAAGGAGGGCGAGGTCCTGTCGCCGGACGGGGTCTGCCATGCCTTCGACCGGCGCGGGCAGGGCACGGTCTTCGGCTCGGGCGCGGGGACGGTGGTGCTGCGGCGGCTGGCGGATGCGCTGGCGGATGGCGACCACGTCCGGGCGGTGATCCGGGGCAGCGCGGTCAACAATGACGGCGCGGCCAAGGCGGGCTATCTGGCACCCTCGGTCGAGGGGCAGGCGGCTTGCGTGGCCGAGGCGCTGGCGCTGGCGGATGTGCCCGCCGACACGATCGACTATGTCGAGTGCCATGGCACCGGCACCTATCTGGGCGACCCGATCGAGGTCGCGGCGCTGACCCAGGCCTTCCGCCGCACGACGCAGGACCGGAATTTCGCCCGGATCGGCAGCGTCAAGACCAATATCGGCCATCTGGACACCGCCGCGGGCGTCGCGAGCCTGATCAAGACCACGCTGGCGTTGCAGCACGGGCAGATGCCGCCCAGCCTGAACTTCGAGGTGCCGAATCCCGCGATCGACTTCGAGACCAGCCCGTTCCGGGTCAACGACCGTCTGGCGGACTGGCCGCGCCGCAAGGGGCCGCGCCGGGCGGGGGTGAACTCGCTGGGAGTGGGCGGCACCAATGCGCATGTGGTGCTGGAGGAGGCGCCCGAAGCGGCCGCCAGCGGCGAGAGCGACTGGCCGTTCCAGCTGCTCGCGCTCTCGGCCCGCTCGCCGGCCGCGCTGAACGAGGCTTCGGCCCGGCTGGCGGCGCATCTGCGCGCCCATCCCGAGCAGCCCCTGGCCGACGTGGCCTTTACCCTGAAGGAGGGCCGCCGCGCCTTCGAGCATCGCCGGGTGCTGGTGGCCGCAAGCCATGACGAGGCGGCGGCGCAGCTGGAAGCGGGCGATCCGCGCCGGGTCTTCACCCAGCGCCGGGTGGGCGAGGCGCCGGACGTGGTCTTCATGTTCCCCGGCGGCGGCGCGCAATATCCCGGCATGGCCCGTGACCTTTACGAGACCGAGCCGGTCTTTGCCGAATGGATGGACCGGGGGCTGGACGTGCTGGCGGGGCTGGGCGGCCGCGACATCCGGGCGCTCTGGCTGCCGGAGCCGGGAGAGGAGGCCAGGGCGGCCGAGACGCTGCGCCTGCCCTCGCTGCAGTTGCCGCTGATCCTGATCGTCGAGATCGCGCTGGCGCGGCTTTGGGAAAGCTGGGGGGTGCGGCCCTCGGCGTTGATCGGCCATTCGATGGGCGAGAATGCCGCCGCCCATCTTGCCGGCGTGATGACGCTGGAGGGCGTGATCGGCCTGGTCCATCTGCGCGGGCAACTCTTCGACACGGTGCCCGCGGGCGGGATGCTGTCGGTGCCGCTGTCCGAAGCGGACCTCGGCCCCTGGCTGGGCGATCTGGACATCGCCTCGATCAATGCGCCGGAGCTGACGGTGGTTTCCGGCCCGGATGCGGCGCTGAAGGACCTGGCGGCGCGGCTGGAGGCGGCCGGGATCGAAAGCACGCGCATCGCCATAAACATCGCCGCCCATTCGAAGATGCTGGAGCCGATCCTGGAGCGGTTCCGGGCGCATCTGCGGGGGATGGTGCTGTCCGCGCCCCGGATCCCCATCATCTCGAACCGCTCGGGCAGGGTGCTGACCGATGCCGAGGCGACGAGCCCGGATTACTGGGTCGCGCATCTGCGCGGGACGGTGCGTTTTGCCGACGGGATCCGGACCCTGCGCGAGAAGGCCGACCGGGTCTATCTGGAGGTGGGTCCCGGCCGGGCGCTGGCGACGCTGGCGCAGGCCAACGGGGTGATGGGCGGCCAGCCGGTTCCGGCCAGCCTGCGCCATCCCGAGGACAGGGTCTCGGACGACCGCCATTTCATCGCCACTCTGGGCCGTCTCTGGGCGGTGGGGGCCGCGCCCGACTGGTCGCAGCTTTGGGGCGAGGCGCGGCGCCGGCGCGTGCCGCTGCCGACCTACCCCTTCCAGCGCGCGCGCTATTTCGTCGAGCCGGGCAAGCCCGCCCAGCTGCCCGAGGCCGGGACCGCGGCGGAGCGGCATGGCAGCGTCGAGTCCTTCGGCTATCGCCTGGCCTGGCGCCCGGTGCCGGCCGATTGTCCGGTCGATGTCGAGGCCGATCTTGGGCCGCCGCTGACCTGGCTGGTCTTTTCCGACGAGGCGGGGCTGGCGCGGGCTGCGGTGCAGCGACTGCGCAAGGGCGGGCATCGGGTGATCACCGCCCATGCCGGCGACGCCTTTGCCCGGACCGGCGAGGACAGCTATACGCTGGCCCCCGAGCATGGCCGCGAGGGCTATGACGCGCTGCTGGCCGATCTGGCGCAGCGCGGCCTTGCCCCGCAGCGGATCGCGCATTTCTGGCTGGTGACGGATGCCGAGACCTTCCGGCCGGGGTCGAGCTTCTTTCACCGCAACCTGGAACGGGGCTTCTGGAGCCTGTTCTTCCTTGGCCAGGCGATGGGCGAGATCGGGCTTTCCCCCCTGCCGCATCTGACGGTCTTCACCTCGGGCGCGGCGCAGGTCCGCGACGAGGCGCTGCCCTGGCCGGAAAAGGCCGCGGTCGCGGGCCCGGTGCGGGTGATGCCGCGCGAGCTGTCGGGGCTCACCGCCGCGCTGGTCGACGTCGCCTTGCCCGAAGGCCGCCGTCCCCTTCCGCCCGAGACGCTGGGACTGGTGCTGGAGGAGATGCTTGCCACCCCGGCGAACGCGGTCGCGGCGCTGCGCGGCGCGCGGCGCTACGAGCAGCGCCTGGCCCCCGCGCCGCTGGCCGAGCGGGCCGAGGTGCCCGAGGGTTCCGTCTGGGTGCTGGTTGGCGGGTTCGGCGGCATCGGGGTCACGCTGGCCGAACGGCTGATGCGCGAACATGGGGCAAAGGTCGCGCTGATCGGGCGCAGCCTGCCGGGCCCGGATGGCCAGCGCGCCGGGGTGCTGGAGCGTCTGGCGCGGCTGGGAACGGTCCTGCCGCTGGCGGCCGACGTCTGCAACCCCGAGGAGATGCGCGCGGCGCTCGACCGGGTGCGGGCCGAGCTGGGGCCGATCCACGGGGTCGTCCAGGCCGCGGGCACGGTCGACGATGCGCCGCTGCTGGGCAAGGATCCCGGCGCGGCCGAGGCGGTGCTGTCGCCGAAGGTGCATGGCACGAGGCTGCTGGACGGCCTGCTGCCAGATGGCAGCATCGCGCGGCTGGTGCTGTTCTCCTCGACCTCCACCGTGATCGCGCCGGCGGGCCAGGCCGATTATGTGGCGGCGAACGAATATCTGAACGCCTATGCCCGGTCGCGCTCGGGCGGGCGGACGAAGGTGACGGCGATCGACTGGGGGATCTGGTCGGGGATCGGCATGGCCGCCGACGCCGCCGCCCGGCGCAGCGAGGGCCGGGGCAGCGAAACCCCGCTGCCCGGTCTGCCGATCCTGCAACGCATGGCGCGCGAGGGCGAGGGGAGCCGGTTCTCCACCACGCTCTCCAATGCGCAATGGGTGATGGACGACCACCGGCTGAAGGACGGCACCGCGATCCTGCCGGGGGCCGCCTGGCCCGAGATCGCGGCCGAGGCGCTGGCGGCGCTGGGGCAGGGCGCGGCCTTCACCCTTTCCGGGCTGACGGTGTTCCGTCCGATCCGGCTGGAGGGCGACGCCCCGCGCGACCTGCGGGTGACGCTGACCCGCGACAGGGGCCCCTGGCGGCTGGAGGCGCGGACGCGCGAGACCATGGGCTGGGCGCTGGCGGTCGAGGCCGAGCTTGCGCCGCTGGCGGCGGTGTCGCCGGAGAGACTGGACCTGGCCGCCATCGCGGCGCGCTGCCCCGACCGGCGGCAGGCGCGCGACGGCGGTGCCCTGCCAAGCGCGCAGGAGGATCGCCTGGCCTTCGGGCCGCGCTGGCAGGTGCTGCGGCAGACGGCGCTGGGGCAGGGCGAGGGGCTGGCGACGCTGGCGCTTGCGGCCCATGCGACCGCAGATACCGCCGCCACGGCGCTGCATCCGGCGCTTTACGACATCGGCACCGGCTGGGGGCTGGCGCTGCTGCCCGAGGTGGCGAAGGGCGAGATCTGGGTGCCCGTGACCTCGGGCACGGTGCAGGTCTTCGCGCCCCTCCCGGCCGAAATCCGCAGCTGGGTGCGTTTGCAGGGCGCGCCCGGCGCGGGGAGCGCCAGCTTCGACGTGACGCTGACCGACCCGGCCGGCCGGGTGCTGGTCGAGGTCCGGGGGATCAGCTTCCGCGCGGTTGCGGCGGCGGAAGTGCTGGCCCGCCCCGCCCCCGCCACCCCCGGCGAGGTGGTCGCGGATGACGAGGCGGGGCGCACCCTCTCGCCCGCCGAGGCGCGGCTGAAGCAGGCGCTGGAGGATGGCATCCGCCCGGCCGAGGGGGCCGAGGCCTTCCTGCGCGCGCTGAAGGTCGAGACGCCGCAGGTGCTGGTCTCGTCGCTGGACCTGCCGGCGCTGCTGCGCCAGGCCGAGGTCGGGGACCAGGGCCCCGGCGACGAGGGGCCCGGCTTTGCCCGCCCGACGCTGGAAACCGCCTATGTCGCCCCCCGGACCGAGGTCGAGCGCACCCTGGCCGGGTTCTGGTCAGGGCTCTTGGGCGTCGAGGAGGTGGGGGTCGAGGATGACTTCTTCGCCCTCGGGGGCCATTCGCTGATCGCGGTGCGGCTGTTCGCCAAGATCCGCAAGGAGTGGCAGCTGGACTTTCCGATCTCGGTCCTGTTCGAGGCGCCGACCATCGCCCGCGTCGCGGCGCTGATCGCCGAACGCATCGGCCCCGAGGCGGAGAAATCGGCGGATCCGGCGGCAAAGGCCGACCCCGCCGGGCCCGACTTCACCCATCTGGTCGCCATGCATGGCGGCGGGACGGGGACGCGGACGCCGTTCTTCCTGGTCGCGGGCATGTTCGGCAACGTGCTGAACCTGCGGCATCTGGCGCATCTTCTGGGCAAGGAGCGGCCGTTCTACGGGTTGCAGGCGCGCGGGCTGTTCGGCGACGCCGCCCCGCACGAGACGCTGGAGGCGGCGGCGGCCGACTGCATCGCCGAACTCCGGCAGATCCAGCCCTCGGGGCCCTATCTGCTGGGCGGTTTCTCCGGCGGCGGCCTGACCGCCTGGGAAATGGGCCGCCAGCTGCGCGCGGCGGGCGAGGAGGTGGCGCTGGTCGCGCTTCTGGACACGCCGATGCCGGTGCCGCCGGTGCCCAGCCGGGCCGACCGGGCCGCGATCAAGCTGGCCGAGTTCCGCCAGCACGGGCCGCGCTTCCTGCTGGACTGGCTGCGCCGGCGCAGGGAATGGGCGCGCGCGCAAAAGGCGCTGGCGGCGGGCGAGCCCGACCCGACGGTGCCCTCGTTCCACAATGCGGCGATCGAGGCCGCCTTCCGCCGCGCGGTGGGCGTCTACCGGCTGGAGCCCTGGGCCGAGGGCCGTGTCATCCTCTACCGCCCGCCCCTCGACCGGCGCTGGAAGGTGAGCGGCGGGAACTGGATCAGCAGTGCCAAGGAATATGTCTTCGCCGACAACCAGTGGACCCGCTTCGCCCCCGGCCTCGAGGTGGTCGAGGTGCCGGGCGACCACGATTCCATGGTGCTGGAGCCGAATGTCCGGGTGCTGGCCAACCGGATGCGCGAGGCCATGGCCCGGGCCGAAGCCGCGCGTCCGATCGCAGACGACCACAAGCTTGCTGCTGAATGACTGGAGTGAACCATGACCCTTTCGGCAATCCTGATCGGCAATGAAAGCCTGACCGCGGAATGCGGCAACCTCTGGCTCGAGCGCGGGCATGCGCTTGCCGCCGTCGTCACGCGCGAGGCGCGGGTGGCCGACTGGGCCTCGGCGCGGGGCCTGCGCGTCCTGGCACCGGGGGCGGGGCTGGCGGAGCGGCTGGCGGATCTGGCGGTGGACTGGGTGCTGTCGATCGCCAACCTGTCGCTGGTGCCGCAGGCGGTGCTGGCCCGGGCGCGGATGGGCGGGATCAACTTCCACGACGGGCCGCTGCCGGGCTATGCGGGGCTGAACGCGCCGGTCTGGGCGATCCTGAACGGCGAGACCGGGCATGCCGTCACCTGGCACCTGATGACCCAGGGCATCGACGAGGGCGAGGTCCTGGTCGCGCGCAGCATCGCGATTGCCCCGGACGAGACCGCCTTCACCCTGAACGCGCGGTGCTTCGCGGCGGCGCTGGAGAGCTTTCCGCAGCTGATCGCCGCGCTGGAGAACGGCGGCCAGCCGCGCCAGCCGCAGGGTGCGGGGCCGCGCCATCTTTATCGGCGGGCGGATCGCCCGGCGGCGGCGGGGCGGCTGGATTTCGCCCGGCCGGCCGAGGCGGTGGCGCGGCTGGTGCATGGGCTGGACCATGGCGGCTATCGCAACCCGCTGGCGGTGCCGAAGATCCTGGCCGGGGGCCGGGTGCTGGCGGTGGGCCGGGCCGAGGTGGTGCCGGGCCTGGGTCTGCCGGGGGCGGTGCTGGCGGCGGATGACTCCGGGCTGGTGGTGGCCTGCGGCACCGGCGCGCTGCGTCTCGCGGGGCTGTCCGGGATGGATGGCGCCCCGGTCTGCCCGAAATCGCTGGGCGTGGCGCATCTGGACTCGCCCGCCGCCGAGGAGGCCGCACGGCTGACGGCGGTGCTGGGCCGGGTGGCCGAGGGCGAGGCGCGGTTCCGCTCGCTGCTGCTGGGGGCCGATCCGGTGGCGCTGGGCGGGCCCGGCGGGGCTGCGCCGGACTGGCGCTCGCTGCCGGTCGCGCTGGGCGGGGCGGGGGTGGCACAGGCGGCGCTGGCTTGCCTGCGGGCGTCGGGGCGGGTGGCGGGCGACATCGCCTTTTCCGCCGGTGCCTCGCCCGCGCCGGGCTATGTCCTGGCCTGGGTTCCGCTGCGGCTTGCGGCCTCCGGGCCGCTCGACGCGGCGCTGGCGGCGGTGGAGGCGGACCTTGCCCCTGCGCGGGCGGCGGGGGGCCTCGCGGCCGACCTGGCGCTGCGCGAGCCCGGCCTTGCGGCGCTGACCCCGCCGCCGCTGGCGCTGTCGGAGGGCGACGCGCCGGTCGAGGGATCGGCGGCGACGCTGGCGCTGGGGGCGGCGGCGCTCTGGTACGATGCGGCGCGGCTTCCCTCCGGGGCGGCCGAGGCGCTGGCCGGTCGCATCGGGCGGCTGGCGCAGGCGATGGCGGCGGGGGCCGACCTTGACCGGCTGACCGCCCTGACGCCCGAGGAGGAGGCGCGGCTGCAGGGCGCGCTGGCGGCCACGGCGCGGGAATATGACCGCGCGGGCACGATCCCGGCGGCGGTCCTGGCCATGGCGGCGGCCCGGCCGCAGCACCCGGCGGTGATCGCCGGGAACCAGCGCCTGACCTATGCCGCCCTGGCCGGGCGCGCCGCCCGGATCGCCCATGTCCTGCGCGGGATGGGCGTGGGGCGCGGCACGCCGGTCGGCCTTGCCTGCCGCCGGGGGGCGGAGATGGTGGCCGGGGCCCTGGGCATCCAGATGGCCGGGGGCGCCTATGTGCCGATGGACCCCGCCTATCCGGCCGAGAGGCTGGCGCTTTACGCCGGGGATTCGGGTTGCCCGGTGATCGTGACCGAGGCGGCGGTGGCCGACCTCCTGCCCGCGGGGCCGGAGCAGCTGCTGCTGGATGCCGACGCGCGGCTGGCGAACGCGCCCGCGACGCCGCCGGAAGGCGGGCCGGGGCCGGAAGATCTGGCCTATCTGATCTATACCTCGGGTTCGACCGGGCGGCCGAAGGGGGTGATGGTCACCCATCGCAACGTGCTGAACTTCTTCGCCGGCATGGACGAGGTGATCGGCACCGACCCCGGCACCTGGCTGGCCGTCACCTCGATGTCCTTCGACATCTCGGTGCTGGAGCTGTTCTGGACCCTGGCGCGCGGTTTCACCGTGGTCGTGGCCGACGACGCGGCACGGCTCAGCCCCTCGGGCGGCGGGGCGGTCCATTCCGGCCGGGGGATGGAGTTCAGCCTGTTCTACTGGGGCAATGACGACAGCGCCGGGCCGGCCAAGTATGACCTGCTGCTGGAAGGCGCGAAATTCGCCGATGCCAACGGTTTTTCGGCGGTCTGGACGCCCGAACGCCACTTCCACGCTTTCGGCGGCCCCTATCCGAACCCGTCCGTCACCGGCGCGGCGGTGGCGGCGGTGACGCGCAACATCGGGGTGCGCGCCGGGTCCTGCGTCGCCCCCCTGCATCACCCGGCGCGGATCGCCGAGGAATGGGCGGTGATCGACAACCTGACAGGCGGAAGGGCCGGGCTGGCCATCGCCTCGGGCTGGCAGCCGGACGATTTCGTCCTGCGCCCCGAGAACACGCCCCCCGCCAACCGGCAGGCGATGCTGGACACGATCGCGACGCTGCGCCGGCTGTGGCGCGGCGAGGCGGTGGAGTTCCCCACGGCCGACGGCACGCCCTTCGCCGTGCTGACGCAGCCCCGGCCGGTCTCGAAAGAGCTGCCGATCTGGATCACGACCGCCGGCAACCCCGAGACCTGGCGCGAGGCGGGCCGGCTTGGGGCGCATGTGCTGACCCATCTTCTGGGCCAGTCGCTGGCCGAGGTGGGCGAGAAGGTGACGATCTACCGCGCGGCCTTGGCCGAGGCGGGGCATGATCCCCAGGCCTTCAAGGTCACGCTGATGCTGCACAGCTTCCTGGCCAGAGACCGCGAGACGGCGCGCGAGATCGCGCGCGAGCCGATGAAGGACTACCTGCGCTCGGCGGCCGGGTTGATCAGGCAATATGCCTGGGCCTTCCCGGCGTTCAAGAAGCCGCAGGGGATGACGAATCCGGCGCAGATCGACCTGGGCGCGCTGGAGCCGGAGGAGCTGGAGGCGATCCTGGACTTTGCCTTCCAGCGATATTTCGAGGATTCGGGCCTGTTCGGCACGGTCGCGGATGCGCTGGCCCGGGTGGCCGAGGTCGAGGCGCTGGGCATCGACGAGATCGCCTGCCTGATCGACTATGGCATCCCCTATGCGCAGGTGATGCCCGGGCTGACGCATCTGGCCGAGGTGCGGGCGCGGGCGAACGACCAGGCAGGGGACGGCTCGCTGGCCGGGCTGATCCGCTCGCATGGCGTCACGCATCTGCAATGCACGCCCTCGCTGGCGCGGGTCCTGGCCGAGGACGAGGGCGCGCGCGCCGCGCTGTCGGGGCTGCGGCGGATGCTGGTCGGGGGCGAGGCGCTGCCGGGCCGTCTGGCGGCGGACCTGGCCGGGGTGACCGGCGGGCCGGTCCTGAACATGTATGGGCCGACCGAGACGACGATCTGGTCCTCGGTCGAGGCGACGACGGGAGAGGAGGGCACGGTGAACGTCGGGCGGCCGATCGCCAATACCGCGCTTTACGTGCTGGACGCCGAGGCCCGGCCCCTGCCGGACGGGATGGAGGGGGAACTCTGGATCGGCGGCGAGGGGGTCGCGGCGGGCTATTTCGGCCGCGAGGACCTGACCGCCGAACGCTTCCTTCCCGATCCTTTCGCGGGGCGGGGCCGGATGTATCGCACCGGCGATCTGGTGCGGCGGCGGCCGGACGGGCGGCTCGACTACCTGGGCCGGGCCGACCACCAGGTGAAGATCCGCGGTCACCGGATCGAGTTGAGCGAGATCGAGACCGCGCTGGAAGCCGCGCCGGGCATCCGGCAGGCGGTGGCCCTTGCGCGCGAGGATCAGCCGGGCGACGTGCGGCTGGTGGCCTATGTCACCCACGACGGCCCGGTGGACGAGGCCGCGCTGCGCGCCCGCCTGGCCGGAAGCCTGCCCGAGGTGATGGTGCCCGCGCATGTCCTGGCGCTGGACGCCTTCCCGCTGACGCCGAACGGCAAGATCGACCGCAAGGCGCTGCCCGCACCCTTGGCGCGGGTGGCGGTGGCGGCGGCAGAGACGCCGCCGGCGGATGATCTGGAGGCAGAGATCGCGGCGGTCTGGAGCAGGGTCCTCGGCCTGCCCAGCGTCGGGCGGTCGGACAACTTCTTCAGCCTCGGCGGGCATTCGCTGCTGGCGGTGCAGGCCCATCGCGAGCTGCGCGCCCGGCTGAAGGCCGAGAAACTGGCGATCACCGACATCTTCCGCTTCCCGGTCCTCTCGGCGCTGGCGGCGCATCTGGGCGGCGGCGTTGCGGCCCCGCGCGCGGCAGCGGCGGCTCCGCCGGCCGAGGCGCCCGACCGCGGCGACGCCATGGCCCGCCGCCGCGCCATGCGCGCGGTGCGCGAGCGGGCGCAGGCGCAGTGACAGCCGTGCTCCGGCAGGCGGCGGCCGAGGCTGCGCTGGCGCGGCTGTTCCCGCCGGGCGTTGCGGTCGCGCTGGTCGGGATCGGGCCAGGCGCGCCGCTGCCCGGCGAGGCGGCGGCGGTGGCGGGGGCGGTGCCCGCGCGGGTCGCCGAGTTCGCGGCGGGCCGTCTGGCCGCGCGGCGGGCGCTGGCGGCGCTGGGGCATCCGGCGGTGGCGATCCCTGCCGGCCCGGACCGCGCGCCCTGCTGGCCCGAGGGGCTGGCCGGGTCCATCGCCCATGCGGAAGGCGTCGCGGTCGCGGCGGTGCGCCGGGGCGCTCCGCTGGGCCTGGATGTCGAGGCGGATGCGGGCCTGGAGCCCGATCTCTGGCCGCTGATCTGCGATCCGGTGGAACTGGCGGCGCTGCCCGCGGGCGACCGTGGCCGCGCCGTGCGGCTGGTCTTTGCGGCGAAGGAGGCGGTCTACAAGGCGCAATATCCGCTGACCGGCCAGGTGATCGGCTTCGATGCGGTGCGGGTCACGCTGGAGGAGGAGGGCTTTGTCGCCCGGCTGCGGCAGGAGGTCGGGCCGCTGCCGGAAGGACACCGGCTGCGCGGCCGGATCCTGCGGGCGGGCGGGCTGGTCCTGGCCGGAGTGGCGACGTGAGGAAGGCGCGGGTGATCGCACTGGCGCTGGCGGCACTCGCCGGGGCGGCGGCCTTCTGGTGGCGCAGCGCCCCCCCCGGTCCCGATGCCGCCACGATGACCGCGCTTTACGGCGAACCGCTCGCCCCGCCCCAGGCCCCGCTGGCCGTCTTCCATATCGGCCACAGCCTGGTGAACCGCGACATGCCGGCGATGCTGGCGCAGCTGGCAGGCGAGGGCCACCGCTACGACAGCCAGCTTGGCTGGGGCGCGCCGCTTCGCTCGCATTGGGGCGAGATCCCGGTCAACGGCTTTCAGGCCGAGAACGCCCATCCCCGCTACCGCGACGCGCGCGCGGCGGTGGCGAGTGGCGACTACGACGCGATCGTGCTGACCGAGTCGGTCGAGATCCGCGACGCGATCCGCTATCACGACAGCCCGCGCTTTCTGGCGGCCTTCGCCGAGGCGGCCCGGACGGCGCGGCCGGGGGTGCGGATCTATCTCTACGAGACCTGGCACGAACTGGACGATCCCGAAGGCTGGCTTGCGCGCATCGACGCCGACCTCTCGCGCTACTGGCTGGACGGTGTGCTGCGCCCGGCGCTGGGGCGGCTGCCGCAGGGCGCGCGCATCCACCTGATCCCGGTGGGGCAGGGCCTGGCCGCGCTGGTGCGCGAGGTCGAGGCGCGGGGCGGGGTCGGCGGCCTGCGGGACCGCAAGGACCTGTTCTCGGACCAGATCCACCTGAACGACCTCGGCAACCAGTTCGTCGCCTTGGTGCATTATGCGGTGCTTTATCACAAAAGCCCGGTCGGCCTGCCGCATGCGCTGCTGCGGGCCGACGGCACCCCCGCCGCCGCGCCCGACCCGGAACTTGCCCGCCTGATGCAGGAGGTGGCCTGGACCGTGGCGCGCTCGACCCCCCTGACGGGGGTGGCGCCATGAGGGCCGAGATGCCGATTGCGGTGACGGTCTTCGCGCCCGGAACTCCGGTCTGCGGCACCGAAGATCCCGCCCGTCCGACCTGTTGGAACGGCCGGAAGATGCGGGGCTTTCGGGGCGCGCAACCAGAGGGTGAGGGGTGCCCGGATCCGCTCTCGACTCCGGCCGATCTGCCGGGCAAGGTCGCCCGGAATGGGGCAGGGACGAGGTTGCGGCGGACACATAACCGCCGTTTTCCTGTCGCAGGACGGTGATGGTCCGGGGTGCCGGGCCGGTATGGGCGTGACGATGTGGCGGAGAAAGAATTCTGGCGCGCAAGGGCGGAATGGCGAGGTCGCCCTCCGGGCCGAGACGCGCATCCCCGCCCCGCCGCCCGCCCCGCCGCCTGCCGCGCCGCCCCCCGCCAAGGCCGGGACGCCCGGCGTCTATGACCGGCATTTCGGCCTGACCGCGCGGCCCTTCGCGCTGGCGCCCGACCCCGATGCGCTGTTCTGGACCCCCGCCCACCGCCGCGCCTATGCGATGCTGGAATACGGCCTCATGACCCAGGCGCCGATCACGCTGATCACCGGCGAGGTCGGCTCGGGCAAGACGACGCTTCTGCACCATCTCCTGCGCTCGCTGGACGAGGGGGTGCGGGTCGGCCTGGTGTCGAACCCGAACGGCTCGCGGGCCGAGCTTCTGCGCTGGGTGCTGCTCTCCCTGGGCGAGCCTGCGGGCCCCGACGAGACCTATGTCGACCTCTTTTCGCGCTTCCAGGATCTCCTGATCGCGGAATATGCCGCCGGCCGCCGGGTCGCGCTGATCTTCGACGAGGCGCAGAACCTGGGCCGCAAGGCGCTGGAGGAGCTGCGGATGTTCACCAACATCAACTCGGGCAAGGACGTGCTCTTGCAGCTGATCCTGGTCGGCCAGCCCGAGCTGCGCGAGATCGTGCATCGCCCCGACATGCGCCAGTTCGCGCAGCGCGTCGCGTCGAGCTTTCATCTGGGCATGATGGACCGGGCCACCGTGCGCGGCTATATCGACCACCGGCTGCGGATCGTCGGGATGAAGCGGCGGATCTTCGACGAGGCGGCCGTGACCCTGGTGCATCAGGTGACGGGCGGGGTGCCGCGGCTGGTCAACCAGCTTTGCGACCTGGCGATGGTCTATGCATTCTCCTGCGGGCGCAAGCGGGTGACCGAGGCGCATGTCCGGCAGGTTCTGGACGACGGCACTTTCTTTGCCGTAGATATTCAAGGCATTGAGGGTGATCCGTGACGATGGGATTTGATCTTCGCTTCCAGTTCTTGCTCTTGCTCCGGCGTCTGCCGCAGGTCCTGGCGATCATCGTCGCCGCGACCGGGGCGGGGATCGTCGTGGCCTTCTCGCTGCCGCCGGTCTATCGCGCCGAGGCGCGGCTTCTGGCGGAAAGCCCGCAGATCCCCGACGAGCTGGCCGCCTCGACCGTGCGCTCCTCGGCCGAGGAGATCCTGGGCGCGATCCAGCAGCATCTGCTCACGCGCGAGAACCTGCTGGACCTGGCGCAGCGTTTCGGGATCTATGCCGAGTCCTCCGCCATGCCGGCCGATGTCATGGTCGAGGACATGCGGCGGCGGATCCGCATCGAGATGCCGCCGTTCCAGCAAAGCACCGGGCTGGTGACCGTCTCGTTCGACGCGGCGAACCCCGAGGATTCGGCGGAAGTGACGCAGGCGCTGGTCGCCCAGATCCTCGAGCAGAACGTGGAGATGCGGACCGCGGCCTCGGGCGGGACGCTGGCCTTCTTCCAGCAGGAGGTGAAGCGGCTGAGCGAGGAGATGGCGCAGCAGAACGCCCGCATCCTGGAATTCGAGTCGCAGAACCGCGCGGCCCTGCCCGAAAGCCTGGAATACCGCCGCACCCGCCAGTCCGCGCAGCAGGAGCGCCTGTTGCAGGTCGACCGCGAGCTTGCCGGTTTGCGCGACCGGCGGCAGCGTCTGGCCGAGGTCTATGACCGCACCGGGCGGATCGGGCCGTCGCTGGGCACCCTGACCCCCGAGCAGGCGCGGCTGGAGCAGTTGCGTCAGGAACTGGCCTCGGCGCTGGTCATGTTCTCGCCCGAGAACCCGCGGGTGCGCGCCCTGCAGGTTCAGGTCGAGGCGCTGGAGGAGGCCGTGCGCCAGCAGCTGGGCGGCGGCACCGGCGCGGGCAAGATGAGCGCCTTCGACCTGCAGGTCGCCGATATCGACGGCCAGATCGCCTTTCTGGCCGAGCAGAAGGTCCTGCTGGAGCATGAACTGGCCGAGATCGCCGCCTCGATCGACGCGACCCCGGCCAATGCCATCGTGCTGGGCCAGCTGCGCAGCGACTATGACAACCTGCGCCTGCAATATGACCAGGCGACGCAAAGCCTGGCCGATGCGCGGATGGGCGACCGGATCGAGGAGACCGCCCGGGGCCAGCGGATCACCGTGCTGGAGAATGCCGCCGCGCCGTCGGGCCCGGCGGCCCCGAACCGCAAGCTGATCGCGGCCGCGGGCTTCGGGGCGGGGGTCGTGCTGGCCGGGGCGCTGGTCTTCCTGCTGGAACTCTTGAACGCGACGGTGCGGCGCCCGGCCGAACTGGTCGCGGCGCTGGACATCAAGCCCTTCGGGACGGTCCCCTACATGGAGACCCGGGCCGATGCCGTGCAGGAACGGATGCGGATCGGGGCCGGCATCGCCGTGATCCTGCTGGGCCTGCCGCTCGCGCTCTATCTGGTGGATCTGTATCTGATCCCGCTGAGCGAGCTTCTCGCCATCGCCGCCGAGAAGGTCGGCCTGACCTCATGGGCCGAGCGTCTGCGGCCCGGAACCCTGGGATAAGATCCGTGGAACGCATCCAGCAAGCCATCGCCAAGGCCCGCGCCACCCGGCAGGGCAGAGCCCCGACCGAGGCCGGACAGCCGAAACCCGCAGCCGATCCGGGGCGGGAGGCGGCCTGGTCGGCGCTCCGCGAGGTGCGCCTCGATCCGGCCCGGCTCGAGGCCTCGCGGATCATCTCGCACCATCCCGGCACCGGGGCCACGCCCTTCGACCTGATGCGCACCAACCTGATGAAGCATCTGCGCGCGCAGGGCTGGAAACGGGTGGCGATCACCTCTCCCAGCAGCGGCTGCGGCAAGACGACCGTGGGCCTCAACCTCGCCTTCAGCCTGGCGCGCCAGTCCGAGCTGCGCATCCTGGTGCTGGAGATGGACCTGCGCCGCCCGGCAATCGTGCGGATGCTGGGGCTGGAGGGAAGGCCCCGGCTGGCCGATGTCCTGTCGGGCCGGGAAGACCCCGAGAAGGGGCTGCTGCGGCTCTCGGCGAACCTTGCCGTGGGCGCGAATGCCGACCCGGTCGCCAACCCGGCCGAGCTTCTGTCCTCGGCCCAGGCCGCAGCGGCGATCGACGCGATCGAGGCGCGCTTCAAGCCGGATGTGATCCTGTTCGACCTGCCGCCGGTGCTGGTCATCGACGACACGCTGGCCTTCATGGACCAGGTCGACTGCGCGCTGATGATCGCCGCCGCCGAGGAAAGCACCGTGGCCGAGATCGACCGCGCCGGGCGGGAACTGGCGGACTATACCAAGGTGCTGGGCGTGGTGCTGAACAAGTGCCGCTTCCTGGACCGCACGGAAGGCTATGGCTACGACGAATACTGAAGCTGCGCGTCCTTCGGCCGGCCCAGGCGCGCTGCGACACGGGCCAGATGCTCCATCCGGCCATGGAAGACGGTGTCGAAATCATGCCGCCGCGCGAATTCGGCCGCCGCCCCGGACGCCTGCGCGATCGCTGCCCGGGGCGTCCCCGCGATCCGCGCGGCGAGTGCGGCGACATTGCCCAGGGGTTCGGCCCAGCCCGCGCGGCTTTCGCGGCACAGCGGGGCCCACATCTCGTTGGCGTAACCGGCAATGGGAAGGCCGCAGCCCATGCTTTCGACATAGGTGCAGGAGGGATCGCCCTGCCGGTGGCAGCTGACGAAAAGGTCGGCATTGCGGCGTTGCCAGGGGACCAGCACCGAGGCGAAGTCGACGTTGCCATGCAGGCGCACCCGGTCGCCAAGACCGCGTGCGGCGATCCCGCCTTCGATTTCGCCGCGCAGCGAACCGTCGCCGAAGATGTCGAATTCGAACCGCAGGCCGCTTTCGGCCAGCGCGGCGGCCAGCGGCACGAGGTCCTGCGCACCCTTCATCGGGTCCAGCCGCCCGGAATGGACCAGCCGCAGGGGCCCGTCGCCCTCCAGCCGTTCCAGCCGGGCGCGCTGTTCGTCCTTCTGCACGAAACGGTCGCGGGTCATCCGGTTGTCGAGATAGAGATGCAGGTCGCTGGTCAGTCCGCCATAGGCCAGCCGGGCGGGATAGCCGTTCGCCTGCAGCGCGGCGGCGGCGCGAAAGGCGGCCCGGCGCCGGTGCTCCTGATGCTCGAGCCAGAGGCGGTGGCGCAGGCGGCGCAGGGGGCCGATCCCGCGGTCCAGCGCCAGGATGTCCAGCCGGGTGCGGTGGGTATATTCGATGGTATAGACCACCGGCGTCCGTCCGGGTCCGGCCAGCCCCAGCGTCGCGGACATGTCGGCCGAGGCGACGATCAGGTCATGCCCGCGCCCCGTCCCGGCCGGCAGCGGCGCGCCTTGGGGCAGGGTGAGAAGACCCCAGGGCAGGGCGCCACGCTCGACCTCGACCGGATAGGGGATCTGTCCGGCCCCCTCCCACAGGAGGCTGTCCAGCGGGCCGTCCCAGGCCGCGGCCTGCGCCGCCATGCCTTCGGCGAACTTGACGTCAAGGATCACGGTGGTTTCCCTGACGATCACCGGCGCAGGCGAGATCGCCAGAAGCCTGGTCATGGCCTTCCCCTTCAAAGATGCGCAATGCTGCACACTTGCCGGCCGGATGGGAAGATGCTCCTTGCGGGTTGTGCAGCAAGGTCCGGGGGTTACGGCGATTGTGCCACAGAATTTCCGGAAATCCCCGATTGACTGGCGCGGGGCCGGGCCAAAGATACAGATGATTGTGCAGGAGTTTCGGATGGAAGCGCATTTCAGGGTGGGACCGGCGACCGGCATGCCGCCCGCCGGGGGGACAGTCGCCTATCTGGTGAACCAGTATCCCAAGGTCAGCCACACCTTCATCCGGCGCGAGATCCTTGCGCTGGAGCGGCAGGGGGTGACCGTCCTGCGTTTCTCGATCCGGGGCTGGGATGCCGAAGTGGCGGATCCGACGGACGAGGCCGAACGCGGCCGCACGCGCTATCTGTTGCAGGGCGGGCTCTTGGCGCTGCTTGCGCCGGTGCTGCGGACCTTCCTTCGCCGTCCCGGCGCGACCTTCCGGGCGCTGGCGGCTGCGGGGGCGATGTCGCGCCATTCGGTCCGCTCGCTGCCGCACCATCTAGTCTGGTTCGCCTTCGCCTGCCGGCTGAGCCTCTGGCTGGAGCGGTCCGGGGCCACCCATCTGCATGCGCATTTCGGCACCAATTCCACCGACATCGCCTGTCTGACGCGCCTTCTGGGCGGGCCGCCCTACAGCTTTACCGTGCATGGCGCGGATGAAGTCGACAATGTCCTGGGCTGGTCGCTGCCGCGCAAGGTCGCGGCGGCGCGTTTCGTGGTCACGGTGTCGCATTATATCCGCGGGCAGCTGATGCGCTGGCTGCCGCCGCAGGACTGGCCGAAGCTGACCCTGGTGCATTGCGGCCTGGACGAAGGCTTTTTCGCCAGCGCGCCGCCGCCGCCGCCGGAAAGGCCGACGCTGCTTTGCATCGGCCGGCTCAGCGCCGAGAAGGGCCATCTGATCCTGCTGGAGGCTTTCGCCGCGCTGGACCGGCCCGACCTGCGGCTGGTCCTGGCGGGCGACGGCGAGTTGCGCGCCCTGATCGAGGGCCGGATCCGCGCGCTTGGCCTGCAGGACCGGGTGCGGATCACCGGCTGGATCGGCAGCGACGAGGTGCGCCGCCTGATCGGCGCGGCCACGATCGTCGTGCAGCCCAGCCTGATGGAGGGGCTGCCGGTGGTGCTGATGGAATCGCTTGCCCAGGGCCGCCCGGCGGTCTCGACCTATATCGCGGGGATCCCGGAACTGATCGAGAACGGCCGGACCGGCTGGCTGGTCCCGGCGGGCGATGCGGAGGGCCTGGCCCGGACCATGGCCGAGGCGCTGGATACCCCGGCCGAACGTCTGGAGGAGATGGGCCACATCGGGATCGCGCGGGTGCGCGAACAGCATCTCGCCGATACCGAGGCCGCCCGCCTGCGTCGGCTTTTCGCCGGGGGCGGGGCGTGAAAGCCCGCGTGAAGCGGGCGCTGCATGCGGCGCTTGGCCTGGCGCCGGTGCAGGCGGTGCTGCGCGCGCGCGTCCTGCGCGATGATCCGGTCAGTGTCCTGTGCTACCACACCCTGGGCCCCGACCGGGGCGGGCCGGATGCCTGGACCGTGCTGCGGACCGCCGATTTCCGCGCCCAGGCCGCCTGGCTGGCGCGCCATTACGACATCGTCCCCCTGGACGCGGTTTTGGCGGCCGGGCCGGGCCGCGATCCCGTCGGGCGGCCGCGCGCGGTGCTGACCTTCGACGATGGCGAGGCGGGCCTGTTCCACCACCTGTTGCCGCTGCTGGACGCGCTCTGCCTGCCGGTCACGATCTATGTCGCCACCGGCCAGATCGAGACCGGGCGGCCCTACTGGTTCGACCGGATCATGGGCGCGCTTGGCACCGGCGCGCATGAGGTGGACCTGCCGGGCCTCGGGCGCTGGCGGCTTCCGGCCGCGCCGGGGGCGGGGCGCTGGGCGGTGCTGGGCGACCTGCTCGAGACGCTGAAGCGCGTGGATCGCCACCGGCGCGAGGAACTGGCCGACCGGATCCTGGCCGGCCATCCGCTGCCCCCCGGACGCCCGCCGCTGGCCCCCCTGACGCGAGAGGAGCTTGCCGCGCTGGCCGCCAGCCCCTGGGTGAGCATCGGCGCGCACAGCCATTGCCACAATCTCCTGGACCAGATCCCCCTAGCCGAGGCCTCAGACAGCCTGCGCCGGTCGCGCCGGTTGCTGCAGGACTGGACCGGGCAGGAGGTCGCGCATCTCGCCTGGCCGAACGGCAACCGGAACGCGGCGCTGGGGCGCGCCGCGGCAGAGGCGGGGTTCCGCACTTCGGCGGCGCTGGACGGTGGGCTGTGGCGGGCGGGGGCGGACCTCCATGCCTTGCCACGGGTGCCGGTTGGGCGGTACGACGATGCGGCGCGACTTGCCCTGCGTCTGGTCGGAATCTGAGAGAATGCGATGGCGGAATACCTGATCACCGGCGGCTGCGGCTTCGTCGGCTCGCACCTGGCCGAGGCGCTGATCGCCGGCGGGGACCGCGTGGTGGTGCTGGACAACCTGTCCTCGGGCAAGCGCGAGAACCTGCCGCCGGGGGCCCGCCTGGTCGAGGGCGACGTCGCCGATCCCAAGGCGGTGGCCCAGGCGATCCGGGGCTGCGCCGGCGTCTACCACCTGGCGGGCGCGGCCTCGGTCGCCTGGTGCAACGAGAACTGGCACGCCGGGCACCTGACCAACCAGACCGGCACGGTGATCCTGCTCGAGGCCGTGGCCCGCGCCGGGCGGCTTCCCGTCGTCTACATCTCCTCGGCCGCCATCTATGGCGACGCGGGCGAGGGCCGGGTCGACGAGGGCCGCGATGCCCGGCCCCAGACCGCCTATGGCGCGGACAAATACGGCTCGGAACTGCATGGCCGCATCGCCTGGAGCGTGCATGGCGTGCCCACGGTGGGGTTGCGGCCGTTCAACATCTACGGGCCCCGGCAGGACCCGGCCTCGGCCTATTCCGGGGTGATCTCGATCTTTCACGACCGGCTGGCGCGCGGCCTGCCGGTGACGATCTTCGGCGACGGGCAGCAGACGCGCGACTTCGTCTTCGTCGAGGATGTGATCCGCTTCCTTCTGGCGGCGATGGAGCGTGCCCCAGGGCTGGCGGGCCAGGTGTTCAACGTCTGCACCGGCCGCCCGACGACCCTGCTGGATCTGGTCGGAACCCTGGCCCGGCTGCATGGCCGCACGCCCGAGATCCTGCATGCCGCCCCGCGCCTGGGCGACATCCGCCATTCCCTGGGCGACCCCGCCCGCGCCGAGGCCGCGCTTGGCGTCAGC
This sequence comes from Tabrizicola sp., assembly GCF_041919135.1. GTDB lineage: Bacteria > Pseudomonadota > Alphaproteobacteria > Rhodobacterales > Rhodobacteraceae > Tabrizicola. The sequence continues at coordinate 186,806 of NZ_JAYRUJ010000001.1, read as the reverse complement.
GCCGGGGTGCGCCTCGACGAGGGGCTTTCGCGCCTGCGGAGGGGCTGATCCAGCCTTGCGCGGTTCTTCCCGGCGGTTTCAATCCTTGCCGAACGGGTTCCGGTAGCGTCCCAGCTTCTGCCGGATCAGCAGCGGGATCACCGGGGGTTCGTGCACGACATAGCGGTGCCAGCGCTGCCGCGGCTCCTTCACCAGGCGGTAAAGCCATTCCAGCCCCGCATTGGTGACCCAGGCCGGGGGGCGCCGGAAGGTGCCGGCCTCATAGTCGATCGTCCCGCCCAGGGGCAGGAACAGGCGCACCTTGGGAAAGCGGTCGCGGTAGCGGATGATGAACTTCTCCTGCCGCCCGCCGCCGAGGCCGACCAGCAGCACCGTCGCCCCCGAGGCGTTCACCGCCTCGATCATCCGCTCGATCTCGGCCGGGTCGCGGTCGAAGTCGAAGGGCGGCGCCGAGGTCCCCACCACGAAGTCGCGCCCGACCTTGGCGTTGATGTTGCGGGCGGCGATGTCCGCGATGCCCGGCTTGCCGCCCATCAGGAACACCGTCACCGAAGGATCGTCGCGGTAGCGGGTGTAGAACAGCGGGAAATAGTCCGAGCCCGACACCCGCTCGCGCACCGGGGTGCCAAGGAACTTCAGCGCGAAATACAGGATCTGGCTGTCGCAGGTCACGATGTCGAACTGGTCGAGGATGTCGTGGAATTCGCGGTCCTTCTGCAGCTTCATCAGCATGTCGACATGCAGGGTCAGCAACAGCCCCTCGCGCAGGCCAAGCACGTCGTCCATCGTCACGTCATGGACGAAGGCGTTCAGCACCGGCACCCTGCGCAGCCTGCGGGCGGGCACGGGCGCGGCGGTGAGGGGCAGGTCGGTATTCATGCGGCTGTCCACGGCTCAGGCCTCCGCCGGCTGGGGCGCGGCCGGGAAGTGGCGGGCCACCAGGTCGCGGGTGTTCAGGATATTGCCCCGGCCGGAGGCGCCGAAGACGATCGACTGGACGCCGGGAAGCTTCGCGACCCATTCGATCGCCTCCTCGGCCGGGATCGCGCCCGAGGCGAGGACCGACATGGCGATGGCCCGGACCCGCCCGCTGCGCAGCACCTCGGCATAGAGATCGGGCCCGCCGCACATGCGGAAACCGATCTTGTTGATGTTGCTGCAGATGATCGGATTCTCGATCCCCTCGGCCTGAAGCGCCCGGTGCAGCATCGGCAGGTTCATGGTGATGAACCCGGCCTCGGCGCCGTAGCGGTCGCGCACATGGTCGTGGAAGACCCGGAAGGCGCGGGTGTAGCCCATGCCGAGCAGGAGGTCGGTGAAGACGTTCTGGATCAGCACCACCGGCGTCTTCAGCCCGGCGAACATCTTCATCTCGACGTCGATCAGCAGCTTCGCGATGCCCTCGACATCCTTCGCCGCCAGCGCCGCCCCCCCACGCAGCGCGGTGCGGAACAGGCCCTCCTCGGGCATGAACTGGCTCAGCGCGCCGAACATCCCGTGTTCGGTCACCGCATTGGCGTATTTGTGGGCATAGGGCATGCAGGGATAGAACTGGAAGTCGGCATAGCGGGCAGGATCGGCACGGATCCGGTCGCAGACCTCGGCGATCCGGTCGTGGGTGGTGCACATGAAGGTGCGGATGCCCGCGTCATAGGCCGCGTCGAGGACCGCCATGATCGCGTCGGTATCCTGAAAGCGCATGGCCTGGGCGCGGGCCTTTTCCTCGGACATGTGGTTGATGCCGAAGAACTGGTTGTCGCCGAAAAGCAGCCTGTCCATTCCGTTCCCCCTCAGCCTTCCCGCCCGCGCATGAACCAGCCCAGCCCGCGGCGCGCGGCCGGCGACTGCGCCACGGCGGCCGGGGCGGCGACGGTCTCGCCCGCGGCATCGGCCAGGATCATCGCGATGGTCCGGTCGGTCAACGCGGCCGAGCGGAAGTCGTTTTCCCCGGTGCGCCCGGCGCCGTCGCGGACCGCGCGGACGAAATCGTCGATCTGGTGCGAATATTCCTCGCCCCGCAGGTAGAACCAGGGGTCCTCGGTCAGTTCGGTGGTATAGCGCACCGTCCAGCCCTTGCCATAGTCCGGCAGGCCCGCCACCGGCGCGCGCAGGTAGACCTGACATTCCTGCCGGTCGACGTTGATCCGCCCGTTGGTCCCGATCAGCGACAGCTTGGTCGACATCTTGCGGTGGCTCTCGTCGCTCCAGTTGACCGAAAGCTGCGCCGTCGTGCCGCCGGGGAAGGAGAGCGTCGCGAAGACCTCGTCGTCGATCTCGTCCGAGAAGACGCTGCCCAGCACGCTGCCCGACACGCGCTCGGGCGCGCCGAACAGCCAGTTCAGCAGGTTGAGGGGGTGGGCCGCATAGTCGTAAAGGCAGCCGCCGCCCTCGGACTTGCGGCTGCGCCAGGTCTGCTTTTTCGGGCGCAGGACGACCGGGCCATAGGCTTCGGCCAGGACATGGGTGATCCGGCCCAGGGCCCCGGCATCGACGATCCGCTTCATCTCGCGCATGGCGCCGACATGGCGGTAGTGATAGCCGACCCGGCCCACCAGCCCCCGGGCCTCGGCCAGATCGGCCAGCGCCTCGGATTCGCGCCAGTCCAGGCAGAAGGGTTTCTCGCAGAAGACATGGATCCCGCGGTCCAGCGCGGCGCGCACCATGCCGCCATGCAGCCGCGAGGGCGTGCTGATCACCACCGCGTCCAGCTGCTCTTCCGCCAGCATCCGGTCGTAGTCGCGGTAAAGCCGGTTCGGGATATTGCGCGACAGCATGTCGACCAGCATCCCGGTCGCGTCGCAGGCCACCGTCTCGGTATCGGGATGGGCGTTCACCAGGGCAAAATGCGACAGCCCCATCTTGCCGAGGCCGGCCAACCCGACCCTGATCTTCCGGCTCATCATCACTCCTGTCCGGCGCAGGATCGCTGCCAGGGACAGGCGGTCGTTGCATCCCTGGGCCCTGCGCCAAATATATGGACTCATGGCTCAATTCGGCCCGACGCTAGCACGGCTTCCTGCCGGCCAGAAGCGATTCCGGCGGCCTCGCAGCCATTGTCGCCAGCTTCACCCGCTGCGCCATGGCATCATGCGCATTGTTTCCGCTTTCCCCGGCCCGCTTGCCTTTCGACCGGCCCGGCATATGCTCGCAGGGCAAATCCTTCAGCCAGGATCGCTGATGACTTCCCCTGTTCCGGCGTTGACCGTCCTGATCGCCGCCCGCAACGAGGAGGCCTGGATCGGCCCCTGCCTTGCGGCGCTGGCGGGTCAGGCGGAGCCGGCGGGCGGCCCGGTCGAGGTGATCGTGGTGGCCAATGGCTGCACCGACGACACCGCCGGTCGCGCCCGGTCGGCCGCGCCCGCCTTCGCCGCGCGCGGCTGGCGGCTGGTCGTGCTGGAACTGGCGCAAGGCGGCAAGCTTGGCGCCCTTGCGGCGGGCGAAACCGCAGCCAGCGGAGGCGCGCTGGCCTATCTCGACGCCGATGTGACCTGCGACCAGGGCCTGCTGGCCGCGCTGGCCGAGGTGCTGGACACGCCGGTTCCGCGCTATGCCACCGGCCGCCTCGCGATCGCGCCCGCAAGAAGCCGCTTCACCCGCGCCTATGCCCGGATCTGGGCGCGCCTGCCCTTCGTGCGGTCGGGCGCCGTCGGGGCCGGCCTCTTCGCGCTGAACCGGCCGGGACGGGCGCGCTGGGGGGCCTGGCCGGAGATCATCTCGGACGACACCTTCGCGCGGCTGCAGTTTCGCCCCGACGAGCGCCACGAGGTGCCGCTGCGCTACCACTGGCCCATGGTCGAGGGCTTCGCCAATCTGGTCCGGGTCCGGCGCAGGCAGGATGCCGGCGTGGCGCAGATCGCCGACCGCTTTCCCCGCCTGCTTGCGAACGAGGGCAAGGCCCCGGTGACACCGGCCCTCCTTGCCCGGCTCGCGCTTTCGGATCCGCCGGGTCTGGCGGCCTATCTCGCCGTCCATGTCGCCGTGCGCCTGCAGCGCCATTCCGGGGACTGGACGCGGGGACGATGATATTGGCAAAGGGAGGACCGCGAATGGGCAGCTATCTCATCCAGGCCGGCAAGGCGCTGGCGGGACTTCTCCTCCTGACGGGACTGGCCGTGGCGCAGGACCTGCCGCCGCGCAAGGCCAGCCCGCTCACCGTGCGGCAGATCCACAGCGGGCACAGCCTGACGGATACCTACGGCGCGCATCCCTGGCCGGGGCGGCTGATCCTGGCCACGGCGACCCGGCCCGGAACGAACCCCTACGAGACGATCCACGCCCGCACCATTCCCGGCTCGCCGATGCGCTGGCGCTGGGACCATGCCACCGACTATCCCGACGCAAAGCTGAACATCGACGAGTTCGAGCTTCTGGTGATCACCGAGGCGGTGCCGCTGACCACGAACGAGGAGTATTTCCGGGACGATACGCTGCATTACCTGGGCCTCTGGGTCGAGCATGCCTGGACGCACGGCAACGGCGGCAAGGGCGCGGAGGTCATGCTGTATTCGACATGGACCGGGCTGCAGGACCCCGGCCCCGGCCAGGAGCAGGCGGGGATCCCCTTCCGCGACCGGCTGGAGCAGGACGGCGCGCGCTGGGAGCGGATGCAGGACGACGCCAATGCCAACCGGCCGCGGGGAATGCCGCCGGTCTACATGATCCCCGGCCACCGCCTGATGCTGCGGCTTCACGACGACATCGCGGCGGGCGCGGCCCCCGGCCTTGCCTCGATCGGCGAGGTATTCGACGACGACATCCACCTGAACGACCTGGGACGCTATGCGATCACCTGCCTTGTCTACGCGGTGATCTACCAGCGCGATCCGGCCGAACTGCCCGACCGGCTGGCCGTCCCCGGCGACACGCTCAGCCGCGAACAGGCCCGCTATTTCAAGCGGATCGCCTGGGAGGTCGCCCGGACCTACCCCCGCAGCGGCGTTCCGGCCGGATGAGTGGCAGGCCCCCCCGCCGGTCGCCGCGGGGCCTTGCGGCGGAGAGCGGCACCGGCGTATCGTGCCGGCGATCGGACTGCCGCGCGGGGCGGGGTCCTGCGATGAACGCGGTGAGAATGCGCAGCCCTGGCCAGTTTGACGCATTGCCCCCGCCCTCTGGCCGCCGCGCCGGAACTGTGACGGGCGCGGCGTGACCCCGGGCGTGCGGATCACCGGCCTTTTCAGCGGCGCCAGCCTCACCGCCAAGGTCCTGCGCGGAGCGGTCCTGTCGGTCGGCAGCTTCGGCCTGTCGCAGTTCTTGCGGCTGCTTTCCAACCTCGTCCTCACCCGGCTTCTGTTCCCCGAGGCCTTCGGCCTGATGGCGCTGGTCACCGTCTTCCTGGTCGGCCTGTCGATGTTCTCGGATGTCGGCACCGGACCGGCCATCGCCCGCAGCCCGCGCGGCGACGAACCCGACTTCCTGGACACCGCCTGGACGCTGCAGATCCTGCGCGGCCTCCTGCTGTTCCTTGCCTGCTGCGCGCTGGCCCGGCCGCTCGCCTCCTTCTACGACGAGCCTCTCCTGGTCGGGATGCTGACGCTGGCCTCGGTCCAGTTCCTGATCCAGGGCTTGATGCCGACCCGGCGCGAGACCGCGAACCGGCATCTGCGGCTGGGGCGGCTGATACTTCTGGATCTGGTGGCGCAGGTGCTGGCGCTGGTCGTGATGGTGGCCCTTGCGGCCTGGCTGCGCTCGGTCTGGGCGCTGGTGCTGGGCAGCCTGGCTGCGGCGGCGCTGCAGGTGCTGCTGGCGGCGCATTATCTGCCGGGCCAGCGCAACCGCCTGCGCTGGGAGGGGACCGCCGTCAGCGAGCTGGTGCATTTCGGCAAGTGGATCTTCGTCAGCTCGATCTTCGGTTTCTTCCTGGCCCAGGGCGACAAGCTGATCCTGGGCAAGTTCCTGCCGCTGGACGCCTTCGGCATCTACAACATCGGCTTCTTCCTGGGCAGCTTCCCGGCCATGCTGGGCGGTGTCGCGATCGTGCGGATGCTCATCCCGATCTACCGCGAGCGTCCCCCCGGCCAGTCGCGCGACAACTTCCTGAAGCTGCGCCGGATGCGGGTTCTGGTCAGCGGCGGGCTGATCGCGTTGACGACGCTTGCGGCCCTGCTCGGCCCCTGGCTGGTCGGGGTGCTTTACGATGCGCGCTATCATGACGCGGGCGGGGTCGTGGTGCTGGTCGCCTGCATCCAGGTCCCGGTGATCATCGGCATGACCTATGACCATGCCGCGTTGGCGGCGGGGGATTCGCAGAAGTTCTTCATCGTCACGGCGCTGAAGGCGACGCTGGTCGGGGCCGGGCTTCTGCTCGGACTGCAGGCGGGCGGGCTGTTCTGGGCGCTGGTCGGCCAGTTCCTCGCATTGGTCGCCGCCTATCCGGCGCTGGTCTGGCTGGTGGCGCGGCACGGAGCCTGGGATCCGCTGCACGACCTGGCCTTCGCCGTTCTGGGGGCAGTCTGCATGGCGCTGGCGCTGTGGTGGAACTGGGCCGCGATCCTGGCCCTGGCGGGCTGAGCCTATTTGTATTCGATCAGCCCGCGCCGGGTGCGGGTCAGGCGGCCCCACCAGTATTCCATCGCGCCCAGGGCCTCGGGCAGCTTGCCCAGGATCAGGAAGGCCGCCCGCGTCGGACCCAGCCGGGGCGCCAGCCGCAGGAACTGCGCCGGCCAGGCCAGCAGCAGGACGAGCGCCCAGGGGCCGGCCAGCGCCGCGCCCAAAAGGATCGCCGCCGGCAGGCCCAGCCCCCAGGCCAGCGCGCTTCGGGTCTCGCGCCGGAAATGCCGTTCGGGCGGGGCGCCATGCAGCGCCGCCCCCTCGGCGAAGGCATGGCCGGCCCGGCGCGTCCGCCGCCACCATTGCGAGAACCGGGTCATCGCCGCGTCATGCAGCGTCATCTCGGCATCCAGCCGCCAGATCTCCCAGCCCGCGGCGCGCAGGCGCAGGCAAAGCTCGGGCTCCTCGCCCGCGATCAGGCCGGGATCGTATCCGCCCGCCGCCGCGAAGGCCGCGCCACGCATCAGCGCATCGCCGCCACAGGCAAGCGCGCGGCCCGGCGGCGTGTTCCATTCGGCATCGCAAAGCCGGTTGTAGACCGAGGCCTCGGGAAACCGCTCCCGCCGCCGCCCGCAGGCCACCGCGACCTGCGGATGGTCGTCAAGAAAGCGGCGCGCGACGCCGATCCAGCCGGGGTCCAGCGTGCAGTCGCCATCCATGAACTGCACATATTCCGGCACCTCGGCCCCCAGCGCGGCGAAACCCTCGTTCCGGGCGCGGGCCGCGGTGAAGGGGCGCGACAGGTCCAGCCGCACCACCCGCGCCCCCGCCGCCTCGGCCGCCGCGACCGATCCGTCGGTCGAGCCGGAATCGACATAGACCACCGGCGACACCTCCCCGGGGATCGAGGCCAGCGCCGCCAGCAGCCGCGCGCCCTCGTTGCGCCCGATCAGGACGGCGGCGACCTTCGGGGGGTCGCTCACCTGGTCGAGGGGCGGCTGGGCAGCACCGCGCCGAACAATGGCCGCAGCACCTGCTGGCGGAAGTCGGTGGCAAAGTTCCGCGGACCCTTCACGGGCTTGCGCCGCAGCCGGCATTGCAGATCGCCCAGCAGCGTCCCGATCCAGCGGGCCAGGGCCACGACGCGGGCACCGGCGCGGCCATGCGTCTTCTCGAAATAGAAGCGCCAGCTGTCGAACCAGTAGCCGGGCAGGGGCGGGCGTTCGGGATCGGCGCTGCTGACCCCGGTGGCGGCCCCGGCGACATGGGTGACCTTGGCCTCGGGCAGGTGCCAGACCTCCCAGCCGCGCCGCTTCATCCGGTGCATCAGGTCCACCTCCTCGTAGTAGAGGAAGAAGTCGGAGTCGAAGAACCCCACCTCGGCCAGCGCCGAGAGCCGCGCCATCATCGAGGCGCCCGAGACCCAGTCGACCTCCTGCTGCGGAATGCCCGGCGGAAAGGGCACCTGCCAGCGTTTCAACATCCGCCAGATCGGCCCGATATGCAGCGCGCTGCTGAACTCGGACACCAGGCCGGGAAAGCGGAAGGCGCAGACCACGGGCTTCAGCGTCGTCTCGTCCACGATGCCGCTGCCCACCACCCCGGCCCTGGGATGGGCGTCCAGAAAGGCCGCCAGCTCGGCCACCGCATTGGTGACCAGCCGCGCGTCGGGGTTCAGCAGATAGACCTTGTCCGGCGGCTGGGGACGGGCGGCCAGCTGGCGCAGCACCAGGTTGTTGCCGCGACCGAAGCCGTGGTTGACCGCCTCGAAATGCAGCGTGACATCCTCGCCCCAGCGGGCGGCCGCTTCGGACAGGACCTCGCGGTCATCGCCCGGCGAGGCGTTGTCGACGATATGGATCTCGACCGACAACCCGTCGGGCGCGCGGCTCAGCACGCTGTCCGCCGCCGTGATCGCCATCCGGGGCGTGCCGTAGTTGACAATGATGACTGCGACGTCGGTTGGCATCGCGAAATACCCTTTCCCCCGGTGAAGCCCCGACTCACGCCGGACCGGATATCCGCCAAGCATGCCGCCGGAAGCAGATGCCTGCAAACGCTTCCTGAATTCCCCCGCAGGTCCGGAAACAATCCCGGGCCGCGACAGCGCAATGGCCCCGGTTCATCGCCGGCGGGGGCGGGGCAGGGTCGGGGTGGACGCGGGCGTGGATTTGGTGCGAGACTGCGGAACTGCCAGACCCGCCCGACTGTCGAGACGATGCCCAACACCCTTGCCTATGTCGTCCTTTTCGGCTGGCCGATCGTGGTCCTTGCCCTCTTTCGCCTGCTTCCCGCCGCCCAGGCCTTCGGCTGGTCGGTGCTTGCGGGCTATCTGGTCCTGCCGACTCAGGCGGGCCTCGACCTGCCGGGCGTGCCCGTGGTGGACAAGGACGGGGTGCCGGTCCTCGGCGCGGAGGTGATGCTCTTGCTGGGCGTCGGCGCGGCGCGGACGGGCGGGCGCGCCCGCGGGGCCCCGGACCCGGCGCCGCGGCGGCACTGGCTGGCGAACGCGCTTCTGGTCCTGCTCCTGGTCTCGCCGTTCCTGACGGTGCTGACCAACGCGGATCCCGTCATCGTCGGCAGGTTCGTCATCCCCGGCCTGCGAATCTACGATGCGGCCTCGGTCATCGGAGCCCTGGCGATCTCGATCCTGCCCTTCCTGCTGGCGCAACGTCTCTTCGCCTCGCCCGAAAGCCATGTGGCGCTGCTGAAGATGCTGGTCCTGGCCCTGCTCTGCTATTCGCTGCCGATCCTCTTCGAGGTGCGGATGAGCCCGCAGCTGAACAACATGCTCTATGGCTTCTTCCCGCATGACTTCCTGCAGCACGTCCGGGCGGGCGGGTTCCGGCCGGTGGTCTTCCTGCACCATGGCCTGTGGCTGGCGATCCTGGTGGCGATGTCGGTCCTGGCCGCGCTTGCGCTCTGGCGGCAGCGGCTGGCCGAGGGCGCCCGCGCGGGCCAGTGGCTGTTCGCGGCGATCTACCTCCTGGTGATCCTGCTGCTGTGCAAAAGCCTTGGGGCCTTCCTCATCGTCCTTGCCTTCCTGCCTGCCATCCTCCTCCTGGGCGTGCGGGGGCAGCTCTTTCTGGCGGCCCTCGTCGCCGGGGCGGTGCTGCTTTATCCGATGCTGCGTGCAGCGCAGGTGGTGCCGGTGGACCGGGTGATCGCCCTTGCGCGGAGCATCAGCGGCGATCGGGCCGACTCGTTCGAATTCCGCGTGGCGAACGAGGAGGCGCTGATGGAACGTGCGGCGCTGCGGCCCCTGGCGGGTTGGGGCACCTGGGGCAGGCCGCTGATCCACAACCCCGAATCCGGCCAGAGCACCAGCGTCACCGACGGGGCCTGGATCATCTCGATCGGCAGCTTCGGCTGGCTGGGCTATATCGCCAGCTTCGGACTGCTGACGCTGCCGATCCTGCTGCTGGCGCGCAATGGCCGGAAACTCGGGCTGAGTCCGGCGACCGCGGGGCTGGCGCTGGTGATGGCCGCGAACCTGCTGGACCTGTTGGCCAATGCCACGCTGACGCCCGTCACCTGGCTGATCGGCGGGGCGCTTCTGGGGCGCCATGCCCATGTCCCGCGCGCGGAAGGCGAGGCGGTGCGCTCCGCTCCTCCGCCCCGGCGCAGCTGGGGCCTGGTCACGGACCTCGCCGCCAGCCGCGACAGGCCCGCGCCGGCGGGCGGAGCTGGCCGTCGGGCGCGCAACCTGTGATTTATGTGCAATCGGCGATTCACTTCACAATCGCAGCGTTTCCTGCCTCACTTTCGCCACGAGTCGGTAACACATTTCTGCGAAACGGGGTCGGGACAACACGAGGGATACCGGAAATGCTCGCCAGAATGCTGATCCTTGCACTGGTTTCGGCCGTGGTTGCGGTGATGGCGGGAATGGCGCTGGGGCTGCCGGTCTGGGCTCTCTTCCTGCTTTACGCCCTGTCCGGCGCGCTTGCGCTGCTGGTCGGCGGCGCCATCGCCGCGGTGGCCGGGCAGGATCACCCCGCCGTTCCCAGCTATGCCGAGGCGCCGGTCAAGCAGATCCCCCTCCGCCACTAGCGCGCTGCCACCCCGGCCGGTCATCATCCGCCACCCGGCCCCCCCGCTCGGCGGAGACTCGCCAAGCGCCACGGATGCGTGATGTGAAACCTCTGGCACTCACGTAGCATTTGGTCCCATACCAGCGACCCATCGGCCCATCGCAAGCGGCGCCGAGGAACGGCTGCTCAGGGGAGCAAAGACGGATGGTCCTGGGAATTCTTCTGATCGCGACGGTTGCAGCCCTGGCTGCAACCATCGCGCTGGTCCTGCTGTCCGCCCCGCTCTGGATCGCGCTGCTTGCCTATCCGCTGACCGGCGCCCTGGCGGTCTTCGCGGGCCTTGCCCTGCTGGAGATCCGCGAAAGGCGCCGGTCTCAAGGGGACGCGCGCAAATTCCTGGCCCGCGTCACTTCCCGGTTCCGCGCAGGACAACGCCCACGGTAGCGAACAGCACCCGGACATCCGTCGCCAGCGAGACGTCCATGTCGTAGACCGCATCGAACTCTGCCCGTTGCGCAAAGGTCGAGCCGTTGCGGTCCGAGACCTGCCACAGGCCCGTCACCCCCGGCAGCAGCGAGTAATAGGCATGACCCGGATAAAGCGGGCGCTGCTCGGGCATCATCGGGCGCGGCCCGACCAGGCTCATGTCGCCCTTCAGCACGTTCCACAGCTGCGGCAACTCGTCCAGCGAGCTTTTCCGCAGGAGATTCCCGATCGGCGTGACCCGCGGATCGCAGGTCAGCTTCTGGTATTCCTCCCACTCGTTGCGGGCCTCCTCGTTCTGGGACAGGTAGCTTTCCAGATGCGACTTGGCGTCCGGCACCATCGTCCGCAGCTTCCAGAAGGTGAAGACCCGGCCCCCGCGCCCCACCCGGTCCTGGCGATAGAGCGGCGAATGGAAATCCCGCGCGACCAGCAGCATCAGGACGAGAAGGACCGGAACGACGAAGGGCACCATCAGAAGGACAACGCAGATGTCGAACAGGCGCTTGCCGAAACGGCGATAGAATCCCTCGGGGGAAGCCTCCCCGATCATTCTGTGGTGAACCGAGCCGGAACGTCCGAAATCTACTTCCCTGCCGGGTCTGGGCACATTCATCTTCTGACACTCCCACGCGGTGTTATTCCGCCAACTCTCCGAACGACCAAAAACGCGAACGATTAGCTTTTTTCAAAGCGGAGCCGCCGTAAGGACATATAGGGGACCGACTTTCGTATGTGACCCTACCATCGGGATCGGCGGGCCGGCAATCGGGAGAATCCTACCTTGTGCCCGGATCGCGCGCAAAAATGGTTTCTTTTCACGGACTTACATCCTGTGGTTGTGCTGGCCGGCCCCGCCGCCGGCCTGCCGGAGGCCTCGCCAGAACCGCCGCAACCGCCCGATTTGCCGGATTCCGAACACATTTCCTCCATATTCTTCAATGGGTCCGGCCGGGCGGGCGGCGGCTCCGACTGTCCGTGTTGCGGAAACGGTAAATCCTTCATTACCCCCCATCCCGATGGCGTGACTCCGCGGCGAACCCCCGAAACGAATCGCATTCCGCCCGCAAAACCGATTCGGTTCCCTCCCGGGAACCGGATTTCAGCCCCGACTGGACCCGAATCCCCTTGGCGGAGTAGCGTGCGGCAAAGGGTCCGATGAAAGGTGGAAGCGCCATGCGTCACGTCGGCATCGCCTGCAGTTCGGCTGGCTGCGCTCTGGTCTCGGCCGCCCTCGGTCTTGCCCCGCTCCCGGCCCTTGCCGAGGCGCGGGGCGTGGCCGATCCGGTCGTGGCCTGGGGGCTGGACGCGCTGACCGACTGGGGCACCGCCAGGCCCTTTCTCGATCTCGCCCGCCTGATGCGGCCGTTCTTCGCCTTCGCGCCCGACGAATGGGAAAGCATGTCGCATGAGGCGCTGGTCGCCGGCGGCTATCTCGACGCCCAGGGCTATCCGCTGCGGATTCCCCCCGGAATGGCCGGGATCCGCACGATCTGGGCCTGGAGCGACACCTACGGGACCGAGGGGCGCAAGGGTCTCTATATCCTGACCTATCAGGGGCATGGCACGATCCAGCTTGGCGGCTCGGCGCGGGTGGTCCATGCGGGCCCCGGCCGGATCGTCTTCGAGAACCGGACCGGGGCCGAGGTCTGGCTGGACATCACCGCGCTCGACACCGGCGATCCGGTCCGCGCCCTGTCGATCGTCCGGGCGGACCGGGCCGATCTCCTCGACGCCGGGGCGATGTTCGATCCCGACTGGCTCGCGGTCATCGCCGACGGGCGCGAATTGCGGTTTTCGGACTGGATCTCGGTCAACTCCGGCGCGGCCGCCCTGACCTGGGCGACCCGTCCCCGGCCCGACGAGGCGAGCTGGACCGAACGGGGCGCGCCGGTCGAGGTGATGGTGCGCCTGGCCAACGAGGCCGGCGCCGATCCCTGGTTCACCATGCCCCATGCCGCCGACGACGCCTATGTCCGGGCCTTCGCGACCTATGTGCGCGACCATCTCGATCCGCGGCTCAAGGCGCATGTCGAATATTCCAACGAAACCTGGAATGCGGCCTTCACCCAGTTCCACTGGCTGCGCGACCAGGCCATCGCCGCCTGGGGCGACGAGGTGGCCGAGGACTGGCCCGCGATCTTCAGCTTTCACGCCCGGCGCGCGACGGAGGTCGCCCTGATCTGGCAAGAGGTCTTCGGCGACGAGGCCGGGGCCCGGCTGGTCAATGTCCTGGCCACCCAGGCCGCAAATCCCTGGCTCAGCGACATTCTCGTGACCGCGCCGGACTGGGCCGCGCGCGAGCCCCAGACCTTCGTGCCGCCGGACCAGGTCTTCGAGGAACTGGCCGCGACCAGCTATTTCGGCGGCGCCCTGGTCAGCGATCCCGCGCTGCGCCCCGAGCTGATCACCCGCGCCGAGACGATGGGGGCCAGCGCCTGGTCCTGGGTCTTCCAGGGCATCTCGCAGGCCGGCGCGGTCGAGGATTCGATCCCCGGCGTCCTCGACTGGCTTGGCCAGCAGCGCGACCTGGCCGCAAGCCACGGCCTGCGGCTGGTGCTCTACGAGGGTGGCCAGCATGTCCACCACAGTTTCGCCGTCGAGGGCCTGACCGAGGAGGAGGCCGCGCGGCAAAGCGCCTTTCTGGCGGATTTCGTGCGCAGCCCCGAGATGGGCGCGCTCTATGCCCAGCTCTGGGACGGCTGGCGCGGGATCGGGCAGGGGCCGTTCATGCAATATGTCGAGATGGGCGTGCCGTCGCGCTGGGGCTCCTGGGGCCTTCTGGCCTATCCCGGCGACCATACCGCAAGGGCGGATTTCGTCCTTGCGCGCCAGGCCGAGGGCGGCTCCTGGTGGGGCGAGGGCGGCGGGCCGCAGTATCTGCAGGGCGTGACCCTGGCCGGCACCGAAGGCGACGACCGGATGGAGGGCACCGACGAGGAGGATTTCCTGGCCGGCCGCGGCGGCGACGACAGCTTCCCCGCCAGCCCCGGCGCGGACGGCATCTCGGGCGGCGCGGGCGAGGATCGCTATATCCTGCCCGGCCCGGAAGCCGAGTACGAGGTCACGCCCGAGGGTGACGTCTGGCGCGTGACCGGGCCGCTTGGCACGGCCCGCCTGACGGGCGTCGAGGTGCTGGAGTTCGGCGACGGGGCGACCCGGCGGCTGGACTAGCCCTTCGCGCCCTGGCCGCGGGCGTAGACGTCCTCGTAGCGGATGATGTCATCCTCGCCCAAATAGCTGCCGGTCTGGATCTCGATCAGCACCACCGGGACGCGGCCGGGGTTCTCCATCCGGTGCACGGCGCCCAGCGGCACATAGACCGACTGGTTCTCGGTCAGCAGCCGCGCCTCGCCGTCGATCGTGACCCTGGCGGTGCCCGAGACGACGACCCAATGCTCGGCCCGGTGGACATGGCTTTGCAGGCTCAGCGCCGCGCCGGGATGGACGACGATCCGCTTCACCTGGAAACGGTCGCCAAGCGCCAGCGTCTCGAACCAGCCCCAGGGGCGATGGTCGCGCGGAAAGATCTCGGCCTGGCGCGCGCCCCTTTGCTTCAGCGCCGCGACCGCCTCCTTCACCTCCTGCGTGCGCGAGCGGTCGGCGACCAGCACCGCATCGGGCATGGCGACGACCACGGTATCGCTCAGCCCGATCCCCATGACATGCATGGCCTCGGTCTCGGACCAGATCAGGCTGCCCGAGCAATCCATCGTGGTGACCGCGCCATGCGTGGCCAGGCCCTCCACCTCGGCCGCGCGCCAGACCGCGTTCCAGTCGCCAAGGTCGGACCAGGCGCCGTCGAAGGGCACCACGTCCAGGTTGTCCGCCCGTTCCATCACCGCGAAATCGACCGAGATGTCGCGCGCCTTCTCCCAGGGGCCGGCGGCCAGGCGCAGGAAGCCCAGGTCCGCCCGCGCCTCCTGCACGGCTTCGGCCACCGGGGCCAGAAGCTCGGGCGCATGCGCCTCGAAGGCGGCCTTCAGCGTGGCGGCCGCCATCAGGAAGATGCCCGCGTTCCACAGATAGCGCCCCTCGGCCAGCATCGCGGCGGCGCGTTCGGCGCAGGGCTTCTCGACGAAGCGGACCAGCGGCTGCGCCCGGCCGCTCTCGGGCCGGGCCGAGAGTTCAAGCCAGCCATAGCCGGTCTCGGGCCGGTCGGGCCGGATGCCGAAGGTGACGATCCGGCCCGCCTCTGCCTGCGGCATCCCGGCGGCCACGGCGGCGCGAAAGGCCTCGCGGTCCGGGATCTCGTGGTCGGTCGGCATGACCAGCATCAGCGCCCCGGGGTCGCGGGCCAGCAGATGCAGCGCCGCGGCCAGGATCGCCGGCGCGGTGTTGCGCGGCGAAGGCTCGATCAGCACCGCGCCGGGGTCGACCCCGGCATGGGCCAGCTGCTCGGTCACGATGAAGCGGAAGTCGGAATTGGTGACCACGACCGGCGCCGCGACCCCCGGCACCCCCGCCATCCGCGCCGCCGCCGCCTGGAACAGCGTCGTCTCGCCGGTCAGCGGCACGAACTGCTTGGGAAAGCTCTTGCGCGACAGCGGCCAGAGCCGCGTGCCGGAGCCGCCGCACAGCAGGATGGGATGAAGCTCTGGCATTGGGCGATCCGCTCCACGGGTTCCTCACATCCCGGCGATGTTAAAGCGAAAGACAGGCAGTTCAATGGAATAACCGTGGAAGGATCGCGGCAGGACGCTGGATCCCGGACGCCCGGCGGGCCGGGCGTCCGGTTCCGGTCAGGCCCGGCGCAGCAGGTTGGTCAGCCACAGAAGCACGCCCACCAGGATCGCGCCCTCGAAGATCGGAAACATCGGCCCGATCGTCTCGGCCGGGACGCTGCCGCTCATCATCAGGAACAGCCCGGCCAATAGGCCGAGGCCCCCCAGCTGGTGCAGCCAGAAATGCAGCCGGGGCAGCAGCCCCTCGGCCAGCGCCGGGATCAGCCGGTAGCCCAGCCCGAAGACCGTCATCAGGGTGAAGCCCAGCAGGTTGATATGTGCATGCACCGGCGCAAGCTCGTGGTTGCCGCTGGCCCCCATGTAAGAGCCGAAGAGAATGCCGATCAGAAGATAGACCGCACCCGTCAGAAGAAATCCGCGCGAGATGTTCATGTCCGTCCCTTTGGAAAATGCGGGTCTTCCCGCCCGCGGCGACAGGGTAGACCCTTGGCCGCCCGCGCCAAAGAGAATTATTCCAATTCTTGAATTGAACGGTCCCGCAGCGCCGCCAGCGCCGCGCGGGTCGAGGTCACGACATGGGCGAAGCGGTCGCCGCCAAGATGCACCCCGCCGTACCAGCGCGTGACCACGACGATGTGATCGACCAGGCCCTCGCGCTCCAGCATCTTCAGGATCACCGCCCCGGCGCCCGCCTCGCCGTCGTCGCCCTTCAGCGGCCCCTCGTCCGACAGGACCGCGGCCCAACTGTGATGGGTCGCCTTGGCGAACTTGCGCCTCTGCCGCAGGCTGGTGAGAAAGGCCTCGATCCCGGCGCGGCCCCGCACCGGGCCGGCCGAGGCCGCATAGCGCGAGCCGCGGTCGCGCAGGATGTCTTCCAGGACGATCATCGGGCGATACTGCCACGGCGCGCGGCGGGATGCAGCCCCAAAGCGAAAGGGCGGCGCCCGACCGGGAGGTGGTCAGGCGCCGCAGGTCATGCGCGGGGCCAAGGGAAGAAGCCCGGGAAAACGCGCAGGAAATTCATGAGACGAGGGCCTCGATCCGGGCCTTGTTCGGGCAGAAGCCGGGCATCGAACTCGCATTCCCCGAACAGGCCAGCCAGGCCTCGCAATCGGCGCTCCGGCGGCAGGCGGCGCAGCGGGTGACCAGGTCCTCCAGCTCGTCGCGCTGCAGCCAGCCCTCGACCACCGCGCGCGGCAGGTTCACGCCCGAGATGCGCGCCATTCCCCTTGTCAGCCACCAGGCTTTCGGTGCTTCCGGATACCCGATCATCCCCGCCCCCTCCATCTGGCAGCAGGATGCGCCGGAAGACCCGGCCCTGCCTTGACGCAGATCAATTGCCGCGCAAGCGGCGCACCGTCGCCAGCACCATCGCCTTGCGCTCGGCGTTCGGCGGATGCGAGCCGAGGAAGCGGTCGCCGGGATCGGGCAGCCGGTCGAAGAAGCCGGTGCCGCGCAGCGGATCGTAGCCGGCGAGAAGCGCAATCTCGGCCCCCATCGCATCGGCCTCCAGCTCGAAGTCGCGGGAATAGCCCCGCGCCGCGACCTCGGCCCCCAGGTCCTGCGCCGCGCGCACCTCGTCCGGCGTCAGCCCGCTGGCCTGGGCCAGCACCCCGGCCAGAAGCGCGCCGGAAAGCGCCTGGTCCTTGCGGCGCGGGATATGGCCCGCGACATGATGCGCCGCCTCATGGCCCAGGACGAAGGCCAGTTCGTCCGCGTTGCGCGCATCGCCGATCAGCGCCAGCGTGAAGCCGATCACCGGCCGGCCGAAGCGGTCGAGCGTCTGGAAGGCATTCGGCGGCTGGCCCGGCCGGTCGTCCACCACGATGCGGAAGTCGCAATTCCCCGCCACGCCGCGCGCCCGGCACTGCGCCTCGGCCACCGGCTCGACCCGCGCCACCACCGTCAGGAAGCTCCGCGCCGCATCCTCGGCGGCAAGACGCGGGGCAGGGGGCGCGGCCATCGCGACGGCGGGGGGCGGCGAATAGGTCGGCACGCAGCCGCCCAGCGAAACCAGCAGGGCGGCAATCAGGGACAGGCGCATCGGAAAACCTCGGTCGGGGACGGGGGGGCGGGGACGGCGGCAGGGTAGCAAATCGCCCGGCGGGGGAAAGCCCGCCTCACGCAGCTGTCATGCCTTGCCGGACGGGGCCCATGGCGCTAGCCTTCCAGCCATGTTCACCATCGAGCACGAATTCGACGCCACCGTGATCACCCTCGTCGACGATGGCGAGGAACTGCCGCTGATCGAGGATGTGACCATCGCCGCCTTCGAGGATTGCGTGACCCTGGAACAGCTTGACCCCCGCACCGAGGAGGTGCTGCGGATCACCCTGTCGCTCAGCCAGGTCCGCGACCTCGCCGCCGCGCTGAACCTGCCCGAGGGCAGCTACCGGCTGGAGCGGAAGCCGGACTAGTCCAGCCGGAACAGCTTGTCCCGCGCCGTGGCCCCCCGCAAGAGCGTCAGCCGCGACTTCGCCACGCCAAGGGCGCGCGCCAGCGCCACCCGGGCGGCCTCGGTCGCGCGGCCGGCCTCGGGCACCTCGGTCACCGCGATGCGGATGACCTCGCCGGCCAGTTCCAGCCCGGCGCGGCGGGCGTTGGGGGTGACGCGGACGGCGAAGGTCGCGCCGGGCAGGGCCAGATGCGAAAGCTCGGACATAGGGCGGTGATCCACCGGACGCAGCCTCGGGGCAAGGGCAAAAGTTTTCGAAAACTTTTGCAAAATCCTTCGAAGGATTTTGGCCCCGGCCGCACCCGCGCGCCCCTCTGGTCAGCGGCTGCGATGCCCCATAGGCTGCCCGCAAAGGGAGACCGACCATGACCACCGCCTTCTTCACCGACGAACGCTGCTTCTGGCACAGCGGCGGCAACTACGCCTTCACCCTTCCGGTCGGGGGCCTCGTGCAGCCCCTGGCCGGCGGCCTGCCCGAGAACCCCGAGACCAAGCGCCGGCTGAAGAACCTGGTCGAGGTCACCGGCCTTGCCCGCCATCTCGCCAGCCGCAGCGCCGATCCCGCGACCGAGGCCGACCTCCTCCGCGTCCATCCCGAAAGCTATCTCGCGGCCTTCCGGGCGCTCTCCGACGCGGGCGGGGGCGAGCTTGGCCTGCGCACCCCCTTCGGCAAGGGCGGCTATCAGATCGCCGCGCTTTCGGCCGGCCTCGCGACCGCCGCCCTGCGCGCCGTCCTGACCGGCGAGGCGTCCAATGCCTATGCGCTGTCCCGCCCGCCGGGGCATCATTGCACCACGGATTTCCCCAACGGCTTCTGCCTGCTGAACAATATCGCCGTGGCGATCCGCGCGGCCCAGGCCGAGGGGCTGGCGCGCCGGGTCGCGGTGGTGGACTGGGACGTCCATCACGGCAACGGGACCGAGGCGATCTTCTGGGACGACCCGGAGGTCCTGACGATCAGCCTGCATCAGGAACACAACTACCCGCTCGACACTGGCGGGGTCGAGGCGCGGGGCGGCCCGAACGCCCCCGGCGCCAACCTCAACCTGCCGCTGCCGCCCGGTTGCGGCCACCAGGCCTATCTGCACGCGATGGAGCGGGTGGTCCTGCCCGCCCTGCACCGCTTCCGCCCCGAGGTCATCGTGGTCGCCTGCGGCTTCGATGCCTCGGCCGTCGATCCCCTGGGCCGGATGCTCTGCACCGCCGAGACCTTCCGCCTGATGACCCGCCAGCTGATGCAGGCGGCCGCTGCGCTCTGCGCTGGCCGCCTGGTTCTGGTGCATGAGGGCGGCTATTCCGAGGTCCATGTCCCCTTCTGCGGCCATGCCGTGCTGGAGGAACTCAGCGGCGCCCCGGTCAGCGCCCCGGACCCGCTGGCCCCGACGCTGGAGAAGCGCCAGCCCGACGCCCGTTTCGACGCCTTCGCCCGCGACTGGATCGAGGCGGCCGCCCGCGCGCTGGGGTTCTGACGCTCTCGGCCATTTGATGCCACGCGCCCGGCCGCTGCTTGGCAATCCGGCGCGGCGGGGCCTATTCTGGACCAAAGCAAGAAAATCCGGAGGGCGGGCATGCGCTGGATCATCCGTGTCGGACTGGGACTGGCGGTTCTGGTCCTTCTGGCGCTGGGCCTCACGGCCATGGTGCCGTCCGAGCGCGTGGCCGCCGCCGCCGCCGCGCAATTCGAAAGCCTCACCGGGCGCAAGCTCGTGCTGCAGGGCGAGGTCCGGCCGCGCTTCTGGCCCAATCTCGGCGTCACGACCGGCCCGGTCAGCATCGCCAACGCCGACTGGGCGCAGGGCGAGGCGCCGCTCTTCACCGCCGAAAGCCTGTCGATCGACGTCAATTTCGGCGCCCTCCTCGGCGGCGAGGTCCGCATCCTCGGCCTTTCCGCCGAGCGGCCGCAACTGAACCTGGAACGCAGCCCCGAGGGCCAGGCGAACTGGGTGTTCCAGGCGCAGGGCGACGGCACCGTCCCCGCCGCCGCCCCCGCCTTCACCCTGGACGAGGGCCGGATCACCGGCGGCAGCATCCGCTTCGACGACCGGCAGTCGGGCCGGGTGATCGCGCTGGATGCCGTCGAGGGGCGGCTCTCGATCCCCGAGGTCTCGGGGCCCTTCACCCTCACCGCGACCGGGTTGTCCGGCGGGCAGAAGGTGGCGCTCGACCTTTCCGGCGGGGTGTTCTCGACCTTCGCCATCGGGCGCGTGGTGCCGCTCCGGCTCGCCCTCGCGGCCGGCGGCTCGCGGCTCGACTTCGACGGGCGCGGCGGGATCGCCCCCCTGGTCGCCGAAGGCGCGCTGCGGGCCGACCTCGCCGACCTGCCGGCGCTGGGCGGGCTTCTGGGCACCGCGCTTGCCGCCCCCGCGCCCGGCCTCGGGCAGAAGGCGCTGACCGTCGCGGGCAAGCTGACGCTGGACGACACCGGCACCGCCTTCCTGCGCGGGGCCGAGATCCTGGCCGATGACAATCGCCTGACCGGCGACCTCGACCTCCGCCCCGGCGAGGCGCGGCCCAAGCTTTCGGCCGAACTGACCGCCGCCCCGATCCGCATCGCCCCCGGGGGCGGCATGGGCGATGGCGACGCGGGCGGGATGCAGGCCGCCGGCTGGCCCGAGGCCGCGATCGACGTCAGCGCCCTGGCCGCGATGGATGCCGAGATCGCGCTTTCCGCGCCCTCGATCGACCTCGGCGTCCTGACCCTCGGCGCGACCCGCGCGGTGATCACCGTCGACCGGGCGCGGGCGGTGTTCGACATCCGGCAGATGGAGGCCTATGGCGGCTCGGTCACCGGCGATTTCGTGGTCAACGGCCGCGGCGGCCTCTCGGTCGGCGGCAGGCTGGCCCTGGCCGGGATCCAGACCCAGCCGCTGCTGTCCGACCTCGCGGGCTATGACCGCCTGCTCTCGACCGGCAATCTGGAGTTGAAGTTCCTCGGCGTCGGCAATTCCATCGCCGCGATCATGGCCAGCCTGGAAGGCGAGGGCGCGCTGGAACTGGGCAAGGGCGAGCTTCGCGGCCTCGACATCGGCGGCATGCTGCGCACGCTGGACACCGGCTATGTCGGCGAGGGGCAGAAGACGATCTTCGACGGCCTGGCCGGGACCTTCACCATGGCCGGCGGCGTGGCGACCAACCGCGACCTGAAACTGGTCGCCCCCTATCTCACCGCCTCGGGCGCGGGCGAGATCGGCCTTGGCGCCCGCACCCTGGATTACCGCATCCGCCCGACCGCGCTTGCGGCCGAGGACGGGACCGGCGGCGTGATGGTGCCGCTCCTGATCACCGGCCCCTGGGCCAGCCCGCGCTTCCGGCTCGACCTGGAAAGCATCGCCCGCGAGAAGATGGAGGCCGAGGCGAAGGCCGCCGCCGAACGGGCGAAGGCCGCGGCCGAGGCGGCGGAAGCAGCGGCGAAGGCGGAACTCGAGCGGCGCCTGAAGGACGAACTCGGCGTCGAGATCGCCCCGCAGGAAAGCCCCGGCGACGCCGCGATCCGCGGGGCGACCGATGCGCTGGAAGACCAGGCCCGCAAGGCGCTGGAGGAGATCCTGCGCGGCGACTGATGTCTCAGCGCCGCCGGTCGCGCCTTGCGCTCATCGGCTGGAAGGCCACGCCGACATGGGCCTCGCAATAGGGCTTGCCGGGCAGGCTGGGCAGGCCGCAGAACCAGAAGTCGTCCGTCGCCGGATCGCCGATCGGCCATTTGCAGGTCCGCTCGGTCAGTTCCATCAGCGTCAGTTTCCGCGCCCGCTTCTCGACCTCGCGCACCGAGGCCAGCGCCTCGGGGCTGATCTCGTTCAGGCTCGGCTGCGGCGGCAGCGGCTGGCCGGCCGGGACGATGGCCTTGCGGATCGGCAGCGGCGTGACATTCGACACCGGCGCGGCCGGGGCGGCGGGCGAGGCAGGGGCCGGGCGCGGCGCCTCGGCCCGGGGGGCGGCGGGCTCGGGCCGCGCCACGGGTTCCGGCCGGGGCGCGGCAGCGGCCGGGGCGGGGGTGGCCTGCGCCTCCTCTTCCTCCTCCTTGCCGCCGACGCGGTTCGACAGGCCCAGCCGGTGCACCTTGCCGATGACCGCGTTGCGGGTCACGCCGCCAAGCTCCTTGGCGATCTGGCTGGCCGACTGGCCCTCGCCCCACATGCGCTTGAGCGTCTCGACGCGCTCGTCGGTCCAGGACATCTTGCTCTCCGGCTGGTCATTGACCGGCCCATACTATCCGCGCCGGGGCAGGGGCCGCAAGGGCGGCTGAACCCGGACGCCGCCGGGGAAAGGCGCCCCTCCCGGCCAGAACCCGGTGAAATTCCGCTTTACCGCGCGGATCCGTCCCGCTATGCCGGCGCCATGACCGCCCGGACCCGATACGCTGCCACCCTGCGCCGACGCAACCGCGTCTGACGCCCCGCAGCCTTCCGCCGTCCCCCGCGCCGATCCCGGCGCATTCCTTCCCTCCCCCGCGCCCCCCGGCGCATTCCTTCCCTCCGTTGACTCGGCCACTGCCCTCGGGCACCCATTGGCCATATCCGTTCAAGGACCTTTGCCATGATCCCACCCGTCCTGCCGACCTACAACCGCGCCCCCCTCGCCTTCGTGAAGGGCGAGGGCAGCTGGCTGACCGCCGAGGACGGGCGGCGATATCTCGACCTCGGCTCGGGGATCGCGGTGAACGCGCTCGGCCATGCCCATCCGGCGCTGGTCCGGGCCCTGACCGAGCAGGCGCAGAAGCTCTGGCATGTGTCCAACGTCTACACGATCCCGGAACAGGAACGGCTGGCGCAACTCCTGACCGACCGGACCTTCGCCGACACCGTCTTCTTCACCAACTCCGGCACCGAGGCGGCCGAACTCGCGATCAAGATGGCCCGCAAGTTCCATCACGACGCCGGCCACCCCGAGCGCACCGGAATCGTCGCCTTCGAGGGTGCCTTCCACGGCCGCTCGACCGGCGCCATCGCGGCGGCAGGCTCCGAGAAGATGGTCAAGGGCTTCGGCCCGCTGATGCCCGGCTTCGTCCACCTGAAATGGGGCGACAGCGAAGGGCTGCGCGCGGCGATCACCGACGAGACCTGCGCCGTGATCATCGAGCCGATCCAGGGCGAGGGCGGCATCCGCCCCGTCCCCGACGCCGAGCTGAAGCTGCTGCGCGACCTCTGCGACGCGACCGGCACGCTCCTGATCTTCGACGAGGTGCAATGCGGCATGGGCCGCACCGGGCGGCTCTTCGCGCATGAATGGGCGGGGGTGACGCCCGACATCATGATGGTCGCCAAGGGCATCGGCGGCGGCTTCCCCCTGGGCGCGGTCCTCGCCACCGAACGCGCCGCCTCCGGCATGACGGCGGGCAGCCACGGCTCCACCTACGGCGGCAACCCCCTGGGCTGCGCGGTGGGGGCCAAGGTCGTCGAACTCATCGCCGATCCCGCCTTCCTGGCCGAGGTCGCCCGCAAGGGCGCCCTGCTGCGCCAGGGCCTGGAAAGCCTGGTCGCGCGCCACCCGGCCGTCTTCGACTCCGTCCGGGGCGAGGGTCTGATGCTCGGCCTGAAATGCAAGCCCGCCCCGGCGGAGGTGGTGAAGGCCGGCTACGATGCCGGCGTGCTGACGGTAGCCGCCGCCGACAACGTGCTGCGCCTCCTGCCCGCGCTCAACATCCCCGACGAAGACATCGCCGAGGCCCTCACCCGCCTCGACCAGGCCGCCGCAACCCTTGAACCGACCGCCTGATTTGCTCTTTTTCCAAATACTCCACGGGGGTCCGGGGGTGTGAAACCCCCGGCTACCAGCCAAAAAGCGAAACGCCATGAACCACTTCCTCGACATCCACAAGACCAGCCCGGCCGACCTGCGTTCCATGATCGACAGCGCCCAGGCGATGAAGACCGCCCGCAACGGCCGCCCCAAGGGCCAACCCGACGACGAGACGCCGCTTCAGGGCCGCATGGTCGCGCTGATCTTCGAGAAACCCTCGACCCGCACCCGCGTCAGCTTCGACGTCGGCGTCCGCCAGATGGGCGGCGAGACCATGGTGCTCTCCGGCAAGGAGATGCAGCTCGGCCATGGCGAGACCATCGCCGACACCGCGCGCGTCCTCAGCCGCTACGTCGACCTGATCATGATCCGCACCTTCGAGGAGGCGACGCTGCTGGAAATGGCCGAACACGCCACCGTCCCGGTGATCAACGGCCTGACCAACCGCACCCATCCCTGCCAGATCATGGCCGACGTGATGACCTATGAGGAACATCGCGGCCCGATCGCGGGCAAGAAGGTGGTCTGGTGCGGCGACGGCAACAACGTCGCCGCCTCCTTCCTGCACGCCGCCGGGCAGTTCGGCTTCGACTTCACCTTCACCGGGCCCGAGACGCTGGACCCGGAGGACAAGTTCGTCGCCTTCGCCCGCGAGAAGGGCTCGAAGGTCACCATCCAGCGCGACCCCTTCACCGCGGTCGAAGGGGCCGACCTGGTGGTGACCGACACCTGGGTCTCGATGCATGACCCGGAATCGGCCAAGGAACGCCGCCACAACCAGCTGCGCCCCTATCAGGTGAACGAGCAGCTGATGTCCCGCGCCCGGCCCGATGCGCTGTTCATGCACTGCCTGCCCGCGCATCGCAACGACGAGGCGACCAGCGCGGTGATGGACGGTCCGCATTCGGTGATCTTCGACGAGGCCGAGAACCGGCTGCATGCGCAAAAGGCCGTCATGCGCTGGTGCCTCGGACTTTAGGCCCGCGATTTCCGAACGGAAATCGGCCCGGAATTCGACTGCGAATTCCGGCGCCCGGCCAAGGCTGCGGCTTGACAAGGCGGGCGCGGCACCGGACCCTTTCCGGCAAAGGAGGCCGCCATGCACCGCCGCTCCGTCGCCGTATTCGACCGTTTCCTCGCGACCCTCGCCGTGATCCTCGACAAGGCCGAGGCGCATTGCGAGGCCCGCAGGATCAAGCCCGAGGTCATCCTCGCCGCCCGGCTCTTTCCCGACATGTTCCCGCTGACCCGCCAGGTCCAGCTTGCCTGCGACTTCGCCGCGCGCGGCACGGCCCGGCTGGCGGGGCAGGAACCGAAATCCTTCCCCGACCACGAGGCCAGCTTCGCCGAGCTGAAAGGCCGCATCGCCGCCGCGCGCGGCTACATGGGCGGCTTCCAGCCCGCCGACTTCGCCCATGCCGACACGCGCGAGGTGCATTTCAAGGCCGGGGGCCGCGACATGATGCTCAAGGGCGACGAATTCCTGTCCTTCTACGCCCTGCCGCAGTTCTTCTTCCACCTGACCACCGCCTACGACATCCTGCGCGCGAACGGGGTCGAGCTTGGCAAGCGCGACTACATGGGCGCGCCCTGACCTGCCGGCGCCCCCGGCCGGGGACGTCCGCCGCCCCGTCTCAGGCGGCCCGCGCCTCGGGCGGGATCCGCGCCGCATCCGCATCCGCCGCCCGCGCGGCGAGGAAGGCCACCAGCAGCAGCAGGACCGAGAGCCCGGCGTAGGTCGGCCGAAAGCCCAGATGCTCGGCCAGGAAACCGATCGAGGATGGCGCGACCAGGATGCCCGAGTAGCCCACCATGGTCACGATCGAGATCGCGCTGGCCGCCGGCAGGCGCGGATGGTTCCCCGCGGCCGAGAACAGGATCGGCACCATGTTCGCCACCCCGAGGCCCGCCAGCGCGAAGCTTGCGATCGCCATCCCGTCCAGGGGCGCCAGCGCCCCGCCCATCAGGCCGGCCGCCCCGATCATCCCTGACAGCCGCAGCGTCCGCACCGCGCCAAAGCGGTTGCGCACCGTATCGCCCAGGAAACGCATCGCCGCCATCGCCCCGGCGAAGAAGGCGAAGCCCAGGCCCGAGACGAAGGCATCCGCCCCCAGCTCCTTCTGCAGATAGATCGCCGCCCAGTCCAGCACCGCGCCCTCCGGCACCATCGAGAACAGCGCGAGGAACCCCAGAAGCCAGACATGCAGATCCCTGGGGAACAGCCGCGCCGGCTGCGCCGGGGCGCGCGCCACCGCCTCGGCCAGCCGGATGCGGGGACTGTCGGGCAGCAGGAAGGGCATCGCCCCCAGGACCAGCAGCGCCACCACCGCTACCGTCGCCAGCGACTGCGCCTCCGACCCCCGGACGGCGATGAGATAGCTCCCGGCCGAACCGCCGATGAAGCCGCCAAGGCTCCAGAACCCGTGGCTCGAGGACATGATCGCCTTGTGCAGCCGCCGCTCGACCTCGACCGCCTGGGCGTTCATCGCCACATCCATGCAGCCCGCAATCGCGCCGAACACCGCCATGGACAGCGCCAGAAGCCAGAGGTTCGGCGCAAAGACCACCATCGGCAGCACCGGGACCAGCGCCAGCGAGAACCAGGCCAGCACCCGCCGGCCGCCATGGGCCGAGATCAGCCGCCCCGCGAAGATCATCGCCGAGACCGCGCCCAGGCCCAGGACCAGGATCAAGAGGCCCAGGACCGATTCCGTCACCCCATGGCGCGGCATCAGCAGCGGGATCTGCGGCGCCCAGGCCCCCATGACGAAGCCGTTCGCCAGGAACATGGCCGCCACCGCCCACCGCGCCCGCCGCGCCTGCCTGTCCGTCCGCATGATCCGCCCCTGCACTGTTAGCGCCCGTCATAGGCCGGACGCGGGGCAGGGGGAAGGTCCGGGCGATCACCGGCTGTTGCAGCGTTGAAAGAAAGCGCGCCAAATTCCTTAAGCAAGGAATTTGTCAAATTTCTTGCTCAAGAAATTTGTCTCACGTGCCGCGCGGTTTCGCCCGCAGCGTCGGTTCCGCCACGGTCGGATCCTCGGGCCAGGGGTGGCGCGGATAGGCTCCGCGCATGTCCTTGCGCACATCGGCATAGGAGGTCGCCCAGAACCGCGGCAGGTCGGTCGTCACCTGCACCGGGGCTCGCGCCGGGGACAGCAGCGTCACCCGCAAGGGCAGGCGCTCGACGCCCACCACCGGATGCGCCGTCACCCCGAACATCTCCTGCAGGCGGACCTCGATCGCCGGGACCGCGCCGTCATAGTCGATCGGCACCTTCCGCCCCAGCGGGGTCTCGAAACTGGCCGGGACCAGACGCTCCATCGCGGCCAGCCGGTCCCAGCCGAGCAGGCCCTGCAGCGCCGGCACCAGGTCCAGGCCGCGAAGGTCCGCCTCGGTCCTGACGCCGGTCAGATGCGGCAGCAGCCAGTCCTCCGCCGTCGCCAGAAGCTCGGCGTCCTCGACCCCCGGCCAGTCCTCGCCCCGCGCCAGCCGGGCCCGCGCCCTGAGCCGGCGCGCGGCGGGCGACCAGGGCAGGCCGATGAGCCGCAGCCCCTCCAGCGCCGCCGTCGCCACCGCCTCGGGCGGCGCCTCCCAATGCCGGTCGTCCAGCACCAGCGCCCCCAGCCGCTCCTGCCGCCGCGTCAGGACCCGTCCCTCGCGCTTCGACCATTCGCAGACCGTTTCCCAGCGGATGCGACCGGCGTAAAGCCCCCGGACCTCCGCCTCGGAGATCGCCACCGCCTGCCGCACGCTCGCCTCGCGCGCATCGCCGTCCAGGTCGGTCGCCACGATCAGCCGTGCCCCGGAGAGGGCCAGCCCGGCCGCCATCGCCGCGCCCTTGCCGCCCGACAGCACCCAGCGCGGCGCCTCGCCCTTCCGCCGCAGCCCGATCCGGTCGGGATAGGCCAGCGCCGCCATCTCGGCCAGCGAATGGCCGCCCGAATTGCGGCTCCCCTCCTGGTCGGAAGGGGATGGGGGAGGGGGGTCTGCCGCACCCAGCCCCCGCGCCGCCGCCGCCAGCCGCTTCGCCTCGGCCCGGATCCGCTCCACCACGCCCCAGTCCGCCTCGGGGCCGGGCCGCGCAATCGCCTGCAGCCGCAGCGCCAGATCCGGCCCCGCGCCGCGCAGGGGATCGCGTTCCGCCAGCAGCGCGGCCAAAGTCGCCGCCTCCGGCCCCGCCACGGCCAGCATATGCGCCAGCCGCGGATGCAGCGGCAGCCCGGCCAGTTGCCGCCCATGCGCCGTGATGCGGCCCTGCGCGTCCAGCGCGCCCAGGCCCATGAGCAGCGCCCGCGCCTCGGCCAGCGGTCCCGCCGGCGGCGGCGTCAGGAAGGGCAGGTCAGCCCCGCCCCACAGCGCCAGCTCCAGCGCCAGCCCCGCCAGATCCGCCACCTCGATCTCGGCGGGGGGGAAATTCGCCAGCCCGCCCTCCTCGCCCTTCGTCCACAGCCGGTAGCAGACCCCTTCGGCCACCCGCCCGGCCCGGCCCCGGCGCTGCTCGGCCTCGGCCTTCGTCACCCGCTCCGTGACCAGCCGCGACATGCCCGAGTTCGGATCGAACCGCGCCCGCCGCGCCCGGCCCGCATCCACCACCACGCGGATGTCCGGCAAGGTCAGCGAGGTCTCGGCGATCGCGGTGGCCAGCACCACCTTGCGCCCTTCCGCCGGGGCCAGGGCCGCGCGCTGCGCCGCAAAGTCCATCGCGCCGTATAGCGGCCGCAGCGCCACGCCGGGCAGGTCGCGCAACAGGGCCTCGACCCGCCGGATCTCGCCCTCGCCCGGCAGGAAGACCAGCACGCCGCCTTCCGTCTCCGCCAGCGCCGCCCGCACCGCGCCCGCGACCACCGCCTCCAGCCGCAGCGACGCATCCGGCGCACGCGGCAGCCAGCGCGTCGCGACCGGGAAGGCCCGCCCTTCCGAGGTCACGACCGGCGCCTCTCCCATCAGCGCCGCGACCGGGCCCGCATCCAGCGTCGCCGACATGACCAGCAGCTTCAGATCCTCGCGCAGCGCGCCGCGCACCTCCAGGCACAGCGCCAGGCCGAGGTCGGCGTTCAGGCTGCGCTCGTGGAACTCGTCGAAGATCACCAGGCCGATGCCCGCCAGCTCCGGATCGTTCTGCAACATCCGCGTCAGGATGCCCTCGGTCACCACCTCGATCCGCGTCGCGGCCGAGACCTTCGCCTCGCCCCGGATCCGGTAGCCCACCGTCGCCCCGACCCGCTCGCCCAGCACCTCGGCCATCCGCTCGGCCGCGGCGCGGGCCGCCAGGCGGCGCGGCTCCAGCATCACGATCCGCCCCGCGACCAGCCCCCGCGCCATGAGGTCCAGCGGCACCAGCGTCGTCTTGCCCGCCCCCGGCGGGGCCTGCAGCACCGCCATCCCCCGCGCCTCGAGGGCAGCGGCAAGCGCGGGCAGGGCAGAGGCGACCGGCAGTTCCGACATGCCCCGCTTATGGCGCGCGCCGCAAGGCTTGGCCAGTGCCGCGCCGGGCGCGACAGGTCGGAAATCCGCCGGCCCGGGCGCCGGATCGGGCCGAAACCCCTCTCGCCAAGCCGCCGGGCTTGCGGCAGAAAGGCCCGAGCAAGGGGGACAAGCCATGCAGATCGAAGACCGCGCCAGACTGATCCGCCAGGGCGACCGCCGGGCGCTTGCGCGCGCGATCACTTTGGTCGAAAGCGCGCGCCCCGACCACCGGGACGAGGCGCTGGCCCTCCTCTCCGCCCTGCGCGAACCCCGGCGCGAGGCGCTGCGGATCGGCCTTTCCGGCACCCCCGGCGTCGGCAAGTCCACCTTCATCGAGGCCTTCGGCCTGATGCTCACCGGACAGGGCCTGAAGGTCGCCGTCCTTGCCGTCGACCCGTCCTCGGCCCGCTCCGGCGGCTCGATCCTTGGCGACAAGACCCGGATGGAACGCCTCTCGCGCGATCCCATGGCCTTCATCCGCCCCTCGCCCAGCCAGAGCCAGCTTGGCGGCGTCGCCCGCCGCACGCGCGAGGCCGTGGCGCTCTGCGAGGCGGCAGGCTTCGACGTCGTCCTGATCGAGACGGTCGGCGTCGGCCAGTCCGAAACCGTGGTCGCGCAGCTTTCCGACCTCTTCCTCCTCCTCCTCGCCCCGGCCGGCGGCGACGAGCTTCAGGGGGTCAAGCGCGGCATCATGGAGATGGCCGACCTGATCCTGGTCAACAAGGCGGATGGCGAGCTGAAACCGGCGGCGCTGCGCACCGTGGCCGATTACGCGGGCGCGCTGCAACTCCTGCGCCACCGGCCGCAGGACCCGCCCGGCTTTCCCAAGGCGATGCCGGTCTCGGCCCTGGAATCCGAGGGGCTGGCAAAGGCCTGGGAGGAGATGCAGGCCCTCACCGCCTGGCGCAAGGCCCAGGGCCAATGGGACCGCGCCCGCGCCGACCAGGCCCGGCACTGGTTCGAGGAAGAGGTCCGCCAGGGCCTCCTCGCTGCCCTCGCGCGCGAGCCGCAGAAGGGCCTGATGGCCGGCCTCGGCGACCGCGTGGCGCAGGGCGCCCTCGCCCCCGAGGCGGCGGCGGCCGAAATGCTGCGCCTTCTCGGCCGGGCCTGACTTGCAGCTTGCTCTTTTCCCAAATACTCCCGCCGGAGGCAGCCGACCTCCCCACCGGAACCCGCCTGACCGCTTGACGCCGCCCGCAATTCCCCTTACACGCCCCCAATCGAATTCGAAGGCCGGGGATTCCCCGCCTTCCCCCGCTTTGACGAACCGAAGGAACACCGCAATGTCGCGCGTCTGCGAACTCACCGGCAAGGGCCCGATGACGGGGAACACCGTCTCCCACGCCAACAACAAGTCCCGCCGTCGGTTCCTCCCGAACCTGAACGAAGTGACCCTGATCTCCGACGTGCTCGGCCAGTCGTTCAAGCTGCGCGTCACCGCCGCGGCGCTGCGCTCGGTCGACCACCGCGGGGGCCTTGACGCCTACCTGGCCAAGGCCCGGGACGAAGAGCTTTCGGCCGCCGCGCTGAAGATCAAGAAGGACATCGCCAAGGCGCAAGCCGCGGCCTGATCCGGCTGACAGGAACGAAAGGCCCCGCCTCCGGATGGAAGGCGGGGCCTTTTCGCGTTCGCCGGTCCCGCAAGCTGGGGGGCCGGAAGGACATGGGCGGATCGCCCATCCTGCAGCATCTCACCGTCGCGGAGCCGGCGCGTCGGCCGGCAGGGCGGACGTTCCGCCCCCCGTCCCGCGATGCCCAATCCGGCCGCCTTCCGCCCTTCAGCCGGCGCAATAGGCCTCGGCGGTGCGGCCAAAGCTCTTGTAGCGATCCCAGAACGAATCGTCCGATGCCTTCTGCGACACCCAGGTCGCATGCGCCGATTCCGGGTCCTTGAAGAATTTCGCCGCCCGGCGCTGGTCGCCGCCCGAAAGCGTCATGTCCGCGGCCTGCTGGATGCAACCGCAAAGCGCCCGGTTCCCGCCCCGGTCCGAGGCCATGCAGGCCCGCTCGATGGGGCCGGCAATGGCCGCACCCGTGAACACCGCAAGGGATGCCGCCGTCGCGGCCGCAAACAGGATGGATTTCATTCGCTCTGCCTCATCGCCGGTCCCGCGTGGAGCATCTCCGCAACCTCCGCCGCCGGTCATTCTGTGGCAGGGATCATGCCAGATCAAAGCAAAATTATCAAGCCTTGCCAGTGGCTTGGACGGATAGGCGGATTGTCGCAAATGCTCGCGCCTCCGCGCTGCCAGCCCACAAGATGCGGTAGGAATCGCCGCATCGGCACCGCTTGCCGCAAGGCTCGCGTCCCCGCCCGTCCGGAAGGAGATTCGCATGTCCCTCTCCACCCCTGTCCCCGCAGCCCGCCCGCCTTTCCCGGCGACCGCCAGCATGACCTGCGCGACCATCTGCTTGCCTGCCGCCTCGACACGATCGGGCGCTGGGTCGGGCGGGTCGCCGGGATCTACCTGCGCGCCGCCGGCATCCTGCGCCTGCGCCACAGGGATGCGCTGGCGATCACGCTGGATGCCGATCCCCGCTTCGATGCCCGCACGCTTGTGGTCGCGCATGACCACATGGCCGCGCACTGGCGCGCGCGATACCTGCGCGAGGCGATGACGGGCGGACCGCTTCAGGTTCTCCTCGATGACCGGCCGTGCCTGCGCCACTCCTACCGGGGCCTGCGGCTCCGGTTCCAGCATTGGCTCCTCTCCGAAGTCGACCGCTGGTCCGACCAGCGCCCTGACGTCCTGCATCTCTTCCTGCTGGCGTCGGTCATGGACCATACGCGCACCGGCCGGTCTGTCGAGGCAGAGTTCTACTACACTCTCGTCGCGCTCTATCCCGTGGCGGGCGTGACCGCGCCGGATCCCCTGCCGGACCGGCCGGAATAACCCTTCCCGGCCCCCGTTCCCTCGGCTATATGCCGAGGCCATGATCGACCTTGACCGCATCCGCAATTTCTCCATCGTGGCCCATATCGACCACGGCAAATCCACGCTCGCCGACCGGCTGATCCAGATGACGGGCACGGTCGCCGAGAGGGACATGAAGGCGCAACTCCTCGACTCGATGGATATCGAGCGCGAGCGCGGCATCACGATCAAGGCCAACACCGTCCGGATCGAATATCCGGCCAAGGACGGCAGGACCTATATCCTCAACCTGATCGACACCCCCGGCCACGTCGATTTCGCCTATGAGGTCTCCCGCTCGATGCGTGCGGTCGAGGGCTCGCTCCTCGTGGTCGACGCCAGCCAAGGGGTCGAGGCGCAGACGCTGGCCAATGTCTACCAGGCGCTGGACGCGGGGCATGAGATCGTCCCGGTCCTGAACAAGATCGACCTCCCCGCCGCCGAACCCGAACGGGTGAAGCAGAACATCGAGGACGTGATCGGCCTCGACGCCTCCAACGCCGTCCCGATCAGCGCCAAGACCGGCCTCGGCATCCCCGACGTGCTGGAGGCCATCGTCCACCGCCTGCCGCCGCCCAAGGGCGACCGCACCGCCCCGCTCAAGGCCATGCTCGTCGACAGCTGGTACGACCCCTACCTCGGCGTCGTGGTCATGATCCGCATCGTCGACGGCGTCGTGCGCAAGGGCGACCGCATCCGCATGATGCAGACCGGCGCGCTCTACGGCATCGACAAACTCGCCGTCCTGAAACCGCAGATGCAGGACATCGCCGAACTTGGCCCGGGCGAGATCGGCGTCTTCACCGCATCGATCAAGCAGGTCCGCGACACCCGCGTCGGCGACACCATCACCCACGAGCGCAAACCCTGCGACGCGCCGCTGCCCGGCTTCAAACCCTCGGTCCCGGTGGTCTTCTGCGGCCTCTTCCCGGTCGACGCCAACGACTTCGAGGCCCTGCGCGACGCCATCGAGAAACTCGCCCTCAACGACGCGAGCTTCACCTACGAGATGGAGACCTCCGCCGCCCTCGGCTTCGGCTTCCGCATGGGCTTCCTCGGCCTGCTCCACCTTGAAGTCGTCCGCGACCGGCTGGAGCGCGAATACGACCTCGACCTGATCACCACCGCGCCCTCGGTGGTCTTCAAGCTGCACATGAAGGACGGCGAGGTCCGCGACCTGCACAACCCCGCCGACATGCCCGACCTGACCTACGTCGACCATATCGAGGAGCCGCGGATCAAGGCCACGATCATGGTCCCCGACGACTACCTCGGCGACATCCTGAAACTCTGCCAGGACCGCCGCGGCATCCAGCAGAACCTCACCTATGCGGGATCGAGGGCGATGGTCGAATACGACCTGCCCTTGGCCGAAGTGGTCTTCGACTTCTACGACCGCCTGAAATCGGTGACCAAGGGCTACGCCAGCTTCGACTACCAGATCAGCGAATACCGCGAGGACAATCTGGTCAAGATGTCGATCCTGGTGAACGACGAACCCGTCGATGCACTCTCGATGATGGTCCACCGCGACCGGGCCGAGGCCCGCGGGCGTTCGATGGTGGAAAAGCTGAAGGACCTGATCCCGCGCCACATGTTCAAGATCCCGATCCAGGCGGCCATCGGCGGCCGGGTGATCGCGCGCGAGACGATCTCCGCCATGCGCAAGGACGTGACGGCGAAGTGCTACGGCGGCGACGCCACCCGGAAGAAGAAGCTGCTGGAGAAGCAGAAGGCCGGCAAGAAGAGGATGCGCCAGTTCGGCAAGGTCGAGATCCCGCAGGAGGCCTTCATCTCGGCGCTGAAGATGGATGGGTAACCCGTAGGGTGCGCTACAGCGCACCTTCGGCCGCGCGGTCAGGTGCGCTGTAGCGCATCCTACCCATAGGCCCCACCCCTCGGCGAGACCCGCACCACCAGGACCACCAGCCGGCCGTCCTCGATCAAATAGACCACGCGCCAGTCGCCGACCCGGACTCGCCACTGGTTCACCTCGCCAACCAGCTTCAGGCACCCCGGTGGACGGGGGTTTACAGCCAGTTTCTCGATCGCGCGTCTGATGGGGGTCGACAGCCGCGCGTCGCGGATTGCGCGCAACTGCTTTTCAGCCTGTGGCGTGTAGTCGATGCGGTAGCGGGTCATTCGGACTTCGGATCAGCCTCGATCTCGGCCCACAACTGCTCATGGCTGATCGCCTTCGACGGGTCCGCCAGATATTCCGCATAGGCTTCCGCCCCCAGCCTGGCCAGTTCCTCGTTCTCCAGCCGCTCGTAATACTCCATCGCTTCGGGGGAGATCATCACCGCCACGGGTTTCCCGTGTTTCTTGATCGTGACATCCTCGCCCCCGTGCTGGACCTTGCCCAGGAGGTCGGCCAGCCTTTCCCGCGCCTCCGACACCGTGACTTCGATCATCGCCCGCCTGCTTTCGTACAAAATGCCAGAAACGCAAGGTATGTCACATCTGTACGAAAATCAACCTCGGCCTGGAACAGCCGATCCCCCATCCTCGCCTCCGCCACGGCAGCGCCGATCCGCATGGGCCCCCCGTAGGGTGCGCTACAGCGCACCTTCGGCCGCGTGGAAACGCTGCGCTTAGCAGCCCGCGCCTCACATCCCGGCCTGGGCTTCCTGGGATTCCTCGGTGATCGCCTCGCCGGCATTCTCGATATCCTGGCCCGCGCCTTCGATGGTTTCGCAGGCGGTCACGGCCAGCAGGGCAAACAGGGCAAGCAGACGGGTCATCGGTCGGTCCTTTCCAAACGTCAGCCCGCCCAACCGCCCGAACCAGAGGATGTTCCCGTAGGTCGGGCTTCAGCCCGCGCCCCTCATCGCACGATGGGCAGCGGAGCCTCCCCCTCCGGCACCCCGCCCTCGGCAAAGCGGCGCTGCATCGTCTCCTGCATCCGAACCCGCGCGGCCTCCACGCCATCGGGCGTCAGCTCCAGCCCGATCTGCCGGGCGGCCTCGGACCAGTCCGGGCCCAGCTCGCCGAACTGCGGCTTCGGCCCGGCATAGGCCTCGTCGCGCTTGCGGTAATGGTCCAGCGTCTCCGCCCCCCGGATCACCCCGGCCAGCCGGGCGTGCATGTAGCTGCGCAGTACGTCGTTGATCCGGGGCCCATAGTCCGGCCCCATCGACTTGAAGAACTTCACCACATCCGTCTCCAGCCGCAGCGTCACCTTCGCTTTGGCCGCCCGGGGAGTCTTCTGCGCGATCTCGTGCCACTCCTCCGGGATGCGGCCCGTCGCCTCGATGGTGTTGTGCAGGTCCCATTCCAGGCGCCGCATCACATCCATCATATAGGTCATCTGCGCCCGCTGCCGGGGCGTCTGTTTGCGAAGGTCAGGCATCATCGACTCCCTGGCTGGCCCCAGCCTGACGCAGAAAAGTTAACGCGAGCCGAAGCCGCCGCCCTGCCGGACGCAAGGCAGACGGATGCCAGACCGAGGCCAGACGCTTAACCCCCTGTTAACCAGCCTGTGCCACGCTGGCCCCATGAAAGCCCTCGTCCCCCTCCTGTTCCTCATCGCCTGCGGCGCTTCGCCGGCCCCCGAATTCCTTGGCGCCAAGCGCACCGATGTCACCCTGAACGGCCGCGATTACACGGTTTTCCAGAAGGGAGAGCGGGTCGAGGTCATCCGCCTCGGCCATGCCCGAAGGGGTGAGCATCAGCAGATCCGTGCCACGATGATCGCGCTGATTCCCCGCGTGACCGGCTGCAAGCTGCGCGAGAATACGTTGACCGGCGACAGCGGAGAAATGCGCGGCTCGCTGAACTGCCCGGCTTGACTCGAGGGGACAAAGACCCAAAAAGCAGGCACCGAAACGGGGGCCCGCCCATGCCGACAATCGACCTCTCGCGCACCCTGCCGCATGCGCGGTTTCCAGAGCTTCCGAACCCCTATTTCGGCAAGGTCCGCGACTGCTACGACCTGCCCGACGGGACCCGGCTTCTCATTTCCTCCGACCGGATTTCCGCGTTCGATCAGATACTTGCGGTAATCCCCTGGAAGGGTCAGGTCCTGACCCAGCTTGCCCGCCACTGGTTCGACGCGACCGCCGACATCGCGGCGAACCATGTCATCTCCTATCCCGACCCCAACGTGGTCCTGGGCCGGAAGCTGACCATCCTCCCGGTCGAGATCGTGGTCCGCGGCTATCTGGCCGGCACCACCTCCACCTCGATTTTGACGCAATATTCCAAAGGCTTGCGCCAGATGTACGGCCATGTCCTTCCCGACGGCATGCGCCCGAACCAGGCCCTGCCGCGGGCGATCATCACGCCGACGTCCAAGGCCTTCGACGGCGGCCATGACGAGCCGCTGACCGCCGAGGAGATCGTCTCGACCGGCCTGTTGACGAAATCGCAATGGGACGAGGTCAGCCAGAAGGCCCTGGCGCTCTTCGCGCGGGGCCAGAAGATGGCGGCGGAGCGCGGGTTGATCCTGGTCGACACGAAATATGAATTCGGCACGGATGCCGAGGGCAACATCCTGCTCGCGGACGAAATCCACACCCCCGACTCCAGCCGCTACTGGATCGCGGAAGGCTATGAGAACGCTTTCGAAAACGGCAGCAGGCCGCCCAGCTTCGACAAGGACGTCATCCGCTCCTGGGTGGTGGCGCGCTGCGATCCGTACAAGGACCCGGTCCCGGATATCCCCTTGGAAATGATCGAGAAAACTGCCGGGGTCTATATCGACGCCTTCGAGAGGATCACTGGCCGGGCCTTCGTTCCCGACGCCTCGGGCGCCACTCCGCTGGAGCGGATCCGGGCCAACCTGAAGCCCTTCTTCACCACCTGATCCGTTTGCGCTAACAGTCGGGAAACCCAAGGGGACGACGATGATTCTCAGCTGTGGCGAGGCGCTGATCGACATGCTGCCGCGGACCTCGACGCAAGGCGAGGCCTGCTTTGCCCCCCATGCCGGTGGCGCGGTGTTCAACACGGCGATCGCCTTGGGGCGCCTTGGCGCGCCATCCGCGTTTTTGTCTGGCGTTTCCAATGATATGCTGGGGGAGATCCTGGCGGATACCCTGGCCGCATCCGGGGTCGATACCCGGTTTCTCGTCCGCTCGGACCGGCCGACGACGGTGGCCTTCGTCAAGCTGGTGAACGGGCAGGCGACCTATGCCTTCTACGATGAGGCGACGGCGGGGCGGATGCTGTCGATCGACCGGTTGCCGACGCTCCCGGCTCAGGTCTCCACCCTGTTCCTTGGCGGGATCAGCCTGGTGAACGACCCCGCCGCCAGCACCTATGAGGCGCTGCAGGCGCGGGAATGTGGCAGCCGTGTCACCATGCTGGACCCCAACATCCGCCCCGGCTTCATCGCCGGGAATGAGGCCGTGTATCGCGCAAGGATCGGGCGGATGGTGGCGCGGGCGGACATCGTCAAGCTCTCGGACGAGGATCTGTCCTGGCTGGAGGGGCAGGGCGACCTCACCACGCTGGCGCGGGGAATCCTGGCCCGCGGGCCGAAGGTCGTCTTCATCACCGAGGGCGCGAAAGGGGCGCGGGCGGTGACGGCGGGGCAGGATGTTTTCGTGGCAGCGCAGCAGGTTACGGTGGTCGACACGGTCGGGGCCGGGGATACGTTCAATGCCGGGGTGCTGGCCGCGCTGCACCGGGCGGGGGTCTTGACCAAGGCAGGGGTGGAGGGGCTGGACCGCGCCACGTTGACCGCCGCGCTTGACCTGGGCATCCGGGCGGCGGCGGTGACGGTCAGCCGCGCCGGGGCCAATCCGCCCTGGGAGAACGAGCTGTGAGGGCGGTCCTGCAGCGGGTCGCCGAGGCCCGGGTCCATGTCGATGGAGAGCTGGTCGGCGAGACCGGCAAGGGCTTCCTGATCCTGGTCTGCGCCATGGCCGGGGATGGCGAGGCAGAGGCCGAGAAGCTGGCGGCCAAGGTGGCCAAGCTGCGCGTCTTCAAGGACGAACAGGGCAAGATGAACCTGTCGGTCCGCGACATCGGCGGCGGCGCCCTGGTGGTCAGCCAGTTCACCCTGGCCGCCGATTTGCGCGGCAACCGGCCCGGCTTTTCCACCGCCGCCCCGCCCGAAATGGGCGAACGGCTGTACCTGCATTTCAGTCAATGCCTTGAAAAGGAAGGCGTTCCGGTTGCCAACGGCCGGTTCGGGGCCGACATGGCGGTCAGCCTGGTGAATGACGGGCCGGTGACCATCTGGATGGACACCGACCAGGGCTGATCAGTTGAACGGGTTGCCGGGCGTCTGCTTGGAGATCACGTCACCGCATTGCACCAGCGCGTCGATCGAGGCGCGCGACCCCGACAGCGAATAGTTCTGCACATCCGACCCGTCGGCCGAGCGCAGGTAAAGCCGCTGGCCCTGGGCGACCTCGACGATGAAATTGATCCCCGCCTGATCGTCCGGCAGGGTGAACAGGACCGAATTCTGGTACAGCTCGGCCCCGGTCAGGTTCCAGGCCGAGCGGCGGTCGATCTGCACCTCGAGATCGGCGGTGTCCCCCTCGCCGAAGGACCAGGCGGTCGAGTAGAATTGCAGCTGCACCCCGCCATCGGGGAAGGTCCAGAGCGAGAAACTCTCGCCGGGGGCGTTCACTTCGGCCACGCAGCCGACCGAGCCGTCCTCCCAGGCGACGACCGAGACCTGCCAGTGCTTGTGCTGGAAAAGCACCTCGGATTCCTGTGCGCCGGCGGCGCTGCCAATGACCGCCAGGGCGGCGGCGGTGATGAAATTGTTCAGGCCCATCGTCCACTTCCCGAAATATCCCCAAGGCTCTTGTCGCGCCCGGATGCGATTCAGGCAAATGAATCTTGCTGTCATTTTTGTGGCGCGCCCCGGTCAGCCGCGTGGCTGGGGCACCCATTCCCAGGGGGTGCTGAACTGGCCCAGAATGGCCTGCACTTCCGCATCCCCGACCGGCGACGGGCTGGCGATCTGCGCCACCAGCCCGCGCTTGCGGTCCTCGATCATGGCCGCGACGCGGGCGGGAAGGCCGGCCTCGGCCAGCGCGGCGTCGTAGGTGCGGGTGATGGCAAGGCGGCGCAGGTCGGGCTTGAACACCTTGCCCACGGCGGTCTTGGGCAGTTCCGGCAGGATTTCCAGGTGCTTGGGCAGGGCCGCGCGTTCGTGGATATGCTGGGCGGCATAGGCCATCAGATCCTCGACCGTGGCCGTGGAGCCCGCGACCAGTTCGACATAGGCGCAGGGCAACTCGCCCGCATGGGCATCGGGCTGGCCGATCGCGCCGACGACGGCCACCGCCTCATGGCCCATCAGCGCCTCCTCGATGATCGCCGGGTCGATGTTGTGGCCGCCGCGGATGATCAGGTCCTTGGCGCGGCCGGTGATGAAGAGGTAGCCATCCGCATCCAGCCGGCCGAGGTCGCCGGTGCGCAGGAAGCGGCCTTCCGCGAACAGCTCGCGGTTCTTGTCGGCCTCGGTATAGGTCGAACCCTCGTAGACACCGGGGTTCGAGATGCAGATCTCGCCCACCTCGTCCACCGCGCATTCGCGGTAGTCGGTCGCCGCTTTCCGGGTCAGGATGCGGACATGGGTATAGGGAAAGGGCAGGCCGACCGAGCCGATCTTCTTCACCCCCTCGGGCGGGTTGACCGAGACGAGGCAGGTCGCCTCGGTCAGGCCGTAGCCTTCGATGATCTCGACCCCGGTCTCTTTCCCGAAACGGTTGTACAGCTCGACCGGCAGCGGGGCAGAGCCGGAGAAGGCATTGCGGAGCGAGGAGATGTCGGCGTTCACCGGGCGCTGCATCAGGGCGGCCAGGGCGGTGGGGACGGTGATCAGATAGGTCACGCGATAGCGTTCGATCAGCTTCCAGAGATTGTCGAACACGCCCTCGCCGCGATAGCCCTGCGGGGTCGGGAACACCACATGCGCGCCCGAGCCGATCACCGACATCAGGATCGGGTAGCAGGCGAAGACGTGGAACAGGGGCAGCGGGCACATGACCACATCGGTCGGCTTGAACAGCAGCGTCGCGCCAAGCCAGCCGTTGTAGATCATGCCCGAGACCTTGTGCTGCGCGACCTTGGGCATCCCGGTGGTGCCGCCGGTGTGGAAATAGGCGGCGACGCGGTCCTCGGGCGGGTCGGCGAAGGTCAGCCGGTCGGCCGGCATCCTTGCCATCCCGGCGCGGAAGTCGCGGATGTTGGCGCTGTGCTGGACCGGGTTCTTCGGCCGGATCCAGGGCACGATCACCTTCTTCAGGCCCGAGAGGCTGGGGACCAGATCGACCTCCAGCACGGTCTTCACGTTCGGGGCGAATTGCACCGCCTCGCTGACCTTCTGGGGAACGTCGGTCTTGGGGAAGGCCTTCAGCGTGACGACGACCTTGGCATTGGTCTCGCGCAGGATGGCGCTGATCTTCTCGGGTTCCAAGAGCGGGTTGATCGGGTTGACGATCCCCGCGACCGCGCCGCCAAGCAGGGTGATCGCGGTTTCCAGCGCATTGGGCAGTATGAAGGCGACCACGTCCTTCTCGCCGACGCCAAGGCTGCGGAACAGGTTGGCGGCCCGGGTGACCTGGGCGTGCAACTCGGCCCAGGTGAGGGTGAGCTTCTTCGTCGTCGGCCCCGAAAGCAGCTGGTAGCTGATCGCCGGACGGTCGCCATGCGCGTCCCGGGCGCGGGTGAGGTACTCATACATCGTCCGCGCCTGGCCGCGGTCGGCCCAGGGGGCCTCGGCCTCGATCGCCTTCACGTCCGCAAGTGTGGCGAATGTGGTCATCGTTTCCTCCCGTGACCGCCCGCTGTGGCCGCGGGCTTCGCAGCAGGATGGGCGGCGGCGGCGCGTTTGTGAAGTCCGATTGTCCCGGCCAGGGCGGCCGGGACGCGACGTCAGAGCGTGCCGTCGGTGAACTGCAGCCGGGCGAGGCGGGCGTAAAGCCCATCCTCGGCGACCAGCTGGTCATGCGTGCCCTGCGCCACGATCCGGCCCTGGTCGAAGACGACGATCCGGTCGGCGCGTTTCACCGTGGCCAGGCGGTGCGCCACGACCAGCGTGGTCCGCCCCTCGGCCAGCTTCTCGACGGCGGCCTGCACCAGACGTTCGCTTTCGGCGTCCAGCGCGCTGGTCGCCTCGTCCAGCAGCAGGATCGGCGCGTCGCGCAGGATGGCGCGGGCGATGGCCACCCGCTGTTTCTGCCCGCCGGAAAGCATCACCCCGCGCTCGCCCAGATAGCTGTCATAGCCCTGCGGCAAGGCGGTCAGGAAGTCATGCGCGGCGGCGGCCCTGGCGGCGGCCTCGACCTCGGCGTCACTGGCGTCGGGACGGCCGAAACGGATGTTCTCGCGCGCCGAGGTGGCGAAGATCACCGGGTCCTGCGGCACCAGCGCGATGTGCTGGCGGAAGTCGGCGCGGGCCAGGTCGGGCAGCGCGATGCCGTCCAGCGTGATCCGGCCCGATTGCGGGTCATAGAAGCGCATCAGGAGCTGCAGGATCGTGGTCTTGCCGGCGCCCGAGGGGCCGACGAGCGCCACCGTCTCGCCGGGGCGGACATGCAGGCTGACCCCGTTCAGGGCGCTGGTCTCGGGCCGGGCGGGATAGCGGAAGGTCACGTCCTGGAAGGCGATCTCGCCCCGGACCGGGCGGGGCAGGGCGAGGGGGCGGGCCGGGTCCTGCACCGTATCCTCGGCATTCAGCAGCTCGACCAGCCGCTCGGTCGCCCCGGCGGCGCGCTGCAGTTCGCCCCAGATCTCCGACAGGGCGCCGACCGCGCCCGCGACCAGCACCGCATAGATCACGAACTGGATCAGCTCGCCCACGCTCATCACGTCCGAACGCACGTCGCGCGCGCCGATCCACAGGACGCCGACGATCCCGGCGAAGACCAGGAAGATCACGATGACCGTCATCACCGCTCGGGTGCGGATGCGGGCGCGGGCCGAATCGAAGGCCTTTTCGGTCACCTCGGCAAAGTCGGCGCGGGTCGGGCCCTCATGGGTGAAGGCCTGCACCGTCTGGACCGAGGACAGCGCCTCGGAGGCCGAGCCGGAGGAGGAGGCGATCCAGTCCTGGTTCTCACGCGAGAGGCGGCGCAGGCGGCGGCCCAGCACGATGATCGGCACCACGATGCCCGGCACCACCAGCAGGACAAGGCCGGTCAGCTTGGGCGAGGTCAGGAACAGCAGCACCAGCCCGCCGACCAGCATCAGCACATTGCGCAGCGCCACCGAGACCGACGAGCCGATGACCGACAGGATCAGCGTGGTGTCGGTGGTGATCCGGCTCAGGACCTCGCCGGTCAGGATGCGCTCGAAAAAGGCGGGCGACATGCCGAGGACGCGGTCGAAGAGCGCACGGCGGATGTCGGCGACCACGCGCTCTCCCAGATGGGTGACGAGGTAGTAGCGCATCCCCGTGCCCAAAGCGAGAAGGGCCGCAATCGCCAGCGCCGCCCCGAAATACTTGTCCAGAAGCGCCGTCGTCCCGGTATTGAACCCGTCCACCACCCGGCGCACGGCCAGGGGCAGGACCAGGCTGATCCCGGCGGTCAGGGTCAGCGCCACCAGCGCCAGGCCCACCATGAGGCGATAGGGCCGCATGAAGGGCGCCAGGCCCCTGAGCGCGCCCACCCGTTTCGACTTCGGCCGATCCTCGACCACCGAGCTGTCCGACATTCGCCCGCCCCATCCGGTTGATGCCGTTTCCCCTTACCCGCCCCGCCCCCCGGCGACAAGCCGCGCGGGACGGCCCTTTCCCTTGCCCGCGCCCCGTGCCACCTTCGGCGCATGAGCGAGACATTGCATTTCCGCGCCGGGGACGGCGCCCGCCTGGCCTATCGCGACGAAGGCGCGGGCCTGCCGCTTCTGTGCCTGGCGGGGCTGACCCGGTCGATGGCCGATTTCGACTATCTGACGCCGCATCTGCCGCCCCTGCGCCTGATCCGCATGGACCAGCGCGGGCGCGGGGAAAGCGACTGGACCGGGGCGGCCAGCTATACCCTGGCGCAAGAGGCGCGCGACGTCCTGTCGCTGCTTGACCATCTGGGGCTGGAGCGGGCGGCGATCCTCGGCACCTCGCGCGGGGGGCTGATCGGGATGGTTCTGGGCGCGACGGCGCGGGACCGGCTTCTGGGCCTTTGCCTGAACGACGTCGGCCCCGAGATCGCGCGCGAGGGGCTGGTCAGGATCTTCGACTATGTCGGCCGCAATCCGGCGGGCCGGACGCATCAGGGATTTGCCGAACGCCTGTCCCGCTCGCCGGGGTTTCAGGGCGTGCCGATGTCGCGCTGGCTGGAGGAGGCGCGGAAGCATTCGGTCGAGACGCCGGAAGGCCTGCGCATCCCCTATGACCCGGCCCTGCGCGAGTCCTTCCTTGCGGGGTTCGACGGCCCGCCGGTGGATCTCTGGCCGCTGTTCGATGCGCTGCAGGGCCTGCCGCTGGCCCTGATCCGGGGCGCGAACTCGGATCTCCTGACGCCCGGGACGGTAGCAAGGATGCGCGCCCGCCGCCCCGACATGGGCTTCGCCGAGGTGCCCGGCCGCGCCCATATCCCCTTTCTGGACGAGCCCGAGGCCGTCGCCCTGATCCGCAGCTTCCTGGGGGACCTTGCATGACACCCGATCTCATCCGCGCGGCTGCGGGGCGCATGGCGGGCCATGTCCGCCGCACGCCGCTTCTGAACGCGCCGCTTCTCGACCGGCTGGCGGGGCGGCGGGTGCTGGTCAAGGCGGAATGCCTGCAACTGACCGGCAGCTTCAAGGCGCGCGGCGGCTGGGCGGCGGTCTCGGCGCTGGACGAAGGCGCGCGGGCGCGGGGCGTGATCGCCTATTCCTCGGGCAATCACGCGCAGGGCGTGGCGCTGGCGGCGGCCCGGCATGGCGCGCCTTGCGTGATCGTGATGCCTTCGGACGCGCCCGCGGTGAAGATCGCCAACACCCGCGCCTATGGGGCCGAGGTGGTGCTGTACGACCGCGCGACCGAGGACCGCGACGCGATCGGCGCCGCCCTGGCCTCGGGCCGCGGGTTGACGCTGGTCAAGCCTTTCGACGACCCGCAGGTCATCGCGGGGCAGGGGACGGTGGGGCTGGAACTGGCGGAACAGGCGGCCGAGGCCGGGGTGGCGCAGGCCCCGGTCCTGATCCCCTGCGGCGGCGGCGGTCTCGCGGCCGGGACGGCGCTGGCGCTGGAGGGCAGCGGCCTCTGCGTCCATACGGTGGAGCCTTCGGGCTTTGACGACACGGCGCGCTCGCTGGCCACGGGCAGCCGGCAAAGGAACCCCCTCGCCACCGGCTCGATCTGCGATGCGATCCTGACGCCCACTCCGGGAGAGCTGACCTTCCCGATCCTGCAACGCCTTGCCGGGCCGGGATATTCCGTGACCGACGCCGAGGCGCTGCAAGCCATGGCGCTGGCCTTCGCGCATCTGCGCATCGTCCTGGAGCCGGGCGGGGCCGTCGCCCTGGCCGCCGCCCTCTGCCGGCCCGGCCTGCCAGAGACGGTGATCGCCGTCGCCTCGGGCGGCAACGTCGATCCCGCGACCTTCGCCGCCGCGCTGGATAGCCCGGCATGACGCTGGTCTGGCTCTCGGACCTGCGGCTTGAGGCCGGGCTGACCGGCCCGGACCAGGGCCCGCCGCTGGTGCTGGTCCATGGCGCGGGGATGGACCTGCGGCTCTGGGACGCGCTTCTGCCGCATCTTCCCCGCCACCGTATCCTGCGCCTGTCGCTGCGCGGCCACGGCCGTTCGGACGCGCCCCC
The DNA here is from genome assembly GCF_041919135.1 of Tabrizicola sp. GTDB lineage: Bacteria > Pseudomonadota > Alphaproteobacteria > Rhodobacterales > Rhodobacteraceae > Tabrizicola. The sequence continues at coordinate 141,835 of NZ_JAYRUJ010000001.1, read as the reverse complement.
GCCGCCCTATGCGCTGGGCACGCTGATCCGCGACGTCGAGCGCCTGATCAGCCATTTCGCGCTGAAAGAGACCGTGGTCGTCGGCGCGGGCGAGGGCGGGTTGATCGCCCAGGGCCTTGCGGTCAAGCGGCTGGACCTTGTCCGCGCCATGGTCCTGACCGGAGCCGCCACCCGCCTCGTCCCGCGTCCGGGCGACCCGGAGGACGAATGCGCCCGCCTCCTCGGCCCGCGCTGGCGCGACCAGCCGGCGCTGGCGCAGGTCCGCGCGATGCTGGAGGCGACCCGGCCCGAGGGCCGGCAGGGCCTCGCCGCCGCCACCGCCAGCGCCGACCTCTACCAGACCACCGCCAGCCTGCGCCTGCCGACGCTGGTGCTGGCCGGGGCCGACGACCGCAAGGTGCCGCCCGACCTGCAGCGCGAACTGGCCGATCTGGTCGCGGGGGCGCAGTTCCAGCTTCTGCCCAAGGGCACGCATCTGGCGATGCTGACCCAGCCGCAGGCCTTCGCCGGGGCTCTCGGGGCCTTCCTGACCCGGATCGGCCATGTCTGAACTCCTCCTCGTCCACGGCACCTGCCACGGCGCCTGGTGCTTCGCGCCGCTGCTGGCCGAGCTTGCCCGGCTGGAGATTCCCGCCCGCGCCATCGACCTGCCCGGCCGCGACGGCGCGCCCACCACGCTGGAGGATTACGCCGGCGCGATCCTCGCCGCGGCCGGGCCGGAGACGATCCTCGTCGGCCATTCCGCCGGCGGCTATGCGATCACCGCCGCGGCCGAGGCGGACCCGACCCGCTTCCGCGGCCTCGTCTACCTCTGCGCCTACCTGCCCGCGGCCGGGCAAAGCCTTGCCGACATGCGCCGCGCGGGCCCGTCACAGCCGCTCCGGCCCGCGATCCGCATGGCCCCGGACCGCGGCAGCTTCACCATCGACCCGACCCTCGCCCGCGCCGCCTTTTACCAGGACTGCCCCGACGACCTCGCCGCCGCCGCCATCGCGCGCCTCTGCCCGCAGCCCGTGACCCCGCAGGAGACCCCGCTCTGGCCCAGGGCCGCCCCCGGATTGCCGCGCCATTACATCGCTTGCGCGCAGGACCAGACCATCCCGCCCGCATGGCAGGACCAGATGGCCGCCGCCCTTCCGCCGGAGTGCCGCCACCGCCTGCCCTCGGGCCATTCGCCCTTCTTGTCTATGCCCGGCCTGCTGGCCCGCGAACTGGCCCGGATCCGCCAGGCGATCATCGCAAGGTAGGTTTGCGTCACTCTGGCGTCGCTTATCCGCAACCCCGCCCGTCCTCTTGGAGAAATACTCGACGGGGATGCGGGGGTGTGAACCCCCCGCTTCGATGCCAAAGGGGGGGCGGCATGAAGCTCAGAGACCTGGAAATCTTCGTCGTGGCGCCACCCTTCCCCGGCTGGGGCGGGCGCTACTGGATCTTCCCGAAGCTCACCACCGACTGCGGCACCACCGGCTATGGCGAATGCTACGCCTCGACCGTCGGTCCCAGGGCGATGCTTGCCGTGATCGAGGACGTGTTCGGGCGTCACATGCTGGGCGAGAACCCGGAGAACATCGAGCTGATGTTCCGCCGCGCCTATTCCGCCGGCTTCACCCAGCGCCCGGATCCCACGGTGATGGGGGCCTTCTCGGGGCTGGAGATCGCCTGCTGGGACATCATCGGCAAGGCGCGGAACCGGCCGGTCTGGGCGCTGCTCGGCGGACGGATGAACGACCGGATCCGCAGCTACACCTACCTTTATCCCGAGCCCGGCCGCGAAAGCGCGGAATTCTGGGTCGACCCGGATGCCGCCGCCGAGGCCGCGCTCCGCTTCATGAACCTCGGCTTCACCGCGGTGAAGTTCGACCCCGCCGGCCCCTACACGATCCGCGGCGGGCATGAGCCCGCGATGTCCGACATCAGCCGCTCCGTCGCCTTCTGCAAGGCGATCCGCGAGGCGGTGGGGGATCGCGTCGACCTCCTCTTCGGCACCCACGGCCAGTTCACCACCCCGGGCGCGATCCGCCTGGGCCGCGAGTTGGAGCCCTGGAATCCGCTGTGGTACGAGGAGCCGATCCCCCCCGACAACCTGCTGGAATTCGCCGAGGTCGCGAAATCCGTCCGCATCCCCCTCGCCACCGGCGAACGGCTGACCACCAAGGCCGAGTTCGGCACGCTGCTCCGCGCGGGCGGGGTCAAGATCCTGCAACCCGCGCTCGGACGGGTCGGCGGCATCTGGGAGGCGAAGAAGATCGCCGCCATGGCCGAAATCTTCAACGCCGAGATGGCGCCGCACCTTTACGCCGGGCCGGTCGAATGGGCGGCGAACATCCATCTCTCGGCCTCGATCCCCAATCTCCTGATCGCCGAGACGATCGAGACCGGCGGGACCTTCCACCAGAAGCTGATCCGCAATTCGATCCGCTGGGAGGACGGCTACATCCTGCCGCCCGAAGCTCCCGGCCTTGGCATCGACTTCGACGAGGACCTCGCCCGCGCCCATCCCTATACCGGCACGGCCCTGCACCTGCAGATGCAGGAGGCGCCCTGCGACCACCGCCACGGCAACCGCTTCGAGGGTGGCGCGCCGAGTTCGATCACCTGACCCTCGGGCAACCTCCTCGAGCACTTCGTGCACTCGTCGGCCCTTCGCGCGAGGAGTGCACGAAGTGCTCGACGAGCGGTTCCGGAGGCCGATGGGCATGACCATGCCGGTCTGGCCGACAATTTGGTCCGACATGGGCTGGCCCCGCCACCTGCCTGCGGAGGGCCTTCAGCCGCGCGGGTTGATCAGCTTGGCCATCAGGCTTGCGGTGCGCACCATGCCGAGGTTGCGGCCATGTTCCGTCACCACCAGTTCGGCCACGCCCTTCGACATCAGGTCCATGATGTCCTTCACCGGCGTCTCGGCGGGCAGCTCGGGCGCGGCGGCCCCCGGTGCGCCGGGCTCCATCACGTCGCGGGCGGTCAGCACGCCCAGCGGGTTCATATGGGCCACGAAATCCGCCACATATTCCGAAACCGGGTTGGCGATGATCTCGCGCGCGGTGCCGCATTGCACGATCCGGCCGCCCTCCATCAGGGCGATGCGGTTGCCGATCTTGAAGGCCTCGTCGAGGTCGTGGCTGACGAAGACGATGGTGCGCTTCAGCTTCCTTTGCAGGTCCAGAAGCTCGTCCTGCAATTTGGTGCGGATCAGCGGGTCGAGCGCCGAGAAGGGTTCGTCCATCAGCAGGATCGGCGCCTCGGTCACGAAGGCGCGGGCGAGGCCGACGCGCTGCTGCATGCCCCCCGACAGGTCGCCCACCTTGCGGTCGGCCCATTGCGACAGGTTCACCAGCTCGAGCTGGGCATCGACGCGGGGCCGCCGCGCCTCGGCCGAGAGGCCGGCCAGTTCCAGCCCCAGGCCCACATTCTCGCGCACGGTGCGCCAGGGCAGCAGGCCGAACTGCTGGAAGACCATGGCGATGCGCGTGGCGCGCAAGCGGCGCAGCGTCTCGGGGTCGGCCTTCGTGACCGACACCATCCTGTCGCCGTCCAGCACCCGCACCTCGCCCCGTACCACCGGGTTCAGCGCGTTCACCCCGCGCAGCAGGGTGGACTTGCCGGAGCCGGAGAGGCCCATCAGGACAAGGATCTCGCCCTCGGCCACGGTAAGCGAGCAGTCGTGGACGCCCAGCACCTGGCCGGTGGCCTGCTGCACCTCGGTCCGGGTCTTGCCCGCGTCCATCAGCGGCAGGGCGCGTTGCGGATGGTCGCCAAAGACGATGGAGACGCGGTCGAATTCGACGGCGGGACGGTTCATTTCGACACCCGGAGCATGCGGTCGAGAAGGATGGCCACCACCACGATGATGAAGCCCGATTCGAAGCCAAGCGCGGTGTTCACGCTGTTCAGGGCGCGCACCACCGGGACGCCAAGGCCGTTCGCGCCGACCAGCGCCGCGATCACGACCATCGAGAGCGAGAGCATGATGGTCTGGTTCAGCCCGGCCATGATCTGCGGCATGGCCCAGGGCAGTTCCACCTTCCACAGCCGCTGCCGGGGCGAGGCGCCGAAGGCGGTCGCGGCCTCCAGAAGCGCCATGGGCGTGGAGGAGACGCCGAGATGGGTCAGGCGGATCGGCGCGGGCAGGACGAAGATCACCGTGGCGATCAGGCCGGGGACCATGCCGAGGCCGAAGAAGACGATGGCCGGAATCAGGTAGACGAAGGTCGGCAGCGTCTGCATCAGGTCGAGGATCGGCGCGAGGCCGGTGTAAAGCCGGGGCCGATGCGCGGCGGCGATGCCTATGGGCACGCCAAGGCCCATGCAGACGACGCAGGCGGAAAGGATGAGGGTGAGGCTTTCGGTCGTCTCCTCCCAGTAACCCTGGTTGAGGATGAAGAGAAAGCCGAGGAGGACGCCGAGGCAGACCTTCCAGCTGCGTTGCAGCCCCCAGGTGAGAGCCAGGAAGAAGGCGATCACGACCAGCGGATGCGGCGTCTGCAAAAGCCAGAGGATGCCGGCGATCATCGCCTCCATGACGGCGGAAATCGCGTCGAAGAGCGGTGAGAGATTGTCCTTCATCCAGTCGAAGATGGTCTTCGCCACCTTGCCGACCGGGATCTTGTGATCCGTCAGCCAGTCCAATTCCGTCCCCCCGGTCGGTGAAGATAGGCCCCGGGTTGGTCCCCGGGGCCTTGGTCGTTACTGCAGCGCGGCGGTGACGGCGGCCTTGGCGTCGCCGCCGTCCTTGGTCGTCACGCCGTCCAGCCAAGGCTCCCATGCGGTGGGGTTGGCGGCGAGCCAGGCCTTGGCGGCGTCGCGCGGGTCTTCGCCGTCGTTCAGGATCTTGCCCATGATCTCGTTCTCCATCGGCAGCGAGAAGACGAGGTTCTGCAGGAACTTGCCCTGGTTCGGGCATTCCGCGACATAGCCGGCGCGCACGTTGGTATCGACCACCGCGCCGCCGTAGTTCGGGCCGAAGACCTCGTCGCCGCCCGAGAGATAGGTCATCTTGAAGCTGGCGTTCATCGGGTGGGGTTCCCAGCCGAGGAAGACGATCGGCTCGCCGGCGTCCGTCTTCTTGGCGACCTCGGCGAGCATGCCCTGCTCCGAGCTTTCGACGATCTCGAAGCCGTCGAGGCCGAAGGGACCGCTTTCGATCATCTCGATGATCAGGCGGTTGCCGTCGTTGCCCGGCTCGATCCCGTAGATCTGGCCGCCAAGCTCATCCTTGTGGGCGGCGATATCCTTGTAATCCTTGATGCCAAGCGCGGCGCCGGGCTCGTTGGTGGCCAGCGTGTACTTGGCGCCTTCCAGGTTGGTGCGGACGGTTTCCACCTTGCCGGCGTCGCGGTGCGGGGCGAGGTCGGCCTCCATCGTCGGCATCCAGTTGCCAAGGAAGACGTCGACGTCGCCCTCGGCAAGGCCGGTGTAGGTGACGGGAACGGAAAGGACCTTGGTCTCGGTCTCGTAGCCCAGGGCTTCCAGGACCAGCGTGGTCGCGGCGGTGGTGGCGGTGATGTCGGTCCAGCCGACATCGGAGAAGACGATCTTGTCGCAGCCCTCGGCAAAGGCGGAACCCGCCAGGGCGAAGGTGACGGCGGTGGTCAGGAGGGTGGATCTGAGGGTCATGGAGGGCTCCCTGATTTTTGTTGATTGACGAGTCAATAAACTTCGCTCTTATTCGGTTTGGCAAGAGTTTTCTGGAGCCGGACCGAAATGCCGAAGCTTGGGATGGAGCCTATCCGCAAGGCAGCCCTGGTAAAAGCCACCATTGTCGAGATCGGACGGGTGGGCTCGCTGGATGTGACGGTCAGCCAGATCGCCAAGCGGGCGGGGATGTCCTCGGCGCTGGCGCACCATTACTTCGGGTCCAAGGAAGACATGTTCCTGGCCGCGATGCGCCATATCCTGACGCTCTACGGGGCGGAAGTGCGCGGCGCGCTGGCGGCGGCCGAGGGGGCGGAGGGGCGGATCCGGGCGATCCTGCGCGCCAGTTTCAGCCCCGGCAATTTCCGGCGCGAGGCGGTGAGCGCCTGGCTGAACTTCTGGGTCATGGCGCTGACGGTGCCCGAGGCGAAGCGGCTGCTCGCGGTCTATCAGGGACGGCTGCGGTCCAACCTCACCTCGGCGCTGCGGCCCCTGGCGGGGGCGCGGGCGCCCCAGATCGCCGAATCGCTCGGGGCGATGATCGACGGGCTCTACCTGCGCGAGGTGTTGAAATCGGGGGCCCCGGACGGGGCGGCGGCAGTGGCTTTCGCGCTGCGCCATCTGGAGGCGGAACTGGAGCAGGGGATGGGGGAATGAACGCGGATTATGTGATCGTCGGCGCGGGCTCGGCCGGCTGCGCCATGGCCTACCGGCTGGCCGAGGCGGGCCGGCGGGTGACGGTGATCGAGCATGGCGGATCGGACGCGGGGCCGTTCATCCAGATGCCGGGGGCGCTGTCCTATCCCATGAACATGGGGATCTACGACTGGGGTTTCGCGACCGAGCCCGAGCCCCACCTGGGCGGCCGGGTGCTGGCGACGCCGCGCGGCAAGGTGATCGGCGGGTCCTCCAGCATCAACGGGATGGTCTATGTCCGGGGCCATGCGCGGGATTATGACACCTGGGCCGAGATGGGGGCGGATGGCTGGTCCTATGCCGATGTTCTTCCGTATTTCAAGCGGATGGAACATTCGCACGGCGGCTCGGGCGCGGAGTTCCGGGGGACCTCGGGGCCCTTGCACATCACCCGGGGGCCGCGCGCCAATCCCTTGTTCGACGCCTTCATCCAGGCCGGGGAACAGGCGGGTTATCCGGTGACGGCCGACTACAACGGCCAGCAGCAAGAGGGCTTTGGCCCGATGGAGGCGACGATCTGGAAAAGCCGGCGCTGGTCGGCGGCCAATGCCTATCTGAAGCCGGCGCTTGCGGGCGGGAATGTCTATGTGGTGCGCGGCCTTGCCCGCCGGGTGGTGATGGAGGGCAGGCGCGCGGTCGGGGTCGAGGTCGATACCCGGGCGGGGCGGCAAGTGATCCGGGCGGGGCGCGAGGTGATTCTGGCGGCCTCGTCGATCAACTCGCCCAAGCTTCTGATGCTGTCGGGGATCGGCCCGGCCGCGCATCTGAAGGAACACGGGATCGAGGTCGTCGCGGACCGGCCCGGCGTGGGCGCGAACCTGCAGGACCATCTGGAAATCTACATGCAGTATGCCGCGAGCCAGCCGGTGACGCTGTTCAAGTACTGGAACCTCTGGGGCAAGGCCTGGGTCGGGGCGCAATGGCTGTTGACCGGCAGGGGGCCGGGCGCGTCGAACCAGTTCGAGGCCTGCGCCTTCATCCGCTCGAAGGCCGGGGTGGAATATCCTGATATCCAATACCATTTCCTGCCGATCGCCGTGCGCTACGATGGCAAGGCGGTGGCCGAGGGGCATGGTTTCCAGGTCCATGTCGGGCCGATGCGGTCAAAGTCGCGCGGCGCGGTCAGCTTGAGGTCGGGCAATCCGGCCGACGCGCCGGTGATCCGCTTCAACTACATGTCGCATCCCGACGACTGGGAGGATTTCCGCGCCTGCATCCGCCTGACCCGCGAGGTCTTCGGGCAGGAGGCGTTCAGGCCCTTCGTGAAGAAGGAGCTGCAGCCGGGGCCGGGCTACCAGAGCGATGCCGAGCTGGACGATTTCCTGCGCCAGCATGTCGAAAGCGCCTATCACCCCTGCGGCACGGCGCGGATGGGGCGGGCCTCGGATCCGATGGCGGTGGTCGATCCCGAATGCCGGGTGATCGGGGTGGAAGGGCTGCGGGTGGCCGATTCGTCGATCTTCCCGCAGGTGACGAACGGCAACCTGAACGGGCCGTCGATCATGACCGGCGAGAAGGCGGCGGATCACATCCTGGGCCGCACGCCCCTGCCCGCGTCGAACCTGGAGCCCTGGATCAACCCGAACTGGCGCACGGCACAACGCTGATTTCCTTGGGTTTGATCCCGGTCAAGGTCTGGCATGCCGCCCTGCCATAAACTACACGGCGACAGTCAAAGAAGGAGACAGGCATGTCGAACACCCCGCACACCCTGCAGGAAGAATTCCCCGGCCAGGCGGCCGAAATCACGGCGCTGAAGACCTCGGACCCGCAATTCGCGAAGCTTCTGGTCGAGTATGACGAGGTGAACGACAAGGTGCACCGGGCCGAAACGCGCCTGGACCTGCGCACCGAGGAAGAAGAAGAGCAGCTGCGCAAGCAACGCTCGCGGATCAAGGACCAGATCGCGGTGGCGCTGCGGAAGTAAGGCGGCTCATCGTTCGACTTCGTCTCCTCTTCGCGGGGGGGACGGGTCAGCCGATCTCATAGGGCAGCAGGTCGCGGGCGTTGGGATTGATCTTCAGCCGTCCCTCCAGCGGGGGGACGGATCTCTGGTGGCAATCGGTGCGCTCGCAGATCCGGCAGGATATGCCGATGGGCTCGAACCGGCCTTTCAGGTCGAGCCCGTCGGAATAGACCAGTTGCGGGGCGTGCTGCACCTCGCATCCCAGGCTGATGGCATAGCGCCGGACCGGGGCCAGGAAGGCGCCGCCCGGTTTCGACACGTCGCGCGCCAGGCTGATGTAGCGCACGCCATCCGGGGTCTCGCACAGTTGGCGCAGGAATTGTCCAGGCGTTTCAAAGGCCTGGTGGACGTTCCACAAGGGGCAGGCCCCGCCGAAACGGGCGAATTGCAGCCGGGTGGAGGAATGGCGCTTGGTGATCGTGCCGGCCTGATCGACGCGGACGAAGAAGAAGGGGATGCCCTTGGCGCCGGGACGCTGCAGGGTCGAGAGGCGGTGGCCCACCTGCTCGATGCTGGCGCCGAAGATGTCGGCCAGGCGTTCGAGGTCGTGGCGCACCTCCTGCGCGGCGGTCAGGAAGGCGCGGTAGGGCAGGAGGGCCGCCCCGGCGAAATAGTTCGCAAGGCCGATCTTGGCGATGTCGCGGGCCTCGGGCGTGGAGAAGCGGGCGAGGTCGAGGGTGGCCTCCAACAGCTCGTTCTGGCTGAGGAGCGCGACCTGGTGCAGCAGCTGGAAGCGTTGCGACGGGCCCGAGGCGCGGGCCGAGATGTCCAGCCGGCGCGCGGCGGGATCATAGCGGCGCAGGGGCGCGCTGTTCGAATAGTGCAGGCTGATCCCGCTGCGGCGAAGCAGGTCCTGTGCCAGTATTTCGATGGATTTTCCGTTGCTTGTGGCGGTCGCGAAATGTTCGGCCGCGCGGTCGATGGCATCGAGGTAATTGTCGCAATAGTGAAAGAAGTCGCGCACCTCCTCCCAGGGCGAGGGGCGCAGGGTCGCATCCTCGCGCCCCAGCGCCTCGTCCAGCGAGGCGAGGCGCTCGTGGGTCTGGCGGTAGGCGCGGTGCAGGTTCAGGAAGGCACGGGCCAGCGCCGGCGCGTTCGAGGCGGCAAGGCGCAGGTCGGCGAGCGGCGGGGTGGCCGAGGTGAAGACCGGATCGGCCAGCGCCTCGCGCATGTCGGTGACCAGACGCTCGCTTTCGCCGACGGTCAGTTCGGTGACGTCGAGGCCGAATTCCTGCGCCAGCGCCAGCACCACGGCGGCCGAGACCGGGCGGTGGTTGTTCTCCATCTGGTTCAGATAGGGCAGCGAGACGGCAAGCTTGTCGGCGAAGGCCTTCTGCGTCAGCCCGAGGCGGGTGCGGATCTCGCGCAGCTTGACGCCGGCGTAAAGCTTCTGGGACATGGCGGACCTCTTTGCAAAGCAATGTGCCGCTTTGCAAAGCCGCGTCAACCATCGATTCAGGGAGCGCCGATCTGTCGTGCCCGGCGCATGACGAAAAGGATGCAGACGACCGAGGCGATGGAGGAGGCGAGCATCAGCAGGATCAGCGGCATCTCGGACGAGCCGGGGCCGAGGAGGACGCCCGCGAAGGCCGCCAGCGCCGCGCCGCCGCCGATCAGGATCGCGCCGCCAAGGCCGGAGGCGGTGCCGGCAAGCTCGGGCCGGACGGAGAGGAGGCCGGCATTGGCATTCGGCAGGCAGATCCCGTTGCCGAGGCCCATGAAGACCATCAGGCTGAAGAACAGCGTGGGGCCGGAGATCCCGACGAGGGTGAAAAGCGCCAGAACCGCGAGGCCGAGGGTGGTCACCATGCAGCCGAGCAGGATCATCCGGTTCATTCCCATGCGCACCGAATAGCGCCCGGCGAGGAAGTTGCCGACCGCATAGCCGATCGCGGTCAGGGCAAAGAGCGCGCCGACATGGGTGGAGGAGAGGCCATAGATCTTGTCGCCGACGTAGGGAGCGCCGCCGAGATAGGCGAAGAAGCAGCCCGAGGCGAAGGCGGCCGAGAGCGTGTAGCCCCAGAACCGGCGCGAGGCGAGAAGGGCGGGGTAGCTGCGGACCTGCTCGGCCAGGGAGATGCGACGGGGGCTCGCGGTCTCGCCCAGGTCGGCCCAGACGAGGGCGAGGGTGCCGGCCCCGAGCAGGAACAGGAGCGCGAAACTTGCCTGCCAGCCGTAGAGATCGTCGAGACAGCCGCCGATCACCGGGCCGACCATGGGCACGATACTCATCCCCATGGTGACATAGCCGATCATGCTGGCGGCCTCGGCGTCCGAGACCATGTCGCGGACGATGGCGCGCGAAAGGACCATGGCGGCGGCGATCACCGCCTGGGCCATGCGGAAGATCAGGAACACGGTGGCATTGGGCGCAAGAAGCGTGCCGAGCGTCGCCAGCAGGAACAGCGCCAGCGCCCAGAGCAGCACCTTGCGCCGACCGTAGCGGTCGGAGATCGGGCCGATCACCACCTGCAGCGCGGCGGAAAGCGCAAGGTAGAGCGCGACGGATTGCTGCATGACGCCGTAGGAGACGCCGAACCAGGCCGCCATGCCGGGCAGCGATGGCAGGAAGATGTTCATGGTCAGGGCCGAAAGCCCGGCCATCAGGATCAGGGTGACGATCTTCGGCGGCGTCGTCCGGTCCAGGAAACGGGTGGTCTGCATGATCCTCGGGCTACGCCTGCGGCCGTGATTTGTCCACAGGCGGCCGGTCGGGGAAAGCCGGTCTCAGGCCCATTTGTGGAAGATGAAGAACGCCCCCGCCGCTATGAACGCAAATCCGACGAGGTGGTTCCACGCCAGCGGCTCTTTCAGGTAGAAGACGGAAAAGACGGCGAAAACCGACAGCGTAATCACCTCCTGGATCGTCTTCAGCTCGGCCGCCGAGAAATGGCCGTGGCCGATCCGGTTGGCGGGGACCTGCAGGACGTATTCGAAGAAGGCGATGCCCCAGCTGACCAGGATCACGGTGAATAGCGCGGCCGACTTGAACCTGAGGTGACCATACCAGGCGAAGGTCATGAAGACGTTCGAGGCCAGGAGAAGGCCGATGGTCACAAGCGGAACGGGCAGTTGCATGGGGTCCCCGGAGTGTCGGACGGGCGGCGATCGCCCCGCGACCTGTAGCCCATTCCGGGGCCCCGGCGCCATATCTGCCGCAAAGAACGGGGCTATACGCAGGCCGGGACAGGCCATATGGTTTGCCGCGGGCCGTCGAATGCGTCGCGGCCGCGGCTCCTTCCAACCCGATTCCGCAGGGCATGGCTGGTCTTCCCGAAGAATGGCGCATCGGCATCCTCTTCTCGCAACGCGGGCTGAGCATGGTGACCGAGGCGGAACATATCCGCGGCACGATCCTGGCCATCGAGGCAATCAACGCCGCGGGCGGGGTCCGGGGCCGCCCGCTTGCCCCGGTGATGCGCGATCCCGAATCCGACCCCCGGCTGTATCGCGAGAAGGCGCGTGAGCTGCTGGTGGACGAGGGGGTCAATGTGATCCTCGGCTGCTCCCATTCGGCCAGCCGCAAGGCGGTGCTGCCGCTGATCGAGCGGCACAATGGTCTGCTGCTTTACCCCTCGATGTACGAGGGGTTCGAATATTCCGAGAATGTCATCTACACCGGCGCGACGCTGAACCAGATCGGCTGCTCGCTGGCGGACTACCTGGTCCGCAACCACGGCCGGCGGATCTTCCTCTGCGGGGCGGATTACATCTTCTCGCGCGAATCCAACCGGGTGATGCGCGACCTGCTGGAGGCGCGGGGGGCCAGCATCGTCGGCGAGCGCCATGTTCCGCTGGCGGCCGACACCGGCGCGTTGCGGGGGCTGATCGACGACGTGAGGGCGGCCGCGCCCGATGTGGTCTTCGCCACGATCATCGGCGGGCCCGCGCGGGAGTTCTACCGGATGTATGCCGAGGCGGGCTTCGACCCGCGCCAGCGGCCGATCGCCTCGCTGACCATGGCGGAAACCGAGATCGGCCGGATCGGGCCGGAGTTCTGCGTCGGCCATATCCTGTCCTCGAGCTATTTCCAGACCGTCGACAGTCCGGCGAATGCCGCTTTCGTCGCCGCCTTCCGGGAGCGATTCGGCAGCGAGGCGACCACCAGCACCTGGTCGGCCAATGCCTATACGCAGACGCGCCTGCTTGCGCTGGCGCTGGAACAGGCCGGAACGCTGGAGACCGGGGCGCTGTCGCAGGCCTTCCTGGGCCAGCAGGTCATCGCGCCCGAGGGGCCGGTGCGGGTGGATGCCGAGACGCGCCACCTGTGGCTGACCCCGCGCATCGGCGTGGTCGGCGACGGGGGGCTGTTCGACATCCGCTGGCAGGCCGCCGCGCCGCTGCGGCCCGATCCCTATCTTGCCACCGTGCGGTTCGACGAAAGCTGGATCGAGGCATGAAACCGGGCCCGCGCCGCATCCTGGACGAGCTGCGCAGCTCGCAGGTGCTGGTCCTGCATCCCAATGACGAGGACGGCCGCCTCTTGACCGACCACCTGCGCCGGCTGGGCTGCTCGGTGCAGGCGATGTGGCCGCTGCCCCGGTCGATCCCCAGCCGCTATGACGTGGTCTTCGTGCAGGTCGACGACCGCCCCGGCGAGGCGCTGGCGGGACTGCTGGCCGAGCACGATCCGGCGGTGATCGCCATCATGACCTACGAGACGCCGACGGCGATGCAGTCGATCCTGGATCTGAACGCCCATGCGGTGATCTCCAAGCCGCTGCGTCCCTTCGGGATCCTGGCGCAGTTCGTGCTGGCCCGCCATCGCCGCAGCTTCGAGGGGCGGCTGGCGGGCAAGGTGCGCAAGCTGGAGGACACCCTGCGCGGCCGCCGCACGGTCGAGCGGGCCACCAAGGTGATCAGCGCCGCCCGTGGCATCGGCGAGGACGAGGCCTACCGTTTCCTGCGCGACCAGGCGACCTCGCGGCAGATCTCGATGACGGCCGTGGCGGAAAGCATCATCACCGCGCATGAGGCGCTGACCGGCCTTGGCCTGTCGATCGCGGTCGGAACCGGAAAATGAACGGCGGGAAAAATTCTTCTCGCCAGGCTTGCGGGATTGTGCATTACTGAGGGTCGAAGGTGCCGGGAGGGGCATCGTCACCCCGCGTCGTCGGCCGTCGTGCAGACAGGCCGGCGCAGGGAAAGCGGCAGGGTTGCCGCATACTGACATCATCGGCTGGAAAGCCCCCTGGTTGCGCGGTGAATTCCGCGGCCGGGGGTTTTTGCGTTTGGAGGAGCGCCTTGACCAATCAGAATCCCGGAACCGTGACCGTGGCCTGCCTGCAGTTCGAACCGCAGGTCGGCAAGGTCGAGGCGAACCTGGCCGCGATGGAGCGGCTGATCCGCGCCGCGGCGGCGCGGGGGGCCAAGCTGGTGGTGCTGCCGGAACTGGCCGACAGCGGCTACAACTTCGCCTCGCCCGAGGAGGCGCGGGCGCTTGCCGCGCCGATTCCCGAAGGACCTCCGTCGCAGAAGCTCATCGCGCTGGCGGCAGAGCTGGGCCTGCACATCGTCAGCGGCATGAACGAGCTGCACGAAGGCAGGGTCTACAATTCCGCGATCATCTGCGGCCCCTCGGGCCATCTCGGCACCTTTCGCAAGCTGCACCTGTGGAACCGCGAGAAGCTGAGCTTCCAGCCCGGCGACCTGGGCCTGCCGGTCTTCGACACGCCGGTCGGGCGCTTCGGCGTGGTGATCTGCTATGACGGCTGGTTCCCCGAGGTGTTCCGCCACCTCGCGCGCGAGAATTGCGATCTGGTCTGCGTGCCGACGAACTGGGTGCCGATGCCGAACCAGCCCGCCGGGGCCGAGATCATGGCCAATATCCTGCACCGCGCGGCGGCGCACAGCAACGGCCTGCCCATCGCCTGCGCCAACCGCATCGGCACCGAGCGCGGCCAGGAGTTCCTGGGCAACAGCGTCATCATCGGGGCGGACGGCTGGCAACTGGCCGGGCCGGCAAGCGCCGATGGCGAAGAGATCCTGATCGCCACCATCCCCACCGGCGTGGTGGCCAGGAACCGGGCCGTCAGCGAAAGGAACGATGTCTTCGGCGACCGCCGGACCGACGTCTACGGCTGACGGCGCAGGAAACGGACCGGCCGGAAGCCGGCGGAACAGCAACCAGAAAACAGGGAAAGAAATGAAACGGACATTCGCAGCACTTCTTGCCACCGTCGGCACGGCCGGTCTTCTGGCCGGCGCGGCCCTTGCCCAGGAGGGCGAGCCGATCGTGATCGGGATCCCGGTCGGCCTGTCGGGCGCCAACAGCGTGGTCGCGCCCTCGGTCGTGCAATCCGCCGAACTCGCGGTCGAAGAGATCAACGCCCAGGGCGGCGTCCTGGGGCGGCCGCTGGAACTGAAGATCGCCGATGACGCCTCGGGCGCGGCGGGGGCGCAGGCGGCCTTCGACTCGCTGGTCTTCGACAGCAAGGTCGACGCCATCATCACGATGGAGGTCTCCTCGGCGCGCAACGCCGGGCTGCCGATCGTCGAGGAGGGGAACGTCCCCTACATCTACTCCTCCTTCTACGAGGGCCGGTCCTGCAGCCCGAACCTTTTCGTCAACGGCTGGGTGCCCGAACAGCAGGTCCCGCCGGTGGTCGACCAGTTCATGGCGGCGGGCGCGAAGAAGTTCTTCCTGGTCGGCAGCGACTATGCCTTCGGCCGCGGGATGCTGGAGTTCACCCGCAAATATGTCACCGACAACGGCGGCGAGATCGTCGGCGAGGAATACCTGCCGCTGGAAAGCAGCGACTGGACGGCGATCATCTCGAACCTGCGGGCCTCGGGGGCCGAGGCGCTGATCTCCTCGACCTCGGGCGGCGCGCCGAACGTGACGCTGATCAAGCAGCTGCGCGCGGCGGGCATCGACCTGCCCTATGGCAATCTTGCCGTGGACGAGGGCACGGCCGCCACCCTGGGCGCGGACAGCGCCGGGATCATCATCTCGGCCTCTTATGTGACCGGGATCGACAGCGCCGAGAACAAGACCTTCCTCGAGGCGATGCAGGCCAAGTTCGGCGCCGACCTGCGCACCCCCAACGACCTGTCGGTCCCGCAATACGAGGCGATCTGGCTGTACAAGGCGGCGGTCGAGAAGGCGGGCAGCACCGAGACGGCCGCGGTGCTTGCGGCGCTGCCGGAGGTCTCCTTCACCGGCCCGCGCGGCACCATCGCCATGTCCAAGCAGCATCACGCCCCGATGACGATGTATCTGGGCGAGATCCAGGCCGACGGCTCGGTCAAGGTGGTGTCCAGCTTCAAGGACGTCGATCCGGGCGAGCAGTGCCCGGACCTCTGACGGCGCGCTGAGCGGTGCGGGGCGTGCGTGCGCGCGCGCGCCCCGCATTTTCGGTCATCTCTTGCGGGAACGGGTGCATGGTCCTGGTTCTGGATTCGCTGACCACGGCGGCGGTGCTGTTCATCGTGTCGTCCGGTCTTTTCATGATCTTCGGAGTTCTCCAGATCATCAACTTCGCCCATGGCGCCTGGCTGGGCCTGGGGGCCTATGCCACCGTGGTCACGACCGCGCTGGGGGTCAGCCCCTGGCTGGCGCTGCCCCTGGCCTTCGTGGTCGGCGGCGTGCTGGGCGGCCTGACCGAGCGGCTGGTCGTGCGGCCGCTCTATGCCCGGCCGCTGGACGCGATCCTGGCCACCTGGGGGCTGGGCATCGTCATCGGGCAGCTGATCACCCTGGCCTTCGGACGCGACGTGCAGATGATCCCGGCGCTGATGACCGGGACCGTCGACGTGCTGGGCACCGCCTATTCCGCCTATCGCCTGACCGCCATCGCGATCGCCCTGGCGATCGGGCTTGGCTTCGTCCTGGCGCTGGAGCGCACCCGGCTGGGCCTGACCGCACGGGCGGTGATCATGAACGAGGCGCTGGCCCGCGCCCTTGGCATCAACACGGCAAGGGTGCGGCTGGCGACATTCATGCTTGGCTCGGCGGTTGCGGCCTGCGCCGGGGTGCTGCTTACGCCGCTGACCTCGGTCGATCCGAACATGGGGGTGATCTGGCTGATCGGCTGCTTCATGCTGGTGATGGTCTCGGGATCCTCGGTCCGGGCGCTGGCCCTGGCCTGCATCGTCTTCGGGACGGCGCAGGTGGTGGTCAGCACCCATGTCAGCCCGATCCTGGGCGGGATGACCGTTGCCGTCCTCTGCGCGCTGATGCTGCGCCTGCGCCCGAAAGGATTTGCCGGTGTCTGACCGCACGACGCAATCCCGCGGGCTGCTGCCGGTGCTCTTGCTGCTGGCGGCGGTGCTGGTCCTGGCCGGGCCGCTGGTCCTGGATCGGTTCACGATGAACGTCCTGACCCGGTCGATGATCTATGCGATCCTGGCGCTGACCGTCGATCTTCTGTGGGGGTTCACCGGCATCCTGACCTTCGGCCAGTCGGCCTTTTTCGACGCCGGAGCCTATGCCACCGCCATGGTGCTGACCCATCTGGGCGGCGCGCCCGAGCATTTCGTCCTGGCCTTCGTGCTGGCCATTGCGATTCCGACGCTGCTGGCGGCGCTGGTTGGCTGGCTGTCGTTCCATCAGGGGGCGACGCCGCTTTACGCGACGGTGATCTCGCTGGTGGTGCCCATCGTCATGACGCAGCTGATCTTTGCGGGCGGCCAGTCCACCGGCTCGTCCAGCGGGCTGGTGGGCTATCCGACGCTGGCCCTCGGGGCGGCCAACCATTTCCGGCTGGCCGGGATGGTGCTGATCGGCTTCGGCTGCCTGGCCTGGGTCTTCGTGCGCTCCGACGCCGGGCGGATGCTGGTGGCGATCCGCGACAACGAGATGCGCGCGGCCTATCTGGGCCTGCGGGTGCAGCTTGTCCGCATCCTGCTGATGACGGTGCTGGGCGGGGTCGCGGGGCTGGCGGGGTTCCTGCTGGCCAATGCGGCGCGGATGGTCGCGCCCGAGATCGCGGGCTTCGTCTTCGGCACCCAGCTGGTGATCTGGACCGCGCTTGGCGGCCGGGGAACGCTGCTGGGCCCGGTGGCGGGGACATTGGGGATCGACTGGCTGGGGGCCAAGCTCTCGGGCGAGCTGCCCTTCCTGTGGCAGTTGCTGATCGGGGCCATCTTCGTCGTGATGATCCTGTTCCTGCCGCGCGGCCTTGCGGGTCTCGTCCCGCGGCGGCGGCATCAGGGCAGGCCGCCCGAACTGGTCGCCATCCCGACCAGGCGTCGCGCCGATGCCCCGGGGCCGGTCCTGTCGGTGCGGGGCCTCGGCAAGTCCTACGGCAGCCTGCATGTCCTGGAGAGCATCGACCTTGAGGTGCACCGGGGCGAGCTTGTCAGCCTGGTCGGCCCCAATGGCGCGGGCAAGACCACGATGATGCGCTGCCTTTCGGACGGGACCGAGCCGATCTCCGGCAGCATCACCGTGCTGGGCAGGGACATCGGCGGCCTGCCGCCCGAACGGATCGTGCGCCTGGGCGTGGGGCGCAAGTTCCAGCTTGCCAGCGTGTTCGAAAGCCTGAGCGTCGCCGATTGCCTGCGGCTGGCGCGGATGTCGCTGGACCGGCCCAGCCTTGTGCGCCGGTCGCGCCGGATCGGCCTGCCGGCCCCCGCAATTGACATCCTGCGCCTGACCGGGCTGGACGGGATGCTGAACCAGCGCGCCGGGCTGTTGTCGCACGGGCAGAAACAGGCGCTGGAACTGGCGATGGTGGTGGCGCTGGAGCCGGAGCTGATCCTGCTGGACGAACCGACGGCGGGCCTGACCAAGGCCGAACGCGCCATGATCGGCGGCGTGCTGCAGCGCCTCAGCGGCGAGTTGGGCCATGCGGTGATCCTGATCGAACACGACCTCGATTTCGTCCGCATCGTCTCGCAACGCATCGTCGTCCTGCATCAGGGGCGGATGGTGATGGATGGCACGGTCGGCGAGGTCGTGGATTCGGATCTGGTGCGGGCGATCTATTCCGGGGCGGCAAATGCGTGAGGCGGGACGGATGAAACTGGCCATCGCGGGGCTGCGCAGCGGCTATGGCGCCACCGATGTCATCGCCGGGATCAGCCTGGAGATCCCGGCCGGTGAGATCTGCGCCCTGATGGGCAAGAACGGCATGGGCAAGACCACGTTGCTCAAGTCGGTCATGGGGCTTTTGCCGCTGCGCGAGGGCAGGGTGAGCCTGGATGGCGAGGACATCACCGGCTGGACCCCGGCGCGGCTTCTGGCCAGGGGCCTGGGCTATGCGCCGCAGGAACTGCCGCTGTTCCAGGACCTGACCATCCTCGACAACCTGCGCCTCGCGCTGCGCGACGACCGGGCCCTGGCCCCGGCGCTGGAGCGGGTCTTCGGCTATTTCCCCTTCCTGGCCGAAAGGCTGAACCAGAAGGCCGGAACCCTGTCGGGGGGCGAGCAGAAGATGCTGATCCTGTCGCGCAGCCTGATGCTTCAGCCCGACCTGCTTCTGGTGGACGAGATTTCCGAAGGCGTGCAGCCGAGCGTCGTCCAGCGCATCGCCCGCGCCCTTCTGGCCGAGTGCGAAAGGCGCGGCATGACCGTGCTGCTGGTCGAGCAGAACCTGGGCTTCGCGCTGTCGGTGGCGCATCGCTGGGCCGTGCTGAAACTGGGCCATATCCAGGAAAGCGGCGAGAACGATGCCGCGGCGCATGCGCGGATCATGGAGCATCTGAAGATCTGATCCGCGCCTTCCGGCCCGGCTCTAGCTGCGGAAGATCGCCACCAGGTCGCTTGCGGCCTGCAGCGGGCCGCTGAGTTCCAGATGGTCCTGGATATGCTTCAGATGCGCCACCATCACCCGGCTGGCGGCCTCCGGGTCGCGGTTGCGGAAGGTGCCGAAGATCTCGTCATGGTCCTCGTCGCGGCAGTTCGACACGCCCGGACTGCCGAAGATACCGATGATCAGCGAGGTCCGCGTGACCAGTTCCTTGACCATGCGCAGCGCGACCGCATTGCCCGCGATCTCGGCCAGAAGCACATGGAACTGGCCCGAGAGCCGGATCGCCTCGCGCCGCTTGCTGCCGTGATGCGCCGCGTGCTCCAGCGCCAGATGGCCCTTGAGGGCGGCCAGATCCGCCTCCGTCGCCCGCTCGACCGCAAGCCTGGCCACGTTCGGCTCGATCATCAGCCGGGCTTCGAACACCTCGCGCGCTTCTCCGATCG
This sequence comes from Tabrizicola sp., assembly GCF_041919135.1. Lineage (GTDB taxonomy): Bacteria > Pseudomonadota > Alphaproteobacteria > Rhodobacterales > Rhodobacteraceae > Tabrizicola. The sequence goes on along the minus strand of NZ_JAYRUJ010000001.1, from coordinate 122,402 downwards.
AAGGCGAGGCGACGAAGGCCCCCCGATTCGGCTGCAGGTCCACCACCTGGCGGCTGGCCAGCAGCAAGAGGCTTTGCCGGATCCGCATCCTTCCGACGCCGAAGGCTTCGCACAGGGCGGCTTCCGACAGCTTGGTCCCCGGCGGCAGGCGCTGGTCGATGATCGCCTCGAAGATCCGGTCGACGATCTCCTCCTCGCCCGGCTCCTCGGCCCTGACGGAATGCTCTGCAGCGACCGTGACGTGGTCCATTCCTTGCCCTTTCCCGCGATAGGCGCAACCTAGCGACCTTTGCGGTCAACCATCAAGGGGCAGGGGTGCTGACGCAGCTTCACTATTTTGTTGACAATCCTGTTCACACCAACGTCAATCATGGGGTCCCGGACTTGAATTCCGACGACTGACAAAACAGGGAGCACAACATGCAAAGACGCGATTTCCTTGCGGGCACGGCCTTGTCCCTTGCTCTGGCGCTGACCACGACCACCGCCGCCTGGGCCGAGAATGCCAAGCTGAAGATCGGCTTCGTCGGCGTCACCTCGGGTCCGGCCGCCGCCTGGGGCATCTCGAACCAGCGTTCGATGGAGGCCCGGGCCGCCTGGCTGAACGAGTTGGGCGGGGTCCAGATCGGCGATGTCACCTATGACATCGAGATCGTGCCCTTCGACGACCAGAAGGACCCCAAGCGCGCCATCGCGGGCATGGAGAAGATGGCGCAGGACGGCATCCACTATGTCGTCGGCCCCAACGTCGACGACGGCGCGGCGGCGGTCCGCCCGGTGGCCGAGCAGAACGGGATCATGTATTTCCCCTATGCCTTCCCGAAAGAGCTTTACACCGCGCCCGCGTCCAACGCGATCCTGGGGATGGTGGCGAACTACCAGTCCGGGCCGGCGATCTACAAATACCTGATGGAAAACAAGGGCATCAAGAAGGTGGCCTTCGTCGCGGGCAACGAATCCGATCCCCTCAGCCAGCGTGACTCGGGCGCCGCGGCCGCCCGCGAGCTGGGCCTGGAGGTCGTGTCCGATACCGTCACCTACCAGATGGACACCACCGACTTCACCCCGGTCCTGCTGCCGGTGATCCAGGCCGCGCCGGATCTTCTGGTGCTGTCGGGTGTCTCGCCCGCGAACGCGCCGCAGCTGATCCGCTCGGCGCGCGAGCTGGGCTATACCGGCCTGATCTCGACAGAAACGGCGCAGGACGCCGCCGTGCTGGCCGAAGGCGCGGGAGAGCTGGCGAACGGCTTCATCTCGGTCGGCGGCGCCTCGACGCCGGAACTGGCCAGCGACACGATGAAGGAATTCGTGACGCGCTACACCGACATGTTCGGCGAATACAACGACGAGTCCAACACCAAGGTCTATGCGCTGGAATACATCGTCGAGACGCTGAAGGCGAACCCGGCGGCGATCGACAATGTCGAGGAGTTCAAGAAGACCATGGACACGTTCGAGGCGCCGAACCCCTTCATGGTCGGCGACGCCAAGCTGACCTATGTCGGCACCTCGTCCTTCGGGCAGAAGCGGCAGGTTTCCGTGCCGCTGGTGGTCAACGAATACAAGGACGGCAAGTTCGAGACGCTTTTCGTCGCCCAGGTCGACTGAGCGCGGAGGCTTGCACCGTCCTGGCGGGGCCCGGGTATGCCTTTCCCGGTCCGGGCCCCGCCGTTATTTTTGCACAGGACCGCGCCCATGGAACAGATCCTTGCCAACGGCCTCTATCTCGGGGCGCAATATGCGCTGATCGCGCTTGGCCTCACGCTGATCTTCTCGCTGATGAACGTGCTGAACTTCGCGCACGGGCAGATGTATGTCTTCGGCGGCTTCGTGACCTATACCGTCGTCGCCCAGCTGGGCCTGCCCTTCATCATCGGGCTGGTCGCCTCGGCCGTGGTGCTGGCGGTGATGGGCGCGCTGATCGAGAGGTTCCTGTTCCGCCCGGTCATCGCCCGGTCGAAGCGCGAAGAATCCACCATGCTGCTTGCCGCAGGGATCGCCTTCTTCCTGGACGCGGTGATCCTCCTTCTCTTCGGCGAGAAACAGCGCGGCGTACCGAAGGTGGTGAACGGGGTGTTCAACTGGGACATGCGGCTGATCATGCCCTATGACCGCATCCTGATCGCCGCGCTGGCCGTGGCGCTGATCGTCGGCTTCATCCTGTTCATGCAGTATTCCCGCACCGGCCGCGCCATGCGGGCGCTGGCGCAGGACCGGATCGCGGCGCAGCTGATGGGCGTGGACGTCGACCGCTATTCGATGATCGGTTTCGCCCTGGGCGCGATGCTGGCCGGGCTGGTCGGCGGCCTTCTGGTCACGATCACCGGGATCAACCTCGGCATGGGCGGGCCGACCTCGGTCAAGGCGTTCCTGATGATCATGATCGGCGGGGCCGGGGTGATCTCGGGCGCCATCGCCGGCGGGTTCATCCTGGGGATGATGGAATCGGTGGGGCTGACGCTGCTCGCCGCCTATGGCGATGTCACCTACCTGGTGATCTTCGTGACGCTGATGATCTTCCTCGCCATCCGGCCGCAGGGCCTGATGGGCAAGCCCTGGGGTTGAGCCGATGACTGACCAAACGCAATCCGTGCCGCAGAGCCGCAGGTCGCCCACCCGCCTTGCCGGAGTGCTGGCCTTCCTCCTGGCCGTCTTCGTGCTGGTGCCGCTGTTCATCGCCCTGACCGGGCGCTGGGATTTCTACTATACGCTCACCTCGGTCGCGCTCCTCTCGGTGGCCGCCGCCGGGGTCTGGCTGACCTTCTACATCGGCCGGATCAACATCGGGCAGGGGGCCTATGCCCTGACCGGGGGCTATGTCTCGGCGGTGCTGATGACGCAATACGGGGTCAGCTTCTGGCTGACGCTGCCCTTGGCGGGCATCTTCTGCGCCGCCGTCTCGGTCGTGATCGGCCTGCCGATCCTGCGCCTGCGGGGCGTCTATTTCGCCATGGTGACCCTGGTCCTGACCGAGGTCGCCCGGCTGACCGCCCTTGCCCTGCCGATCACCAACGGCGCGAAGGGCATCACCTCGATCCCGCTGCCGGGCGAGCTGTCGATCCTCGGCCTGACCATCATCCCCGACTTCGCTACGCTGGCGAACCCGAAGCTCGCCTTCTACCTGATGGCCGCCGTGCTGATGGTCGTGACCTATCTCGTCCTCTGGCGCATCGTGAACTCGCGGCTCGGGCACCTGTGCCGGTCCTTGCAGCAGAACGAGGAGTTGTCGGCCTCCATCGGCGTCAACACGGCGATGCTGCGGGTGCTGGCCTATGCCATCTCCTCCTTCTTCGGAGGACTGGCCGGGGCGATCTTCGTCGCCATCTCGCAGTCGATCTACCCCTCCTCCTTCGTGGTGCAGGACAGCGTGAACTTCATGCTCTACTGCTTCCTCGGCGGGCTTGGCTATGTCTTCGGGCCGATGCTGGGGACGCTGCTGCTCTACTTCGGCTGGGACCTGCTGTCGGTCGCCAGGGAATACCAGCTTCTCATCTATTCCGGCGCGCTGATCGCGCTGATGCTGGTGCTGCCGAACGGCGTCCTCAGCCTTCTTGACCGCAAGGGGGGCCGCAAATGATTCCGATCCTGCAAGTCAGGAACGTCACCAAGCGTTACGGCGGCCTGACGGCCAACAACGACATCAGCTTCGACGTCGCCCCGCAGGAGATCCTGTCGGTGATCGGGCCGAACGGCGCGGGGAAGTCCACGCTGTTCAAGCAGATCGCCGGGTTCGTGACGCCCACGACCGGCGAGGTGATCTACAAGGGCAACCGCATCTCCGGCCTGCCGCCGCACAAGGTGGCGCGGATGGGGGTGGTGCGGACCTTCCAGGAGACCACGATCTTCAAGTCGATGACCGTGCGCGAGAATGTCATCGTCTCGCATCACCTGCGGTCCAAGGCGTCGCTGCTGGGGTTCTTCTTCGGGTCCTCGCAGGCCAAGGCGGATGAAGCGGAGTTCGGCAAGTCGGCCGATGACATCATCGACTTCCTGGGCCTCCAGGCGATCCGGAACGAACTGGCCTCGAACCTGCCGCAGGGTCACCTGCGCGCGCTCGGCATGGCCATCGGGCTGGCGACGCATCCCGAGGTGATCCTGCTGGACGAACCCTTCGCGGGCATGAACCATGACGAAACGATGCGCATGGTCGCCCTGGTCCGTCGCTTGCGCGACGAGCGGGGCCTGACGGTCCTTCTGGTCGAACACGACATGCCGGCGGTGATGAAGATCTCCGACCGGATCGTCTGCATCAACTTCGGCGAGAAGATCGCCGAGGGCACTCCGTCAGAAATCCAGGCCAACCCGCGCGTGATCGAGGCCTATCTCGGCAGCGAAGACGCCGCCATCGGGATGTGAGACATGACCCAGACATCGACCAAGCTGGAACCGGCCCGCAAGATGTTCAGCTTCGACAATGTCGAGCTGTATTATGACCACGTCTATGCGCTGAAAGGCGTCTCCATCGACCTGATGGAAGGCGAGACGGTGGCCCTGATCGGCGCGAACGGGGCGGGGAAATCCTCGATCCTGCGGGCCATCACAGGCCTACGGAAGATCAGGTCCGGCTCGATCAGCTATCTCGGCGACCGGATCGACGGGCGCCCGGCGGCGGAAATCGTCAAGCGCGGGATCGCGATGGTGCCCGAAGGGCGCCGCGTCTTTCCGCTGATGAGCGTCAAGGATAACCTCCTCATGGGCGCTTTCACCCGCACCGACAAGCAGGGGATCGAGCAGACGCTGGACAGCGTCCTCACCCGCTTCCCGCGCCTGAAGGAACGCTTCACCCAGCAGGCCAGCACGTTGTCGGGGGGCGAGCAGCAGATGATGGTGATCGGCCGCGCGCTGATGGCCAAGCCGAAGCTCCTCCTTCTGGACGAACCCAGCCTCGGCATCGCGCCCAAGCTGGTGCAGGACATCGCCCGCGCCATCGTGGCGATCGGCCGGGACGAGGGGGTTTCGGTCCTGCTGGTGGAACAGAACAGCCGGATGGCGCTCTCCATCTCCAACCGGGCTTATGCCATGTCGACAGGCCAGGTCGTCCTGTCCGGCAATTCCAGGGACCTGATGCATGACGACCGGATCAAGGCCGCCTATCTGGGCGGGGAGCTGTAAGAAATGCGCCTGCTGGTGATCAACCCCAATTCCACCGCCTCGATGACCGAGAAGATCGGCAGCGCGGCCCGCAGGGCGGCCAGCCCCGGAACCGAGGTCGTCGCGGTGAACCCCCCCGGTGGCCCGGTTTCGATCGAGGGCTATTATGACGAGGCGCTGAGCGTTCCCGGCCTGTTGCAGGTCATCCAGACCGCCCCGGCCTTCGACGCGGTGATCATCGCCTGTTTCGACGACACCGGCCTCGACGCCGCGCGCTGCCTGACCGACCGCCCGGTGATCGGCATCGGCGAGGCGGCCTATCACTTCGCCTCGATGCTCGCGAACAAGTTCTCGGTCGTCACCACGCTTGCGCGGTCCGTCCCGGCACTGGAGCACAACCTGCACCGATACGGCCTCGCCACCCGCTGTGCCCGCGTGCGCTCCTCCGAGGTCGCGGTGCTGGAGCTGGAGCATCCCGGCTCGGACGCCTGCAACCGGATCAGCGCCGAGATCGGCCGCGCCCTGGCCGAAGACCGGGCCGAGGCCATCGTGCTGGGCTGCGCCGGCATGGCCGATCTGGCCGGCCGGCTGGCGGCGGAACACGGGCTGCCGGTGCTGGACGGCGTATCCTGCGCGGTCAAGCTGGCCGAGGCGATGGTGGGCCTCGGCCTGCGGACCTCGCGCCTTGGCGGCTATGCGCCGCCGCCCGTGCAGAAACTGCGCGCGACGGCATGACGCCCGCCTGCCGCGCGCGTGCCGCTCGCGCAGCAAAAAAGGCGTCACCGGCCCGTCCGAGGGCCGCGACCGCCGCCGCCTACTTCCGTGTTCCCCGGCGCGGCAGAAGCTTGCGGAATCGGGGCCGGTTCACGTCGATGAAACTGTCGAAGGCCACGCCGAAGCCCAGGCTTCGGCCCTTCAGATAGGCGGCCCCGGCCAGGGCGGCGAGGCCCGCCCCGACGGCGTCCACCACCAGGTCGCTCATCGTGTCGTCCAGCCCCGATTTCTGCATGTTCAGCCCGAAAAGCTGGTCCATCGCATATTCGAAGATCTCCCACAGCGCGCCCACGGTCATCGCGGCGCAAAAGCTCAGCACGCCGATCGCCCAGGGCGGCGCGGCGTAGCGGTCGCCCTCGAACAGCATCAGGATCAGCAGGAAGCCGAGGATGCCGAAGCCGATCGCCGAAGTGCCGTGCAGCACCAGGTCCCACCACCAGAGCCGGTTATAGAAATCGCGCATCTCGCCAAGGTAGATCGTCGCCAGCACGAAAAGCGCGATGGCGGCCAGAAAGCTGTTCGGCAGGAAAAGCCGGACCCGATTGGCCAGCAGCTGCGGCAGGGTCGTCAGGACCAGGGCCGAAAGGGCGACAAAGACCGCAAGCCAGGTGCCGCGCACCAGCGCGATCAGCGTCTCGACCGCAAGGAAGAGGCGAATCCCGTTCAGGACAAGAAGCGACGGCGCGGGCATCTGGCGTTCCGGCTGGGGGCTTCCATCCTTATATTGGGGTCATGACGCGGGAATCAAAGCCATCGCTGAAAGTGGCGACCTGGAACATCCGGGCGGGCCTCGGCACCGACCTGCGCCGGGACGCGGACCGGGTGCTGGACCGGATCGCGGACCTGGGCGCCGATCTGGTTGCCCTGCAGGAGGCGGATTTCCGGCTGGGCCTGCGGCCCTCGGCCCTGCCGCGCGACGTGATCGCCGAACGGACCGGGCTGGTGCCGCTGCCGATCGGGCGCAATGCCTCCAGCATCGGCTGGCATGGCAATGCGATCCTGGCGCGGCCCGGCTTCCATCTGTCCGGGCTGCAACGGCTGGACCTACCGGGATTCGAGCCGCGGGGCGCCGTCATCGCCGATCTGGACGGGCCGGTGGCGCTGCGGCTGGTGGCGCTGCATCTGGGGCTGCTGCGCTCGTCCCGGCGCAAGCAGCTGGATGCGGTGCGCGAGGCGGTGCTGCACCATCCGCCGCGTCCCACGGTGATCCTGGGCGATTTCAACGAATATTCGCGCCGGGTGGGGCTGGGCCGCCTTGCGCGCGCCTTCCAGCTCATGGAGGCGGCGCCGACCTTTCCCTCGCGCGCGCCGCGGCTGGCGCTGGACCGGATCGCGCATAGCCACGACCTGGGGCTGGAGCCCCTGCCGGTGCCCTGGCGCAAGGGGGTGCAGCCCTCGGACCACCTGCCGCTTCTGGCCGAGCTGCGGCTGTTGTGAGGGGCGGTTGCGGTCCTGCGGCGGGCGCAATAGGCTTGGGGTCGAGGGGGATGCCGGAATGACCTATTGCGTCGGGCTTTTGCTGAACGAGGGCATGGTGCTGCTGGCGGACACGCGCACCAACGCCGGATTCGACAATATCTCGATCTATCGCAAGCTCTACACCTTCGAGGAACCGGGCGAACGGGTGATAGCGATCATGACGGCCGGCAGCCTGTCGGTGACGCAGACCACGCTGGCCAAGCTGCGCGAGGCGATCGAGGACGACGACGCCACGCCCGAGACCAGCATCATGCTGGCCCTCACCATGCTGAAGGTGGCCGAGATCGTCGGCGCCCGGCTGGCCGAGGTGCGGGCCGAGGTGGACCAGAAGCTTTCCGCGATGCAGGGCGCGAGCGCGAGCCTGATCGTCGCGGGCCAGCGCCGGGGCGAGGGGATGCGGCTGTTCCTGATCTATCCCGAGGGCAATTTCATCGAGGCGACCGAGGACACCCCCTTCCTCCAGATCGGCGAGCACAAATATGGCAAGCCGATCCTGGACCGGGTGGTGAAGCCCGCGACCAGCCTGGCGGATGCGCAGAAGGCGGTGCTCCTGTCGATGGATTCGACGCTGCGCTCCAATCTTTCGGTGGGGATGCCGCTGGACCTGGTGGTGATCGAGCGCGACAGCTGCAAGGTCTGCTTCCGCCGCCGGATCGAGGCCGGCGACCCCGGTTTCCGCCGGATGAGCGAGGCCTGGTCGGCGGCGCTCCGCGACGGATTCGCCCACATCTCGATCTGAGGCTTGGCAAAGGCGGCCGGGGCTCCTAGCCTTGGCGCGAGAGCCATGGAGGTCGCGATGCCCGAGCTTGTCCGCCTTTACATCCGCAGCGTGGCGCTGGGGTTCCTGATCTCGGCCGCCTTCACGGCGGGGCTGGTCTGGTGGGACGTGGCCGGGGTGGGGCATCTGATCCTGGGCTCGGACCTCGGGCTGGTGGCGGCGGCGATGCTGGTGGTGTTCAACGGGATCGTCTTCTCGGCGGTGCAATTCGCCTTCAAGGTGATGGCGATGGCCGAAAAGGACGAGGGTCCGAAGGGCGGCCACGCCGCACGCGCACCGGTGCGCGAGTCCGCGCTGCTGCCGGTGCCTGTCGCCGCGAAATCCCGCCGCTGAGGGCGGGCCCCGTTTCTATCGCGCCGGAATTTTCGAAAGTTCCGGCGCGGCGCCGGGTGGCGGGCCCGCAGCAACCGTGAGAGCCGGGGTTTTCCCGAGAGCCAGAGGTCTCAGGTGGGCGCCAGATACCCGGACCAGGATCCGGGCAGAGCCAGCCCCCGTTCGCTTGCTTATCGGCCACTGGAAAATTGGCCCGCACGCGAGGAGCAGCACCCGCCACCCCTGAAGATAGGGCGCACGGGGGCCGGCTGCAAGGCTGGACAGATGTTCACCTTTGGTTCATGATCGACCGATGGACATTCCCGTCACCCTCCCGGAAATCCTGCCCGCCCAACCGGGCCAGCGGCTGCAGCGCGGCGTCTGCCGGGGCCTGCGCGCGCTGGATTTCGTCTGCGTCGAGGAGTTGATCCCCAGTCCCGGCCTGCGCGTCGACGTGATGGCGCTGGGCCCGAAGGGCGAGGTCTGGGTGGTGGAATGCAAGTCGGGCCGGGCGGATTTCCGCGCGGATCGCAAGTGGCAGTCCTATCTCGACTGGTGCGACCGCTTCTTCTGGGCGGTGGACGCGGATTTCCCGGTCGATCTCCTGCCCGAGGGGACCGGGCTGATCCTGGCCGATCCCTATGACGCCGAGGTGGTGCGCATGGCGCCCGAGGCCCCCCTGTCCGGCGCGCGGCGCAAGGTCGTGCTGCGGACCTTCGCCCGTGCGGCGGCGGGGCGGCTGCAGGGCCTGCGCGATCCGGGGTTCACCGGGTGATCAAATTCCTTCCTTGAGGAATTTGGCCCCGGATCAGCGTTTCTTCGGCTTGCCCGCCGGCTTCGCCCCCATCGCGCGCGCGGCCTCGGCGGCGGCGCGCAGTTCCTCGGCGATTTCCTCGGCCTCTTCGGGGTCGAAATCCAGCGGCAGGTCGATCCCGCCCTCGGCCTCGACATAGATGCGGACCATTCCGGCGTCGGTCGGACCGATCTGCAGGTTCGCCGCGATCTCGCTTGGTGAGTTGATGCCCATGGCCATTCTCCGCGTTCTCGCGGCGGCGTAGCGGTCGGCCGGGCAGGGCGCAAGAAAAATCGCCCTCCCCGCGCGGGGCGGGCCGGAAAGCCTTGCGAAGGCGCTTGCAATCCGGGGGACGCGGGGCTAAATCGCCCCCGAGTGCCGCCTTAGCTCAGTTGGTTAGAGCACCAGATTGTGGATCTGGGGGTCCCCCGTTCGAGCCGGGGAGGCGGTACCATCCGAAACAGGGCCCGGGCAACTCGCCCGGGCCCTCTTCCTTTGTCGGCCCGCGGCGGATATGCTCATCTGCCCCGGGCAGCGCGGGGGTCTTGCATGAATGCACCGGGGCAGGACTGGGATGACCTGCGGCTGTTCCTGGCCGTGGCGCGGGCCGGGTCGCTTTCGGGCGCGGCGCGGGTGCTGGGGGTGACGCATTCCACCGTCTTCCGCCGCATCGGCGCCTTCGAGCAGCGGCTGGGCGTGCGGCTTTTCGACCGGCTGCAGGGCGGCTATGACCTGACCGCCGCGGGCGAGGAGATGCGCGAGTCGGTCCTGCGCATCGAGGAGGAGATCGCCGCGCTGGCGCTTCGGGTCACCGGGCAGGACCAGCGGCCGACGGGGACGATCCGCATCACCGCCACGGATTTCCTGGCCCAGGCGCTGCTGCCGGCGCATGTCGCGGCGTTCCGGGCCGAACGGCCGGGGATCGAGGTCGAGACCATCGTCTCGGACACGGTGCTGGACCTGACCCGGCGCGAGGCGGATATCGCGCTGCGGATCGGCAATCCGGGGCAGGAGGCGCTGGTCGGGCGGCGGATCGGGCAGCTGGCCTTTGCGGTCTATGCCGCAAGGGGCAGGGCGGACGATCCCGCGACGGGGGACTGGGTGGGCTATGGCGCCTCGCACGGGCCGCTCAGCCGCGCGATGGCGCGGTGGTGGCCGGGGATGCGGCAGGTCTACCGGACCAATTCGATCACCGCGGCGCAGGCGGCGGCGCGGGCGGGGATCGGCATGGCCGCCCTGCCTTGCGTGCTGGCCGACCGCGACCCGGGCCTTGTCCGCCTCTGTTCCTTGCCCGAGCCCTTTGCCCTGGACCTCTGGCTCCTGACGCATGAGGACCTGCGCCATACCGCGCGGATCCGCATGTTCCTGGATTTCATGGGCGCGGCGGTTCAGGCCGAGGCCGACCTGCTGGAGGGCCGCCGCCCCCTGGGGCAAGTGCCGGCCGTGGACTGACGGCCGGCGGTTGCGATCACTCCAGCGCCTGCCAGTCGGGATGCTCGAAATGCGCGCCATAGGCGTTCAGCGCCTGGACGATGGCGACCGCGCCGGGCTCGATCTCGCCTTCCTCAAGCGCCGAGGCGCCGACCGCCACCTGGGCCAGGACGGTATGGAACTGCTCGTCCACGGCCGGGTCCAGCTTGCAGTTCTCGATCATGAAGTCGAGCTGCGTCTGCACGTCGGCGGCCAGGGCCCTTGCCGCCTCGGGGGTCAGCGCGCCGGCATGGACCGCCTCGAGATTCGCGGCCATCGCGGCGCGGATCGCGCTCATGCCGATCACCATGTTCTCGTCGCCCTGCCATTTCGCGCCGTTGTTCAGCGCCAGTTCCAGCGCCGGGGCCGAATGGCCGTCATGCCCGGTGGTCTGGGCGAAGGCGGGCGTGATGAAGGAAAGCGCCAGGATGGTGGCGAGGGTGGAAAGGGTCTTGCCGGGCTGCATGGGGTTCTCCTGTGATCCGGTGCAGCGGGCTTGCTGCATGGAACCAACATAGCCTGTCCACTGGCGCACAGGGATTAGCCATGCCCGCAAGGAGTCTTTGCAGGAATGTTCAGGCCGCCCGGTCGTTCCGGACGGCCCGAACCTCAGCCATGCGGCCTTTTGCAGAAGGCGTCGCGCAACACGGTGACGATCAGCGCCGCCTCCTCACGCGCGAGGTGGTAGATCACGCTCTTCCCCTCGCGGCGGGTGTTGACGATGCCTTCGGCGCGCAGCCGCATCAGTTGCTGCGAGACGCTGACCGGGCTGGCCCCCAGCGCCTCGGCCAGCTGGGTGACGTTGCGCTCGCCATCGACGAGCAGGCAGAGGATCTGCAACCGCCCCTCATGCGAGAGCGATTTCAACAGCGACACCGCCCGGGACGCCTGTTCGGGCGTGCCGCCGAAGCCTTCCAGGATCTCTGCCATGCTCATTCCACCTTATTCGAAGGCGCAGCCCTTCTTCAGCCCGAACGCCCGGAAGACCATCGCCGCGGGGCAGACGCGGGTAAAGGAGGATTGCAGCAGGTTCAGCCCGATGAAGACGGTGAACCAGACGAAGTAGGGCGAGACATAGGTCGTCAGCACGACGCTGAGAAGGACCATGACCCCGGCAAAACGCAGAACAGCAGCATCAAGCGACATTTTCGACCTCATCCTTTGGTGGTTGCTTTCAGTTTGTCGATCCCCAGCGCCTTCAGCGCCAGGTGTTCGTAGAAGGGTTCCGACTGGCCCTTGCGGAGCTTGTGCATGAAGTATTTCTCGAACCCCGCCTTGGCCAGGTGGACCCATTTGCCCGACGACGACCAGTTGACGTTCCTCGGCGGAATCTGCGGCTGCGCGACGAAGGCGATGCCCCCGTCGCCGAAATCGGCCAGGCAGACGGCATTCCAGGTGCCGATGCTGTCGGGCTCTTTCCCGCGCACCAGGTTGCCGATGTTATGGGCGGTGGCGGTGACCATGCTTTCGATCATGAAGCCGGTCTTCGGCACGCCGACCGGCACCGGGGTCGGCCCCATCGGCGGGATCGCGACGCAGACGCCGACGGCGAAGATGTTCTTGAACTTCGGGTTCTGCTGGTGCTTGTCCACGATGGTGAAGCCGCGCGGGTTCGACAGCCCCTCGATCCCCGAGACCGCCTTGATGCCCCGGAAGGCCGGCAGCATCATCGAAAAGGCGAAGGGCAGGTCCTTCTCGGCCTTGACGGCGCCGTCCTCGCCCAGTTCCTCGACGAACATGTGGCCGTCCTCGACCCGCTTGACCCGGGTGTTGGTCATCCACTTGATGTGCTTCTCGCGCATCTCGGATTCCAGCAGGCCCTTGGTGTCGCCCACGCCGTCAAGGCCCAGGTGGCCGATATAGGGCTCCGGCGTGACATAGGTCATCTGCACCCGGTCGCGCACCTTGGCCTTGCGCAGCGCGGTTTCCAGGATGAACAGGAACTCGTAGGCCGGGCCGAAGCAGCTTGCCCCCTGCGCCGCGCCGATGATCACCGGGCCGGGATTGGCGACCAGCTTCTCGAACACCGATTTCGCCGCCTCGGCGTGATCGATGTGGCAGACCGACTGGGTAAAGCCGCCATGCGGGCCAAAGCCGGGGATCTCGTCGAAGGCCAGTTCCGGCCCGGTCGCGATCACCAGGAAATCGTAGGAGACGGATTTGCCGTCCACCAGTTCGATCCGGTTCTCCTCGGGATGCAGGCGTTCGGCCGCGACCGGGATGAAGTCGATCCCCTTCTTCGCCATGGCGGGGGCCAGGTCCACGGTGATGTCGGCCCGGTCGCGCCAGCCGACCGCGATCCAGGGGTTCGAGGGCACGAAGTGATATTTCGGGTCCTTGGTGACGACCGTCACCTTGTCCTCGGGCCGGAGCTGCTCCTTCAGCTCGTAGGCCATGATGGCGCCGCCAAGTCCGGCCCCCATAACAACGACATGTGCCATTTCAGTCTCCTCGCTGATGGTTCATGAACGCAATCATCTTCCTGGATGGACCGGCCGTCCTTGATTCCGCGCAATCGGTCATGTGCGGAACACGCGGTAGATGGCCGGAATGACCAGGACAGTAAGCAGGGTCGAGGTGAGCAAGCCGAAGAACAGCGACAGCGCGAGGCCCTGGAAGATCGGATCGGCCAGGATCACCACCGCGCCGATCATGGCGGCGATGGCGGTCAGCAGGATCGGCTTGAAGCGGATCGCCCCGGCCTCGATCAGAAGGTCCACGGTCACCGGCTCGCCCGCTGGCTTGCCGTGGCGGATGAAGTCCACCAGAAGGATCGAGTTGCGCACGATGATCCCGGCCAGCGCGATGAAACCGATCATCGAGGGGGCCGAGAAGGGCGCGGCGAACAGCCAGTGCCCGGCCATGATCCCCAGGAAGGTCAGCGGGATCGGGGTCAGGATCACCAGCGGCAGCTTGAAACTGCCGAACTGCGCCACGACCAGGATATAGATGCCCAGAAGTGCGATGGCAAAGGCCGCCCCCATGTCGCGGAAGGTGACGAAGGTCACTTCCCATTCGCCATCCCAGAGCAGGGTGACGACATCCTCGTCCTCGGGCTGGCCGTTCAGGGCGATCACCGGCTTCTGGCCTTCGGGCCAGTCCATCTTCTCGATCTCCGCCGCGACGGCCAGCATCCCGTAGAGCGGGGCCTCGAAGTCGCCGGCCAGTTCGGCCGTGACCATCTCGGCGCTGCGGCCGTTGTGGCGGAAGACGGGGAAGCTGGCGGCCTCCTCCCCGATGCGGATCACGTCGCCCAGCTCCACCACCCCGCGCGCGCCGGGCAGGGCATTGGCCGGGATCGGCGTGGTCAGGAACCGCTCGTCCAGCACCCGGTCCGAGGTGTCGCGCTGCACGACCAGCGGGATCGGCAGGCGGCCCTCGCCCCGGTGCGAATAGCCGACCGTCTGCCCGCCGTTCAGCAGCGCCAGCGTGTCGAACACGTCCTGTTCCTGCACCGAATAGAACTCCAGGTCGTCGGTCGAGATCGTGGCCCGCAGCCGTCGCGCTTGCGTCCCGAAACTGTCGTCCACGTCGACGACGAAGGGCACGGCCTGGAAGGCCTCGCGGATCTTCGCGGCGGCGGCGCGGCGGGTCGCGGCGTCGGGGCCATAGACCTCGGCCAGGAGGGTTGCGATCACCGGCGGGCCCGGCGGCGGCTCGACGACTTTCAGGCTGGTGCCCTCGGGCACGGCAAGCGCGTGCAGCCGCTGCCGCAGGTCCAGCGCGATGTCATGGCTTTCCCGCTCGCGGTCGGCCTTGGGCGCAAGGTTGATCGCCACCTCGCCCAGCTGCGGCTCGCTGCGGATGTAGTAGTGCCGGACGAGACCGTTGAAGTTGAAGGGCGCGGGCGTGCCGGCATAGGTCTGCACGCTGGTCACTTCCGGCAGGCCCAGCACCACATCCGCCACGTCGCGCGCCACACGGTCGGTCGCCTCGACCGAGGCGCCCTCGGGCAGGTCGATGACGACGCTAAGCTCCGACTTGTTGTCGAAGGGCAGAAGCTTGACCGTCACGTCGCGCGTGTAAAGCGCCGCGAGCGAGCCGAAGGAGAGCGCGGCCGTCAGCAGCAGGAAGCCCAGGCTGCGGCCCTTCGAGGCCAGGATCGGCCGGGCGACGCGGGTGTAGCCGCGCGCCAGCCAGCCGCCGTGGTGGTGGCCCGCCGCCGCTGCCATCTCGCCATGGGCGGGGCCGTGGTCGGCGCGGCCCGCGATCTTGACCATCAGCCAGGGGGTGATGATCACCGCCACGAAGAAGGAGAAGATCATCGCCGCCGAGGCATTCGCCGGGATCGGCGACATGTAGGGGCCCATCAGGCCGGAGACGAACAGCATCGGCAAAAGCGCCGCGACCACGGTCAGGGTGGCGACGATGGTCGGGTTGCCGACCTCGGCCACCGCCTCGATGGCGGCCTGCAGGCGGGGCTTCCTGCGGTCGAGGCTCCAGTGCCGGTCGATGTTCTCGATCACCACGATGGCGTCGTCGACCAGGATGCCGATGCTGAAGATCAGCGCGAACAGCGACACCCGGTTCAGCGTATAGCCCATGATCCAGGCGGCAAACAGCGTCAGCAGGATCGTCACCGGGATCACGATGGCGACCACGACGGATTCACGCCAGCCGATCGCGAACAGGACCAGCGCGATGATCGAGACGGTGGCGAGGCCGAGATGGAACAGCAGCTCGTTCGCCTTCTCGTTCGCGGTCTCGCCATAGTCGCGGGTGATGCTGACGGTGACGCCCTCGGGGATCAGCTTCGGCTCCAGCGCCTCGACCCGGTGCAGCACCTCCTCGGCCACGACCACGGCGTTGGCTCCGGCGCGCTTGGCGATGGCCAGCGTCACGGCGGGCCCGCCGGTGGTGGCGCCATCCACCGAGGTCAGGTGCGAGACGATGGTGTCCCTGGTGTTCTCGACATACCGCACCGTCGCCACGTCCGAGACATAGACCGGCCGCCCGTCGCGGGTGGTCAGGAGCAGGTTCGCCACTTCCGCCGGCGCGGTCAGCGTCTCGCCTGCGACGAGGTCGATCATCTGGCCCTGGTCGCGCAGGCGGCCGGTGTTCAGCGTCCGGTTCGCCTGCGCCACCTTGCCCGCCAACTGTTGCAGCGTCACGCCATGAAGCGCGAGGCGGTCCGGGTCGGGCTCGATCCGGATCGCGTCCTGGGCGTCGCCGACCAGGTAGGTCAGCCCGACATTCGCGGTCTTGGCGACCTCGGTCTGCAGGGTGCGGGCGATGCGGGTCAGCTCGTTCGCGGTCAGGTCCTCGGCCGAGAGGGTCAGCGTCAGGATCGCCACGTCGTCGATGCCGCGGCCGACGATCAGCGGCTCGGGGATGCCGACCGGGATGCGGTCGATATTGGCCCGCACCTTGTCGTGGACGCGCAGGATCGCATCCTCCGAGCGGGTGCCGACCTCGAACCGCGCCGTCACCATCGCGGAATCGTCGCGGGTCGAGGAATAGACATGCTCGACATCGTTGATGCCCTTGACGATGACCTCCAAGGGCTCGGTCACCAGCTTGACCGCATCCTCGGCCTTCAGGCCCTGGGCCATGACGTGGATGTCGACCATCGGCACGGAGATCTGCGGCTCTTCCTCGCGCGGCAGCGAGATCAGCGCGACCAGCCCCGCCGCCAGCGCGGCCAGGATGAACAGCGGCGTCAGGGCCGAGTTGATGAAGGCGCGGGTCAACCCGCCCGCGATGCCCAGGGGGTGCTTGCCTTCAGTCATGGGAGACCTCGGCGGCCGGAACCACATCGTCACCGGCGACAAGGCCGCTGATCACCTCGACCATGGCGACGCCGTCCACCTCATGCACCCCGCCCGCGATGATGGCGCGCAGCACGGTGCCCCCGGCGGTGCGCAGGCCGACGAAATCCAGCCCGGCGCGGGTGCTGATCGCCGAGGCCGGGACCAGAAGCGCCTCGCGCTCGCCCACCGGCAGGCGAACCAGCATCCGCGCGCCGATATGGGTGTCGGGCAGGCCCTCGACCTCGACATCGGCGACGACGCGGCCGCCCTCGATCAGCGGATAGACGCGGGCCAGCCTGCCCTCGCGGTCGCCCATCCCGTTCGAAAGCCGGATCTTGTCGCCTTCGGCCAGCGAGGCGGCGTGCCGCTCGGGCACGGCGATGCGCAGGTAGGTGCCGCCGCCGCCGACGACGGCCACGACCTCGCCCGGCATCGCGACCGCGCCCTTGGTCACCGGCACGTCCAGCACCCGGCCCGCGACCGGGGCCAGCACCACGCCCTCGCGGCTTTGCTGGTCGATCACCTGCGACTGGGCGTCCAGCGCCGCGATCTGGCCCTTCAGCACGTCGACCTGGGTGCGCAGCGCGTCGACGCGCTGGGTGGTGGTGACGCCGTTCGCCAGAAGCTCCTCGCCGCGCTTCAGGTCGGACTCGGCATTGGCAAGCTGGGCCGAAAGCGCCTTGCTCTGGGCGGCAAGGGCCGCGCGCTGGAAGTCGAGCTTGTCGTCCACGATCCGCGCCAGTTCCTGCCCGGCCGTCACCTCGTCGCCCTCGGTGACCGAAAGTTCGACCAGCGTGCCGCCAAGACGGGCGCGGGCCGGAATGCGGTCGCGCGCCTCGACCGTGCCATAGACGGCCTTCCATTCGGTGATGGCCGTCGGCGTCACGGGATCGGCCAGGGCGGGCAGGGCGAATGTGGCAAGGAGGAGGGCGCGAAGAAGGGGCATGCGACTCGGGTCCTGAACTGTGTCTTGTCAGTTATAAAGCTTTGAAGGTGATAAAATCAAGGGCCTTGCCGACAGCCGCCGGACAGGATGCGGGGGCGGAAGATCGTCGGCTTCGACGACATCGAGGATTGCGCGCAAAGCCGTCCTGCGCTCATCTTTACGCTGCGACATTGCGGGATTCGGTCGGGAAATGGCGAAAACGGTGCTGACCTGGCTGGAAAGGGACCGGCGCCCGGCGCCGGAAGCCATTACACCCGTGACCCTGACCCCCCGCGCCTTTACCCAGGTTCCATGATCCCAGATCCCGCCGCCTTTCTTCGCCAGCTCTTCGACCGCGCGGTCGAGGTCGCCGATCCGATGCGTTCGCTGGCCGGTTTCCTGCCGGAAAAGCCCAAGGGCCGCGTGCTGGTCATCGGCGCGGGCAAGGCCTCGGCCCGCATGGCCGAGGCGGTCGAGGCCGCCTGGGGCCCCTGCGAGGGGCTGGTGATCACCCGCTACGGCTACGGCCGTCCCTGCCGGGGGATCGAGATCGTCGAGGCCGCCCATCCCGTCCCCGACGCGGCGGGGGCGGCGGCGACGGCGCGGATGCTGGCGCTGCTGCAGGGGCTGGACGAGGGCGATTTCGTCCTCGCCCTGATTTCCGGCGGGGCCTCGGCGTTGCTCTGCGCCCCGGCCGAGGGGCTGACGCTGGCGGAAAAGCAGCAGGTCAATGCCGCCCTCCTGGCCTCCGGCGCGCCGATCTCGGCGATGAATACCCTGCGCAAGCACCTCAGCCGGGTGAAGGGCGGCCAGCTTGCCGCCGCCGCCTGGCCCGCAAGGATGCTGGCGCTGATGATCTCGGACGTGCCGGGGGACGATCCGGCCTTCATCGGCTCGGGCCCGACGGTGGGCGACGCCACCACGCCGCAGGATGCCGCCGCCGTCCTTGACCGCTGGCAGGTCCCCGTGCCCGAAGCCGCCCGCGCGGCGCTGGCGCGCTCGGGCGTGGTCGCGCCGGACGACATGCGCCTGTCGCGCACCGAAAACGTGATCTACGCCGCCCCCGCGCAATCCCTCGCCGCCGCCGCCGACCTCGCCCGCGCCTCCTGCGAGGTCCGCCTGCTGGGCGACCGGCTGGAGGGCGAGGCGCGCGAGGTGGCCGCAGGGCAGGCCGCCATGGCCCTTGCGCTGGCCGCAGGGCTGCAGCCCGGCGACCGGCCGATCCTGCTTTTGTCCGGCGGCGAGCTGACCGTGACCCGCAGCGGCGACGGGGTAGGGGGGCCGAACGCGGAATTCTGCCTCGCCCTCGCCCTGGCGCTGCGCGGCCATCCGCAGGTCCATGCCCTTGCCTGCGACACCGACGGCGTCGACGGCGCGGCCGAGGTGGCGGGCGCGCTGGCCGGCCCCGCGACCCTTGCCACGCCGGGCGCGGCCGAGGCGCTGGCGCGGAACGATGCGCATGGCTTCTTCGCCCGCGCCGGGACGCAGGTCGTGACCGGGCCGACGCTGACCAATGTCAACGACTTCCGCGCCATCCTGATCCAGCCGCCGGCCTAGAGGACGCGGGGCAGGGTGAAGCGCGCCTCGAAGCCCTGCGCGCTGCCCCGGCGCGGCGAGGCCAGGTCCAGGCGGCCGCCGGACCGCTCGGCGATCGCGGCGACGATCGCAAGGCCCAGGCCGCTGCCGTCGGCGGTTGCGCCCGCGCGCTCGAAACGGTCGGTCAGGCGGGCCAGCGCCTCGGGCGGGACGGGGGGGCCGTCATTGGCGACGATCACCATGCCATCCTGCAGCGCGACATCGACCATGCCCTCGCCATGCCGCAGCGCGTTCTCCACCAGGTTGCGGAACAGGATCGCGAAGGCGTCGGGATCAAGGTCCGACAGCACCGGCGCCTCGGCCAGCACCAGCCGGATCCGGCCCGAGGCGCGCGAAAGGTCATCGGCCAGAAGCCGCGCCACCGGCCGCAGGTCGGCGGCCGCATCCCGCCGCAGCGGCCCGCCCTCGGCCCGGGCCAGCTGCATCAGCCGCTCGGACAGCCGCGTCAGCCGCCGCAACCCCGCCTCGATCTCGCCTGCCCGGGCGCGGGCCGCGGGATCCGCCGTCTCGGCCTGCAGCCGCTGCACCTGCGCCAGGGCCCCGGCCAGCGGCGTGCGCAATTCATGCGCGGCATTGGCGGCAAAGCTGCGCTCGGCCTCGAAGGCGGCGGAGAGCCGCGCGAGAAGCCCGTTCATCGCCTCGGCGAGCGGCGCGATCTCGGCCGGCAGGCCCCCGGCCGCCACCGGCGCCAGGTCGCGCGGCCCCCGCGCCGCCAGCCCCTCGCGGAAATGCCGCAGCGGCGCCAGGCTGGTGCGCAGCGCCAGCACGATGGCCAGGAAGGCCAGGGGCAGGACGATCAGCAGCGGCAGGCCCAGTCCGATCAGCAGTTCGCGCGCGACGGCGGCGCGCTGGTCCAGCGGCTCGGCCACGGTGATGCGGATCGTGCCGCGCACCGCCTCGTCGCTGTAGAAGCGGTGCGTGGCGGACTGGGCAAAGCCGGTGCCCGTCCAGGCGGGGAACAGGGCGGGGTCGGCGGCATGGGATTGCAGCAGGATCCGGCCCCGCTCGTCGCGGACGAGATAGGTGAAATGCTCGCCATGTTCGCGGATCGCGGCGATGCGCTGGGTCAGCCCCTCGTTCTCGCGCTCCAGGATGTCGACCACGGCCAGCGGCAAGAGGCGCTGCGCGGTCTCCTGCAAAGCGGAATCGAAGACCTCCTCCATCTCCTGCCGGGCGGTAAGGGCGGTCAGGCTGGCGGCGGCAAGCCAGACCAGCCCCAGCGCCAGCCCCAGCCAGAGGCCCAGCCGCCCCTGCAGGCTGCGCGGTCTCCTCATCCCCGGCCCAGCCGGTAGCCGAGGCCGCGCTCGGTCTCGATCACCCCGGGGCCCAGCTTCTTGCGCAACCGGCTGACATGGACCTCGATCGTGTTGCTCTCGACCTCGGCCCCGAAGGCGTAGAGCTTGTCTTCGAGCTGCGCCTTCGACAGAAGCTGGCCGGGGCGCGAGAGGAAAGCCTCGAACAGCGCCCATTCCCGCGCGGTCAGCGTGACGGGGCGGCCGTCGCGGCGGATGCTGCGCGCGGCCAGGTCGATCTCCAGCGCGCCATGGCTGACGATCGGGTTGGGATTGCCCGCATAGCGCCGCGCGACCGAGCCGATGCGGGCCGAAAGCTCGGCCAGGTCGAAGGGCTTGACCAGATAGTCGTCCGCGCCCGCGTTCAGCCCGTCGATCCGGTCGCTGACCTGGTCCAGCGCGGTCAGGATGATCACCGGCGTCACGTCGCCCCGCGCCCGCAGCCGGCGCAGGAAGGCCAGGCCCATCCCGTCGGGCAGCATCAGGTCCAGCAGAACCAGGTCATAGCCCGTGCCGCCAAGCGCGTCCGAGGCCGCATCCAGCCGCCGCACCCAGTCGACCGACTGGCCATCCGCCGCGATCTGGTCGCGCACGGCCGCGCCCAGGACGGTATCATCCTCGATCAGCAGGATCCGCATGGCGCTTGCCGTTCTCCCGTTCCTCGCCCATCCTTCGCCGGTCCCCCTGACGCGGAACTGACGCCGCGCCCTCCCGGCCTTCAGGCTGGCGTCAGCTTCGGGGCGCATCCGGGCCGGGTGGTCGTGGCGTGGAGTGTGCCGCATGCGAAAGACACTGACAATTCTTGCCTTTGCCGCAGGCTTTCCGGCCGGGGCGGCGCTGGCCGATGACGATTGCTTCGTGCCGATGGCCGACTGGCAGCCGCGCGCGGCGGTCGAGGCCTTGGCGCTCGAGAAGGGCTGGACGCTGCGCCGGATCAAGATCGACGACGGCTGCTACGAGGTCGACGGCATCGATGCGACCGGCAAGGCGATCGAGGTGAAGCTGCATCCCGGGACGCTTCAACCCGTCGAATTCGAATACGAGGAGGAGAAGGCGCGCGGCAAGGACCGGGACGGGACGTCCGAAAGCGACTGAGCCGCCCGGCATCCCCCGACACAGCCCCGCCCCGACCCGGCGGGGCTTTTTGCTTCCTGACGGCAAGCTGAAGCGGAAAGGCCCGCCCCGTCAGGAACCGCTCAGGTCCGCAGGCCAGACCGCAGGCACCTGAACAGCGGAGATCCTGCGATGAAGCCCCGTCTTGCCTTCCTCATCACCACCAGCGCCCTGACCCTGGCGCTCGGCCTGCCCACGCTGGCCGCGATCCGCGCGGCCGAAGGCTGCGCCCCCGCCCTCTGCGCGGCCCCCGCCGACGGGACTGCCCCGCTGATCCGGGTCGATGACGACCACAAGCGCGGCTGGTTCCGCCTCTGGCGCGGCGGGCACGACGATGACGATGACGATGACGATGACGACGATGACGACGATTGCGACGACGACGATGACGATGACGACGACTGCCGCCGCGGCCGGGGCGGCAAGGCCAATCCCGCGCCCGCCGGCACCGTCGCCCCGCCCGCGAACGGGCTTTTCGGCAATGGCGCACCGCCCAAGGCCGTGACGAACTGAGGCCCGGAAGAAAGGAAGATCCGATGAAATCCCTGCTCTCTGCCCTTGCGCTGACCACCGCCCTGACCGTTCCCGGCCTTGCGCTTGCCCGGCCGGTGATGCTCAGCACCACGCTGACCGGCTATGGCGGCGACGGCGCCTATCTGGCGCTTTACGTCACCGATGCCTCGGGCGCCTATGTCGGCAGCCTGTGGATGGCCGGCGGCAAGTCGAAATACTACAGCCATCTCGGCGACTGGTATGCCGCGACCGGCGGCGACCCGGCGCAGATCGACGGCATCACCGGCGCCAGCGTCGGCGCGGGCCGGACGCTGGCGATCACGCTCGACCTCGCCGATGCGCTGTTCGACGCGGGCTACACGCTGCACATCGACGCCGCGGTCGAGGAGATGCGCGACAGCCCGAACGAGATCGCCGTCCCCCTGACCAGCGCGGGCATGGGCCAGCCGGTCAAGGGCCGGCGCTACATCGCCAGCTTCACCTACGAGTAAGGGGGGATCGCATGATCCGCGCGGCGCATCGCTGGCCGGGGCTGGCGGCCCTGGTCCTCGTCCTTCTCCTCGCGCTCAGCGGGGCGGCGCTTTCGGTCTTTCCGGCGGCCGAGCGTCTGGCCTCGCCCCAGGCCCCGGCCGGGCAGAGCGTGGCCGACCTGGCCGCGCTGGTGGCCGCCAGCCATCCCGGACTCGAGCAGATCCGCCGCGCGCCCTCCGGCAGGATCACCGCCTGGTGGTTCGACGGCGGCACCCCGGGCTCGGCCGTGATCGACCCCGCGACCGGGGCGGATGTGGCGCTTGCCGATCCCAACCGGGTCGAGCGGTGGCTGACCGGGCTGCACCGCTCGCTTTTCCTGGGCGATGCCGGGCGGCTGGCGATGGCGGCGGGGGCGGCGGCGCTTCTCGTGCTGGCGGGCTCCGGCGCGGCGCTGGTCGCGCGGCGCGCGGGCGGCTGGCGGCGCTGGTTCGCGCCGCTGCGCGGCCCCCTCGCCGGGCGGCTGCATGTCGAGATCGCGCGCCTTGCGATGCCGGGCCTCGTCCTTTCGGCGCTGACGGCGCTGTGGATGACGGCCTCGACCTTCGGCCTCCTGCCCGACGGCGCGGCGGATCCGGCCCGGACCGCCGCCGCCAGCGGGCTGACCGGCCTGCCCCTGACCCAGATCGAGGCGCTGCGCCAGACCCCCGTCGCCAGCCTGCGCGACCTCGGCTTCCCGCTGGCCGGTGACCCGCAGGACGTCTTCACCCTGCACAGCGACCAGGGCAGCGCCCTGATCGACCAGGGCACCGGCGCGGTGCTGGGCTGGTCCAGGCCCGGCGCCTGGCAGCAGGTCTCCGGGATCATCGCCATGCTGCACACCGGCCGGGGCGCGGCGGTGCTGGGGCTCATCCTCGGCCTGATGGCGCTGTCGGTGCCGGTCCTCGGCGCCACCGGAGCCCTCGTCTGGGCCTCGGGACGGCGCGGACGGATCCGGGGCAACGATCCCGCCGCGCGCGCCGCGACCGTGATCCTCGTCGGCTCCGAGGGCGGCAGCACCTGGGGCTTCGCCGCCACCCTGGCGCAGGCCCTGCGCGAGGCCGGGGAAAGCGTCCATGTCGCCCCCATGTCCGGCTTCGATCCCACCCGCCATGCCGGGGCGCGGCGCTACCTGATCCTCGCCGCCACCTATGGCGCGGGCGGCGCCCCCGCCTCGGCGCGCGGCTTCCTCGACCGGCTGGCGCGGCTGAAATCGGCTCCGCAGGCCCCCTTCGCGCTTCTCGGCTTCGGCGACCGCAGCTTCCCGGCCTATTGCGCCTATTCCGACGCGATCGAGGCCGCCGCGCGCGCGAAGGGCTGGGCGATGCTGCTGCCCTCCGGCAGCGTGGACCGCCAGTCGCCGCAGGATTTCGCCCGCTGGGGCGCCGCCCTGGGCGCGGCGCTGGGCCTGCCCCTGACGCTGGCCCACCAGCCGCAGCCGCCCCGGACCGAGGCGCTGACCCTCATCCGGCGCCGCGACCACGGGGCCGAGGTCCAGGCCCCGACCGCGATCCTGCGCTTCGCTCTGCCGCGCGCCGGCCTCTGGGCGCGGCTGACCGGACAGGGCTTCGCGCGCTTTCAGGCCGGCGACCTCCTCGGCATCCTGCCCGAAGGCTCGGACGTGCCGCGCTTCTACTCGCTGGCCTCCGGCGCGCGGGACGGCTTTGTCGAGATCGTGGTGCGCAAATATCCCGGCGGCCTTGCCTCGGGCCAGCTTCTGGCGCTGAACCCCGGCGAGAAGGTCCGGGCCTTCCTGCGCCGCAATCCCGGCTTCCAGCCCGCGCGCGACCGGGCCGGGCTGATCCTGATCGGGGCGGGCACGGGGATCGGCCCGCTGGCCGGCTTCATCCGCGCCAACGGCCGCCGCCGCCCGATCCACCTCGTCTTCGGCTTCCGCCATCCCGACAGCGACTTCCTCTACCGGGACGAGCTTGCCGGCTGGCAGCGCGAGGGCCGGCTGTCCCGCCTGACCACCGCCGTCTCGCGCGGGGCAAGGCCGCATTACGTCCAGGATGCACTGCGCCTCCAGGCCGCCGAGCTGGCCGAGTCCATCGCCAGGGGCGCGCGGATCATGGTCTGCGGCGGGCGCGAGATGGCCCGCGGCGTGGCCGAGGCGCTGGAGGAGATCCTGGCCCCCGTGGGCCTCAGCCCCGCACTCCTGAAGGCAGAGGGACGCTATGCCGAAGATGTCTACTGACCCCGGCCTCGTCCGCCACGCGCTGAACGGCCCGACCATGGGCACCCGCTGGTCGGCGCTGTTCTTCGCGCCGCCGGGCCTCGACCCGGCGCCGGTGCAGCAGGCGCTTCAGGCGGCAGTGGCGGCGGTGGATGCGCAGATGTCCACCTGGCGGCCCGACAGCGACCTGATGCGCCTCAACCGCATGCCGGTCGGGCAATGGGCAAGCCTCGCCCCCGACCTCGCGCGGGTCCTGGCGCTGGGGCTGGCGATCGGCCGGGCCTCGGGCGGGGCCTTCGACATCGGCCAGGGCGATGCGGTCCGCGCCTGGGGCTTCGGCCCCGATCCGGCCGATCCGCAGGCGATCCGCGCCGCCCGCGCCGCCGCCCGTTCCCCCGCGCATGAGCGGCTGGAGCTGGACGGCAGCCGCCTGCGCAAGACTGCCCCGATCGCGCTCGATCTCAATGGCATCGCCAAGGGCCATGGCGCCGACCGGCTGGCCGAGGTGCTGCTTGCCCATGGCATCAGTGACGCGCTGGTCGGCATCGACGGCGAGATGCGCGCCCTCGGCCTGCGCCCGGACGGTGCGCCCTGGGCCGTCGCGGTCGAGGCGCCGGACCCCGAACGCCGCGCGCCGCAGTCGGTCCTGGCCTTGCAGGACGCGGCCGTGGCGACCTCGGGCGACTACCGGCACCGGGTCAGGCTGGGCGACCGGCACCTCTCGCATACGATGGACCCCGCAAGCGGCGCGCCGCTTCCCGCGCCGCCCGCCTCGGTCACCGTGGTCGCCCGCAGCTGCGCCGAGGCCGATGCCTGGGCCACGGCGCTGATGGTCGCGGGCCCCCGGGTCGGCGCCGACCTTGCCGCCAGGGCCGGGCTCGACGCGCTCTACCTCCTGCGCGGACCGGACGGCGCGATCCGGCCGCTGCCCCTCGGCCGGCTCTTTGCCGCCGCGGCCTGACCCTGCCCCTGCGACGATCTGTCCATCGACACTCCCCGCCATCCATGTTCCGATTTCGCCGACGATTGATCCCGAGGGATGCGCATGTCCGCACGCGACCACCTGCCCCTGGTCTATTCCTGCTCCGGCTGCTCGAGCGCGGCGCAGATGGCGAACCACCTCGCCATCGCGCTGGACCGGCGCGGCCTGGCCGAGATGTCCTGCATCGCCGGTGTCGGCGGCGACGTGCCGAAACTGGTGCGCCTGGCCAAGTCCGGCCGCCGCATCATCGGCATCGACGGCTGCGCGCTGGCCTGCGTGCGCAATTGCCTGGCCCGGCACGGCGTCCAGCCCGACGACTACCACCTCCTGTCCGACCACGGCGTGCGCAAGCGTTACCAGTCCGATTTCGACACCGTCGAGGCCGAGCGCGTCCTCTCCGAGATGGCCGCCGCACTGGCGCCCGCACCCGCCGCCGCGGGCTGACCGCGCCCCCCCTCGCATCGCGCCGCCGCCTGCGCTATATCCGACGCTTCCCGCGCCCCTGGCGCGGCGGGGCTGTGTCGGGGACAAGAATGCGGACTGAAACCGGAACGGGGAAGGATCAGGCGGATTTCGGGCCGCATCGCCTCTCCGTGGCGCCGATGATGGACTGGACCGACCGGCATTGCCGCGTCTTTCACCGGCTGATGACCCGGCGCGCGATGCTATATACCGAGATGGTCACCGCCCCCGCCATCGTCCACGGGCCGAGGCCGCGTCTCCTCGACTATTCCGGCATCGAACATCCCGTCGCCCTGCAACTCGGCGGCTCGGACCCGGCGGAACTGGCCGAGGCCACCCGCATCGCCGATGCCTGGGCCTATGACGAGATCAACCTGAACTGCGGCTGTCCCTCGGACCGGGTGCAATCGGGCTGTTTCGGCGGGGTGCTGATGGAACGCCCCGCCCTCGTCGCCGATTGCCTCCGCGCCATGCAGGCGGAAACCGACACGCCCGTCACCGTGAAATGCCGCATCGGCGTCGACCAGCAGGACCCCGAGACCGTCCTGCCCGCCTTCATCGAGACCCTGGCCGGGGCAGGGGTGCGCCACGTCATCGTCCATGCCCGCAAGGCCTGGCTCCAGGGCCTGTCGCCCAAGGAGAACCGCGAGATCCCGCCGCTGGACCACGACCTCGTGGTCCGCATGAAGCGCCGCTTCCCCGAGCTGACGATCTGCATCAACGGCGGCGTCACCTCGCTGGAGCAGGCGCGGGGCCTGCTGGCGCAAGGGCTGGACGGGGTGATGATCGGGCGGGCCGCCTATCACGATCCGGCGCATAGCCTGATCGGGGCCGATGCGCTCTGGGGCGATGCCTACGCGCCCGATGCCTTCGCCGTCGTCGAGGCGATGCGGCCCTATATCTCCGACCATCTGGCCCAGGGCGGCAGGCTGCACCAGGTCACCCGCCACATGCTCGGCCTCTTCACCGGCCGCCCCGGCGCGCGCGGCTGGCGCCGGGTGCTCTCCGAGAACGCCACGCGCCCCGGCGCCGGGCTCGACATCCTGGACCGCGCCCTGGCCGAGGTTCAGCCCGCCGCCGCCTGACGCGCCCGGACCAGCCGCGACAGCGCCAGCACCAGCACGCCGCACAGCGCGATCGCGCCCAGCATCGGGGTCGCCGTCCCGTCGAAGAACGGCCCCACCGCCGCGATCATCGCGCCGCCCGCCAGCATCTGCAGCGTGCCGCCCAGCGAGGAGGCGAGCCCCGCGATGTCGCCATGCTCGTCCAGCGCCATCACCATCGCGGTCGGAATGATCAGCCCCAGGCAGGCATTGGCCAGGAACAGCCCGGCGACGCAGAGCCACAGGTTCACCGCCCCCGCCAGCGCCAGCAGGAACAGCACCAGGGTGAAGGCCGCGAACCCGGCCGAGGCCCAGGCCATCACCTTTGGCGCGCCATGCCGCAGCCCCAGCGGCGCCGCCATCTGCGAGGCGGTGAAGAAGCCGATCGCATTGACGGCAAAGGCCAGCGAGAACCCGGTCGGCGACAGGCCGAAGGCCCCGGTATAGACGAAGCTCGCGCTGGCGATGAAGACGAAGAAGCTCGCCATGCCGAAGCCGCCCAGAAAGGTCAGGCCCATGAACAGCGGATCGGTGAACAGCACCGCCGTCCCCCGCCGCATCGCCCCCAGGTTGAAGGGCTGGCGGTCCGCCTGCCGCAAGGTCTCGGGCTGGAACAGGGTCAGGATCGCCAGACTGATCGCCGCCGCGACGACCAGCGCCCCGAAGATCGCCCGCCAGCCCGCCACCGCCATCAGCCCCGCGCCCGCCAGCGGCGCCAGCATGGGCGAGACCGAGATCACCATCATCACCGCCGCCATCAGCCGCGTCGCCGCCGGCCCGGTGTAAAGGTCGCGGATGATCGCCCGCGGCACCACCATCAGCGCCGCCCCGCCCAGGCCCTGGATCGCCCGGCCGACGATCAGCCATTCGACCGTCGGCGCCAGCGTGCAGAAGACCGAGCCCAGGATGAAGACCGCGATCCCGGCATAAAGCGGCGGCTTCCTGCCGAAGCGGTCGGCCCAGGGGCCATAGACCAGCTGCGCCAGGCCGAAGGCGATGAAATAGGCCATGATCGTGCCCTGCATCGCCGCGACCCCCGTCCCCAGCGCCGTGGCGATCGCGGGCATGGCGGGCAGGTACATGTCGATGGCGAAGGGGCCGATGCAGGACAGAAGGCCCAGAACTAGCGCCGGGCGCAGGATATGGTCGGACATGACGGGGCTTCCGGACAGGGCAGGGGGCGAGACGACTGCGGCCGCAACGCGGGAGGGGCGGCATATCATCCGGACTCCGGCCTGGCCAGCCCTTTCGCCACTGGCCTTGCCCCGATCGGCGGGCTATGTCGCAAGGGTCAGACAAGGTGCGCCCCCATGCCCGAGCTTTCCCTTCTCCTGCCGATGCTGGCCGCGCTCCTCTTGATCGGCGCCGTCGCCGGCGTGGTCGGCGGCCTTCTCGGCGTCGGCGGCGGGATCGTGCTGGTCCCGGCCTTCTTCTACGCCTTCGGCGCGCTCGGCTATGGCGGGGGGCAGCTGATGCAGGTCTGCGTCGCGACCTCGATGGCGACCATCGTCGTCACCTCGCTGCGCTCGGTCTCGTCGCACAACAGGAAGGGCGCGGTGGACTGGACGGTGCTCAGGACCTGGGGCCCGATGCTGGCCGGTGCCGCCGCCATCGGCACCTTCACCGCCACGCGCGTCTCCTCGACCACGCTGCAGGCGGTCTTCGGAGTGCTGGCCGGGCTCGCCGGGCTCTGGATGGCCTTCGGGCGCGACAGCTGGCGGCTCGGCGACCGGATGCCCGACCAGCCGGTGCGCAGCCTCCTGGCCGGGGCGGTGGGCTTCTTCTCGGCGATGATGGGGATCGGCGGCGGCACTTTCGGCGTGCCCCTGATGACGCTCTATGCGATGCCGATCCACCGCGCCGTCGCCACCGCCTCGGGCTTCGGCGTGGTGATCGCGGTCCCGGCGGTGCTGGGCTTCCTGCTGCTGCCGGTGGCCGAACCCCCGCCCTGGACCCTGGGGGCGATCAACCTGCCGGCCTTCCTGGTGGTGATCGGCACCACGCTGATGACCACGCCGCTCGGCGTGCGGCTGGCGCATGCGATGAACCCCAAACCCCTGAAACGCGCCTTCGCCCTGTTCCTGACCCTGGTCGCGCTGAACATGCTGCGCAAGGTCCTGGGATGGTAGACCCCGGCTGGAGCCGCATCGGCCCCGATCCCGCGATCCGCGCCTGGGCCGACAGCGCCCGCGCCGCCGCCCTCCGGGCCCTCGCCGCCACCGACGAGGCCTGGCGCTGCGGCGGCACCTGGTTCGTCGGCGTCGACGCCCTGCCGAACAGCCCGGACGGCGCGATCCACGGCACTCCCTTCCCCTGGGACGCCCTCCCGCTCCGGCCCGAACCCCTGCACCGCGCCCAGCTCTCCGTCATCCGCCCCGGCTATCCCCGTCCCTCGCCCGACGAGACCCCCGCCGCCTTCGCCTTCCGCCGCGACCGCGACGCCGCCCATCTCGACGGCCTGCTGCCCATCGGCCCGGACAAGCGCCGCATGGTGAAGGAACCCCACGCCTGGATCCTCGGCCTGCCGCTCAACCGGGCCACCGCCTCGCCGCTCACCGTCTGGGAAGGCAGCCACGAGATCCTGCGGGCGGCCCTGCTGAAGGCCCTCGCCCCGCATCCGCCGGAAAGCTGGGGCGAGATCGACGTCACCGATGCCTACCAGCAGGCCCGCCGCGAGGCTTTCGCCACCTGCCGCCGCCTGGAACTCGCCGCAAGCCCGGGCGAGGCCACGCTCATTCATCGCCTCACCCTGCACGGCGTCGCCGCCTGGAAATCCGGCGACACCGCGCCGCCCGAGGGCCGGATGATCGCCTACCTGCGCCCGCAGCTTGCCTGTGTCCGGGACTGGCTTGCCGCCCCCTGACTTGCTCTTTTCAAAAATACTCTGGGGGTCTGGGGGTGAAACCCCCAGGACGCCGGCCCATCGCGGCTAGCGTTCCAGCCGCGCCATCCGCCCGCCACGGCGCTTGCCCAGCCGGGGCGCGCGGCCGGGAAGCTCCTCGATCACCGCCGCGCGTTCCTCATGCGTCATCCGCGACCAGCCCGAGATCTCGTCGATCGAGCGATGGCAGCCGACGCAGATCCGCTCCTCGGGATGGATCACGCACAGCCTCACGCAGGGGCTGGCGATCTCGTCGCGCTTCCAGACGTCGTCCTTCACCTCGTCATCCCCGCTCAAGATGCGCAATCCGGTCCAGTGCCCCTTGCAGGATATATCCGGCGGCCACCTGGTCGATGACCTCTTTCCGACGCTTTCGTGACGTATCCGCCTCCAGCAGCGCCCGTTCCGCCGCGACGGTGGACAGACGCTCGTCCCAATAGCAGATCGGCAGCGCCGTCAGCTTCTCAAGGTTGCGCGCAAAGGCCTGCGTCGCCTGCACCCTCGGGCCGACCGAGCCATCCATGTTCAACGGCAGGCCCAGCACGATCCCCGCCGCGCCCCGCGCCTCCAGCAGCGCCAGCAGCCGGCCCGCGTCGATGGTGAACTTCTCGCGCCGGATCACCTCCAGCGGCGTCGCCACCTGGCGGCGCAGGTCCGACAGCGCCACCCCGATCGTCTTGTCGCCAAGGTCCAGCCCGGCAATCGCCCGGTTCGGGGGCAGGGCGGCCGCGAAGTCCTCGACCCCGGCGCAGATCATGGGTTCAGCCCGGCCTCGACCGCCGCCTGGCGCAAAAAGGACAGTTCGGCCGGCTGGCCCTCGAACGCGGCCACGGCCGCCTCATAGGCCTTCTGCGCCTCCTCCAGCCGCTCCAGCATCGCCTGCGAGCGGATCAGCCGCGCCCAGTCCTCGACCCCGCCGCCTTCCGAGGCCAGCCGCTCGGAAAGCTGCGCCACCATCCCCTCGATCATCGCCTGCTGCTCCTCGGGGCTCATCTCGGCCGCCGCCGCCATGTCCCCGGCCGAAGGCCCGGTCACCTCGGGCAGGCGATAGTTCACCCCGGCCCGCCAGGCGACCTCCTCGATCTGCGCGCGCAGGGGCTCGGTCCAGGGCGCATCCGGCGCGCTGTCCTCCAGCAGGCCGCTCCACAGCGCGAAGCCCCGGTCATAGCGCCCGCCCTGCACGAACATCAGCCCCGCGTAATAGCGCGCCAGCCCGTCCTTCGGATCCAGGCTCAGCGCCGCGGTCAGCTCGGCCTCGGCCTCGGGCGAGACATAGCCGCCCGCCGCGGCGATCAGGATCTCGGCCAGCGTCGAATGGTCCGCCGCGGTGACGGCGCCGCCCTTGACCGCGATCAGGTGGCGCTGGGCCGCCTCGGCATCGGCGAAATTGCCAAGCGCGGTCTCGTTGCGGGCCAGCAGCTCCAGCCCGACCGGATCGTCGGGGCGCCTGGCGACCGTCTCGCGCAGCTTCTCGATCAGCTGCATCGTCTCGGCGGGAACCTCCGGCGGCGCAAGCTTCGGCGCGGCCGCCACCGCCTCGGCCTGCGCGGGCCTTCCGGCCATGCGGTCGTCCGCCATCGCGATCCGGCGCTCGATCGGCAGGTCGGGATAGCCGGGGCTGCCCAGATACCAGTAGGCCGAAAGACCGCCGCCCAGCACCACCAGCGCGACCAGTGCCGCGACCGGCGTCACCGGGGCGGCGCTTGCCGCGGCCCCCGGCGCGCGCTGGCGGTCCAGGTCCAGAAGCCTGCGCCCGACCTCGGCCCGCAGCGGCTGCGCCTCCTCGGCGCCGATCGTGCCGCGCGCAAGGTCGCGCTCGACCTCGGCCATCTGGTCCTTGTAGACCGCCATGTCGGCCTCGGCCGCCGCCGCCTCGCCGCGGCCCCGGCCAAGGGCGCGGACCAGAAGTGCCGCAACCACCGCCGCGATCAGCGCCGCCGCCGCCCAGAAGCCCCAATCCGCCATCGCCGCCGCCTGTCCTGGCCCTTGTTTCCGCCCCCATCTAGTCCTTCGGGCCCGGCCCCGAAAGGGGCAAACGGCCGCATCCGTCGCGGCCCCCGTCGCCTCTGCCCGGCAAATGTCGCAAATTTCCCGATCGTGCCGCTGGCGTCCCCGACTGCAATCCGGCTTCATCCATAGAACACGGCTGACGGACCGAGGTCCGACTTTCCCTGACGAGGCTCCGATGAAGCGTTATTCGGTCTTTGCCATCGCCCGCGAGGCTTTGCGCTACCACATGGGGTGGGAACGCGCCTGGGCTTCGCCCGAACCGAAAGCGTCCTATGACGCGATCATCGTGGGCGCGGGGGGGCACGGCCTCGCCACCGCCTATTATCTCGGCAAGAACCACGGCATCACCAATGTCGCGGTGATCGAGAAGGGCTGGCTCGGCGGCGGCAACACCGGGCGGAACACCACGATCATCCGCTCGAACTACCTGCAGGACCCCTCCGCCGCGATCTACGAAAAGGCCCGCAGCCTGTACGAGACGCTGAGCCAGGACCTGAACTACAACGTCATGTTCAGCCCGCGCGGCCTTCTGATGCTGGCGCAGACCCACCACGAGGTGCGCGGCTACCTGCGCACGGTCCATGCCAACACGCTGCAAGGCGTGCAGACCGAATGGATCTCGCCGCAGCGCGTCAAGGAAATCGTGCCGATCATGAACATCGACGGCCCGCGCTATCCGGTCCTCGGCGCGCTTTACCAGGCGCGCGGCGGCACCGCCCGGCACGACGCCGTGGCCTGGGGCTATGCCCGCGCCTGCTCGGCGATGGGGATGGACATCATCCAGAACTGCGAGGTCAAGGGCGTGCGGTCGGAAAACGGCCGCGTCACCGGCGTCGACACCACCAAGGGCTTCATCGGCACCCGGAAGCTCGGCATGGTCGTCGCCGGCCATTCCGGCCAGCTGGCCGAGATGGCGGGCTTCCGCCTGCCGATCGAGGCGGTGGCGCTTCAGGCCCTCGTCTCCGAACCGATCAAGCCCTGCATGGATGTCGTGGTGATGGCCAACACCGTCCACGGCTACATGTCGCAATCCGACAAGGGCGAGATGGTGATCGGCGGCGGCACCGACGGGTTCAACAACTACACCCAGCGCGGCAGCTTCCACCACATCGAGGAAACCCTCCGCGCCCTGGTCGAGACCTTCCCGATGATCAGCCGCCTCAAGATGCTGCGGCAGTGGGGCGGCATCGTCGACATGACCGGCGACCGCTCGCCCCTGATCTCCAAGACCCCGCTCGGCAACTGCTTCATCAACTGCGGCTGGGGCACCGGCGGCTTCAAGGCGATCCCCGGCTCCGGCTGGGCCATGGCCGAGCTGATGGCCAAGGGCGAGCCCGGTCCGCTGGCGGCCGAGTTCAACATGTGGCGCTTCAAGGAAGGCCAGTTCATCGACGAATCCGTCGCCGCCGGGGTGGCGCACTGATGACGCGGCTGCGGCACATTCCCGCCGATGTGCCCGCGCGCCGGAACCCGGTCGCCGGGGATCGGGTTTCCATGCCAATTCAACATGGCATGGAGGCCCTCCAATGGCTGACGAAAACTACAAGACCTATGTCCGCGAGACCCGCACCGAAGGCTCGGGTGCCAGCATGGCGCTCATCGTCGGCGGTCTGGTCGTCGCGGTCGGCTTCATCCTCTGGCTCGTCTTCGGCGGCCCCGACGCGGCCGTCGACACCGCTCCCGCTCCCGCGGGCAGCGACACCAATGTCACGATCGAGCCGCCGGCCGCTCCGGTCGACAACTCGACCGATGTCACCGTCGAGCCTGCCGCTCCCGCTCCCGAAGCCGCCGCTCCCGAAGCTCCCGCGCCCGACGCCACGGCTCCGGCCGGCGACGCGGCTCCCGCTGACGGCGGCACGGCGGAGCCCGCGGCTCCCTGACCCCTGCGGCGGGCGCCCCTGCGCGCCCGCCCTCCAGCCGCGGGGGGAGTGAGCCATGCTCCGCCGCCCCGGCTCTTGCGGGATGCGTCGCCCCGCGCGGCTTGACGCCCCGACCCCGATCCCGACAGACCGCCGCCAGCGCCCGCCGGACTCCGGCCGGGGCGCGCCGTGCCGCCCGGACCTGCCGCCCTCTCCCTCTCCGACCTTCTTCGACCGCCGTCTCGCGACCGGGGTCGGACAACCCGCGAACCACCTGGGAACACCCTCATGCTGATCCTTGAATGCCCCTACTGCGGCGTGAAGGCCGAAGAAACCGAACTCGCCCCCGGCTACGAGGCGCATCTGAAGCGTTTCGGCCCCGGCTCCTCGCCCGAGGAGTTCGAGGATTACATGTTCGCCCGCAAGAACCCCAAGGGCGTGCATTTCGAACGCTGGCGCCATGCCTATGGCTGCGGCAAGTGGTTCCTCGCCGCCCGCTGCACCGCCACGCTCGAGGTCTTCGGCACCTATCCCGCCCAGACCTCCGAACCCCCCGCCGACATCATCGCGAAAATCCAGGCCCGCCGTCCCGACTGGCAGCCTGACTGGAAGGGCACCAAATGAGCACGCGCCTCGCCAAGGGCGGCCGGTTGATCAACCGCACCGCGCCCGTCGAATTCTCCTTCAACGGCAAGCGTTTCAAGGGCTTCCAGGGCGATACCCTGGCGGCGGGCCTTCTGGCCAACGACCAGCTGATGGTCGGCCGCAGCTTCAAGTATCACCGCCCGCGCGGCATCGTCGCCTCCGGGCCGGAGGAGCCGAACGCGCTGGTGAACCTCGGCAAGGGCGCGCGGCTGGAACCGAACCAGCGCACCACCACGACCGAGCTTTTCGACGGGCTGGAATCCACCAGCCAGAACCACTGGCCCAGCCTCGAATTCGACGTGGGCGTGGTGAACAACTATGTCGCGCGCTTCCTGCCCGCGGGCTTCTACTACAAGACCTTCATGCATCCGCGCCCGCTGTGGAAGCATGTGTTCGAGCCGATCATCCGCCAGTCGGCCGGTCTCGGCAAGGCGCCGAAGGACGTGGACGCCGACCGCTACGAATACGCCTATGAATTCTGCGACGTGCTCGTGATCGGGGCCGGGGTCGCGGGCCTTCTCGCCGCGAAATCCGCCGCCGATGCCGGGGCCCGCGTGATCCTGCTGGAACAGGCCCCGGCGCTCGGCGGCCGGGCCCCGGTCGACGAGACCGAGGTGGACGGCACCCCGGTCGAGGCCTGGCTTTCCGCCATCGAGGCCGACCTGAAGGCGCGCGACAACGTCACGGTCCGCGCCCGCACCTGCGCCATCGGCGTCTATGACCACGGCTATGTCCTGGCCGACGAGCGTGTCGCCGACCATACCCCCGGCGACGGGCGGCCGAAGCACCGGCTCTGGCGCATCCGGACGGGCAAGATCATCTCGGCGACCGGCGCGATCGAGCGTCCGCTCAGCTTCTACGGCAACGACATTCCCGGCGTGATGCTGGCCAGCGCGCTGCGCGACTATGTCGTGAACTATGCCGTCTCGCCGGGCGACCGCACCGTGGTCGTCACCAACAACGACTCCGCCTACCGGACCGCGCTGGTGCTGAAGGCGGCGGGGCTCGAGGTCCCGGCGATCCTCGACGCCCGCGACAGCGCCACCGGCGCGCTGCCCGAGGCCGCGCGCGCCGCCGGCATCCGCGTCCTGACCGGCAAGGCCATCGCCAAGGTCAAGGGCGGCAAGCGCGTGACCGGCGTCACCGTCTGCGCCCAGGCGGGCGAGGGGTCGGTGCAGGAGGAGATCGCCTGCGAGGCCGTCGCCATGTCCGGCGGCTGGTCGCCCGTCGTCCATCTGTGGAGCCATTGCGGCGGCAAGCTGACCTGGGACGAGACCATCTCGGCCTTCATCCCCGACCCGGCCCGCCCGCCGCTGAACCATGACGGCAGCGCCATGGTCGCGGTCGTGGGCGCCGCCGCGGGCTGCCTGTCGCTGGCCAATATCCTGGCCGAGTTCGGCGCCGGGTTGGGCAAGGCTGCCATACGCCTGCCAGACGCAAGCCAGACGCCGGATGGCAGCGTCGCGATCCCGCCGGTCTGGGTCATGCCGCAGGGCGCGCCGATCGCGATGCGCAACAAGATGTGGCTGGACTACCAGAACGACGTGAAGGTCTCGGACGTCCAGCTGGCCGCGCGCGAAGGCTATCGCAGCGTCGAGCATACCAAGCGGTATACCACGCTCGGCATGGCGACGGATCAGGGAAAACTCAGCAACATCAACGGACTCGCGACGCTTGCGAATGCATTGGGTGAAGAGATTCCGCAGGTCGGAACAACCACCTTCCGCCCGCCCTACACGCCGGTCACCATCGGCGCGCTGGCAGGCGAGTCGCGGGGCGAGATCTTCCAGCCGCTCCGCCGCACCCCGATGCATGAAGCGCACGAGAAATCAGGGGCTTACTTCGAACCCGTCGGCCTCTGGCGCCGCCCCTACTGCTTCCCCCGCGCCGGCGAGACGCACGAACAGGCCGTCCACCGCGAGGTGGTGAACACCCGCCAGAACCTCGGCCTCCTCGACGCCTCCACCTTGGGCAAGATCATCGTCAAGGGCCCGGACGCCGGGAAATTCCTCGACATGTTGTATACCGGCGTCATGTCCACGCTACCCGTGGGCAAGTGCCGCTATGGCCTGATGTGCAACGAACAGGGCTTCCTCTCGGACGACGGCGTCGTCGCCCGGATCGACGAGGACACCTGGCTTTGCCACACGACATCTGGTGGCGCCGACCGCATCCACGGCTGGATGGAGGACTGGCTCCAGTGCGAATGGTGGGACTGGCAGGTCTACACCGCCAATGTCACCGAACAATACGCCCAGGTCGCCGTCGTCGGTCCGAACGCGAGGAAACTGCTGCAAGTCCTTGGCGGCATGGATGTTTCCAAAGAGGCGCTGCCCTTCATGCAATGGGCGGACGGCACCCTTGGCGGCTTCCCGGTGCGGGTCTACCGGATCAGCTTCTCGGGCGAACTCAGCTATGAGATCGCCGTCCCCGCCAGCCACGGCGCGGCCTTCTGGGCCGCCTGCCAGGAAGCCGGAAAGTCTTTGGGCGCAATGCCTTACGGGACGGAGTGCCTGCACGTCATGCGGGCCGAGAAGGGCTTTATCATGATCGGGGACGAGACGGACGGCACCGTGATCCCGCAGGACCTCTGCCTCGACTGGGCGATCTCGAAGAAGAAGGCCGATTTCCTCGGCAAGCGCGGGCAGGAGCGGACCTATCTCGCCAGCCCCGACCGCTGGAAACTGGTCGGTTTCGAGACGCTCGACGGCTCGGTGGTCCCCGATGGCTCGTACATCATCGCCGAGGGCGTCAACCCGAACGGCCAGCGCAACGTGCAGGGCCGGGTGACCTCGACCTATTACTCGCCGACCCTGAAACGCGGCATCGCCATGGGCCTGCTGAAGCACGGGCCGAACCGCATGGGCGAGGTGGTGGAGTTCAACACGGTCGCGGGCGGAACGGTGAAGGCGCGGGTGCGCGATACGGTGTTCTTCGACAAGGACGGGGAGAAGCAGAATGTCTGAGCCGGTTTCCGCGCTGGGGGGCACCAGCTTCCAGGGCTTCGCGACCATCCGCGAGATCGGCCCGCTGGGCATGATAACCTTGCGCGCCAAGGGCCTGAAATCGCTGGACAAGGCGATCAAGGCCGCCGTCGGGACCAAGGTGCCGGCGCAACGGCGGATCGAGGTCGAGGGCGCGCGCGCCTGCGGCTGGATGAGCCCGGACGAATACCTCCTCGTCCTGCCCTATGCCGAGGTCGCGACCGCCCTTGCCGCCATCGCCCGGGAACTGGCGGGCGAGCATCACCTTGCCGTCGACGTCTCGGACGCGCGGGCGATCTTCCGCATCGAGGGGGCCAAGGCGACCCAGGTGCTGCAGAAACTCTCGCCGGTGGATTTCGCCAGGCTGGAGCCGGGCGAGTTGCGCCGCAGCCGCGCGGCCCAGGTCGCGGCGGCCTTCTGGGCGCAGGACGGCGGCTATACGCTGGTCTGCTTCCGCTCGGTCGCGGGCTATGTGATGGGCCTTCTGACCCATTCCGCGCAGCCCGGCTCCGAACTGGAGTGAAGCGCGTCGCTTGACGGGAAGAACCGGGAAGGGCAGGGTGAAAATCCTGTCCTTCAAAGGTGTTGCATGGTTCTCGCCCGCTTTCTTGCCGCTGTTTTCGCGCTGTCGGTTTCCTCTTTTCCCGCTGCCGCAACGACCCTGGAATGCAAGCTTCCCCTTACCGGCGCGGGGGGCGGCTATATCACCGGGCTATACTACATCCAGCATGAGGAAGGCCGCGCCGAGGCCATCGTCTCGGACGAGGTGATCCTGTATTTCAACGACGAGCAGCCGATCACCGCCAGGGTCTCGGACGATACCGACGCAAAGCTGGTGCTCGCCTGGAACATCCAGATGACGAACTCGGGCCAGATGACCAAGATGCAGTACCGCGCGGCCTGGTTCCGCAAGAGCGGCCTCCTGACCATCCGGGCCAAGCCGGGCGGCTATTCCAACAGCTTCGAGGGCCGCGGAACCTGCCGGGCGCTATAGGCGGATCGGTCAAAAGCTGCCGGGCGGCCTTGACCTTCCGGATGCAAGGCCACTTATTCGTTGCAACGACATCTGCAAGAACAGGAGAGACCCATGGCCTTCACCCTTCCCGACCTTCCCTATGCCCATGACGCGCTTGCGTCCCTCGGCATGTCGAAGGAGACGCTGGAATATCATCACGACCTGCACCACAAGGCCTATGTCGACAACGGCAACAAGCTGATCGCCGGGACCGAGTGGGAATCGAAATCGCTTGAGGACATCGTGCGCGGCACCTACCAGGCCGGTGCGGTGGCGCAGAACGGCATCTTCAACAATGCGTCCCAGCACTGGAACCACAACCTCTTCTGGGAGGTGATGGGGCCGGGCGAGGGCAAGAAGATCCCCGGCGCGCTGGAAAAGGCGCTGACCGAGGCGTTCGGTTCGGTCCAGAAGTTCAAGGACGACTTCGCCGCCGCCGGGGCGGGGCAGTTCGGCTCGGGCTGGGCCTGGCTGGTCAAGGACAAGGACGGCAGCCTGAAGGTCACCAAGACCGAGAACGGGGTGAACCCGCTCTGCTTCGGCCAGACCGCCCTTCTGGGCTGCGATGTGTGGGAGCACAGCTACTATATCGACTTCCGCAACAAGCGCCCGGCCTATCTGACCAACTTCCTGGAAAAGCTGGTCAACTGGGACGCCGTCGCCGCGCGGATGTAAGGCGCAACCCGACAAAAAGGGCCCGCCGCGCGATCGGCGGGCCTTGTTGTTTCACGAACCCGGCAAAGCGCCCCGCAGCGCGATCTCCAGCGCCGCGACATCGGGCACCAGGCGGAACAGGTCGCGAAGCGAGGGGGCGGCGAAGCCCTCGGCGATGATATGGTCGACCAGCGCCAGCAGCGGCTGCCAGTAGCCCGCCACGTCCAGCAGCAGGATCGGCTTGGCATGCAGGCCGATCTGCGCCCAGGTCAGCACCTCGAAGAATTCGTCCAGCGTCCCGGCCCCGCCCGGCAGCACCACGACCGCGTCCGAGTTCATGAACATGACCTTCTTGCGCTCGTGCATGTCCTCGGTCACCACGGTGCTGGCCATGTCGCGGCCGTTGCGCTCGCGCCCCAGAAGATGCACCGGGATCACCCCCAGGGCCGTCGCCCCCTGCGCCAGCGCGGCCGTCGCGACCTGGCCCATCAGGCCGACGTCCCCCGCGCCGAAGACCAGCCGCCAGCCGTTGCGGGCGATCATCGCGCCGGTCTGGCGCGCGGCCTCGGAATGGTCGGACCTGGCGCCGGGGCGCGAGCCGCAGAAGAGGCAGATCGATGGCTTGGTCATCATGGGGCCTGAAAACGGTTGCACTGTGCGAGATATAGAGATTCCATACCCCAAGGAAAGCGCCGGGGGGAATGGCATGTCGGCATGGGCGGGGACGGCTCCGGGGACGCGGGCGCTGATCCTGGGGGGCGGTGGGCTGCTTCTGGCGGGGGTCGGCTACCTGGGCTGGCAGGCGCTGCGCCCCGATCCCGCGCCCGGGCCCGTCCCGGTCGAGATCGCCGCCGCGCCGACCCCGCCGCCGGTGACCGAGCCCGCTCCGGTGCCGGCCCTGCCGCAGATCGACGTCTGGCGGGTGGCGCCGGATGGCGGGGCGGTGGTCTCGGGGCTGGCGCTGGCGGGGGCGAAGGTCGAGGTGATCGTGGACGGCGTCGCCATGGCCGAGGGGACGGCCGGCGCTTCGGGCGAGTTCGCGCTGGTCTTCACCCTGCCGCCCAATCCCGCCCCCAGCCTGATGTGGCTGTCGATGACCGCGCCCGGCGGCGCGGCCGTCGCCTCGCCGCAGATGGTGGCGCTGGGGCCGATCGCGGGCCCGGCAGAGCCGGCTCCGGTGGCCGACGCCGCCTCGGCCGGGCCGGACCTGGCGGCGCTGCCCGAGGCCGCGGTCGAGGCCCCGGTGGAGGCCCCGGACGAGGCGGCGGCCGGGACGGTGCCCGAGGCGACTGCGCCCGAAACGGCAGTCCTGCCTGCGTCCGAGCCCGCAGCCGAGGCGGGTCCGCCCGCGCTCCTGCTCTCGGAGGAAGGGGCGGTGGTCCTGCAGGATCCGGGTGCAGAACTGGCGGCGACCGGCGAGGTGACGGTCGACGCGATCACCTATACCCCCTCGGGCGAGGTGCGGGTCGGCGGCCGTGCGACGCCAGGCGCGCAGCTTCGGATCTATCTGGACAATGCCTTGAAGGCCGAGCTTGCCACGCCGGGCACCGGGCTCTGGCTGGCCGACCTGCCGGGCACCGCGCCGGGCATCTATACCCTGCGGGTCGATCAGCTGGACGCTACGGGCAAGGTCGTCTCGCGCTTCGAGACCCCGTTCAAGCGCGAGACGCTGGAGGCCCTGGCCGCCGTCGCCGCCCCGCCCGCGCCGCCGGTCAAGGAGGCCCCGGCCGGGGTGACCGCCGAAACCCCGCCCGCCGAACTTCAGCCCGCCGAGCCCCAGCCGGTTGAAACCCCGACCGCCGAAGCCGTGCCGGCGCCCGGACCTGCCGAACCCGCAGACGCGACGGTGGCTGCCGCGGCGGTTCCGGTGACGGTCACCGTCCAGCCCGGCTTCACCCTCTGGGGCATCGCGCAGGAACGCTATGGCGACGGCGTGCTGTACGTCCAGGTGTTCGAGGCCAATCGTGACAAGATCCGCGACCCCGACCTGATCTATCCCGGTCAGGTCTTCTCGGTCCCCGAAGCCGCGACTTCCGCGGCCTCGCCCTGACGGCCATGGGCGCAGGCCGCCAGCACCTCGGGGTGGTCGCAGCAGCAATCGTTCAGAAGATACGAGATCGTGCGCCCCAGCCCGGTCGCATTGACGCTGTAGATCACATTGCGCGCCGCCCGGCGCGAGCGGATCAGCCCGGCCTGCTCCAGCGCGGAAAGGTGGAAGGACAGGCGCGGGGCGGAAAGGCCGAGCGCCTGCGCGATCTCGCCCGCGGCCATGCCCTGGTCGCCCCGCTGCACCAGCAGGCGGATCAGGCTGAGACGGGAATCGTTCGCCAGGGCGGCAAGGGCGGCGAGGGCTTTACTTCTATCCATCGTTCAACTATTCAAGAACGGTTTAAATGACCATAGCCGAACCCGGCCTGCGCCGCAATGGCCGGGACGCCAGAGAATCAGGACCATGCGCCGCACCACCTCGACCGCCACTTCCGCCGACATGCCGGCAGCTCCCGCCTCGGGCTGGCACACCCTGCGCCGGGTCGCCCCCTATCTCTGGCCCAAGGACCACCCCTGGGTGAAGCGCCGCGTGGTGGCGGCGCTGGTGCTGCTTCTGATGGCCAAGCTGGTTTCGGTCTCGACGCCCTGGTTCTACAAGCTGGCGGTGGACAACCTGTCCGGCACGACCTCGGACAAGGGGATGATGCTGGGCCTGGGCGCGGTGGGGCTGGTGGTGGCCTATGGCCTTGCCCGGCTGGGCGCGGTCGCCTTTGCCGAATTGCGCGACGCGGTCTTCGTCCGGGTCGGCCAGCGCGCGATCCGCCGCCTGGCGATCGAGACCTTCACCCATATCCACCGCCTCAGCCTGCGCTATCACATCACCCGCAAGACCGGCGGGTTGAGCCGGATCATCGAGCGCGGGGTGAAGGGCGTCGATTTCCTGTTGCGCTTCATGCTGTTCTCGATCGGGCCGCTGATCCTGGAACTGACCATGGTCGCGGCCATCTTCGCCTGGTTCTTCGGCTGGCAATATGCCGCCGTGGTGATCGCCACCATCGCGCTTTACGTCTGGTTCACCTTCAAGGTCACCGAATGGCGGGTCAAGCTGCGGCGCGAGATGAACGACCAGGACACCGACGCCAACCAGAAGGCGATCGACAGCCTGCTGAACTTCGAGACCGTCAAGTATTTCAACGCCGAACTGCGCGAGGCCGAGCGTTATGACGGCGCGATGCGGCAATACGAATCGGCCGCCGTCCGCACCGGCCTGTCGCTTTCGTTCCTGAACGTGGGGCAATCCTTCCTGATCACCACCGGCCTCGTCATCGTCATGGCGATGAGCGCGCTTGGCGTGCGGGCGGGCACCCTGACCGTGGGCGATTTCGTCATGGTCAACGCCTACATGATCCAGATCACCATGCCGCTGAACTTCCTTGGCACCGTCTACCGCGAGATCCGGCAGGCGCTGGTCGACATGGG
The DNA here is from genome assembly GCF_041919135.1 of Tabrizicola sp. Lineage (GTDB taxonomy): Bacteria > Pseudomonadota > Alphaproteobacteria > Rhodobacterales > Rhodobacteraceae > Tabrizicola. The sequence continues at coordinate 79,770 of NZ_JAYRUJ010000001.1, read as the reverse complement.
CGAGATGTTCGGCCTCCTGGCCCAGCCGGCCGAGGTCACCGATGCCCCGGACGCCAGGGCGCTGGAGGTCACGGGCGGCGAGATCACCTTCACCGACGTCCGCTTCCACTATGAGGCCGAGCGCGAGATCCTGAAGGGCATCAGCTTCCGCATCGCCCCCGGCGAGCGTCTGGCGCTGGTCGGCACCTCGGGCTCGGGCAAGTCCACCATCGGGCGGCTTCTGTTCCGCTTCTACGACATCCAGGGCGGCGCGATCCGCATCGACGGCCAGGACATCCGCGAGGTGACGCAGACCTCGCTGCACCAGGCGATCGGGGTGGTGCCGCAGGATACGGTGCTGTTCAACGACACCATCCGCTACAATATCGCCTATGGCCGCGCCGGCGCCAGCGAAGCCGAGATCGAGGCGGCGGCCAGGGCGGCGCGGATCCATGATTTCGTCATGCGCCTGCCGCAGGGCTATGACACCGTGGTGGGCGAGCGCGGGCTGAAGCTTTCCGGCGGCGAGAAGCAGCGGGTGGGGATCGCCCGGACGCTGCTGAAGAACCCGCCGATCCTGATCCTGGACGAGGCGACCAGCGCGCTGGACACCCAGACCGAGCGTTCGATCCAGGAATCCCTGCGCGACATGGGCCAGGGCCGCAGCGTGATCACCATCGCGCACCGGCTCTCGACCATCGCCGATGCCGACCAGATCCTGGTGCTGGACGACGGGCGCGTGGTCGAACAGGGCCGGCACGAGCAGCTTCTGGCGCGGCGGGGCCGCTATGCCCAGATGTGGGAACGCCAGTCGGCCGAGGAGGCGACCCAGGCCGCAGAGGGCGAGGCCGCCTGACCGCCGCAGGTCAAGCGGCCGGATGACAGGGTTTTTCCTTTGACCATCCGGCCGGGCTTGCCCATTCTCTGCCCATCGCGGAAGGGGCGGGCGATGGCTTGGCGGGTGGTTCCGGGGCGGGTGGTTCTGGTGGTGGCGCTCTGGCTGGGCCTTGCGGTCGCGGCCCTGGCCGAGCGTCGCGTGGCCCTGATCCTGGCGGTGGACGACTACCGCAGCATCCGGCCGCTCACCAACCCGTCGAACGACGCCCGGGTGATGGAGGAACTGCTCGAGAAGCTGGATTTCGAGGTCTACGTCGAGACCAACCGCGACCTGCGCCGCACCCGCCGCGCGCTGGAGGATTTCCAGGCCGATGCGAAGGGCGCGGATGTGGCGCTGCTGTTCTTCGCCGGGCATGGGGTGGCGATCGACGGGGTGAACTACCTCTTGCCGACCGACACCGATGCCGGCTCGGCCGAGAGTCTGGCGGCGACCGCGCTGCCGCTCTCCGAGGCGCAGGCGGCGCTGCAGGCGGTGGCGCCGGTGGTGATCATGCTGCTGGACGCCTGTCGCGACGATCCCTTCGCCGGCGGCGGGGCCGAGGGGCGCGGGGCGGCCGCGCTGGCGGACGATCCGCCGGTGGTGGCGCAGGGCCAGCCCGCGCCGGGGCTGGGCCGGATGGGGCGGGCGGATGGCGTCCTCTTCGCCTTTGCCGCCGCCCCGAACGAGACCGCCGCCGATGGCGAGGGCGACAATTCCCCCTTCACCTCGGCCCTCTCGCGCCATCTTGGCACGGCGGGGGTGGAGTTGCGCACCGCGCTGACGCTGGTGCAGCAGGACGTCTATGACCGCAGCCGGGGCCGGCAATTGCCCTATATTGAAAGCGGCCTGCCGGAACTGGTGTTCATCACCGGGCAGGGCGCGCTGCCCGAACGCGACCAGCTGCTGATCGCCATGGCCGACCTCACGCCAGAGCTGCGCGCCGAGGTCGAGACGCTGGCCGCCACCCGCAACCTGCCGCTCGCCCCGCTGTACGCCGCCCTGCTTTCGGCCGATCTGGAGGCGCAATCGCCCGAGGAACGCGCCCGCCTGCTGCTGGAAGCCGCGCAGTCCTACGAGCAGTTCCAGACCGAATTGCAACGCTTCCGCTCGGACGACCCGCGCGTGGCCGACCTGCGCGGACAAGCCGACGAGGCGCTGACGCTGGGTGCCTTCGACACCGCCCGCTCGCTGCTGACCGAGGCGGCCGAGATCGACGCCACCGCCCGCAGCACGATCCGCGAGACCTATCTGTCGCGCACCCTGTCGGAAGCCGCGACCCATCTTCTGAACGCCAACGCCGCCCGCACCGACCTGCGCTATGACCTGGCGATCTCGGACCTGGGCAAGGCCGTCGCCCTTTATGCCGAGGTCGAGGACGAGGACCTGGACCGCGAGACCCAGTTCAACTACACGGCCGCACTGGCCGATCTGGGCGACCTGCAACTGGTGGCCGGCAATACCCAGGGCGCGCTGGCCGCCTACAGCCGCCGCAGCGACTATGCCCAGGCCCGGATCGCGGCCGATCCCACCGATGTCGGCTGGGTGCGCGAGCTGATCTGGTCGCTGAACAGCATGGGCGACGTGCTGGAGCAGCAGGGCTATCTGCGCGAGGCCGAGACCGCCTATGCCAGCGCGCTGGAGTTCTCGCAATGGCAGGCCGACCAGATGCCGGACGACCCCGACCTGATGCGCGACCGCCAGGTGGCCCGCAACAAGCTGGGCGAGATCCGCCTGGCCCGCAACGACTTTGCCGGCGCGCTGGAAGCCCACCGCGAGGCGCTGGTGCTGGCCGAGGCACTGCTGGCGACGGACCCGGCCAGCCCGACCTACCGTCGCGACATCTCGTTCACGCAGGAGCGGCTGGGCGACGTGCTGGCGGCGATGGGCGACAAGGCCGGGGCCCGCGCGGCCTTCGTCATCTCGCTGGAGGTGACCGAGGCGCTGGCGGCGGAATATCCCGGCGACGAGGAGATCCGCCGCGACCTTTCGGTCAGCTATGAACGCATCGGCGACACGCTGGTCGAGGACGGCGATTTCGAGGCAGGCCTGGAGACCTATGGCAAGTCGCTGGCGATCCGCGAGGAACTGGCCGCGCTGGACCCCGGCAACACCCTGCGCCAGCGCGACCTTGCCGTCACCTTCGAGCGGATCGGCGACATCAACAACCGACGCGGCGACCAGGACTCGGCGCTGCTGGCGCATCAGGCCGCGCTGGCGATCCGCGAGCGGCTGGCCGCGCTTGACCCGACCAACATGCTTTGGCAGCGCGACCTTTCGGTCAGCCACGAGCGGGTGGGGGACATCCTTTACGACCAGAACGACCTGGTGGCGGCGCTGGCGGCGCAGGAACGCTCGCTCGAGCTGCGGCAGGGGATCGTGATGCTCGACCCCGAGAACCTGCCCCGGCAGCGCGATCTTGGCATCGCGCTGGAGAAGATCGGCGACCTGCGCGAGGCGATGGGCGATCCGGTGGGCGCCAGCGCCTCGCATGACGAGGCGCTGGCGCTGCGCCGCGCGATGGTCGCGGCCGACCCGACCGTGGTGCAATACCGGCGCGACCTGACCTTCTCGCTGATGCGGGTGGCGGACATGCGGATCGCCGGGGGCGACAGTGCCGCGGCCGAGCCCCTGCTGGCCGAGACGGTGGAGCTGCGGCAGCAGATCGCGGGGGCGGCGCCGGAATCGACCTTCGATCTCTATGACCTGGCGCTGGCGCAGAACCGGCACAGCCTGCTTCTGCTGGACCTCGGCCGCGGCAGCGAGGCGCTGGTGGTGGCGCAGGCGGGCATGGCGACGGCCGACCGGCTGATCCAGCTTGCCCCGGAGGAGACCTCCCATATCCAGAACCGTCTGGTCGCGCTGAACCGGCTGGGCGACGCGCAGGACCAGCTGGGCGATTCCCGCGCCGCCGTCGCCACCTTCCGCGACATGGTGGCGATGGGCAGCCGCCTGATCGACATCGACGCCTACAACACCTCCTGGGCCAGCGATCTTGCCGTGGGGCTGGAGCGGCTGGGCAATGCGCAGGAAAAGGCGGGCGATCCGGCCGGCGCGCTGAAAAGCCACCGCGAGAGCCTTGCCCTGCGCGAATGGCTGGTCGGCCGCGACAGCAGCGAGCCGGGCTGGTATCGCGACCTTGCCATCAGCTACGAGCGGGTGGCGGCGATGCTGGCGGCGACCGGCGACATGGACCAGGCGCTGTCGCATCAGGACACCAGCCTGTCGATGATGCGCAACCTTGCGGCAACCTATCCGGATGATCCCTGGTACCGGCTGGACGTGGTCCGCGCGCTGGACATGCGCGGCACGCTTCTGCAGGACCCCACCGCCGAGAACCGCGAGGCCCTGGCGATCCTGGAGGAGATGCAGGCCGGTGGCAGCCTGCCGCAGGGCTATGAGGACTGGATCGCCGGTTTCCGCCGCGCCCTGGGCCTGCCCACGGAATTCTGACCGCCGACCCCGGTGGGGCGGGGCTTGGCAACGCTTGGCCTTTCCCTGTAAGACGATGCAAAGCGAAGGCAGGGCCTGAAGCACAGGCAAGGGGCGGCGTGTGAGCAATCCGGACAGCTTCATCGAGGAAGTCACCGAAGAGGTCCGCCGCGACCGCCTGTTCGGCCTGTTCCGCAAATACGGCTGGATCGGCGTCCTTCTGGTCCTTGCCATCGTCGGCGGCGCGGCCTGGAACGAATGGTCGAAATCCCGGGCCGAGGCGCGGGCCGAGGCTTTCGGCGACGCGCTGATCGACGCGCTCGACCTCGGCTCGCCCGAGGAGCGCCGCGCCGCGCTGGCCGCGATCCCGGCCGACGGCCAGCAGGGCGCGATCCTGAACCTGATCCTGGCCTCGGACCCCAAGGCCGACCAGCCCGCCACCCTCGCCGCGCTGGACGCGATCATCGCCGACGCCGCGCTGCCCGTCAGCTACCGCGACCTGGCCACGCTGCGCCGGGTGCTTGTCGCGGGCGCCGGGATGGAACTGGCCGACCGCCGCAGCGCGCTGCAGGCCATCGCCGCGCCGGGCCGGCCCTATCGCACCCTGGCCGAGGAACAGCTTGCCTATCTCCTGATCGAGGAAGGCCAGAGCGAGGCCGCGATCACCGCGCTGCAGGCGCTGATGCAGGATCAGGAAGCCTCGGGCGCCCTGAAGGCGCGGGCGGGGCAGGTGGTGACGGCGCTTGGCGGCACCCCGCCCGAGGCCTCGTCCGGCTGATGGCGAAGGACATGACGGAAGGAAGCTTGCAGGTGGCTGGCATGACGATCAGGCTGATGACGGGCACGGCCCTCCTGGCGCTTCTGGCGGCCTGCGGACCGAAGGAACTGGTCCTTCAGGGCGAGCGTTTCCCGGTCCGGGCCGACCTTGACGCCTCGCGCCCGGTCGAGGGCGAGCCCGCCCCCACCGCCCCGGCCGAGCCGGGCAATGCCAGCCTGGCGATCGCGCTGCCGGGGCAAAGCAATACCGGCGAATGGACCCATCGCGGCGGCAATGCCCGCCACCTGATGCCGCATGCCGCCCTCTCGCCCACGCCGCAGCGGGTGTGGAGCGCGAATATCGGCGCGGGCTCCAGCCGCAGGGCCCGTATCGCGGCGGCCCCGGTCGTCTCGGGCGGGCGGGTGTTCACGATGGACGCGGGCTCGGTCGTGACCGCGACCTCGACGGGGGGCGGAACGCTCTGGTCGGCCGACCTGACCGCCAGCTTCGACAAGGGCGGCGGCGTCTCGGGCGGCGGGCTGGCGGCGGGCGAGGGGCGGCTTTACGCCGCCACCACCTATGGCGAGGTCGTGGCGCTGGACGCGGCCTCGGGCCAGGTGCTCTGGCGCCAGCGCGTCGATGCTCCGGTGACCGGCGCGCCCGCGACGGATGGCAACGCGGTTTATGTCAGCGCCCGCGACGGCTCGGCCTGGGCGATCGACGCGAAGGACGGCAAGGTCCTCTGGCAGGTCGTCGGCACCCCCGGGGCGTCCGGCTATCTCGGCAGCGCGGCCCCCACGGTCGGCGACCGCGCGGTGATCTTCCCCTCGTCCGGGGGCGACCTGATGGCGGTGCTGAAGATCGGCGGCGGCAACAAGATCTGGCAATCCTCGCTGGCCGGCAAGCGGCTGGGCGCGGCCTATGCCCTGACCCCGGATGTGACGGCCGATGCGGTGATCGACGGCGGCACGCTTTACGCCGGCACCGGCTCGGGCCGGACGGTGGCGATGTCCTCCGCCTCGGGCGAGAAGATCTGGTCGGCGGGCGAGGGTGCGCTGGGTCCGGTCGCGGTGGCGGGCGGCTCGGTCTTCCTGGTCAACGACGAGGCCGAGCTGGTGCGCCTGGACGCCGCGACGGGCGCGGTGATCTGGTCGGTGCCGATGCCCTATTACACCAAGGAAAAGATCAAGAAGCGCAAGGCGATCTTTGCCCATTACGGCCCGGTGCTTGCGGGCGGGCGGGTGATGGTGGTGTCCTCCGACGGCCTGTTGCGCGCCTTCGATCCGACCGATGGGTCGCTCACCTACAGCGCGGAAATCCCCGGCGGGGCGGCCACCCAGCCGGCCGTCGCGGGGGGCACGCTTTATGTCGTCGGCGGCAACGGGCAACTTCACGCTTTCCGATAGGGGCGAAGCCGTGTATCTGGGCGGCTTCGCGAAGCCTGGACGCAAGACATGACCTTCACCCTCGCCATCGTGGGCCGCCCGAATGTGGGCAAGTCGACGCTCTTCAACCGCCTTGTCGGGCGCAAGCTGGCGCTAGTCGACGACCAGCCCGGCGTGACCCGCGACCTGCGCGAGGGCGACGCCCGGCTTTTCGACCTGCGCTTCACCGTGATCGACACCGCGGGGCTGGAGGAGGTCACCGACGACTCCTTGCAAGGCCGGATGCGGCGGCTGACCGAACGCGCGGTCGACATGGCCGACGTCTGCCTGTTCCTGATCGACGGGCGCGTCGGCGTCACCCCCTCGGACGAGGTCTTTGCCGACATCCTGCGCAAGAAGGCCGCCCGCGTCCTCCTCGGCGTGAACAAGGCCGAGGGCAAGGCGGGCGATTCCGGCGCGCTGGAGGCCTACAGCCTGGGCCTTGGCGATCCGATCCGCCTCTCGGCCGAACATGGCGAGGGGATGGACGACCTTTACCACGCGCTGAAGCCCTTCGAGGAGGAATTCGCCCCCCGCGAAGCCGAGATGCTGCCGGAGACCGACACCGATATCTCGGAAGAAGACGCCGAGCTTGAGGCGGACGAGACTGCCCACAAGCCCACCGCGACGAAACCGCTGCAGATCGCCGTGATCGGCCGTCCGAACGCCGGGAAATCGACGCTGATCAACAAGATCCTCGGCACCGACCGGATGCTTACGGGCCCGGAGGCCGGGATCACCCGCGACGCCATTTCCGTCCGCGCCGACTGGCAGGGCACGCCGATCCGCATCTGGGACACGGCCGGGATGCGGAAGAAGGCCAAGGTGGTGGAAAAGCTGGAAAAGCTCTCCGTCGCCGACGGCCTCCGCGCCGTGCGGTTTGCCGAGGTGGTGGTCGTCCTCCTCGACGTCGAGATCCCCTTCGAGGTGCAGGACCTGCGCATCGCCGATTTCGCCGAAACCGAAGGCCGGGCGGTCGTGGTCGCGGTCAACAAATGGGACCTCGAGGACGACAAGCAGGAAAAGCTGGCCGAGTTGAAGGAGATGTTCGAGCGTCTCCTGCCGCAGTTGCGTGGTGCCCCCCTTGTCACCGTCAGCGCCAAGACGGGGCGGGGCCTCGACCGGCTGCATGACGCGATCCTGAAGGCGCATGACGTCTGGAACCGCCGCGTGCCGACCGCCAAGCTGAACTCATGGCTGGGCGCGATGACCGAGGCGCACCCGCCGCCAGCCCCCGGCGGCCACCGGATCAAGCTGCGCTACATGACCCAGGCCAAGACCCGGCCGCCGGGCTTCGTGATCAAATGCTCGCGTCCCGACGAACTGCCGGAAAGCTACAAACGCTATCTGGTCAACGGGTTGCGCGACCATTTCGACATGCCGGGCACGCCGATCCGGCTGTTCCTGCGCAGCCAGGGCGACCAGAACCCGTGGAAGGAGCGCAAGTTCAACACGCCGTCGCGGCTGCGCAAGCACAAGGAAAAGAACACCGGGCAGTAGGGCGGGCCCAAGAATTTCAAGGAAAATTCTTGTCAAATTCCTTGCTCAAGGAATTTGGCCCGCCCCTGCCTTAGACCAGCGCGCCCTCTGCGGTGATCCGGGTCCTGCCGCCAAGCCAGGGCACCAGCGCCGCAGGCAAGGTGATCGAGCCGTCGGCCTCTTGCCCGTTCTCCAGCACCGCGATCAGGCAGCGCCCGACGGCCAGGCCCGAGCCGTTCAGCGTCGCCACGAATTCGGGCTTGCCGAACCCACTTTCAGACCGGGCGGGCCGATAGCGTGCGTTCATCCGCCGCGCCTGGAACTGGCCGCAGGTCGAGACGCTGGAAATCTCGCGATAGGTGTTCTGGCCGGGCAGCCAGACCTCCAGGTCATGCGTCTTCTGCGCGCCGAATCCCATGTCGCCGGTGCACAGCACGATGGTGCGGTAGGGCAGGCCCAGCCGTTCCAGCACGGCTTCGGCGCATTTCGTCATCCGCTCGTGTTCCGCCAGCGCCGTCTCGGGCGTGCAGATCGTCACCATCTCGACCTTCTCGAACTGGTGCTGGCGCAGCATCCCGGTGGTGTCCTTGCCCGCCGAGCCGGCCTCGGACCGGAAGCAATGGGTATGCGCGGTCATCCGGATCGGCAGCGCGCCTTCCTCCAGGATCTCGCCCGCGACGGTGTTGGTCAGCGTCACCTCCGAGGTCGGGATCAGCCACCAGCCGTTGGTGGTCTGATAGCTGTCCTCGGCGAATTTCGGCAGGTTGCCGGTGCCATACATCGCTTCGTCCTTGACCAGCACGGGGGTCCAGGTCTCGGCCAGGCCATGCTCGGACGTATGCAGGTCCAGCATGAACTGCGCCAGCGCCCGGTGGACACGGGCGACGGCGCCGCGCAGCACCACGAAGCGGCTGCCGGAAAGTTTCGCGGCGGTGGCAAAGTCCAGGCCCTGCGCCGCCGGAATGTCGAAATGCTCCAAGGGCTTGAACGCCATCTCGCGCGGCGTGCCCCAGCGGCGGATCTCGACGTTCGCGGTCTCGTCCGGCCCCTCCGGCACTTCCTCCAGCGCCATGTTCGGGATCCGCATCAGGGCGTCGCGCAGGCGGGTATCCTCGGCCCCCGCCTCTTCGGTCAGCCGCGCGCCCTCGGCCTTCTTCTCGGCCACCAGCGCGCGCAGCCGCGCGAATTCCGCGTCATCGCCCCGCGCCTTGGCCGCCCCCACGTCCTTCGAGGCCGCATTCTGCGCCGCCGCCGCCGTCTCGGCCGCGAGGATCTTTGCCCGCCGCGCCTCGTCCAGCGCCAGAAGCTCGGCCGACAGCGGCTGAAGTCCACGCCGCACCAGCGCCGCGTCGAAGGCGGCGGGATTCTCGCGGATGAAGCGGATGTCGTGCATGGTCTGGCCCCCTGGAACGCTTACGCGGGCGCTTATGCCCGATTGCGCGGGCGGTGGGAAGGTGTCGGCAGAGGCCCCAGGGGCGCGCGCGCCCTCTGGCAATGGGGCGCGAAAGGCCTTACATGGGCGACAATCGATCGGGCCGCCCCATGCAGGGCCGCCCGCCCCGCAGGAAAGGATGCCCATGTTCGTCACTCCCGCCTTCGCCCAGGCCGCAGGTGCCCCCTCGTCCGGGGCCGCAATCGCGCAGTTCCTGCCGATCGTGCTGATCTTCGTGATCTTCTACTTCCTGCTCATCCGCCCGCAGCAGAAGAAGATGAAGGACCACCGCGCGATGGTCGAGGCGCTGCGGCGGGGCGACCAGGTCGTGACCTCGGGCGGGATCGTCGGCAAGGTCTCGAAGGTGCAGGAAGACGGCATGGTCGAGGTCGAGATCGCCGATGGCGTCAAGGTCAAGGTGATCCGGCACACGATCAGCCAGGTCCTGAACAAGACCGAACCGGCGGCGAGCTGAACCATGTCATCCACGGCGCTGTGGAAGCGCGGCCTGATCCTTCTGATCTGCGCCTGGGGCATCTTGGCCGCGGTGCCGAACCTGTTCTATACGCGGGTCGAGCAGCATAACGATGCGGCGGCGGCCATCGCGGCCGCGGGCGGCACCGCGACCCCTGACCAGGAGGCCGCGCTGGCCGAATGGCCCGGCCTCCTGCCCTCGGCGCTGATGAACCTTGGCCTCGACTTGCGCGGCGGCGCGCATCTTCTGGCCGAGGTCCGGGTCGAGGATGTCTACAAGAGCCGGATCGACGCCCTCTGGCCCGAGGTGCGCGACGCCCTGCGCGGCCTGCGCGACCAGGTCGGCAATGTCCGCCGCGCGCCCTCGCCCGAGGGGGTGCTGCGGGTCACGATCGAGAATCCCGCGGGCATGGCCGCAGCACTTGAGGCCGTGCGCGGCCTTGGCAGCAGCGTGGTCACCCTGACCGGCATCGGCCAGAGCACGCTGGACGTCACCGCGCAGGACAGCGACATCATCGTCCAGCTCTCCGAGGCCGAGAAGCGCGCCACCGACGAACGCACGATCCAGCAGTCGCTGGAGATCATCCGCCGCCGCGTCGACCAGGCCGGCACGCGCGAGCCGACGATCCAGCGCCAGGGCCAGGACCGCATCCTGATCCAGGTGCCCGGCATCGGCTCGGCGCAGGAGTTGAAGGACCTGATCGGCACCACGGCGAAACTGACCTTCAACGCGGTCGTCAGCCGGACCACCGATGCCGCGGCGAAACCGGGGCCGCGCAACCTTCTCCTGCCTTCGGTGGACGAGAAGGGGGTCTACTACATCGTCGAGGAAAGCCCCGTCGTCTCGGGCGAGGATCTGGTGGATGCCCAGCCCTCTTTCGACCAGAACAACAAGCCCTCGGTCAGCTTCCGCTTCGACACCACCGGCGCGCGCAAGTTCGGCGACTATACCGCCGCCAACATCGGCGCGCCCTTCGCCATCGTGCTGGACAACGAGGTGATCTCGGCCCCGGTGATCCAGAGCCATATTCCCGGCGGCTCGGGCATCATCACCGGCAGCTTCACCGTCGAGGAATCGACCAACCTCGCCATCCTGCTGCGCGCGGGCGCCCTGCCGGCCGAGATGAGCTTTCTGGAAGAGCGCACCATCGGGCCGGAACTCGGCCAGGATTCGATCGACGCGGGCAAGGCCGCGGGTCTGGTCGGCATGGTCGCGGTCGCGGTCTACATGATCGCCTCCTATGGCTGGTTCGGGATGATGGCGAACATCGCGCTGGCCATCAACATCGCGCTGATCATGGCGGTGCTCTCGACCATCGGCGCGACGCTGACCCTGCCGGGGATCGCCGGGATCGTGCTGACCATGGGCATGGCGGTCGACGCCAACGTGCTGATCTACGAGAGGATGCGCGAAGAGCTGCGCGACGGCGGCAATCCGCGCCGCGCCATCGAGATGGGCTTCGAGCGGGCCTTCTCGGCGATCATGGACTCGAACGTGACCGGGCTTCTGACGGCCGTCATCATGTTCTGGCTCGGCTCGGGCCCGGTGCGCGGCTTTGCGGTCACGCTGGGGCTGGGGATCCTGACATCCATGTTCACCGCCGTCTATGTGACGCGCTTCATCGTCGAGCTGTGGTTCGACCTGAGGCGGCCCAAGACGATCGTGGTCTGACCGGAGGAATGTGAAAAATGGCCTGGCGCCTGCGGCTCGTCCCCGAAAAGACCAACATCGACTTCTTCAAGATCCAGTGGCTGACCTTCGGCACCTCCATCGCGGCCATGGTCGCCTCGGTGGTGATCATCCTGGTCATGGGGCTGAACTTCGGCATCGACTTCCGGGGCGGCACCACGATCCGCACCGAATCGACCACCCCCGTGGACGTGGGCGCCTATCGCGAGGCGCTCTCGACCCTCAGCCTGGGCGATGTCTCGATCTCCGAGGTCTTCGACCCGGCCTTCCGCCCCGACCAGCATGTCTCGATGATCCGGATCTCGGCCCGCGAGGGCGAGGAAGCCGTCACCCCGGCCGTCATCGCCGAGGTCGAGACCGCGCTGAAGGCGGTCGATCCAGCGATCCTGTTCCCGGCGGTGGAATCGGTCGGGCCCAAGGTCTCGGAGGAGCTGATCACCTCGGCGCTGCTGTCGGTGCTGGCCGGCGCGGCGGGGATCCTGTTCTACGTCTGGGTCCGCTTCGAATGGCAGTTCGCCATCGGCACGGTCGCCGCCCTGGTCCATGACGTGCTGGTGACGGTCGGGATCTTCTCACTGTTCCAGATCAAGTTCGACCTGACCATCGTCGCGGCGCTGCTGACCATCCTGGGCTATTCGGTCAACGACACGGTGGTGATCTTCGACCGCCTGCGCGAAAATCTGGCGAAATACAAGCAGATGCCCCTGCGCGACCTGATGAACCTCACCACGAACGAGACCCTGTCGCGCACGGTGATGACCTCGACCACCACGCTGATCTCGCTGATCGTGCTGGTCTTCTTCGGCGGTGACGTGATCCGCGGCTTTGTCTTCGCGATGATCCTGGGCGTCATCCTGGGCAGCTATTCGACGCTCTACATGGCGAAGAACATCGTGCTGATGCTGGGGGTCGACCGGGGCGACAAGCCGAAGAAGTCGAACAAGGGCGAATTCGCCGACGTGGACGCCTGAGGGGGCCCGATGCGGCTGACCGAAGTCACCTATGGCAGCGCGATGCCGATCGAGGGCTATGGCCCCGGCTTCTTCCGCGTGGGCGGCCATGTCCTGCGCGGACCCTGCCTGATCACCCCATGGGACGCAGGCCCCTGGGGCGGGCTGGAGGACACGGTGGCGCCCCTGTCGCTGGCCGGGCGGATCGACGTGCTTTTCGTCGGCACCGGAGCGACGATCGCCCATGTGCCGCCGGACTTTCGCGCGGCGCTGGAGGGGCAGGGGATCGGGGTCGAGATCATGGCCTCGCCCACCGCCTGCCGCACCTACAACGTGCTTCTCGGCGAGGGGCGGCGGGTCGCGGTGGCGCTGCTGCCGGTGTGAGGCGGAAAATTCTTGAGCAAGAATTTTGACAAATTCCTTGCTTAAGGAATTTGGTCCCGGTCATCGATGTTGCGCTGCTGGCGGCATATGCATCCGGGATGGAGATCGCGCTCCTGCTTCACCGCCGCCAAGGACCAGGCGCGCACCCGTGACTTGACCAATCCCCTTTTCGCCCCGCCTTCCATGCGCTAGGCCTTGCCGCATGATACTGGAGACCACCGATCTTTCCGTCGCGCGTGGCGGGGTGACCGTCCTGGCCGGGCTGGGCTTTGCGGTCGGCGCCGGGCAGGCGCTGGTCCTGCGCGGGCCGAACGGTTCGGGCAAGACGACGCTTCTGCGCACGCTGGCGGGGCTGCAGCCGCCGGTCGCGGGGCGGGTCATGCTCGCGCCGGAGGCCGTCGCCTATGCCGCCCATGCCGACGGGCTGAAATCCACCCTGACCGTGGCCGAGAACCTGGCGTTCTGGGCCAGCATCTACGGCGGCCCCGCGCCCCAGCGCGCCATCGCGGCGCTGGACCTCGCCGGCCTGATCCGCCGCCGGGCGGGCGAGCTTTCCGCCGGCCAGAAGCGCCGCCTCGGCCTGGCGCGGCTGCTGGTCACCGGCCGTCCGCTCTGGCTGCTGGACGAGCCGACGGTCAGCCTCGACGTGGCCTCGGTCGCGCTGTTCGCCGGGGTGGTGCGCGAGCATCTGGGGCAGGGCGGGGCGGCGGTCATCGCGACGCATGTCGACCTCGGCCTGCCCGAGGCGCGGATCCTCGACCTCGATCCCTACCGGACGCGGATCCTGGCCCGCGACGGTTTCGACGAGGCTTTCGCATGATCCGTGATGCCCGTGGCCCGTGCCGGAGCCTCCGGCGGGAGTATTTGGAAAAAGAGCAAGGGGGCAGGGCATGAGGGCGCTTCTCATCCGCGACCTGCGGCTGGCCCTGCGCTCGGGCGGGGGGTTCGGGCTGGGGCTGGCTTTCTTCCTGATCCTCGCGGTCCTGGTGCCGCTGGGCGTGGGCGCCGAAGGCGGGACGCTGGGCCGGATCGCGCCCGGCATCCTCTGGGTCGGGGCGCTGCTCGCCTGCCTTCTGTCGCTGGACCGGATCTTCGCGCTGGACCATGAGGACGGCTCGCTCGATCTTCTCGCCACCTCGCCCCTGCCGCTGGAAGGAGCGGTGGCGATGAAGGCGCTGGCGCATTGGCTGGTGACGGGGTTGCCGTTGACGCTGCTTGCCCCCGGCCTTGGCGTCCTGCTGAACCTTGCGCCCCCGGCCTATGGCTGGCTGGTCCTCAGCCTCCTCCTCGGCACCCCCACGCTGTCGATGGTCGGGGCCTTTGGCGCGGCGCTGACGGTGGGCCTGCGGCGCGGCGGGCTTCTTCTCAGCCTGCTGGTCCTGCCGCTTTACGTCCCGACCCTGATCTTCGGGGCCGAGGTCGTGCGCCGCGGGGCCGACGGCATGGCGCTGGCCACGCCGCTGGCGCTGCTGGCCGCGATCAGCCTGGGCGCGGCGGCGCTGCTGCCCTTTGCCGCCGCCGCGGCGCTGCGCGTCAATTTGCGCTAGGTTTTCGCGCGATGGTGAGTTGAGAGATACCGGGGAACAGGATAGGCGAGGCCCATGTCGATCTGGGAATATGCGAACCCGAAGAAGTTCATGCAGACCTCGGCCTGGGCCTTGCCCTGGGCGGTGGCGCTGACCGTGGCGCTGCTTGTCACCGGCCTTGTCTGGGGCTTTTTCTTCACGCCCGACGACTACAAGCAGGGCTCGACGGTCAAGATCATCTACCTGCATGTGCCCTCGGCGATGATGGCGATCAATGCCTGGGCGATGATGCTGGTCGCCTCGCTGATCTGGATCGTCCGCCGCCACCATGTCAGCGCGCTTGCCGCCAAGGCCGCCGCGCCGGTGGGGCTGACCTTCACCCTGATCGCGTTGGTCACCGGCGCGCTCTGGGGCCAGCCGATGTGGGGGACATGGTGGGCCTGGGATCCGAGGCTGACCTCGTTCCTGATCCTGTGCCTGTTCTACCTGGGCTATATCGCGCTCTGGTCCGCGATCGAGAACCCGGACACCGCCGCCGACCTGACCTCGATCCTCTGCCTCGTCGGTTCGGTCTTCGCGCTGCTGTCGCGCTATGCGGTGAACTTCTGGAACCAGGGGCTGCACCAGGGGGCCTCGCTGTCGCTGGACAAGGAGGAGAACGTGGCCGACGTGTTCTGGCTGCCGCTCCTGGTCTGCATCGCGGGGTTCATCCTGCTGTTCATCACCATGGTCCTGATGCGCACCAGGACCGAGATCCGCCAGCGCCGCCTGCAGGCGCTTCTGGCGCGCGAGAGGGTGGCGTGATGCCGGAACTGGGGAAATACGCGGGCGCGGTGATCGGCTCCTATGCCCTCGCCGCGCTGCTGATCGCGGCGCTGGTGGGGCTGTCGCTCTGGCAGGCGGCGCGGGTCAAGCGCGCGCTGGCCGAGGTCGAGGCGCGGCAAGGGAGAAGTGATGCTTAAGTGGCTTCTGATGCTGCCGCTGGTACTGTTCTTCGGCATGGCGGGGTTGTTCTATTTCGGCATGTATCGCGACAATCCGGGCGAGCTGCGCTCGGTCCTGATCGGGCGCGAGGCCCCGGCGCTGCCGGCCACCGGCCTGCCGGGGGTGCCGGTCCTGACCGACGCCGACCTGCGCACAGGCGAGGTGACGGTGCTGAACTTCTGGGCCACCTGGTGCCCGCCCTGCCGGGCCGAACATCCGGTCCTGCTGGAGATGGCCGGGCGCGGCATTCGCGTGGCCGGGGTCAACATGATGGATGACGACGCCAAGGCCGCCGCCTATCTGGCCGAGCAGGGCAATCCCTTCCTGGGCGTCGCCACCGATCCGAACGGCCGCAACCGGGTGGAATGGGGCGTCACCGCCCCGCCCGAGACCTTCATCATCGATGGCGAGGGCAAGGTGCTGTTCCGCTTCGTCGGGCCGCTGGTCGGGACGGACTACGAGGCGCGCTTCGTGCCCGAGCTGGAGAAGGCGCTGGCCGGGCAGGGCTGACCTGCGGCCTTCCGGTCAGGAAGCCGCCAGCGCGCGCTTTCTGTCCGCCGCCTTTTCAGGCAGCTTTTCTGGCAGTTTCGCAGGCTGCGCCGCGGCCTCGACCAGCGGCTTGCCGTTCGAGCGCGAACGGTCGACCAGTTTCCGCGCCAGCCGGCCGCGCATGAAGGGCCTTGCGCCCTCGGGCCGGGCGCCGGGCAGGCCCTGCGCCAGTTCGGGGAAGAGCGCCAGGATTTCCTCGCGCTGCTCGCGGTCGATCGAGCCGAGCGCCTGTTCGCCGAGGTAGAAGGATTCGGTGACCGCCCCGTTCGACCAGACCAGTTCGTGCCGGTCGAAGAGGATGTGCATATAGGTCACCTCGCGGCTCTCCTCCTCGATCGTGATGCCCGGGGCGCCGACCAGATGCTTGGCGGCGGC
This sequence comes from Tabrizicola sp., assembly GCF_041919135.1. Taxonomy (GTDB): domain Bacteria; phylum Pseudomonadota; class Alphaproteobacteria; order Rhodobacterales; family Rhodobacteraceae; genus Tabrizicola. The sequence continues at coordinate 63,461 of NZ_JAYRUJ010000001.1, read as the reverse complement.
CAGCACCTCGGGCCCGCCAGTCATGCGTTCGGCGATCCGCGAGCGCAGCAGGCAGCGGTGCTGCGGCGAGACGGTCAGCCGGCGGTGCGGCAGCCCCACGCCAAGCGCGCCGGGCTCGATGCGGATCGGCCGGAACCGGGGATTGCGCTCCAGCTCCTCGGCCGACAGCAGCCGCGAGCCCACCCAGCGCACCGGCTGGAGACCGTGGTCGAGCGTCATCACCAGGTCGCCGAGCTTCAGCTCTTCCACCCGGACCTCGCCGCGCTGGGTGGCGATCAGCGTGCCGGTGGTGAAGCAGGTGAGCGCGACACCCTCGACGTTGGGCAGGTTGAAGGTGAGAAGGGCGTTCTGCTCGACATAGGTGGCCAGGGGGCCAAGGGCGGCTTCGACCAGCGGCAACAGGCCACCGACACCGGCCAGCACCTCGGTCAGGAGCCCGTCCAGAAGCTGGGCCGGATCGGCGTCGGTGCCGTCCTCGTTGTAGAAGCGGACATATTGCACGCCGCCCTGCTCGAACACGCCGACATTCACCGGCGTCGAAAGGCTGACCGGCAGGTTGATCAGGCCAAGGACGGAAATCCTGATCCCGATCGTTACCGTGCCGGTGGCCACCAGCGTGGCGGGCTGGCCGCCGAAGGTCGCGGTTTCCGGCGGGGCGAGATCCCATTCCAGGTCGTTGTTGTTATCCGCGACCACCAGTTCGCCGGTGGTCCCGGTCTGGAAACTGGAAAAACCGATGATCTCGGTCTTGCCGATCGTCAGCAGGGCGCCTTCGTTCTCGTAGGCGGTTATGGATTGCTCTCTGGTTGCCATAAAAAGCTCCGCTCATGGCTGTGGCACATGCCAAACCACTGATAAAGCGCCGATTTTCGGCAGACATGTCCCGACTGCACCAGAAAAGCAGCAGCCGCTTGGGGCGGCTGAAAGTCATACTGGGGACAGGGGCAAGGTGCCAAAGACTCGGGGATAAATCAACCCTGAGTCGAGCAATAATTATTAGTATCGGGAAGGTGGATATTGATGCGTGACAATGACTTGTGCTGCCGCGCACCATTCATTGGCGCGGCAACAAACACCTGTTGAATTTCCAATGAAAAACCCCGGCCAGTGGCCGGGGTTCCCTGCAGGTGCAAAAAGATTGTCGGCGATCCGGCGTCAGTTTGTTGCCAGGTTGCGCAGCACATAGTGCAGCACGCCGCCGTTCTCGACGTATTCGACCTCGATCTCGGTGTCGATCCGGCACTTGATCTGGATCGTCTTCTCGGTCCCGTCGGCATAGCGGATGGTGCAGGGCACCAGGCTGAGCGGCTTGAGGTCGCCCTCCAGCCCGCCGATCGACACCACCTCGTCGCCCTTCAGGCCCAGCGTCTTGCGCGTCTCGCCCGGCAGGAACTCGAACGGGATCACGCCCATGCCGACCAGGTTGGAGCGGTGGATGCGCTCGAAGCTTTCGGCGATCACCGCCTTCACGCCCAGAAGCGCGGTGCCCTTGGCCGCCCAGTCGCGGCTGGAGCCGGCGCCGTATTCGATGCCGCCGAAGATCACCAGCGGCGTGCCGGCCGCCTGATAGGCCATCGAGGCGTCGTAGATCGAGGTCTGCACGCCGTCCGGCCCCTTGGTATAGCCGCCTTCCACGCCGTCCAGCATCTCGTTGCGGATGCGGATGTTGGCGAAGGTGCCGCGCATCATCACCTCATGGTTGCCGCGCCGGGCCCCGTAGGAGTTGAACTCGGACACCGGAACCTGCCGGTCGGTCAGGTATTTCCCGGCCGGAGTGGTGGCCTTGAAGCTGCCCGCGGGCGAGATGTGGTCGGTGGTGATCATGTCGCCCAGAAGCGCCAGCACCCGGGCCCCGGCGATGTTGCTGATCACCCCCGGCGCTTTCGACATGCCCTGGAAATAGGGCGGGTTCTGGATATAGGTCGAAGATGCGGGCCAGTCATAGGTCTCGGCCTCGGTGATCTCGACCCCCTGCCATTTGGCATCGCCCTTGAATACATCGGCGTATTTCTTCTGGAACGCCTCGCGCGTGACGACCGCATGGACGATGTCGGCGATCTCCTTGTTCGACGGCCAGATGTCCTTGAGGAACACGTCCTTGCCGTCCGGGGTCTGGCCGATCGGATCGCGGGTCAGGTTGATGTTGAGATCCCCGGCGATGGCATAGGCCACGACCAGCGGCGGCGAGGCGAGGTAGTTCGCCCGCACGTCGGGCGAGATGCGGCCCTCGAAGTTGCGGTTGCCGGACAGGACGGCGGTCGCCACCAGGTCGCCCCCGGCGATGGCCGCCGAAATCTCGGGTTGCAGCGGGCCCGAGTTGCCGATGCAGGTGGTGCAGCCATAGCCGACGAGGTTGAAGCCGACGGCGTCCAGATCCGCCTGCAGGCCCGCGGCGTCAAGGTATTCGCTGACGACCTGCGACCCGGGGGCGAGCGAGGTCTTGACCCAGGGCTTGCTGGTCAGGCCGAGGGCGCGCGCCTTGCGCGCCACCAGGCCGGCGCCGATCATCACATAGGGGTTCGAGGTGTTGGTGCAGGAGGTGATCGCCGCGATCACCACCGAGCCGTCGGTCAGGGTGAAGTCCCGGCCCTCGACGCTGACGACCCGGCGCGGGTCCTTCGCGGGCGGCACCGGGGCGGGGCCTTCGGCGGCCATGGCCTGCGCGGCGGGGGTGACGTCGATGCCGCGATAATCCGCCACGGTCTTGTAGAAGGCGCGGGCGGCGTCGGCCAGCGGCAGATAGTCCTGCGGGCGTTTCGGGCCCGAGATCGCCGGGACGATCTCGCCCATGTCGAGATGCAGGGTCGAGGTGTAGATCGGATCGTAATCCTCGCCGCGCCACATGCCGTTGGCCTTGGCATAGGCCTCGACCAGCGCGATGCGGCCCTCGTCCCGGCCGGTGTTGCGCAGGTAGCGCAGGGTCTCGTTGTCGATCGGGAAGAAGCCGCAGGTCGCGCCATATTCCGGCGCCATGTTGGCGATGGTCGCCCGGTCGGCCAGCGGCAGGCGGTCCAGCCCCTCGCCGTAGAACTCGACGAACTTGTTCACCACGCCATGCTTGCGCAGCATCTGCACGACCTTCAGCACCAGGTCGGTCGCGGTGGTGCCCTCGACCATCTCGCCGGTCAGCTTGAAGCCCACGACCTCGGGGATCAGCATCGACACGGGCTGGCCCAGCATCGCGGCCTCGGCCTCGATCCCGCCGACGCCCCAGCCGAGGACGGCCAGGCCGTTGACCATGGTGGTGTGGCTGTCGGTGCCGACGAGGGTGTCGGGATAGGCCACCAGCTCGCCGTTCTGGTCGGTGTCGGTCCAGACCGTCTGCGCCAGGTATTCCAGGTTCACCTGGTGGCAGATCCCGGTGCCGGGCGGCACGACGCGGAAGTTGTTGAACGCCTTCTGGCCCCATTTCAGGAAGACGTACCGCTCCATGTTCCGCTCATACTCGCGGTCCACGTTCATCTGGAAGGCGCGGGGATGGCCGAATTCGTCGATCATGACCGAGTGGTCGATGACCAGATCCACCGGCGAAAGCGGGTTGATCTTCTGGGCATCGCCGCCGAGGCCCTTGATCCCGTCGCGCATCGCGGCAAGGTCGACGACCGCCGGGACGCCGGTGAAATCCTGCATCAGCACGCGCGCCGGGCGATAGGCGATCTCGATCGGGTTCTTGCCCGCGTTCTTGCCCCAGTCCGAGAAGGCCTTGATGTCATCGACGGTGACCGTCTTGCCGTCCTCGAAGCGCAGCATGTTCTCCAGCACCACCTTCAGGCTGGCGGGAAGCCGCGAGAACGCGCCCAGACCCGCGGCCTCGGCGGCCGGGATCGAATAGTAGTTGACGCTCTGCCCGCCCGCGGTCAGGGTCTTGCGGGTGCGGCTCTGGTCGTGTCCGACGGTGACGGTCATGATGGCTCCTTTAAGCGAAGGCGGCTGCTGTGCGCCATTGTATGCAATTGTATGCCGAATATCCAGCCCCGGATTTCATCACGGTGACAAACTCTCGCAAAACCTTGATTGGCTCGGGCTCATGGGCATCCTTATAACGGCGCAGGGGTTCACGGGATCAGGATAGGCGACATGCGACATTACGTCAGCGCCGTTTGCGGCCTCTGGCTGGCGGCGGTGGCCCCCGTTCAGGCAGAGCCGGTGGTGGTGGTCGAGCTTTTCACCTCCCAGGGATGCTCTGCCTGCCCGCCGGCCGATGAATTCGTGGCGATGCTCGCCTCGGACCCGCGGATCCTGCCCCTGGCGCTGCATGTCGACTATTGGGACTATATCGGCTGGGCCGACAAGTTCGCGCATCCGAAATTCACCGACCGGCAGCGGGCCTATGCCAGGGCGGCGGGCTCGCGCACGATCTACACGCCGCAGCTGATCATCGGCGGCCGGGACCGGATCGAGGGATTCGCGCCGGAAGAGACGGCCGACCGGCTGCGCGCGCATCTGACCGAAGGCTCGCCGGTGCGGCTGAGCGTGACGCGCCAGGGCGACCGGCTGGTGATCCATGCCGAGGCCGACCCCCCCCTGACCGAGCCGGTGCGGGTGCAGCTTGTCCGCTACAAGCCGGCCGAGACGGTGACGATCGAGCGCGGCGAGAATGCCGGGCGGACGATCACCTACACCAATATCGTGACCTCCTGGGAGGGCCTGGGCGACTGGGGCGGGCAGGAGCCGCTGGAACTGACGGCGGCCTTCGCCGGGCAGGAGCCGGGCGCCGTGATCGTCCAGGGCGCGGGGCCGGCGACGATCCTGGCGGCGGCCCGGGTGGAGTGAGGCGGAAGCACGGGTGAATCACCCGCCACGCGCCCTGCCTTTCCAGCGGCGGTGGATCCAGAACCATTGCCCCGGATGGGCGCGCACCCGCTCCTCCAGCGCCGCCGTCACCTGCCGCATCATCATCTCGGGATCGCCGTGCGGGATGGGGGCGTCCAGCTCGACCCGGAAGTCCAGCCCGTCCGGCTGGCGGATCGCGAAGAAGGGGATCAGCTCCGCCTTCAGCCGCAACGCCAGTTCCGCCGCCGACAGCGCCGTGCGCGCGGGCCGGCCGAGGAAGGGCAGCGCAGCCCCCGTCGGCACATCCTGATCGAAAAGCAGCACCAGCTGCCCCCCCGTCTTCAGGTGGCGCACGAACCCGGCGGTTCCGGCGCGGCCCTGCGGAAAGACCGGGCCGCCGAAAGCCTCCATCGTGCGCACGTAATGCGCGTTGAAATAGCGGTTGCGCAGGTTGCGGTAGAGGCCGCCGATCTCGAACCCCCGCGCCACCAGCGCGGCCCGCGCCGCCTCGTAATTGCCGAAATGGCCCGAGACCAGGATCACCGGCCGCCCCTCGTCGCGCGCGGCGATCAGGGCGGCATAGCCCGGCCCCTGCGGCTCGGTCGCGGCGGCGTGGGCCTGGAAGGCGGCGGCGGAATAGTTCTCGATCAGCGTGCGCCCGGCATTGTCGAGGCAGGCATCCGCAATGGCGTTGCGCTCGGCCTCGGGCCGGTCGGGCCAGATCAGCGCGAGATTCGCCCGCGCCCGCGCCCGGTAGCCGGCCAGCGGGCCGACCACCCGCCGCACCAGCCAGCCGCCGAAGCCCACCCGCCAGCGGTAGGGCAGCGCCAGCGCCAGCCCGATCAGCCCGCGCGCGGCGAGGTTCACCAGGAAATGGTCAAGCCGGAATGGCGGGCGGTCGTCAGCTTCGGTCGACATCGGGGCCTGGGGCGCGCGCGCCTCTCGTTTCGCGGTGCCAGACATAAAGTCCCGCGCCCACGATCACAAGCGCGCCGAACACCGTCCAGCGGTCGGGCCACTGGTCGAAGAGGACCACGCCCCAGAAGGCCGCGAAGACGATGCCCAGATAGGCGAAGGGGGCAACCACGCTCGCCTCGGTGATCGAGAAGCTGCGGATGATGCAAAGCTGCGCCCCGGTGCCAAGGCAGGCGATCAGCCCGAAGCGCCACAGGTCGGTGGTGGCGATCGGTTGCCAGACGAAGGGCAGCGCCGCCCCGGCCAGGATCGTGCCGAACAGCGCCGCATAGACCATCGAGGCCCAGACGCTTTCCTGCGCGCCGATCTTCCGGGTCAGCAGCGCCGAGGTGGCATAGGACAGGGCGCAGCAGACCGGCAGCAGCGCCCACCAGGTGAAGACACCCGCCCCCGGCCGGATCACGATCATCGCGCCCGCCAGCGCCACGGCGACGCCGGCGATGCGGCGCGGGCCCAGCCGCTCGCCCAGGAATAGCGCGGCGCCCAGCGTGATCAGCACCGGGTTCAGGTCGGCGATCGCCGTGGCCTCGGCCAGGCCGATATGCGGCAGCGAGAGGAAGAAGAAGGTCGTCGCCCCGAATTGCGAGGCCGAGCGCCAGAAATGCAGCACCGGGAACCGCGTGCGCAGGACCGGCCCCAGCCCCGGCCCGAGGATCGCCAGCACCAGCGCAAGCTGCCCCGCGAAGCGCACCCAGATCACCTGCGGCGCGGGATAGCGCCCGATCAGGCCCTTGGCGGTGGCATCCATCGCGGTGAACAGCAGGATCGCCGCGATCATCAGCGCCACGCCGCGCGAGACGGAGGAGGGGGGGAGAGGCTGCATCCGGCGGAGGCTAGGGGCGGGGCGCGGCGATGGAAAGGGGGAAAGTGCCCGTGTTGTTTCGGTCACGCGTGACGGAATTCGCATATGTCCATCCGGCGGACGCCTCTGCAATGCGCGGCCACAGGTGTATTCAAATGTCATGATTGCCACCCGAAAGGACAGGACAGCCATGAAACATACCATCATGATCGCGGCCCTTGCCGCGCTTGCAGGCCCGGCCGTCGCCGGCGGTATCGCCGAGCCGGTGGTCGAAGCGCCGGTCGAAGTCGCGGCGGCTCCGGCCCCCGGCATGGACTGGACGGGGTTCTACGTCGGCCTGTCGGCCTTCCAGGGCAAGTTCAGCGATGATGGCGGTGCCACCGATCTTGATCTGGATGGCTTCGGCGTCCAGGCCGGCTATCTGCGCGACTTCGGCAGCTTCGTGCTGGGCGGGGAACTTGCCCAGGTCAGCGGCGACTATGAAACGGGCGGCGACTTCGATGCCACCCGGCTGAAGCTGATCGGCGGCTACGACGCCGGGCGCTTCCTGCCCTACGCCTTTGTCGGCATGTCCAGCTACGAAATCAACGACCTGGACCTGTCCGATAGCGTCCCGATTTACGGGATTGGCGCCCGCTTCGCGATTTCGCCGCGGCTTGTCGCCGGCCTGGAATATCTGGTCCAGAAGAAGGACGATTTCGACGGCGACGCCGGCCTCGACATGGACGATTCCGACCTGTCGCTGCGTCTCGACTACCGCTTCTGATCTTGCGGGGGCCGCCATGCGCGGCCCCCTCACTCCTCCTCCTGCTGGATCAGGGTGATCTCGCCCGAAGCCTCCAGCCCGCGGATCGCGTTGACGATGGCGTTCATCGCCTCCTCGGCGTCCTTGTCCTTGATCTTGCCGCGCGCGCCCATCTCCTCGCGCAGGCCCTGGGCCAGGCGTTGCGAGATATTCGCCAGGATGAACTCGGCCGCCGCCTCCAGCTCGGGCCTGCCCTGCGCGCCGGCGAAGGCGGTGACGAGCTGGGCCTGCTCGACCAGCCGGGTGATCTTGGGCACGTCGCGGGGCGGGACGCGGTCGGGGATGTGGACGAAGGTGAAGATCGCCTTGCGCACCTCGGCGGCAAAGGCGGCATCCTCGGCCTCCAGCCCCTGCAGCACGTCGTCCCGCGTCAGCGCGGGCGAGACGTTCAGGATCGCCCCCACCCGCTGCACCGGCGCGGTCTCGAAGGCGCGGGAGGGCTGGTTGTCAAGCTCGGCCAGAAGCGCATGGCCGATGCGGCGCACGGTCTCGGGGTCGACGTTGCCGGTCATCGACACCGCATAGGCCACCCGACGCGCCCGGTCGCCGGGCAGCTTGCCCAGAAGGTCCGCCGCCCGCGCCACCGGCAGTTTCGAGAGCATCACCGCCCCCACTTCCACCGCCTCGTCGGTCAGGATCGGCAGCAACCGCTCCACCGGCAGGGTCACGATCCGTTCCCAGGGGTCGCCCTTCGCGGCGGCCCCCGCCATCCGCCGCAGCCGCGTCGCCGCCGATTGCGAGATATGGCCGTCCATCACGTTCAGCGCCCCCTCGATCCCGCCGGGGAAGGCGAGGCCCACCGACTCCAGCTCGGACAGGAACTGGTCCACCACCTCGTCCAGGGTGGTGCGGTCGACCAGGCGCATCTGGCCCATCTGCTCGGCCAGGGCCGCCTGCATCTGCTCGGGCAGCGAGGCGAGCGGCAGCGCGGCGCCTTCGGTCAGAAGGTAGCGCACGATGATCGCCGCCTTGGCCCGTGGCGTCAGCATCCGGCGCGCGTCGGGGCCGGTGATCGACAGCGCCCGGCGCGCAGGTGCGATGCGGGCGAGGGGGACAAGGTCCTGGGTCATGCGGGGCGGCTCCGAATCTCTCCGGTCCAGCCTCGCAGCCGCGGGTTAACGCGGGCTTATCCGCCTCAGCTCGACGTTGCCGCCGTGCAGGTCGCGGTCGCCGCATCCCAGACATAGCCCGGCATGCAGGAGGCCGTGGTCTCCTCCTTCACCTTGTCATGGCAGCCGTTGGCAAAGGCCGGCACCACCGAGAGGGCCAGCGCGGCGAGGGTGACTGCGATCTTCATGGTCGTCCTCCTGTCGGTATTGCTAGCCGAAAGGTAGCACGGGCCGGGCGCAATCAAGCCGGAAATCGCGCGGCCCGGCGGCCTATTTCCCGAAGACGCGGGCGAAGATCGTGTCGACGTGCTTCGTATGATAGCCGAGGTCGAACTTCTCCTCGATCTCGGCCGGCGACAGGGCCGCCGTGACCTCGGGGTCGGCCAGAAGCTCGGTCTTGAAGTCGGCGCCCTTCTCCCAGACCTTCATCGCGTTGCGCTGCACGAGGCGATAGCTGTCCTCGCGGCTGACGCCGGCCTGGGTCAGCGCCAGAAGCACGCGCTGCGACATGACCAGCCCCTTGAACTTGTTCATGTTCTTCAACATGTTCTCGGGGTAGACCACCAGCTTTTCCACCACGCCGGCCAGCCGGTGCAGCGCGAAGTCCAGCGTGATCGTCGTATCCGGCCCGATCATCCGCTCGACCGAGGAATGGCTGATGTCGCGCTCATGCCAGAGGGCCACGTTCTCCAGCGCCGGGACCACGGCCATCCGCACCAGCCGCGCCAGGCCCGTGAGGTTCTCGGTCAGCACCGGATTGCGCTTGTGCGGCATCGCGCTGGATCCCTTCTGGCCGGGCGAGAAGAATTCCTCGGCCTCCAGCACCTCGGTCCGCTGCATGTGGCGGATCTCGATCGCCACATTCTCGATGCTGCTGGCGATCACCCCCAGCGTCGCGAAGAACATCGCGTGCCGGTCGCGCGGGATCACCTGGGTGCTGATCGGCTCGGGGGCCAGGCCCAGCATCTTGCAGACATGCTCCTCGACCGCCGGGTCGATGTTGGCGAAGGTGCCGACCGCGCCCGAGATCGCGCCGGTCGCCACCTCGGCCCGGGCCGCCTCCAGCCGCCGCCGGTTGCGCGCCATCTCGGCGTAGAAGCGGGCGAAGGTCAGGCCCATCGTGGTCGGCTCGGCATGGATGCCGTGGCTGCGGCCGATCCGCAGCGTGTCCTTGTGTTCGAGGGCGCGGGCCTTCAGCGCCGCCAGCACCCGGTCGAGGCCCTTCAGCAGCAGGTCCGCCGCCCGCACCAGCTGGATGTTCAGCGTCGTGTCCAGCACGTCCGAGGAGGTCATCCCCTGATGCACGAAACGGGCATCCTCGGCGCCGACATGCTCGGCCAGATGGGTCAGGAAGGCGATCACGTCATGCTTGGTCACCGCCTCGATCTCGTCGATCCGGGCCACGTCGAATTCCACGTCCTTCGCCCGCCAGACCGCCTCGGCATTGGCCTTGGGGATCACGCCGAGGGCGGCCTGGGCGTCGCAGGCATGGGCCTCGATCTCGAACCAGATCCTGAAGCGGGTTTCCGGGGACCAGATCGCCACCATCTCGGGGCGGGAATAGCGCGGGATCATCATGGACCTCTGGACTGGGAAAGTTGCCGCCCCTTACGCCGCAGGGGCAGGGGGCGCAAGCCGAAGGCGCGGAAAACCGGCCTGGCGCCATGATGGCGCCGCAGTCGCGGGGTTGAAGGCGCGGGGTTGAAGGGCGGGCGCGCGCGCTCTAACAGGGGCCGCCCGGTTGCGGCAGGCCGGGACCGGGCGAGAGTGGGTGGTGACATGGGGAACGAACATCCGATCTGGACCGCGCTGGTCAGGATCGCACTGGTGCTGACGATCATCCCGCTGGCGGGGGGCTATCTGGGCTGGCTGCATCCCCTGGGCGATTCGCTGGCCGTGGGCCGGGGCTATGCCGCCGGGGCGCTGGCGCTGCTGGCGCTGGTCGCGGGGCTGTCCGGGCTGCAGATGGCGGCTTTCGGCTCTACCCTGCTGGCGCTGGTGACCGGGGCGCAGGTGGCGCTGGACTTCCTCTGGCCGGGTCCGCCGGGGGTGTTCCTGCTTTACCAGAAGAACGTGTGGCACGCGAATGCCGAGCTGACCGCGCTGGCCGACGACATCGGCGCGACCCGGCCGCTGGCGGTGACGCTGCAAGAGGTGACGGAGCCCAACCTCGCGCTGCTGCAGGCGCTGAAGGCCGACTATCCGGGCCAGCTGCATTGTCCGGAGGGCGGCAGCGGCGGCAATGCGGTCCTGACCCGCCTGCCCGTCGTGGCGGGCAGCGAGACCTGCGCCCCCGGCCTCGCCGCGCTGCGGGTCGAATTCGCCGAGCGCGAGGTCTGGATCGTCTCGATCCACCTGTCCTGGCCCTGGCCGAAAGACCAGGCGGGCCATGTGGCGCGGCTTCTGCCGGTGCTGGCCGGGTTCGAGGGCCCGGTCCTGATGGCGGGCGATTTCAACATGGTGGGCTGGGCCAATTCGGTGCGGCGCCTGGCGGCGGCGGCAGGGGGCGTGCAGGCCGGCCCGACCGGCGGCACCTATCTCGGCTTCGGCCGGCTGATGCACCTGCCGATCGACCACGCCTTCGCCCCGGACGGCGGCCGGATCACCCTGCGCCCGGCCTTCGGATCCGACCACCTGGGCCTCCTGGCCGAACTCGAGCCCTGACGCGGTCGACCGTGGCGGGGCGGGCTCGTCGATGACTTCGTCACTCCTCGCGGGCGCCTCCGACGAGGAGACGAAGTCGAACGAGGAGGCGGTCGACGAAGTCGAACGAGGAGGCGGTCGCGCCAGCCCTCCCTCGCCGGCCCGCCCGGCCACGATGATCAAGGGTGTGCGCCATCGGTCCACTGTGGACACCGGCACGGAAAAGGGCGCCCGGAGGCGCCCTTTCGCATCACTGGCCCAGGGCTCAGCAGGAATAGTACATCTGGTACTCGACCGGATGGGGGGTGTGCTCGTAGGCATAGACCTCCTCCCATTTCAGGGCCATGTAGCTTTCCAGCTGGTCGCGGGTGAAGACGTCGCCCGCCAGCAGGAAATCCATGTCCTTCTCCAGTTCCTCCAGCGCCTCGCGCAAGGAGCCGCAGACGGTCGGGATCTCGGCCAGTTCCTCGGGCGGCAGGTCGTAGAGATCCTTGTCCGAGGCCGGGCCGGGGTCGATCTTGTTGCGGATGCCGTCAAGCCCGGCCATCAGCAGCGCCGCGAAGCACAGGTAGGGGTTGGCCGACGGATCGGGGAAGCGGGCTTCCACGCGCTTGGCCTTCGGGCTTTCCGTCCACGGGATCCGCACGCAGCCCGAGCGGTTGCGGGCCGAGTAGGCGCGCAGGACCGGGGCCTCGAAGCCCGGGATCAGGCGCTTGTAGCTGTTCGTGCCGGGGTTGGTCAGCGCGTTCAGGGCCTTGGCATGCTTGAGGATGCCGCCGATGAACCACAGGGCCTCCTGGCTGAGGTCGGCATATTTGTCGCCCGAGAACAGGGGCTTGCCGTTCTTCCAGATCGACATGTTGACATGCATGCCGCTGCCGTTGTCGCCCTTCATCGGCTTGGGCATGAAGGTCACGGTCTTGCCATAGGCATGCGCCACGTTGTGGATCACATACTTGTACTTCTGCATGTTGTCGGCCTGCTCGACCAGACCGCCGAAGATCATGCCCAGCTCGTGCTGGCAGGTCGCGACCTCGTGGTGGTGCTTGTCGACGCGCATCCCCATCCGCTTCATGGTCGAGAGCATCTCGCCGCGGATGTCCTGGGCCTCGTCGATCGGGTTCACCGGGAAGTAGCCGCCCTTGTGGCCCGCGCGGTGGCCGTAGTTGCCGCCTTCGGTCACGGTGTCGGTGTTCCAGGCGGCGGCCTCGGCGTCGATCTCATAGGCCACCTTGCGCGGCGTGACCGAGTAGCGGACGTCATCGAACAGGAAGAACTCGGCTTCCGGGCCGCAGTAGAAGGCGTCGCCGATGCCCGAGGACTTCAGGTAAGCCTCGGCCTTCAGCGCGATCTGGCGCGGGCAGCGCGAATAGGCCTCGCCGGTGTCGGGCTCGACCACGTTGCAATGCACGGCCAGGGTCTTTTCCGCGTAGAACGGGTCGATGTAGACCGAGGTCGCATCCGGCATCAGCTTCATGTCGGACTGGTCGATCGACTTCCAGCCCGCGATCGACGAGCCGTCGAACATGAAGCCTTCCTCGAAGAACTCCTCGTCGATCAGGTCGACGATCATGGTCACATGCTGGAGCTTGCCCTTGGGATCGGTGAAACGGACATCGACATATTCGATCTCCTCGTCCTTGATCAGTTGCAGTGCCTTGGCAACGGCGCTCATCTGACGGCCTTTCGGTTTGGGGGTTGATGGTTTTGAAAGCCTGAAAATTTTCGACGAAAGTTTTCAGGCCCGGGTCTCAGATCGCATCGTCTCCGGTCTCGCCGGTGCGGATGCGGATGGCCTGTTCCACGGGGGTGACGAAGATCTTGCCGTCGCCGATCTTGTCGGTGCGCGCGGCCGAGACGATCGCCTGGATGGCGGCGTCCACCATGTCGTCGGTCAGGACGACCTCGATCTTCACCTTGGGCAGGAAGTCGACGACATATTCGGCGCCGCGGTAAAGCTCGGTATGGCCCTTCTGGCGACCGAAGCCCTTGACCTCGGTGACCGAGAGGCCCTGGATCCCGGCCTCCTGAAGCGCCTCCTTCACCTCGTCCAGCTTGAACGGCTTGATGATCGCTTCGACTTTCTTCATGGGCCGGCTCCCGCGGTTTTCGTCTTTGCTTCTCTCACCACTTCCCCGCAGGGGGGACAATGTGACAGGCTCTGGTCATGCGCCTTGCCGGAGGGATTCCTGCGGGTGCGCCCAAAATTTGTGCAACGCGCCTGCGGGGCGGGCGATCTGGGAACTGCAGGGCCGGCGACATGACCGAACTTCTGACCGCGGCGCAGATGCGGGCCGTCGAGGCGGCGGCGATTGCCGGTGGCGAGGTCACGGGCCTGGAACTGATGGAACGCGCCGGGCGGGGGGTGGTCGAGGCGGTGTTCGAGGAATGGCCCGAACTGGCTGCGACCTCGCAGCGGGCGGTGGTGTTGTGCGGGCCGGGCAACAACGGCGGCGACGGGTTCGTGGTGGCGCGGCTGTTGAAGGAATGGGGCTGGGAGGTGGAGGTCTTCCTCTACGGCGACCCCGAGCGGCTGCCGCCGGATGCGCGGGTGAACCATGAGCGGTGGCGGGGGATGGGAGAGGCGGGACCGATCGCCGAGCTGAACACCGAGGCGGATGGAAGGCCTCCCGTCGCGGCAGATGTGCTGATCGACGCATTGTTCGGCACCGGACTGACCCGAGCCCTGACGGGAGCGGCAAGGGATGCGATCTACCATACCTTCATGGGATATATCCCGGCCAGACTGGTCGCGGTCGATGTTCCGTCCGGTTTGTGTGCCGACAGCGGTCGACCATTGGTCCCCGATCTGCCGGACGCCTCTGGCAGGCCCGCTCTCGATGGCCGGGTCGCGGAGGCAATGCTGACCGTGACCTTTCACCGCCTGAAGCTCGGGCATGTGTTGGCCGATGGGCCGCGCCATTGCGGCAAGGTCGTGGTCAAGGACATCGGCCTACGGAAAGCGACGGGATCGACCTTCGTGACCTCGGTCGCCCGTGAGCAATGGCGTCGGGACAAACTCGGCAAGCGGAGTGTCGATCACAAATACTCCCACGGCCACGCCCTCATCCTCTCCGGTCCCTCCGGCCGTGGCGGGGCGGCGCGGCTGGCGGCGCGGGGGGCTTTGCGGATCGGGGCGGGGCTGGTGACGCTGGGGTGCCCGCCCGAGGCCATTCCGGAGAACGCCGCTCGCTTGGATGCGGTGATGCTGCGCGAGGTGGCGGATGGGGCGGCCCTGGCCGGGGTGCTGGAGGATGGGCGGATCAATGCGCTGTGCCTGGGGCCGGGGATGGGGACCGGGGAGCGAGAGGCGAGGTTGATGGGGGTGGCGTTGGGGGGCCGGGGGGGTGCCCCGCCCACGGG
>NZ_JAYRUJ010000001.1:0-48981 GCF_041919135.1 Tabrizicola sp. | reverse complement strand
GAAACAGGCCGGGCTTCAGACCGGCACACCCCGCCCCGACTCGTCCTCGACGCCGACGCCTTGACGATCCTGTCGCAACACCCCGACCGTTTCGCCGCCCTGCATGAGGGCTGCGTCCTGACGCCCCATGCCGGGGAGTTCGCGCGGCTGTTCCCCGACATCGCGGCGAAACTCGCCGCCCCGGCCAATAAAGGCCCGGCCTACAGCAAGGTCGACGCCACCCGCGAGGCCGCCGGGCGGGCGGGCTGTGTGGTGCTTTTCAAAGGGCCGGACACGGTGATTGCCGACCCCGCGGGACGCGCTGCGATCAACTCCGCCCACTATGACCGGGCGGCGCCGTGGCTGGCGACGGCGGGGTCGGGCGACGTTCTGGCGGGGTTCATCACCGGACTGCTGGCGCGGGGGTATTCGCCCTTCGATGCCGCCTGCAGCGGGGCCTGGCTGCATGTGGAATGCGCGCTGTCCTTCGGGCCGGGGCTCATCGCCGAGGACCTGGCGGAAGAACTGCCGAAGGTGTTCCGGGCCCTGGGGATGTGAAGGTGCGCTGTAGCGCACCCTACGCGCTTAGCCGATGTAATCCTTCAGCACCGCCGCCGTGCCCCGCGCTCGCAGCGCCTCCAGCGCCCGGGTGAAGGCCGCGACAAAGCGCGGGTGGTCGACCAGATCGCCATAGATCGGCTTCATCTGCAGCCAGACGCGTGGGATCTGGTTCGCGGCGCGGGCCTGCGCCTGCAGGTAATCCCAGTTCGGATCGTTCGGCGCGATCGCCGCCCCGCTGTCCGTCATCCCCTGGCAATAGCGGCACCAGAGCGCCGAGACCAGCGCGAGGCCCTCGACCCGGCCGCCCGCCGCCAGCGCGTCGCGGATCGAGGGGATGATGAACTTCGGCTGCCGGTTCGAGCCGTCAAGGCAGAGGCGGCGTTCGGTATCGGCGACCTCGGGGTTGCTGAACCGCTCGACGATCAGCCGGTAATAGGCGCCGAGGTCGGTGTCGGGGACGGGCGGCACGTAAGGTATGATCTCCTCGCGCTCCACCCGGTCGAGGAAGCCGCGGATCAGCGGATGCGCCATCGCCTCGTGGACATATTCGATGTCCATCAGCCCGCCGGGATAGGCGATGGTGGCATGGCCGCCGTTCAGGATGCGGATCTTCATCATCTCGAAGGCGTGGACATGCGGGGTTAGGGTCACGCCCGCTTGCTCGAAGGCGGGCCGTCCGGCGGGGAAGTCGTCTTCCAGCACCCATTGCCGGAAGGGCTCGCAGGTCACGGGGACCGGGTCGTCCAGCCCGAAGGCGCGGGCCATCTCGCGTTCGCGCGGGCCGGTGGCGGGGGTGATGCGGTCGACCATGCCGTTGGGAAAGGCGACCTGCGTCTCGATCCAGCCGGCAAGCGCGGGATCGGAGAGGCGGGCGGTCCCCGCCACGGCGGCCCGCGTCACCGCGCCATTGCCCGGCAGGTTGTCGCAACTCATCACGGTGAAGGGCTGCACCCCGGCCGCCCGCCGCGCCTTCAGGGCCGCGACGATGGCGCCGAAGGCGGTGCCGGGCCGATCCGGGTTCGCGCCGTCATGGGCGATCTCGGGCGCGCGGGGGTCGAAGCGGCCGGTCGCCGGGTCGATGAAATAGCCGCCCTCGGTGACGGTCAGGCTGACGATGCGGATCTCGGGCCGCGCCATCGCGGCGATCAGCGCCGCATTGTCGGCCTCGACCGGCAGGAAGTCGATCATGCTGCCGATGCGGCGGGCCGACTTGCCCTTCGGGTCAAGCTCGATCACCGTCGAGAGGCAGTCCTGCGCCTTCAGCGCCGCGCGCATCCTTGCGTCGCCCTCGCGCACGCCGGCGCCAAGGATCGCCCAGTCGTGGCAGAGGCCTTGGGCGAACAGGTCGTCGAGATAGACCGCCATATGCGCGCGGTGGAAGTTGCCCAGCCCGATATGGACGATGCCGGGGGTGAGTTTCGAGCGGTCATAGGCGGGAAGGCGGGGGGCGGGAAGCTGCGGTGTCATGTCAGGCCATCCAGTTGCCGCCGTCCACGCCGAAGCACTGGGCGACGATGTATTTCGCTTCCGGCGTGGCGAGGAAGATCGCCATTCCGGTCAGATCCCGTGCGGTGCCCATCCGGCCGAAGGGAACGGCGGCGCCGACCTCGCGCTTCTTCTGGCCGGGGATCTTGCCCTCGTAGCGGGCGAAGAAGGCGTCGACGCCGTCCCAATGCTCGCCATCCACCACGCCGGGGGCGATGGCGTTCACGTTGATTCCGTGCCGGATCAGGTTCAGCCCCGCCGACTGGGTGAGCGAGATCACCGCCGCCTTGGTCGCGCAATAGACCGCGACCAGGCTTTCGCCGCGCCGCCCGGCCTGGCTAGCCATGTTGATGATCGTGCCCTCGCCGCGCGGGATCATGTGGCGGGCGGCGGCCTGCAGGCAGAAGAGGGTGCCCGCGACATTGACCGCAAAGAGCCGGTCATAGTCCTTTCGCGTGATCTCGGCGATGGGAGCGGCGCTGAACAGCGCGGCGTTGTTGATCAGGATGTCGAGCTTGCCCATCCGGCGGATCGCCCCGGCGAAGCCCGCGTCGATGCTGGACTGGTCGGTCACGTCCATCGTCACGGCATGGGCCCTGGGCCCGAGGTCGCGCGCAGCGGCCGCCACGGCCTCGGCATTGAGATCGGCGAGGGCGACCTCGGCCCCCTCGGCCAGATAGGCGCGGGCGAATTCCAGCCCGATGCCGCGCGCGGCGCCGGTGATCAGCGCGGTCTTGCCCGAAAGCCTCATAGCGCCAGCCCCTGTGCGTCGAAGCGGTGGATCCTGCCGGCCGGGGCCAGCCGGATCCGGTCGCCGTGGCGGGCGTGGATCTCGCCCGGCGCGCGGACGGTGAGGGTGCCGATCCCCTCGACCGCGACCTTCAGGAAGCTGTCCGAGCCGAGGTGTTCCGACAGGCCGACGACGCCCTCCCACGGGCCGTCGCCGACGCTGATATGCTCGGGCCGGATGCCGATGGCATGGGCGTCGTGCTTGGCGGCCTCGGCCCCTTCGATGACGTTCATCTTCGGGCTGCCGATGAAGCAGGCGACGAAGAGGTTGCGCGGGTGGTTGTAAAGCTCCAGCGGCGCGCCGACCTGTTCGATCCGGCCGGCGTTCAGCACCACGATCTTGTCGGCCATGGTCATCGCCTCGACCTGGTCGTGGGTGACGTAGATCATCGTCGTCTTGAGCGACTGGTGCAGCTCGCTGATCTCCTGCCGCATCCCCACGCGCAGGGCGGCGTCGAGGTTCGACAAGGGTTCATCGAACAGGAAGGCCGCCGGTTCGCGCACGATGGCCCGGCCGATGGCGACGCGCTGGCGCTGGCCTCCCGATAGCTGGCCGGGGCGGCGGTCGAGGTAGCTTGACAGGTTCAGCACCTTGGCGGCGCGTTCCACCCGCTTGTCCTGTTCGGCCTGGTCCATCCCGGCCATCTTCAGCGGGAAGGCGATGTTCTTGCGCACCGTCATGTGCGGGTAAAGCGCATAGCTCTGGAACACCATCGCGAGGCCCCGCTTGGCCGGCGGCAGGTTGGTCGCGTCCTTGCCGTCGATCTCGATCGTGCCCGAGGTGGTATCCTCCAGCCCCGCGATCAGGCGCAGGAGGGTGGACTTGCCGCAGCCCGAGGGGCCGACGAAGACGACGAACTCGCCGTTCTCGATGGTCAGGTCGATGCCGGGGATGACGTCGACTTCGCCGAAGCTCTTGCGGACCTTGGTCAGTTGGATCTTGCCCATCGTTTCCTCACTTCACCGCGCCGAAGGTCAGGCCGCGCACGAGTTGCTTCTGGCTGAACCAGCCAAGGATCAGGATCGGCAGGATCGCCATCGCGCTGGCCGCCGAGAGTTTCGCGTAAAAGAGGCCCTGCGGCGCCGAGAAGCTGGCGATGAAGGCCGAGAGCGGGGCCGCCCTGGTGGTGGTCAGGACGATGGTCCAGAACGCCTCGTTCCAGGCGAGGATGATGTTCAGAAGCATGGTCGAGGCGATGCCGGGCAGGGCCATCGGCGTCAGGACATGGACGATCTCGTTCCAGAGCGAGGCCCCGTCCATCCGCGCGGCCTCCAGGATCTCGCCGGGGATTTCCTTGAAATAGGTGTAGAGCATCCAGACGATGATCGGCAGGTTCATCAGCATCAGAGCGATGACCAGGCCGAACTTGGTGTCGATCAGGCCAAGCCTTTGAAACAGGAGGTAAAGCGGGATCATCACCGCCACCGCCGGCATCATCTTGGTCGAGAGCATCCACATCAAGAGGTCCTTGGTCCGCCGGCCGGGAACGAAGGCCATGGCCCAGGCGGCGGGCACCGCGACCAGCAGGCCAAGGAGCGTGGAGCCGACCGAGATCACGACCGAGTTCCAGAAGAAGCGCGGATAGTCCGACCGCGCCCAGACCTCGGCATAGTTCTCCAGCGTCCAGTCGGCGGACAGGAACTCGGGCGGCATGGCGACCGCGCTGGGTTCGGTCTTGAAGCTGGTCAGGATCATCCACAGGACCGGGAAGAAGATCAGCAGCGCGACGAACCAGGCGGCGACGGTGGTGATCAGCTGGCGGCGGGGGGACAGGGCGCGGGCCATTTCAGTTCTCCAGGTTCCGGCCAAGGCCGCGCATCAGGAAATAGGCCACGATGTTCGCCAGGATCACCGCGATGATGCCCCCGGCGGCGGCGCGGCCGATGTCCTTGGCGGCGATGGCCTGCTTGAAGATCATGTAGGGCAGGGTGGTGCTGGCCGATCCGGGGCCGCCCTGGGTGGTGGTGAAGATCTCGCCGAAGATGCCCAGCAGGAAGATCGTCTGGATCAGGATGACCACGGTGATCGCCCTTGTCATGTGCGGCAGGATGATATGGCGGAAGCGGGAGAAGGGACCGGCGCCGTCCATCTCGGCGGCTTCCAACTGCTCGGAGGACAGCGATTGCAGGGCGGTCAGCAGGATCAGCGTGGCGAAGGGCAGCCATTCCCAGCTGACGATGCCGATGACCGAGAGCATCGGATACTGCTCCAGGAACAGGATCGGCTGCGCCCCGAAACCCCGCGCCACGGCGGCAAACAGGCCGTTCTGGGGGTGCATGAACAGGTTTTCCCAGATCGAGGCGGCGACCGGCGGCATCACGAAGAACGGAGCGATCACCAGGATGCGCAGGAAGCCCTGGCCCTTGACCGGCTGGTCGATCAGCAGCGCGATCAGGATGCCCAGGACGACGGTGATGACCAGCACGCCGCCGACCAGCGCCAGCGTGTTCCACAGGGCCAGCCAGAAATCCGGCGAGTCGAAGAACCACAGATAGTTGGTGACGCCGGTCCAGCCGGTACGGTCAGGCGACAGGAGGCGATAGAAGCGGAAGGAGTAATACAGCGTCATCGCCAGCGGCACGACCATCCAGATCAGCAGCAGGACCACCGACGGCGCCACCATCATGCGGGCGGCAAGGCGGCTGGATTGCGTGGACATGGGCGGGCCTCCCGGACTCAGCGACCGATGCATGAAGGATGCGACGCCAGGGGCACCGCGCAGGCGAAGAAGCAGGCTTTCGTTACGGGGGGCGGCTTGCAGGCGAGGACGCCCGCAAGCCGAAGGTGATCCCGGGGGCAGGGGAGTCCGCCCCCGGGGTCGCCGTCACTGGATGTAGCCTGCGGCCTTCATCTCGTCGGTGACCAGCGTCTGGGCTTCCGCCAGCGCCTCGTCCGCCGTCTTCTGCCCGGCCAGCGCCGCCGAGAAGATCTCGCCCACCGATGTGCCAAGGCCCTGGAATTCCGGGATGGCGACGAACTGGACGCCGACGTAAGGCACCGGCTTCACGGTCGGGGCAGTCGGGTCGGCCGAGTTGATGCTGTCGATCGTCATCTTGGCGAAGGGCACCTTGGCGTATTCCTCGTTCGCGTAAAGCGAGGTCCGCGTGCCCGGAGGCACGTTGGCCCAGCCTTCCTTGGACGCGACGAGGGCGAGGTAGTCCTTGTTGGTCGCCCAGTCGATGAAGACCTTGGCGGCGTCCTTGGCGTCCGAGGAGGACGGGATCGCCAGGCTCCAGGCCCAGAGCCAGTTGCCGCGCTTGCCGAGGCCGTTGTCGGGGGCGAGCGCGAAGCCGACCTTGTCGGCCACGGTGGAATCCTTGCCGGTCACGAAGGACGCGGCAACGGTGGCGTCGATCCACATGCCGCACTTGCCCTGCTGGAACAGCGTCAGGTTCTCGTTGAAGCCGTTGTTCGAGGCACCCGGAGGACCATAGTTGTTCATCAGGTTCAGGTAGAAGTCCAAGGTCGCCTTCCATTCCGGCTGGTCGAACTGGGGCACCCAGTTCTCGTCGAACCAGCGCGCGCCAAAGCTGTTGGACATGGCGGTCAGGAAGGCCATGTTCTCGCCCCAGCCGGCCTTGCCGCGCAGGCAGACGCCATATTGTTCCTTGGACTTGTCGGTCATAGCGGCGGCGGCCTTCTCGATGTCGGCCCAGGTCGGCGCGTCGGGCATGGTCAGGCCGGCGGCTTCCATCAGGTCCTTGCGGTACATCACCATCGAGGATTCGCCATAGAACGGCGCGGCGTAGAGGTTGCCGTCCACGGTCAGGCCGCCGCGGATCGCCGGCAGAAGGTCGTCCACGTCATACTCCGCGGGCAGGTCGTTCAGGCTTTCCAGCCAGCCCTGCTTGCCCCAGATCGGAACCTCGTAGGTGCCGATGGTGATCACGTCATACTGGCCGCCGCCGGTGGCGATGTCGGTCGTGACGTTCTGGCGCAGGACGTTCTCCTCCAGCGTCACCCATTCGACCTTGATGTCGGGGTGCTTGGCGTTGAAGTCGTCCATCAGGCCCTGCATCCGCACCATGTCGCCATTGTTCACGGTGGCGACGGTGATGGTGGTTTCGGCCATGGCCGCGCCCGACAGCGCAACCAGAGCCGTCGCGCCGAGAAGCGCGCGTAGCGTCGTGGTCATGGTTCCCTCCCTGGGTCAGCGTATGAGCAAATCATCGCCTTATGGGTAAATGCTCATACATCGACCGGAGTCGTCAAGCCCCCACTTCCGCCGCGATTGCGAAGGTCAGGCGCGGGACAGGAGTGCGCGGGCGGTCGGCTCGTCGGTGACCAGGCCGTTGATGATGCGGGATTTCAGGGCGGCGAGGATCGCGGGAACCTTGGATGCGCCCGCAGCAATCCCGATCGACGGCCGCGCAAGCCCCGGCGCGACCCGCACCCCGCCGGTGCGCCGGTTGGTCCCCAGGTCCAGGTAGCGCCCCTCCGAGTCGAAGACCCAGCCGGCCACCTCGCCCGAGGCGCCGGCCGTCTGCATCTCGTCCAGTTCGGCCCGGGTGACGAAGCCATCGGCCAGCAGGGGGGCGTCGTTCGACATCTGGCCGACGCCGACGAAGACCACATCCGCCGCCTCGGCCAGCGCCACCACCTTGCGGACCGGGGGCAGGCGGTGGAAGGCCTCGTTCTCCTCGGGCGTGGGGCTGATCACCGGGACCGGCATCGGGTAATGCGGCGCGCGGACCTTGTCGGCGATCCGCATCACCACGTCGAAGAAACTGGCCGAGCCATCGGGGGCGATATTGCCGATCAGGCTGACCAGCCGGTGCTGGGAGGCCTCGATCTCGACCATGGCGTCGACCATGCCGCGCAGGGCGCGTCCCGTCCCCAGCGCCACGACCAGGGGTTCGGTCATCCGCAGGAAACGCTCCAGTTCGGCCGCCGCGGCCGGGGCGATGGCGCGCACCGGGTCGGCCCCGGCGCCAAGACCGGGCGCGACCCGCACCCGGTCCAGCCCGAAGCGGTCGCGCAGGCTTGCCTCCAGTTCCAGGCAGGCGCCGATCCGGTGGTTCAGCCGGACCTGGATCAGCCCTTCGGCCATGGCCCGGCTGACCAAGCGCTGGGCGCGCTGGCGGCTGATGCCGAGTTCGGCGGCGATCTGGTCCTGGGTCATGCCGCCGACGTAATACAGCCAACCCGCCCGCGCGGCGTCGTCATGCAGGCTGGGTTCGGCGTCGGGGCGGCTCATCCGGGTCTCCGCAGGGCAGGGGCAGGCGTGAAGAAATCGGCAAAGTCATCGAAACGCCGGTCGGGCGGCGGATCGGGCAGGAGATCGGGCGGGGCGCCGCCGACGCGGAAATGGCTGCCGCCGGTAAACTGCCAGACCTCCATCCCGGCCGCCTGCGCGGCGCAGAGGCCGGTCAGGCTATCCTCGATCACCAGGCTGCGGGCAGGATCCGCCCCCATCTGCGCGGCCGCGAACAGGAACAGGTCCGGCGCGGGCTTGCCGTTCCGCACCTGGCTTGCCGTGTATAATCGTCCGCCCACCCGTTCCGTCAAGCCGGTCAGCGCCAGCGACATCTCGACCCGGCGCGGCGAGGAGGAGGTGGCGACACACCAGGGTACCCCCAGCGCATCCAGCACCGAAATCACCCCCGGCATGATCCGCAGCCCCTGGCGAAAGCCCTCCAGCAGCCGTTCACGATAGTCCTCCTCGAACGAGGGCGGCAGGTCCAGCCCGAAGTCTTGCCGGATCGTCGCCATGACGGTGGGGTAGCTGCGGCCCAGGAAATGCCGCGCGACATAGGCAAGGTCGATGCGCACCCCAAGCCGGGCCAGTTCCTGCACCAGCATCCGCGCCGAGATGATCTCGCTGTCGATCAGCACGCCGTCGCAGTCGAAGATGACCAGGTCGAACGCCTTCGGGCCGGATCCTGCTGCGGGCGCGGGCATGGGTCAGCTCAGGAACCAGAAGAACAGGAACGCCGCGCCGACGAACAGGCCAGCCAGGGCGGCCAGGAGGAAGCCGAGGAAATAGCCGGGCCTGTTCGCAACGAAGCGGTCGAGCTTTTCGGAAATACCCGGCTGCGCCGACTGCTGCGGGTCCAGCACCAGGCCTGGCTCGGGCAGGCGTCGGGAGGGGGCGGCCGCTTCCCCCTCGCCCTGGCGGATCAGCTCCAGCCAGTCGGCGGCGGTGGCGATGCGGTCCCTGGGCAGGACGCTCACCGCCTTGTCGATGCTTTTCAGAAAGCCGGGGGGATAGCCCGCGAAGCGCCCGGCAAGCGGAAGGTAGGGATCGCCGATGCCCTCGGCCACGCGGGCCAGGCGGCGCTGGCTGTCGGGCGGGGGCTGGCCGGCGATCAGCATGTGAAAGGTCGCGCCGAGGGCGTAGAGGTCGCTCCACGGGCCCTGTTCGGCGCCGGTCAGGTAGAATTCCTGCGGCGAGTAGCCCTCCTTGACCACGCGCCGTCCGGTCAGGACCCTGGTCGCGCGTGTCGTCTGCTCGCTGGCCGCGCCGAAGTCGATCAGGATCGGGTTGCCCTGCGGGTCGACCAGGATGTTGTCGGGCGAGATGTCGCGGTGCAGCATCCCCGTCTGGTGGATGAATTCGACCGCGCTCAGCATCTTCTTCAGCATGGTCACGATCTGGCCCGGCGCGAAGGCCCGGTCCGTCGTCTCCATGATCGCCTGCAGGTCGCGCCCGTCGATGAAATCCAGCACCATGTAGGCGGTATCGTTGTCCTCGAACACCTGATGCACACCGACGATGTTCGGATGGACCAGCCGGGCCAGGCTGCGGGCCTCGGCGATGAAATTCTCGACGAAGCTGCGCAACTCGCCCTGGTGCTTGCGCGACCTTGGCCGCACCACCGAGGTCGAGCGGCGGCAGAGCGTGTTCGGAAAGCATTCCTTGACCACCACCGTCCGGTCGAGCGAATCCTTCGCCAGATAGGTGATCCCGAAGCCGCCGCTGTTGAGAAAGCCCAGGATCGTATAGTGGCCGTCCAGAAGCGTCGTCCCCGGCTTCAGGTCGTCGGCGAAGACGTCGCCGTCAGGCGACAGGTCATCGGAGTCGCGGGACGCGTGTTGCATGGAAGGCTTTTCCGGTCTCGGTCTTGCGGGCAGAGTTCAGCGGATCAGGCGTAGGCGGGCAGGAATTGCATGTCCCCCCGGGCGGGAGCCATCCTGGACATAGCTTTCGCAGGATCGTGGCGCAAATGTGGCGTGGCATGGATCAGTCCGGTTGCCAAGGCGTCGGCGGCCGGTCGGGGTGCAGGATGTGGAAACCCCCCGCTTTCAGGCCTTGCCAATCGCCCGCGCGGCCGTCGGGCCAGATCACCCGCAGCTCGGCCGCCGTCTGCGCCCCGAGGCCGAAATGCCGCCAGCCCGCCGCGCCCGAGGCATGGCCGCCCCCCGCCGCGATCTCGTGCCGCTCGACCGTATCGCCGCGCCGGATCTCGACCACCGCGCCGATCGCGTCGCGGTTCGTGCCGTCCTGCTGCAAGCGGATCTGCAGCCAGTTGCCCGCAAGCGCGCCGGTCTGCCGCCAGAGTTCGGCCCGCGCCCAGCGGTTGACCACCACCAGATCCAGCGCCCCGTCCAGGTTCAGGTCCACCAGCTGCGCCCCCCGCGCGATGCCCATGCTGGCGACGCCGGCGCGGTCGCCGACCTCCAGGAAGGTGCCGTCCTCTTGTCCCAGAAGCAGGTTGTTCGGATCCTGCGCCGCGAAATCCGGCATCTCGGCCACGTTGCCCTTGGCCACGAACAGGTCCAGCCGGCCGTCGTTGTTCACATCGGCGAATTGCGGGTGCCAGGCGGTCGAGGGCCGCGTGTCGCCCCCCGCATAGGGCCGGTGCGCGGTGATGCCCGACTTGAAGGCCAGGTCGGCGTAATCCGGCAGGCCCGAGCCCGTGTCCTTCAGCACCTGCAACTTGTTGTCGGCCATGCTGGTCAGGAAATAGTCGGGCCAGCCGTCGCGGTTCACGTCCGCGCTGGCGATGCCCATTCCCCAGATGCGCAGGCGCTTCCAGCCCTCGGCCTCGGTATAGAGGCGCGGCGGCTGGCCCGGCTCCAGATGCCAGAGCTGTTCCTGCCCGCCCTTGTAGTATTCCCGGTCGTTCGACACCCGCAGCGCGGGCCGGCCCGAGCGGTTCCAGTCGGTGAACAGCATCGACAGGGCGCAGAAGGAAGGGGTCAGCGGGACCGGCGGGGCGAAGCCCTGACCCCTTGGCCGATGCAGCCAGTTGTCGGTGCAGGAGCCCCAGGGAAAGGCCTCCTCCTGCCGGTCGATGTAATTGCCGATGGCCAGGGTCGGCCAGGTCTCTCCGCGCTCCCAGATCGCGGCGAAGGCGGTGGACCAGGCAGTGCCGCCGTCGAAGCCCCAGGAAGCATTGGCCACCTCGAAGCGGCAGTCGCCGAGGCCCCGCATCAGCCGGTTCTCGCCCTGCCGCAGCAGCACCAGATCCATGATCCCGTCGCTGTCCACATCCAGCGGCCAGGCCCCGAGCACCGCCTCCTCGGCCAGCGCATCGGTCTTCTCGAAGGCCAGGGGGCCGCCCTGGCGGCTGCGGTTCAGGTAAAGCGCCGCGGGCGCGCTGCCGCCCGACAGGAACAGTTCGGGAAAGCCATCGCCCGAACAGTCGAAGGCCGCCACCCCGCCGCCGACCATATAGTCCCAGTCGCCCTGATAGGCGGTGTCGATCCCCGCCGCGGCGCCCTCCTCGGTGAAACGGGGCAGTTCCGGCTCGGCCAGCGCCGGGCCGGCGAATGCGAGGAGCAGCCCCAGCGCGGGCCTCATGCGGTGATCCGCAGCGCAAGCGCGTGGGCGCCCACGCAGCGGCCCTGGTCCAGGCCCCTCTCGACGGCGAAGCGATAGTGGATGCCGCCGTAAAGCCGCGAGATCGCGGCCTCTTCGGCGGCGGCCCAGAAGCCCGGGAAGGAGCGGACCGGCAGGCCGTCGTCGGCATGGGTGGCGTCGTCGAAGGCGAAGTCCTCTCCGAAAAGCGCGGTCAGGACGGTGGCGGCGGCACCCGACTGGGTGGAATGGCCCGAGGGATATTCCGGGAAGGGCGGCGTGATCAGCAGGGGCTCCCAATCCGGCTGGATCACGCGGCGGATATAGGTGACGGGGCGCAGGAGGTTGACCTCGAACTTGGTCTGCCAGCAGGCGATGAACCCGTCCGCCACCGCCACGCCCAGCAGCGCCAGCGCCCCGGCCAGCCGCTCGGCCGGGAGCGCGTCGCGTTCGGCGATGTCCAGCAGGATCGCGATCCAGTGCCCCGGCGGGGTCGGCGACAGCATCGGGTCGTCCGACCAGAAGCGCGCGATCAGCCGCTGCTCCTCGGTCAGGCCCGCGACCGCATCCCGCACCTCGAGCGCCGCCAGGTAGAAATCGGAATCGGGTGCCTCGGAATAGGGCGGGGGCGGGGGCAGGGCGCAGGCATTGCTCGCGGGCATGGCGAAGGGCCGGACCTTGCCCCAGTCGGGCAGGAGCGGGGCCTGCTGCTGGCGGATCAGGCTGGTCGGCACCCAGTCCTGCGGCGCGGTCCCGGGGATATAGTCCTGCGGAAAGCCCATGTTCGCGATCACGGCCCCGCCATCGGTCGCGGCCCAGGCAAGGAGATGCCGGGCCAGCGTCGCGCCATGGGCGGCGCTGCGCGCCACGACATCCGCCGACACCCCCTCGGCCGCCTTCGCCGCCTGTTTCCGCGCCATCGCCGCCATGGCCCGCTGCCCGGTCGGGCCGGTATTGCCGAACAGGACCGGCACCGCCTCGGCCAGCGCCGCCTGCATCACCACCGCCGCGTCGAACGCGCCTTCGCCGCGAGCGGGCAGGGGGGCAAGACCGTTCAACTGCCCCGCCAGGCTGACCAGGGCCGGATCGCCGGAGGCCAGCACCTCATGCGCCGTCACCCCCAGGCAGGCGAAGGCGCGGCTGGCCACGGGGGGCGAATAGGTCGCGGTGTGGCGGACCAGTTCCAGGATCAGCCGGTGCCAGTCGATCAGCACCTCGCAGCACAGCTGCCCCCGATCCGCCGCCAGCGCGGGCCGGGCGGCCATGGCCAGCGACAGCGCGATGAAACCCCGGCGGTTCAGCTGCATCGGTTCCTCCCAGGATGCCCGCACCGCCGGTTATGACAGGCGCTAACATTCCGGGCAAGCGTGTCGCTCAACTGCGCCCGGTCAGCCAGTTGCCGAAGGTCGCCAGCCTGGACGGCCCGGCGCCGGGGCGCGCCTCGCGGCGGTCGGCGGCGTTCAGGAGCGCATACATCCCCTGCACGCCCAGCCAGCGGAAGGGCTCGCCCTCCCATGGCTTCACCCGGCGGTTGACCCAGGGCAGATGCACCAGGTCGCTGTCGCGCCCCAGCACCAGGTCGGCCAGCGTCCGCCCCGCGAGGTTCGAGGTCGAGACCCCCACGCCGACATAGCCCCCCGCCCAGCCGAGGCCCGTCGCCGGGTCCAGCCCCACGGTCGCGCACCAGTCGCGCGGCACGCCAAGGACGCCGCACCAGGCATGGTCGATCCGCGCCCCGGAGGCCGCAGGGAAATGCCGGCGCAGGATCGCCTCCAGCCGCCGGATCGTCTCGGCGTCCGGCGCGCCGTTCACATCCAGCGCCGAGCCGAAGCGATAGGGCACCCCGCGCCCGCCCACCGCGATCCGCCCCTCGCGCGTGCGCTGGCAGTAGCAATAGGCGTTGGCCATGTCGCCGACGATCTCCTGCCCCTCCCAGCCGATCCGGTCCCAGATTTCCGCGGGCAGCGGCTCGGTCACGATCTGGGCCGAGTTCAGCGGCAGCCATTCGCGCCCGTGTCCCGGCAGGCTGGCGGTGAAACCCTCGGTGCAGCGCAGGATCACCGGCGCGCGCACGAGGCCCCGGTCGGTGGTGACCAGACCCTTCTCATAGCCGGTGACCGTGGTCCCCTCGACCAGCCGCACCCCCAGCCGGTCCACCGCCCGCGCAAGGCCCCGGACCAGTTTCGCGGGCTGGACGCGGGCGACATTGCCGACCACCATCGCCCCCAGCGCGCCGGGAATGTGGATCCGGCCGGAAAGCTCCTCGGCCCCGATCTCGTAGACCCGCTCCTCCTCGCCCCAATGCTGGCGCTCGGCGATCTCGGCCCGCATCCGGGCCAGCTGCGCGGCATTGGTCGCGACCGCCAGCTCGTCGGTGCGCTGGATGTCGGCCTCGATCCCTTCGGCCCCGGCGACGCGGATCACCTCGTCCACGGTGCCGCCCATCGCCTCGACCATGGCGCGCACGGCGTGTTCCGAGGAATTTTCCAGGTAGCGCCGGTGGTTCCAGGCGAAACCGCCGCTCAGCCAGCCGCCGTTGCGCCCCGAGGCCCCGAAGCCGGCGAAATCCTTCTCGATCACCAGCACGTCAAGGCCGGGATGCGCCTGCTTCAGGTAGTAGGCCGCCCAGAGCCCGGTATAGCCCGCCCCGATGATCGCCACATCCGCCGTCGTATCCCCCGCGAGGCAGGCGCGCGGATAGGGCAGGCCGATGTCGGCATACCAGAACGAAACATCGCCGATCTTCGTCTGTCCCACGTAAATCAACCGTGAATTCTGCTCATGTCCCTGCATAAGGCTTCAAATACTATAGACAAGGCCGATAACCGGGCCGATCCCAGCCCGCCCCGCCCGCAGCCTGTCGTGCGCGGGCGGCAGCCTGGTCCATTGCCGAAATCCGGGCCGCGCTCTATCAGCGTCCGATGGACCGGGCGCAGGGAGGTCGCGACCTTGGAGACGGACGGAATCCCGCCGCTGAAATCGCTGATCGCCTTCCAGATGGTCGCACGCTGCGGCAGTTTCTCGGATGCGGCGGCCGTTCTGGGCCTGACGCAAAGCGGGATCAGCCGGCGCATCCTGCGGCTGGAGGAGGATGTGGGGGTCGAGCTGTTCGAAAGGAGCGCCTCGGGCGTCGTGCTGACCCGGATCGGCGCCGACTACGCGCAGGAGGTGGCGGCGGCGCTGGATGTGCTGACCAACCTCGGGGACAGGTCGCTGAAGCGGCAGGCCCAGGGACGGCTGACGCTCTCCTGCTCGCGCGCGGTGGGCGAGCTTTGGCTGGTGCCGCGCCTGTCCGCCCTGAGCGCGGAATTCCCCAATCTGGAACTGAAGCTGCGCGTCGACGACAATTCGTTCCTGCGGCGCGGCGACGACTACGACCTTGCCATCGCCTTCCTGCCCAGCCCGCTGCCGGACCGCACCCTGGGCCAGCTGGGACGCGAGGAGATGGTGCCAGTCATGGCGCCCGCGCTGGAGCCGCTGGTCCGGCAGGCGCAGCCGGTCATCCTGGCGATCGAGGAGACGCTGAAGGAATGGACGGACTGGGGCAACTGGCTGTCCGAAGCGGGCGTCACCCTGCCCGAGACCGTGCGGCGCTGGAAGCTTTCCGATTATGACATGGCCATCCGGGCCGCGCGCGACGGGCTGGGGGTGGCGATGGGCTGGACCTGGCTGATCCGCGATGAGCTGGCGGCGGGGCGGCTGGTGCAGGCGCATCCGCATGTCCTGCTGGGCCGGGGCGGCTATTACCTGTTGCGGCCGTCCGAACGCCACATGCGCCAGCTGGCGCGGCGGGTGGCGGACTGGCTGATCGCCAGCAACCGCTGAACGGTTTCAGGCAGTTGGACCGGGGGGCATGTAGCCATGACTATTTGTCATTTGCACTCGGAAATTATGACAAGTTAGCCTTTCCCCGAGGTCCCCTGGCGAGTCTGGCCGGGAGGACAGGAGGGGGGACGACATGACGAGCAATTCCAAGGGGCTGATCCTTGACCGCAGAAGCCTGATCGCCGGCGCCTCGGCGCTGGGCCTTGCGGGCATGTTCGGCCGCCCGACCTGGGCGCAGGAAACCCCGGTGCGGGGCGGCGTCTTCATCATGGGGATCGGCGGCGGCTCGACCACCGACGACTTCGACCTGCGCAAGCTGACCGACTGGGTGCCGGTGAACCAGGCCTATATGGTGATGAACGGCCTCGTCGAGATCGACAAGGACAACGTGGCGCAGCCCGAGCTGTTCGAAAGCTGGACGGCGGCGGAAGGTGCCGTGGAATGGACCTTCAAGGTGCGCCAGGGCGTGACCTTCCACAACGGCAAGACGCTGACCGCCGATGACATCGTCTATTCGCTGAACATCCACCGCGGCGCCGACACGACCTCGGCCGCGCGGTCGGTCGCGGCGGCGTTCAAGGACGTGGCCAGGGTTTCCGACAGCGAGGTGAAGATCACGCTGGAAAGCGGCAATGCCGACCTGCCCTATGTCCTGTCCGACTATCACTTCCTGGTGGTGCCCGAGGGGTTCCAGGACTGGTCGAACCCGATCGGCACCGGCCCCTTCACCCTGGAAAGCTTCGAGCCGGGGGTGCGGGCGCGGTTCCTGCGCAACGAAAGCTACTGGAAGCCGGGCTGCGCCAACGTGGACGCGGTCGAGGTCATCGTGATCAACGACATCGCCGCGCGGACCAATGCGCTGATGTCGGGCCAGGTCCATGCGATGAACGGGGTCGATTTCAAGACCGTCGACCTTCTGTCGCGGGCCCCGAACCTTCAGATCGTGCGTTCGGCCGGCGGGCAGCATTTCACCTTCCTGATGGATTGCACCCAGGCGCCCTTCACCGACAACAACATCCGCATGGCGATCAAGCATTCGATCGACCGCGAGCAGCTGTTGCAGACCGCCCTTCTGGGCAACGGCCGGCTGGGCAACGACCATCCGATCCCCAGCACCGACCGCTTCTACAACAGCGAATTGCCGCAGCGCCCTTACGACCCGGAAAAGGCGAAGTTCTACCTGAAAGAGGCCGGGCTCGACGCGCTGAAAGTCACCCTGTCCTCTTCGGACGCGGCCTTCACGGGGGCGGTGGATGCGGCGGCGATCTACCGCACGGCTGCCGCGGCGGCCGGGATCGAGGTCGAGGTGAAGCGCGAGCCCGCCGACGGCTACTGGGACAATGTCTGGATGAAGGCGCCGTTCTGCATGTCCTTCTGGGGCGGCCGTCCCACGGCCGACCAGATGCTGACGATCGCCTACCAGTCGGCCTCGGCGCAGAACGACACCCGCTGGGCGAACGAGGAGTTCGACAAGTTGCTGGTCGAGGCGCGCGCGCTGCTGGACGACACCCGCCGCCGCGAGATCTACTGGCGCCTGCAGGAGCTGATCAGCAACGAGGGTGGCGCGATGATCCCGATGTTCGGCGACTACCTCGACGCCGTCTCGACCAGGGTGAAGGGCGTCGGGCCGCATCCGATGTTCAACCTGATGGGCGCCCGGATGGCCGAGAAGATCTGGCTTGAAGCCTGATGACCCGCGTCGTCCTCGTGCGGCTGGGCTGGGGCCTCCTGACTCTGTGGTTCGTCTCTGTCCTGGTGTTCGCCGGGACGGAGATCCTTCCCGGTGACGTCGCCGCCGCGATCCTTGGCCAGAATGCCACCCCGGAATCCCTGGCCGCCCTGCGCGAGACGCTGGGCCTCGATGTTCCGGCGGTCCAGCGGTATTTCGGCTGGCTTGCGAACTTCGTCCGGGGCGACCTCGGCCAGTCGCTGACCAACCGCCAGCCGGTTGCCGAACTGCTCTGGCCGCGGTTCTGGAACACCATGGCGCTGGCGGCCTATGCGGCGGCGGTCTCGCTGCCCCTGGCGGTGACGCTGGGCATCCTTTCCGCCGTCTGGCGCGGGTCGGTCTTCGACCGTGCGGCCAATGTGGTCGCGCTGGCGACGGTGTCGCTGCCGGAGTATTTCCTGGGCCTGCTGCTGATCCTCCTCCTGTCGGTCCATACCGGGCTTCTGCCCAGCCTTGCCGATACCTATGACGGCATGGGCTTCCTGGCCTGGCTGAAGGCCACCACCCTGCCGATGATCGTGCTGACCCTGGTGACGGTGGCGCAGGTCATGCGGATGACGCGCACGGCGGTCCTGGGGGTGATGGACCAGCCCTATATCGAGATGAACTATCTCAAGGGCCTGCCGAACAGCCGTGTCGTGCTGCGCCATGCGGTGCCGAACGCGGCCGCGCCGATCATCAACGTCATCGCCTTCAACATCGCCTACCTGATCACCGGCGTCGTGCTGGTCGAGGCGGTCTTCAACTACAACGGCCTTGGCCGGTTCATGGTGGATGCGGTCTCCAAGCGCGACCTGCCGATGGTGCAGGGGGCCGCGATGGTCTTTGCCGCGACCTATATCCTGCTGAACATGATGGCCGATATCGGCGCCATCGCGCTGAACCCGCGCCTGCGCCATCCCCGGACCCTGGAAAGCTGAACCATGGCTGGCACGACCCGAAAACCCCCGCTGACCGGCTGGATCGGCCTTGTCCTGATCGCCTGCAACCTGGCCGTCTTCCTGGCCGGTCCCCTTCTGGCCCCCTACGGGCTGGAGGAGACGCTGGGCGCCCCCTTCGCCGCCCCCTCGGCCGAGCATCTGCTGGGCCTGGACCAGAACGGCCGCGACATGCTTTCGCGGATGCTTTACGGCGCGCAGCTGTCGATCGGGGTCTCGCTTCTGGCCGTGGGCCTTTCCTTCTCCATCGGCGTGCCGCTGGGCGTGCTGGCGGCGATCCGCGGCGGGATGGCCGACATCGCCATGTCGCGCACCGTCGACGCGATCATGAGCGTGCCGGTCCTGATCTCGGCGCTGGTGGTGCTGCAGGCGCTGGGCTCCAGCCTGCCGGTGCTGATCATCACCATCGGCCTGCTGGATTCCACCCGCGTCTTCCGCCTGGCGCGCATCCTGGCCCAGGGCATCAACGCCATGGAATATGCCGAGGTCGCCCGGCTGCGGGGTGAGGGTCTGGTCTGGATGATCCGCAAGGAGATCCTGCCCAACATCATGCCGCCCCTGGTGGCCGAGTTCGGGCTGCGCTTCTGCTTTACCTTCCTGTTCGTCGCCGGCCTGTCCTATCTCGGCCTTGGCGTGCAGCCGCCCTTCGCCGACTGGGGCGGCATGGTGCGCGACAACCAGCAGGGCATCCTCTACGGCCTTTACGCCCCCCTGTTCCCCGCCGCCGCCATCACGCTGCTGACGATCGGCGTGAACCTTGTCGTCGACTGGCTTCTGGCCGGGCGGACCACCGTTCAGGGAGAGAACCGTTGAGCGACCTTGCGGACCGCGTGCTTTCCATCCGCGACCTGCGCGTCGTGGCCCCGAACGGCGCCGTGCTGGTCGACGGCATCTCGCTTGACCTGAAACGGGGCGAGGTGCTGGGCCTGATCGGCGAATCCGGGGCGGGCAAGTCCACCATCGGGCTTGCGGCCATGGGCTATGGCCGGGGGGGCTGCCGGATCGCGGGCGGGCGGATCACCCTGGCCGGGACCGAGCTGACGCAATCCGGCAAGGCCGTGCGCGAGGCCATGCGCGGCGCGCGCATCGCCTATGTCGCGCAAAGCGCGGCCGCCGCCTTCGACCCGTCGATGCGGCTGGACCGGCAGATCATCGAGGCGCCGGTGCAGCACGGGGTGATGACCGCCCCCGAGGCCCGCGCCTGGATGCTGGAGCTGTTCCGCGCCCTGCAACTGCCGAACCCCGAGACCTTCGGCCTGCGCTATCCGCATCAGGTTTCCGGCGGCCAGCTGCAGCGCGCGATGATGGCGATGGCCATGTCCGCCAAGCCTGACGTCCTGGTCCTGGACGAGCCGACGACCGCGCTGGACGTGACCACGCAGATCGAGGTCCTGGCCCTGCTGCGCGACACGATGCGGCGCTATGGCACCTCGGCGCTGTATATCACCCATGACCTTGCCGTGGTCGCCCAGATCGCCGACCGCCTGATGGTCCTGCGCCATGGCAAGGAGATCGAGACCGGCGCGACCGGCGAGGTCCTGCAGGCCACGAAAGCCGAGTATACCCGCAGGCTGGTGGCCGAGCGCGAAGGGTCGCTTCGGCCCGCGCCAGGCGGGCAGAAGGCCGGGGACGAGGTGCTGCTGGCGCTGGAAGGCGTTTCGGCGGGCTATTCCGGGCTGAGGATCCTGAACGACGTCTCCCTTTCGCTGCGGCGGGGCGAGACCCTGGCCGTGGTGGGCGAATCCGGCTCGGGCAAGTCGACGCTGGCGCGTCTTGTCGCGGGGCTGCTGTCGCCCGCCTCGGGCCGCGTGACCTTTGCCGGGCGGGCGCTGGAGGGCAGCTACCGCAAGCGCGGCATCGCCGGGCTGAAGGCGATCCAGATGATCTATCAGCTGCCCGATGTGGCGCTGAACCCGCGGCAGACCGTGGGCGAGACGATCAGCCGCCCGCTGTCCTTCTACCGCGGCCTGAAGGGCGCGGCGCTGCGCGACGAACTCCGCCGCCTGCTGTCGCTGATCGGCCTTTCGGACGACTTCGCCGACCGCCTGCCCGGCGCGCTCTCGGGCGGGCAGAAGCAGCGCGTCTGCATCGCCCGCGCGCTTGCGGCCCAGCCGGACCTTCTGATCTGCGACGAGGTGACCTCGGCGCTGGACCCGCTGATTGCCGAGGACATCCTGAACCTTCTGCGCCGGTTGCAGGACGAACTGGGCATGACCTACCTCTTCATCACCCATGACCTCTCGGTCGTCCGCCGCCTGGCCGAGCGGACGGTGGTGATGCAGAAGGGCCGGATCGTCGAGGACCGCCCGACCGCCGAACTCTTCCAGACGCCCCGGGCGGCCTATACCCGCACGCTTCTCGAATCCGTGCCGGAGCTGCGCCAGGACTGGCTGGACGACATCATGGCCCGCCGCGCGCGGTGAGGCCGCCCTAGCTGAATTTCCAGGAAGGACCGAGATGAAACCTGAAGTGATCGAGCATGTCTGGATCCCGATGCGCGACGGCTGCCGGCTGAGCGCGCGGCTCTGGCTGCCCGGCGGATTGTCCGGGGCCAAGGCGCCGGCGGTGCTGGAATACATCCCCTACCGCAAGCGCGACGGAACCCGTGGCCGGGACGAGCCGATGCATGGTTTCTTCGCCGCGAACGGTTTCGCCTCGGTCCGGGTCGACATGCGCGGCAGCGGCGAGTCCGAGGGGCTGATGGCCGACGAATACCTGGCGCAGGAGCAGGAGGATGCGCTGGACGTGATCGCCTGGATCGCCGCGCAGCCCTGGTGCAGCGGTGCGGTGGGGATGATGGGCAAGAGCTGGGGCGGGTTCAACAGCCTGCAGGTGGCCGCCCGCCGCCCGCCGGCGCTGAAGGCGATCATCACCGTCTATTCCACCGACGACCGCTTCCGCGACGACATCCACTACATGGGCGGCTGCTTGCTGACCGACAACCTGTGGTGGGGCAGCATCATGCAGGCCTATCAGGCCCGCCCGCTGGACCCGGCGGTGGTGGGCGAGGGCTGGCGGCAGGACTGGCTGAAGCGGCTGGACGCGATGCCCTTCTTCCCGGCCGTCTGGACCGGGCACCAGAGCTATGACGCCTACTGGCGCCATGGATCCGTGCAAGAGGACTGGTCGGCGATCCAGTGCCCGGTCCTTGCGGTCGGCGGCTGGGCCGACAGCTATACCAACGCGGTTCCGCGCCTCTTGCAGAACCTGCAGGTGCCGCGCCGGGGGATCATCGGCCCCTGGGGCCATGTCTATCCGCAGGACGGCACGCCCGGCCCCGCCATCGGCTTCCTGCAAGAGGCGCTGCGCTGGTGGCGGCACTGGCTGGCGGGCGAGGAAACCGGCGTGATGGACGAGCCCATGCTGCGCGCCTATGTGAACGACGCCGTTCCGCCGGTCGGCTCGCGCCCCCACCAGCCCGGCCGCTGGGTGGCCGAGGCGGAATGGCCCAGCCCCGGGATCACGCTCCACGACCTGCACCTTGGCGGCTCTGGCGAACTGGCGCCCGCGCCGGGGGCCGGGGCGAAGCTCGCGATCCGCTCGCCGCTCTGGCATGGCACCGCCTCGGGCGAGTGGATGGCCACCGGCTGTCCCGGCGAGATGCCGATCGACCAGCGCGTCGATGACGGCGCGGCGCTGCTGTTCGAGACCGCGTCCCTGACCGAACCGCTGGAAATCCTTGGCGCGCCCGAGATCGAGCTGCGTCTGGCCGCCGATGCCCCGGTTGCGCAGGTGGTGGTGCGGCTGTGCGATGTCCTGCCCACGGGCGAGGTGCTGCGCGTCAGCTTCCAGGTCCTGAACCTGACCCACCGCAACGGCCATGCCCGGCCCGAGCCGCTGATTCCCGGCCGGTTCGAGACGGTGAAGGTCACGCTGAACGCCTGCGGCCACCGCTTCGCGCCCGGCCACCGGATCCGCGTCGCGGTCGCCACCAGCTACTGGCCGCTGATCTGGCCCACGCCGACCCTGGCCAGCCTGACGCTGGACACGGCGGGCTCGGTCCTGCGGCTGCCCTGCCGCAAGGGCGGGGACGGCCCGGTGGCGATGCTGCCCGCCGTCCACGGCACCGATGCGCCGATCACCCAGGTCGACCCCGGCCGCATCGCCCGCTGGTCGCGGATCGACCACCTGACCGGCGAATCTGTCTATGTGACCGAGGGCGAGGGCGGCCTGTTCGGCGAAGGCATCCTGCGCTTCGACGAGATCGGCACCACGCTGTCGCACAGCCTGCGCCGCGAGTTCCGCATCCGGCCGGACGACCCGCTCTCGGCCCGCTACCTGCTGACCCAAAGCTACGAGATGGGCCGCGAGGGCTGGCGCAGCCGGACCGAGACCGAGACCCTGATGACGGCCGGGGCCGATAGCTTCACCCTGACGTGCAAGATGAAAGTGCAGGAAAACGGCGAGACCATCTGGACGCGAGACTGGTCCGAGACGGTGCCGCGCGTGCTGATCTGACCCGCGCGCTTCCTTCCCCGGCGGGATGCGCCGGGGAAGGGGCCGACCGGAAGGGCCGGATCCCGCGCTCCGGAAGGGGCGGGGGATGAACCGGCGCGGGGCGGTTGCCTTTTCCGCCCGCCAGCCTAGGATTGCGCGGCATCCGCGTCGGGATGTCCTTTTCGGACGGGCTGGGACATGACTGCTCTTTCCAACCTCCCGGCCCTCTTTCCCCTGCTGGTCGGCTTCAGGGCAAACAATGTCTGAGGGTTGCCGGATCGCCCGAGGCGCTTGGCAACCCCGATCCGACCCCAGCCCTTGATAGCCCCTGCGCCACCCTGCGGGGGCGCGTGCTTTCCTGCAGGAACCGACATGACCTTATGGACCACCCTTGCCCGCGCCGGGACGGCGTCGGGAGATGACATCCTCTTGCGCCAGCGCGGCCCGATCTTCGAGATCCGCTACAACGGGATCGAGCTGATGTCGAACCTCAACCACCAGTCCGAGGACCAGCTGGCCCTGCGCAGCCTGCGCCGGATGGACTTTCGGGCGCAACGCATCCTGATCGGCGGGCTGGGGCTTGGCTTCACCCTGCGCGCGGTGCTGGACCTTGCGCCCGCCGCCGCCCGCGTCACCGTCTGCGAGCTGATCCCCGAGGTCGCGCAATGGGTCCGTGGCCCGCTTGCGCATCTGGCCGGGGATCCCCTGGACGATCCGCGCACCGACCTGCTGGTCCAGGACGTGCAGGCCCATCTGGCGCACAGCCGGGCGGCCTATGACCTGATCCTGCTGGACACCGACAACGGCCCGGACTGCCTTGTCCGCAGCGGGAACACCGGGCTTTACAGCGACTCCGGCCTGGCGATGGTCGCCGAGGCCCTGACCCCGGGCGGGCTGGCGGTCTTCTGGTCCGCCACCGCCTCGCCGGGGTTCGAGCGCAGGCTCTCGGCCCATCCCTGGGCCTGGCTGCGCGAGGAGGTCGCGCTGGTGCCGGGGCGGGTGGATGCGATGCATCACATCTACAGCTGCAGCCGCGACGCCGGCCTTCTGGGGCTGCGCAAGGCCGCCTGAACCTGTCGACGGCGCCAGGTCAGCGCACATCCATCTTGACCGGGGGGCGTTGCGCGCAGGGTCCCCCGGTCGCCGTGCCTTCGACCGGGGCGCAGAACACCGGGACCGGGCGCGGCGGCAGGGCCACCCCGGACTCGCGCAGGGCCGCGTCGACCTCGCGCCAGACCGCATCGCGGCAGTCGAATTCCTGGTCGAACCGGCCGACCCAATAGCGCAGCGCATAACGGACGCCATCGGGCTCGATCGCCTGGATCCGCACGTCCGGCGGCGGCGATTGCCGGATCAGCGGCGCATTCCGCAGCGCCTTGCGCAAGAGATCGGCGCCCGCGGCCACCGGCGTGGCATGGCCCAGGGTAATCTCCACCTGCGCCCGGAACTCCGGGCTGGGCGCGCTGTAGTTGACGATCCGCTGCCGCGAGATCTGGCTGTTGGGCAGGATCACATAGGTGGAATCGCGCGTCAGAAGCCGCGTCGTCCGCCAGCCGATCTCGATCACCCGGCCCCGCGCCAGCCCCTCGATATCCACCCAGTCGCCGATCCTGAACGGCGCCTCGAGGCCAAGCGCGATCCCCGACAGCGTATCGGCAACCACGTTGCGGATGGCAAAGCCGAACAGCGCCAGCACCACGCCCGAGCCCGCCAGCGCGCTTCCGGCGCTGTGGCCCAGCATCAGCAGGATCCCCGACACGACCGCGGTCAGGTACAGCAAGGCCGAGACGAGATCGCGCAAGAGCCGGGGCACCGGCCGGTTGCGCGGACGCAGCCGGGTAAAGAGCAGGTTCGCAAACCGGCTGAAAAGCCAGGCGATGCCGATATAGGCCGCCATCTGCAGGATATTCTGTCCTTGCGGGCCGATTGGCGCGACGTCGAACCGCCGGCCCGCCTCGGCCGCCGCAAGGTTCACCCCGGCGATGCCGAGCAGGACGAGCGCGGGCGCGATCAGGGGGCGCAGCTTCTTCATGGCTTGCTTCGGGGCGGGCGCAGGGTGGCGTTTGCCTTGTCACGTCCGGGCGGATCGGGCGGCTTCCCGCGACCCGGAGACGCGACCCCGGCCCTGGCCGGTCCGAACCGGGCCCGGCAAGAGGGGCAGCGCCCGGCGGCGGCGCGGGGAACGGCGGCGCCACATTCGGCGCAGTGCGAGGGTATCAACCGATGCAGCACGGCATGTCCTTGTGAATCCGGGCCTGCGGCCGCACGGGCGAGACGCAGGGGCTTGAATGGAAAGAGGCTGATGGGGCGGGGAACGCTCAGCCGAACGCCGGCCCGTCCGTGGCGCTGTCGGGCCCGACGGCCAGCACCCGGACCTCGCCCGCGACGCCGCTGCCGTCGAGCAGGCGCATCCGCTGCCCGACCCGCATCCCGATCAGGGTGACGCCGGAAAAGGTGCCGACATGCAGCTGGTTGCGCCGGTGATCCTCATAGTCGAAGTGATAGAGCAGCCGCGTTTCCTGGCGCCGCCCGATGGCGAAGGTCACGAGAGAGGTTCCCGTCACGACATCGGGGGGAAGCTGGTCCGGGTCCACGACGGTTGCATCCAGCATCTTCGCGCGGATCAGCCGCGCCAGCCGCATGAGCAGCGGGCTGCCCAGGCTTTCGTAGCGGCGGCGGTGTTCGTTCAGCCGCCAGTAATCCGTGCGGCCCAGGATCGCGCGGATCGGACGCAGCGCGGCGACATCGTCCGTCGCGGCGGCCAGGTGGCGATCAGGAAGATTGCCCGCGCCCAGTGGCTGCGGGACTTCGGGATGGCAATGCATGACGACTCCTCGCGGACCCGGTCCGCTGGCTGACCTCGACCTGGGTGGAAGCTGCCCCGGGGAGAGGCGTCAGCAGGCGACGGCCTCTGCCCGGGGCAAGGTATGGTTCAGCAGCGAACCGGAGAGGATCCGGAACCTGACCAGAGGAATGATCGTCAACATGGCCTCAAGGTAGGCTTCCGGCCGGGCGAAGACAAGCCTGCCGGCCGGAACGGGGGAATAGACCGGGACTGTCGCCTTTCCGGCACAGCCCCGGGCGATCAAAGGCCGTATTGCTCGCGCGCGTAGCCGCCAAGGCCGACGGCATCCAGCCGCGACAGGGGGGCCAGGAAGGTCACCTGGATCACCCCCGGCGCGCGGCCGATCTCGATCGCGCCGTTGACCGTGGCGCGGTTGCGCACCTCGGGCACGGTCATTCCCAAAAGTTTCGCGGCGCGCTCCAGCCCGTTGGCGATCGCGTCGTTCAGGTTCGCCGCCGTGCCGATGACGCTGACCGGGGCCATGGGTTCAAGCGCGCCCACCCCCCATTTCTCGGCCAGCCGCGCCCCCTTGGCGCGTTCGGCCGCGGTGAAGGGGCGGGCCATCGGCGGCAGGTCCTCCTCCAGCGGGAACAGCACCGGGCCGTCGAGCGGGTAGTTCTTCACCACCTCGACCTGCAGCGTCACGCTGCCCGCCACGTCCATCGTATGGCCCGCGATCTCGCCATCGCCCTGGCCGGCGTGCATGTCGCCCATGTAGACGCCCGCGCCCCTCACCTTGACCGGCGCGATCAGGATCGCGCCGGGGCGCACGGCGTCGATGTCCATGTGGCCATCGGTCTTGTGCTGCGCCAGCTGCTCGGCGGTGATGCCATAGGCATGCGGCGCGCCGACCAGGAAGGCGCCGAAGTCGCCGGCGTTGTGGCTGTCGGGCATGGCCATCGAGGGGCAGGTGCCGAGCTGGCCCAGGAAGGGCCGCATCCGCACCAGCGTGCCGGGCATGTCCGAGGGCGCGAAGGTCAGGATCGAATGCTGGCGGCTGCCGTCGGGCAGGGCGGCATAGTGGTTGGCGTCATGCGCGATGGTTTCGGCGGCGGCCCTGGGCAGGGTCAGGCCGACGGCGCGGGTGTCGTCGAAGGTGACGGTATAGCCGTGGACGATCTCGAACGGCTTCACCGCATTGCCGCATCTGTCGCATTTCACCGCGTCCTGGCCGATGCCCTCGACATGGGTCTCGGGCCAGACCGTGTCGCAGACCGGGCAGCGCGCGGCGACATAGGGGTCGCCCAGGCAGAACCCCTCGGGCGAGCTGTCGTGGCCGGATGCGGTGGCGATCGAGGTCACGGTGATGTCGCGGATGCGGATGGCGATGCCGTCGCCGGGTTCGGCCCCGTTGACGAAGACCGGGGTGGTGACCTCGTGCCCGCCGCGCAGGCGCGGGGTGATCATCGGGCCCCAGCAGCCCGGTGCGGTATTGGCGATGATCGTGCCGCCGTTCTCCACCGGCCCCAGCATCGGCGCGGCGGGGTCAAGGACGCTGTTGGTGAATTCGGATACGACGACGCTGCGGCGCGCTGCTGCGGGGCTTCCATCCGGCATGACATCCTCCTGGTTTCGACCTGCGGTCCGAGAGTAGATCAGGGGGGCAGAGATGCAAGCCCGTCGCCAAAGGGGCCCGCGCCCCCTGCCGCCCTTGCCAGGGTCTCGCGGTAGCGGTGCCGCCGCCCGGCCTCGGCGCGGGCGATCTGCACCGCCTCGGCCGGAGAGACCACCGTGAAGCGCAAGAGGTCGCGCGGGCGCAGCTGCACCATGGCGTCAAGGTCGCAGTCCAGCACCGTGGCGATCTTGGGATAGCCCCCGGTCGTCTGGTGATCGGCCAGAAGGACCGAGGCCACGCCATCCCCCGCCACCTGCACCGAGCCGCGCAGGGTCGGTTCCGACAGCATGTCGAGCGCGGCTTGCGGCGCGACCTGCGGCCCCGCCAGCCGGACGCCCATCCGGTCCCAGGCCTCGGTGATCCGCCAGGGGGCGTGCAGGAAGGTATCGAGCGTCTCCGGCGCGAAGAAGCGGTCCTGCGGGCCGATCGTCACGCGCAGATCCTGCCTTGGTCGTGCGAAGACGGGACAGGGAAAGGCGCCCTCGCGCACCGCGCGCGTCCCGGCGACCCTCCAGACCTGCCCGGCCGTCAGCCTGCCG
This sequence comes from Tabrizicola sp., assembly GCF_041919135.1. Classification (GTDB taxonomy): domain Bacteria; phylum Pseudomonadota; class Alphaproteobacteria; order Rhodobacterales; family Rhodobacteraceae; genus Tabrizicola. The sequence goes on along the minus strand of NZ_JAYRUJ010000001.1, from coordinate 21,495 downwards.
CCGCCAAGGCCGGACAGCGCATGTGTCGCGGCCCGTCCCAGCCAGAGCGGGCTTTGCAATGCCCCGGCAAAGGCCAGATAGCACCAGCTGCCCCAGTGTCCCGGCCGGATCGCCAGCCTCTCGCCGGCCCGCAGCGTGGCCACGGTCCACGAGCCGCGCCGCGATGCGCCATGTTCGACCACGAAGCCGCCGCCGGCGACGGCAAAGCCGACCTCGCCGGACTGGCAGGTCAGGACAAGGCCGCCGAGCGAGACCTCGATGGCCGGGGCGTCCGGCGGATTGCCGAGCGCCAGATGGGCGGCCGCGAAAGCCTGCCGGTCCAGCGGCCCCGAGGCAGGCACGCCAAAGCGCATCAGGCCGGGACGCCCGGCATCCTGCACCGAGACATGCGGACCGGCGAAAGCGACGGCAAGGACAGCCTCAGCCATCGCGCCCCGCCTCGAACTCGGCCCGCGAGATGCGCCGGAAGCGCACCGGATCGCCGACATCGAACAGGAAGGGCCGGGCGGGATCGCGGGTCAGGATCCGGGTGGGCGAGCGGCCGATGACCCACCAGCCGGTCGGCATCGTGAGGGTGGAGACCAGGCATTGCGGCCCCGCGATCAGGACGCTTCCCCCCGGAACGCCGCGTTGCGCGGCCGGCTTGCGCGGCAGGTGCAGGGATGCGGGCACGCCCGCCAGATAGGCATAGCCGGGGGCGAAGCCGTACATGTAGACCTCGTAGCGCCCCGCCAGATGCGCGGCGATCACGGCTTCGGCCGAAAGCCCCGTCATCCGCGCCACTTCGGCCAGATCCGGGGCAAGGTCGGCGTCATAGCAGACCAGGACCTCGCGCGGGGTCGGGGGGCGGGGCAGAAGGGCGTGGGACAGAAGCGTTCTCGCATGGGCCTCGACGGCGGGATGGTCGGTCGCCAGCGGGTCGAACCGGATCATCAGGCTGGCATAGGCGGGCACCGCCTCCTGGAAGCCGGGGCAGGGGGCGGCGGCAAGGGCGGCATCCAGGGCCAGCACCCGGGCATGGATTCCGGGGTCGATCCGCTCGCCGAACTCGACCAGAAGGCCGTGCTCGGCGACCAGGACGAAGCAGGGGAAGTCCCGTGGCATCAGCCGAGGAACGGAGCCAGGGTCACGCCCGCCGCCTGCAGTCGCTGGCGGATCGCCCGCGCCATCTGCAGCGCGCCGGGGCTGTCGCCATGGATGCAGACCGATTGCGCGGCAAGCGGGACCGGCGCGCCGCCGATCACCGGCATCCGGCCGCTGTCCAGAAAGCCGATCAGCCGTTCGGCGACCTCCTCGGCATCCTGCAGGACGGCGCCGGCCTCGGTGCGCGGCAGCAGCCGGCCGTTGGGCAGATAGGCGCGGTCGGCGAACACCTCGGAAAAGACCGCGATCCCCGCCGCCCTTGCCGCCAGTTCCAGTTCCGTGCCCGAGATCGCCAGGACCGCCATTCCCTTCGGCACCGCCGTCAGGATGGCCTCGGCCACGGCGCGGTCGTCGGCGGCCAGATTGCCCAGGGCGCCATGCGGCTTGACATAGCGCAGCTGCGCCCCCGCCAGTCCCGCCACCCCCGCCAGGGCGCCGATCTGCGCCGCGACCATGCGCGCGATCTCGGGCGGGGACATCGGGATCACGCGCCGCCCGAAGCCGATCGGATCGGCATAGCCGGGATGGGCGCCGATCACGACGCCGCGCTGCGCCGCCCTGCGCAGGGTCGCGAACATCGTCTCGGGATCGCCCGCATGGCCGCCGCAGGCGATGTTGGCCGAGGTGACCAGATCCAGCATCGCCGCATCGTCACCCATCGCCCAGGGTCCGAGGCCCTCGCCCAGGTCGGAGTTCAGGTCGATCCGCATCAGGTCCCCGGTTGTTCGCGTCGGCTGCGGGGCATGATAGGCGAATCCGCTGTGCTTGACACGACGTTCCTGCATCAGGACCGGCATCCCGAGGATCGAAATGGATAACCTGCCTTGCCCCGCCTGCGACCTGGCCCCGGTGACGGGGCCCGGCAAGATGCCCTTGCGGAACCCATGGCGTTCGGCGCGAGAACGTGGTTGATCAGGCGGGTCCGGGCCCCGCGGGTGGCGGGTGACCGGGGCCTTGCGTCTGCTGCTGATCAGGATTGACAGGACATGAGCGACTTCGACACCGCGCTGCGCGATTTCTCGGCGGTCAGCGCCCCCGCGATCACCAAGGCGGAACATGCGGGCCGGCTGGACCGGCTTGCGGCGGCGATGCGGCAGGGCGGGGTGGATGCCGTCTGGCTGGATGCGGCCTCGTCGCTGAGCTATTTCACCGGGCTGTCGCTGCATCCGTCCGAGCGGATCCATGGCGCGCTGGTCCGCAGCGATGCGTCGCTGGTCTACATCACCCCGAATTTCGAACGCCCTAAGCTGGAAAGCATGTTGCGCCTGCCCGGCAGCATCGCGGTCTGGGAGGAGCATGAGGATCCCTTCGCGCTCTTTGCGGCGCAGGTGCAGGGCCGGCTGGCGCTGGACCCCGAAACGCCGTTCCGCTTCGCCGATCGCATCGCCGCGCAGCCGGGCCTGTCGCTCACGGGGGCCGAGCAGATGATCTCGGCCCAGCGGCGGGTCAAGTCGGCCGCCGAGCTGGCGATCCTCCAGACGGCGATGGATGCCAGCTACCTTGTCCAGAAGGCGGTCCATGCCGGGCTGCGTCCGGGCATGAAGGCCAGCGAAGTGGCCGATTTCATCACTGCCGCCCATGCGGCGCTGGGGATGAGCCCGGTTTTCGCGGCCGTCCAGTTCGGCGAGGCCACCGCCTATCCGCATGGCGTGCCGCATGACCAGGTGCTTGCCGTCGGCGACATGGTGCTAGTGGACATGGGCGCGCGGCTGCACGGCTATCATTCCGACATCACCCGCACCTATGTCTTCGGCCCCTCGACCGCCCGCCAGCGCCATCTGTGGGACTGCGAGCACCGGGCGCAACTGGCCGCCTTCGCCGCCGCGCAGCCCGGCACCCCTTGCGAGGCGGTGGACAAGGCGGCCCGCGACGTGCTGGAAGCGGCCGGTTTCGGACCCGGCTATGCCGTGCCGGGCCTGCCGCACCGGACGGGGCATGGTCTTGGCCTGAACATCCACGAGGCGCCCTGGATCGTGCAGGGCGACAAAACGCCGCTGGCTCCGGGCATGTGCTTCTCGATCGAACCGATGCTCTGCGTCTATGGCGAATGTGGCGTCCGGCTGGAGGACATCGTCTACATGGCCGAATCCGGCCCGCGCTGGTTCTGTCCCCCCGCCGAGCGTCCCGACGCGCCGTGAAGCCCATGCCTGCGCAAGCTGTCCTCGCGGCCCCCGGCCGGCCTGAAAGGTCCGGTTCGGACTTAAAAATTTTACCGCGAGCAAAAACATGTTGTAGGGGTGCGCGATATGCACTTGTATGCCGCCGCGACGAAGGGGGCGGACGACACGTGAATGGCGGCATGACGAAAAGGCGTTCCGGGATGCCGGTCGCCCTGGGCCAGCGGATCCGCAAGCGGCGCCAGCAGATGTCGATGACCCTGCAGGAGTTGAGCCGCGCCTGTGGTGTCTCGGCCAGCTATCTCAGCCAGGTCGAGCGCGACAATGCCGTGCCCACGCTGGGCACCCTGGCCGAGGTCGCCGCCGCGCTGGATGTCGGCATCGACCATTTCATCGCGACGCCGCGGCAGGCGGACAGCGTGACCCGCGCCGAGGAGCGACCGCGCTTCTCGGTCGCCGGGAACTCGGTCGTCTACGAGCGAATCGGCGCCGAGTTTCCGGCGCATGAACTGTCGTCCTTCGTGCTGAACATCCCGCCGCACTATCGCTCCGAGACCGTCCAGCATTCGGGCGAGGAGATCATCTTCGTCCTCGAGGGCGAGATCCAGCAGATGGTCGACGGCCAGAGCTTCCTGCTGCGCACCGGCGACAGCATGCATTACCTGGGCCAGCAGCCCCATTCCTATTCCAATCCGGGTGACGGGCCGGCACGGCTTCTCTGGATGGGAAAAATGGCGCATCCTGCGACTCCGACGACTTTCGCACCGTTGCAGGGCAGGGGCGTGCAAGGAACCGATTCCGAATCCGGCCCGCCGCACGGCGCGCTGGCATGGTAGCCATCCAAGATGGCAGTACGATTTCCAAACCACCAAAAGGGAGCACCCAACGTGAAACGACTTTTCATTTTCGCCTCGGCGCTGGCGATGAGCGCCGCCATGGCCGAAGCCAAGACCTTCGTCTATTGCTCTGAGGCTTCGCCCGAGGGCTTCGACCCCGCTCCCTACACCGCCGGCGGTACCTTCGATGCCTCGGCCCATCCGGTGTTCAACCGCCTGACCGAGTTCAAGAAGGGCACGACCGAGGTCGAGCCCGGCCTGGCCGAAAGCTGGGAAGTCTCCGAGGACGGCACCGAATACACCTTCCACCTGCGCAAGGGCGTGAAGTGGCAGTCGAACGAGAAGTTCACCCCGACGCGCGACTTCAACGCCGATGACGTGATCTTCTCCTACGAGCGTCAGGCCAAGGCCGACCATCCCTGGCACCAGTATATCCCCGGCATCACCTACGAGTATTACACCTCGATGGCGATGCCCGAGCTGATCAAGTCGATCGAGAAGATCGACGACTATACGGTGAAGTTCACGCTGAACCAGCCCGAGGCGCCGTTCCTGGCCAATATCGCCATGCCCTTCGCCTCGATCGTGTCGCAGGAATATGCCGATGCGCTGATGGCCGCGGGCACGCCCGAGGACATGAACAATCTGCCGATCGGCACCGGCCCGTTCAAGTTCGTGGCCTATCAGAAGGACGCGGTGATCCGCTTCCAGAAGAACCCCGACTACTGGGGCACCCCGGCCATCGTCGATGACCTGGTCTTCGCGATCACCCCGGATGCCGCCGTCCGACTGCAGAAGCTGAAGGCCGGCGAATGCCACCTGATGCCTTATCCGGCCCCGGCCGACATCGAGGCGATCAAGGCCGACCCGACCCTGAAGCTGGACGAGCAGGCCGGCCTGAACGTCGGCTACCTGGCCTACAACACCACCATGGCGCCCTTCGACAATCCGGCGGTCCGCAAGGCGCTGAACATGGCGATCAACAAGCAGGCCATCGTGGATGCGGTGTTCCAGGGCGCGGCCGCGCCGGCCAAGAACCCGATCCCGCCGACCATGTGGTCCTACAACGACTCGATCCAGGACGACCCCTACGATCCGGAAGCCGCCAAGAAGATGCTGGAAGAGGCGGGCGTCAAGGATCTGTCGATGAAGATCTGGGCGATGCCGGTGCAGCGTCCCTACATGCCGAACGCCCGCCGCACGGCGGAACTGATGCAGGAAGACCTGTCCAAGATCGGCGTCTCGGTCGAGATCGTGTCGTATGAATGGGGCGAATACCTGGCGAAGTCGATGGAGCCCGGCCGCGACGGCGCCGTGATCCTGGGCTGGACCGGCGACAACGGCGACCCGGACAACTTCCTGTCGGTGCTGCTGTCCTGCGATTCGGCCGGTGAAGGTGGCGCGAACCGTGCCTTCTGGTGCAACGAGGACTTCTCGAAGCTTCTGAAGGACGCCAAGATCACCGCCGACCCGGCCGAGCGCACCGCGCTTTACGAACAGGCGCAGGTGATCTTCAAGGAGCAGGCGCCCTGGTTCACCATCGCGCACTCGACCCAGTATGTGCCGATGTCGGCCAAGGTGTCGGGCTTCGTGATGAGCCCGCTGGGCGACTTCACCTTCGAGACGGTGGACATCGCCGAGTGATCGGCCCATCCAGTTGAAACCTGACGCGCGGGGGCATCGGTCCCCCGCGCGTTCTGCAAGGGCAAGGGCCTATGCTCCGCTTCATCCTTTCAAAGCTTCTGTATCTGGTCCCGACCTTCCTGGGGATCACGATCATCGCCTTCAGTTTCGTGCGCATCCTGCCGGGCGATCCCGTCCTGCTGATGGCGGGCGAGCGTGGCGTGACACCCGAACGCCATGCCGAGCTTTCGGCGCAGCTGGGCTATGACAAGCCATTGGTGCTGCAGTATTTCGACTTCCTCGGCCGGCTGTTGCAGGGCGATTTCGGCAATTCGCTGGTGACCAAGAAGCCGGTGCTGACCGAATTCCTCAGCCTGTTCCCGGCCACGGTCGAGCTGGGGCTTTGCGCCATCCTGATCGCCACGCTGATCGGGGTGCCGGTGGGCGTGCTGGCCGCGATCCGCCGCGGCAGCTGGTTCGACCAGGTCTCGATGACGGCGGCGCTGGTCGGGTTCTCGATGCCGATCTTCTGGTGGGGCCTTCTGCTGATCATCTTCTTCTCGGGGATGCTGGGCTGGACGCCGGTCTCGGGCCGGATCAGCCTGCTGTATTTCTTCCCCAACGTGACCGGCTTCATGCTGATCGACAGCCTCCTGTCGGGGCAGGAGGGGGCCTTCACCTCGGCGCTCAGCCATCTGGTCCTGCCTTCGGTCGTGCTGGCGACCATTCCGCTGGCGGTCATCGCGCGCCAGACCCGCTCGGCCATGCTGGAGGTGATGGGCGAGGATTACGTCCGCACCGCCCGCGCCAAGGGCATGCCGCCCTACCGCGTGATCGGCATCCATGCCCTGCGCAACGCCATGATCCCGGTGATCACCACGATCGGCCTGCAGATCGGCGTGCTGATGGCCGGGGCGATCCTGACCGAGACGATCTTTTCCTGGCCCGGCATCGGCAAATGGATGATCGATTCCATCGCGCGCCGGGATTACCCGGTGGTGCAATCCGGCCTGCTGCTGATCGCGGCGCTGGTGATGATCGTGAACCTGCTGGTCGATCTGACCTATGGCCTCATCAACCCGAGGATCCGCGTCAAATGACCGATATCCCCCCCACCGCCGCGCCGGCCAGACTGTCGGACGCCGCGATCCGCCGCCGGATGATCGCCGAATTCTGGTTCTACTTCAGCCAGAACCGCGGCGCCGTCATCGGCCTTGTCGTCTTCCTTCTCCTGGTGGCCGTCGCGGTCCTTGCCTCGGTCCTGGCGCCGCATGATCCCACGGTGCAGAACCGGGCGGCACTCCTGATCCCGCCGGTCTGGCAAGAGGGCGGCAATACCGCCTACCTTCTCGGCACCGATGCGGTGGGCCGCGACATCCTTTCGCGCCTGATCTTCGGCGCGCAGTATTCGCTGTTCATCGGCGTCGTCGTCGTGTCGATCGCGCTGGTCGGAGGCATCGTCATCGGCCTGCTGGCCGGCTTCTTCGGCGGCTGGGTCGACAGCGTCATCATGCGGGTGATGGACGTGATCCTGGCCTTCCCCTCGCTGCTGCTGGCGCTGGTGCTGGTCGCGGTCCTTGGCCCCGGCCTGACCAATGCGATGATCGCGATCGCCATCGTCTACCAGCCGCATTTCGCCCGCCTGACCCGCGCTGCGGTCATGTCCGAGATGCAGCGCGAATACGTCACCGCCGCCCGCGTGGCGGGGGCCGGCAACCTGCGGCTGATGTTCAAGACCATCCTGCCGAACTGCCTCGCGCCGCTGATCGTGCAGGCCACGCTGTCCTTCTCCTCCGCCGTGCTGGACTCGGCCGCGCTGGGGTTCCTGGGCATGGGGGCGCAGCCGCCCGCGCCGGAATGGGGCACCATGCTGGCCGAGGCGCGCGAGTTCATCCTGCGCGCCTGGTGGGTGGTCACCTTCCCCGGCCTTGCCATCCTGATCTCGGTGCTGGCGATCAACCTGATGGGCGACGGGCTGCGCGATGCGCTCGACCCCAAGCTGAAGCGGAGCTGACATCATGGCGCTTCTGAACATCCGCAACCTCACGGTGAAATTCGCCACCGCCACCGGCAGCTTTACCGCCGTGGACGGGATCGACGTGCATGTCGACCGCGGCGAGGTGCTGGCCATCGTCGGCGAAAGCGGCTCGGGCAAGTCGGTGTCGATGCTGGCGGTCATGGGGCTTCTGCCCGACACCGCCACGATCACGGCGGACGAGATGACCTATGACGGGCGCGACATCTCGAAACTGTCCAAGGCCGAACGCCGGCGGCTGATCGGCCGCGAGATCACCATGATCTTCCAGGAGCCCATCGCCTCGTTGAACCCGTCGTTCACCGTCGGCTTCCAGATCGAGGAGGTGCTGCGGCTGAACCTGGGCCTCGGGCGCAAGGAGGCGCAGACCCGCGCGCTGGAACTGTTCCGCGCCGTCGGCATCCCCGAGCCCGAGGTCAAGATCAAGGCCTATCCGCACCAGCTTTCGGGCGGCCAGTGCCAGCGGGTGATGATCGCCATCGCCATCGCCTCGAACCCGCGCCTCCTGATCGCGGACGAGCCGACCACGGCGCTGGATGTGACGATCCAGAAGCAGATCCTCGACCTCTTGATGAAGTTGCAGGAAGACTATGGCATGGCGCTGATCCTGATCACGCATGACATGGGCGTGGTGGCGGAAACCGCGGACCGGGTGGTGGTGCAGTACAAGGGCAAGAAGATGGAGGAGGCCGAGGTGCTCGACCTCTTCGAGGCCCCGCAGCATCCCTATACCCGCGCGCTGCTTTCGGCCCTGCCGGAACATGCCACGGGCGACCGGCTGCCCACCGTTTCAGATTTCTTCCAGCAGGCAGGCGCATGATGGGACAGGACATTCCGGTCGTAGAAGGCCGGGCAATCGTGCGCGACTACCATGTGCCGGGCAGCATGTTCGCCCGCGGCCGGGACGTGCGGGCCCTGAAGGGCATCGACTTCAAGGTCGACAAGGGCAAGACGCTGGCCATCGTCGGCGAAAGCGGCTCGGGCAAGTCGACGCTGGCGCGGATCATCGCGCTGATCGACGCGCCGACCGGGGGTGAGTTGCGCATCGCGGGCGAGGCGGTGGACATCCACCGCCGCCGTCCCGGCCCGGCGCTGCGCTCCAAGGTGCAGATGGTGTTCCAGAACCCCTATGGCAGCCTGAACCCGCGCCAGAAGGTCGGCGACGTGCTGATGGAACCCCTGGTCATCAACACCGCCATTCCGGCCACGGAACGGCGCGACCGGGCCGAGGCGATGCTGAAGAAGGTCGGGCTGCAACCCGAACACTTCAACCGCTACCCGCACATGTTCTCGGGCGGGCAGCGGCAGCGCATCGCGATCGCGCGGGCGCTGATGCTGAACCCGTCGCTGCTGGTGCTGGACGAACCCGTCTCGGCGCTGGATCTCTCGGTCCAGGCGCAGGTGCTGAACCTTCTGGCCGACCTGCAGGACGAATTCGAGCTGACCTATGTCTTCGTCAGCCATGACCTCTCGGTCGTGCGCTATATCGCGGACGAGGTGATGGTGATCTCGAAGGGCGAGGCGGTGGAACAGGGCAGTCGCGAGGCGCTTTTCGCCAATCCGCAGCATCCCTATACGCAGTCGCTGTTCGCCGCGACCCCGGTGACCGATGTCGAGGCGATCCGCACCCGCGTCGCCCGCCGCAAGGCCGCCCGCGCCGCCGTCGCCGGCTGAAGGCCATCGCAGCCGGGAACGTGCCCCGCGGAGCTTTCCGGGGGGCACGATTCCCTCCGGCCCCGCAACACGCCGGCGCAGGCATGGATCGGCTGATCGCCAGCGCCGGCGCGCCGGCCCTGCAACCGCCCTGGGGGTCCCGGCCGCCCCGGATCCTAGAGTTCAAGGAATTCCCGCCAGCGGCGGGCGAGATAGTTGTGTTCGGGCATGACGGTGCTCCAGGCCGAAATCCTTGCCACCCGGTTCAGGTAGTTGCCGCCTTCGCGCGTTTCTCCCCGGCGCACCGCGATGGTGGCGGCCAGGCCCGGCAGGTCCTCGCTGGCGGGCTTGCCTTCATACCAATAATCCCATTCCGCCTGGCTCAGCGTCTCGCGCAGGGTGTCGACCACCGAGACATAATAGCCCTGGCGCGCCATGATCGCGCCCGGCGTGCCGTCCAGCCACCAGTTCAGATAGGCATAGGCGGCATCGCGCATCGCGCCCGTGACGTTGGCCGACAGGCACAGGCCGCTGTGCCAGCCGCGATAGCCTTCGCGCGGGGCGCCGTGGATGATGTCGCGACCCATGCCGCGCAGCGCGTAATAGGCCGGCGACCAGAGCGAGCCGATGACCGCGTTCCCCCCGGCCATCAGGGCGACGGAATCCTCGGACGTGCCCCAGAAGCGGGTGAAATGCCCCCGCCGCTTGAGCGACAGCAGCACCTGGAACAGGGCGTCGATCTCCTCGATGGTCAGATTGCCGGGGTCCCGCACGTCCACCAGCCCCGCCGCGCGGGCGGCCAGCGCCAGTTCCACCGCGCTGCCCGCGGGATCGAGGCTGAGGGTGCAACGCCCGTGCCAGCGGTCATCCAGCAGCCAGGCCCAACTCTCGGTCTCGTTGGGGGCCAGCTCGGCCAATAGCTCGCGGGCATAGCCGAAACTGTCGGCGTTGTAGGTGGTGGGAAGCATGCCGATGCGCGGCGGCGCGGGGTCGTCGGGGCGCTCGGCAAGGGTGCCGTCATGGCGGACGAAAAGCTGCGCGGATGGCGCGCCGACCTGCTTGGCGGCGGATCCGGGGATCTGCCCGGCAATGCGGACCTCGGGCCAGCGGCGGATGCGGCTGGTGTCGATGGCCTGGATCGCCCCGGCGGTCCAGAGCACGTCCAGCGAGTAGAACCATTGGTCATAGATGTCGTAGCTCTCGGGCTTCAGGACCCCGCGGCGCATGCAGGATGGGCCGTCGAGGACCTCGAACTCGATCGGGAAGGGCAGGTCCCGGCGTGCCGCGCGGCAAAGCTCGGCCGTCAGGGTGGAGCTGGTGCCGATGATGCGAAGGGGCGGGGGGCTCATGCGGGGGGCCTCAATGCACGGCGATCATGTAGGGCTGCGTCGCCGGGGGCGGCAGGATCGACAGCACGCGAAGTCGCGCCAGCACCAGCGGCTCGGAGCGTTCGATCTGGGTGCGCAGCAGGATCTGCGCCGCCTCCAGCGCCCCGGCGCAGAGAAGGCGCACGATCTGGCCATAGGCGACCAGCGACGGCAGGTCGTCCCGCACCGGAAAATGCCGGCGGAACAGGCGCGGCACGATCAGCGCCACCTGGTTGCGGCGGATCGAACCCAGCATCCTCGTGTTGCGCAGGCCGGCATACATCGTGCCGAACATGTCCGTCTCGATCGCGTCGATCTCGGCCGCGCCGCAGGCGGGAAAGCGCGCGACGGTCGCCTCGATGCGCCGCGCGAGGTCCTCGAGCCAGGACCGCTCCAGCAGGGGGGCGACATTGGCCAGGGCCTGCGGCTCCAGCACCCGGCGCATCTCCAGCGTGTCGCGCACCACGCGCGCGGTCATCTGTCCGGCGATCCAGTGTGACTTGCGGTCCTTCTCGATCAGGCGCACATCCATCAGCCGCCAGAGCACCTCGCGCGCCACCGTGCGGCTGACGGCATGATGGTCGCCCAGCTCGGCCTCCTGGATGCGGTAGGTTCCGAACGGCAAAAGGGCGGTGACCTCGCCCGAGACCCGGCTGAAGATGCGTTCCCAGGTGGCGCTGCGGCTGATGTCCTCGGTGGCCTCGGCCAGGATGTCGTGCAGTTCGCGCGCCGAGAGCGGCCGGGGAATGGCCTCGCCCACGACATAGCCCTGGCCGTCGGCCGGGCGCAGCAGCCCATGCTCGGCCAGCATGGCCAGCGCCCGGCGCACCGGCGCCCGGCTGACGTTCAGGTGGATGGCAACCGCCGCCTCCTTCAGCACAGCACCCGTCGGCATCGCGCCCGAGGCGATCTTCCGTTGCAGCAGGCCGAAAATGGATTCGTAGAGGAAGGCGGATGCCCCGACTCGGGGCGGATCCTCCAGCTCGGGGGCGAGTTCCCTGCGTTCTGATATCCGTGGCTGGGCCATGTCGTATGTCTATCGCATACAATAAGTTTGCGATAGCGACCAGGAACGCATTTTTTCCGGGTCTTTCCCGGGCAAAGTCGGAAATATTTGTGCATTGCATCCGAAGGACGTTCCGGCTTAGGCTTCCTTGGTAGATTCCGTTGAAGAAGCCGCATCTGAATGCGGCCAGAGCAGACCTAGTCCTCGACGTTCAACAGGGAGACTGAAATGTCGGAAAAGATGGCTTCGAAAGCTGCGGCGCAGGGCGTCACGCGGCGCGAGCTTCTGAAGGGAACCGCGGCGCTGACCGGCGCGGCGGTGGGTTCGGGTGTCATCGGCGCGCCGATGATCTGGGCGCAGAACCTCAAGGACGTGACGCTGAACCAGGTCGGCCCGTCCTACTCCGTGATCGCCGACATCGCCGAGAAGGCAAGCGCGGACCTGGGCTTCAAGATCGTGCCGCAGACCTCCGAGACGACGCAGCTGATGGCCAAGGTGGTGAACCAGCCCGAGACCATCGACATCGCCGACCTGGAATTCTGGGGCCTGCAGAAGGTCTACAGGTCCGGCAACCTGCAGCCGGTCGACACCACGAAGATCAAGATGTGGGGCGACATCACCCCGCTGATGCGCGACGGCAAGAGCTTCGACGGCTCCGACATGGCGCGCCAGGGCACCCTGCCGGTGAAGGTGCTGTATACCGACAGTGCCGAATCCACCGAATTCGCGGCGGCGCCGACCGGCCTCGCGACCGCCATGCCCACGATCTACAACGCCGACACCCTGGGCATCCGCCCCGACCTCGTCGGCCGCGAGATCAGCAGCTGGGTCGAACTGTTCAATCCCGAATTCAAGGGCAAGACCGCACTGGTCAACATCCCCTCGATCGGGATCATGGACGCCGCGATGGCGCTGGAGGCCCGCGGCGACCTGAAATACGGCGACAAGGGCAACATGACCAAGGAGGAGATCGACAAGACGATCGACGCCCTGATCGCGCTGAAGAAGGACGGCCAGTTCCGTGCCTTCTGGTCGACCTTCGACGAAAGCGTCAACCTGATGGCGGCGGGAGAGGTGGTGATCCAGTCGATGTGGTCGCCCGCCGTGACCGCGGTGAAATCGCGCAACATTCCTTGCGTCTACCAGGGGCTGAAGGAAGGCTATCGCGGCTGGGGCGTGGGCATGGGCCTGATGCGCCATCTGGAAGGGATCAAGCTGGAGGCCGCCTATGAATACCTGAACTGGTATCTCACGGGCTGGCAGGGCGCCTTCATCGCGCGACAGGGCTATTATTCCTCGGTTCCCGAAACCGCCAAGGCCAACCTCTCGGAGAACGAGCGCGGCTACTGGTACGAAGGCAAGGCGGCGACCGAGGATATCAAGGATCCCTACGGCAACATCATGGACAAGGCCGGATCCTCGCGCGATGGCGGCAGCTTCGAGCAGCGGATGGGCAACATCGCCTGCTGGAACGCGGTGATGGACGAGGACCGCTACATGATCCAGCGCTGGAACGAGTTCGTCTCGTCCTGATCCCGCTTTCCGGTCCGGCCTGCGGTGTGACGCAGCGCCGGGCCGGCCCGCAGCACCTGCCACCAACAAGGATGGTTCCATGTCCGGGAGGTCCTCTCCGTCCGGCAGTCGGCTTGCGCCCTATCTTCAGGTCGCGCCGCTGGCTTTCCTGATGCTGACCATGGTCGGCATTCCGCTGGTCACCGTGGTCATGCTCAGCTTCTGGGAGTTCGACGGCATCGCCGTCTATCCGGCCTTCACCTGGGCGAACTATGCCGAGGTCCTGGGCTCTCCCGTCACGCTGAAGCTGTTCCTCGCCACGCTGAAATACGCGCTGCTGACGCTGGTGGCGACGACGGCCATCGGCTTTACCTGTTCGTATTTCCTGGTCTTCCACGTCCGCAGCCTCAAGCTGCAGATCGGGCTGTTCCTGCTGTGCACGATCCCGTTCTGGACCTCGAACGTGATCCGCATGGTCAGCTGGATTCCCTTCCTGGGCCGCGAGGGGCTGTTCAACAGCATGCTCATCCAGGCGGGCCTGATCGACCAGCCGCTGGACATCCTGCTCTACTCGGATTTCGCGGTGGTGCTGACCTATATTCACCTCTTCACGCTGTTCATGATCGTGCCGATCTTCAACAGCATGGCCAAGATCGATTCGAACCTGATCGAGGCCGCGCGCGATGCCGGGGCGACGCCGGCGCAGATCCTGTGGAACGTCATCATCCCGCTGTCGAAGACCGGGATCGCGCTGGGCTCGATCTTTGTCGTCACCCTGGTGATGGGCGATTTCTTCGTGGTCCGGGTGATGAGCGGCGGGCAAAGCGCCTCGGTCGTCTCGGCGATGAAGAACAACATCGACCAGCTTTACTACCCGGTCGCCTCGGCGATGGCGGTGCTGCTGGTGGCGGTGGTGCTGCTGATGGTCACGGCAATCCTGCGGGTGGTGGACATCCGCTCGGAACTGGCGAGGTAGTGGCGATGACGCAGACGACCACATCACGCCGCGGCCTGGCCTTCTATCTTCTGGCCGGCTTCTTCGGCCTCTTCGTCGTCTTCCTCTACGGCCCGATGCTGATGATCTTCATCCTCAGCTTCCAGGGTCCCGGCGGCGGGCTGACCTTCCCGATGCGGGGGGTCTCGACCCACTGGTTCGTGGACCTGTGGTCCTCCAGCCGCTATGGCGATCTCGGCGGGGCCTTCCGCCGCTCGCTGGCCCTGGGCGGGCTGTCGCTGGTGATCACGGCGGTGGTCTGCCTGTTCGCGGGCCTTGCCTTCCGCCGCAGGTTCTGGGGGGCGGGGCCGATCTTCTACCTGTCGATCGTCAGCCTCGTCGTGCCGGGCATCCTTCTGGGCCTGGGGATCAGCCAGCTGTTCCAGCTGCTCGGCTTCCGGCTGGGCTGGTGGCTCTCGGGCCTCGGGGCGCATCTGTCCTGGACGCTGCCCTTCGGCCTTCTGATCATGTTCGCCGTGCTGAACCGCTTCGACGGATCCTGGGAGGAAGCCGCCCGCGACGCCGGGGCCAGGCCCTGGCAGGTGCTGGCCTATGTCACCGTGCCGATCCTGTTTCCCGGCCTGATCGCGGTGGCGCTGTTCGGCTTCACGCTGTCCTACGACGAGATGCCCCGGTCGCTGCTGACCGTCGGCGGCAGCAACACGCTGCCGATCGAGATTTCCAACATGACGACCAACGTCACCACGCCGGCGCTCTATGCCATCGGCACGGTGACCTCGGCCGTCAGCTTCCTGGTGATCGCCGCCGCCTTCCTGGCGATCGCCATCGTGCAGAAAAGGCGCGCCCGCGCCAAACAGGGATAGGGCCGAATGAGCGAGCAGAGCCGGATCGACATCCGCGGCGTCACCAAGCTGTATGGCCCCGTGCGCGCCGTGAACAACGTGGACCTGACCATCGACGGCGGCGCCTATTGCTGCATGATCGGCCCTTCGGGCTGCGGCAAGACCACGCTTTTGCGCATGATCGCGGGGCACGAGACACCGACCTCGGGCACGATCTCCATCGGCGGCGAGGACGTGACGCACGCGCGGACCGGCAGCCGGGGCACGGCGCTGATGTTCCAGAACTATGCGCTGTTCCCGCATCTGTCGCTGACCGACAACGTGGGCTTCAGCCTGAAGGTCCGGGGCGTGCCGTCCGCCGAGCGGCGCGACACCGCGCGCGAGATGCTGGACCGGGTGCAGCTGCTGCACCTTGCCGACCGGGTGCCGTCAGAGCTTTCGGGCGGGCAGCAACAGCGCGTGGCGCTGGCGCGGGCCCTGATCACCAAGCCCAAGGTCCTGCTCCTGGACGAACCCCTGTCGGCGCTGGACGAATTCCTGCGGCTGCGGATGCGGGTAGAGCTGAAGCGCCTGCAGAACCAGCTTGGCATCACCTTCATCCACGTCACCCACACCCAGCCCGAGGCCATCGCCCTTGCCGACCAGGTCGTCGTGATGGACCACGGCGTGATCGACCAGGCCGCCAGCCCGCGCGAAGTCTACAACCATCCGCACAGCCCCTATGTGGCGCGGTTCATGGGCGGGCAGAACGTCCTCTCCGGCACGGTGGATGCCGCCGATGCCGGGCAGACCGTGGTCCGCAGCAAGGACGGAACCCTGCACGATCTCCCGGCGATTGCGGGCGTCAAGGCGGGCGACACGGTCAACTTCTCGGTCCGGCGCGACCGGATCCACCTGGCGTCCGACCTCGGCGGCGGGCGCAACTGCACCGAGGGCACCGTCGCAAACATCGAATACCAGGGGACTTTCGTGAAGGTCGCGCTGGATACCGGCTCGCGCGAGGAATTCGTGGCCTATCTCGACGTCGACAGGTATTACGCCGCGCCGAACGAGGTGGGCCAGAGGGTCCGCGCCTCGTGGGAGGCGCGGTTCAACCATGTCCTGCCGGGCCAGAACAATTCGACCGGCACCCCGCACGAGGACTGAGATGGACGCCTGGATCGAGGTCATCGCCCTGGGCGGCACCATCGCCAGCACCCCGCGCCCCGACGGGAATGGCGTGGTGCCGGGGCTGACGGCCGACGACCTGATCGCCGCCGTGCCCGGGCTGAAGGACCTGGCCCCGATCCGGGCGCGCACCCTCGCGCGGGTGCCCAGCGTGGAGATCGGCCTTGCCAACCTGCGCGACCTGGCAGGGCTGATCCGCCGGGTCGAGGCCGGGGGCGCGGCCGGCGTGGTGGTCACGCAAGGCACCGATACCATCGAGGAGACCTCCTATGCCCTCGACCTGCTGCACGATGGCCGCATCCCGGTCGTCGTGACCGGGGCGATGCGGCATCCCTCGCTTCCCGGACCGGATGGCCCGGCAAACCTGGCCGCCGCCGTGGCCTGCGCCGCCGATCCCCTCTGCCGCGACCAGGGGGTGCTGGTGGTCTTCGACGATACGATCCATGCCGCCCCCTGGGTGCGGAAGCGCGACACCACCGCGACCGGCGCCTTCTGGTCGCCCGCACCGCTGGGCTGGCTGGCCGAGGGTCGTCCCGCGCTGCGCGGCCGCCGCCCGCGCGCGCCCGCGCTGGCGCTCAAGGGCGAGGGGATGCCCTTCGTGCCGATCCTCAAGCCCGGCCTGGACGAGCCGCCGCGCCTTCTTGACGCCGCCCTGCGGGCCGGCGCGGCGGGGCTGGTGGTGGAACTGTCCGGCGGCGGCCATGCCGCGGCCTCCTGGGCCGAGGCGCTGGGCGAGGCCGCCCGTCGCATGCCGGTGGTGTTCGCCAGCCGCACGGGGGGCGGCCGCGTCCTGACCCGCACCTATGGCCAGCCGGGGGCCGAGATCGACCTGATCCGCCGCGGCCTTGTCCCTGCCGGGGATCTGGATGCGCTGAAGGCGCGGCTCCTGCTCGCCTTCCTCATCCTCGCCGGCCAGCCCGACCGCTTTGCCGAGCTTTCCCTGCTTTCCTGGAGGATCGAAGCATGACCACCGTCGTCAAGGGAGGAACCCTCGTCACCGCCGACCGCAGCTATGAGGCCGACATCCTGATCGAGGGCGAGAAGATCGCCGCGATCGGCACGGACCTGAAGGGCGACAAGGTGGTGGATGCCTCGGGCGCCTATGTCATTCCCGGCGGGATCGACCCGCATACCCATCTGGAAATGCCCTTCATGGGCACCACCACCGCCGAGACCTTCGAATCCGGCACCGCCGCCGCCGCGTCGGGTGGCACGACGATGATCGTCGACTTCGTGCTGCCGGGGCCCGACGGCTCGCTGGTGAATGCCGTCCGGGACTGGCACCGCAAGGCCGACGGCAGGATCTGCATCGACGTCGGCTGGCATGTCGCCGTCACCGGCTGGAACGAGACGATCTGGCGCGAGATGGCCGAGGTCGTGAAGCTGGGCGTCAACACCTTCAAGCACTTCATGGCCTACAAGGGTGCGCTGATGGTCGAGGACGACGAGATGTATGCCTCCTTCTCGCGCTGCGCCGAACTGGGCGCCCTGCCGCTGGTCCATGCCGAGAACGGCGACATCATCGCCGAGTTGCAGAAGAAGTTCATGGCCCAGGGCAAGACCGGCCCGGAGGGCCATGCCCATTCCCGCCCGCCCGAGGTCGAGGGCGAGGCGACCAACCGCGCCATCATGATCGCCGATGCCGCGGGCGTGCCGCTCTACGTGGTCCATGTCAGTTGCGAAGAGGCGCACGAGGCCATCCGCCGCGCCCGCCAGAAGGGGATGCGCGTCTGGGGCGAGCCGCTGGTGCAGCACCTGACGCTGGACGAAGGCGAATATTTCGACAAGGACTGGGACCATGCCGCCCGCCGGGTGATGTCGCCGCCCTTCCGCGACAAGCGGCATCAGGACAGCCTCTGGGCCGGGCTTGCCGCGGGCAGCCTGCAGGTGGTGGCGACCGACCATTGCGCCTTCACGACCGCCCAGAAGCGCATGGGGCTGAAGGGATTTCCGTCGATCCCGAACGGGACCGGCGGGCTCGAGGACCGGCTGGCCGTCCTCTGGACCAGGGGGGTCGAGACCGGCCGCCTGACGCCCGAGGAATTCGTCGCCGTCACCTCGACCAATATCGCGCGGATCCTGAACATCTACCCGCGCAAGGGGGCGCTGGTGCCCGGGGCCGACGCCGACATCGTCGTCTGGGACCCCGGGCTGAAGAAGACGATCCGTGCCGCCGACCAGTTGTCGATCATCGATTACAACGTGTTCGAGGGCATCGAGGTCTCTGCCCAGGCCCGCCATACCCTGTCGCGCGGCAAGGTGGTCTGGAGCCACGGCCAGAACACCCGTCCCAGCGCCGGGCACGGCATCTATATCCCGCGCCCCGCCTTCCCCGCCGCCAGCCGGGCGCTGTCGGTCTGGAAGGACCTCAACTCGCCCCGCTTCGTCCAGCGCGATCCGCAGAACATTCCCAGCGGCGTCTGACCGCGAGACCCAACCAGGAGGAACGACATGGCCAAGAAGATCTATTGTGCTTTCGGCACCGACATCGACTCGGTCGCCGGCTGGATCGGCTCTTACGGCGGGGGCGACAGCCCGTCGGACATCCAGCGCGGCATCTTCGCGACCGAGGTCGGCATCCCGCGCCTGTTGCGGCTGTTCAGGAAATACGACCTGCAGACCTCCTTCTTCATCCCCGGCCACTCGCTGGAGACCTTCCCGAAGGAAATGAGGATGATCGTCGATGCGGGCCACGAGGTCGGGGCGCATGGCTATCTGCACGAAAATCCCATCGCGATGACGCCGCAGCAGGAAGAGGACGTTCTGGTCAAGTCGATCGAGCTGATCGACAAGCTGACCGGCAAGCCGCCCACCGGCTATGTCGCGCCCTGGTGGGAAATGTCGGCCAATACCGCGGCGCTGCTGAAGAAATACGACTTCTCCTATGACCACAGCCAGGGCTACCGCGACTTCCAGCCCTTCTATGCCCGCGTCGGCGACAGCTGGAACGTGATCGACTACACCAAACAGGCCAGGGACTGGATGCATCCCCTGAAGCACGGCACGGAAATCGACCTCGTGGACATCGCCGCGAACTGGTATGTCGACGACCTGCCGCCGATGATGTTCATGAAGAAATCGCCGAACAGCCATGGCTTCGTGAACCCGCGCCATATCGAGGAGATGTGGCGCGACCAGTTCGACTGGGTCTACCGCGAGATGGACTATGCCGTCTTCGCCTTCACCATCCACCCCGACGTCGCGGGCCGCCCGCAGGTGCTCTTGATGCTGGAGCGGCTGATCGAGCACATCAACGGCCACGAGGGCATCGAATGGGCCACCTTCGACGCCATCGCCGCCGATTTCCGCAGGCGCTATCCCTTCGACAGCGGCAAGCGGCCCGAGGTGATCTGAGAGATGTGCAACGCCTGCGGCTTTCCGGCCGCGCCGGGTCACTGGACCGATGCCGGGGCCTCCAGCCCCGGCGACCGGCTGCGCTTGCGCTTTACCCGGCTGGCGGTCGTCAACCGCCTGCTGGCGCGCTATGGGCTGACGGCCCGCGACGATGGCGTGACGCCGGGGCTGCAGCTGTTCGCGCCCGGCGGCGAATGGGTGCTGGTGCCGGACCTCGAGTCCCTCTGGCGCGAAGCCGCGCGGCTCGCCGGCGGCCCGATCGACCCGCTTTCGGACCGGGCGCTGGGTCTTGGCTGAGGTCCGCCCGGATGGTCGGCTGCCCCTGACCATCGTCGGGGGCTTCCTCGGGGCGGGCAAGAGCAGCTGGCTGCGCCACCAGCTTTACACCCGCCGGTTCGGCCGGGTGCATGTCCTGGTGAACGAGGCCGCCGAACTGCCGGTGGACGATCTGCTCCTGGGGCGGGCCGACCGGCTGGAGGTGCTGGCAGGGGGCTGCGCCTGCTGCACCGGGCGCGCCGCCCTGATCGCCGCGCTGCGCCGGATCTGCGACGACGCCACCGGCGCGGGGGCCGGGGCGATCGACGCCCTCGTGCTGGAAACCAGCGGCCTGGCCGACCCCGCCGCCATCGCCCGCGCCTTGCAGGACGATCCGGTGCTGGTCCGCCGCATCGTCCTGGCCCGCACGATCGTGCTGGTCGATGCCGGCGCCGCCATGGATCAGCTGGCCGGGGAACCCCTGGCCCGCCGGCAGATCGAGGCGGCGGACGAGATCGTGGTCACCAAGGCGGCCGGAACCGACCTGCCGCAGCGGTCGCGGCTGGCCGCCACTCTCCGGCTTCTGGCCCCCGGCGCGGCGGTCTCCTGGGCCGAATTCGGCGTCGAGGCGCCGCAGGAGATCGACCCCGCCGCGGCGCCCTTCGACCTGCCCGAGCCGGAGGCGGCAACCCCGATCCTGGCCCATCGCCTGGACGCCCGCGACGCAGGCGGGTGGTGGGCGCTGTCCGCGTGGCTTTCGGCGCTGCTGCATGCCCGGGGCGACCGCATCGTGCGCATCAAGGGCGTGATCACGACTCCGGCAGGGCGGCTGTTGCTGCAATCGGTCCGGCACCATGTGCAGGCGCCCGAAATCCTGCCCGAGGCCCCGCCGGGCGCCGGGGATCCTGATTTCATCGTCCTTATCGGCCGCGACATCGACGAACAGCGCCTTCTGCGGTCCTGGGACATCTTCGTCCGGGCGCTTCAGGCAACCCGAACGGGTGATTGATGCGAGCCGATCACCTCGCAGGTGGACCCGCCGGGGACGAGGAAAGGTGTTTCCGTCTGCACGACGGGATGAATGCCTTGCCATTCCTCGAAACAGGAAAGCGCCGTTTTGCCATTCCCGTTCCCGGCGGTAAGAAGGTGGGGACAACGGCATGCCAAGGAAAACCAGATGTCGATCCAGGACAAATTCGCCAGACTTGCCAATGACAACGCCCCGGGGCAGGAGGTGCGCCAGAGCGGCGAGGGGCTGGCCGCGGTGCTGAGGGGCGACCGGCTGGAGGGGCGGCCGGTCGATTTCTCGCATGGCGATGTGGACG
The DNA here is from genome assembly GCF_041919135.1 of Tabrizicola sp. Lineage (GTDB taxonomy): Bacteria > Pseudomonadota > Alphaproteobacteria > Rhodobacterales > Rhodobacteraceae > Tabrizicola. The sequence continues at coordinate 305 of NZ_JAYRUJ010000001.1, read as the reverse complement.
CGCATCCGCCCTCGCCCGGCAGCTTCGATCTTTTCGCGGCCGGCGTGGCCCTTGGCGGCGCGCAGGCCTATACCGAATATCGCGGCGACATGGGGATCCGCGAGACGGTGGCGGCGCGGCTGGCGGCCTTCACCGGCGCCCCGGTCGATGCGCGCGACGGGCTGATCCTCACGCCGGGCACGCAGGGCGCATTGTTCCTCGCCGTGGGAGCGACGGTGACGCGCGGCGACAAGGTGGCCATCGTGCAGCCCGACTATTTCGCCAACCGCAAGCTGGTGGAATTCCTCGAGGCCGAGATGCTGCCG